>CAVSPQ010000008.1:0-117120 GCA_963730045.1 uncultured Actinomycetota bacterium | reverse complement strand
ATTTCCGCCGGGTGAGTTGAGAAGGAGATCGATCGGCGTCCCCCGCTTGATGTTGTGAAGCAAATCGACGATCGGGACTGTGTCACTACGGTCGATCTCGGCGCTCTGTGAGACGTAGCAGATGAGGGTCGTCCCTGTCGTGGCCTCAATTTTGCGGATCAACTCCTGGCGGGCGTATCGCGACGCATTCATCGCCTCGTACATAGGAGTACGCGAAGGCCCCCTCTCAGCCGGAGGGGTCGGTACGACGGGCGGTGTGGGGTTCGGCGCGACAGTTGGAGCCGCTGCGCCTCCGCTCTCTGGCCGTTGTGGCTTGGTGTCTTCGGGCTCGGGTTGCTGAGTCATCGCTGATCCGTTCGTTCTATCCAATGCACACGACCTGCGCGTACAACGTAGTGGCAGTGGCCGACGCGGCTGATCTCGTCGACGCTCGGCCTTAGGTCCAAGACGTAGGTGTCGCTGATGCGCCACCGTGGGCGTTGGTGGGGATCCAGGTTGAGCATGACCCGATGCCCTCGTCCGCAGGGGCAGTCGAACACGAGCCATTTGTCGAACGTGGGTGTGCCGACGGGCACTGCGTGTCGCCGCGCGATCCGCTCAGGGACATCGCTGACCGAGTCGACGCGTGCGTCGACCTTCCACCTGCGCCAGAACAGGACGCGCTTCACGAGGCCCAATTCAGCCCCAAGTACATCTCAGGGTCTCGCGCGGTCTGCTGACGTGCCGGGTCGCAGTAGTGTCCGGTCCGTGCCGGCTCGACGTTCCCGCGGATCGCGCGATCATGGATGTAGAGCACGAGTTCAGACGGGGTCGGAGTGTCGCCGTACCCGACAAGCCGCTCGAGAAGCTCTCCGACTGCGGTCGCTGCGACCATGGTTGTAAAGGCGACGACTGCGGGCTCAACCCCGGGAAGGGCCGGCGCGTAGCCCTCCTTCTCGAGTTTCTGCTGCTGTTCATGCGTGCGGACCTCGGCTTCCGCCAGGGTGAGGTCGATCCGGTCGCGGCAGATCAGGCACGCAGTGCCGGAGCAGAGCGTCGTGACTCTGCCGAAAATTCCAGAAATGGTGTTGGTGTGATCGGCCGCGATCTGGATGCCGCAGTCGATAACGGGCACCAGTTCGTAGTACGGGAGCCGGGACAGGCGCAGCCTGCCCGCGTTGTCGTCGGTGCACCCAAACACGACGTCGGCCATTGCGAGCGCCTCGGCCGGCTGGCGGCTAACGATGGTGCCGCGGATGCTCGTCACTTGGACACCCTCGGCGATGCGCTTAAGGTGGTCGGCCAGGACGTCGACCTTGGGGCGGCCAACGTCCGCCGGGGTTGAGCCGTAGACGCGGGTGGTGTTGCTCGCAGACAGTACATCGGGGTCGACCAGGATGATGGATCGGACTCCGAGGCGGACGAGTTGCTCGGCGACCGCTGAGCCAGTACCGCCGGCCCCGACGATCCCGACGGTGATGCGACCGAGGGTGTGCTGGATCTGGTCGCCGAACGCTCGGATGTTTCGGTCGAACAGGTCGTAGTCCGTGTGTGCCTCGTCGTCCTGGGTAATTCCGAAGAACCAGGTGTCCCCGATGGTTGCGACTGTGGCGATCGAGCCCGCGACGGGGCCACTGATTTCGCCAGTGAAGGTGAGCGCGTCGTCTGCATGACTCACGATCAGATAGCCGTACTGATCGGTGCCGGTTTGCGCGGCGAAGAGGGGCTCGAGTTCGGTGTTGACCTTGCGGTCGTGATGGCTCGCCTTCGGACTTGAGTGGTTACCGGGATGACTGTGAACCCAGATCGCGACAGTTCCGAGCTTCTGAGCGACCTTAAGCTCTGGACGTACCCGTCTGAGGTGATCTGCAGCTCATGATCGTTGCGGACCTCGTAGGCGTGATCCGGCACCGGGAGGAAGTCGATCGCGGTCAACACACCCCGCTGGTCGCCCGCCCGCAGGCGAGCCAGGAGCACACCCGCAGACTCGACGTCACCGTGGGCCAGGTCGCTCAGCCGGGCGTGAATCGCGGGGGGCAGGCGAAGCGTCATCTTCATGCGGCCGCGCTCGCCAACTCGTTACGCAGCAGCCGGACGTAACTCTCGAGCCCGTCGATGCCGGAGCGCCACAGATTGGGGTCGAGGTGCCTAGACCACCGCTGCCAGCTCCGGCCGTCGTGGGTCTCAATCTGCTCGGTCGCCGGAATGGCGCCTCCGTTCACCGGGGTGAGGTGGGGGATGATCCACCACATGTCCGGCGCCGTGTCGGGGTAACTGGCCGGCAGGCGGAACGACACGTTCGCGCGGGCGGCGTTCAGCCCCGTTGGCAGGTCGAAGTCGATTAGCTCGACGTTCAACATGTCATTCTCTTCGAACACGCGGTACTCGATGCCAGCCCGCTCGAGGTACTCCCGGTCGGGCTCGGGCAGCTTCACTTCCACTGTCCGGGGTTGATGCGACCCGGTGCGGTGAAGAAGCGCATGCCGTTCTTCAGGCGGACGACGTCTTCGTCCTGCACCTTGACGTCGCGCTTGTCGGGCACGTCCCGCCACAGGTCGCGGTCGGGGGCGACGTCGGGGCTAGGCACAGTGCGGAGTTCGGCACCCGTCATCTTGCGCTTGTAGACGTCGTAGTCGACGCGGTCAATGCGGATCGTGATGGCGTCGATCTCGGTGAAGAACCGCATGCCATCTACCAGGTCGATCGTTCCAGCGGCGTCCAGCTGCTGGTCCTGCTCGTCGTCGATGTCCAGCCAGATCTCCTTGCCATCCGGAACGGGCGGCTTGCGGAGCTCGCGGAGCTTGGCCACGGGAGTGGGCCCGACCTTCGCCTGGTAGGGCTCCGCGTCAATGTAGATGGTGATCTTGCTCGTCTTGCTCGTGGTCTCGGTCACGGTAGTCTCCGTTCGTTCGGTTGTTTGATACCTTGATACCATTGCAGGAGTACCCATGGTGATTGCAAGCGAGGTTGTTTGGTGGCATGATTGCTGTATGACTGGACAGAAGGCAATGACCATCCGCCTGTCCGCGGAACAAGCAGAGGCGCTTGAAACCGTGGCCAGCGTCGAGAACCAGCCGGTGTCAGAAGTGATCCGAGCCGCCATCGCAAGTCATATCGAGTCAGTCAGCAAGGACGAGACCTTCCCAGGCCGGCTTGCGTGACCGAATCGAGCGCGCACAGGGACTGCTCCGCAAATAGCTACGCCCGTTGTGATTGCCGCGTGGCCTTAGTGCGCAACTAGGCCCGTCGGTCTCAAGGGCGTGTGGAGCGTAGTTACGTCCCTAGTTGGTTCTTGATCGACCGTCGGACGTTCGCAGGAAGGTTTGGCGTCGCAGCCAGCTCTTCCACGAGTGCGCGAGGCAGGGCACGCGCGAGAGTCGTCTTCTTTGCAATCTCGAGGGCGGCAATGAGGCCAAGCCAGTGGTCAAAGTCGTCATGCGTCGATCTGGCGGGCACCAACACCTCGAAGAGAGGTCGATTGGCCCCAATTCGATCGTCGCGAGATGCCGGGTATCCTCGCGAGGGATCATCGAAAGGAGCGGTGAGAACGCCCTTGGGGCGAGATCAGGCGCCCACATGTCGTCACTTGGGATCCACGGCTCAACCCAGGCGATGGTTTCGCCGCGCTCGGTTACTGTCCATCCCCGCTTGCGGTACCAGGACACTAGTTGCTGCGGTACCTGGGCCATCACGCGATCCCAGCCGAGCATGCGCAGCGTTTTCACGGATCGCTCGAGCAAGGCTGAACCGGCACCTGCTGTGCGCATTTCAGGGATGACGGCGACGTGAGTCAGCACAGCGACCTGGCCATCAGGGCGCCATACGTCACCTGCTCGATTGGGGTGGGCCATCGCGTAGCCAGCGAAAGCGCCGGTACCGTCGCGAACTACGATGGCGGCCGACCGACTGTCGCGCCACGTCGCCACTTGATGAGCGACAGTCCTCACGCTGGCGCCATCCTCATTCCCGAAGGTACGCCGCGATAGCTCAGAGATCTCAATGACGTCGTCTGGGCCGGCGGCGTGTACATGCCACCCGCCGAACGATGTCACGCTGCCCCCGCACGCCTGGTCGCCGCAAATGACAGTTCCAGACCGAGGACCACAAGCAAGACAGTATCGACTTACCCCGACCGATTCGGCGTCCGCGACTTGCCATCCGTCGTCCATCGACGCCGGGCCTGCCGTTTCCCGGTGGGATTGTCCCCACGGTGAACTGATGCGGGCCAATCTGGCCAAACCAGCCTGAAAACGCAGAAAACCCCTGCCTGAACAGGGGTTTTCGTGGCGGTACCGGTGGGATTTGAACCCACGGTGGCTTTGACACCACACAACTTTTCGAGAGTTGCACCTTCGGCCGCTCGGACACGGTACCGGGAGAGAGTTTAGCCCACGCCTCCCGCACCGCGAATCTCACAGCCGCCCCATAGGGAGGGCCGACGAACCCCATAGTCGCGCCGCCGAGCCTGGCAGCATGACAAACACCGAGAACACGCCGGCGAAGCCGAAGAAGGCGAAGCCGGCGGCAACGAAGACCACGACGACCGAGGTCGTCGAGACCACCGAACCGACCGCCCCGGCGACGCAGCCGAAGCGCGGGATCGGCACCGGCATCCTGATCGGCGCGATCGCCGCGTCGCTGGTGGGCGGGCTCGCCCTCGGCGCAGGCGGGTTCGCGCTCGCCACCGCGTTCGACCACCGGCACCCCGTCGCCGACCAGACCCAGCCGGGTCAGGGCCAGCAGGACCAGATGCACCAGGGTCAGCAGGGCCAGCAGCACGGCCCGCCGCAGGGCGGCCAGGGCGGCCAGGGCGGCGGGATGCCGGGGCAGCCTCCGCAGGGCGGCCCCGGCGGAGGTCAGCAGGGCCAGAACGGCGACCAGGGTCAGGACGACTCGAGCGACACCGACACTGACACCGACACCGGGGCGAACTAGGGCAGGGCGTCGAGCTCGTCCACCGCGACGAACTGAGCCCCGTCGGCCAGCAGGCCGTCGATGATGTTCGCGATGCTGCCGCCGGTGCCCTTCGACCATGGGTGCATCAGGATGACGACCCCATCCCCGTGGGCGGCGGCACCATCGCGCACCTTCTCCTCCACCCCGCCGGCGGTCGCCTCCGGCTCCCAGTCGAGCGGGTCGACGTGCCAGCGCACCTCGCGGTAGCCCAGGGCCTCGATGTCGGCGAGCACCTCCGGGTCGTGCGTGCCCGCGCCGAACGGGCAGCGGAACCACGGCCGCGGGTCGACGCCGGTGGCATCGAGCACGGCGGCCTCGGCCATCTCGAGGTCGCTGCGCCGGCCGTCCGAACTGAGCAGCTGCATCTCCGCGTGGAAATGCGAGTGGCTGCCGATGAGGTGCCCGTCGGTGGCGATGCGCCGCGCGAGGTCGGGATACGCCTCCGCCCAGCGCCCCTGGATGAACGCGGTCGCCCGCACGCCGCGGTCGCGCAGCACGTCGTACACGTGCGCGGTCCCCTCCGATTCGGCCGGACGATCGGCGTGCTCGGTGTCGAAGGTCAGGGCCACCCGGTACACGATTCGAACGATTGGTTTCGACGGCCTGGGCCGCTACCAGCATCGGCGGCGCCACCTAGGCTGACCGCATGGCCAAGCCGAGCGCATCCCCGTACGCGTGCAGCGAGTGCGGGTGGACGGGCGCCAAGTGGTACGGCCGCTGCCCCGAATGCCAGGTCTGGGGCAGCATCGTCGAGCGCGGCCGGCCCGTCGTCGCGGTCGCCGCGGCCCGCGTCCCCGAGGGGCGCACCGCCCGGCCGATCACCGAGATCGGCACCGAGTCGGCGGCGCACTGGCCGTCCGGCATCGCCGAGTTCGACCGCGTGCTCGGCGGCGGCGTCGTGCCCGGCGCCGCCATCCTGCTCAGCGGCGAGCCCGGCGTCGGCAAGTCGACGCTGCTGCTCGAGGTCGCGTCCCGCGCTGCCGCCGACGGCAAGCGCGTGCTCTACGTCAGCGCCGAGGAGTCGGCTCGCCAGGTGCGGCTGCGCGCCGAGCGCACCGGTGCCCTCGCCGACGAGCTCTACCTCGCCGCCGAGACCGACCTCGCCACGATCCTCGGCCACATCGACGCCGTGAAGCCCGCGCCTCGTCATCGTCGACTCCGTGCAGACCGTGTCGTCCGCGATGTCCGACGGCGCGGCCGGGCAGCCGGCGCAGGTGCGCGAGGTCGCCGGCACGCTGATCCGCATCGCCAAAGACCGCAACCTGCCGATGCTGCTGGTCGGGCACGTCACCAAAGACGGCTCGATCGCCGGTCCGCGCCTGCTCGAGCACCTCGTCGATGTCGTGTGCAGCTTCGAGGGCGACCGCCAGACCGCGCTGCGCTTCGTCCGCGCCCTCAAGAACCGCTTCGGCCCCACCGACGAGGTCGGCTGCTTCGAGATGACCGGCGACGGCATCGCCGAGGTGCCCGACCCGTCCGGGCTGTTCCTCTCGCGCAGCGGCAAGCCGGTCAGCGGCACCTGCGTCACCATCGCGCTCGAAGGCCGGCGCGCGCTGCCGGTCGAGGTGCAGGCGCTCATCGTCGACACCAAGGCCCCGCAGCCGCGGCGCGTGGTGAACGGCGTCGACTCCTCGCGCGTCGCGATGCTGCTCGCCGTGCTCGAGCGACGGTGCGGCATCCGCCTCGCGGATCGCGACGTCTACGTCTCGACCGTCGGCGGCATCCGGCTGACCGAGCCGGGCGCCGACCTCGCGATCGCGCTGGCCATCGCGAGCGGCGGTGCGCGACCAGCCGCTGCCGGCCACGCTCGCCGCCGTTCGGCGAGATCTCGCTCGCCGGCGAGATCCGGCCGGTGACCGCCGGGCGCATCCGCGCGGCCGAGGCGAAGCGGCTCGGCTACACCGAGCTGCTCGACGGCGAGGCGGGCGACGTGTCGACCGTGATCGGCGCCGCGTTCGCGAAGGGTGCCGTGGCGACCGGGGACGTTCCGGGGTTCTAGTGGCCACGCGGGTGCTGATCTCGGGGCGCGTGCAGGGCGTCGCGTTCCGGTGGACCGCCGCGGGCGAGGCCGAGCGGCTCGGGGTCACGGGCACCGTGCGCAACCTGCCCGACGGCCGCGTCGAGGCGATCGTCGACGACGGGCCCGGTGCCGACGAGCTCATCGCGTGGCTGCGGCACGGCCCGCCGACCGCAGGCGTGACGGGTGTCGAGACGGAGTCCGCTGACCCGAGCGGTCGTACCGAGTTCGAGATCCTCGCCTCGTAAACTGGCGCCCATGAAGCGAGCCGCCGTCACGATCCTCGCCGTCCCCGCCCTCGCGCTCGCTCTCGCGGCGTGCGGCAGCGGAGGCGTCAGCCCCACCTCGGCTCCGCCCGAGTCGCCGCTGCCGACCTCGACGCCGACGCCCTCGCCGGTTCCGACCGACCCGGCCCTCGCCGGCGATTGCACCGCGACCGACGGATTCCAGCCGTCGATCCCCGTGATCTACACGGTGTTCACCGGCGACGCGACGACGCCGGTCGACGTGACCTACACCGCGTTCAACCTCGACGGCACGGTGCCCGCGGTCACCGAGAGCGTCACCGGCCCGATCTGGTCGAAGGTCGGCTACGCGTGCACGGATGCTGCGAGCAGTTCCGTCTGGACCCTCACCGCCACGCAGACCACGACGGACGCCGTCGGCTGCACCCTCGCCTTCGGCGGCAAGCTCGTGAAGACCGACTCGGGCTTCGCCGAGTCGGCGACCCCCGTATCCACCACCGCCGACTGCTCGGGCAACCCGGGGATGTAACTAGAACAGCCGGAACGCGACCGTCTCGGACTCGACCGTGCCGAGCTTCACCTGCAGCCGGTAGGTCGGGCCGTCCGGTCCGGACACCGCGGCGGGACGCGTCGCTGTCGCACGTGTCGGTCGACGAACGGGTGCGGTCCCACGCGAACGGCGTCGTCGACAGCGCGACGCCGGGCTGCAGCACCTGCGGCGTGCTGGCCGGGCTGGTCTGGCAGTCCTTCGAGCTCCAGATGCGGTCGGTGCCGCTGGTGATGATGTACTCCTGCGACGCGGTGCCGACGTCGAACGTGCACGGCGCCGATGCCGGCGTTCGTGATCGTCATCGACATCTGCGGGTTCACGCCCGCGTCGTAGCTGTTCGAGTCGGTGACCGCGGTCGATCGCGACCTGCGCGGGGTTGCACGCCTCTCCGCCGGCGGCCGACGTGAAGGTCGGTGCCCGACGGATCCGGATCGGGGGTGTCGGTCGGCTTGCGCCGGGTGTCGTCGGCTTCGCGTCCGGCTTGTTGCCCGGTTCGCGATCGCCGACACGATCAGCACGATGACGACGATGACCGCGACGACCGCCAGCAGCGCGAGCAGGCGCCGGCGCCAGTACACCGACGGCGGCTGCGGGCCGACGGGAGTGCGGAGCGTCGACATGCCGCCAGGGTAAGCCCGCGGCCGTCGGCGTCAGAGTTGCTTCAGCATCCGGGTGTTGCCCAACGTGTTCTGCTTCACGCGCGCGAGGTCGAGGAACTCGGCGACGCCCTCATCGGCGACCGCACCAGCTCGGCGTACACGTCCGGCGACACGAGACCCTCGCCGTGCTCGGCGTAGCCGTGCCCCGTGAAGAACTCGACCTCGAAGGTCAGGCAGAACAGCCGGGTCAGCCCGAGCTCGCGCGCATCGTCCTCGAGCCGCGTCGAGCAGCGCGTGCCCGACGCCCTTGCTGCGCCAGTCGGCGGCGGCGGCGAGGGTGCGCACCTCGCCGAGGTCCTCCCACATGACGTGCAGCGCGCCGCAGCCGACCAGCTCGCCGTCCGCGTTCTCGGCGACCCGGAACTCCTGCACCGCCTCGTACAGATCGACCCGCTCCTTGCCGAGCAGGATCCGCTCGTGCACGAGCGGCTCGACCAGGCCCTGGATGCCGGGGACGTCGCGCGTGCGGGCGCGGCGCACAGAGAAGGGTGGGCCGGTGATCTCAGTCACCGGCCCACCCTATTGGTTTCGATACGCGCCGCCTGCGGCGACGCTACGTCAACCAGCGATCGCGGCCTTCTCGCCGATCTCGTCGCGGCCCGGCTGACGGCCGGTCGTGAAGGTGAACTGCTCGTCCTCGGGCTTCGAGGCGTCGAAGTCGACGTGGACGTGGTCGCCGGCGTTGAGCTCTCCGTGCAGGATCTTCTCGGACAGCCGGTCCTCGATCTCGTGCTGCACCGCGCGGCGCAGCGGGCGGGCGCCCATGCGTGGGCTCCCAGCCGAGCTCGATGAGCTTCACCTTGGCCGCGTCGCTGACCTCGATGGTCATGTCGCGGTCGAGCAGGCGCTCCGACAGGCGCTTGATGAAGAGCCCGACGATCTGCTTGAGCTCGTCCTCGTTCAGCTGCGGGAACACGATCGTCTCGTCGACGCGGTTCAGGAACTCGGGCTTGAAGTGCTTCTTCAGCTCCTCGATCACCTTGCCGCGCATCGCACGGTACGACGTCTCGGTGTTGCC
This sequence comes from uncultured Actinomycetota bacterium, assembly GCA_963730045.1. Taxonomy (GTDB): domain Bacteria; phylum Actinomycetota; class Actinomycetes; order Actinomycetales; family Microbacteriaceae; genus JBDSKH01. The sequence continues at coordinate 107,696 of CAVSPQ010000008.1, read as the reverse complement.
CGTGATCGTGAATGCCCTCCGGCAGCTTCGCGTCGAAGTCGACCTTCACGTGGTCGCCGGCGTTGAGCTCGCCGTGCAGGATCTTCTCCGACAGCCGGTCCTCGATCTCGTGCTGCACCGCGCGGCGCAGCGGGCGGGCGCCCATGGTGGGCTCCCAGCCGAGCTCGATCAGCTTGGCCTTGGCCGCATCCGAGATCTCGATCGTCATGTCGCGGTCGAGCAGACGCTCCGACAGCCTCTTGAGGAAGAGGCCGACGATCTGCATCAGCTCCTCTTCGGTTCAGCTGCGGGAAGACGATCGTCTCGTCGACGCGGTTCAGGAACTCGGGCTTGAAGTGCTTCTTCAGCTCCTCGACGACCTTCGCCGCGCATCGCGCGGTACGACGACTCGATGTTGCCCTCGAGCGTGAACCCGACCGGGCCACCGGTGATGTCCTTGGTGCCGAGGTTGGTCGTCATGATGATGACCGTGTTCTTGAAGTCGATGACGCGACCCTGACCGTCGGTCAGGCGTCCCTCCTCCAGGATCTGCAGCAGCGAGTTGAAGATGTCGGGGTGCGCCTTCTCGATCTCGTCGAAGAGCACCACCGAGAACGGCTTGCGCCGCACCTTCTCGGTCAGCTGGCCGCCCTCTTCGAATCCGACGAATCCGGGAGGGGCACCGAACAGACGCGAGACGGTGTGCTTCTCGCCGTACTCCGACATGTCGAGCGCGATGAGCGCGTTCTCGTCGTCGAACAGGAACTCGGCGAGCGCCTTGGCGAGCTCGGTCTTTCCGACACCGGTGGGGCCGGCGAAGATGAACGAGCCGCGACGGACGCTTCGGGTCCTTGAGTCCGGCACGCGTGCGGCGGATGGTCTTGGCGAGCACCGAGATGGCCTCCTCCTGACCGATGACGCGCTCGTGCAGCGCCTTCTCCATGAAGATGAGCCGGCTCGACTCCTCTTCGGTGAGCTTGAAGACCGGGATGCCGGTCGCGTTCGCCAGCACCTCGGCGATCACGCCCTCATCCACGGTTCCGCGATGCGGCGACGTCGCCCGACTTCCACTGCTTCTCGAGCTTGAGCCGCTCGCCGAGCAGCTTCTTCTCCTCGTCGCGCAGGCGAGGCGGCCTTCTCGAAGTCCTGGTCCTCGATCGCGCCTTCCTTCGTGGCGCGCACCCCGGCGATCTTCTCGTCGAACTCGCGCAGCTCCGGCGGGGCCGACAGGATCGACAGGCGCAGGCGGGCGCCGGCCTCGTCGATCAGGTCGATGGCCTTGTCGGGCAGGAAGCGGTCGCTGACGTAGCGGTCGGCGAGGTTCGCGGCGGCGACGATCGCGCCGTCGGTGATCGACACCTTGTGGAACGCCTCGTACTTGTCGCGCAGCCCCTTCAGGATGTTGATGGTGTGCGGCAGCGTCGGCTCCTGCACCTGCACCGGCTGGAAGCGGCGCTCGAGCGCGGCGTCCTTCTCGAAGTGCTTGCGGTACTCGTCGAGCGTGGTCGCGCCGATGGTCTGCAGCTCGCCGCGGGCGAGCAGCGGCTTCAGGATGCTGGCCGCGTCGATCGCGCCCTCGGCGGCACCCGCACCGACGAGGGTGTGGATCTCGTCGATGAACGTGATGATGTCGCCGCGGGTGCGGATCTCTTTGGTGACCTTCTTCAGGCGCTCCTCGAAGTCACCGCGGTAGCGGGAGCCGGCGATGAGCGAGCCGAGGTCGAGCGTGTAGAGCTGCTTGTCCTTCAGCGTCTCGGGCACGTCGCCGCGCACGATCGCCTGGGCGAGGCCCTCGACGACGGCGGTCTTGCCGACGCCGGGCTCGCCGATCAGCACGGGGTTGTTCTTCGAGCGGCGGGAGAGGATCTGCATGACCCGCTCCATCTCCTTCTCGCGCCCGATGACCGGGTCGAGCTTGCCGTCGCGTGCGGCCTGCGTCAGGTTGCGGCCGAACTGGTCGAGGATCTGGCTGCCCTTGTCGGGCGCCGCGTCGTTGCCGCCGACGGCGACCTGCTCCTTGCCCTGGTACCCGGACAGCAGCTGGATGACCTGCTGGCGCACGCGGTTGAGGTCGGCGCCCAGCTTCACGAGCACCTGGGCGGCGACGCCCTCGCCCTCGCGGATCAGCCCGAGCAGGATGTGCTCGGTGCCGATGTAGGAGTGGCCGAGCTGCAGCGCCTCGCGCAGCGACAGCTCGAGCACCTTCTTGGCGCGCGGGGTGAACGGGATGTGGCCGGTCGGCTGCTGCTGACCCTGGCCGATGATGTCCTGCACCTGCTCGCGCACGGCGTCGAGCGAGATGCCGAGCGACTCGAGCGCCTTGGCGGCGACGCCCTCGCCCTCGTGGATCAGCCCGAGCAGGATGTGCTCGGTGCCGATGTAGTTGTGGTTGAGCATCTTCGCCTCTTCTTGGGCGAGGACGACCACCCGACGGGCTCGGTCGGTGAAGCGCTCGAACATCTGAAATCTTCTCCTCCGACGCGCACACGGGAGGTGGCGCCGATACATCGAGAGTAACGACGCAGCCCGCTCAGAACTCCCGTGTTCGCCCTGGGCGTGAGGGCAGAGCTGGCTGGCGGCGTGACCGGTGTCGATCGCGTTCGGGATGCTGGGAGCGCTCTGGGAGTGTCGCCTGCCGCCGTTCGGCCCCGCCAGGGTGGATTCATGACCACGATCACGGAAGATCATGGCCGCGCTCGGCATGCTGCTGGTGCTGGCTGCTCGCCGGGTGCGTGCGGTTCCAGGCAGACCTCGACGTCAGCGACCACGACACCCTCGACGGCGACATCGTCGTCGCGGTCATCACGAACGACGAGCCCGACTCCGGCGACAATGCTCGGGATGCCGTGGCCGACATCGAGGCGCAGTTGCTGCCGGGGCTGCGCGGCTCCGACGGCGTCACCGCGACGCCATACGAGGAGGACGACTACGTCGGCACCCGCTTCGCGCTCTCCGGCACCCCGATCGACGCCCTCGGCGGCGGAACGGACGGGGCACTGAGCCTCACCCGCGAGGGCGACGAGTTCGTGTTCTCGGGCAGGCTCGACTTCACGCCGGGCGAGGAGCCCACGACGGGCGAGGACGTCGACGGCGACGCGGGCGACTCCGACATCACGGTCGCGATCTCGTTCCCCGGCGAGGTCCTCGAGCACAACGGCGAGATCTCCGGCAACCAGGTGACCTGGGCGACCACCCTCGAAGGGTCGGTCGACATGGACGCGCGCGCCAGTGCGATCCCGAACGGCCCGCCGGCCTGGCTCTGGGCGGTCGTCGCAGGAGCGGTGCTGCTCATCGTGGTCGCTCTGATCGCGATGCTCGTGCGGCTGCGGCGGCGCGCTGCGAGCACGCCCGCTGGCTAGCATTCGAGCATGGCCTCGCTGCTCGACGGACTCGCCGAGCCGTTCGCGTCGCGTCGAGCCTGCGACGGCGGTGGCGGCGCTCTGGCCGAGCACTGGGGCATCGACGCCGGCGAGCTGACCCGGCTCGAGACCGAGCGCGATGACACCTTCCGTGTCGCGATCGATGGCGGTGACCTGATCCTGAAGATCGCGCACCCGAACGACCCGCCCGAGCTCATCGACCTGCAGTCGCGGGCGATGGAGCACGCGCACGCGGCCGACCCCGGCATCCCGTTGCAGCAGGTGGTGCGCACGCGCGACGACGCGCTCGCCGCCGAGGTCGACGGCCGTACGGCCCGCGTGCTGACCTGGCTCGACGGCGAGCCCATGCTCGACTCGCCGCAGTCGCCCGCGCTGCTGCACGAGGCCGGCCGGATGCTGGGCCGCCTCACCCGCGCGCTGTCCGGACTTCGAGCACCCGGCCGCCGATCGCGACCTGGCCTGGGACCTGCCGCACCTGCCCGACCTGCGTCCCGCACGCCACCGAGCCTCTGCACCTCGAGCTGATCGACCGGTTCGCGGCCGAGGTCGTGCCGGTGCTGGCAGACGCTGCCGCACCAGGTGATCCACAACGACGGCCATCCCGGCAACGTGCTGGTCGATCCGGACCGTCCGGATGCGGTGGCCGGCATCCTCGACTTCGGCGACACGGTGCGCTCGGCGCGGGTCTGCGATCTCGCCGTGGCGCTCGCGTACCTCGTGCCGGACGCCCCGCGACCCTGGCCCGACGTCGACGCGTTCACGGCCGGGTACCTGAGCGGAGTCGCCGCTCACCGTCCGAAGAGCTCGCCGCTGCTGCCGATGCTCATCGCCGCCCGCACGATCATGCGCACCGTCATCAACCAGGCGCTGAACCCCGGACCCGACGCGCATGGGTTCTACGCCCGCAACGATCGCAAGCTCCGCCACGTCCTGGCTCCGTATGAGGAAGGCGCCCCATGACCGGTCCCACCAGCTACTTCGACCCGGCACGCGTCGGCGAGCTCGACGGGCGCACGGCCGACCTCGTGCGCCGACGCGCCGCGGCTCTCGGCCCGGCCTACCGTCTCTTCTACCGCGAACCTCTCGAGTTCGTGCGCGGCGAGCGCGCCCACCTCTTCGACCGTGACGGGGCCGACTACCTCGACGCGTACAACAACGTCCCCTCGGTCGGGCACGCGCACCCGCGGGTCGTCGCGGCGATCGCCGAGCAGGCGGCGCGGCTGAACACCCACACTCGCTACCTGTCAGAGGCGACGGTCGACTACGCCGAGCAGCTGCTCGCGACCTTCCCTGCCGCGGCCGGACTCGGCCATGTCATGTTCACCTGCACCGGCTCGGAGGCGAACGACCTCGCGCTGCGCGTCGCGAAGGCGGCGACCGGCGGCGACGGGCGTCATCGTCACCTGGAACGCGTACCACGGCGTCACGACCGAGGTCGCTGGCATCTCGCCGTCGCTCGTCGGGCTCGACGGCATGCCGGAGTGGGCGCGGGCCGTTCGGGCCCCGGCCGCGTGCCCGGCGGCCCGGCCGCGAACATCGCCGAGGCCGTCGAGGCGACGATCGGCGAGCTGGCCGCGTTCGGCATCCGGCCGGCTGCCCTCATCGTCGACACGATCTTCGCCAGCGACGGCGTCTACCCCGCGGTCGACGGGCTGCCGGATGCGGTGGCGCTGATGCGCACGGCCGGCGGCCTGTTCATCGCCGACGAGGTGCAGCCCGGGTTCGGGCGCCTCGGCGAGGGCATGTGGGGATTCGCCCGCCACGGCCTCGAGCCCGACATCGTCACCCTGGGCAAGCCGATGGGCAACGGGCACCCGGTCGCGGCGATGGTCGCGCGGCCCGAGGTGCTGGAGCCGTTCGCGCGCGACATGCGGTACTTCAACACGTTCGGCGGCAACCCGGTGGCGATCGCGGCGGCGCAGGCCACGCTCGACGTGGTGCGCGACGAGGGCCTGATCGAGAACGCGCGTGCGATGGGCGAGCGCATCGCCGAGGGCGTGCGGGCGATCGGCGACCCGCGCATCGCCGAGGTGCGTGGCGCCGGCCTGTTCATCGGCGTCGACCTCGTGGATGCCGCGGGCGCCCCGGACGAGGCCCTCGCCCTGGAGGTGGTGAACGGCCTTCGAGATCGGCGCGTGCTGCTCTCGGCGACGGCCGTCGACAACGCCACCCTCAAGATCCGGCCGCCGCTGGTGTTCGACGGGGCCGACGTCGACCGGCTGCTGACCGAGCTCGCAGGAGTGCTTCGCAACTACGGCTGAGGTGTACAGCCGAGGTCGCAGGACGCGCGAGCGCACGCCTCAGCCGTCCTTGCGTCGCGCCACTCGAGAACCACCCGCCACGGCGTCACATAGGCTGCGAACCGTGAGCAACCTCGAGGAGGATCCGGCCGAGGTGATGCTGGCCGGGCCGGTCGGCCACGCCGGGGTCGAGGTGCTCGAGCCCCGCGAGGTGCCGCTCGGCGGGCCACGGGCGCTCATGGTGCGGCGCACGCTTCCGCAGCGGGCGCGCTCGCTGGTCGGCGCCTGGTGCTTCGTCGACTCGTACGGACCCACCCCGGCGCCGCGCGCCCGCGTCATGGACACGCCGCCGCATCCGCACACCGGCCTGCAGACCGTGAGCTGGCTCTACCAGGGCGAGATCGAGCACCGCGACTCCGCCGGGCCACCATGCCATGGTCGAGCCGGGGCAGGTCAATCTCATGACGGCCGGCGCCGGCATCCAGCACTCGGAGGTCTCGACCGACGATGCCCGCACCCTGCACGGCGTGCAGCTCTGGATCGCCCTGCCCGACGCGTCGCGCGGCGTCGCCCCGTTCTTCGAGAGCTTCGCGCCCGAGCCGTTCGCGCACGGCGACGCGACGCTGCGGGTGTTCGTCGGCGAGCTGCTCGGGCACGGCTCGACCGTCACCGGGTTCACGAAGCTGCATCGGCGCGCAGCTCGACCTGCCCGCGGGTGGCGTCGGTCAGCATCCCGGCCGACCCGTCGTTCGAGTACGGACTGGTGGTGGATGCGGGGGCTCCGACCCTGCAGGGCGTCTGCGATCCCGGCCGCGCACCTCGGTGTCGTGCCCACCGGCGCCGACGAGCTCGTCATCGAGGCCGGAGACGAGCCCCTGCGCGCGCTCCTCATCGGAGGCGAGCCGCTCGGACGAGCAGATCGTGATGTGGTGGAACTTCGTCGGGCGCAGCCACGACGAGATCGTCGCGTTCCGCGAGCAGTGGCATGCGCGAGGTGATCGGCCGCGGTGGGGTCGATGACTCACCGGCGACGGGACGCTTCGGCGGCGCTCGACGGCTACGAGCCCGGTGCCGATGGACAGAGTGCGCTGCCGGCGCCCGAATTGCCGAACGTGCGGCTCAGGCCTCGGGAGTAGCGCGCGCGCCGAGCGGCGGCGAGCTTCGCGCGCTCCTCGGCCTCGACCTTCGCGTACGACGGCGCGCTCGTTGCGGTCGGAGCGGATGATCGACCGCAGGATGAACCAGAACACCAGGCCGAACAGCACGGTGGGGACGAGCGAGAAGATCGCGTTCCCCCAGAAGTCGGTCGGCATGAGTCCAGGCTAACCCGGCAGGCGCAGTGCCACGACGATCACGACCGCCGCGACGATCACGACGAGCCCGCCGATCGCGATCAGGCGCGAGGTGCGGCGATCCATCTCAGCCCTTCGCGATGACCCCGGCGAGGCCGGTGATCACGAGGTACAGCCCGACGCCGCCGACGAGGATCCAGACCGCGACGCGCTGCCACGAGACGGCCGGCTTCTTGTTCTCGTCACCGGGCAGCTTCAGGTCGCTCATGCCGCAACGCTACTCGACCGCACGGTTACTTCACGAGCGGGAAGAGGATCGTCTCGCGGATGCCGAGACCGGTGATCGCCATCAGCAGCCGGTCGATGCCCATGCCCATGCCGCCCGACGGCGGCATGCCGTGCTCGAGCGCCCGCAGGAACTCCTCGTCGAGCCGCATCGCCTCGTGGTCGCCGCGCGCGCCCTGCTTCGCCTGCTCGACGAAGCGCTCGCGCTGCACCACCGGGTCGACGAGCTCCGAGTAGCCGGTCGCGAGCTCGAACCCGCGGATGTACAGGTCCCACTTCTCGACGGCGCCGGCCAGCGAGCGGTGATCGCGCACGAGCGGGCTGGTGTCGACCGGGAAGTCCATCACGAACGTCGGGCGCTCGAGGCCCGGCTTGACGAAGTGCTCCCAGAGCTCCTCGACGAGCTTGCCGTGCGTGGGCAGGTCGACCTCGACACCGGATGCCTCGGCCAGCTTCTCGAGATCCGTGACGGTCGTCTGCGGCGTGACCTCGACACCGGCGGCGGCACTGAGCGACTCGTACATCGGCAGCCGCTCCCACTCGCCGCCGAGGTCGAACTCGGTGCCGTCGGCCCAGGTGACCACGTGCGAGCCCGACACCGCCATCGCGGCGTTCTGCACCAGCTCCTGCGTCAGGTCGGCCATCTGGTTGTAGTCGCCGTACGCCTGGTACGCCTCGAGCATCGCGAACTCGGGGCTGTGCGTCGAGTCGGCGCCCTCGTTGCGGAAGTTGCGATTGATCTCGAACACCCGCTCGATGCCGCCGACGACGGCGCGCTTGAGGAACAGCTCGGGCGCGATGCGCAGGAAGAGCTCGGTGTCGAACGCGTTCGAGTGCGTCGAGAACGGCCGGGCGCTCGCCCCGCCGTGGATCACCTGCAGCATCGGGGTCTCGACCTCGAGGTACTCGTGCGCGCCGAAGGTCGTGCGCAGGCTCGTGACGGCGGTCGCGCGGGCGCGCACGGTGACGCGGGCCTGCTCGCGCGTGATCAGGTCGAGGTAGCGCTGACGCACGCGCGTCTCGTCGCTCAGCTCGGTGTGCAGGTTCGGCAGCGGCAGGATCGCCTTGGCCGCGATCTGCCACTCCTTGACCAGGATGCTGAGCTCGCCGCGGCGGCGACGAGATCACCTCGCCGCTGACGAACACGTGGTCGCCGAGGTCGACGAGCTCCTTCCAGCGCTCGAGGGAGTCCTCGCCCACCTCGGCGAGCGACACCATCACCTGGATGCGGGATCCGTCGCCGGCCTGCAGCGCCGCGAAGCAGAGCTTGCCGGTGTTGCGCGAGTGCACGACCCGGCCGGCGAGCCCGACCGTCGACGCCGGTGGTGGCATCGGTCTCGAGGTCGCCCCACTGCGCACGCACCTCGGGGATGGTGTGCGTGATCGGCACCGACACCGGATAGGCCTCGCCGCCCTCCGCGATCAGGCGCTCGCGCTTCGCCAGGCGCACGGCCTTCTGCTCGGCGATGTCGCCTTCGCCGGGCGGGAGGTTGGCTTCGTCGTAGCTCATGGCGCTCAGTTCAGGTAGATGGCGTCGTTGTCGATGAGGCGGGTCGTGCCGACCTGCGCCGCGATGAGAACGCGGGCGGCGCCGCGATATCCGTCATCGACCGGGAGGAAGGTGCGCGGGTTCACGACCTTCAGGTAGTCCAGCTTAACGAGGTCCTCGTCCATGAGCACCGACTGCGCGGCCGCGAGCACGGCGTCGATGCCGCGATCGCTGGATGACGCGGCGGCCTCGAGCGCACGGCTCAGCGCGAGCGCGGCGCGGCGCGCATCGCCGTCGAGGAACCGGTTGCGGCTCGAGAGCGCGAGACCGTCGTCCGCGCGCACGGTCTCCACCACATCCACCGCCGTCGGGATGTTCAGGTCGAACACCATGCGCTGCACGAGGAAGACCTGCTGCGCGTCCTTCTGGCCGAAGACGACGTGCTGCGGCCGAACGATGTCGAGCAGCTTGGCGACGACGGTCAGCACGCCGTCGAAGTGACCGGGACGGGAACGGCCCTCGAAGAGCCCGGCGACGGGTCCGCCGGTCACCTTCACCTCGGTGCCGCCGTCCGGGTACATCTCGTCGACCGTGGGCGCGAAGACGAGATCGACGCCGTGCCCGTCGAGCAGGTCGAGGTCGGCGTCGAGGTCGCGCGGGTACTTGGCGAGATCCTCGTTGGCCCCGAACTGGGTCGGGTTCACGAAGATCGAGACGACGACGGTCTCGGCGAGCTCGCGCGGCGCGGTCGACCAGGGCGAGGTGGCCCTCGTGCAGGGCGCCGAGCGTTGGCACGAACGCGACGTCGCCGCGATGCGGCGAGCGCCTCGCGGAGGGCGGCGATCGTCTCGACGACGATGGGCCTGCTCACGGTGCCTCCTCGGCGGCTCCGGCGTTCGGAGCCCCGGACGATGCTATCGCTGCCCAGATCGAGATCCACGCCGACGCGTCCCGGCGGCGCGATCACGGGGCACGAATCTCCTTGATTTGGGACGAGCTCAGTCGGCCGCAGGCGCGTCAGCCGCGGCGAGCGCGTTCTCGACCGCCGAGCGCACGAGCGGTCCGAGCACCTGGCCGGGATTCGTCGACGCCGAGGTCGCGCAGCGCACCCGCCGCCTGCGCCACGATCGCCGTCGAGAAGCTCGCGGCAGCGGCGAGCGCGTCGGCGTAGGCCGCGCGATCGGCCTCGGCGATCGACGATCGGCTCGCTCGCCCATCTCGACGACGAGCGCCTGCGCGATCGGCAGCACGGGACCGGGCGCGGTGACCGCGCACCAGCGATTCGCGCAGCCGGATCAGGTCGATGCTGGTGCCGGTGAACGCCATCGCCGGCGAGATCGCGAGCGGGATCGCGCCCGCCGCCAGCGCGGGGGCGAGCACCGCGGTGCCGAAGCCCGGCGCGGTGTGAGCCACCAGCTGGCCGGGCTGCCAGGCGCCGGTCGCGGCGAGCCCGGCCACCAGATCCGCGAGCTGATCGCCGGGAACGGCCAGCAGCACGAGCTCGCTGCGCTCGATGATGGCGGGCACGTCGAGCACCGGCACGCCGGGCAGGATGGCGTCGGCCCGATCGCGGGCGGCCTGCGACACGGCGTTGATGCCGACGATCGCGTGCCCCGCGCCGCCGAGTGCCGCGCCGAGCACCGGCCCGACCTGGCCGGCGCCGACGATCCCGATGCCGAGGCGCCCGGATCGCTGCGCCGGCGTCACGCGCCCGACCGCCAGCGATGCGATCGGTCGGCGGCGGCCGCCGCGACGGCGGTCTGCGGACAGCTCGCGGAAGAAGTCGCTCGCGTCGCCGACGTCGAGCGCGCCGAGGCGGGCGCTGATCGGGCCGGCGACGGTGTGCGCCTGCACGCGTCCGAGGCGCAGCGCGCGGTAGATCGGACCCTGGCTGAGCTCGACGCTCTGCATGCGCGCGGCCGGGACGACGACGAGCTCGCGCCAGATCGCGCCGCGGCGCAGGATCGCCGCGTCCTTCGTCAGCGCGAACCCGTTGCGCCGCCACGAGAACCAGCGCAGGATCGCCGCGCGCCGCGGCGAGTTGGTGAACCCGTCGCCCGCGGTCCCCTTGGCGAGGCCGGCCTCGACGATCGCACGGGTCTCGGGGTCGACGAGTCCGGGCAGCACGAGCTCGAGCACGCGGAAGACGTCGGCGCGCGTTCCGACCGGCAGGAGTCGTCGTGTTCTGCTGACCCGCGGCGCCCTGCGCCGACGACTTGCCGGCGCGGTTCACCTTGACCTCCCACCAGTCGGCCGGGCGCCAGAGCAGCTCCTGGCTGATCGAGATCGAGTGGATGCGTCCGGGCGGCAGCGTCTCGTTGCTCGTCGACAGCAGCCCGTACCCGACCCGGACGCCGTCGGGCGTTCCCGCGATCGTGTAACGCAGCGACTTCACGATGCGGTTCACCAGGTACGACCCCAGGCCGAAGAAGCACGGGAATCGCGCCGAACAGGAAGTAGAACTCGCCGGTGACGGCGACCACGATGATGCCGGCGACCACCGCGATGAGGAAGAACAGCGTCGTCGAGCTCAGCAGCGTCGACCCGATGAGGCGCGCCGGATGCATCGTCACGATCGAGGCCGGCTCGGCGAGATCCGGGTCGAGCTCTGGTGCGATCAGCTCGCTGACGCGCTGCTCGACGAGGCTCGGCGCCGGCGCTCCCGGTGCGCCGCGCCGCCGCCGCCTTCTGCTGCTGCGTCCCCGACGCGAGCAGCAGGATGTCGCGCCGCAGCTCGTCGGCGCGCACGCCCGACAGGTACGCGAGCTGCACGTTGCCGTCGCTGCCCGCCACGTTGACCTCGAGCCGCGCGGCACCGAACAGGCGCGCGAAGAACGGCCGCACGATGTTGATGCCCTGGATGCGGTCGAGCCGCCCCTTGCGATTGGTGCGGAACAGGATGCCGCTGCGCACCTCCACCTGCTCGTCCGTGATGCGGAAGGTGTGCATGCGCCACGACAGGTAGAACCCGCCGATGAAGAGCAGCAGGCGCGACCGCGACGACGACGCAGCGCGAGCGGGACGAGCCCGCGCTCGACGAGCTCGTCGATCGGGTCGCCCTCGCCGAAGCCGCCGTCCGAAGAAGATCTCGAACGAAGCGCTCGCGCAGGTTGGCGATGATGATGCCGAGGATCGCGATGAGCGCCAGCCCGCCGCGCAGCAGCGGGGTGGCGGGATGCAGCCGGTGCCACTCGCCGTCGGCGAGGTTCTCGGTCGCGATGGGCGTCGGTGTCGACCGGAGTCGCTTCGGTCACAGCCCGGCCCGGCGGCTCTCGGCGAGGGCGACGAGGCGGTCGCGCAGCTCCTCGGCGTCCTGTCTCGGGAAGGCCGGGGATCGTGATGTTGCTCGCCGCCGCGGCGGTCACGAGCTTGAGTTCGGAGAGCCCGACGGCGCGGGCGAGCGGTCCGCGGTTGATGTCGACCAGCTGCATGCGGCCGTAGGGCACGGACACGAAGCGCTGGAACATGATGCCCTTGCGGAACAGCAGGTCGTCGTCGCGGAACATGTACCCGATCGCTCGCACCCGGCGCGGCGTGAACGCCGCGAGCACGATGGCCATGACGCCGAAGAACGCCGGAAGCAGCAGCAAGCATCGGCAGCTGGGTGATGAACCACGGGCACGCCGCTCGCGACGGTCATGATCGCGCCGGTGATGAGCGTGCCGATCAGGTCGACGACGATGTACTTCGGCGAGACCCGCTTCCACTCGCCCGGAACCGGGTCGAGCCGGGCAGAGGTCGCTGCTGCGGGAGCTGCGGCTGCGGAGGTCTTCGTCGCGGGGGTCTTCTGTGCTGCGTCGTCGGTCACGACGTCAACGCTACCCGGCGGCTGCGGTCGGCGGACCCGCGTCGGGATCCTCGTCGTCGGACGGTGGCACCGTGCAGAGGAATTCGGCGACGAGACCGCCGATCAGCAGCACGATCCCGCCGCCGAGCACCGAGAGCACGCGCAGGTAGGCGTCGCCTTCCGGCGCGACCGACCGCAGCGCCAGCTCGAGCACGAGACCCGAGGCCGACGCCGCCGATCAGCGCGCCGCCGAGGGCGGAGGCCTTCGCGAGCACGACGACGCGCGTCGCGTAGAACGGGTCGACGCGGTGCACCGGATTGCCGCGTGTGGCCCGGCGCACCGGCACGGCGAGCGCGATCGCCGCCGCGGCGACCAGCAGCAGCGTCAGCGCGAGACTGAACTCGGGCCGCAGCTTCGGCATGTTGATCGCGGCCAGCCCGACCTGCACCAGGATGCCGATGACGGTGCCGATGACACCGACGACGATGAGAGGGCCGGGCGTCGAGCGCGTCACGAGGTCGCCTCCGGGTGACCGGCGACATCGAGGGCCGCCACCAGATCGGCGACCCGTCCGTGGCCGGGGAGCACGGCATCCGGATCGACCTCGAGCCAGGGGCGCAGCACGAAGTCGCGCTCGGCGGCGCGCGGATGCGGCAGCTCAGCCCGGCGCGGTTCTGCTGCAATCCGGCGTAGTCGATCAGGTCGAGGTCGAGGGTGCGGTCGCCCCAGTGCTCGTCGCGCTCCCGCCCGTGATCCGCCTCGATGCGGTGCAGCACGGCGAGCAGCACCGCCGGTGCGAGCGTCGTGGTCACGAGCGCGACGGCGTTGAGGTACTCGGGCGCCGTCGGGGTCGGCGCCGCCCGGCTTGAGCGCGATGCTCTCGTGCAGCCCCGACATCGCGGTCAGCTCGACGCCGTCCGCCTCCGCGAGCGCGGTCGCCGCGGCGTGCAGTGTCGCGGCGCGGTCGCCGAGGTTCGAGCCGAACGCGATGACGGCGGGCATGAGACTCCATCAGCGCGGCCCCGCGTGATCGTGACGCGACGTCGTCGAACGGCACCGTGATCGGCGCCTCCGGCTTGTGCACGGTCACCTCGACGAGGAGCGCCCGCTCGTCGTCGAGGCACGATCGCGGCGACCCGCTCTGCGACGGTCTCGATCAGGTCGACGGGGTCGGATCTCGACGGCGGCGACGATGCGTTCGGCCAGTACGCCGTAGTGCACGGTGTCGTCGAGGTCATCGGACGCCGCGGCGTCCCGCACGTGCAGATGCACGGTGACGTCGATGACGAACGCCTGACCGTTCTCGCGCTCGTGCTCGAACACGCCGTGGTGCGCGAATGGCGCGCAGGCCGGTCAGCCGGAGCTCGTCGCTGACGTTCATGTCGTCGCACCATCCTGCCAGCGCTCCCAGACATCCAGGGCGAGACGGGTCGCGGCGACGTCGTGCACGCGCACGGCCCACACCCCGGCCCGTGCTGCGAGCGCGCTGATCACGGCGGTCGGCGGGTCGCGGTCCTCCATCGGGGCGCCCTCGGGCAGCAGCGCGCCGATGAACCGCTTGCGCGAGGCGCCGATCAGGATGCCGTGGCCGAGCGTCGCGAGCTCGTCCAGCCGGGCGAGCAGCTGCCAGTTGTGCTCGGCGTCCTTGGCGAACCCGAGACCGGGGTCGAGGACGATCCGCTCCGGTTGCACGCCCGCGACCACGAGCTCGGCGACCCGCGACTTGAGCTCGGAGCGCACGTCGGCCACCACATCCCGGTACCCGGCCTGCACGTCAGCGCCGCCGCGCCAGTGCATCGCGACGAAGTGCACGCCGGTCTCGGCGACCACGCGGGCCATGCCCTCGTCGCCGAGACCGCCCGACACGTCGTTGATGATCTCGGCGCCCGCGTCGACGGCGGCGAGGGCGGTCGAGGCGTGCATGGTGTCGATGCTCACCGTGATGCCGCGCGCGACGAGCTCGCGCACGACCGGCATGACGCGCTTGCGCTCGTCTCCGGGCGCGACCGTGACTGCGCCCGGGCGCGTCGACTCGCCGCCGACGTCGACGATGCCGGCGCCCGCCTCGAGCCATCGCGACCCCGTGGGCGATCGCGTCATCCAGGTTCTGCCAGCGCCCGCCGTCGCTGAACGAGTCGGGCGTGACGTTGAGCACGCCCATGATGAGCGTGCTCACGCGCCGCCCTCCGGCGGCGATGGTGGCGAGCACGGCGGCCTGGGCCGCCGGATCGCTCAGGGTGCCGCGGCTGGCGACGGTGACCGTCGTGCTGTCGACCTGGCGGGTGCCCCGCGCGGTGACGCAACCGTGCCGGGCGTCGAGCACGACGAGCACGCCGCGCGGCGCGAGCCCGGTCTCGATCGCGTCGGCGATCTGCTCGCCGAGACGCTCCTGCAGCTGGGGGCGCGAGCTGAGGGTCTCGACGACGCGCGGCAGGCGGCCGAGGCCGACGATGCGCGTGCCGGGCGACGTAGGCGAGGTGGGCGACGCCGGTGAACGGCAGCAGGTGGTGCTCGCAGATCGAGCGGAAGTCGACGTCGCGCAGCAGCACGAGCTCGCCGAGCTCGTCGTCGCCGGCGCCGAGCTCGGTGGCGTCGCTCGAGGTGCACGAGCGGATCCTCGTCGATGCCCGCGAAGAACTCGGCGTACGCCTCGGCAACCCGCCGTGGTGTCGACGACGAGGCCCGGTCGCGCCGGGTCCTCGCCGATCGCGGCCAGCAACTCGGCGACGGCCGCCTCGATCCGCGCGGAGTCGATCGCCACTGAGTCTCCGATGCCCGGCGTCAGGCTGTCGCGATGCCGGGGTTCTTGCGGACGCGGCGCGCGCTTCGCGCTCGCGACGGAGTCCACCGCGCCGTCCACGATCTCCGGGTCGACCGGAGCCTTCGCCGCGATCTTGATCGGCGGGACGTCGCTCAGCGGGCGCTTGTCGCTCGACAGCCACAGCGGGCGCTCCGGGAGCTTCTTCACCTTCTCGAAGAGCGTCGCCAGCTGGATGTGGTCGAGCGTCTCCTTCTCGATGAGCTCCTTGGCGAGCGTGTCGAGGATGTCGCGGTTCGTGTTCAGCACCGTCCAGGCCTCGTCGTGGGCCTGCTCGATGAGCAGCCGCACCTCGTTGTCGACCTTCTCGGCCAGCTCTTCCGAGTAGTCGCGCTGGTGGCCCATGTCGCGGCCGAGGAAGACCTCGCCACCCGACGAGCCGAGCTTGACGGCGCCGACGTTCGCGCTCATGCCGTACTCGGTGACCATCTTGCGGGCGATCGCCGTCGCCTTCTCGATGTCGTTGGATGCGCCGGTCGTCGGGTCGTGGAACACGATCTCTTCGGCGACGCGGCCGCCCATCGCGTAGGCGAGCTGATCGAGCAGCTCGTTGCGCGTGACCGAGTACTTGTCCTCGAGCGGCAGCACCATCGTGTAGCCGAGGGCGCGCCCGCGCGGCAGGATCGTGACCTTCGTCACCGGGTCGGTGTGCCGCATCGACGCCGCCGCGAGAGCGTGGCCGCCCTCGTGGTACGCCGTGATGAGACGCTCCTTGTCGTTCATGAGGCGGGTGCGCCGCTGGGGGCCGGCCATCACGCGGTCGACGGCCTCATCCAGTGCCCGGTTGTCGATCAGCTGGGCGTTGCTGCGCGCGGTGAGCAGCGCGGCCTCGTTGAGCACGTTGGCGAGGTCGGCGCCGGTGAAGCCCGGCGTCTTGCGCGCCAGCACCGCGAAGTCGACGCCCTTGGCCATCGGCTTGCCCTTGGAGTGCACCTCGAGGATCTTCTGGCGACCCTTCTGGTCGGGCGCGTCGACGCCGATCTGGCGGTCGAAGCGTCCGGGGCGCAGCAGGGCCGGGTCCAGGATGTCGGGGCGGTTGGTCGCGGCGATCAGGATGACGTTGGTCTTGACGTCGAAGCCGTCCATCTCGACCAGCAGCTGGTTGAGAGTCTGCTCGCGCTCGTCGTGACCGCCGCCGAGTCCGGCACCGCGGTGGCGGCCGACGGCGTCGATCTCGTCGACGAAGATGATGGCCGGCGCGTTCTGCTTCGCCTGCTCGAACAGGTCGCGCACGCGGCTGGCGCCGACGCCCACGAACATCTCGACGAAGTCCGATCCGCTGATCGAGTAGAACGGCACGCCGGCCTCGCCGGCGACGGCGCGGGCGAGCAGCGTCTTACCGGTTCCGGGAGGGCCGTACAGCAGCACGCCCTTCGGGATGCGGGCGCCGACGGCCTGGAAGCGCGCCGGGTCCTTCAGGAAGTCCTTGATCTCGTGGAGCTCTTCGACGGCCTCGTCGGCCCCGGCGACATCCGAGAACGTGACCTTCGGGCTCTCCTTGGAGACGAGCTTGGCGCGCGACTTGCCGAACTGCATGACGCGGTTTCCGCCGCCCTGCATGCTCGACATCATGAACCAGAAGATCAGGCCGATCACGCCGAGCGGTGATCAGGATCGGCAGCAGGCCGATCAGCCAGTTGGCCTGCGGAACCTCGTCGTCGAACTTCGCGTCGCTGGCGGTGACGGCGGTCAGCACCTCGGGCGCGCGCTGCGACGACGTAGTAGAACTGCACGTTCGTGCCGAAATCCTTGAACGCGCTGCTGAGCGTCAGGTCGACGCGCTGCTCGCCGTCGACGATCTGCACCTTCTCGACCGTGTCGCCGCCGAGCAGGCTCAGGCCCTCCTGCGTGGTGATCTCGCGGGAGTTGGAGGTGGTCAGCAGGTTGAACCCGATGCCGCCGAGCACGAGCACGAGCAGAATCCAGATGATCGGCCCGCGGAAGATGCGCTTGAAGTCCATGATGTGCGGGTAGATCCCGCGCCCTCCCTCGACGGAATGTGACTGCCAGGCTACCGTGCGGTCCCTTGGGGCGTTCCGAGTGTTCGCCCCGGGCGGATAGCCCAGTTCGGGGTGTTCGGAGCCCTACTCGTAGACGTGCGGCGCGAGAACCGCGACCGAGCGCAGGTTGCGGTACTTCTCGGCGTAGTCGAGGCCGTACCCGACGACGAACGCGTTCGGGATCTCGAATCCGACGTACTTCGCGTCGATCTCGACCTGCGCCGCCTCCGGCTTGCGCAGCAGGGCGCAGATCTCGACGGATGCGGGGCCGCGGGTCTCGAGGTTCTCGCGCAGCCACGACAGGGTGAGGCCCGAATCCACGATGTCCTCGACGATCAGCACGTGCCGGTCGACGAGGTCGGTGTCGAGGTCCTTCAGGATGCGGACCACGCCGCTCGACTTCGTGCTCTGCCCGTAGGACGAGACCGCCATCCAGTCCATCTCGCACGTCGACCTTGCGCAGCTCGAGCGCGAGGTCGGACATCACCATGACGGCGCCCTTCAGCACCCCGACCAGCAGGACCGGCGCGGCCCTCGTAGTCGACCTCGATCTGCCGGCACAGTTCGGCGATGCGGGCGCGGATCTGATCCGCGGTGAGCAGCATCTCGGTCAGGTCGTCGGCGATGTCGGTGGAGTCCATGTGCCCTAGTCCTGCCTCCGGCCGCTCAGTGGTCGTGCGGCGGCTTCTCGCCGGTGAGCGTCCCCGGCCTCGGTCGACACCAGATGGATGCGACCGCCGCGTCGCTCGGCCGTGAAGCCCGGGCAGGTCGACGGCTCCCTGCCCGTGCCAGTCGGTCACGAGCCGCGCGACCGCGAGCGGTCTGCGCGCGGCTGAGCGACACGTGGAACTCGCTCGCGGCGACCAGCCGGATCAGCCGCTGCCGCAGCGCCGGCGGGATTCGCGGCGAGTGCGGCGACGCCGAGCGAGACGCCGGCCTCCTCGAGCTCGACGAGGTCTTCGGCGACCTCCTCGCGCGAATGCGTCGAGGGCATCGGAGTCCTCGCGCAGCTGCTCGGCGGTGCGGGCGAGGGCCTCGGCGACGCCGGGGCCGAGCTCGGTCTCCAGCACCGGCAGCACGGTGCTGCCGCACGCGCACGCGGGTGTACGCGGGGTCGGCGTTGTGCGGGTCGTCCCACGGCTCGAGCCCGGCGTCGGCGCAGGCCTGCACGGTGGTCTGACGCCGGATGCCGAGCAGCGGCCGCCGGTACAGGCCGGCTTCGCGGCGCCATGCCCTGCAAGCTCGCGGCCCCGCTGCCGCGCGCCAGCCCGAGCAGCACGGTCTCCGCCTGATCGTCGAGGGTGTGGCCGAGCAGCACGGCGACCGCGCCCAGCTCGGCGGCCACGGCATCCAGGGCCTCGTACCGTGCCGTGCGCGCGGCGGCCTCGGGCCCGCCGTCGGTCGCCGACCTCGACGCGCACGACGCGCACCGGATCGAGCCCGAGGGTGCGCGCCTGCTCGGCCGCACGTTCCGCCGTCGCTGCCGAGCCATCCTGCAGCCCGTGGTCGACGATCACGGCGCCCGCCGCAGCCCGGCCGCGGGCCTCGAACGCGGTCGCGGCGGCGAGCGCGAGCGAGTCGGGCCCGCCGCTCAGAGCGACGAGCACGAGGCCCGTCGGGCGGCAGCGCGTCGCGCACCGCGCGCCGCATGTCGGCGATCGCGGGCGTCAATCGGGGGCGCTCGGGCATCCACTAACGTTACTGACGCATCGAGTCCGAACGAGAAGGAACCCCATGGCCGACTACCCCGCCCTCATCGAGATCCCGAAGGGCAGCCGCGTCAAGTACGAGGTCGACCACGAGACCGGGCGGGTGTTCCTCGACCGCGTGCTCTACACGGCGTTCGGCTACCCCACGAACTACGGCTACATCGAGGACACGCTCGGCGACGACGGCGACCCGGTCGACGTGCTGGTGCTGCTCGACTACGAGCTGTTCCCCGGCATCGGCGTCAACGGTGCGCCCGGTCGGCGTGTTCAACATGACCGACGACGCCGGCGGCGACGCCAAGGTCATCGCGGTGCCCGCGAAGGACCCGCGCTGGGACTGGGTGCAGGACGTCGACGACATCCCCGAGTTCCACGCGCAAAGAGATCGAGCACTTCTTCGAGCACTACAAGGACCTCGAGCCCGGCAAGTGCGTCAAGACCGAGGGCTGGGGCGACGCCGCCGAGGCCGAGGCGCATCATCGCAGGCCGGCGTCGCGGCGTACGTGCCGCCGACGCACTGACGCGGTCGAGTAGCCCGCCGGCTGGCGGTCGAGACCTAGCCGGTCGGGCGCCCCGCGTACGGGACCAGGTCGCCGTACCGCACGGCGACGATCCGCACGTTGACGCCCGGGACGCGGCGCCTCGATCATCTGCCCGCCGCCGATGTAGATGGTGACGTGGTACTTCGAGCCGCCGGTCGATCCGCCGTTCGAGTAGAACAGCAGGTCGCCGGCCGCGATCGAGCTGATGCTCGACCAGGCGGCCCTGCGCCGTTCATCGTCGAGTACTGGTTGCTCGCCGAGTGCGTGCCGATGTAGACGCCGGCCGAGGCGTAGCTCATCTTCGTGAGGCCCGAGCAGTCCCACGAGCTCGGGCCCGCGCCGCCGAACGCGTACGGCTCGCCGAGCTGCGCCCGCGCGTAGGCGATCGCCTGCTGCACCGGCGACGCCGACCGGCGGGATCGGGCGTCGGGTCGACGCCGCCCGGCGGGTTCGCGGGCGGCGCCGGCGGGTTGTTCTGCTGCTGCTCCTGCTGCTCGGTCAGGCCCTCCTGGTAGTCGCGCTCGACCGCGGCGGTCGTGTTCTTCAGGCTCGCGAGCTGCGCGTACATCCGGTCGACGTGCTCCTGCTGCGCGGCGACCTCGGCCGCCGCCTTGTCGGACGCGGCCTGCGCGACGGCGAGCGCCTCCTCGGCGTCGTCGGCGAGGCCTCTTGCGCACCTTCTCGGCCGCCTTCGCGTCGTCGCCCAGCGACTCGGCGAGGTTCTGGTCGAACTGCGCGCGCGCCAGGATGTCGGCCGACGACTCGGTCAGCCGGTTCATGCGTGCCGAGGCGCGACAGCAGCTGGTCGGTGTCGGTCGCGGATCCGATGAGCAGACCGAGCGTCAGGTCGCCGCCGCCGGTGCGCGCGAGCTGCGCGATCAGCCGGGCCGCGCGGGCCGCCGACTCGTCGGCGCGCTCCTGCGCCTCGTCGGCGCGATCGGTCAGCCGGTCGACCTTCTGCGTCGCCGCGGCGAGCGCGTCGCGGGCCAGCGCGTACTCCTCGGCCTTGATCTGCGCGATCTTGCCGAGCTCGGCGGCCTGGCTCTCGAGGGCGACCAGGATGCCTTCGATCCGGTCGATCTCGGCCGCCGTCGCCGCCTGGTTGCGCTTGGCGTTCTGCACGTCCTGCCAGGTCGGGTAGTCGGGCATGCGGCGCCGGCGGAGCAGGGCGGACGCGCCGGTCGGGGCGACCAGCGCGAATACGAGTGCGGCAGGAACGAGCAGTGCAGCCGCCGCCCCCCGCGGGCGTCTGCGGAGTGACATCAGGAGGCCGTGCGAGCCCTTCGTCTCTTACGCAATGGTGATCCCCCGGGCGCTCATGAACGGAACGGGGTTCGTCAGCTGGCCGCCGACGCGGATCATGAAGTGGAGGTGGCAGCCGGTGGATGCGCCGGTCGTGCCGACCTGCGCGATCGGCTGACCGGGGTCGACGCGCTGACCGATGTAGACGTGGATGCCGCCGGGCATGATGTGGCCGTAGCCGCTCGAGGTGCCGTCGCCGTGGTCGATCTGCACGTAGTTGCCGAGGGTGCCGTTCGGGCCGGCGTAGGTGACGGTGCCGGCGTGCGCGGCGTAGATCGTCGCGCCGCAGCCCTGGCCGGCGATGTCGGTGCCGTTGTGCAGCATCCAGTCGTGGTAGATCGGGTGGTACCGCATCCCGAACGAGCTGGAGACGTAGCCGCTCGACGGGCGGGCCCAGCCCTGCTCGCTGATGATGCCGCCGGCGTTCGGCGCCCCAGCGCTCGCGCACGCCCGACGAGGTAGTCCGTCTCGCGTCGCCTGACGCTTCTCGACGAGCACGGCGAGCTGAGCTTCGAGCACGGCCTGGTTGGCCTGCTGCTCGGCGAGCTTCTCCTGCGCGGCGATGCGCGGCGGCCTGCGCGACCTCGAACGCCGCCTGCGCGGCCGCGCTTCAGTTCTTCGAGCTTCTCCTGCGCGACGTTCGGCCTGGTCGGTGAGCGCCTGGGCGTTGTTCTGCTCCTGCACCGCCTGCGTGTAGACGTCCTCGCGAGCGCTCGCGTGTACTGGTCCATCGCGCCGAGGCGGTAGAGCAGGTCGTCGGCGTCGCCGGACTGGCTGCTGGCGAGCAGGCTCGCGGTCAGGTCGCCGCCGCCGGTCTTGCCGAGCTCGGCGAGCATCGCCGCGGCCTTGCGCTTCGACTCGTCGGCCTTCACCTGCGCGTCGTCGGCCTGCGCCTGCAGCTTCTCGGTGATGAACGGCCTGCTCGTCGAAGGCGGCCTGCGCCTCCTCGTAGATCGCGCCCTTGGCCATCGCCTCGGCCTGGGTGCGCCTCGACCTCGGCGGCGAGCTGCGCGAGCAGCGCCTTGATCTGGGCGACGGCGGCCTGCGCGGCGCGTCTCGTCGCGCTGCGCGGCGGCGACGTCCTGCCAGCTCGGGTAGTCGGTGGCGACCGGCGCGCGAGCGGCGGGCGGCGGCGCGTGACAGACGCCGGCGAGCGGCAGGATCGACAGCGCGACGACGAGGGCGACGATGCGGGAGGAGCGCAGGCGCGCGCTCACGGTCGAGCGCTCGGCGCTCGTGGCCCCCCGGCCGGACAGACGTCCCATGATTCCCCGAATTCCTCGTGATGGCGCGATCGAGTCGCACTGAATCACAGAAACAACATCAATCACATTAGCAACAGGAGCCCGGTTTGCCCAGAGCCCGTCATCTCGGGCGGTCGCGGCCCCTCGAGACCGCAAGCTTCAATGACGGGTTGAACCTAACCCGCGACCCCCGGAACGCCCGGTTCATTCGGCCGTTTCGCGGCATCCCGCAGATTGGAGATTTCGACCCGCCGCACGTATGCTTGACCCTCGGTTGCTATGAGCTCTGGCCCTGGCCCCATCGTTTAGTGGCCTAGGACACCGCCCTTTCACGGCGGCAGCACGGGTTCGAATCCCGTTGGGGTCACGCAGTATCGAACACCTACAATTCAATAAGCATGGCCCTGTAGCGCAGTTGGTTAGCGTGCCGCCCTGTCACGGCGGAGGTCGCGGGTTCAAGTCCCGTCAGGGTCGCGGAAGCGATGCGGCTCCTCCTTTCGAGGAGGGGCCGTTTTCGCAGCCAGGCTCTGTAGCTCAGTTGGTAGAGCGCACGACTGAAAATCGTGAGGTCACGGGATCGACGCCCGTCGGAGCCACTCTCGAAGCCCCTGGGATGGCGCCCAGAGGCCATCGCACACGATGGACGGTAGAGTTGTCGACGGGCAAATCTGCCCGACAGACCTCCCGCCTTCCCGACGCTCTCACGAGCTGCGTTCGAGCGTGGTGTGCGCAATGGGGCGCCGGATCCGACAGTCATCCGGCCCGCTCACCCTGGGCCCCTACCCACGGGAGTCCGCATTGGCCATCCTCGCCCGCACCCCTGACCGCAACCGCTACCGCGCCGATCCTTCGGTTCTCACGGCGTTACGGTCGCCACGACTGCTGACTCGCGAAGTGCTGGCGGGCCTGGTCGTCGCCCTGGCGCTGATTCCCGAAGCGATCTCGTTCTCGATCATCGCCGGGGTCGACCCGCGCGTCGGCCTGTTCTCGTCATTCGTCATGGCGGTGTCCATCGCGTTCCTCGGCGGCCGTCCGGCGATGATCACGGCCGCGACCGGTGCCGTTGCCCTGGTGATCGCCCCCGTTGCGCGCGACTACGGAATGGACTACTTCATCGCCACCGTGATCCTGGCCGGAATCTTCCAGGTGGTGCTGGGTCTGGTCGGCGTCGCAAAGCTCATGCGCTTCATCCCACGCAGCGTCATGGTCGGCTTCGTGAACTCTCTCGCGATCCTGATCTTCAGCGCTCAGCTTCCGCACCTGCTGGGTGTGCCATGGCTCGTTTACCCTCTCGTGGCTGTCGGGATCGCGATCATGGTGTTGATGCCGCGTCTGACGAAGATCGTTCCGGCGCCACTGGTCGCGATCGTTCTGCTCACGGCCGCTACCGTCGTCTTCGCCCTCAATGTGCCATCGGTCGGCGACCAGGGTGAGCTCCCGCGCAGCCTTCCCGAGCTGTTCGTCCCGAATGTGCCCCTCACGTGGGAGACCTTCACGATCATCGCCCCGTTCGCCATCGCGATGGCGCTCGTCGGCCTGCTCGAGTCGCTCATGACGGCGAAACTCGTCGACGACATCACCGACACCCATTCGCGAAAGACCCGTGAATCGCTCGGCCAGGGCATCGCCAACGTGCTCTCCGGCTTCTTCGGCGGCATGGGCGGCTGCGCCATGATCGGTCAGACCATGATCAACGTGAAGGCGTCGGGAGCCCGAACCCGCATCTCGACGTTCCTCGCCGGCATGTTCCTGCTGATCCTGGTGGTCGTGCTCGGGGACGTCGTGGCGATCATCCCGATGGCTGCCCTCGTCGCGGTGATGATCATGGTGTCGGCGGCCACCTTCGACTGGCACAGCATCCGGCCGGCAACGCTCAAGCGGATGCCGCTCGGAGAGACCCTTGTGATGATCGCCACGGTCGTCGTGGTCGTCGTCACCCACAACCTCGCAATCGGGGTGATCCTCGGAGTCGTCGCTGCGATGATCGTCTTCGCCCGACGCGTCGCTCACTTCACCACAGTCGAACGTGAGCTCGATCCGCTTGCCACCGTGCCGACCGTGAACTACACGGTCACCGGCGAACTGTTCTTCGCATCGAGCAACGACCTGACCACTCAGTTCGAGTACGCCGACGATCCGGATCGCGTGGTGATCGACGTGTCGAACTCCCACATCTGGGACGCCTCCACGGTTGCCGCGCTGGATGCGATCACGAACAAGTACGAAAACCACGGTAAGCGCGTGATCATCGAGGGGATGAACGAGGCGAGCAGCATCATCCACGCGAGGCTCGCCGGCGAACTCGGATCGAGCCACTGAAAGCGTGACACCACTTTGACTTGACGTGACACCACAGTGGTGTCATAGTGGTGCACATGGAACTTGGACAGTACGTGAGCGACCTGCAGCGCCAGCTGGTGGACGCCGCGGCGAACGGCGCAGAAGACACCCTCGCCGTCGCCGAGCGCCTGGCCGCCGGCCTGGATGCCGCAACCCGTCTCGTGCTGCTCGACGCGCTGTCGACCGCCGCCGGCGAGATCACCCGTGATCTCGCACCCGGCTCGGTCGACATGCGACTGCGCGGACGCGAGGTCGAATTCGTCGTCACCCCGGCCAGCAGCGAGTCCGAGGCGGACGACCTGCCCGCCGCCGTCGATCTCGATGATGCGAGCACGTCCCGCACGACGCTCCGCCTGCCGGACGCCCTGAAGGTCAGGGTGGACGAGGCGGCTGCCGCCGACGGTCTGTCCGTCAACACCTGGCTGGTCCGCGCGATCGCGGCAGCCCTCGCAACCGAAGCAACGACGATCCGCGCAGCGCACGCTGCGCACGGGCGAGAACTTCGCCGGCTGGGCGCGCTAGCTCCGCCCCGCCACCACATCCACCAGCTCGCGAGCCCGCGAGCCGGACAAACACGCCCTCAGAAAGAAAGGCGCCAGCATGCCCACCTACCAGACACCCGGACCCATCGACATCGCCATCAAGATGCCGGTCGGCGCGATCGACATCATCGCGAGCGACCGCCGCGACACGGTCGTGACCGTCTCGCCCACCAACCCCGCGAAGGCGGTCGACGTCCGTGGCGCGGAAGAGACCAAGGTCGACTTCGACGGCACCCGGCTCACCGTGATCGGCCCGCGCCGCGCTTCAGCCTTCTCGGCCCGTTCGAGTCGATCGACGTGAAGATCGAGGTGCCGACCGGCTCCCGCCTCACCGCCGAGAGCTCGACCGGCGGCGTCCGCACCGTCGGGCGCCTCGGCGCGACCCGGGTGAAGAGCTCGCTGGTCGACCTCGACAGCACCGGCGACCTCTGGGTTCGCGCGATGCACGGCAACGTGACCGTCGGAAACGCCGACGGCGACGTCGAGATCACCGCCGACCACGGTCAGATCCGGATCGGCACGGTGACCGGCGACGCCACCCTCAAGGCGTCGCACGGCTCCGTCCGGATCGACGAGGCGGGCGGCGACCTCGACGCCAAGCTCTCGTACGGTGACCTCGAGATCACCAGGGCGCTCGGCGTCGGTCGACGGCGAAGACCGCCTACGGCACCATCGAGCTGCGGCGAGATCTCGAGCGGCTCCGTCCAGCTCGAGAGCGGATACGGCCAGATCACGGTCGGCGTGCGAGCCGGGGTCCCCGCCTGGCTCGACCTGTCGTCGAAGAACGGGCGCGTGCGCAACGAGCTCGACGGCGACCGCGCCCCCGAGGCATCAGAGCAGACCGTCGCCGTGCGTGCACGCACCCAGTTCGGCGACATCTCCATCCACCGTGCAACGAAGGGAAACAAGAAATGACGACCTCAGCGATCGACGTCCGCGGGCTGCGCAAGTCCTACGGCAAGAAGGTCGTGCTCGACGGCATCGACCTCGCGGTCGAGGCCGGCACGGTGACCGCGCTGCTCGGTCCGAACGGCGCCGGCAAGACGACCACCGTGCACATCCTGAGCACGCTCGTGCGACCCGACGGCGGCACGGCATCCGTGAACGGATCGGACGTCGTCCGCGACCCGGACGGCGTGCGCGCCGCGATCGGCCTCACCGGCCAGTTCTCGGCGGTCGACGGCCTGCTCACCGGCGAGGAGAACCTCCTGCTGATGGCGCGGCTGCGCCACCTCGGTGCGAAGCGCTCCAAGGCGCGGGTCGCCGAGCTGCTCGAGCAGTTCGACCTGACCGAGGCCGCGCGCAAGCCGCTCGCCACCTACTCGGGCGGGATGAAGCGCCGGCTCGACCTGGCGATGACCCTGGTCACCTCGCCGAGCGTCATCTTCCTCGACGAGCCCACCACCGGCCTCGACCCGCGCAGCCGCCACACCATGTGGGACATCGTGCGCGGCCTCGTCGCGGACGGCACCACCGTGCTGCTCACCACCCAGTACCTCGACGAGGCGGACGAGCTCGCCGACCGGATCGCGGTGCTCGACGACGGCCGCATCGTCGCCGAGGGCACGCCCGACGAGCTCAAGCGGCTCGTTCCGGGTGGGCACATCCGGCTGCGGTTCGCGGACGGCGCGGCGCTCGACGCCGCATGCCCGTCTGCTCGACGAGTCCACCCGCGACGAGGACGCGCTCGCGCTCGAGTGTGCCGAGCGACGGCGGGGTCGGTGCGCTGCGCACCGTGCTCGACCGCCTCGCCACGGCGCACCTCGAGGTCGACGACCTCAGCATCCACACCCCCGATCTCGACGACGTGTTCTTCGCCCTCACCGGCAAGAAGGACGCCTCGGGCTCGGATGACACGAAGGGAACCGAATCATGACCACGCTCAGCCCCCAGCCCGTGCCGCACGCGCCGCCTCGGCACCCGCCGGCCGTCGCACGTCGTGGGCGACGCGATCACGATGCTGCGGCGCAACCTGCTGCACATCGTGCGCTACCCCGGCCTGTCGATGTTCACGATCCTGGGGCCGGTCGTCATCCTGCTGCTCATCGTGTTCGTCTTCGGCGGCACCCTCGGGGCCGGTCTGCCCGGCGTCGATCCGGCAGGCGGGCGGGAGGCGTACCTCGCGTACGTCATGCCCGGCATCCTGCTGATCACGATCGCCGGCACCGTCAGCGGCGTCGCGATCACGGTCGCGATGGACATGACCGAGGGCATCACCGCCCGGTTCCGCACGATGGCGATCTCGCGGGCGTCGGTGCTCGCCGGGCACGTGCTCGGCAACACCATCCAGGCGATCATCGCGGTCGCGCTCGTGCTCGGGGTCGGCCTGCTCGTCGGCTTCCGCCCGACCGCGGGGCCGACCGAGTGGCTCGCCGCGGCCGGGCTGGTCGTGCTCATCTCGTTCGCGCTCAGCTGGATCGGCGTCGCGATGGGAATGCAGTCGAAGACGGTCGAGACGGCGAGCAACCTGCCGCTCATCCTGACCGTGCTGCCCCTGCTCGGCAGCGGGTTCGTGCCGACCGGCTCGATGCCGGAGTGGCTGCAGGGCTTCGCGCAGTACCAGCCGTTCACGCCGTTCATCGAGGCGATCCGCGGCCTGCTGCTCGGCACCCCGCTCGGCTCGAACGCTGTGGCTCGCGATCGGCTGGGCGATCGTCATCGCGATCGGCGGCTACGTCTGGTCGATGGCGATCTACGAGCGGAAGTCGGTGCGCTGAGTCACGGCGCCTACAGGTCGTTCCCGCTCGCGGCGAACGTGTCGCACGAGCTCGCGCCCTGCTGATACCCGATCAGGAACCACTTCTGGCGCGACTCGCTCGCGCCGTGCGTCCAGGTCTCGGGCTGCACCTGACCCTGCGTCTGCTCCTGGATGTTGTCGTCGCCCACGGCCGCCGCGGCGCTCAGCGCGTCGCGCGATCTCGGCATCGGTCGGCGGATTCAGGAACGGGGTGCCGCTGTCGTCGAGGGTGGTCGAGGCCGCACCGACCCAGGCGCCGGCGAAGCAGTCCGCCTGCAGCTCGAGACGCACGCCGTCCGACGTCGGCCCGGTGGTCTGCATGTCGAGCCCGCTCATCAGGCCGGTGATGTTCTGGATGTGGTGGCCCCACTCGTGCCCGACGACGTACAGCTGGGCGAGGGGACCGCCGCTCGATCCGAACTGCTGCTGCAGCTGGTCGAAGAACGCGGTGTCGATGTAGATCTTCTGGTCGGGCGGGCAGTAGAACGGGCCGACCGAGCTCGTCGCGCCGCCGCATGCGGTGCTGACCGTTCCGGTGAAGAGGACGATCTCGGTCGGCGTCGCGCCGTCGATCGTGTTGTTCCAGTACTCCTCGAGGGATGCTGCGGCGCCCACCATGCGGCAGTCCAGGTTCTCGTTGGCGTCCTCGCCGGTCTGACACTGCGTCGAGCGGAGTCTCTTGTCCTCCACCGCCGCCGGCGCCGGCGTTCGGGTCCACGAGTCCGCTCAGGTCGACTCCGAGCAGCTGGCCGATGACGATGATGGCGAGCACGCCCAGCCCACCGCCGCCGACCGCGATCCCCGTGTTTCGGCCGCGCCTGCTGGTGCGGCCGCCCGAGATGTCAGAGCCCTCGTTGAACGTCATGCGACCACGGTAGCCCGCGCGGTGGTGCCGCGGACAGGCTCTCGGGTTCGCTCAGCGACCTCCCGGCCAGCGATTCCGGAAGGGAGGCGGTGTAGTGTCCGGCTCAGGGTCACTCGTGGCTCACGAAGGAGCACGACCATGGGCAACAAGTCAGCACGCAAAGAGTCCGGCAAGACCGAGGCGTCCAAGTCCCTGAAGGAGAAGCGTCTCGCGAAGGCCGACAAGAAGGCCGGCAAGGCGCGCAGCGAGGCCGTCACGGAGATCAAGAACCGCTGACGTTCCGTTCGTTCACGGGAAGACTCCCTCTGCTTCGGTGAGATCGGGTGTCTCGGCCGGCGATGCCGCGCTCACGACCGCGAGCACACCCTCACCGTAGCTCTCGAGCTTCTTCTCGCCGACGCCCGAGATCGTGCCGAGTTCGGCGAGCGTCGCGGGCCTGGTGAGCGCGATGCCGCGCAGGGTCGCGTCGCCGAACACGATGTACGCCGGAACGCCCTGCTCGCGCGCGACCTCGGCGCGCCACGTCGCGCAGCGCCTCGAACAGCGGCTGCGCCTCGGCCGGGCAGCTCGGCGCCGCCGCCGACCTTGCGCTTCGACGCGCGGCTCGTGCGCTCGGGCTCGCGGCGCAGCATGACCGTGCGCCCGCCGCTCAGCACCTCGGCCGAGGCCTCGGTGATGACGAGCGTGCCGTAGCCGTCGGTGTTGACGGCGAGCAGCCCCTGCGCCAGCAGCTGCCGCACGACGCCGCGCCACTCCTGCTCGCTGAGCTCGCTGCCGATGCCGTAGGTCTTCAGCTCGTCGTGCCCGTGCTGCCGGATGCGCTCGGTGTCGCGCCCGAGCAGCACGTCGATGAGGTGCCCGGCGCCGAAGCGCTGGTGCTTCTCGCGCCACAGGCGCACCACGGTCGAGAGCAGCTTCTGCGCGGGGACGGTGCCGTCCCACGACTCGGGCGGCGACAGGCAGGTGTCGCAGTTGCCGCACGGCGTCGACGTCTGCCCGAAGTACTTGAGCAGCTGCACCCGCCGGCACTCGACCGTCTCGCACAGCGCGAGCATCGCGTCGAGGTGCTGCGACTGCCGGCGCTTGGTGCGCCTCGTCGCCGTCGCCCTGCTCGATCATGCGGCGCTGCTGCACGACGTCTTGCAGCCCGTAGGCGAGCCACGCGGTCGACGGCAGCCCGTCGCGCCCGGCGCGGCCGGTCTCTTGGTAGTAGCCCTCGACGCTCTTGGGCAGGTCGAGGTGCGCGACGAACCGCACGTCGGGCTTGTCGATGCCCATGCCGAACGCGATGGTCGCGACCATGACGACGCCGTCTTCGCGCAGGAAGCGCGACTGGTTGCGCGCGCGCGTCGCGGCGTCGAGCCCCGCGTGGTACGGCAGCGCCTCGATGCCCTCGGCGACCAGCGCGTCGGCCGTCTTCTCGACCGAGGCGCGCGACAGGCAGTAGACGATGCCCGCGTCGCCGGGATGCTCGGTGCGCAGCAGCGACAGCAGCTGCGCGAGCGGCTGGTCTTTGCCCTCGATGCGGTACTGGATGTTGGGCCGGTCGAAGCTGGCGACGAACTGCTGCGCGTCGGTCAGCTGCAATCGCGTCAGGATCTCGCGCCGCGTGGCGTCGGTCGCCGTGGCGGTGAGCGCGATGCGCGGCACCGCCGGCCAGCGCTCGTGCAGCACCGAGAGCTGCAGGTAGTCGGGGCGGAAGTCGTGACCCCACTGCGACACGCAGTGCGCCTCGTCGATCGCGAACAGCGCGAGCGGCGCGCGGTCGAGCAGGTCGAGCGTCGACGAGATCTTGAGCCGCTCGGGCGCGAGGTAGAGCAGATCGAGCTCGCCCGCGAGCAGGGCCGCCTCGACCTCGCGGCGCTGCACGGCATCCTGCGTCGAATTCAAGAACGCCGCCCGCACGCCGACCGCCGACAGCGCGTCGACCTGGTCTTGCATGAGGGCGATCAGCGGCGAGATGACGATGCCGGTGCCCGGTCGCACCAGCGCGGGGATCTGGTAGCAGAGCGACTTGCCGCCGCCGGTCGGCATGAGCACGAGCGCGTCGCCGCCCGGCGATCACCCGCTCGACGATCTCGGCCTGCTCGCCGCGGAACTGCTCGTAGCCGAAGACCCGGTGCAGCACCTCGAGCGCCGCGGCGGCGCGCCGGCACGCGCGCGATGCCGGCGGCCGTCCGAGGTCATGCGTTCACTGTACGTCGCGCTGGTGACGCGTGATCCGCGGTGGCGGACACGACGGGGCGGGCCTCCGCTGGGAAGGAGGCCCGCCACGTGATCGTGCTGCGGATCAGAGCACCAGCACGAGCGACGGCCAGGTCCGCGAGTCGAGGAAGCCCTCGCCCTCGAACACCGCGGTCATCAGGTGGATGCCGCGCGACAGCCGCGGGAGCCGCACCGTCAGCCGTCCGTCGTCGCCGACCTCGAGCGCCGCCGTCGTCAGCACGCGGCGCCCGTCGTAGATCGTGACCTCGCCGACCGGCTCGGAGCCGTCGGCCGCGATGCACGCGCATCGTGTAGTCGACGTTGCGGCCGCCGAACGAGAGCAGCCGGTTGACCGAGCCGAAGCTCGTCGTCTTCGACCGGCTCGACCGGCTCGGCCACCACGATCGGGACCGAGACCGACGGTGCCGCCGGGTCCGCTGACGGTCAGCGTCTGCGGACCGGAGACCCCCTCCGGGATCGTGATCGTCACGGTCGCGCGACCCTGCTCGTCGGTCGTGTCGACGATCGTCGGGTCGATGGCGGCCGCTGCCGAGCACCGTCGAGCCGAGGCTCACCGTCGCCGATCCCGCTCGTCGGGCCGCCGTTGCTGAACAGCAGCGACGACAGCGTCAGCGTGACCGACTCGCCGGCCTCGTACGCGACGCCGTCGGCCGGAGCGCGTGAGCACGACGCCGACCGCGCGCTGCGCGAAGTCGGGCGTCAGCGGCGAGTTCGCGCCGATGTAGTCGACGAACGCGTCCAGGTCGATCCGGCCGGAGTCGGCCTTGTTCGTGCCCTCGCGGAAGGCGGTGAAGGCGTCGCCGCCCGCCGCGAGGAACGAGTTCGTCACCACGTGGATCACCTGGTCCGGCGTGACCAGCGCACCGTTCAGGTACATCGCGCCGATGCGCGAGCCGGCGGCCGCGGTCGGGTCGTACATGTACGAGAACCCCTCCGAGACGCCGAGCTTCAGGAACGGCCGCGTCGACCCGGCGGGCTGCCACTGCTGCTCGAGCACGGCCTTCAGCTGCGCCCCGGTCAGGTCGATCGTCACCAGCGTGTTGGCGAACGGCTGCACCGTCGCCGCCTCGCGGTAGTTGACCGAGCCGTCCGGGTCGCCCGCGCCGGTCGAGGCGAACAGCAGGTCGGTGCGGATGCCGCCCGGGTTCATGAGCGCGAGCTCGGTTCCGAGGTCGGTCGTCGCCTCCAGCTGCGCGTCGGCGATCAGGTTGCCGATCGTCGACTCGCCGCCGCGGTTCTCGCTGCCGGCGGACTGCTTGGCGCGCCGGATGTCGCTCGGTGATCGTCGCCGAGCGCGACGTTGCCGAGCACGGCCGCCTGCGCGACCGCAGTCGGCGACGATGTGCGGCGACCGCGGCATCCGGCGCCGCCGCACCCGGCAGGTTCAGGATCTCGGCGTCGGCGTCGAGCAGCTCGCCCGTCTCGGGGTCGACCGTGAGCACCGTGTGCGCGAACTTCTCGCCGTACTGGCCCGACGAGATCACCAGGCGCGTGTCGGTCGTGCCCGGCGATCGGGATCTCGTGGTCGTACGCGAGGTGCGTGTGGCCCGAGATGATCATCCGGATGCTGGGGTCGACGCCGTTCACGATCTGGCCGAAGCGCGAATCGTCGGTCGCACTCGCGATGTCGGGGTCTCCGCGCCCTCGTGCACGAGCAGCACCAGCACGTCGGCCTCGCCGTTCGCCTCGTCGCCGTCGGTGAGGTCGTCGGCGACGCGGTTGACCTCGGGCACGACCGGCTTGCACGTCGAGAGTGCGATGCCGGCCGGGCTGACCAGCGTCGGCAGGTCCTCGGTGACGGCGCCGATGAAGCCGACGGTCACGCCGTCGTACTCGCTGCAGCTCGTACTCCTGGTACGCGGGCTCGCCGGTCGTCGTGTCGTAGAGGTTCGCCGCCAGGTAGGGCCAGTCGGCGTCGATCAGGATGCGGTCGTCGACATCCGCGCGCCCCTGATCGAACTCGTGGTTGCCGAACGAGCTCGCGTCGAGCCCCATCGCGTTGAACGCGTCGATGGTCGGGCTGGTCGTTCTGGATGAACGACGTGAACGTCGACGCGCCGATCAGGTCGCCCGCCGCGACGAACGCGGTGTTGGGGTTCGCGGCCTCGTACTGCTTCACGACGCCCGCGAGCACCGCGGCGCCGCCGGACGGCGCGATCGCCTCGAGCCGTCCGTGGAAGTCGTTGATGCTGAGCAGGTCGATCGTGACCGGCACGGCCGCGCGAGTTCAGGCCGAGCACGATCGGGTCGTGGTCGCTCGAGCGGTACGGCGTCCCGGCCTCGGTGGCGCCGAACATGTAGCCGCGGTCGCCCCACTCCGCCGAGTTGATGCCCCAGACGCCGACGCCGGTCACGGCGCCCGCGAGGGACGGCGTCACGAAGGCGTGGTCGAGCGAGCCGAGCGCGCCGTTGAACGAGTAGGTGTACTGGTCGTCGGTCGACGCCGGGCACGAGGTCGGTCAGGCCGGCCGCCGTCAGCACCTGCACCGGGTCCTCCTGGCCGTAGGCGTTGAAGTCGCCCAGCAGGAGGACGTCGTCGCCCTTGTCCTCGTCGGCGGAGATGTCGCCGATCCACTGCACGAGGCGGTTCGCCTCGGCGACGCGCTCGGCGTTGAAGAAGCCCTGGCCGTCGGCGGGCTCGGTGCCGCCGCCGTCCGGCGGGCGCTTCGACTTCAGGTGGTTGGCGACCACGGTGACCGTGCGCCCGCCGATGTCGAAGGTCTGCGCGACCGGCTTGCGGGCGATGTCCCACACGTCGTCGGTGTCGGCGAAGCTGTCGCCCACCGGGTCGGCGAGCGCCGGCTTGTAGATGATCGCCGTCGTGATGACGTCGGTCGCGCCCGGCGTGGCGAGCGCGTCGGGCGTCGGCACGTAGGCCCAGGTGCCGGCTCCGGCGGCGTCGTTCAGTCCCGCGACCAGGTCGGCGAGCGCGGTGTCGACGGTCTCGCCGTACTCGACGTTGTTCTGCACCTCTTCGAGCGCGACGATGTCGGCGCCGAGGCCGTTGATCGCCGAGACGATCTTCGACTTCTGGATGGCGAACTGCGCCGCCGTCGCCGCTCCGCGCGCGTCCGGGTTCGCGCTCGAGAGGGTCGTGAAGTAGTTGAAGACGTTGAAGCTGCCGAACTGGACGTCGCCGCCCACGGCGGGTGCGGCATCCGGTCGCGGGTTCGCCGGCGTGAAGGTCGGCTTGTACGCCGCGTCGCTCGCGTCGGTCAGCGGAACCTGCGGCTGCAGCCGCCACTGGTTGAACCCGTACCCGAGCACCATCGGCTGCGCCGGACGGCACGAGGGTGTCGCCGAGGCGCACGACGGTGTTCTTGGTGAAGTACGGCTGCTCGCCGACGTGGGCGGCGGCGTCGACGCGGATGCTGTAGCCGTCGTCGATCAGGATGCGGCGGGCAGCGTTGTCGGCCGCGATCGCGATGGCTTCGGCCGACCCGGCGTCGGCGGCCTCGGTGGGCGTGACCGCCTCCTGGCCTGCGCTCAGCCAGAGCGACCCGAAGTTGTAGAGCTCGTGCGTCGACGACAGCACGTAGCTGCCGGAGGGCTGCACCAGCATGCCCTCGAACGCCTCGCGGGCGCCGCCGAGCACGGTGTCGGGAAGCGGCACGGCGGCGGGGAGGCCCGCGCCCGGCCTCGATGACGGTGTAGTCGGCAGGCGGCGGTCGCCGAGAGCTGCGTCTGGTTCTGGAACTCGCCGGGCGCGCCGGTGACCTGGATGCGGTCGCCGACCGACACGGCGGGGTTGGCCGCGTTGAAGTACACGAAGATGCCGTCGCTGGCGCCCTCGGGTCCTTCGGCGGCCGGGTCGGCGGCCTCGAGATAGAGGCCGCGGTAGTTGCTCGGCGACGCGTAGTAGGCGGTGACGATCCCCTCGACGGTGACGGGAGTCGCGGGCCAGCGGAGTCGCGTCGCCGGTGCCCTGGACGGCGGCGATGGTGACCGGATCGGCGGCGGCCGCGGGGGTCGCGACGAGGGCGGTGAACGCGAGTGCTGCGGCCGTGGGGACGGCGAAGAGTGCTGCGAGGCGGTTCATGACGAGTCGTTGCTCCGTGATTCGGTGGGACAGCGGGATCGTCGGGTTACCCCCGATCGGGGGCCGTGAGCGACCCTACGTCGCGAACCTGGGAAGGTCAAAGGGTCGGCGAAATGTTCATCGGTGGTTCGCGCTAGCGTGGCAACCGTGCTGGTCGTCATCGTGGGTCTGGCCAGCGCCCTGGTCTACGGCGCGGCTGACTTCTTCGGCGGACAGGCCTCGAAGCGGGTCTCGCCCGCTGCGCGTCGTCGCGTTCTCGGCGCTCGATCGGGCTCGTCCTGCTGCTGATCTTCAACCTGTTCCTCGGCGGTCGCGTCTCCGACGAGGCGATCCTCTGGGGCGGGCTGAGCGGCATCGCGGGATCGATGGCGATCCTGACCCTCTACGCGGCGCTCGCGATCGGCCCGATGAGCATCCTGTCGCCGCTGACCGCGGTCATCTCGGCCATCGTCCCGGTCAGCTGGGGACTCATCCTGGGCGAGCGCCTCTCGCTGCTGGGCTACGTCGCGATCGGCATCGCGCTCGTCGCGGTCGTGCTGGTCGGCTTCGTCCCCGAGAAGGGCGCCGTGCGGCCGAAGCTGCGCGGGGTCGTGCTACGCGACCGTGTCGGGCGTGATGATCGGCGTCTTCCTGATCCTGGTGGACCGCGCGCCCGACGACTCCGGGCTGCTGCCCGCTGATCTTCAACCGCATCACGTACCTGGTCGTGCTCTGGGCGATCCTGCTCGTCATGTTCGTCGTCGCGCGCGTGCGGCGCTCGCCGCCGGGACCGTCGATCCGGCCGGCGCTCTGGCTGATCGTCGGCGGCGGGCATCGCCGACTGCGGTCGCCAACACGCTGCTGCTGATCGGCTTCCGCATCGGCGACCTCAGCGTCATCGCGGTGCTGACCGCGCTCTACCCGGCGGGCACCATCGCGCTCGCCGCGATCGTGCTCAAGGAGCGGATCGCGCCGGTGCAGTGGGTCGGGCTCGGGCTCGCGCTCGTCGCCGCGGCGATGCTGGCGGTCGCCTGACCGCCAGCTCGCCTGCTCGACGGGCCTAGCGCGCGCGAGCTCCGCGAGGATCGGCTCACCGGGGGCGACCGAGATCCACTCGGCCGTGATGTCGGCGCGGGCGAGCAGCTCCTCGGTGCGGCGGCGGCGGTTGCGCGGCACCAGCGTGACGACGAGACCCTCCTTGCCGGCGCGGCCGGTGCGGCCCGAGCGGTGCAGGTAGGCCTTGTACTCGTCGGGCGCGTCGGCCTGGATCACCAGCGCGATGTCGTCGACGTGGATGCCGCGGGCGGCGACGTCGGTCGCGACCAGCGCGTCGACGCGGCCGCTCGTGAACTTCTCGAGGGCGCGCGTGCGGCGCGACTGGTTCAGGTCGCCGTGGATGCTCTCGGCGCGGATGCCCGCGTCGTCGAGCACGTCGGCCAGCATCTCGGCGAACGCACGGGTGCGCGCGAACACCAGCTTCTTGCCGGGGCCGGACGCGAGCTCGATCAGCACCTGCTGCTTGTCGCGCTGATCCATGAGCAGCACGACGTGCTCGATCGTCGAGCTGTCCTGGTCCTCGCCGGCGACCTCGAAGACGGCCGGCTCGACGAGGTACTGCTCGACGATGTCGGCGACACCGCGGTCGAGCGTGGCCGAGAACAGCAGCTTCTGGCCGCCGTCCTGCGTGTGGTTCAGGATGTCCTGCACCGGCTCGAGGAAGCCCAGCTCCGCCATGTGGTCGGCCTCGTCGAGCACGGTGATGATCACCTTCGAGAGGTTGAGCTTGCCCTGGTTGACGAGGTCCTGCACGCGACCGGGGGTGCCGATGATGATGTCGACGCCGCGCTGCAGCGCGCCGAGCTGGCGGGCGTACGGGACGCCGCCGTAGATCTGCGTCGTGAAGAGGCCGACGCTGCGCGCGATCGGCTGCACCGTGCGGTCGATCTGCAGGGCCAGCTCGCGGGTCGGGGCCAGGATGAGGGCCTGCGGTGCGCGGCCGAACTCGCGTCGCTGGTTGGGCGACTGGTCGGCGCGCAGCTGCAGCAGACGCTCGACGAGCGGTGCCCCGAACGCGATGGTCTTGCCGGAGCCGGTGCGGCCGCGGCCGAGCACGTCGCGGCCGGCGAGCACGTCGGGGATCGTCGCTGCCTGGATCGGGAACGGCGTCTCGGCGCCGAGCTCGCGCGAGCACGCGGACGATGTTCTCGCCGAGGCCGAGGTCGCGGAAGCCGATGCCGTCGACATCGCGATGCCTCGACGGCCTGCGCCTCGAGGCGCTCGAGCACGACGTCGTCGCCGTGGACGAACGGGGTGCGGCCGGCGCGGTCGTCGTTGTGGCGCGGCGGCGCCGTCGTTGTAGCCGCGGCGCGGGCGCTCGACGTAGTGCTCGGCGCGCTCGCGCAGCTGGCGCGTCGGGCGCTCGGCGTGGTGCTCGCGGACCGGGCGGTCGGTGCGCGGGCGGTCGTCGTACTGGCGCGGGGCGCGGTGCCGGGGCTGCGGTCGTAGCCGCGCGCCGGACGCTCGGTGCGCGGTCGTAGCGGCGCGCGGGACGGTCGTCGGTGCGCTTCGGACGGGTGTCCTTGTCGCGCGGCTCCCAGTTCGGGCGGCCGTCGGCGGCGCGCTTGTTGCCGCCGTATCCGCCGTCGCGGGCGGGGCGGGCCGGACGCTCGTACGAGCCGCCGCGTGCCGGACGGGCATCGCGGTCGTAGCCGCCCGAGCGTGCGGGCGCGCTCGTCGCGGGCGGGACGCGCGTCGCGCGCGGGGCGCGAGTCGCGGGAGTACCCGCCGTCGCGTGCCGGGCGGGCGTCGCGCTCGGGAGCGCGGTCGCCGCGGGGGCGCTCGGCGGGGCGACCGCGGTCGCTGCGCTCGTCGGAGCTCCAGCGCGGCTTCTTGGCGGCGCCGGTGGGCGGGGTCGCCTCGCCGGGGCGGTGGCCGCGGTGCTTGACGCTCTTGCTGCCGGGCTTGCGCGCGCCGGGGTCGGCGGACGGAGGGGCGGAACGAGCGCGCGGGCGCGCCCTTGCGGTTCTGAGGCATGG
This sequence comes from uncultured Actinomycetota bacterium, assembly GCA_963730045.1. Lineage (GTDB taxonomy): Bacteria > Actinomycetota > Actinomycetes > Actinomycetales > Microbacteriaceae > JBDSKH01. The sequence continues at coordinate 69,865 of CAVSPQ010000008.1, read as the reverse complement.
GTACTGTGTGCTTTCCGGTGTTCGTGACAGAGTGCACCGCGCTCGCGTCCTCGATGAGAGGCGAGCGGCGATGAGAACCCGGGCGATGCTGACCGGGACCGTTTTCCTGTGGTGCCGGATTGCTCCGGCGAGGATCCTCGCGCAGGGAATGCCCTGGCGATCCGGCCCGATCGACATACAGTGATGCACGCGGCACAGAGCCGCATAGTCGAGAGCCGACCTAGCGACGATAGCGGACAAACCTGCGAACCGCATTAGGATTCGGCCTCATGCGCGCAGGCCCGACGAGCATCCTCGCGCTCGTCGGCGCGCTCGCGCTCGGATTCGCCGCCCTCAGCGGGTGCGCGCCGACCGGCGCCGACTCCGAGCAGGTCACCCCCGAGATCGTCGCGGTCAATCCCGAGCTCGCGACCCTCCCCGACATCCCGGTCGTCGAGGACATCGCGTACGGCGGCACCGCCGAGCAGCCGCTGCTGCTCGACGCCTGCCTGCCGAAGCGCGAGGACGACGCGCCCGTTCAGAACGCGACGGCGTCGGACGACGAGGCGGGACCGCCGCGGCACCGAGCTGCAGGATCCCGAGGAGCCCGCGCGCGCCGCGATCGTCGTCGTGCACGGCGGCAGCTGGAGCGCGCGGCGACAAGGCCGACATCGCCTGGCGCGCGGTCTGCCAGTGGTTCGCGTCGGCCGGCTACGTCGCGTTCTCGGTCAACTACCGTCTGGCGCCCGGCGAACGTCTTCCCGGCCGCGATCGACGACGTGCAGGCCGCGGTCGCGCTGGCTGCGCGCCGACGAGCAGCTCACCCGCTTCAACATCGACCCGGATCGCATCGGCGCGTTCGGCGGGTCGGCCGGCGGCAACCTGGTCGCGCTGCTGGGCACGCTCGGGTCCGGCGATCTCACCACCGGATCCCGCGTCGCGGCCGTCGCCGAGCTGAGCGGGCCGATCGACCTCACCGGTCTCGCCGACGACCGACGACTTCGTGCCGGTGCAGCTCGCCTACCTCGGGTGCGCGACCGCAGGAGGACTGCCCGGCCGCGGCCGAGGCGTCGCCGTTCTACGCGATCGACGCGAGCGATCCGCCGTTCTTCGTCGGCGCACTCGACGGTCGAGAAGATCCCGCTTCAGCAGGCCGAGCTGTTCGTCGCCGGGCTTGCGGGCGGCCGGGGTCGCGACCGAGTTCGTCACCGTCGAGGGCGCGCTGCACTCGATCGCGATGCTCGACGCCGACCTCAAGGCGCGCATCGTCGACTTCTTCGACGGCGACGATCGGCACGCCGCCCGACCCGCTCGTGCAGCCCGGCGACCGGCGACCGGCTCGCGTTCGGATGCCGTCGATGCAGGCGGCTCGAGCGACTCGCGGCACGGTCGGACTCGCGCGCCTCATGTGGCGGAGCTGCGAGGTCGCGGGTCGAGTACGGGTCAGACGCCGGCGGCGCCTCGACGCCCGCGGCGGCGGGTACAGCCGGCGGCGGGGACGGCGGCGGGCTGCCGGCGGCGGCTGCGGCTGCGGCGGAGAGTCGGCGGCTGAAGCGGCTGGCGCTGGGGGCGGGACGCCGGAGCCGGAGCGGCTCGGCGGTTGCCGGTGAGGGCGGCGGCATCGGCTGCGGCGGCGGCGGGCTCGGGGATCGACGGCGGGAACGGCTCGACGGCGGCAGGGCGACGGCTGCGGATGCGGCGGGAACGGCGCGGCGGCGGGAACGGCGACGGCGGGCGGTCGACGGCCGGCGACGGAGCTCGGGCGCGCGGCCGGCGTCACGGGCGGGAACGGCTCGGCGGGAACGGCGCGCGCAGGGCTCGGCTCCACCGGCCGGAACGGCTCGACGGGCGGGCACGGCTCGGCGGGCGGACCGCGGAGGTCCGCTGCGGCGCCGACTCGGCTGCCGCGGCGGTCGCGCGCCGGCTGCGAGGCGCCTGGGCCGCGCGCCGCGCGTGCCTTCGGTCGCGCCGTCTCGCCGGCCGCGGATCCGAGCCCTTCGCGGCGCGGCGGTCGTCGCGACGCTCCTTCGCCCCCTCGACGACCCAGTACAGCGTCGGCAGCACGACGAGGGTCAGCAGCGTCGACGAGACGAGACCGCCGATCACGATGATCGCGAGCGGCTGCGAGATGAATCCGCCGTGGCCGGTGACGCCGATCGCCATCGGGGTCAAGCGCGCCGATCGTCGCGAGCGCCGTCATCAGGATCGGCCGCAGACGTCGGGCGGACCCGTGGATGATCGCGTCCCTGCACATCCATCCCGCGATCCCGGTACTGGTTCACGAGGTCGACGAGCACGATCGCGTTCGTCACCACGATGCCGACCAGCATCAGCAGGCCGATGATCGACGGCACGCCGAGCGGGATGCCGGAGGCGAGCTGCAGCAGCACCGCGCCGGTCGCCGCGAACGGGATCGAGACCAGCAGCAGCAGCGGCTGCCGCAGGCTGCGGAACGTCGCGACCATGATCGTGTAGACGATGAGGATGGCGGCGAGCAGCGCGAGGAACAGCTGCGAGAACGCGGACGACTGGTCGGCGGTGACGCCGCCGAGCTCCGCGGTCGCGCCGTCGGGCAGGTCGAGCTTGTCGAGCTCGGCCTGCAGCGTGCGCCGACGCCGTGCCGAGGTCGGCGGTCTCGGGCGTCACGGTGACGGTCGCGCTGCGCACGCCGCGGATCGTGGTGACGCTCGACGGGCCCTCGACCTGCTCGACGCGTGGCGAGCGTCGACAGCGCGACGAGGCCCTTCGAGCTCGGGATCTGGAAGTCGCGCAGCTCCTCGATCGTCGTCGGCGCGCGCGGATCGGTGATGTAGATGTCCAGGGTCTTCTGCGTCGATGATCACCGAGCCGACCGACGCGGGCAGCATCGAGTTCGCGACGATGCCGCCGACCGCGACCTCGCTCAGTCCGACCGCGGCCGCGGCATCCCGGTCGACGTCGATCGCGATGTAGGGGAGGGTCTCGCGAGAGGTTGCTCTCCGCCTGCTGCGTCACGTCGAGGTCCGCGCGCCATGGTCAGGATGTCGTCGGCGGCCTGCTGCAGAGACGCCTGATCCGGGGCCGAGATCTCGATCTCGATGTCGCTCGAGAACCCGCCGCCGCCGCCGGTCGACACGGCGACCTCGCCGACCTCGTCCGGGTCGAGGCCGTCGATCACGTCGCTGACCTCGGAGCGCAGGGCGTCCTGGTCGGCATCCGGGTCGGTCGTGATCGAGAAGGTGGTGTCGCTGCCGCCGCCGAGCAGCACCGCGAACGAGTTGCCGCTCGAGCCGACCGAGACCTGCACGGTCTCGACGCCGTCGACGTCGCGCAGCGCGTCCTCGACGGTCTTGGCCGCGGAGTCCGCCGCCTCGAGGCTGGTGCCGGCCGGCATCGACTGGCGCACCGACAGGGTGTTCTGCCCGCTGTCGCTGATGAAGTTGGTGGGCAGCTTGGTGGCGAGGAACCCGCTGCCCGCCAGGATCAGCAGGGCGATGACGAGCACGATCGCGGGCGCACGCAGCGTCCAGCGGATGACCGGCAGGTACGCGCGCTGCAGCCGCGTCGGTCGGTCGAGCTCGTCCTCGGCGTCGGCGCGGCGCACCTCCGGGCGCCACCGAGCCCTGCGCTGCCCAGCGCCGGTGCACGTCGACCCGCGACCCGAGAGCGAGCAGCCGGATGACCCCGACCACGGTCGCGACCGCGAGCGAGCGCGAGCACGCCGAGGCCGATCGAGCGCCGGGACGCCGAGCGCGTCGGCGAGCGTCGACGGGTCGGCCTGCGACGGCGGCGACGTCGACGTCGCGCGTGAGGAACCAGGCGGCCGCCGGCGGCCCCGACCAGGAGCACGAGCTCGATGAGCGAGCAGCAGGACCGGGTAGCGCAGGAACGGCCGACCGAGACCGCTCGAGCGATGCGCTGCTCGCCAGGGGTGAGCGGCTCCGGCGCCTCGGTGATCGGCGAGCGCAGGAACCAGTACGCGAGCACCGGCACGATCGTCAGCGCGACGAACAGCGACGCGGCGAGCGCGATCGTGATCGTCAGCGCGAACGGCCGGAACAGCTCGCCGGTGATGTCGGTCACCAGAGCGAGCGGCAGGAAGACCGCCACCGTCGTGATCGTGGATGCGGTGACCGCGACGGCGACCTCGCGCACGCCGGACTTGATCGCATCCAGCTTGTTCTCGCCGAGGCCGAGGTGCCGCTTGATGTTCTCGATGACGACGATCGAGTCGTCGACGACGCGGCCGATCGCGATCGTCAGCGCGCCGAGGGTCAGCACGTTGAGCGAGTAGCCGAACGCGAGCATGCCGATGAAGGTGAGCAGCACCGAGACCGGGATCGAGACCGCGGTGACGATCGTCGAGCGCAGCGAGATCAGGAAGACGAAGATGACGATGACGGCGAACAGGAGGCCGAGCAGCCCCTCTTGCGCGAGCGACTCGATCGACTGCTCGATGAACGGCGCCTGGTTGAAGACGATCGTGAACTTCGCGCCGTCGCCGAGCGCCTCGGCGAGGCCGGGAAGCGCATCGCGCACCGCGTTCGAGACCTCGACGGTGTTGCCGGCCGGGGTCTTGGTGATCGAGATGGTCAGCGACGGCTCGCCGTTCGACGCGCGAGTAGCCGGTGACGGGCTCGTCGGCGACCGTCGACGGTGGCGACGTCGCCGATGGTCGTCACGCCGGGATCGACGACCGTGCCGTCCTGCGAGCACCGGGTCGGCCCGAGCCGCCGAGCAGCGGGATCGCGGCGATGTCGTCGGCCGACGTCGAGGCGGGTGCCGCCCTGCACGATGAGCGTGCTGTCGCCCTCGGTGATCGTGCCCTCGGGCAGCAGCACGCCGTTGGCGTCGAGCGCGTCGCGGATCGACTGGTTGCTGAACCCGCCCGCGGCGAGCGCGTCGGTGTCGGGCGTGATCTCGATGCGCTTGGCGGTGGTGCCGAGCAGCGTGACGTCGCGCACGTCGTCGATCTGCTGCAGGTCGCTGATCGTCGACGCCTCGAGACGCGCCGAGAGCTCGTCCTGGTCGAGGTCGCTCGTGACCGCGACGACCAGCACCGGCAGGTCGGCGAGCGACCCGGTGATCACGCGCGGATCGACCGACTCGGGCAGCGTGCGCGATGCGGTTGATCGCGAGCTGCACCTTCTGCTCGACCGAGGTGAGGTCGGTGCCGTAGGTGAACGACGCCGAGACGCTCGAGAGTCCGGAGGTCGAGGTCGCCGTCGTCGACTCGAGGCCGGGCACGCCGCGGATCGCCGACTCGATCGGCGTCGAGACGTCGGCCTCGACGACGTCGGGGCTCGCGCCCGGGTACTGGGTGACGACGACGAGCTGCGGCAGGGTGACCGACGGGAACAGCTCCTGCTTGAGCGTGGTGAGCGCGACGCTGCCGAAGATGCCGACGACGATGGTCAGCAGAGCGATGAGCGCGCGGTTGCGCAGGCTGAACACGGACAGCAGGTGCACGGGTCTCCTCGTGGTGAAGGGGGAAGATGGCACACCGCTGTGCACTGGACGTTCTCAGTATCCCAACGGCCTCGGGCCGAACCGTACTCCCGCGGGATGAAAGGTGCGCTGGTCGCCCGACGAGCGACGAGAGCTAGACGACGGCCGCGAGCTCGTCGTCGCCGACCGGCATCGGGGTGCGGGCGACATCGCCCCAGGCGGCGGCGAGCGCGTCGACGGCGCGGTCGATCAGGTCGGCCGGGTGGCTGAACGGGATGCGGATGAAGCGCTCGAAGACCCCGTCGATGCCGAAGCGCGGTCCGGCCGCGATCACGAGACCGTGGTTGCGGGAGGCGAGCGCGAGCTGCGAGCTGACCGGGGCGCCGAGGTTGACCCACACGGTGAGGCCGCCCTCGGCGTGCGGCACGGTCCACTGCGGGAGGCGCTCGGCGAGGCGGGCGACCAGGTGGTCGCGACCGTCGCGCAGGTAGGCGCGTCGGTCCTCGAGGATGCGGTCGTACTCGGGCAGCAGCTCGAGCAGGATCAGCTGCTCGAGGATCGGGGTGCCGAGGTCGAGGGCGAAGCGCACGCGGGTCGCGCGCTGGATGAGCTCGCGGTCGGCGCGGATCCAGCCGATCCGCAGCCCGCCCCAGACCGTCTTGCCGACCGAGCCGATGGTGACCGCGCGGCCGACCGCCGCGAACGGCGCCCGCGCCTCCTGCCCGTCGAGGCCGAGTTCGCCCATCGTCTCGTCGACGACGAGCGTCGTGCCCTGCCGCGCGGCGAGGTCGACGGTGCGCTCGCGCAGTCCCGGCGACATCGAGCGGCCGGTCGGGTTGTGGTAGTCGGGCATCAGGTAGCCGAGCGTCGGGCTGGTGCGCTGGAACGCCTGCTCGAGCGCGAGCTCGTCCCAGCCCTCGTCGGTCGTGACCGGCACCGGCACGAGTCGCGCGCCGCTCGCTCGCAGCGCCTCGAACGCGTGCGGGTAGCTCGGCGCCTCGACGAGCGCGCGGTCGCCGCGCGACAGCAGGGTGCGGGCGAGCAGGCCGATCGCGTGCTGGGCGCCGATCGTGATCATGATCTCGTCGGCATCGGTCGGCAGGCCGCGCGCCGTGTACCGGTCGGCGAGCGCCTGGCGCAGCACGCGCAGCCCGAGCGGATCGAAGCCGGACTCGCCGAGGAAGCGCGGGCAGCAGTGCGGCCGCGCGCTCGGTGGCCGCCGGCGACCGCGGGCACGGCCGGCAGGGTCGCCTTGCTGAAGTCGAGGAAGTCGGGCGTCGCGATGCGGGTCGGGCGCGCCGGCGGGACCGCGGGACGGCAGCCGGACGACGCTCCCCGAGCCGCGGATGCTGTCGAGGTAGCCGGAGTCGCGCAGGTCGGCGTAGGCGGCGGACACCGTCGTGCGGCTGAGCCCGAGGTGGGCGGCGAGCTCGCGCTCGGCCGGCAGGCGGGTGCCGAGGGCGAGGCGGCCGTCGAGCACGAGCAGGCGGATGCGGTCGGCGAGCGCCGCGTAGGCCGGGCCGGGGCCGGAGGTGCGCCAGTTCTGGATGAGGGTGCCGAGAGCGCGCGCGGAGAGCGAGGTCACGCCGCCACCCTACCGGAATTGGCATCTTGTGAGAAGTCCAATTCGGTCGTTGGATAGCCATCATGACCGAATTGGCCACCTCCGCGCTTCCGGGGACCGCGCGTGATCTGGACGCGCCGGATCGGCCAGCTGCTGATCGGCCTGTTCCTCTACGGCATCGCCATCGCGCTCATGGTGCGCGCCGGCATCGGCGTCTCGCCGTGGGACGTGCTCACCCAGGGCGTCTCGCAGCAGACCGGTCTGCCGTTCGGCCTGCGTCACCAACCTGATCGGCGTCGCCGTGCTGCTGCTCTGGATCCCGATCCGCCAGCGGCCGGGCGTCGGCACCGTGCTCAACGTGCTGCTCATCGGGCCGAGCGCGCAGCTCGGGCTCTGGCTCATCCCGCAGCAGACCGTCCCGGTCATCCAGGGCCTGGTCTTCGCCGGCGGCCTCCTGCTGCTCGCCATCGCGACCGGCCTCTACATCGGCGCGCGCCTCGGCCCCGGCCCGCGCGACGGCCTCATGACCGGTCTGCACAAGCGCACCGGCTGGAAGATCTGGATCGTCCGCACCGCGATCGAGGTCACCGTGCTGACGATCGGGTGGATCCTCGGCGGCCAGGTCGGCATCGGCACCGTCGCGTTCGCGCTGCTGATCGGGCCGATGGTCAACGTCACGCTGCCGCTGGCTGCGCGGTGCCCGTGCCGCGCGACGAGGTGGCCCCGGCATCCGCCGAGACCACCCCGCACCGCGCGCTAGAGGTTGCGCTCGGCGAACGCCTTCATCGCGTCGCGCACGAACGTCGCGCCCTCGGCCCCGCCGTAGTTCTTCGCGAAGCGGTCGTCGGCGACGTACATCTCGGCCGAGGCCGGTGAAGTAGTCCTTCGACGCGCGCTTCTCCGGCGTCCGCGGGGTTCCGGGGATGCCGCTCAGCCAGTCGTACTGACGCTGCGCGAGGCCTGGGCCTCGTCGCTGTCGGGTGCGACGCCGCGCTCGCGGCCGCGGACTTCCACGCCTCGATGAGCTCGGCCGCCGCGAGCATGAAGTCGTCCTTCCCGTCCTGCGACAGCGAGTTCCACCACGCGTCGCTCTTCGCGTAGGAGTCCTTGCCCCAGCGCTGCTCGACCTCGTCCTTGTACTGCGTGTGGTCGAAGCCGTCGAACATCTTCTCTGCCATCGGTTTCTCACCTCCTTCCAATTCCGTGATGGTGCGCTCGACGCTGGCGATCTGCCGGCCGATGCGCTCCTTCTCCTGAGCGAGCCACTCGAGGTGCGTGCGCAGCGCGACGGTGTCGTCGCGCTGACCCGCCAGCACCTCGCCGATCGCGGGGATGCCGAGGCCGAGCTCGCGCAGCAGCAGCACGCGCTGCAGTCGCACCAGGGCGTCGGCGTCGTAGTAGCGGTAGCCGTTGTCGCCGATGCGGCTCGGCTTCACGAGTCCGACGTCGTCGTAGTGACGAAGCGTGCGGCTCGTGGTGCCCGCCAGGCGCGCGATGTCCTGGATGCTCCAGTCCGGTCCTGTCATGGCTCTCTCCTTTCCGAGATCGACGGTACGGGTTGACGTTACGTCAAGGTCAAGTCCGCATGTCGCGGATCGCGACTTGCGCGATCGCAACACGCGATATATCGTGACTTCGACCACACGCGATATATCGCGTATCAAGAACGCACAGCATGGAGGAGGCCGAGATGGCCCAGGAGAAATGGCTCGTCGACGGCCCCAAGACGATCGACATCGACAGCGCCCGCACCCTCAAGGTCGGCCTCATCGGAGGGCAGATCGACATCGTCGCCCACGACGAGCCCGGCGTCCGGGTCGAGGTGCACTCGGTCAGCGGCAAGGAGCTCAAGGTGAGCATCGACGGCGACACCGTCGAGATCGACCACCCCCAGCTCGGCTGGGACAACTGGTTCGACGTGTTCCGCTCGTGGACCGGCAAGGCGCGCGCCGACGTCAGCGTCATGGTGCCGCGCGACATCCGGATCAAGCTCGGCGTCGTCAGCGCGACCGCGCTCGTCACCGGCGTGAACGAGGACGCGAGCCTCAGCACCGTCAGCGGCGACCTGGTGCTCGACAGCATCAGCGGCGACCTGTCGCTCAACACCGTGAGCGGCGAGCTGACCGATCCGCAACCACACCGGCAAGATCAGCGCCCACAGCGTGAGCGGCGACATCACCGCCGAGGGCGCGCTGCACTCGTTCTCGTCCGACAGCGTCAGCGGCAGCGTCTTCCTCGACACGGCCGGCATCGCCGACGAGATCAGCGTCAACACCGTCAGCGGCGCGCGTCACCCTGCGGCTCGAGGCCGACGTCCCGGCGTCGTACACGATCAACACGGTCGGCGGAAAGCTCCAGCTCGACGACGGCCAGATCAGCGGCGTCAAGGGCCGCTACACCGGCAAGTTCGGCGAGCTCGACAAGCACTGGGTCGACCTGCGCGTCAACTCGGTGGGAGGCGACGTCAGCGTGCTCCGAACGGTGAAGGCATGAGTCCCGCCGGTCTTCGCGCACGGACACCTGCGGCTCTACCTGCTCAGCCTCCTCGCCGAGCGGTCGATGCACGGCTACGAGCTGATCCAGGCGCTGAGCGACCGCTTCGGCGGCACCTACGTGCCGAGCGCCGGCACGATCTACCCGCGGCTCGCCAAGCTCGAAGAGGAGGGCCTCGTGACGAAGGAGGCCGACGGCCGCAAGACCGTCTACGCGATCACGGATGCCGGGCGCGCCGAGCTCGACGCGCGCGGCCCCGAGCTCGACGGCATCGAGACCGAGCTCAGCGACTCGGTGCGCCGCCTCGCCGACGAGGTGCGCGCATCCGTCACCGACGCGATGAAGACGCTGCGCGCCGACCTGGCGGCGGCAGCTCGCGACGTGCGCGACGAGACCCGTGGCGCCGCCGACGTCCGCAGCGCGCGAGACGTTCGCCGACGACGACGACCCGCGCGTCAGCGCTCGCGCACAGCTGCAGGATGCCGAGGCGGCCCTCGCCGAGTTCCGCGCGTCCCTGCGCGCCGACCTCCGACTCGAGGTCGCGCGCGGACGACTGGATCCCGCCGTCGTCGAGCTGCTCACCACTCGCCTGCGCGAGGTGCGCCGCGAGATCGTGGCGGCGCTGCGCGCGTAACGCACCGCGTCGGGGTCGCTCGATAGCATCCGAGCATGATCCTCGACATCCTGCTCATCGTCGCCATCGTCGGGGCCGGGCTCGGCTCCGGCATCTTCCTCGCCTTCTCCTCGGGCGTGGTGCCCGGGCTGCGCCGGGCCAGCGACGAGACCTACGTCTCGGCCATGCGCGAGATGAACATCGCCATTCCGCGGTCGCCGGCGTTCCTGCTGCCGCTCTTCCTTCCCCCTTCCTTCTCGCCGCGGCAGCCGTCGCGGCGTTCGTGGACGGGCGATCAGGTCGCGAGCGGGTGGCCGCTCCTCGTCGCGGCGGCGATCTTCGCGGTCGGCGGCACGCTGCTCACGGGCGGGCGCAACATCCCGCTCAACAACGCGCTCGAGAAGTCACGGGGCGGCGACGCCACATCGGCTCGCGCAGGCGTTCGATCGTCCGTGGAACGCGTGGAACCACGTGCGCACCCTTCTGACCCTCGCCGGCTTCGCCCTCGCGGTCGTCGTGGCGGTGCTGCGCTAGCCCGGCGAACGACCGCGACGCGGTCGCATCGAGCTCGTCGTCGTGCACGGATGCGCGGCGTCGAGTCCGGCGGCGCGCATCGCGTCGGCGGTCGCCGGCGCCTGCAGCGCGCTCGTCTCGATGAGCAGCGAGCCGCCCGGCACCAGCCAGCCGACGCGCGCCGGCGATCACGCGGCGCTGCACGTCGAGGCCGTCGGCGCCGCCATCGAGCGCGACCAGGGGCTCGTGCTCGCGCGCTTCCGGCGGCATGTTCGCGATCTCGGCGGTCGGTACATACGGGGCGTTGGCGACGAGCACGTCGACGCGGCCGCGCAGGCCGGCGGGAAGCGCGTCGTACAGATCGCCCTCGAAGACGCGGTCGCGGCGCGCAGGTTGCGACGGGCCACCGCGACCTCGGCCGGATCGACGTCGGCGGCGTAGACCTCGGCGCCGGGCACCTCGGCGGCGATCGCCGAGGCGACCGCGGCGACCCCGCAGCACAGTTCGACGACGACCGAGCCCGGTCGCACCAGCTCGACTGCTGCCGACCACGAGCAGCTCCGTGCGGCGTCGCGGCACGAAGACCCCTGCCGCCACGATGCACGCGTCGACCGCGGAACTCCGCCCAGCCCACGATCACCTCGAGCGGCTCGCCCGCACTCACGGCGCGCCAGCATCGGCTCGAGCTCGGCGTCTCCGTCCGCGGCGTCGAGCAGCACGGCCGCTTCCTCCTCTGCGAAGACGCACCCGGCCGCGCGCAGTCGCGCGACGACGTCGTCGGCGGCAGGCGTCATCCGGTGAAGCCGACGGGGATGAACAGGTCCTGCACCCGGTCGGCGGCCGCGGTGTGGTCGTTGCGCGTGTAGACGGCGCATCGCGACGGCGCGGCAGTCGACGTGCTCGTCGGCGGCATCCGGCACCTCGAGATAGGCGGTGAACGTGCCCGCCTCGCGGTCGTCGTAGCTGCGGGCGCCGAACAGCTTCCACGCCCAGTCGTCGTTGATCCAGTTGCTCGGGGCGAACTGGATCGAACCCTCCTGACCGGTCTGCTCGCCGCTCGACGGCACGCCGCCGAGGCACGGCCCCGGCTTGATGGTCGCGTCGTCGGGGATCGCGCAGATCGCGACGTAGATGCCGCGCTCCGGGTCGTAGCCGCTGCCGCTCACGACGAACCGGTCACCCGGCGTCAGAGCCGAGGTGTCGACCTCGCCGGACCCGTCGACGGTCGAGATCTCGATCGTGCGCTCGCGGCCGTCGTCACCGGTCGCCGCGACGGTCAGCGGCCACTCCTCGCCGGTCGGATCCTGGTGCGAGACGCCCTGATCCGGTGGGTGAGGATCGGCACGACGATCACGGCGACGGGGATGAGAAGCGCGACGACGACGGCCGCGACGATCCACGGCCAGCGACGCTTGCGCGTTCTCTCCACCGCGCAAGTGTATGAAGTGCGGGGTGGTCGCGCCGGGTGTACGCTCTCCCTCCGTGACGGCGCGGGCGATCCTGGCCGTGCTGGCCGGCGGCCTGATCGGCACCGCGCTGCGCCTCGGCATCGATGCGCTTCTGCCGCACGGGGATGACGGCTTCCCGATCTCGACGCTGCTGATCAACGTCGTCGGTTCCGGTGCGCTCGGGATGCTGGTGAGCCGGGTCTGGCCGGTCGCGCCGGTCTGGCTGCGCGCCGGTCTCGGTGCCGGGCTGCTGGGAGCGTTCACCACCTTCTCCGCCGTCGTCGCATCCCTCCTCACGCTCACCCGCGCCAACGAGGCGGGCATCGCGTTCGTGTACCTGGTGGTCACCCTTGCCGCCGGATTCCTGGCGGCCCTCGCCGGCCTCCGGCTGGGCGCCGGTCGCCCCACGCAGATCGGCCCGGAGGAGTGACCCCCCTCGTCGTCGCCGTGGCTCTCGCCGGCGGGGCGGTCGCGGCTCTCGCGCGTTACGCCGTGGCGGTGCGGTTCGCACCAGCCGAGCCTTCGGAGGAACGTTTCCCGTGGGCGGTACTGATCGTGAACCTGGTCGGGTCGGTCGTCGCGGGCGTTGCCATCGGCCTCTCGGACGTGCTGGTTTCGGCTGACCTGCGCTACGTGCTGCTCGGCGGGGTGGCGGGCGGCCTGACCACGTTCAGCACCTTCAGCGTCGAGACGGTGCAGCTCGTGATGGGACGCCGCGCTCGTGCGGCCTTGGTCTCGGTCGGCGCGAACCTCGTCGGGGGACTGCTCGCGATCATCGCGGGCTGGGCGCTGACGGTGTCGCTGCTCGGCGGCTCTTGAGCTGGTTCGGCCGGCGCAGTCAGGCCGGGCGACGCCGGCGGGGACGGGGCCGCAGCCGGACGGCGGCGGTGCCGAGCACGATGGCGGCGGCGAACGCGACGACCGCCAGGACGAGGTAGCTGCTCTCGCCCGTGGCGAGAAGTTCTGCGAAGGTCTCCATGTCATTGCGACGCGTCAACCCCCCGATCGGGTTGACAACTCGCCCCGAAAGGGGGCGCGCGCCGTTGCTGTGTGGATTCCTAGTGTTCGTTGTGGACACGATCTGGGGAGGAACCAGTGTCAGCGACTCTTATGACGGCGCCCACCGCCGGCTGGTATCCCGACCCGAACGACTCGGGCTCGTGGCGCTGGTGGGACGGTGGCACCTGGACGTCGCACGTGCGCCCGAAGGAGCAGACCGGCACCGGTCGCCGTAGCGTCGAACCCGACCGTCGCAGCCGTCCCCTCCCCCCGCAGCCCGCTCAGCCGATCGTGCCGATCCAGCCGGTCTCGCCTCGCTGACGCCCGAGACGCCCGCGTCCGAGCAGGAGTACTGGCACTCGCCCGCCGCCGAGATCGTCGCCGATCCCCGGCCGCTCCGCGACGTCGCACACCCAGCGCCGCGCGCCGGAACCGCGGCGCCGCGCACCGTGCACCAGCTGGGGCGACGTCGGTTCGCCGCAGACCGCCGGCATCTGGCTGCTCGCCGCGATGCCGCTCATGTCCATCGCTCTCGGCGCGATCCTCGGCGTCGTCTTCGGCGTCATCCAGGGCACGACGGGAGCGTCGCTCTCGGTGCCGAACATCGCCTTCTCGGTTGCCTCGGTGCGTCGCCTCGCTGGATCTTCGCCGGGCTCGACATCAAGGCGCTCGGCGAACGCGGCTACCGACCCCCCGTCGATCTGGTGGATGCTACTGCTGCCTCCGCTCGCCTATTTCATCGTCGCGCGGCAAGGCGGTGCGCCGCGAGGGGCAGCGCGCGTGGCCGCCGGAGCTGCTGTACTTCCTCAGCGTCATCGGGATCCTCGCCGTGATCGTCATCAGCGTTGCTCGGTCCTGATGACGATGATCGGCGGTCTGGCCGCCGACGCTCCTGGCCTAGCCCGCCGGTAGGCGTGCAGGTTGCTCAGCGTCGCGACGACCTGCCGCGCGATCGTGCGGCCCGCCCGGTTCGCGCCGATCGTGGATGCCGTCGGCCCGTAGCCGGCGAAGAAGACCCGCTGGTTGCGCCACGACGCGCCCTGCCCGACGGTGATGCCGCCCGCCTTCTCGCGCAGCTTGAGCGGCGCGAGGTGGCGCAGCTCCGGCCGGAACCCGGTCGCCCAGATGATCGCGTCGGCGTGCTGGAACGCGCCGTTCGACCAGCGCACGCCGTCGGGCTCGATCGACGAGAACATCGGTCGTGACGTTCAGCAGGCCGCGGTCGATCGCCGCCTGGATGCGGCGGGTGCGCGGCACCCCGGTCGTCGACACGATCGACGGCAGCGCGCGGCCCTCGCGCGCCGCCTCGTCCTGCAGGGCGACCGCGCTCACGCCCGCCTCGATGTTGAGCTCCTGCTCTTCGAGGAACTCGATCGGCCGTCGCGCGACCCAGGTGATGCTGGCCGCGACGTTCTCGAGCTCCATCAGGAACCCGATCGCGCTCGTGCCGCCGCCGACGACCACGACGTCCTTGTCGCGGAACTCCTCGGCGTCGTCGTAGTCGACGGTGTGCAGGTGCCGCCCGGCGAAGTCGTTCATGCCCGGGATACCACGGGATGAAGGGCGACCCCCAGGTGCCCGTCGCGTTGACGAGGAGCTCGGTGGTGACCTCGCGGGAGCCGAACTCGCCCTCGAACGTGACGATGAACGCGTCGAGGGTCTGCTCGACGCGCGTGACGTTCGCGGGGCGCACGACCTTCAGGCCGAAGTGCTCCTCGTAGCGCGCGTAGAAGTCGGCGACGACCTCCTTCGCGGGCAGCTGCCGGTCGGCGGTGTCGAAGCTGACGCCGAGCTCCTCCATGCCGGGGAGGTCGTTGACGCGGTGCGCGTACCCGAGTCGCAGCGCCTCCCAGCGGTGCTGCCACGCGCCTCCGGTTCCCGGGCCGCGGTCGAGCAGGACGAAGTCGTTGCCCGGGTCGAGCCCGAGACGCCGAAGATAGAACCCGACCGAGAGACCGGCCTGTCCTGCGCCGACCACCACGACGGAGGTGTCGGTGGAGCGGTCAGTCACGGGGACAAGGCTACCCGGCCACCCGGGTGATAGACTTTTGCGCAGTCTTTCTCACACCCTGTTCGCCATTTCCTGAGTACATGAGGGGGTCACGCATGGGGCGCGGCCGTCAAAAGGCAAAGCACACGAAGGTCGCACGCGACCTCAAGTACTTCAGCCCGGACACGAACTACGGTGCGCTCGAAGAGGAGCTGGCCGGCAACCCTCGGCTCGACGAGGATCTGAGCAAGTGGCCCGAGTACGTGGCCGCTGCCGACGATGCGTCGATGACGACTCGACGAAGACGAGTCGAAGAGCGCCTAGCGCGTCAGCGCGTACGCGCCGACCAGTCGCACGGCTCCGCCGTCGACACCCTTCGCACCCTGCACGAAACCGTCGCGCGTCGTGCGCGCCGATCGTGACGCGTCCGGCGACCCAGGCGGGCAGCCCGGATGCCGTGAGCGCGTGCGTGACCGAGCTCGCGGCGTCCTGCGTCGACGACCGCGATCATCCCGACGCCGAGATTCCAGGTGCCCTCGGTCTCGGCGAGGCGACAGGCCGCCCCACTCCGCGAGCACCCGGAACACCGGCTGCGGGCTCCACGTGCGAGCGATCCAGTTCGACCCACGAGCCGTGCGGCAGCACGCGCGCCAGGTTGGCGGCGATGCCGCCTCCGGTCACGTGGCTGAGGGCGTGCACGGCGTCCGGGCAGGTCGTCGAGCAGCCGGACGAGCTGCGTCGTGTAGAGCCGGGTCGGCTCGAGCAGCGCGACGCCGATCGGGCCGCCGAACTCGTCGACGCGATCGGTCGTAGCCGACGCCGCGCTGGGCGAGGATGCTGCGCACCAGCGAGAAGCCGTTGCTGTGCAGTCCGCTCGACGCGATCGCGACCACCACGTCGCCGTGCTGCACGCGCTCGGGGCCGAGCACGGCATCCGCCTCGACCACCCCGACGGCGGCGCCCGCCACGTCGTAGTCGTCGGGCTGCCATCACGCCGGGGTGCTCGGCGGTCTCGCCGCCGACGAGCGCGGTGCCGGTGTCGGAGCAGGCGCGGGCGATGCCCTCGACGATGGTCGCGATCCGCTCGGGGACGACCTTGCCGCACGCGATGTAGTCGGTCATGAACAGCGGCCGCGCGCCGACCACCACGATGTCGTCGACCACCATGCCGACCAGGTCCTGCCCGATCGTGTCGTGCTTGTCGAGGGCGATCGCGATCGCGATCTTGGTGCCGACGCCATCCGTGCTGCTCGCGAGCAGCGGGACGACGGTAGTCGCGCAGCGCGCTCGCGTCGAACAGCCCCGCGAACCCGCCGACGCCGCCGAGCACCTCGGCGGCCGTGGGTGCGGGCGACGGCCGCCTTCATCAGCTCGACGGCCCGGTCGCCGGCCGCGGTGTCGACGCCGGCCTGCGGCGTAGCTGTCGGATGCCGGTCACGGCGCCAGCCTATCGGCGGGTCGTATGGGAGACTGAGTCGTACCTGCATCGGGTACGACCCTCGACATCCTGGAGTCCTCCGCAGCATGTGCGGCATCGTCGGCATCGTCTCCTCGACTCCGGTCAACCAGCAGGTCTACGACGCGCTGTCGCTGCTGCAGCACCGCGGCCAGGATTCGACCGGCATCGCGACCAGCGACGGCTCGATCATCCACATGCAGAAGGCCAAGGGTCAGGTGCGCGAGGCGTACCGCACGCGCGACATGCGCAGCCTGCTCGGCACCATGGGCCTCGGTCACGTGCGCTACGCGACCCGCGGCGACGCGCGCAAGGAGCAGGAGGCGCAGCCGTTCTACGTGAACGCGCCGTACGGCATCGTGCTCGTGCACAACGGCAACCTGACGAACACGCGCGAGCTCACCGAGGAGCTCTTCCACATCGACCGCCGGCACCTCAACACCGACTCCGACACCGAGCTGCTGGTCAACGTGCTCGCGCACGAGCTGCAGGCGCAGGTGCGCGGCACCGACCTCGACCCCGACCAGGTGTTCGACGCGATCGACACGCCTGCACGAGCGGGTCGAGGGGTCGTACGCCGCGATCGCGCTGATCGCCGGCCAGGGCCTGCTCGCCTTCCGCGACCCGTTCGGCATCCGGCCCCTCGTGCTGGGCAAGCGCTCGGCGGGGCTGGTCGGCGAGGAGTGGGTCGTCGCCAGCGAGTCCCTCGTGCTCGAGTCGGCCGGCTACGAGCTGGTTCGGGATGTGGCGCCCGGCGAGGCGATCTACATCGCCCGCAACGGCGAGATGTTCTCGCGGCAGTGCGCCAAGAATCCGGTGCTGATCCCGTGCTCGTTCGAGTACGTCTACCTCGCGCGCCCCGACTCGATCATGAACGGCATCTCGGTCTACGAGGCGCGGCTGCGGCTCGGCGACCGGCTGGCCGACACGATCGCCGCAGTACACGCCGTCCGGCGCGATCGACGTGGTCATGCCGATCCCCGACTCGTCGCGTCCGGCCGCGATGCAGGTCGCGCAGAAGCTCGGCATCGAGTACCGCGAGGGCTTCTACAAGAACCGCTACGTCGGCCGGACGTTCATCATGCCCGGGCAGGAGCAGCGCCAGCGCAGCGTGAAGCAGAAGCTGAACGCGATGGGCTCGCGAGTTCAAGGGCAAGAACGTGCTCATCGTCGACGACTCGATCGTGCGCGGCACGACGTCGAAGGAGATCGTCGACATGGCGCGCGTCGCCGGCGCCAACTCGGTGACGTTCACGTCGGCGGCGCCGCCGGTGCGCTTCCCGCACGTCTACGGCATCAACATGCCGTCGCGGCACGAGCTCGTGGCGTCGGGGCGGAAGATCCCCGAGATCGCGCGCGAGCTCGGCGCCGACTACCTGATCTACCAGGAGGTCGCCGACATGCAGGCGGCGATCCTCGAGGGCTCGCCGATCGAGCGGCTCGAGATGAGCTGCTTCACGGCGACTACGTGACCGGCACGGTCAGCGAGGAGTACCTCGCCTGGGTCGAGGCGAACCAGCTGAGCTGAGCTCGATACGCGCCGAAACTACTCGGCAGTGCCGGCGTCCTCGTCGCCGACGACCTCGCGCTCGACGGTCACGGTGCGCGCCCGGGCGAGCGAGACCCGGTCGATGATGAGACCGATGACCGCACCGACGACGGCACCGGCGGGAGCGCCGAAGAGCAGGAAGTAGCCGAACGACGCCGCGAATCCGATCGCCGGGTCGGCGGGGAACAGGCTGGTCAGGATCAGCGTGACCAGCGCGCCGACGACGGCACCGAGGAGCAGGAAGATCCCGAGCTTGGGCGCTCGCCGGATGCGGACCTCGCTGCGCTCCGGATCGCTCACGGTTCCATCTTCTCCCACGCGAGGGGCAGGTACGGCGCGAGGTCCGCGCGCGACCCGGATGCCGAGACCCGGTGCTCGGCGATCGCGTCGCCCCAGCGCAGAGAGCCGGTCGCCAGCGCGAGCCAGGTCGCGGCATCCATCTCGACGACGTTCGGCGGCGTGCCCCGGGTGTGCCGCGGGCCCTCGACGACCTGCGCGGCGCCGAACGGCGGCACCCGCACCTCGAGGGTGTTGCCGGGTGCGGCGTCGCGAGCACCTGCAGCAGGTACCGCGCGGCGAGCGCCGCGACGTCGCGATCGTCGCTCCCGGCGCAGCGCCGATCGAACGGCGCCACCCCGTCGGCGGCGAGCGATCCGCGCCCGCGTCATGGGGCCACGCTAGCCGCAGGTACCCTGGTGCCGGTGAGAATCCTCGTGCTCGGGTCCGGAGCACGCGAACACGCGATCGTCACCGCCCTCCTGCGGGAGGAGGCGGGGCACGAGATCGTCGCGGCGCCCGGCAACGCCGGCATCGCCGCCGTCGTCGAGACGCGTCGGCGCTCGACCCGTCGAACGGCTCGCGTCGTGGCGCGCTACGCCGTCGACAACGACATCGAGCTGGTCGTCATCGGCCCGGAAGCGCCGCTCGTCGCCGGGGTCGCGGATGCCGTGCGCGCCAAGAAGATCCCGGTCTTCGGCCCCGGCAAGGCGGCCGCCGCCCTCGAGGGATCGAAGGCCTTCGCGAAGCGCATCATGGACGCGGCGGGCGTGCCGACCGGCCGCGCCATCCGGGCCACCGACCTCGACGCCGTCGCCGCCGCGCTCGACGAGCTCGGCGCCCCGCACGTCGTCAAGGCCGACGGGCTCGCCGCCGGCAAGGGCGTGCTCGTCACCGACGATCGCGACGCCGCCGCTCGCGCACGCCGAGCACTACCTGCAGCAGGGCCCGGTCCTGATCGAGGAGTTCCTCGACGGCCAGGAGATCTCGCTGTTCTTCCTCGCCGACGGCCACGACGTCGTGCCGCTCAGCCCGGCACAGGACTACAAGCGCGTCGGCGACGGCGACACCGGTGCCGAACACCGGCGGCATGGGCGCCTACTCGCCGCTGCCCTGGCTGACCGACCGCTGGGGGTCGGAGGCGTCGTTCGTCGACGAGGTGCTCGACTCGATCGCGCTGCCGACGGTCCGCGCGCTCGAGGCCGAGGGCACACCGTTCATCGGTCTGCTCTACTGCGGCCTCATCGTCACCGCGCGACGGCATCCGCGTCATCGAGTTCAACGCGCGCTTCGGCGACCCCGAGACCCAGGTCGTGCTGCCGCGCCTCGAGACCCCGCTGTCGGAGCTGCTGCTCGCCGCCGCGACCGGCGGGCTCGGCCGGATGCCGTACCCGACGTTCTCGACCGACGCGTGCGTCATCGTCGTGCTCGCCAGCGAGGGCTACCCCGACGAGCCGGTCACCGGTCGGCCGATCGAGGGCCTGGATGCCGCGGCCGCGCATCGACGGCGTCACGATCGCCCACGCGGCCACCGCTCCTCGTCGATGGCGACGTACATCGCGACCGGGGGTCGCGTGCTCGGCGTCGTCGCCCGCGGGGCCGACTTCACCGCCGCGCGCCGCGCCGCGTACGACGCGATCGAGCACATCCACCTCGAGGGTTCGTTCTACCGCCGCGATATCGCCGAGCGGGTCAGCCAGGCAGAGGATCGACGATGACCGCCATCACCAACACCCATCCCACCAACGGCGACCCGCGCATGGAGGCGCTGCGCTGGACGCACGTGTACTCCGGCAAGGTGCGCGACCTCTACACCTCGGATGCCGCGCCCGGCCGCGTGCTCGTCGTCGCGTCCGACCGGGTCAGCGCGTTCGACCACATCCTGGAACCGGCGATCCCCGGCAAGGGCGCCCTGCTCACCCAGCTGAGCCTCTGGTGGTTCGCCCGCCTCGGCATGCCGCACCACCTCGCGGCGGCGCACCCGTCGCTCGGCGAGCACCTGCCTCCCGGGGTCGCCGAGCGCTCGATGCTCGTGCACGAGCTCGACATGTTCCCGCTGGAATGCGTCGTCCGCGGCTACCTGGCCGGGTCGGGCTGGGCCGAGTACCAGGCGTCGCAGAGCGTCTGCGGCATCCCGCTGCCGGCCGGGCTCGCAGCAGGGCGACCGGCTGCCGGAGCCGATCTACACCCCGGCGACGAAGGCGCCGCTCGGCGAGCACGACGAGAACATCACGTATCGAGCAGACCGTCGAGATCGTGGGGGCCCAGGATGCGGCGGCGCTGCGCGACGCGGCACTCGAGGCGTTCACGACCGCGTCGGCGATGGCCGAGGAGCGCGGCGTCATCCTGGCGGACACGAAGTTCGAGTTCGGCCGCGACCCGGAGAACGGCGAGCTCACGCTCGCCGACGAGGTGCTGACCAGCGACTCGAGCCGCTACTGGGACGCCGACGACGTATGCCGCCGGCGGCATCCACCGCCTCGACAGCTTCGACAAGCAGATCGTGCGCGACTGGCTCGCCGCGAACTGGGACCGCACCGGCACGCCGCCCGAGCTGCCGGCCGACATCGTCGAGCGCACGGCCGACCGCTACCGCGAGCTGATCGACCGGATGACGGCGTGACGCTTCGAGGTGCGCGCCGTCGGCTGGGATCACCCCGGCGGCGTCGCACTGCGCGAGGCGCAGCAGGCCGAGATCCGCGACGTGTACTACCCCGAGCTGGAGGACTCCGAGCCGGGGACGAAGCCGTCGGCCGACGACATGGCCGTGTTCTACGTGGCGTTCGACGGCGACCGCGCGGTCGCGACCGGCGGTCTGCGGGCGATCGACGACGACGCACGGCGAGGTGAAGCGCATGTTCGTGGATCCCGGCCTACCGCGGCAGCGGCGTCGCGACGCTCATGCTGCGCACGCTCGAAGACGACGCCCGCGCCCGCGGCTGGACCCGGCTCGTGCTCGAGACCGGCGACACGATGTTGCCGGCGCAACGGTTCTACGCACGCGAAGGCTACGCCCCGATCCCGTTGTTCGGTCCGTACGTGGGCTCCGACCTCTCCGTCTGCTTCGAGAAGGTCTTATGACCGACCTGCTCGCCGACGACACCGCGATGGGCGCGTGACCCTCAACGTCGCCGACCTCGACGCCATGACCGCCTACTACCGCGACGCGGTCGGGCTCGACGTGCTCGCGCAGGAGGGGCCGCGCACGACGCTCGGTCGCGGCGACCGCCCCGTCGTCATCCTCGAGCACACCCCGGCGCTGAAGCACGCGGCACCGCACGAGGCCGGGCTGTTCCACACCGCGATCCTGTTCGACACCGAGGAGGCGCTGGCCGCCGCCGTCTACTCGGTCGCGCAGAAGCATCCGGGCCGGTTCACCGGATCGAGCGACCATCTGGTCAGCAAGGCCTTCTACTTCGACGACCCGGAGGGCAACGGCGTCGAGCTCTACTGGGACCGCGACCGCAGCGAGTGGTCGTGGGCGCACGGCACGATCGAGATGGGCACGATCTTCCTCGACCCGAACCGCTTCCTGCAGCGAGCACCTGACCGAGCGCGCGCTCGAGGGTGCCGGATTCGGCGCCGCCCAGGTCGGCCACGTGCACCTCTCGGTCGGCGACATCGCGAGCGCCGCCGAGTTCTACGTCTCGAAGCTCGGGTTCGCCCGCACGATCGAGATCCCCGGACAGGCGGTCTTCGTCAGCGCCGGCGGCTACCACCACCACATGGCCATGAACGTCTGGAACAGCCGCGGCGCCGGGCGACGGCAGCGCACGCTCGGCCTCGGTCAGGTCGACATCGTCGTGCCGGGCGCCGACGACCTCGGCGAACTGAGCGAGCGGATGCGGCACTACGGCGTCGAGGCGCGCGACGACGGGCAGACGGTCGCGTTCGACGACCCGTGGGCGAACCTGATCCGGGTGACGAGCGCGCAGGCGTAGGCTCCGGCTCGTGACCGAGCCGCGGCCCCGCCTGCTGCGCGCGAGCCGCGCGATCGCGGTGGTGCAGAGTCCCGTCGTGCTGACGCAGGGGCGCCGGCTCAAGCGCGTCGACCCCGCACCTGCCGGATGCGGCCCTGCCCTGGGCGGGTGAGCTCGCCGGACCGCGACCCATCCGGCTGCTGGTGCTCGGCGACTCCACGGCGGCGGGAGTCGGAGCGGCGACCCAGCAGGAGGCGCTGCCGGGGCGGCTGGCCGACGCGCTGCACGCGCGCACCGGCCGCGGCATCCGGTGGCGTGCGGTCGGCAAGAACGGCGCGACCGCGCGCGCGACCTCATCGAGCGCTTCCTCGACGAGGCGCTCGCCGAGCCGGCCGACCTGCTGTTCCTCAGCGTCGGCGCGAACGACGCGATGACGATGCGCGGCGCCGGCGCGTTCGCTGCGCGACGTCCGCCGCATCCTGGACGCGTTCGACGCGCGCAACCCCGGCGCGTTCGTGCTGATGTCGTCGCTGCCCGTCTTCGGTCGGTTCGCGCTGCTGCCGCAGCCGCTGCGCACCGCGCTGTACCGGCACTCGCTCGCTCTCGAGGCGCGCCGCCCGCGCGGTCGTCGAGCGGCGGCCGAACGCGCTCATGTCGAACGACCCGCCGCCGTACGCCGAGGACTTCTGGGCCGCCGACCTGTTCCACCCGAGCGCCAGCGGCTACCGCGACTGGGCGGAGTGGGCGGTCGACGAGGCGTGGGGCCGCGGGCTGGGGATGCGGTCGCTGACCGGGGCTGTCGTGCGCATGCGCACGAGCACAATGGGGCGGTGACCCGCCTGCCCGCGTTCCTGCTCGCGCCGATCGTGCTGGTGCAGGGGCGCGCGCTGCAGCGGAGGACGCCGCGCATGCCGCCGGCGACGCCGCGGTCGGGCGGTTCGCACGCGGACGGGCGCGCTCCGCCTGCTGGTGCTCGGCGACTCGACGGCCGTGGGCACCGGGGTCGAGCAGATGGCGGATGCCGTGGCCGGCCAGCTCGCGCGGCGCCTCGCCGAGTCGGTGGCCTGGCGCGTCGTCGGGGAGAACGGGCTGACCGCGGACGAGGTGCGCGAGCACCACCTGGCCGAGGCGCTCGAGCGAGCCGGCCGACGTCGTGGTCGTGCTCGTCGGCTGGAACGACGCGCTGCAGCTGCGGTCGGCCGCCGAGTTCGGCGAGAACCTCGGCGCCCTGCTCGACGCGCTGCGCGACGCGCAACCCCGACGCCCGGCTCGTCGTCGTCGGCCCCGCCCGAGTTCGGCCGCTTCGCCGCGATGCCGCAGCCGCTGAGGTTCGCGCTCGGCGCGCACGCCCGCGGGCTCGCGCGGGTCGCGGCGCGGGTCGCCGCCGAGCGCGGCGCGATCCTCGTCCCGGGTTTCGACGGGGTGCACGTCGCCGCCGACCGATTCCACCCCGACGCGACCGGCTACGCGGGCCTCGCCGACGAGGTCGCGCCCGCACCTCTCCCCGTAGACTTGCGGCATCCACCACCGCCGACATCCCGGGAGTCGTACGTGCCCACCATCGTGGTCGAGGTCATGCCCAAGGCCGAACTCCTCGACCCCGCCGGCAAGGCCGTCGCCGGAGCTCTGACCCGGCTCGGCAAGAGCGAGTTCAGCGCGGTGCGCATCGGCAAGCGCTTCGAGCTGACCGTCGACGGCGAGGTCACGGATGCCGTGCTCGCCGAGGCCCGCGCGCTCGCCGACGACATGCTCAGCAACGCCGTCATCGAAGACGTCGTCGAGCGTCACGGTGGAGGACGTAGTGCGCATCGGCGTCGTCACCTTCCCCGGATCGCTCGACGACCGCGACGCGCAGCGCGCCGTGCGGCTGGCCGGCGCCGAGCCCGTCGCGCTCTGGCACGGCACCCACGACCTCGAGGGCGTCGACGCGATCGTGCTGCCCGGCGGCTTCAGCTACGGCGACTACCTGCGCTGCGGCGCCATCGCGGCACGCTCGCCGATCATGGCCGAGGTCATCGACGCCGCGAACGCCGGGATGCCGGTGCTCGGCATCTGCAACGGCTTCCAGATCCTGGTCGAGGCGCACCTGCTGCCCGGCGGTCTGATCCGCAACGACCACGGCGACTTCATCTGCCGCGACCAGGTGCTGCGGGTCGAGAACGCGTCGACCGCCTGGACCAACGGGTTCGTCGAGGGCCAGGAGATCACGGTCCCGCTGAAGAACGGCGAGGGCGGGTTCATCGCCTCCGACGAGGACCTCAAGCGCCTCGAGGGCGAGGGGCTGGTCGCGTTCCGCTACGTCGGCATCAACCCGAACGGATCGCTCGACGACATCGCCGGCCTCACCAACGCGCGCGGCAACGTCGTCGGGCTGATGCCGCATCCCGAGCACGCGTCCGAGGCGGGCTTCGGCCCCGACACCCGCGCCGCGATGCGCTCGGGCGTCGACGGGCTCACCTTCTTCACCAGCGTGCTCTCAGCACACCCTGGCCACCGCGTAACCCGCTCCACCCGAAAGGACCCGACGCCGATGTCGGTGCAAGCTCCCGGAGCCGTCGTGCTCATCCGTCCGCACCACTTCGCGTCGAACCCCGAGACGGCGGACGACAACGTGTTCCAGCGCGTCGATGACGCGCGCACCAGCGGCGGACATCGCGAAGGCCGCCTACGACGACGCGACCCGGCTCGCCGAGGCGCTCGAGGGCGCGGGCATCACCGTCCACCTGTTCGAGGACGACGACCCGGCGCGGCCCGACAGCGTCTTCCCGAACAACTGGTTCTCGACCCACGCCGGCGGGCGGGTCGCCGTCTACCCGATGTTCACGCCCGAGCCGCCGGCTCGAGCGGCGCAGCGACGTGCTCGACCTGCTCAAGCAGCAGTACCGGGTGCAGGAGATCGTCGACTACTCGGGCCTCGAGGTCGACGGGCTGTACCTCGAGGGCACCGGGGCGATGGTGCTCGACGGCCTGAACCGCATCGCCTACACCGTGCGGTCGCAACCGCGCCGACCCCATCGTGCTCGAGCGGTTCTGCACCGCGTTCGGCTACGAGCCGATGGTCTTCGACGCGGAGCTCGACGGCGTCCCGATCTATCACACCAACGTCATGATGTGCATCGGCACCGACTTCGCGCTCGTCGGGCTCGACGTGATGACGAACCCGGAGCGCCGCGACGAGATCGCCGAACGACTCGTCGAGCCGGGTCGTCGAGCTGATCGAGCTCAGCAACCAGCAGCTCGACGACTTCGCCGGCAACGCGATCGAGCTGCACGGATCCCAGGGACGGGTGCTCGCGCTGTCCGAGCGCGCGGATCGCAGCCTGACCGCCGAGCAGCGCGCGATCATCGAGAAGAGCGCGCGCATCCTGCCGGTCGACGTCTCGACGATCGAGCTCGAGGGCGGGTCGGTGCGCTGCATGATCGCCGGGATCCATCTCGACCGGCGGCACTGAGGGCACTCATTCCTGGACGCCCTCGAAGGCCTATCGGTCTGGGAGATGACGGACGCGCAGTCCGAGGCCGTGCCGCCGTGCTCTAGGACGTGGCGGCCGCCCTGTCCCACGCCTGCTTCACGAGCCGCTCCAGCACGCCGAGATCGACGGTGTCGAGCCTCTTGATGTAGAGGCAGCCCTTGCCGGTGGTGTGCGGGCCGAGCTGCTCGAACAGCGGATCGTCGGGACCGTATCCGTCGTAGACGCCGTATATCGTGAGCGCCGCCTTGCGCGGCGAGAAGCCGAGGACGAGCCAGTCACCCTCGCTCGACTTGCCGCGGTAGCGCATGCTGCCGAACCCGATCATCGACGGCCCCCACATCACCGGGGGAGCCTGGGTGACGCGCTGCATCAGTTCCAGCGTCGCGAAGCCGTCCGCCCGGCGGCGCTCGTCGGGCACAGCCTCGAGAAACGCCGTCACATCGGCATCGGTCGGTTGCGTCTTGATCTCTGCCATCACTCTTCTCCTCTTCCGCCACGACCCACGCTATCCCGGCGCGCCAGCGCTAGCCTCGCCGCATGGGTACCTCCTCGCTGGCCAGGCGCCGGAACACGTTCCTGCGGCAGTTCGCGAGAGTTCGCGAGGGGGTCGCCACCCAGCTGTGGCCCGTCCCCGCCGCCGCGATCGCCCTTGGCGTCGCTCTCGGGATCGCCCTTCCACTTGTCGATGCGAACGTCGACTCCTCGCTTCCTCCCGAGGTGCGCTCCGTACTCTTCTCCGGAGGATCAGACGCTGCGCGTGCCGTTCTCTCCGCCATCGCAGGCTCGCTGATCTCCGCGACCACCCTCACCTTCTCTCTCACGGTCGTCGCGCTCCAGCTCGCCAGCAGCCAAGCCAGCCCACGCCTCCTCCGAGTGTTCTCTCGCGACCGCGCCGTGCAGGGCACGCTCGCCCTCTTCCTCGGCACCTTCGCCTTCGCTCTGGTCGTGCTCCGCACCGTCCGTGATGCGACCGACACGGTGGATCGGGCCGTTCCGAGCATGTCGATCACGCTTGCCGTTCTGCTGACCCTCGCGAGCGTGGTTGCCCTCACCCTGTTCCTCGCACATCTCGCCCGCCAACTCCGAGTCGAGACGATGCTGAAACAGGTTCACCGTGAGACCGATCGAACGATCGACCTGCTGGAGCAGACCGCGAGTGCCGAAAAATCGACCCCGATCGAACGGCCGGATCACTATGAACACGTGATCGCCAAGCGCTCGGGGTTCGTTGGATTCATCGATCACGGTCGCCTCGCTGAACTCGCAGAACAGGTCGGCATCGTCATCGTCGAGGAGGTGACGGTCGGCTCGAGTCTCATCGCAGGGACACCGGTGGTCAGCTGGTGGACGACCGACGACGCAGGCGCGGTGACGGACGCCCAACGAAGGCATCTCGAGATCGGGGTGAACGCGGCCCACCATTCCGGCTACGAGCGAACGTCGAGCCAGGACGTCGGGTTCGGGATCCGGCAGTTGGTGGATATCGCGTCGAAGGCACTCTCGCCGGGGATCAACGATCCCACCACCGCGGTGCACGCGCTCTCGCACATTTCCGCGATCATGTGCCGGATCACTGGATCGCCGATCGACAACGGGGTCACGCTCACCGACGACCAGGGACGCACTCTCGTCGTCGGTCGAGCGCACGAGTTCGCGGCTTTGCTGGACCTGGCGATGACCCAGCCGCGGCGGTACGGTCGATCCGATCCCGACGTCGTTGCACGGCTGTACGCCATGCTGCGGGAGATCGCGTTCGTGACGACCCGCAGCGATCATCGACGACCAGTCGCCGACCAGCTCGACCGTCTGGCGGAGTCGGTCCGAGGCGGCGGGTTCGACCCCGCCGAGCTAGAGGCCTTCCAGCGTGCCGGGGAGGACGTCCGTACGGCCCTCGAAGGCAGATGGGACTAGCCGACTGGGGCACCGGCATCGCCGTAGACTGGGACAGTCCGGTCGCCCCTTCTCGGGGAAGATGCTGTCTGAGGAGCCCTCCCGCGTGAAAACGCCCGTGTCCCAGCCGATCGTCGACTCCGTCAGCAACGCCGCCGCCACCCCCGAGAAAGAACAGCCGTTTGCCGCGCTCGGGCTGAAGCCCGACGAGTACGAACGCATCAAGACCATCCTCGGCCGGCGCCCGACCAGCGGCGAGCTCGCCATGTACTCGGTGATGTGGAGCGAGCACTGCTCCTACAAGAGCAGCAAGGTCTGGCTGCGGCAGTTCGGCCAGAAGGTCAGCCCCGAGATGACCAAGAACCTCATGGTCGGCATGGGCGAGAACGCCGGGGTGGTGGATATCGGCGAGGGCTGGGCGGTGACGTTCAAGATCGAGAGCCACAACCACCCGTCCTACGTGGAGCCGTTCCAGGGCGCGGCCACCGGGGTCGGCGGCATCGTCCGCGACATCATCTCGATGGGCGCTCGGCCGGTGGCCGTCATGGATGCCCTGCGCTTCGGCGCCATCGATCATCCCGATACCGCACGCGTGCTTCCGGGCGTCGTCAGCGGCATCAGCTTCTACGGCAACTGCCTCGGCCTGCCCAACATCGGCGGCGAGACCTGGTTCGACCCGGTGTACCAGGCCAACCCCCTGGTCAACGCGCTGGCCGTCGGGGTGCTGCGTCACGAGGACCTGCACCTCGCCAATGCGCGCGGCGTCGGAAACAAGGTCGTGCTCTTCGGCGCTCGGACCGGGGGCGACGGGATCGGCGGCGCCAGCATCCTGGCCAGTGAGAGCTTCGAAGACGGCGGCGCAACCAAGCGCCCGGCGGTGCAGGTCGGCGACCCGTTCGCCGAGAAGGTGCTGATCGAGTGCTGCCTCGAACTGTTCGCGGGCGACCTCGTCGAAGGCATTCAGGATCTCGGCGCCGCGGGCATCTCGTGCGCGACCAGCGAGCTCGCAGCCAACGGCGAGGGCGGCATGGCCGTCTCGCTCGACCACGTCCTGCTGCGCGACCCGACGCTCACCGCCGAGGAGATCCTCATGTCGGAGAGCCAGGAGCGCATGATGGCGATCGTGCAGCCGGGCAAGCTCGAAGGCTTCCTCGCGGTCACGAAGAAGTGGGACGTCGAGACCAGTGTGCTGGGCGAGGTCACCGATACCGGGCGGCTGGTCATCACCTGGCGCGGGGAGACGATCGTCGATGTCGACCCCAGCACGGTCGCCGTCGACGGACCCGTGTACGAGCGGCCGCTCGCCTACCCGAGCTACCAGGACAAGCTGCAGGCCGACACGGCGGCGCGGCTCTCCCGCCCCGAGACCGGGGCCGACCTGCGCGATCAGGTGCTGACGCTGATGGGCTCGGCGAACCTGGCCGACAAGAGCTGGATCACCAACCAGTACGACAAGTACGTGCTCGGCAACACGGCGCTGAGCTATCCCGACGACGGCGGGATGGTGCGGGTCGACGAGACCAGCGGGCTCGGTTTCGCGGTGGCGACCGACGCGAACGGCCGGTACTGCTACCTCGATCCGTACCGGGGAGCGCAGCTCGCGCTCGCCGAGGCGTACCGCAACGTCGCGGTGACCGGCGCGACCCCGGTGGCCGTGAGCGACTGCCTGAATTTCGGATCTCCCGAGAACCCCGAGGTGATGTGGCAGTTCTCGCAGGCTGTCGAGGGCCTGGCCGACGGCTGTCTCGCGCTGGGCATCCCGGTGACCGGCGGCAACGTCAGCTTCTACAACCAGACCGGCGACGTTCCCATCCACCCGACTCCCGTCGTCGCGGTGCTCGGCACGATCGACGACGTGGCCCGGCGGGTGCCGTCGGGGTGGCAGGACCAGGGCGACAACGTCTACCTGCTCGGCACCACATCCCTCGAGCTCGACGGCTCGGCGTGGGCCGGCGTCGATGCACGACCACCTGGGCGGTCTCCCGCCGGTCGTCGACCTGGAGCGCGAGAAGGCTCTCGGCTCTCTGCTCGCCGCGGCAGCCCACGAGGGCCTGTTCAACGCCGCCCACGACGTCGCCGACGGTGGTCTCGCCGCGGCCCTCATCGAGGGCTCGCTGCGCTTCGGAGTCGGTGTCCGGGTCTTCTTGGACGATCTTGCTCGAGCGTGACGAGATCGACCTGGCGACCGCGCTGTTCAGCGAGTCGACGGGTCGCGTGATCGTCGCCGTGCCGCGCGAAGAGGACGTCAAGTTCACCCGCCTGTGCGAGGGACGCGGCTACCCGGTCCTGCGCATCGGGGTGACGGATGCCGGGCGGGCCCGACGGCGCTGCCGTCGAGGTGCAGGATTCATTCGTGATCCCGCTGGACGAGGTGCGGGCCGCCCATCGAGCACCGCTCCTCGCGGTGGTCGGGCGACAATGAGGATCCTGCGTCGCGTCTTCGTCGAATCGGCCGTCGCACTCGGCGCGGTGGCGATCGCCGCGTCCGTACTGGCAGTGGTGCGGGGTTCGAGTCCGGCATGGCTCGGTGCGGGGCTCGCCTGGTCGCCGATCGTGGGCTATCTGATCTACCTGCTGATCGCGAAGCCGTCGACACGCACCCGGCATCTCTGGGTGCTTCATGGGATCGCACTGGGAGGCGTCGTGATCGCGGCCTTCGCCGGGCCGGTCCCGGTCGCGATCGCCATACCGGGCGTCGCCGCGATGCTCGGCTACGTCTACTGGTATTCACGGCAGCACGTTCCGACGACCTCCATTCGCACGGGTGCCGGCCTGCCCGAATTCCCGCTCGAGACGCTCGACGGCTCCGCGGTCTCGAGCGCTGTTTTCGCCTCCGGCTCGCGGGTGATCATGTTCTACCGTGGCAATTGGTGCCCGTTCTGCATGGTGCAGGTGCGCCAGCTCGCCGAGCAGTACAGGGAACTGCAGGAACGCGGTGTCGGGGTGGCCCTGATCAGCCCGCAGCGAGCGGAGGAGACCGCAGCGCTTGCGGCCCGATTCGACATACCCGTGGACTTCTACGTCGACCGGAACGGCGCCGCGGCCGAGATCCTCGACATGGTCCAGTCCGGAGGGGTTCCGGCGATCTACGGCGCCGGGACGAATGGTGACACGGTCGTCCCCACGGTCATCATCACCGGCCGCGACGGAAAGGTCTTGTGGGTCACGCATTCCGACAATCATCGGATCCGCCCCGAGCCCACCACCTTCCTCGAGGTGCTGGATCGTGCCGGGATCGTCGCTCCCGGCTAGACCACCGGCCGGTCGCGCCACGGACGCACGACACCCAGCATCCGATATTCCCCGTCCTCCAGGACCGACAGGGCGGCGGTCGAGATCTCTTCACGCGTGTGCCAGCGGGTGCCGCCGGTGCCGTCGTCGGTCCAGCCGAGCTGCAGCACTCCGGGCCGCGCCACCGGCTCTCCCCGCGCGGGGTCGGCCGCCCCGCTCGTGCGGACGAGCACCAGACGGCCCTCGACGCGCAGCTCGATCTCGGGCAGCGAATCCGACGCGCACGACGTTCCGGTACACGATCGCCCGGTCCCAGTGTCGGCCGCCGAGGGTCGCGGCGAGTGCCTCGCGATCGCGGGCGTCGACGGCGAGCGCGCGCACCCCATCCGGGATGCCGGCGACACCCCGCGAAACCCCGGTGACATCGTCGCCGCGCGCGGCGAGCGCTGACCACGGCGGGGCGGAGGATCCCGGTGGCGCCGACGACGAGCACGCGCATCGCCCCAGGATGCCCGACGGGGTCACCCCGCGCTAGTGGTCTCGAGACGCCGACCCGCGACTACTCGACCGCCGGGATCGTCGAACGTCACGCCGGTCTTCTCCTCGGCGAGCGCCCACAGGCGGGCGCCGAACTCCGGGCGAAGCGCTCGACGTCACCGGGGCGAGCGGTGCCGGGATGCCGGTGAGCAGCATTCGCGACGGGCCGAAGAAGGTGCCGCTCTCGGCATCCGGATCGATGACGGCCCGCACGGTGCTCCAGGCGCCGTCGTCCTTGCCCTGGCCGACGACCGAGAACAACACGATCTCGGAGACCCGGCGCCACCGGGCCTGATCGGTGACGCCCGGACGGCGCTCGGCGAGGCCGGTGACGGCGAATCCCGGATGCGCGAGCAGCGAGCGCCGGGAGTCGCCGGCCGCGCGCAGTCGCCGGTCGAGCTCGAAGGCGAACCCGTGCACGGCGTGCTTGGAGAAGGCGTAGGCACGGAACGGGCTGTACCGCCGCTCGGACAGCAGGTCCGACGGATCGAGCCGCACCATGCGGGTCGACATGCTGCCGAGCCCGACGACGCGCGCGCTCTGGCGCGAGTGTGGGGAAGAGCAGCGCGGTGAGCGCGAAGTGCCCGAGCGCGTTGCCGCCGACGATGAGCTCGAGGCCGTCGGCGGTGACCTGGCGCCGACGCGGCGAGATCACCAGTCCGGCGTTGTTGACGAGGGCGTCGATCGGGCCGAGCTCGGCGAGACCGGCGGCGGCACGCGCGGATCGAGTCGAGCGAGGTGAGATCGAGGTGGACGAACGTCGACGTCCGCACGTGGGCACGCGGCTGCGGATCGATCCCATCGCGGCCTCGGCCTTGTCGCGGTTGCGTGCCGCCAGGATCACGCGAGCGCCGGCGCCGGCCAGCTGCTCCGCCGTGAAGTACCCGACGCCGGCGTTGCCGCCCGTGACCACGAAGGTCTTGCCGGCCTGCGATGGCAGGTACCGGGGGTCCCAGACCGGGGTCACCGAGTGACGGTCACGAGGCGGGCCTCCCCGTCGAGTCATCGCCGTCGAGATCGATCCCGTCGCGATGCGCTCGTGGTGGTGGATGACCTCGGCGACGACGAAGTTGAACCACTTCTCGGCGAAGGCCGGATCGAGCTGCGCCTCCTCCGCCAGCGCGCGCAATCGGGCGATCTGGGTGCGCTCGCGCTCGGGGTCGGAGGGCGGCATCCCGTTCGCGGCCTTGAGTCGGCCGACCTGCTGGGTGAACTTGAATCGCTCCGCGAGCATGTGCACGAGGGCGGCGTCGATGTTGTCGATACTGAGCCGCAGACCGGCCAGCTCAGCTGCGACATCCTGCTCAGGCATAGCCCGAGACTAACGGGTGGACAGCCCTGTCTGTCCCCCCAAGTGGGAGGGTGAATTTCCCCTCCGGGGGGTTCCCGAGCGGGTGAGAGCGCGGGTTAATGGACGAAGTCGTACGCACCGGGTCCTCTCAGCCCGTGATCCCGCCGTACCGACATCACGGACGCTTGGTCGCGCCCGCGTCGGTCATCCCCCCAGGAGTTACCGATGCCGAACACGCCAGCACCATGGCATCCCCACGGCGCGCGGTCCGCTCGCGGCCACCTCGTTCGCCGCGCCGGATCTCGAGACGCGCGTCACGATCGTGCCCGACCTTCCGCTGGTCCCCGTGCGCGCCGTCGTCGCCGCCGCGCTCTCCGCCGACAAGACCGCGCGCAGCATCGTGTGGGTCGAGCTGCCCGCCGAGCCTCGCGACGACCGTGAATCGTGGGACGCCATCCGCGGCGCGCTCGCTGCCGCGTCCGGGATCACCGCTGGCCGGTGAACCCGGTGACGCCGTCGCCGCCTACGCTCGCCGCACTCAAGCGACCCCTGCTGCTCGCCCTCGAACTGCGACCCGGCGTCTCGCACGAACTGGATGCCGGTCTGCTCGCCCTGCTCGCCGAGGCGCCGCAGCTGTCGATCCTCGCGATCTGTCCCGGACGCCGCATGCTCGAGGTGATGGGCCGCGCCGAGCACGACGCGAACCTGGTCTCGGCGGCATCCCTCGTCGTCGACGCCGACGAGATCCAGCGCTTCGCCGGCAAGCTCGGCGTGCAAGCTCAGCGACGAGGACGCGATCGCCCTCTCCCATTCGCCGATGATGCTGCCCGATGTGCTGCCGGCGGTCGATCGCCTCGGCCAGCCTCGAGGAGATCGAGACCCAGGGCGACGCGGTGTCGTACCTGCTCGACGAGTGCGAGAACTACCTGACGATGCGGTTCCGGGCGTCGTCCGACGGATCGGTGACCGGGCTGCTGCCGCTCGCCGTCCCCTCGACGCTGACCGCCGAGATCCTGGAGCTCGTCGCGCCCGCCATCGCGGCCCGCACCCCGCTCGATCGCGCAGCCCAATCGCGCATCGTGATCCGCGAGGGCGGGCTCCGGCGAGGCGCGCTACCGCATGGAGCCGATGCTGCGCCGCGTCTTCATCCTGGAGCTCAAGCTGCGCGATCCCGCGCTGGCCCGCCGCCTCAGCTCGTCGCTCGGCGAGCACTTCCGCGAGCGCGGCGAGGTCTTCGAGTCGATCGCCCACTTCTCCGACGCCGAGGACTGGGACGCCGTCATCGAGACCCTCGACAGCGAGATGTTCCGCCTGCTCGCCGAGGATCCGCTGCGGGTGCACGACGCGATCCTCGCCCTGCCCGCGCAAGGTGCGCGACGACAACCCGCGCTTCACGCTCTGCCTCGAGGTCGGGTGGCAGCCGCGCGAGGGCCTCGCGCAGGCGTACCTGACGATCGCGCGCCGTGCCGCCGGCATCTTCGCCCGCCTGCCGCGCGAGATGTCGCCGTGGGACCTGCTGCACGTGCTGCTCATCAAGACCATCGTGTTCCGGCTGAAGGGCGACTTCGCGTCGGCGCTCGAGTCGGCGAACGCGCTCGACCAGCTGCTCGACGGCGACGACGACATCGCGGGTCGCCCGATCGGCACGCTCGCCGAGGCGCACTACCAGTCCGGGATGTCGCGGCTGCTGGGCCTGGACCTGGTCGGCGCGCGCGAGAGCTTCACGCGATCCTTCACCCTGACCCAGAACCGCGGAGAGGCGACCGACACGCTCGCCGAGCGCGCTGCCGAGGCCACGGCGCTCGTGCGCGCGCTCGAAGGGGAGACCGATCACGCCTCCACCTGGCTGGCGCTCGTCGCGGAGGCGTCGCTCGGCACCGCGGGACTCGTCGCACACGCCCTCATCGCGATGGGCCGCCTCGACCCGCGCGACGCCCGGCACTGGCTCGCCTCGCTCGCCGACCCGAGCACCCACGACGAACTCTGGCCGTTCGCGGTGCACGCCGCCAACCGCTACGGCCTGTACTGGGGCGACCCGGTCGAGACCGACGGTGCGCTCGACCGCACCTGGGCCGAGCACGGCGAGCAGCTCGTCGCCGGTTCGACGGCGCAGGTGCTGCTCACCAGCGACGCCGCCGACCTGGCGCTGCTGCTCGGGCAACTGTCGCGCGCCGAGGCCGCCCTCGACGGCGTGCCCAGCCGCAACACCTGGATCGCCGTGCCGCGCGCCCGGCTCGCGCTGCTCGGCGGCAACCCCAAGCACGCGCTCCTGTTCATCCTCGAGGGCCAGCGTCGCGGACGCACCGAGCGCTACGGGCAGCTCGACCTCGCCGTCCTGCGAGCCGCCGCGGAACTCGCGCTCGGTCGCGACGACGACGCCACGGCATCCCTGCTGCGTGCCGTGAACCAGGCGGACAAGTCGGGCGTGATCGTGGCGTTCCACCTGCTGCCGCACGAGACGCTGCACGCCCTCGCCGACCTGTCGCCGGAGGCCGACCGCTTCATCCAGCGGCACGAGCTGCAGGGAACCAGCTACCTCGCGCCGTACACGACGGTCGCGGGAGCGCTGAGCGAGCGCGAGCTCATCGTGCTGCGCGCCCTCGAGCCGGGTGCGACCGTCGAGCAGATCGCCAAGAAGCTGTTCGTCGCATCGAACACCGTCAAGGCGCAGCTGCGGTCGATCTACCGCAAGCTCAACGTGTCGACCCGCACCGAGGCGCTGCTGGTCGCGGCCGAGCTCGGACTGCTCGACGCGGACTCCCGCTCGGCGTAGCACCGGCCGAACGGCCGTCGCACGAGCCGAGAGCGGCTACCTGGTCTGCCCGTCGTCGTCGGCCGGGTCGCTGAAGCGCGGGTCGGCGGCTCGGCGCGGCGAAAGCCCGACGGGGCGCAGCACGGTGTCCTCGAGCCGGTTGTCGAGCACCGACTCGAGCTCGCGCTTGTCGTGGGCGAGCTGCTCGCGGATGCTGACCGCCAGCCGCTGCTGCTCGCGCATCAGGCGGTCGTGCGCGGCGCGCTCGAGGTCGCGCGCGCGCTGCTCATAGCTCTCGCGGGCCTGCCGCTCGGGGTTCGGGGCGGTGTCGGTGACAGCGGCCGAGCGCGCGCGCCCGTACCTCGACGCGTTGGAGGCCGCCGATCTCGCCGAGGAGGCTGCCGCCGACCGGCACGGCATCGAGCAGCGCGGTCTGGTCGTCGTCGTGCTGCAGGCTCTCGTGCTCGGCGCTCGGGCTCGGGCGGCAACGCCGCGGGCGGGCAGCCGGGGGGACGGTGTCCGCCGTTGTCCGCGCGGCGGGCGGCCTCGAGCATCCGCGGCGGGATGGTCGACGAGGTCGGGACGGGCAGGATGTGGCGGATCGGCGGCGGGACCGTCGCGGCTTCGCGCACATCGCCCGGGATCCGGATCGACACCGTGTTGACGACGGTGCCGGTGATGAGCCGGTTCGGCGTGCGTGCCCTCGGTGCCCGGCGTCGGGCGCGGGCGCCTGCGCGTAGGCCGCCGACTTCGACGTGAACCTGGAGGGGTCGGGCGCGAATCGCGACGACGGCTTCGGCGGGTCGGGGCGGACGACGATCGGCCGCTCGACCAGCTTGGGCTTCGACTGCCCGATCAGCGCCTCGTCGAGCTCCGGGGAGATCGCTCCGGCGCGCTGCTCGGCCGCCGTCGCGGTCGGCAGGGCGGCGAACGCGTAGTCGAGGTCCTTGGCGGATGTCAGGCTGTGCTCGATCGCGGTCGTGCAGCGGCGCGGGTGCGGGCTTCGCATCGGCCTTCTCGCTCTGCCTTCTCCGCAGCCTTCGCCGCCTGCTTCTTGGCGGCGGGCTTCGCGGCAGGCGCGACGGCGGGCCCGGCCGTGGGCTGCGCGGCCGGCTTCGCCGCGGGCGCGGGGACAGCGGCGGTCGGCGCCGACGGGCGCCGAGGTCACCGGCGAGGACGCCCGGCGAGAGGTGCGCGTTCCGGCGACGGCCGGAGCGCCGGCACGCTGGGGGACAGCCGCGTCCGTCAGGTGGGCGGGGGCCTTGGCGGGCTTCACCGGAGCCGGGGCCGGTGCCGCCGCAGCGACAGTCACGGGAGCGGCGGGAACGGCAGGCGCCACAACCGGCGCGACGACCGGCTCGACGACCGGCTCGACGACCGGCGCCGCGACCGGCGCCGCCTGATCACGCGGCACGTACCGCGGCACGAAGTCCGGCGCCTGGGCGGTCGCGAACCGGTCGCGACGGCGCGGTGCGCCCTGGCGGAACAGCCCGCGACGCGGGAATCTCGTCGAGCACGATGCCGACGGGCGTGCTGCCGCCCGAGGCGAGCATGCCCGAGCGCGTCCTCGAGGCGTGGGCGGGTCGTGGTGCCCTGCGCGAGCACGAGCAGCGTCGAGCTGTCGAACGAGCCGAGCACCGCGGCGTCGGTCACCTCCGAGATCGCCGGGGCGTCGATCAGCACCACCTCGAAGCGGCGACGGAGCTCGACGAGCACCTCCCGCATCGTCGGGGTGGCGAGCAGCTCGCCCGGGTTCGAGGGCCGGCCACCCGCGGGCAGGACCATCAGGCGGCCGCCGTCGCTGCTGTGCAGCGCAGCATCCAGAGTGGTGCGCCCGGAGAGCACCTCGGTGAGGCCCAACGCGCCGTGGATGCCGAACAGGCGCGACAGAGCTGAGCTGCGCAGGTCGGCATCCACGACGACGACGGAGGTCGCCGTGTTGGCCATGGCCACGGCGAGGTTGGCGGTGATGGTGGTGGTGCCCTGGCGGGGTCCGGCGGCCGTGAGGACGAAGCTGCGGCGACCGTCGCGCGCTCGCACGTAGTCGAGGTGCGCGCGGAGGGCGCGGAACGCCTCGGCGATCGGGGCGCCGGCGCCGCTGCGGGCGACGAGCGGCGTCGTCCACAGTGCGCGGTCCGCCGGGATGTCGCCCAGGATCGGGATGCGGGCGACCGACGCGATGTCCTTGGGTCCGCGCACCCGGCGGTCGAAGGCCTCGCGCAGCGACGCGGCGAGCAGGCCGACCGCGAGTCCGAGCACGCCGCCGACGACCAGGAGCAGGCCGCTGTTCGACGGCAGCGGTGCGGTCGGCAGGACCGCCTCCTCGATGTTGACGATGCGCACCGGGGCCACCGGCTTGCTGATCGGGACGACCGTGCCGTCGGGGAGAGTCGTGGTCGTGGGAGACGGCGTCGGGAGAGGCGACCGCGGCACCGGGAGTGGCGCTCGGCGCGGGCGTCGCCGCCGGATCCGCTGAGGGGTCGGCATTCTCGAACTGGTTCGAGACGACGTCGCCGAACTCGGCGCTGACAGCGTTCGCGATGTCGCGCGCCAGCTCGGGGGTCGGCGCGGTCGCGGTGATCTCGATGATGAAGGTCTCC
Source organism: uncultured Actinomycetota bacterium (assembly GCA_963730045.1). GTDB lineage: Bacteria > Actinomycetota > Actinomycetes > Actinomycetales > Microbacteriaceae > JBDSKH01. The sequence continues at coordinate 31,864 of CAVSPQ010000008.1, read as the reverse complement.
GGCGGCGCCGTGACCGTGATCTGCCGCGCCAGTTCCTCGACCGTGGTGTCCAGGCCGAGGTCGTCGATGACCGGCTGCAGCACGAGACCGCTGGATGCCACGAGCACGTACGAGGCGATGCGCCCCTGGGTGAAGTTGCTGGCCTGCAACCAGTCGTCGAGATCGCCGGACGTCTTGTTGGTCACCAGGTCCCGCGTGGACGGCCGCGTAGCTGGGACCCTCCATCGACTGCACAGCCACGGCCGCCGAGCAGTCCGAGCACGACTCCGAGCACGATGAAGACCACGCCGCGGCGCAGTACGCCGAGATACTCGTGGACGTCCATGTGGGGGGATGGCTCCGGGGGGAGGGTGCGGGTCCCGGTGCGCGGGTAAGCGCCGGGTTCGGTCGTCAGCTAGGGCGGACTTCCTCTGTACCCAGGCTAGAGATTTCGGGCTCCCTGCGACCCCGGCGCCTGCGGTGAAGCGGTCAGGGTTGTTCGGGGTTAAGGTTCGGGTTAAGCGACGGCGGCGGGGACTCGCCCGGCGATCTCGGTCGCCGCAGCAGGCAGTTCGTCGACACGACGCATGGCTCGGGTCAGCACCGCGAACTGCCACAGCGTCATCACCAGATTGCCGGCGACGAGCGCCCAGAAGGTCAGAGTCGGGACCGTCGATCGTCACGACCACGACCAGGCCGACGAGCGACGTGAGCACCCCGGCGAGCGACGCTCACCGCGACCACCCGCACCTTCCCGACGGTCATGAGTCCGACGTTCGTGAGGTACGGCGACAGGATCGCCATGGTCATGTTGAGCCCGAAGGCGATCGTCGCCGACGACGCCGAAGACGACCTGTCCGTGGGTCAGCAGTTCGCTGAACGAGGGCAGCGACGCCGTGTAGGCGGCTCCGGCGACGAGCGCCGTCGCCGAGGGCGACCCAGCCCGAGATCCGGATCCGGCGCACCAGCTCGCTCCCGGATGCCGCCGGCACCCAGCCCTGGAACACCTGCAGCAGCGGCGACACCGCCATCGCGACGAACCTGCCGATCCGGTCGGCGAGCACGAACATCGGCAGCAGCGCCGGCACGAGCACCGCGATGAGCGCGAGCACCGCCGGGATGTAGGCGGCGAACACCGCGGTCGCGACGACGCCGTGGCGCTGCTCGAGCAGGCTCCGCGTGATGGTCGGCCAGTGCGCGGCGGCCCGGATGTCGAGGCGGCTCCCGCGGAAGATCACCGACGCCGAGACCACGAGCGCCACGATCGCCCCGGCCGAGCTGCGCGAGGGCGAAGAACAGCAGCTCGCCGGTGGCCGCGACGGCGACGCACTCCGACGAGGGTGCCGGTGACCCGTGGAACGGTGTCGAGCAGCAGGAACCGGTCGGGCCGGCTCTCGCCGGTGAAGTACCAGTTCGCCGAGGCCCCCGCGAGCATCATCGCGACGCCGGCCAGGAACGCGACCGAGCTTCTCGTGCGGCACGATCGCGAAGGTGACCGCGGCCTGGATCACCGAGCAGCGGCACGAGCAGCACGCCGCGCGCGAAAAGCGAGTCCAGGAAGATCTTGGGTCGGCCCTCCGGCCGCGCCATCGCGACGTCACCGGGCCGGTCAGCCCCCATCCGAAGATCGTCAGGACGCCGAACGACGCTCCGATCGACTGACCGGTCGCCATCGACGCCCACGGATCGGCGCCGACGACGGCGACGATCACCGGGATCGAGATGAGGCTGACGCCGCCGTTGAGCACGACCGAGAGGCCGAAGAGACCGAGCCCCCTGGTGCGCTGCAGCAGTCGCGGCGCGCCGCTCATGCCCCGCGGCCGAGCGCGAGCCGGCTGCGGCACCGGCGCCGGGAACGCCTCCTCGGCGAGGCCGAGCACGTCGCGCAGCATCGCGTCGCGCACCTGCGCTCCGAACAGCGAGTGGTCGCCGAACGGGTAGTCGGTCACGCGCAGGTCGGCGCCGCGCCGGCGCAGGCGCGCGACGGCATCCGGGCCGCGGTGGTGCGCGAAGTTCTCGGTGTCCTCCGGCGTCAGCATCAGCGCGACGGTGCTGCCGGGGCGGCGGGTCGCGGCGCCGAGCAGGGTCTCCGGGTCGTGGAACAGCTGCAGGCGCGCGGCGAGCCGCCACGCCCAGCCGGGCATCCGGTCGCGGATGAGGCCCTTGACCGCTGCGGAACGGCGTGCGGCCGGCCTGGTCGAGACGGGCCGCCTCGGCGTAGCCGCCGGCCTCCATGCCCTGGAGCTTGAAGTAGGTCGGGCTGAGCAGCACGGTGAGCCGGGTGGGGCGCAGGTCGGCGATGCGCGCCGCGACCCAGGCGCCGGAGCAGAGACCGACGTGCGCGACCGGGTCGTCGCCGACCAGGTGCTCGACGAGCGCGTCGACGTCGTCGATCCACTCCTCGGCGAAGATCAGGTTCGGCTCGCCGGCCCGCACCGGCGTGCTGTCGCCGGTGATGCGGCGGTCGAACCGGATGGCGCGGGTGCCCGCGAGCGGCGAGCTCGCGCGCCGCGAGCACCTGGAAGCGGCCCGGGCCCACGCGATGCTCGGCGGACCCGGGCTGCAGCACGACGACTCCGCCGTCGCGTCGCCTCCAGCGTCCTCGCGCACGGTCTCGATCGCGAACAGCTTCTCGGGCCCGAAGCGGCGTGAGGCGCTCGACGATCGGCGTCGCCGTCCGGGGCGGTGCCGACGCGCGCCTCGTCCCGGATGCGCGGGCCGCACGATGGCGCGCTCGACGGGCAGCCGGCGCGTCGACCCAGTCGACGATCGTGCGGATCGGCGTCGACGGGGAGCACCGAGAGCGCGCTGCGCGGCCTCGATCCATTCCGCCTGGCCGTCGACGGCGACGACGCTCGACCCGGCGGGCAGCGCGGCGGCGAACCGCTCGACGGCCGGCGAGTCGAGGTCCGCGCGACGGATCAGGGCGAGCGTGTCGACGGCGACGGGCGCGAGCTCGACCGACTCCAGCCAGGCGATCGCGTCGGGGTGCAGGGCGAGCGAGAGCAGCGTGAGCCGCTCCGGGTCGGTGGCGGGCTCGCCGACCGTCAGGTCGAAGAGCGACTTCTGCCGCCGCACGAAGCGGTGGCCCGAGAGGGCGGGGTCCCACAGCACGAGCCCGTCGAGCTCGATGCCCGATGAGCCGGATGCGGCGGGCCGCCTCCGAGGCGAGCAGCGCCCCGGCCGCGAGACCGGCGAGCACGATGCGCTCGACTCCCGCGGATCGCAGGGTGAGCACCGCCTGCTCGATCGTCGCCAGCCAGTGCTCCGCGGCATCCGGGACCGCGGTGTCGCCGCTCGCGTCGCCCTCGCCCACGTAGTCGAAGCGCAGCGACGCGATGCCGCGCGCCTCGAGCTCCTGGCTGAGCAGCCGCAGCCCGCGGTAGCCGAGCACCTGCTCGTACCCGAGCGGCGGGCAGATGACGACACCTCCCCGCGCGCCTCCGTCGGGCACGTGCAGGAACCCGAGGCTCGGGGAGTCGCTCGGGTCGCCGAACCAGGTGTCGTGCTGCATGCGGTCTCAGAGGCCCAACCGCGCGCGCACGTCGAGCGGCCAGGCGGTCACGTCGAGTCCGTGGGTGCGCAGCAGCGCGAGGGTCGTGCGCTCCATGCCGAACGCGAGGCAGGCGGCGTGGGCGACGTTGCCGTCGGCGGTGCGGATGCCGAACGCCGCGGTGAGGTGGTCGCGCTGGCAGTTGGCGCTGGCGATCGCGGTGCCCTCGTGCAGGTCGCCGTACATCGGCACGACGAGCTCGATCTTGAGGTTCTCGCGCAGCTGCGCGCTGATCAGCATCTTGCCGGCGCGGCCGAAGAACGGGTCGTTGGCGGCGACGGCCTCGACCGGCAGGCCGAGCGACTGCGAGGGTCTCGATGGCGCGTGTCGAGCCAGCTGTCGCGGTACTCCTGGGCGCCGTCGGGGTCGCCGACGTAGACGAACTCGTGCATCCGGAACGACTGCATGCGCATCGGGTCGAGCGACGGCTCGTGCCGGAATCCGTACCCGAAGATGTCGTAGACACCGCCGCCCTCGGGCAGCCGTCCCTCGAGGGTCGCGTACAGCGGGTGGCAGATCGCGTTGGTGAGCACGACGTCGCTCGGGTCGAGCCAGCCGTCCCACGCCTCGCCCTCCTCGCGCGCGGCGAGCAGCTCGCGGTGCTCGCGGTCGCCGCGCTCGAAGCTCGAGACGATGCCGCTCAGGTCGGGGAACGACGCGATGTAGTCGGTGCGCTCGAAGTCGGCGCGCGGGTACACCGGCGGGAAGCGCAGCGCGGTCGCGGCGAGCGGCGCGGCCATCTCGGTCAGCACCCGGTCGAGCCCGGTCAGGATCGCCTCGAAGGTCGCCGACCGGCCGTAGATGCCGGGCACCGAGGTGCCGATCAGCAGGCCGGCGTCGAGCAGGTCCGCCCGGAAGTCGAGGCGTGCGCGGTCGAGGGGCGTCAATTCAGTCTGAACAGTGTCGGTCATGCGGTCTGTCCTTCCAGTGTCATCTGCCCCACCGCATCCCGGATCGTCGCGATCGTGCAGAACGTGTGCTTGGTCAGCAGCTCGTCGGGGAACTCGACGTCGAAGGCGTCCTCGAGCGCGAGCATCACGTTGACGCTCGCGTGCGACGTCATGCCGGCGGCGTAGAGATCGGCGCCCTCGGCGATGCCGTCGGCCGGTTCGCGCAGCTTGGCGTGGGCGGCCAGAACGGCCCGGATGCGATCGTCGGTTGTCATGACGGACCTCCCGTCGTCAGGCTGAGTTGCGGCGCGTGTCGGTCGACGGCTCCGGCGACCGGTGTCGGCCGGGATCGCGGCGGCGACCGCCATCGCGATGCCGCCGTCGTGGCTGAGCGAGATGTCGACCCGCGAGATGCCCTGCCGCTGGGCCATGGCCCGCGCCGTCGCCGCTGAGCACGACGTACGGGACCCCGTTGCGGCCGGTGCGCACCTCGATGGACTGCCACGGGCACGGATGTCGTGCTCGGCACCTGCAGCACCTTCAGCACCGCCTCCTTCGCCGCGAACCGGCCGGCGAGGCGCTCGAGCGCCATCGGGCCGTCGGTCTGCGCGCGCTCGACCGGGGTGAAGACGCGCGCCAGGTACCGCTCGCCGAAGAGCTCGATGCTCTCGGCGATCTCGGAGATCGGGTGGACGTCGCAGCCGATCCTGATGCGGGGGGCATGTCTCGGTGCGGCGCGCTCGGGGGTGCGCGGCATGGGGGTTCCTTCGACCGTTCTCAACCTAGGGACGGGACGCCGCCACGTCGCCGGGGAGGCCGCCCGAAGCGGGGGATTAACCGCGGGGTTAAGCGGCGCCCTGTGAAAAGCTGTGGCCGTGCCCCGCCTGAGCGTCCTCATCCCGGCGCGGAATGCCGCTGACACGATCGAATCCGCCCTCCGGTCGACCCTCCGCGCCCTGCCCGACGACGCCGAGATCCTGGTGCTCGACGATGCGTCGAGCGACCGCACGCCCGAGCTTGTCCGCGGTATCGGAGATCGACGGGTCAAGCTCACCGTCGCTCCCGAGAACCTCGGGGTCGCTCGGCGCCCTCGCCCAGCTGCTCGATCAGGCGGAAGGCGACCTCGTAGCCCGCATGGACGCCGACGACGTCTGCCTCCCCGGCCGCTTCGGCGGCCAGCTCGCCGCCATCGACCGCGGTGCCGACCTGGTCTTCTCCACCTTCCAGGTCATCGGCGCCGGGCTGCAGGCTCCCCGCGCTGCCAGTACCCTTCGGGCCAGAGGCCGGCCGGCTCGCCCTGCTGCTCGACAACCCCTACCCGCACTCCACCGCTCTCGCCCGCCGCAGCGCTCTCGTCGACGCCGGCGGGTACCGGGTCTCCGTCGCCGAGGACTACGACCTCTGGTTGCGTGCCGCCACCGCCGGCGCCCGCATCGTCCGGCTCGGCCGGCGCCGGCATCCTGCTGCGGGTCAGTGACCGGCAGATCACCGCCGACCCCGGATACCGCGACCGCCTCGCCGCCGACCCGCTCGTCGCCGAGTCCTACCGGGCCTTCGCCCGCGACGCTCTGGGGGGTCGACGACACGCCCGTGGCTGCGCGAGCTGTCGTTCATGCGCACGCAGCCCACTGAGCCCCGTAGGGAAGGGTCTTCTCGAGCCATTCATCCATCGCTTCGTCGCCTCACTTCGCGATCTCGGCGGACTCGAGCGCTGGTACCTGGCCCGGCGCGCCCGTCAGGAGCTCGGCATCCGGGCTCGCTGACGCCTCGCTCGGCCGGCTCCGACCGGCAGAGCCGCCGCGACGCAGACCGCGAGCCCGATCCAGATGACCGGCATCGACAGGTCGGGCACCGCGATGACGCCCGACACCAGGATGCCGAGCAGCGCCCAGCCCGCCGGTGCGGCCGCCGGGGTGCGGGCGGCGGCACGCAGCGCGACGATGACGAGGGCGACGAGCAGCACCGTCCCGACGAACCCGAGGCAGCTCAGCACGAGGAAGAACAGGCTGGAGGGCCGGTGGCTGCCGAGCCCGACGCCGAGGCCGAAGGTCTCGAGGAAGATCTCCCACGACCGCTCGTTGGCGAGTCCGCGCGCCAGGAAGCTGAACGACGACGCCTTGCGCTCGGCCGATCCGATCGTGAGCTCGTAGAGCGCGGGCAGCTGCGTGAGCCCGGCCGCCAGCACGAGCGTGCCGGTGATGATCGCCCAGGGGCGCACGCCGAACGTCGGCGAGCGCAGCTGGCGAACCAGCAGCACGGCGATGCCGGCGGCCGCGACGATCACGAGTCCGAGCAGCGCGGTGCCCGGAGCCGTTCGCCACGAACTCGATCCCCACCAGCACCAGCGCGACGACGGCCGCGATCCGGCCACGCGCGCCGGCCCGCAGCAAGCGCACGCCGAAGTAGCAGGCCGCCGCGACGAGGTAGAGACCGAGCACCGACGGCTCGTAGAAGGTGCCGGAGAGCCGCTCCGGGGTGGCGTATGCGTATCCGGGCATGTTCTGCAGCAGATCGTGCGGCCAGACCGGCTCGGCCACCATCCGGACGGCCGCCGAGCACGAGCGACACCCAGAGCGCGCTGCCGAGCAGCCGGGTGTCGACCGGGAACAGCCGCCCCGAGAGCAGCAGGAAGATCACGCCGAGCGTCAGGTATCCCAGCTGCGCGAGGTTGCCGAGCGACGGCGCGAGCACCGACATGTTGCCGACCTGGTTGTCGACGCCGAGCGCGGGATCGAAGACGCGCATGCCGGCGAAGATGCGCGGGCCGGCGACGGTGATCACGGCCGCCCAGACCACGAGCGCGACGGCGAGGGCGTCGGAGACGAAGCGGGCGCGGCCGCGACGGCAGCGGCACCTGCGGCGCGTCGCCGCGCAGCGGCGACCAGCAGCTGCGGCGCGCTCAGCACGGCGAGCACGACGACCGCGAGGTAGAACAGCGGGAAGCCGTTGCCGTCGACGACGATCGCGGCGGTCTGCGGGAACGCGACGGTCGCCCCGACCACGAGCTGCGTCCAGCGGCGGCGGATCAGCCAGACGCCGGCGATCACGACGACCGTGACGATTCCGAGCACGGTGATCATCGGACCGCCCCCTCCGCACCCTCCCGCTCGCGCAGACCGACGCGGCGTGCCGGGATGCCGGCCCAGATCTCGTAGGGACCGGTCGACGAGCGCAGCACCGCGTTCGCGCCGACGACGGTGCCCTCGGCGACGATCAGCTCCTGGCCGGCCTCGTAGAGCACCTTGGCGCCGGCGCCGAGCGTGACGTCGTCGCCGATGACGACGCGGCCGCCGAGGTGGGCGACGCGCGCCGGCGGGATCCACGAGTCGGAGCGTCCGATCACCACGCCGGGCATCAGGATGACGTCGCGGCCGATGCGCGTCGCGGCATGCACGACGAGGCCGACCGCGCCGTGCGCGAGCTCGATCGGCCCGTCCCACTCGACACTGCGCGGGAACTCGACCCCGAGCAGCTTGAGCCCGAGGTACGCGGCGCGGCCGACGCACGCGACGCCGGGTCGCGCGCAGCAGGCGATCCTGGACGCTCATGCGGCGCTGCTCCGCCTGCGGCGACGCTCGCGGCAGCGCCGCGCCGGCACCGGCGCCCAGCCCGGCGTAGATCGCCAGCACGCGCTCACCGTGCACGTCGAAGTCGAGGTCGCGGGCGCGGGCGCGCGCGCCCGCGGCGAGACGCGATCGCAGCTCGGGGTCGAGCAGGCGCACCATGCCCTGCGCGGATCGCCGCCGCATCCGGGCTCACCAGCAGTCCGCTGACCTCGGGGTCGATCACCGGCGGGGCGGCGACGGTCGTGCTGAGGATCGGCAGCCCGGCGAGCACGCCCTCGGCGGCGGCGAGCTGGAAGTTCTCTGGCCAGATCGACGGGCAGCACGAGCGCCGACACGGCGCCGAGCGCCGCCCGGCGCGCGGTCTCGTCGAGCCAGCCGAGCTTGCGGACGCGACCGGCGGCCGCCGCCTCGTCGACCACGGCTTCGCGCGGACCGGAGCCCGCGATCCAGAGCTCGGCACCGGGGATGCCGTCGCCCCACGCCTCGAGCAGCAGGTCGACGCCCTTGGTGTCGATCAGCTTGCCGAGGAAGAGGAACACGACCGGGTCGCTGGTCGCGGGTCGCGACCGGCTCCGGCCGGTCGCGCTCGGCGCGCCCAGCCGCCAGCCGTGCGGCAGCACGCTCGTCGCCGCCGGCGGCCGCAGACCCCAGCGCTCGTGCTTCTCGCGCAGTCGCGCGCTCGGGTAGATCAGGTGCGTGGACGCGACGCGCCGCTGACGATCACCGCGGTGCGCAGCCGCTGCACCAGCGGCGGACGCGGCGCCTCGACGCCCGCGGCGCAGCAGCGTCGTGCTGGTGTCGACGAGGGCGTAGTCGTGCACGGTGAAGACGACCGGCGCCGAGGTCGAACGCAGCAGTGCCGGCGCCGAACCCGGCGACCCGGTGCACGTGCACGAGATCCCATGGCTCGGCCAGCACCCGTCGCACGGCGCGCGAGGCGCGGACCGTGTCCGACCAGGTCGAGCGCGTGGAAGAGCAGCGCCGCGGGCCGGGATCCCTTGCGGTCGGGCGGGTAGGGGCGGGCGCTCGCGGACCACCCGCACCGCGATGCCCTCGCCGGCGAGCTGAGCCTCGATCTCGGGCGAGATCCACCCGGTGATGATGGTCACGTCGTGCCCGGCGTCGCGCAGCCAGCGGCTCAGCTCGAGGCAGTACTGCTCGGCCCCGCCGAGCGGGGCGAGCAGTGAGCTGACGAACTGCGCGATCTTCACGGCAGCGGTCCGGTCCGCGCGGCCGCCACCGGCGCGTCGGTCGCGAGGCCGAGCAGGATGGCGGCGGTGCGGTCCCACGAGAAGCGCTCGACGTTGCGGTGGCCGTGCGCGATCAGGCGGCGGCGCTCGGCCGGGAGCAGCTCGCGCACCCGAGCGACCGCGTCCTCCGGACGCAGCGGGTCGAAGTACAGGGCGCCCTCGCCGGCGACCTCGGGGATCGAGGTGGCGTCGGAGGCGACCACCGGGCAGCCGAGCGCCTGCGCCTCGACCACGGGGAGGCCGAACCCCTCGTAGAGCGACGGGAAGACGAGCGCCCGCGCGTTGCGGAGCAGCAGGGCGAGCTCGCCGTCGCTGAGCCGTCCGGCGAGGTGGATGCCGGGGGCATCGAGCGGCGATTCCTCGGCGAACACGCGGCGCGCGCCGGCTGCGCCGACCACGACGACCGGGATGCCGGCGTCGGCGAGCGCGCGCGTGACCGGGCCGAGGTTCTTGCTCGGGGTGAGGGTGCCGACGCACAGCACGTAGTCGTCGGCGGTCCTGGCCGCGAGCTCGGTGCCGAGGGTCAGCTCGGCGGCGTCGGCACGGGCCTCGAACGCGTGCTCGTGACCGTTCGGCGCGAGCGCGAACCGGGCAGGATCGACGCCGAGCACGTCGGCCAGCTCGCCGCGGCTGAACTCCGAGACGGTCGCCAGGTGCCGGGCGCGGCGGGCGAGCACCCGGTAGAGCACCGAGTACCAGAGCACGAAGCGGCGCGAGAAGGTGCGCGGGAAGCGCGCCGGCGTGACGTCGTGCATGACGACGAGCTGGTCGCGCTTGAGCACGGGAGCGGGACCGGCGAAGTTCAGGAGCATCGCGCCGCGGGCGCGCCACGGCAGCGCGAGCTGCTCGAACGCGATCGCCGCGCAGGCCGGGAGCGGATCGACGCGGCCGGCGGGCAGCCAGTCCGGCAGCTCGGCGTCGCGCGGTACGACGACGCGCGCCGCCGGGATCGAGGTCGAGCACGCGGCGGGCGACCTCGCCCGCGTAGCGCTGCATCCCGCTCGCCTGCGCGCTCAGCCACTTGCCGTTGATCAGCACGGGCTGGCGGGTGCCGCCGGCGTAGGCGGCGCGCAGGGTCGCCGCCTGGCGTTCGGCGGTGTTGCGCGGCGAGCACCCGCTGCCAGGCGGCGAGGTTGCGCTGCCGGGCGGCCTCGCCTCCGCGCAGCAGCTCCTCGGCGGCGACCGCCATGTCGACCGGCGTCCTGATGCCGGGCGTCGCGGTCGCGCCGGCGAGGCGCGGGCACCTCCCGTGCGATCACCGGCACGCCCAGCTCGAGCGCCTCGAGGATCGCGATCGGGAACCCCTCCCAGCGCGCCGTGTGCAGGTAGACGCCGGCGCCGCCGAGCGCGCACGTGCGCGTCGAACGACGACAGCCAGCCGCTGACCGGGATGCCGCTGCGCTCGAGGCGCGCCCGCGCGATCCGGTCGTCGCCGTCGCCGATCCAGCGGGCGTCGACGCCGGGGCGGCCGTTGCGGCGCAGGTGCAGCACGGCCGCGCGGTAGAAGTCCGGGTCCTTCTGGGCGCCGATGCGGCCGACCGTGACCACGCGGTTCGGCGTCGCGGTGCTCGAGCATCGCGAGCGCGGGCACCCGTGCGACGTTCGGCACGTGGATGACGCGCGCGCCCCGTCGGGCGAGCTTCACGGCGGCACGCGCCTCGGCCGGCGAGCAGGTGGCGAAGGTGTCGGTGTTGCGAGCCAGCACGCGCTCGGCGGCGCGCACCAGCATCCGGGTCACGGGCGACAGGTCGCGGCGCTCGAAGGCGAAGCAGTGCGGGCTGTAGACGAGGCGGCGGTCCGGCCCGGGTGCGCAGCGCCGTGCGCACGTAGAGGCCGGCGTACGACGGAGTGTGCGTGCACGACGTCGGGCTCGACGGCCGCGGCGCCGCGGCGGATCGCGGCGCGTGCAGCCGACGCGCCCGCGGGCAGCACGGCGACGCTCGCGAATCCCGCCTCGTCGTCGGCCGAGAACTCCGACCGGCGGACACCGCGCAGCAGGTGGTGCTCGAGCTCCGGCGTCGACGACACGAACTGCAGCACGGCGGCGCGCACGCCGGCGCCCCAGCTCTCGACGACGTGCAGCACCACGATCCGGTCGCTGCGCGCGATGCGAGACGGTGTGCCGCGCGGGCGCTGTCCAGGTCGGTCATTCAGTAGGCCCCGTTCGCGCCGAAGACGGCTCGGGCCGTGCGCAGCAGGATGATGATGTCGTTGGTGATCGACCAGTTCTCGACGTAGAACAGGTCGAGCCGGATGCTGTCCTCCCACGAGAGGTTCGACCGGCCGCTCACCTGCCACAGCCCGCTCATGCCCGGGCTTGACGACGAGTCGCCGCCCCGCCTTGGAGTCGTAGAGCCGCACCTCGCCGTCGCGCTGCGGGCGCGGGTCCGACCAGGCTCATGTCGCCCTTCAGCACGTTGAGCAGCTGAGGAAGCTCGTCGATCGAGTAGCGGCGCAGGACACGGCCGACCGGCGTGATCCGGGGGTCGTCCTTGACCTTGAACAGGGGCGTGTCGCCCGTGCCCTGCGCGGTCAGGAGATGCGGCGAGGTGCGCGTCGGCATCCGTCACCATGCTGCGGAACTTGAGCATCGTGAACGGCTCGCCCGACAGCCCGATGCGCTCCTGGCCGTAGAAGACCGGGCCGCGCGACGTCATCTTGATCAGCACCGCCGTCGACGACGAAGAGCGGGAGCGAGCACGACCAGCAGGCCGGCCGCGAACACCAGGTCGAACGCGCGCTTGGCGAACCGCTTGGGTCCGTCGTACGACGGGCGTCTCGACGTGGATGAGCGGCAGCCCGGCGACCGGGCGGGTGTGGATGCGGGAGCCGGCGACGCCGACCAGCTGCGGTGCGACGACCAGCTGCTGGCCGGGGTCGAGTCGCCAACTCAGCTCGTTGATGCGGTCGACGACGAGTCCGAGCCGACCACGATGACGGTGTCGGGGCTCGCCGCGGCGAGGGTGCTCGAGAAGTCGTGCGGCGCCGGGTAGACCGGCACGCCGTCGAGCCGCGTGATGCTGTCGTCGTCGGTCACGACCGCCGCGACGACGCGGTAGCCGGCGTCGGTGCGCAGCGCGAGCGAGTCCATCAGTTCGCGCACGGCGACCGCGCTGCCGATCAGCAGCACCCGGAACGACAGCTCGCCGCGGCGTCGCTTGGCGTGCAGCCAGCGCCGCCACGACCAGCGCGACGTGAGCAGCAGCACGGTGCCGAGCGGGAAGGCCGTCGCCAGGTATCCGCGGGCGAAGTCGGTCTGCGTCATCGCCGCGAACACCGCGATCGTGCCGAACAGCAGCAGGGTCGCGTTGATGATGCGGCGGTACTCGGTCGAATCGGTGCCCAGGATGCGGCTGTCGCGCGTTCCGCCGAGGCGTCAGCACCAGCATCCAGGCCACCGACCAGCACGACGGAGAAGGTGACGTAGTCCACCCCGAAGTCGGAGATGAGCGCGCTGCTCACGAACACCTGGCTGAACCCGAACCAGAGCGTGTGCGTGCTGGCGCGTCGCGAACACGACGACCGCGGCGTCGGTGAGCGTCACGTACCGCTGGAAGCGCTTCACCCAGTCGGTGGCGTGCGCCCGCACCCGCTGCACCGACCACCCCTGGGCTCCGGAGAGCTGCCACGGGTAGCCGCGGTCGGCGGTGTGCGTCACGGGGGATGACTCCACTCACCCCACCGGCGACACTGAGATAGACGCCGGTGGGGTCATCGGGTTAGCGGGGGATGCCGCGACCGATGAAGTGATGAACGTCCGCCGGACGGGGGATGCGGCAGTGCTCACGCTATGAACCCGGGTGCCCCCGCGTCCCCCATCCGGGGGTCGGAAGCGCGGGCTAACCCGTGAGCACGCGACCGGGGGTCGGATACGGGTTAAGGCGAGGGTTAACCCCGCAGCCCGTCTGCGGTGCGGAACAGCACCGGACGATCCCCGTACGACGCCAGGCGCGCCTCGAGGTCCGCGCGCACGGCCGGCCACTCATCATCGAGGATCGAGAACACGGCGGTTCCGCTCAGCGTGCCGTCGGCGCGCAGCCGCTCCTTGCGCAGAACCCCCTCGAACGTTGCGCCGAGCTTCGCGATGGCCGCCCGCGAGCGCTCGTTCAGCGAGTCGGCCTGCAGCTTCACCCGCTCGAAGCCGTGGTCGAAGGCGAGGCCGAGCATGAGCAGCTTGGCCTCGGCGTTCACCTGGGTGCCCCAGACCCGCGGGTCGTACCCGGTCCAGCCGATGTGGGTCGCCGCGCCTGGGAATGTCGAAGTCGCCGAGCGTCGACGCGCCCACGATGACGCCGTCGTGCGGGCCGCCGGTGATGCGCAGCACGTGGTTGTTGCGGTTGTCGCCGGCGTAGTACGCCGCGACCCAGGGCAGGAAGGTCTCCTCGTCGGCCGGAAGCCCCTCCGGCCCGCCGCCGTAGCCGCCCGCGAACACGGCCGGATGCCCGAGCGCGTCCCACAGACCGGGGTAGTGCTCTGCCGTCATCGGCTCGAGCCGGATGAACCGTCCCTCGATCACGGCGGGTTCCGGTCGCACGGCGCTCACCCGGCCATCCTTCCATCCGCCGCGTGCCGATTGCGTCGCGCCATCCAGTACCGTGTCGCCATGAACCGCAAGCACTCCGGTGGCCGGCGCTCGCAGCGCGCGTTTCGACGGGCCGATCTGGCGCGTGCTCGGGTCCCTCGTGGGGTGGCTGGGCTTCACCTTCTGCTTCGCGCTCCTGTACCTGGTCGAGCGCTGGTCGTGATGGGTCTCGGCGGGCTTCTGCGCGTCGGGCGGTCCCTACGTGATCGAGACCGAGTGCCCGGATGCGGTCGTCGCCACCACGCCGCTCTCGATCTTCGGCGGCCTCGCCGCGGTGGCACTCGGCACCTTCCTCGCGCGAGGTTTCGGGACGCCGCTGGTCTCGTGGGCCTGGCCGATCCTGTTCGTGGGGCTGGGTGCTGCGTTCCTCATCGCATCCGCGCAGCCCGGCGGAATCACCTTCCTCATCGTCGGCGTGCTCTTCGTCGCGATGGGGCTGGTCCCGTTGGTGCTCGAGGTGCGGGCGAGCGTGCAGCAATCTGCTGCTCGGAACGACGAACGTCGCCGGTGTGAAATTCCAGGCAGAGCGCGAGCGGCAGGTCGTCGTTCCTGCAGTTCGGCCGCTGGGACAGGACGGAGTCGGACGACCGCGTCACCCCGACGCGCGGGCGACTGGACCCTGGCGCTCGGCATCGCGATCGTCGCGATCGGGCTCGGGATCTACCTCGCGACCCAGCTGTTCGCGGCGCTCGGCGGCTAGCCGGCCGCGACTCAGCCCAGCAGGTCGTGCCGCACGACGATCGCGTCGCGCGCCGGGCCGACGCCGATCGCCGAGATGCGCGACCCGCTCATGCCCTCGAGCGCGATGACGTAGTCCTGCGCGTTCTTCGGCAGGTCGCCGAACTCGCGGGCACCCGAGATGTCCTCTTTCCAGCCGGGGAACTCCTCGTAGATCGGCTTCGCGTGGTGGAAGTCGCTCTGGTTCACCGGCACCTCGTCGAAGCGCACGCCGTCGACGTCGTAGGCGACGCAGACCGGGATGGTGTCCAGGCCGGTCAGCACGTCGAGCTTGGTGAGCACGAAGTCGGTGACCCCGTTGATGCGCGCCGCGTACCGGGCGATCGGGGCGTCGTACCAGCCGGTGCGCCGCGGGCGACCGGTCGTGGTGCCGAACTCGAAGCCGGCCGTGCGCAGGAACTCGCCCGACTCATCCAGCAGCTCGGTCGGGAACGGGCCCGACCCGACCCGCGTCGTGTACGCCTTGACGACCGCGATCACCCGCTCGAAGCGGTTCGGCGCGACGCCGGAGCCGGTCGCAGCGCCGCCGCTCGTCGCGTTGCTGCTGGTGACGAACGGGTACGTGCCGTGATCGACGTCCAGCATCGTCGCCTGGCCGCCCTCGAACAGCACGGTCTTGCCGGCATCCAGAGCCTGGTTCAGCACCAGCCCGGTGTCGGCGACCATCGGCTTCAGCCGATCGGCGTACGAGAGCAGATCGTCGACGACCTCGTCGACCTTGATCGCGCGGCGGTTGTAGACCTTCACGAGCAGGTGGTTCTTCTGGTCGAGGGCGCCCTCGACCTTCTGACGCAGGATGTTGGCGTCGAACAGGTCCTGGACGCGGATGCCGACCCGGTTGATCTTGTCGGCGTACGCCGGTCCGATGCCGCGGCCGGTGGTGCCGATCTGCCGCTTGCCGAGGAAGCGCTCGGTCACCTTGTCGAGGGTGCGGTGGTACTGGGTGATGACGTGCGCGTTGGCGCTGACCAGCAGGCGTCGACACGTCGACGCCGCGGGCGGCGAGCGCGTTGAGCTCGTCGAACAGCACCTCGATGTCGACGACGACGCCGTTGGAGATGACCGGGACGACGCCGGGGCTCAGGATGCCGGACGGCAGCAGGTGCAGCGCGTACTTCTCGTCGCCGATGACGACGGTGTGCCCGGCGTTGTTGCCGCCGTTGAACTTGACGACGTAGTCGACGCGCTCGCCGAGCAGGTCGGTCGCCTTGCCCTTGCCTTCATCGCCCCACTGGGCGCCGATCAGAACGATGGCGGGCATGAGAATCTCCCTGCGGTGGCGGGTCGGTGGGATTACACGCTCAGTCTATCGATGGAACCGGCGGCACTAGCCGGCGTGCTGAGCGACCCAGGCGTGCATCACGATCGCGGCCGCCGCGGCCGCGTTGATGCTGCGGGTGCTCCCGTACTGCCGGATGCTGACCGTCGCGTCGGCGGCATCGAGTGCCTCGGCGCTGAGACCGGGACCCTCCTGCCCGAACAGCAGCACGGCATCCTGCGGGAAGTCGTACTCGGTGACGTCGACGCTGCCCTCGACGTTGTCGACCGCGACGATCGGGCGCTCGCCTGCCCACGCGACGAGGTCGGCGATCGTGTCGTGATGCATCACGTGCTGGTACCGGTCGGTGACCATGGCGCCGCGCTTGTTCCAGCGGCGGCGGCCGACGATGTGCACCGTGCCGGCCAGGAAGGCATTCGCCGTGCGGACGATGCTGCCGATGTTGAGGTCGTGCTGCCAGTTCTCGATCGCGACGTCGAACCCGTGCCGGCGGGAGTCGAGGTCGGCGACGATGGCGTCCATGG
The DNA here is from genome assembly GCA_963730045.1 of uncultured Actinomycetota bacterium. Lineage (GTDB taxonomy): Bacteria > Actinomycetota > Actinomycetes > Actinomycetales > Microbacteriaceae > JBDSKH01. Next base: position 15,503 of record CAVSPQ010000008.1, on the reverse strand, counting down.
TCCAGTAGCGGTAGGCGTCGACGACGTTGCGGGTGTCGCCGTGCGCGAGCAGGTCGGGGTCGTAGCGGGGGTCGTCGGGCCAGGCGGCACGGCCACCGGGGTAGGGGCCGACGCCGACTTCGCGCTGCTCGTTGTCCGCCACGTTGCCAGCGTAGGGCGGGGCTGGATGTCGCGACCTGCCCGGCCCCTCGAGCCACCGTCCCCTGCTCGAAGAGGGCTCCTCTCCTCCACATGGGCAGTTCCGGCCTGGTACTCACAGAACAGTCGCTTGACCAGGGGTTTTGACTCGGCGATGTCGGTGCTCGATGGTCGACTTGCGGCATGAGCGCCCCCGTCGACCCCGACTCTTCGCGCCTAGCCGTGCCCGAGGGGCAGAACGCGGGCTCGACTTCGACCTCGCGTCGGCGGCGCTCGATCGGGTGGCCGAGATCGAGAGCCTGATGGCTTCGTTGACGGCGTTCCGAGCGCGGCTGATCGCGAACGCCTACGACGCGGTGCTGATGGAGCAGCGCGCGCGACCCGGCGTGCGTTCGCGGCACGCGCGAGCTGAGATGGCCCGCCAGACGGCTGGTCTCCGAACTGGCCGCGCTGGTGCGCATCACGCCGGGCACCGCAGCGCACCTCGTCGCAGAAAGCCGCGCCCTGGCGACGACGCTCCCGGCCACCCTCGACGCCCTGGGACGGGGCGAGATCTCCTACCGCCACGCGCAGGTCGTCATCGACCATGCCGCGCTGCTTCCGGATGAGGGTCTGGCCCCGTTCGAAGCATGCGGTGCTGCCTCACGCCCTTCGGCTGAACATCGCCCGCTTCCGCGATCACGCGCGGCGTACCCGCGAGCGCACGCATCCGGAATCGCTCGCCAGGCGGCGAGGCGGCTCGCAGTTCGACCGCCGCTCGGTCGCGATCGATCCGGCCGCCGACGGAATGGCGTGGCTGACCGCTTATCTGCCGGCCGAATCGGCGATCGCGATCGACGACCGGCTCGACCGGCTCGCCGCGTCGTTGCGCGATCCCGACGACCAACGCACCTTCACTCAGCTGCGTGCCGACGCGTTCTGCGACCTGATGCTGCGCGGGCGAGGTCGACGGGCGTGCAACGCGGCATCCGCGCCAACGTGCTCGTGACGGTCCCGGTGCTGACCTTGCTCGGTCACGACGACGAGCCCGCATCGCTCGAGGGGTACGGACCGATTCCTGCCGATGTCGCTCGGGTGCTCGCGGGAGACGCGACCGGCTTCACCCGGCTGCTCACGCATCCGGAGACGGGAGTGGTGCTGTCGGTAGGCCGAGATCGGTACACGGTGCCCGTCCGGGCTGCGGCTCTGGCTGCGCGCGCGCGACGAGACCTGCCGCATGGTCGGATGCGGCCGACGCGCGTCGGTCAGCGACGTCGACCACGGCCACGCCTGGGCAGACGGCGGCACGACCTCGGGCGACAATCTCGCTCACCTGTGTCGCGGCGACCACACCCGCAAGCACACGGCTCGGCTGGAGCATGAGGCACCTTCCGGGCGGCAAGATCCGCTGGACGTCGCCGATGGGCCGCCGCTACCTGACCGAACCATCAGCGGTGATGCGCACGTGAGCTGCTGCTCAGCCTGTTAATCTCCCCCCATGCCACGGCCCGTCGACCCGATGCGATGGGATGCGGGCGCCTGGGCCGAGGCCGCGCCCGATGCGGCCATCGTGCACGGCGACAACCTCGCGGTCACGGCGACGCTGCCCGACGCATCCGTGCGCCTGATCTACCTCGACCCGCCGTTCAACACCGGGCGCACCCAGCGACTGCAGAGCATCACGACGACCCGCGCCGACCCGGACACCCCCGGCGACCGCCGCGGCTTCAAGGGCCACAGCTACGACACGGTCAAAGGCGCCCTCTCGAGCTACGACGACACGTTCGCCGACTACTGGGCGTTCCTCGAGCCGCGGCTCGACGGAGGCCTGGCGTCTGCTCGACGAGCGCGGCACCCTCTACCTGCACCTCGACTACCGCGAGGCGCACTACGCCAAGGTGGCGCTCGACGCGCTCTTCGGCCGCGACAACTTCCTCAACGAGCTGATCTGGGCCTACGACTACGGCGCCAAGTCGACCAAGCGCTGGCCCGCGAAGCACGACACGATCCTGGTCTACGTCAAGGACCCGGCCCGGTATCACTTCGACAGCGCGGCCGTCGATCGCGAGCCCTACATGGCTCCCGGCCTCGTCACGCCCGAGAAGGCGGCGCGCGGCAAGCTCCCGACCGACGTCTGGTGGCACACCATCGTGTCGACGAACGGGGCAGAGCGCACCGGATATCCGACCCAGAAGCCGCACGGCATCCTGCGTCGCATCGTGCAGGCGAGCACCGAGCCCGGCGACCTGGTGCTCGACTTCTTCGCCGGGTCGGGCACGACCGGCGCGGCCGCACTCGAGCTCGGCCGGCGCGTGCTGCTGGTCGACGAGAGCCCGGATGCCGTGGCCGTCATGCAGAAGCGCCTCTCGACGGCGGACGGTCTACAGCGCTCTAAACTCGCCGAGGTCCCGAGTTCACGAGGGCCCGGCGAACGAGAGGAGTGGTCCTGATGTCAACCGTCGTTGTCGCGCGCCTTGCCGACCACATCCACTCCGAGGTCTCACCGCTCTAGCTGCTCGCGCATCCGGTGGCCTCGCTTCTCGAAAGCCATCGAATTGCATTCTGCAGAGCCAGACCAAGAACTCGTCTTCTCCACCGTCGAACCCGGGCGACGACCAGCGATGGTCGACCTGGACGGCGATCACCCCCAGCCAGCGCGGCCCCGAGCCGCGGCCGGACTGGGTCGTCACCTCCGACGGAGCGATCGACACCGAACTCGGTGTCGTCAAGACCGGCAAGGAGGCCGACCTCCACCTGATCGAGCGAGCCGTGCCGGGACTCACGCTCGACGACCCGCCCGCCCAGCGCAGCATCCTGGCCGCGAAGCGCTACCGCACGACCGAGCACCGCGACTTCACCCGCTCGTCCGAGTATCAGGAGGGGCGCCGCACCCGCCGCAGCCGCGATGCCCGCGCGCTCGAGAAGGGCACCGCCTACGGGCGGGCCCTCGCCGCCGACCACTGGGCGTTCGCCGAGTTCGAGGCGCTCAGCGTGATGTACGAGCGCGGCGCCCCGGTGCCGTACCCGGTGCAGGTCGACGGCACCGAGCTGCTCATGGAGTTCATCGGCCACGGCACGGTCGCCGCGCCTCGGCTCGCGCAGTCGCGCGAGGATCCGGCCGAGCTGCGTCCGCTGCTCGAGCAGATCATCGACGCGATGCGCCTGTTCGCGCGCGCCGGGCTACGCGCACGGCGACCTCTCGCCGTACAACCTGCTCGTGCACGAGGGTCGCATCGTCGTCATCGACCTGCCGCAGATCGTCGACGCCGTGAGCAACCCGAACGGCATCGCCCTGCTGCACCGCGACTGCGTGAACATCGCCGACTGGTTCACCCGCAAGCGCGTGGAGGTGGATGCCGAGCAGCTGTTCGCCGAGCTGCTCGGCGAACTGTTCTGACGGGCCGATCTGCCCGAAACATCGACGGCTCGCTACGATGACGCCATGAGCAGCCGCGGCGAGGTCGAGTGCTGGCTCACCGACATGGACGGCGTGCTCGTCCACGAGAACTCGCCGCTGCCGGGGGCCGCCGATCTCATCCGCCAGTGGAGCGGACCGCGGCACGCCGTTCCTGGTGCTCACCAACAACTCGATCTTCACGCCGCGCGATCTGGCGGCGCGGCTGCGCGCATCCGGGCTCAACGTGCCCGAGGAGTCGATCTGGACCAGCGCCCTCGCCACCGCCGACTTCTGCGCCTCGCAGATCCCGGGCGGCAGCGCGTTCGTGATCGGCGAGTCCGGGATGACGAACGCGCTCCACGAGGTCGGCTTCATCATGACCGAGAACAACCCCGACTACGTCGTCGTCGGCGAGACCCGCAACTACTCGTTCGAGGCGATCACCAAGGCGATCCGCCTGATCAACGACGGCGCGCGGTTCATCGCCACGAATCCGGATGCGACGGGGCCGAGCGCGGACGGCGTGCTCCCCGCGACGGGTGCGATCGCCGCCCTGATCACCAAGGCGACCGGCAAGGACCCGTACGTCGTCGGCAAGCCGAACCCGATGATGTTCCGGTCGGCGATGAACAAGATCGGCGCGCACAGCGAGAACACCGCCATGATCGGCGACCGCATGGACACCGACATCGTCGCCGGCATCGAGGCGGGGCTGCACACCGTCCTGGTGCTCACCGGCATCAGCGATCAGGCCGAGATCGAGCGCTACCCGTTCCGCCCCGACGAGATCCTGCAGGGCGTGTGGGAGCTGGTCGACAAGGATCCGGACGAATCCGACCTCTGAGCACTCCGGCTGCGAGCTATGGGGCCTTCGTCAGCGGCGGCGGGGGCGGGGGCGCGACCTGCGGCAGGGCGAGGTCGCCCGTGATCGGCTCGCCGGTGCGAGCGGGTCACGAAGCAGAAGTAGTCGCGGCCGCCCTCGTCCCACGCCTCCTCGGTCGGATAGCTCGCCTGCACGACGGCGTCGGTCAGCGCGCTCACGGTCGCCGGATCGAAGATGCCCGGACCGCGGCACAGCCCGATGGCCTGCGTCTGCAGCACGTCCTCGCCCGGGTAGAGGCCGGTGTCCGTGGCACGCCTCGGCGATCACGCCGCGGTGCACCATCTGCGCCGGGATGCGGGTCCGCGCAGTCCACGACCGACGTAGGTCGTCTGCCACGGATCCTCGAACGGGATCGAGGCACTCGCCGCCGAGCAGCTCGTCCCAGGCGTACTCGCCCGGCTCGACCGGGCCGAGCGCGACCTCCGGCGACGCGGACGGGCTCGGCGTACCCGGTCGGAACGACGACCGCGGGAGCCGGGCCGAGCAGATCGGGCAGACGCGCGCCGAGGAAGAACAGCGCGACGATCGCGAGCAGCGCGAGAATGCCGCCGAGCACCGACAGCAGGATGCGCTGCACGCGTGAGACGCCGGGCGGCGGTCCCGGCGGACCGGCGGCAGCCGGTCGGATCGCCGCGGTCCGCGCCCCGCCGCGACCTCGGCCTGGCGCACGAACGGGTTCTGGCTCGGGTCGAGCCCCTCCGTGTACTCCCGGAACTGGGTCTCGCCGAACAGCGCGTCGATCGCCGACACCTGTCCGGTCTCGCCGGGCCGGCGGCGTCGACGCTCGGCGAATCGGACCGCCTCGGTCGCCCGGGTCTGCGGCGGGAAGACCGACGTCGGCACGCGGCTGCGGCGTACGCGGGCGGCGGGATCCGGCTCCAGATCGACCGCATCCATCATCTGGGTCGGCTCCGGCTCCCAGAACGGCGGAGCATCGGCCGAGTCGGGTGCGACATCGGGCAGAACGGTGGTCTCGAACGGCATCGCGGACGGCCGGCGGCTGAGCCTCGACGCTCGGCACGCCGTCGATCGCCGGGTCGAGCGGCGCCGGCTCGTGCGCGACGGGCGGTAGAACGGGCGCGGGAGGCGCGACCGGCGCGGGCGGCGGGGCGTGGCGCGGCCGGCGGCGTCGGCGCTGCACGGGCGGTGCGGAACGGGCGCGGCGGCAGGCGCGGGTGGCGGGCACGGGCAGCCGGGCAGCGGGGCGGGGCTGGAGGGCGGCCGCCGGCTGACCGGGGGGGCCGGGCGTCGGCCGCCGCGACGGGCGTGGCGGCGCGGCGGGCGCGCGGGCGGCCGTGGTCGGAGGCGGGTCGGCGGCGCGCCGCCGGGCGTGAGCCCCCAGGAGAATCCGCCGCCGGGCTGCGGTGGCGGCGCGGCGGGACCGCTGGCGGCGGCGCGACGCTGGCGGGGGACCTGCCGGAGCGGGCTGCGCGGGCGTGCGGGCAGGCGGAGGCCGGCTGCGCTGGCGGGACCGGGCTGCGCCGGCGGGGCCGGCTGGCGCGGGCGGGCCGGCTGGCTGCGGCGGGCGCGGAGGCAGGCGGGCCGGCGGCTGTGCGGGCGGAGCTGCGCGTGCGGGCGGGACGCGGCTGAGCGGCGGTGCCGGCGGCGGCGCCGTGAGCGGTGGCCGACGGAGAGGTGGCGGCGGGAAGGCGGCGGCGGCGGGGGTGGCCGCTCGCGGGCGGGACGGCTGGCGGCAGGGGGCTGCTGCGGGGCAGGCGCGCAGCCGGCGGCTGCGAGCGGCGCCTGCGGCAGGCAGCGGGGCCTGCGGCGGCGGAGGGGCGCGGAGGCGGGGCGCTGCGGTTGCAGGGCGCCTGCGGCGGCGGCGGCTGCTGCGGTGGCCGCGCTGGGCGGCGGCGCCGGGCCGGCACCGCGGGATCCGGCTTCTGCTTCGGCAGCTCCCCGGTCGGGTCGAACTGGGACGCGAGCCAGTCGCTCGCGTCCTCGTCGCTCGGGGTCGCGATCGGTCATTGCGGCTCGAGCCCCAGGTCGGCCAGATCGATCGCCGCGAGGTAGCGGTACCCGGCCGCCTCGATGACCTCGCGGGCGCCCGGTTGCCCGGTCGACGACGACCGCGACGGCCGCGATCTCGGCGCCGACGGCCAGCAGCGCCTCGATCGCCTTGAGCGGCGACCCGCCGGTGGTCGAGGTGTCTTCGAGCACGATCACGCGCTTGCCCGCCGAGATCCGGGCCCTCGACCTGCTTGCCGCGGCCGTGGTCTTTCGGCTCCTTGCGCACGACGAACGCGTCGTAGGTGAGACCGCGCGCGACGCCCTGATGCAGCACGGCCGCCGCGATCGGGTCGGCGCCCATCGTCAGGCCGCCAACGGCATCCACGTCGGGGACGTCGGCGATCAGGTCGACCATGACCTGCCCGATGAGCGGAGCGACCCGGTGATCGAGGCTGACCTTGCGCAGGTCGATGTAGTAGGTCGGCCTTCTTGCCGCTGGTGAGCGTGAAGTCCCCGTGGAAGACGGCTTCGCCCGAGATGAACTCGATGAGTTGCTGGCGTGCGTCCGTCACCCGTCCACATTACGGCAGGCGTCCGTGTCCAGGCCTCGGGCGGACCGCATCCGACATCGGAGGCGCCCGGTACTTTTGATCCATGCGCATCGCCACCTACAACGTGAACTCCATCCGCAGCCGGGTGGGCCGCATCGTCGACTGGATGGTGCGCGAAGACGTCGATGTCGTCGCGATGCAAGAGATCAAATGCACCGAGGCGCAGTTCCCGTTCGATGCAGTTCGAGGAGGCCGGGTACGAGGTCGTCCTGCACGGTCTCAACCAGTGGAACGGCGTCGCCATCGCGAGCCGCTGAACCGATTCAGGATGTCGCAGGTCGGCTTCGACGGCATGCCCGGCTTCGCGAAGGGGCAGGAGGGTCCCGACCAGCCGCTCGAGGCGCGCGCGATCGGCGCGACCGTCGGCGGCATCCGGATCTGGAGCCTGTACGTGCCGAACGGCCGGGCCCTCGGCGACCCGCACTACGCCTACAAGCTCGACTGGCTCGCCGCGCTCGCCGCGCTCGACCGCGCGAGTGGATGGCGGCCCACCCCGACGAGCCGATCGCGCTGACCGGCGACTTCAATGTCGCGCCGCTCGACATCGACAACGGCGACCCGACCGTCATCGCCGGGGTGACGACGCACGTCTCGCGAGCCGGAGCGGGCCGCGTTCCGCGAGCTCGAGCGCATCGGGCTGACCGACGTGGTGCGGCCGCATCGTGCCGGAGGGGCTGTTCACCTACTGGGACTACAAGCAGCTGCGCTTCCCGCGCAACGAGGGCATGCGCATCGACTTCATCCTCGGATCGACGCGCGTTCGCCGACCGGGTCGTCGACGCGAAGATCCACCGCGAGGAACGCAAGGGCGACGGACCGAGCGACCACGTGCCGGTGACCGTCGACCTGCGAGTCGACGAGGAGGACGACGACGATCGGCCGATGATCTTCTAGGCCGGTGCCGCGCCTACCGTGAGGGCATGCCCGTCGTCGCCGTTCCCGGAGCGCGGCTCGCCTACGACGTCGCCGGCGACCCGTCGCATCCGGCCGTGCTCTTCGTGCACGCCGGCGTCGCCACCCGCGCCATGTGGGACCCGCAGTTCGACGACCTCGCCGCCGACCATCTCGTCATCCGCTACGACACCCGCGGCTACGGCGAATCCCACGGCGCCGACGCAGGAGTTCGCCGACCGGCACGACGTGATCGCCGTGCTCGACGCCGTCGAGGTCGACGCGCGCGACCGTGGTCGGCGCCTCGCGCGGCGGCCGCATCGCCCTCGACGCCGCCGCTCGACGCGCCGGATCGCGTCGCCGGCCTCGTGCACGGTGGGGCTCCACCCCGAGCGGCCAGCACGAGGGCGACGCCATCCCACGCGAGCGGGAGATGATCGCGCAGATGGAGGAGGCGAGCGAGCTCGGCGACTACGAGCGAGCTCGTCGCATCGAGGTCGCGTTCTGGGACCTCGGACCGACCCGAGACATCGGAGACGTCGACCCGGAGTTCCTCGCCCGCGCGATCGAGCTCAACGTCGGTGCGGCCCACTGGGACTTCGCCGGACTCGACCAGCCCCTCGAACCGGCGGCCGTCTCGCGACTCAGCGACGTTCGCGTTCCGACGCTCGTCGTCGTCGGCGATCACGACGAGAGCGACTCGCGCGCCGGCTACGACCTGCTGCTCGACGGCATCGACGGGGCCGAGGGGTTCCGGTTCGCCGACTCGGCGCACCTGCCGAGCGTCGAGCACCCGACGCGGTTCACGGCGCGGCTGCGCGAGTTCCTGGAGACGAACGGGCTCTGATACCGGCCGGGAACCTCTCCTGCGCGGGCGCCTTTCGGTCGAGAGCTCCCCCGAAATGTAGAACCGTGCACGAATCGTGCATCCACGCAACTTTCCAGCGTAGGGCGCAAAGCAACGCGTCGGCGGCATCCGTAGGCTCGTAGGGGAAAGGAGGCGCCATGACCACGCTCGCGCAACCACGCGCTCCACCGATCATCGGAGAACCGGAGGTCGTCGAGGACGCCTCCACGGCCGAGACCAGCGACGCCTGGCTCGACCTGAAGGCAGCCGTCATCGCGCTGCAGCCGCTGCAGACGCAGGACGGCAGCATCCCGAAGAAGACCGACCACGCGGCCGCCGCCGAGCTCGTCGCGCGCATCACCGCCGGCATCCGCGCGCTCGCGCCCGCCTTCCCGCACGACGCCGCCTACCTCGACGCGGCCGTCGCCGACTTCGACCGCTGGGTCGCCGACGGCTTCGGCGTCCCCGACTTCTACGACTCGCTGGTCGCGTTCGCCCCGGCCGCCGACCGCGTCGACAAGAAGCGCCACCTCGTGGTCTTCCCGATGTACACGCAGAACGGGTCGACCGACCGGCTGGTCGAGGCGCTCATCGTCGAGGTCATCTGGCCGGAGTTCATCGCGAAGCTCGAAGAGACCTACACGAACAAGCTGTTCGTGTCGCTGCGCCTCGTCGACTTCACGCCCGGGTACGACACCAACTCGGCGGTGCTGTTCCCCGAGACCGTGGCGATGCGCGAGATCCCGGCGTTCACCTGGGGGGCGCTGTTCGAGGATCGCGAGGCGGCCCGGTTCCGCCGCGTCGTGCGCGAGGCCGCACGGATCACGAAGCTCGAGCTGCTGCCGTCGCAGCAGGAGTCTGCTCGCCGACCAGGGCACCGCAGAAGAGACGTTCGTGATGTGGGACATGATCCACGACCGATCGCACATGCGCGGCGACCTGCCGTTCGACCCGTTCATGATCAAGCAGCGCATGCCGTACTTCCTGTACTCGCTCGAGGAACTGCGCTGCGACCTGATGGCGTTCCGCGAGTGCGTCGCGATGGAGCGCGACAGCGAAGACCGACGAGCACACCCGGATGCAGGCCATCCACGTGCAGCACGCGGTCATCTTCGACCGCATCTTCCGGTTCACGCTGACCGGCAGCCGCGTGCGCAACTACGACGGGCTCGGCGGCCAGCTGCTCTTCGCGTGGCTGCACCAGCACCACGTGCTGCACTGGACCGACACCTCGCTCGACATCGACTGGGATGCGGTACCCGATGTCGTCATCGCCCTCTCCGACGAGATCAACGATCTGTACTGGAAGAGCATCGACCGTCCGAAGGTCGCCCACTGGCTCGCGGCGTACGAGCTGATCCGCGGCACCCTGACACCGCATCCGGCGTCCAACTGGGCACGCGGGCTGTCCGACGAGATCCTGGCCGGAGCGCCGAAGGGCTACACGGACGCCGTGCTCGACGACGAGTTCCCGCTCTCGATGTTCTACGAGGCGCTTGCGAAGAAGATGGGCGACGTGATCGAGAGCACGAAGGGCATCACGGCAGCGACCCCGGATTGGGCACCGGCCGCGTGAGCAACCGACGACGCGTCATCGCGGCGGTGCTGATCGGCGCCGGCCGCCGTGATCTACGGGATTTCACCCCTCGACCTCGCGCCGGAGGCGATCCTCGGGCCCCTTCGGGCTGCATCGACGACGCCGGCGTGCTTCTCGGCGCGGGCGTCGCGATCTGGAAGCTGCTGAGCGGGCGGAAGCCTTCGTGAAGGTGCTCGTCACGGGCGCGACCGGGGCGACCGGGCGCGCGGTCTGCGAGCGCTGACCACACGGGGCGACACCGTGCTGGCCGTCGGAACCGATGCGGGGCGGCTGAAGACGGTGGATGCTGCGGAGCGGCTGGTCTGCGACGTCACCGACCGCGCCGCGACCGATGCCCTCGCGGCGGACGTCGCGCAGCGCCATGCGAGCCTGGACGGCATCCTGCATCTCGTCGGCGGCTGGAAGCCCGGCTGGAGCGACGAGGTGACCGACTGGCTCAACGCGCGCCTCGTGAACTCGCTGCTCAACGTCAGCGAGTCGTTCGAGGCGGCCCTGCTGGCGGCGCCCGCCGGGCGCCTCGCGATCGTGAGCACCACGGTCGTCACCCACGACGGCCCGCCGTCGTCGGCGTACGCCGCCGCGAAGCTCGCCGCCGAGTCGTGGGTCGGGCAGCTGAACGCGCGATGGGCGGGCACGAAGACGGGCGCCGTCACCTTCGTGGTGAAGTCGATCGGCGACGGGATGCTGCGACGATCCGGCGCTGGTGCGACCTCTCGGAGGTATGGCGCAGGCCCGGCGCCCGAGTCGTGCTGTACTCTGAAAGACTGAGCCCGTGAAGCCTCTGCACGACCAGAGTTCGCGCGGCTTCGCCAGCGACAACTACGCCGGCGTGCACCCCGAGGTGCTGGCCGCGATCGCCGACGCGAACGACGGGCACCAGATCGCGTACGGCGAGGACGTCTACACCGCGCGCCTCGTCGAGACGCTGCGCGAGCACTTCGGCGCGCAGGCCGAGGCGTTCCCGGTCTTCAACGGCACGGGTGCGCAATGTCACCGCGCTGACGAGCCTGCTGCCCCGCTGGGGCGCCGTGGTCTGACAAGCACCGCGCACATCCACAGCGACGAGGGCGGCGCCCCAGAGAAGGTCGCCGGGCTGAAGCTGTTCACGGTCGACACCCCCGACGGCAAGCTCACACCCCGAGCTGATCGCGACGCAGGCCGTGGGGCTTCGACGACGAGCACCGCGCGCCAGCCTGCCGCCGTCAGCATCACCCAGACCACCGAGCTCGGCACGCTGTACACGCCCGGCGAGATCCGCGCGATCGCCGACTACGCCCACGCGAACGGCATGTCCCTGCACCTCGATGGTGCGCGCATCTGGAACGCCGCAGCCGCACTCGGCGTGCCGTTCCGCGAGTTCACGACCGACGCGGGGGTCGACGTGCTCGAGCTTCGGCGGCACCAAGAACGGGCTCCTCGGCGCCGAAGCGATCGTGGTGCTCAACCCCGATCGCGCGGCCGGGCTGGTGCGACTGCGCAAGACGCTCATGCAGCTGTCCAGAAGATGCGGTTCATGAGCGCACAACTGCTCGCCCTGTTCGACGGAGGACTCGGCCTGGCGAGCGCCGGGCACGCGAACGCGATGGCGGCGCGGCTGCGCGGTGCGCTCGAGGAGCTTGTCGGGGCGGGCGACGCCCCCGGCCTGTCATTCAGTCAACCGACCCAGGCGAACGCCGTCTTCGCCGTGCTGCCGAACGACGCCGCCGACCGCATCCGCGCCCGTTACCGCTTCTACGACTGGGACCGCGCCGCCGGCCAGGTGCGCTGGATGACGGCGTTCGACACGACGGAGGCCGACGTCGACGGGTTCGTCGAGGCGATCCGCGAGGAACTCGCGCGGTAGTCGGCTGCCAACCGCACGGGCATAGCGTTGCGCGAGCAGCGCGAGGTGCGCGACCAGTTCGCTCGGCGCCGTCACCTCGAAATCGAGCCCCAGCATCCCGATGTAGACGGCGATCATCTCGTAGCTGTCAGCTCCGGTGACGAGCACGCAGGTGGCCTCGTCGATCGACTCGACGACGCCGACCGTGGCGTTGATGCGCGCAGCACCTCCCCGGCGGGCGCGAAAACGGTGATGCGGGCGTGCACGCTCCAGCCGGTCGGATGCGACGTCGCGCAGCACGAACGAGGTGTAGTCCTCTTCTGGCATCGGGTCGGGCTCGAACGCACGGCGGGTCGGCATGCGGAGGTCCATCCAGTCGACCCGGAACGTCGCCCACTCGCCCGACGGCGGTCGCGGGCGACGAGGTACCAGCGCCGCTGCCAGCTGACCAGGCGGTACGGCTCGACGAGCACGTGCCTCTTCTCCGGTACGCGAAGCGCACCCACTCGGTGTCGCGGCACTGCCGTCCGCGAGGGCCGACAGGACCGCCGCGGTCGACCTCGGGGATCGGCGACGTTGCGTGCCGGTGTCCTCCGGCGCGCCGCAGACACCGCTCGTCACGGCCGTGACCGTGCGGCGCAACCGATCGGGAAGCACCTGCTCGAGTTTCGCGAGTGCGCGCGCGCTCGCTCTCCTCGTCCCCGGCGACACCGGTCGCGGCGCGCAACCGACCGCCACCGCGACCGCCTCCTCGTCGTCGAGCAGCAGCGGCGGCATCTTTCGCACCCGCGCCGAGCCGGTAGTGCCCCACCGCGCCCCGGGCCGCGTCGACCGGGTAGCCGAGCTCGCGGAGGCGATCGACGTCATTCGCGGACGGTGCGGCCTCTCACCCCAGCCGCTCGGCCAGCTCGGCACCTGTCCACGCGGCCGGGACTGAAACAGGGACAACAGCGAGAGGAGTCGCGACGAGGTCTCGAACACGAGGAAACTGACCTCCCCTCCCCAAAGGAACCAAACGTTCCTATTCGATTCTACCGTCGAGCCATGACGACAGACACCTCCGCGCCCGCACCCATCCGCCCCTTCCGCGTCGCGTATCCACGGCGGACCTCCACGACCTCGCAGGAGCGGCTCGCCCGCACCCCGGCTGCCGCAGGCCGGCCCCGGGGACGACTGGACTACGGCTCCCCAACAGCTACCTTCGCGGGTGCCGCCGAGACTGGAAGAAGACTTCGACTGGCGTGCGGAGGAGCGCCGCATCAACGAGTTCCCGCACTTCCCCACCGACATCGACGGGCAGACGGTGCACTTCATCCACGTCGAGCCCCGCAGCCGGACGCGACGCCGCTTCTCCTGCGTGCACAGCTACCCGGGCATCGGTTCATCGACTTCCTCGACATCATCGGACCCGCTCGCCGACCCGGTCGCCCACGGTGGCCACGCCGAGGACGCGTTCTCGGTCGTCGTCCCGTCGATCCCCGGCTTCGGCTTCAGCACTCCGCTCGTCGACCGCGGCTGGACGACAGCACGGGTGGCGCGCACGTTCGACGACCTGATGCGCCGGCTCGGGCTACGACAGCTACGGTGCCCACGGCAGTGACGGCGGGCGCGATCGTCGCGCGTGAGCTCGGCGTGCTCGACACCCGACGGGCTTCCTCGGCTGCACGTCCTGCAGCTGTTCTCGTTCCCGTCGGGTGACCCGGGCGAGATGAGCAGGCTGTCGCCCCGAGGACTACGCCGGCACTCGAGCACATGCAGTGGTTCCAGTCGGTAGGCGGCTACAACGCCATCATCGCCTCGCGCCCGCAGACCGTCGCCGTCGGCACTCGCCGACTCGCCTGTCGGGCAGCTGGCGTGGAACGAGCTCTTCCACTCCTTCGGCAACGGGACGAGCCTCGTGACGCGGAGCAGATCGCTCACCAGGTGACCCTCGAGTGGCTGACCAACACCCCCGCGACTCGCCGGTCGGTACCACTACGAGGACGAGCACGCCGGGGCCGGCGCCGTCAACGCGGCGCCGACCGGGGTCGCGGTCTTCGCCGACGACTTCCAGACGATCCGCACGCTCGCCGAGCGCGACAACTCCCACATCGTGCACTGGACGCGAATTCGAGAATGGCGGCCACTACGCGGCGCTCGAGGTCCCGGATGTGGTGGCCAGCGACATCCGCGCCTTCTGGCAACGCTGCGGGAGTCCTGAATCAGCGCACCCGAGGGGAGGCGGGGACGTCCACGCGGACGTCCCACCTCGTCATGCGCCATAGGCTCGGGTCATGGCGAAAGCTTCCAACCCCCGCCCCTGGACCGCCTCGTACGCCGACGGCGTCCCCCACGACATCGAGCTGCCGACCGGGTCGCTGGCCGACCTGATCGCGAACTCGGTCGAGGAGTTCCCCGAGAACGTCGCGCTCGAGTTCTTCGGCCGCGAGACCACCTACGCCGAGCTCGGCGATCAGATCAGTCGCGCTGCCGAGGGTCTGCGCAAGCTCGGCGTGCGCAAGGGCGACCCGGTCGCGCTCATCACATGCCGAACTGCCCGCAGCACGTCGCCGCGTTCTACGCGATCCTGCGCCTGGGCGCGATCGTCATGCGGCACAATCCGCTCTACACGCCACGCGAGCTGCGGCATCAGTTCGAAGACCACGGCGCCAAGGTCGTCATCAGCTGGGACAAGATCGTCGGCGAGCTGCAGGGGTTCCCGAAAGACATCGCGGTCGACAACATCGTCAGCGTCGACCTGACTCGGGCAATGCCGCTCCGCCTCCGCACTCTGTTGCGGCTGCCGATCTCCGCGCTCGCAAGCAGCGCGCGGACCTGACGGTGAAGGTGACGGGCACCACCAGCTGGGAGAAGCTGCTCGAGAACGAGCCGCTCGCTCCATCCACGCCCGCTCCCACCGTCGACGACGTCGCGCTGATCCAGTACACGAGCGGCACGACCGGCCACCCCGAAGGGGGCGACACTGTCGCATCTGAACCTCGGGGTCAACGCGGCGCAGGCACGGGCGTGGGTGCCGACGATCCCGCGCGGGACGGCAAGCGTGCACGCTGTGCTGCCGCTGTTCCACGCGTATGGGTTGACGCTCTGCCTCACATTCGCGATGAGCATGGGTGCGCGGCTGGTGCTGTTCCCGCGGTTCGATCCCGACCTGGTGCTGCCGGTCATCAAGAAGCGGCCGCCGACGTTCCTGCCGGCGGTGCCGCCGATCTACGAGCGACTGACCGCCGCGGCGAAAGACAAGGGCGTCTCGCTCACCGGGATCGAGATCGCGATCTCGGGCGCGATGCCGCTGTCGCAGTCGGTCATCACACCCTGGGAGGATCTGACCGCCGGCTTCCTCGTCGAGGGCTACGGACTCAGTGAGACCAGTCCGGTGCTGATGGCGAAC
>CAVSPQ010000007.1:0-24882 GCA_963730045.1 uncultured Actinomycetota bacterium | reverse complement strand
TGGGCGCCGCCCTGCTGCGCGGGAGCTACCACCTCTACCAGGGCTTCGGCGGATTCGTCGGCAACGTCATCATGGGCGTGATCTTCGGCTGGCTCTACACGCGCTGGGGCCGGGTGCTGCCCTTCGTGATCGCCCACGCCGTCATCGATGCCGCGATCTTCGTCGGGTATCCGTGGGCGGCGGCGACGTTCCCGGCGCTATTCGGCCTGCCGGGGTGAACGCGTCCCTTCAGCCGCGAACGGGGGGAGGGCGCTGCGGAGAGACCGGCCCCTAGAATTGCGGGATGTCCGCTCCGCAGCTCCCCGCGCCCACCGGAGGCGCGTTCGACCTGCCCCCGCCGACCGGCGAGACGTACGACCTCCCCGCGCCCGCGGGCGAGAAGGCCGAGCCCCGCTCCCGTCGCTTCCTCCTGACGGACGCGCTCTGCCTGCTGTGCGGCGTTTGCTACGCAAACGCCTCGACCGGCGGGCACGCGCAGACCAGGTTGCGGTCGCCGTAGGCCTGATCGATGCGTCGCACCGGCGGCCAGTACTTGCGGTGCAGGATGCCGCGCACCGGGTAGACCGCCTGCTCACGCGTGTAGGCGTGCTCCCACTCGCCCACGATGACCGACTCCGCGGTGTGCGGAGCGTGGACGAGCGGATTGTCGTCGGCAGGCCACTGCCCGGCTGCCACGGCATCCGCCTCGGCCTTGATCGCGATCATCGCGTCGATGAAGCGGTCGATCTCGCCGAGGTCCTCGCTCTCGGTCGGCTCGACCATGAGCGTCCCCGCCACCGGGAACGACATGGTCGGCGCGTGGAACCCGTAGTCGATGAGACGCTTCGCCACGTCGTCCACGGTCACCCCGGTCGCCTCGCGCAGCGGACGCAGGTCGAGGATGCACTCGTGCGCCACCAGCCCGTTCTCGCCCGCGTAGAGCACCGGGTAGTGCTCGCGCAGCCGCGCCGCGACGTAGTTGGCGGCCAGCACCGCGGCACCCGTCGCCTGACGAAGGCCGTCGGATCCCATCATCCGCACGTACGACCAGCTGATGGGCAGGATGCTCGGGCTGCCGTACGGCGCGGCGCTCACGATGTTCGCGGTGCGACCGCGCTGCGCGAGCGGATGCCCGGGCAGGAACGGCGCCAGGTGCGCCTTCGCGGCGACCGGCCCGACGCCCGGGCCACCGCCGCCGTGCGGGATGCAGAAGGTCTTGTGCAGGTTGAGGTGCGAGACGTCTCCGCCGAAGTCGCCGAAGCGGGCGTAGCCGAGCAGCGCATTGAGGTTCGCGCCGTCGACGTAGACCTGCCCGCCCGCCTCGTGCACCGCATCCGTGATCGCGCGGATCTCGTGCTCGTACACCCCGTGCGTCGACGGGTAGGTGACCATGAGCGCGGCCAGGTCGGCGGCGTGCTCCGCCACCTTGGCGCGCAGGTCGGCCAGGTCGACGTTGCCGAGCTCGTCGCAGGCGACCACGACGACCTTCATGCCGGCCAGCACGGCGCTGGCGGCGTTGGTGCCGTGCGCGCTCGACGGGATCAGGCACACGATGCGCCCGGTGTCGCCGTTGGACGCGGTGATAGCCGCGGATCGCGAGCAGGCCGGCGAGCTCGCCCTGCGATCCGGCGTTCGGCTGCAGCGACACCTCGTCGTAGCCGGTGACCTCGGCGAGCCAGCCCTCGAGCTGCTCGATGAGCGTCCAGGTAGCCCTCGACGTCGGCCTCGGGCGCGAACGGGTGGATCGCGGCGAACTCCGGCCAGGTGACGGCGGCCATCTCGGTGGCGGCGTTGAGCTTCATGGTGCACGAGCCCAGCGGGATCATGCCGCGGTCGAGCGCGTAGTCCTTGTCGGCGAGGTACTTGAGGTAGCGCATCATCGCCGTCTCGGACCGGTGCGTGTTGAACACGTCGTGCTCGAGGTAGCTGCTGGTGCGTGCGAGACCCTTGCCGATGCCCTGCGCCGTCGGCTTCGGGGCGAGCGCCGATCGGCGCCTCGTCGCCGAGGATGGCGCGCAGCAACGCGAGCGCGTCGTCGACCCTCGTCGTCTCGTCGACCGAGAACTGGATCGCGGAATCGGAGGCGCGCCAGACGTTGATGCCGGCGTCCGCGGCGGCCGCGACCACGGCATCCGGGTCGTCGATCGTCACCGTGAGGGTGTCGAAGAACGTCGGCGTTCACGACGCCGATCGCCGAGCGCGTCGGCGATCTGACCGGTCAGGCGGTTCACCTGGTGCGCGATCCGCTTGAGGCCGCCGGGGCCGTGGTAGACGGCGTACATGCTCGCCATCACGGCCAGCAGCACCTGTGCCGTGCAGATGTTCGACGTGGCCTTCTCGCGACGGATGTGCTGCTCGCGCGTCTGCAGGCTGAGCCGGTAGGCGGGGTAGCCGCTGGCATCCTGGCTGACGCCCGACGAGGCGGCCGGGCAGCTGGCGCTCGAGTCCGTCACGGACGGCCATGTAGCCGGCGTGGGGTCCGCCGAATCCCATCGGCACGCCGAAGCGCTGGCTGGTGCCGACCGCGATGTCCGCACCGAACTCGCCGGGCGCGGTGACGAGGGTGAGGGCGAGCAGGTCGGCGGCGACCACCGCGAGCGCTCCCATCTCATGGGCCGCGGCCACGACGGTCTTCGGGTCCCAGAGCCGGCCCGATGAGCCCGGGGTACTGGACGAAGACGCCGAACGAGTCGGGGAGCTCGGCTCCGGCGGCGAGATCGAGCTCGATCAGCTCGATGCCGACCGCCTCCGCGCGGTGCGCCAGCAGCGCCTTCGTCTGCGGGAAGGCGTCCGCGTCGACGACGAACACGTTCGACGCGGAGCCGGACGCGCGGCGGGCGAGCAGCATGCCCTCGACCACCGCGGTCGCCTCGTCGAGCATCGACGCGTTGGCCGTCGTCAGCGCGGTGAGATCGGTCACCATGGTCTGGAAGTTGATGAGCGCCTCGAGCCGACCCTGCGAGATCTCGGGCTGATACGGCGTATAGGCGGTGTACCAGCTCGGGTTCTCGAGCACGTTGCGCTGGATCACCGAGGGCGTGAGCGTGTCGTAGTAGCCGAGTCCGATCATCGACCGGCGGACACGGTTGCGTCCGGCGAGCACGCGCAGCTCGGCGAGCGCATCGCGCTCGGTCGCGGCGGCCGGGATCGTGGTGGGCGCATCGGGGGCGACCCGGATGTCGGACGGGACCGCCGCATCCATCAGGGCGTCGACGGTGTCGTACCCGACCGCGTCCAGCATGGCCAGTTGCGCGACGGAGTCGGTGCCGATGTGGCGATCGGCGAAGGTGTCGGTCATCGAGCGGGTCACTCCCCCGTCAGGGCGGCGTACTCGTCCGCCGAGAGCACGCCGGCGGGCAGCTCGGTGAACCGCACCTTGATCATCCAGCCGGCGCCGTACGGGTCGCTGTTCACGAGCGTCGGGTCGGCGACGACGGCGTCGTTCGACTCGACGACCTCGCCGTCGACGGGGGCGAACAGCTCGCCCACCGACTTGGTCGACTCGATCTCGCCGACGACCTTGCCGCTGGAGATCGATGCGCCGGCCTTGGGCAGGTCGACGTAGACGACGTCGCCCAGCTTGTCGGCCGCGTACGCGGTGATGCCGATCGTGGCGGTGTCGCCGTCGACGGCGATCCACTCGTGCTCGGCGGTGTACTTCAGGTCGGCGGCGGGCGCGGTGCTCATGGTCATGACTCCTTTTTGTAGAACGGAAGCGGGGTGACGGATGCGGGGATGCGCGAACCGCGGACGTCGAGTTCGAGATCGGCGGCCTCTGCGACTGCCGGGGTCGACGTACGCCATGGCGATCGGGTAGCCGAGTGTCGGCGAGAAGCGCGCCCGAAGTGACTTCGCCGACCACGAGCGTCGCCCTGCATGACCGGGTAACCGGCGCGCCCGGCGCGCTTGCCGTCGGATCTCAGTCCGACGAGCATGCGGGCACCGTCGGCGGGGCCGTCCTCGACGGCGGTGCGGCCGACGAAGTCGCCCTCCTTGGTCTTGAGGGCGACGACCCGGCCGAGCCCCGCCTGCACCGGGAAGGTCTCGGTGCTGAGCTCGTGGCCGTAGAGCGGCATGCCCGCCTCGAGTCGTAGCGTGTCGCGAGCCGCGAGACCGGCGGGGACCAGGCCCGACCCCGCACCGGTCTCGACGATCGCCTGCCAGAGCTCGGGAGCGGCATCCGGGGCGACATAGAACTCGAAACCGTCTTCGCCGGTGTACCCGGTGCGAGCGACCAGCACGTTGTGCCCGCGGAAGTCGCACGGGATCGCGCGGTAGTACTTGAGGTCGTCGAGGCCGCCGCCGGCAGGTCGAAGCCCTCGACGTTGCGCAGGATCTCCTCGGCCTTCGGGCCCTGGAGGGCGATCAGCGCGATGTCGTCGCTCTCGTCCTCGACCAGGCAGTCGAACGGCGAGCACCGGTCGCGCAGCTCCTCGGCGACGACCTCGCGATTGGATGCGTTGGCGACGACCAGGTAGCGGTCGAGCGCCCGTGCGGTACACGACGAGGTCGTCGATGATGCCGCCCTCGCGGTTGAGCAGCAGCGAGTACTTCGCCTGCCCCTCCTCGATCGCGGAGAGCTTGCCGGCGAGCGCGTAGTCGAGCGACTCGGCTGCCTCCGGTCCCGACCACGAGGATCTCGCCCATGTGGCTCAGATCGAACAGCCCGGCCGCGGTGCGCACGGCGGCGTGCTCGGCCAGGTCGGAGCTGTAGCGCACCGGCATCTGCCAGCCCGCGAAGTCGGTGAACGCGGCGCCGGCCGCGACATGGATGTCGTGGAGCGGACTGAGGCGGTGCTTCGGTCATAGGTGAGTTCTCTCTGCGCTCGGGCTGCGAGTGGAACTCCCCCTCTGTCATGGGTACCTGAGAGCTTCACGCCGGGCGTTCGGTCGGCGCTTTCACCTTCGGCGGCTCCATCGCTGGAACGCTTTTCAGAGTGGCCTGTGCGATGCGGTACACGTACCTGAGAGATTGGCGGGGAGGCTTGCTCCTTCGGTGCCGGACTGCCAGCAGAAAACCTGCAGTGTCCGGCTCTCCCGCATCGCGTGCGGCCCGATGTTCGATTGTGCGGCCAGCCTAGCGTGCGCATGTTGCAAGCGCGTGACCGGGATGAGGGGGCTCAGTACCATTGCCGGAATGAGATGGTGGCAGCGCTGGGTTCCGATCGTCGCGGTGGGCGCGATTTGCGTGGGGTTCTCTCCTGCATTCGCGCGGATCAGCGCCATGCTCCCCAAGTTCGCCGAGGATCACCGGTTCTCGATCACCGACGTCAGCAGCCCTTTCGCGCTCACCTTCGTCGACCAATGGCTGGGGTGGTCGGCGGTCACCGGGCAGACCTTCGAACAGGCCATCTGGATGCACCTGCGCCTCGACCTCCTCTACATGGTGGCGTACGGGCTGCTCCTGTTCCTGATCATCAACCTCCGCCGGCAGTCCGATAGCCGACCCGCGACACCCGCCGACGAGATCGCGCGGCGACGGTTCGGGCTGCGGTTCTGGCTGGGCGTCGTCATCGTGCTCGACCTTGCCGAGGCGGCCGGCCTCCTGCAGGGCGCGCACCTCCTCGCGATCGGTGAGGTGACGCCGGAATTCGCGACGACACTGGCGGTCCTGACCTCGGTGAAGTGGATCGCTCTGATCACCCTTGCGGCCGCGATCCCGTCCTGGCGGCTCGAGCGCGCGACCGGCTGATCGACCGGAGCACTCAGACCGGTCGGTGTACCCCGTTCGCGAGCTCATTTGTCCCCTGTGTACGCGAGTGATCGTCACGGTAGGGTGTGCCATCCTCCGCCCCCACGAAACGGGTCATCGTGTCTTTCCTCCTATGGATCAGAAACGTCCCTCAAACGCTGCTGACGGGCATCGCTTCGCGACCACCGGGCATACTGGCCGTCCTCGCTGCTGCGGCGTTCATCGCGCTGTCCGAATTGGATCGGCTGGTCGGCGAGACTCGCTCGATCGAGGGGCAGACAGCCACCCTCAGCGAGGTGGTGGGGCCCTTGGCGGCGGCCAGCACCGA
Organism: uncultured Actinomycetota bacterium; assembly: GCA_963730045.1. Taxonomy (GTDB): domain Bacteria; phylum Actinomycetota; class Actinomycetes; order Actinomycetales; family Microbacteriaceae; genus JBDSKH01. Next base: position 18,883 of record CAVSPQ010000007.1, on the reverse strand, counting down.
CCGCTGGAGCGTCTGGGCCTCGGCCGTCGTCTCCCCGATGCCGCTCGTCTTGATCCACGTCGTCCTGGATGTCGTCTTCTTCCTCTGCTACCTGGGACTGCTGTGGAGGGTCGACTCCGCCCCGTCCTGGCGTGGGGCGGTGAGCCTGTTGTTCGCCGCCGAGGTCGGCGAGGACGTGGTCCTGGTCATCGAGAGCTCAACCCATACAGAGACCCACCTGATGCCCGCCGACGTCGTGGTGGCGATCTTCGCCACCGCGAAATGGCTGCTGGTTCTGTACCTGATCATCCGCGTATTCGGCTCCGCGATCTGGCCGCGGGTCAAGGAACACGCTCGTACCGGTCTCGCCCTTCTGGGCGTGCATCGCGTGGGCTTGGGGATCCTGGCCGTCCTCGCGGCCGTGTCACTGATCCCGCAATCCGGAGTCGTCGAGCAGCTTCCCGACGTCCAGCGCGCCTGGATCACATGGGATCGCAAGGCGGGTGGAGCGGGCGACGGAGTCGGTGTCGATTTCGCGCCCATCGCGGGAGCGATCGTCGTGGCGGTGGTCCTGGTCCTGGGATTGTTCGCGATCGGACGCGTCCGTAGCAGGATGTTCGCTCGGCTGGTCGGAACAGCGCGCACCGAGCCGGACTTCTGGACCTACTTCTTCTGGTTCTGCGCGCCCGCTATCGCGCTCGCGGTCTTCACCGTCCTGTACTACTGGAACGGCTTCCTCGGTGATCACCTCGAGTTCATCGATTGGGTCCCGCTGCTGATCTTCGTGGTCGTCACGGTTGCCGTTCCCCTCGTGTCGCTGTTCTGGGACCGACGGAGCGCACGTGCGGACGACGATTTCCCCTTCCGGGTCGATCCGAGGGCTGTCAACCCTCCCCCCGCCACGACCGTGCCACAGGCGACGGCAGCCGGCGAGCGGATCGCCGCCGTGGCGCTGACGATCATCGGCCTCGGGATGATCCGGTCGTTCACCGCGCCGATGCTGCTCGGGATCGGGGAGTATGCCAAGTTCGGCAGCGACAGCGTCGGCATCGCGCTGCTCTCCGGTCTCTTCGCCGTGATCGGGCTCGGACTCGCGATCGTGGGCGTCACCGGCCTGATCCCCACGTTCTTCGCGGCGACCGCGCCCGCGACGGTGAACGCGCTGAGTGCACCGTCGCCGGCTCCTGCTGCCCTCGCTCCGTTGCCCGCGCGCGCGCCGCGGCCCACCCCCCTCCCCCCCGAGCCCGGAGAGTTGAAGCTGCGCTGGGTGCTGGGGCTCGGCTCCCTGCGCCGTCCTGGCGGCTGTGGCGCTCGCGCCCCTTCAGTTGACCCAGTTCGGTGCTCTCTTCACCGCGGTCGGCATCCTGCTCGCCTGGGGCCTGCTCATCACGGTCGTCGAGTCACGCCTGCAGGAGCACCGCCCGCTCCGAGTCTTCGGCTCCCTGAGGATGCAATCGGCGCCCCTCCTCGCCCTCTTCGTGGGAATCCCCTTCGTGGTAGCCCAGCTCGGCGGACCAGCCGCACTCCATGCCATGCAGTCCGGGACCGCCGTCGCTACATCGGTCGAGCACCCGACAGCGACGATGGTCTACGACGAACGGCCGACGTTGGCAGAGGCGTTCCACGATTGGGAGGCACGCCAGAACTGCACCGTCGTCACATCAGATGGGGTCGAATACCGGCCCATGCTCCTCGTCGCCGCGCAGGGCGGTGGCATCCGCGCCGCGACCTGGACCACCGATGTCCTCAGCGAACTCGACGCATGGGGCGAATGCGGGAGCAGGGCTGCGTTCCTGGCCAGCGGTGCGAGCGGCGGCTCCGTCGGGCTGACCATGCTCCGGGGAGGCGTCGCGGACGGAGCCGACGGGGTGACCACCGACACCATCAGCGATCAGCGCGCTCTCTCCGCAGGACTCGCCGGCGTCCTCATCACCGACGCGTTCGCGGCGACGACGGGACTTCGAGTGCCTTCGCTGCCCGGCGTACGCCGCTCCGGATGGCAAGAGCGTGTGGCAGGATCGCGCGGCGCTCATTCAGGCGAGCTGGGCGGCACAGTCCGGCCGTTTCGCGGAGCCCTACGACTTCGAATACCAGAGTGAGACGGGCTGGCTGCTCTTGAACAGCACCGCCGCCGGCGCGAACTGCAGGGCTGTCGTCAGTCAGATCGATCTGGAGATCGGGACCGGTGGAGCAGATGACGAGGACCCGGCTGCTACCTGCATCTCCGACACCCCATCGGTGTCTGGGCTGATCGATCTGCAGGCCTACTGCGATCTCGAAATGGACTGGGCGACGGCTGCGATGTTCTCCTCCCGGTTCCCCGTGGTCACGCCGGCGGGGCGCATCAGCGGAATCGCCGACACGACGCCCGCCTGCAAGAGCATCGAGAATCTTCAGCTCGCCGACGGCGGCTACGCCGAGAACAGCGGTCTCGGCACTCTGTCCGATCTCGCTCCCGACATCACGAACATGATCGCCATCCACAATGCCCACCGATCAGAAGGTGCGGCTCCGGTGATCCCGTTCCTCCTCTTCATCCGCAACGAGGGCGGCGCCGATCTCACGGCTCCTCCGGTGAAAGCGACGTCCGACCTCATCGTTCCGTTCCTCGCCCTCGACACCAAGAACGCGCTCATCTCAGACGTCGCCTGGTTGCAGCGCCTGTCCGACGACCTGTCCAACGTTTGCACCGCCTCCGAGGAGTTCCCGGACGACGGCTGCACCGGCGCCATCGCTGCGTCGCGCGCGATCATCGCCGGCGGTGTCGCGGTCGCAGCGCCGCAGACGGAGCCGGCGATCATCTCGCCGCTCGGGTGGACGCTGTCCGACATCAGTCGCGAGCAACTCGAGTACGAGGCCGCGCGACAGACCAGCCGGACGTGCGACGACCAGCCCGACACATCCTTCGGCCGCCTGGGTGACCTGCTCAACGCCCTCCATCGTTCGCCGGAAAGGTGCAAGGACACCGACTGACTCCTCTGCCCTCCGCAGAAACGCTTGCCGCGCGACGCCGGGACGGGTTGCCTGGGGGGATGCGACTCCTCGTCCTCGGCGGCACGGCCTGGCTCGGCAGGAACATCGTCTCCGCGGCGGTCGACGCGGGGCACGAGGTCACGGCACTCGCGCGGGGTGAGGCCGGCGACGCGCCCGACGGGGCGCGGTTCGTCGCGGCCGACCGGGACGGAGACGACGCGTTCGCCGGGCTCGGCGACGAGAGCGTGGGATGCCGTCATCGACGTGTCGCGGCAGCCGGGCCAGGTGCGGCGCGCCGTCGCCGCGCTGGGCGAGCGAACCGCGCACTGGGTGTTCGTGTCGAGCGCGTCGGTGTACGCCGACAGGACCACGATCGGCGACGACGAGTCCGCCGACCTGCTTCCACCGCTCGACGGCGACGTCATGGAGACGATGGAGACCTACGGGTCGGCCAAGGTGTCGTGCGAGCAGTACGTGCTCGACGGCGTCGGCCCCGACCGCTCCCTGATCGCCCGCGTCAGCCTCATCGGCGGACCGGGCGACTGGTCGGGTCGCACCGGCTACTGGCCGCGCCGCATCGCCCGGCCGTCGAATCCCGAGGGTCGGGTGCTGGTGCCGGATGCGCCCGACGTCCCGGTGCAGGTGCTCGACGTGCGCGACCTGGCCGCACTGGCTGGTGCGCGCGCCGAACGCGGCACGGCTCGGGCATCGCCAACGCCGGCGGACCCACCCACACCTTCGCCGAGCACCTCGAGGCGGTGCGCGACGTCACCGGGTTCAGCGGAGTCGCTGGAGGTCGTCGGCGAGGACTGGCTCGCCGAGCACGACGTCGAACCGTGGATGGGGCCGCGGTCGCTCCCGTTGTGGTTGCCTGCCGAAGCGATCGCCCTGAACGCGCACGACCTGTCGCGCGCCGCATCCCTCGGGCTGCGGACCCGGCCGCTCGCCGAGACCCTGGCGGACACGCTCGCCTGGGAGCTGGCGGAACCCGGCGAGCGCCGCGCGGGGCTCAGCGACGACGACGAGCGCGAGCTGCTCGACGCGCTGGACGCGCGGACCTACTCAGTCGCTCAGCCCGGCCCCGTACACGAGCGCCGCGACGGTCGCGACGACGGCCAGCAGGCCGCCGACCGCGATGGCGGCGATGGCGAGCGCGTTCGTCACGCGATGACCCTTCGGGCGGAAGCCCCACGCGCCGAAGATCAGGCTCAGCGCCCACGGGATGCCGGCCGCGAACAGACCGCCCGTGTGGTACATGTAGCGCGCACGCAGTCCCTGCGCGAGGTCGATCAACTGCGTCGGGCCCGCCGCCGACGACCCAGGCGAGGAGGGTCAGCGCCGCCATGACGACGGCGATGATCGCGAAGACCGACGGTCGGGGATTGACGGGGAGCCCGAGGCGATTGGGGTCGGCGCGGCGCCGCACCTCGACCACGATCAGGATGCTGATCGCGATGACGACAGCGACCATGTCGACGATCACGCCGAAGGCGTAGATCTGCTCGACGGGCGCCGCGCCCGGGAATCCGGAGGCGCCGGCCACGGTGCCGATGGCCGCGAGCGCGGCGAGGACGGCGACACCGATCAGCACGGCACGGCTGTGCCAGATCGTCACGTAGTAGACGACGGGTGCGAGCTGCGGCGAGGGCGGGGTGGTTGCGGTCGTCGTGGCCACCGGCGGGGGTGCGACCGCGTCGTGGCCGCCGCGACGCCGCCGTGGGCTTCGCTGCGGCGCTCGCGGCAGGCTTCGCGGTGGGCTTCGCGGTGGGCTTCGCGGTGGTCTTCGCGGCGGGCTTGGCCGCGGGCTTGGCAGCTGATTTCGTTGCGGGCTTCTTCGCCGCAGGCTTCGCGGCCGACGCGGGCGTCTTCGCCGACCGGCCGGTGTACGGAGGAGGTGTCTCGCTCATCCCGCCAGGCTACCGATCGTCCCCGTCGCCCGAACCGCGATCATCGCGCTCGTCACGGAAATATCGCACGACCCGCCAGATGAGCACGACGAATCCGACGATCGCCGCGATGCCGAACAGCACCCCCACGATCGGCGAGGTGCCTTCCGGTACCGGAATCGGGAACGCGAACATGCGCCAACCGTACGTCAGGTCACCCTGTGGAAACATGGCGAGATGTCGATCATCCACACGTCAACGACGACGAGGCGACGGGCGACGTCGCCGCCCTCTACGCCGAGGACGCGAACATCACGGGTACGTGCCGAACGCACGCGCGTCATGGCCGTCAACCCCGAGGCGCTGCTGGCCTTCGAGGATCTGACGAAGGCCATCGCGTCCCAGCTCGGAGTGCGCAACTACCGCCTCGTGACCCTTGCCGCGGCCGGCGCGCTGGACTCCGACGAGTGCCGGCTCGCGCACGGCGACATGGCGCGCAAGATCATGGACGACGAGCAGATCGAGCGTGTCGCACGCGACTTCCACGACGCCGGGCTCACCGACGCCGAGGTCGCGATGATGGAGTTCGCCGAGAAGGTCTGCCGGCGACTCCGCCGCGATGACCGAGGCCGACTCGCCAGGGTCCTGCGCGCCCACGGCTTCAGCGACCGCGACATCGTCGACATCACCCTCGCCGCGGCGGTGCGCAACTACTACTCGCGCGCCCTGCAGGCGCTCGCGGTCCCGCTCGACGTGCCGCCGGACGCTGCCAGAGTCGCTGCGGACGGCGCTCGTCGGCCGCCGGCTGAGGTTCAGCGTCAAGCGCCCGCTGGCGGGTCGGCGAGCAGCTCGACGCGCTCGGCGAGGTAGGCGCCGAACGGGGCGAGGGCCGTGCTCGACGGGCTCCAGCGCACCTGCACGCCATCGCGGGTTCAGGATGACGGGGCCGGCAGAATCGGCGAGCGCAGCATCCAGCTCGATCGGCTCCGCGTCGAAGTTGACCGTCTCGCCGGGAGGGAAGCCGGCGCGCAGCCCGGCCGCCCGGTACTCGCGACGGGCCGCCGCCAGATTCGACTGGTGGTTGTCGAACCTCAGCTCGTCGATCCGGAAGGTCGTTCCCGTCGCGTAGAGGGTGCCGCTGCGGCCGAGCAACAGCACGCCGAGCCGCCAGACGCGCTCGATCGAGACGAACGTGTCGCCCCGCAGCCGCCGATGCGTCAGGGTCGGCCAGCACCTCGTCGCGGGCGCCGGTGGACTCAAGCCGTTCGCGTCCCCTCGCCACGGCGGCTCGTGCCGTCTCTAGATCGATCCATCCCGAGTAACACTGCCATTCCTCGCTGCGGATCGTCGTACGGTCGTTTCATGCGCATCGAAGAACACGGCGACCTGCGGGTGCAGTACCTCGACTCCGACGGACCGCTCATCTCGAGCCCCGAGGACGCCACCGACCTCATCGGCGGAACGTGGGGCCAGGACGTCCAGGTCGTCGCGCTGCCCCTCGGCCGGCTGGATCCGGCCTTCCTCGACCTGCGCTCGGGTGTCGCCGGCGAGATCACCCAGAAGTTCGTCAACTACCAGCTCAAGCTCGCCGTCATCGGCGACGTGAGCACAGCGGCCGCCTCGAGTCAGCCTCTGGCCGACTACATCTGGGAGACCAACCGCGGCGACCACATCTGGTTCTTCGACGACGAGGCCGGCCTGGTCGAGAAACTGGTGGGTCGCACCGGCCGGTGACTGATCGCTAGGCTCGTGCCACCGATCCCCAGGGGAGGACAATCCGTGGCCGAGAACCGGAAGAAGAAGGTCGTTCGCGTCGAGTCCGACGCAGCCGAGGTCGAAGAGGCCGCAGCCGACTGGGAGCCGACACCCGAGGCGAAAGGCAAGGCCACCGGGCTTCCGCGTGATCGCGGCGATCCTCTGGGTGCTCGCGATCGGCACCGAGGCTTTCGCGATCTTCTACGTGCTGCGCCAGAATCCCGTCAACCTCATCCTGCTGATCATCCTGCTCGTCGTCATCGGCGCGCTCGCCGTCGGCGGCTCGCTGCTCTGGAAGCGGGCCAACCGTCTCGACCCCGCTCGCAAATCGGACAAGGTGCGGTTCTTCATCCAGAACCAGCTCGGCGCGATCATCACCGTGATCGCGTTCCTGCCGCTGATCATCCTGATCTTCACGAACAAGAACATGGACGGGAAGCAGAAGGGCATCGCGGGCGCCATCGCCATCGTCCTGCTGCTCGTCGCCGGCTACTTCGGCCTGTCGCTCAACCCGCCGTCGGTCGAGCAGTACACCGCCGAGACCCAGACGGTCGTCGAGCTGACCGGGCAGAACCTGGTCTTCTGGACCAAGTCGGGCGAGGTCTACCACCTGTGCGAGGACGCCTCGGCCGTGAACCTCGAATCGGAGGACAACACGATCTACTCGGGCACGGTCGCCGACGCCCACGCGGACGGCAAGGAGCGCCTCACCCTGCAGGTGGATCAGGAACTCGAGCAGTGCGGGTACGCGCCCGCGGAGGAGGGTTAGCCATGGCGTGGGTCGATCAGCGCGACGTCGTCAAGCAGCACCTCGCACTGGCCACCGCGGCACTCGAGCGGGCGACCGCGGACCCGGCCGTGTCTCGCGACGTCATCGAAGCGCTGAACGAGCTGAAGGCCATGAGCGTCGCCCTGGCGAAGCTGGCCTCGGTCGGGATCGACGAGGAGCCGCCGACGAAGCGGTGAGTGCGGGGCTTTCGCGGAAGTGTGACCGCGCTACTAGAACGGCGGCGGGTCCTGTGCGCGAACGTGTCCCGGTGGGGCTGGACCATTCCACGTGTGAGTCTGTGGCCCGATCGGCGGTGCGGACCTTCCAGCGCGTCATGTGCTTGAGCCGATGGTGATGTCGGCACAGATGAACGAGGTTGCCGGCGCGGGTCGCTCCACCGAATTGCCGGTCCACGATGTGGTCGATATCGCTGCCGCGCGCGAGACGGGTGCAACCAGGGAATGCGCATGTCACATCCGTGACCTCGAGCCACCGCCTCAGATCGGCGGGCGGGCGGTAGGTTCCACGATCGACATCGAGCAGCGTGCCGCTTACCGGATGTGTCAGCAGTCGCGTGAAGGACGGCGCATGTGCAGCGAGGCGGCGCGCGGTCTCGGCATCGATCGGGCCGTAGCCCTCGAGGGTTCCGGGCTCGTCTTCGTGGCCGAGCAGAGTCATCACGGGAACGGTGACTGCCACGGAGACAGGTGGCGCACTCCCGCCCTCGAGGACTCCGTCGAGGAGCAGGTCGCGGACCACGTCGCCTCGCAACTGGCCGAGGGTGCGCGACTCGTCCGCCTCACGGGCAAGGGTTCGCGCAGCCGCGTCGATACGTGCGAAGGCGCGGTGAGCCGCATCGGCCGGCAGCTTCATCGTGAGGTACGCCATGCCGTCGACGTCGTTGTCGATCCAGACGCCGCGGGTCTGAGCTGCCGCCTGGGCTCGCTCGGCCAGTGCGATCGAGTGGATGCGTTCGCGTAGCACGCGGGCACGCATCCGAAACCGCCCCGGCGCGAGATCTGCGATGTCTGCCAGCGCCTCGTCGAACCGCGCCGCCGGCTCAGCCTCGTCGGGGAGCGAGCGGACGAGATCGGCCGCCGTGCGCGCGTTGAGGAGATTCACGTCGCCTTCGCAGAACGCGGCCCACAGCGCCGGAAGCCGCGTACGGAGGGTGTCGGCGTCGAACGCGTACCCGCGCACGGTCGTCTCCGAGAGACGCAATCGCACGGCCAAGTCGGCCGCGGCCGCGCGCACCGCGAACTCGACGCGCTCGCTGGCCGCATCGCGAGCTCGCTGTCGACGAAGACACCGGGAGCGAGCCGCGCCTCGTCGAGGACCTCGGCGATCGCCAGCCAGAGTTCGGCGGCCGCACGATTGGCCGAGTGCTGGGCGAATTCTGCACGCGCTACGGCGAACTCGATGCGCACGTCGGCGCGCCGCGAGTCGAGCACCTGGTCGAGTTCGTCCATGCGTCCAGCTTTGCGGATGCTACCGACAAGTGGCGGCGGCGTCTGGCGGTTCGTGGGAACGGACGGCGATCCTCTGCGTGGGGAGGAAGAATCGTCGGCGAGTTTGCTGCGGGCCTCCGCGCGCGAACTGCCCACGACGAGGTCGTCGAACGACGCGTGGCGCAAGAGATCGCACAAGCGATCCGGCAGGATTCTCCTATGACTCAGTTGCTCGCGAGCGTGCCGGCTTCAGGCGCTCCTGGGGTTGGCGTGCCTTATGGGTGGCTAGTCGGGTGGGTCGCACAAGGGTCGCCGAGGCGACGAACGATCATCACGTCACTCGCAGCGGTCGCCGTTGTCTGGCAGCATCCGCCACGGTTTCTTGGACACTCTTGACGGTTGGGTCGCCTTGGTCCGAGTTTCTCTCGATCTTTTCCGATGGGTATCCGATCGCATTCGCCGTTGGGCTGCTCACCTCGTTCGCCGCGACGATATACGTCCTCCGAGCCACTCGACCCTCGGATATCCGGAAATTTTTTCACAAACGCTGGCCGTCTTAGCAGTCTCGGCTGTCGGTGCCGCTTACATTGCTGCTCCCGCGGTTGTCAATAGGTACGACGTCCCGCGGTGGATCCTGTAATTTTTTCGTCGCCGATGTCGAGCGAGCGGAGTTTCGATTGTCTTGGAGCGGGTCGACTTCGAGCGTCGGCCCAGATCGGCTGGGTCCTGACGGGGCCGTACGCAGTCGCGTTGCGTCCGGCGATCACTGTACACGTGACCGGCGCTCCAGGGTCAAATGCCACCGTTGGTCTGCGAACTGACTTGCCGTCTCTGCTCAACGGGGAAGTCACCACATCTCTGGAGGGCCTCGAAACGCGGCTCGTCACCCATGACGAAGACACTCAGTGGAGGGTAGGCACGCTTGGGAACTATGGCTGTGAGGTGCTCCCAGATGAGTCGACGGGCAACTGGGCTGGTGACGTGCTCACCGTCTCGTTCCCGCTCGATGCGTACCGCGAGCGCAGATTTCACGCTCGACGGGCAAAACTCGGTCGAAATGGTTGCCCGAAATGGTGACGACTACGTGATGAACCTTCCCGACGAATCGTGGCCCCATCGTTGAATCGGATGAGTGCTTACTCGGTTACGGGGAATGTCGAGGAACTCGATGACGGCCCCGGCGCCATCGAGGTGGAGATCGATGACCCGTCGGTGCGGTGGCCGGTGGGCGCGATCGAGCGAGGATCTGAGAAGTACTTCTACCACGCTGACGGCGAAGTGGATCGTTCTGGAGCTTCTTTATCGAAGCCAACGCGCCAGGCCAATTCGGCGATTCGGCCGAAGTCGCAAGCATTCCGATTGTTGCCGTTGAGCGCGGTCCCTTCAACCAACAGAGAACTCTGTCTTGTTCATGGCTGCGTTCGTGGGCTCGATCAGCGCCGCTGCCTTATGGAACCTCGTAGTCCGATCGCCGAAGGCATCGGGCACTTCCACCGAACCAGCTCAGGTCGGCGTCGAGGATCGACACCGCGCAGCAATTTATGAGCCGCTTCCGGCAATAGGAGAGAGCCCGCCACACGCTAACGGGAACTACACCTCGTCCCTACACGTCGCGCTCCAGGTATCGAACCGGCTCCGGCCGTCGTCCAATCCCTGTCGCGGGTGAGATGCCAAGATGCCTCTGTCGGCGGAACTCCACCGAGTCACCGTTCCGTCGGAGCCCACGCCGAAGGGAAACTCCCACTCACGCCGAAGGTGCTCGCCTTCCCATTCCAGGATGTCCAGCGAGCGTCTCCCCGACTCGTCGACCAGGAGAATATGCGCTCATCGAGCCCCCCTGGGACAGCAGCGCCTGCACCAGCCGGAAGTGCTCCGCCGAGCCGACGTAGGCCGATCTCATGCGGTCAACGTAATCTTTGGCTCCGCGGACGACCTGTGTGCCTTCCTCCCCGACGAACCGTCCACTCGACGTCGGGATGAAGGAACCTCGCGTAGGAATCCCAGTCGCGCTCGTTCTCTGCAGCGAAGAACGCTTGAACAATCGCCGGAACCCGCCCTGCGGTCATGGCTACTTCTGAGTGCCTGATGTTGCTTGAAAGCGGAACTCCACGACATCCCCGTCGTGCATCACGTAGTCCTTGCCCTCGATCCGCGCCTTGCCCTTCGCGCGCGCCTCGGCGATCGACCCGGTCTCCACGAGGTCCGCGAACGACACGATCTCGGCCTTGATGAACCCGCGCTCGAAGTCGGTGTGGATGACGCCGGCCGCCTGCGGAGCCTTGTCGCCCTTGTGGATCGTCCAGGCTCGCGACTCCTTCGGGCCCGGCGGTCAGGTAGGTCTGCAGCCCGAGCGTGTCGAACCCGATGCGCGCGAGCTGGTCGAGCCCCGACTCGGTCTGCCCGGTCGACGCGAGCAGCTCGGCGGCGTCGGCGGCGTCGAGGTCGATCAGCTCCGACTCGATCTTCGCGTCGAGGAACACCGCGTCCGCCGGCGCGACGAGCGCGGCCAGCTCGGCACGCTTGGCGTCCGAGGTCAGCACCGCCTCATCCACGTTGAACACGTAGATGATCGGCTTCGCGGTCAGCAGACCCAGCTCGCGGATCGGCGCGAGATCGATGCCGGATGCCGAGAGCGGCTTGCCGGCGTCGAGCCAGGCCTGGGCGGCGGTCGCGGCTGCGAGCACGGAGGGATCGAGGCGCTTGCCCGTGACCTCTTTCTGGTACCGCGGCAGCGCCTTCTCGAGGGTCTGCAGGTCGGCGAGCGCCAGCTCGGTCGTGATCGTCGCGAGGTCGGATGCCGGATCGACCGCACCCGCGACGTGCACGACGTCGGAGTCGGTGAACACGCGCACCACCTCCGCGATCGCATCGGCCTCGCGGATCGTCGCGAGGAACTGGTTGCCGAGCCCCTCCCCCTCGCTGGCGCCCTTCACGATGCCGGCGATGTCGACGAACGACACCGTCGCGGGGACGATGCGCTCGCTCGAGAAGATGTCGGAGAGCACCTGGAGCCGCGGGTCGGGCAGCTTCGACCACGCCGACGTTCGGCTCGATCGTCGCGAACGGGTAGTTCGCCGCGAGCACGTCGTTCTTGGTCAGCGCGTTGAAGAGGGTCGACTTGCCGACGTTCGGGAGTCCGACGATTCCGATGGTGAGAGCCACGGGGGTCAAGCTTAAGGGCCGCAGCGATCGGGCCGCGTCAGCACCCGATGTCGGTCACTGATCCGATCACTTCCCGCCACGACACGCCCGGGATGTTGCGCGACCCCGGCGGGCGTTCACTAACGTGGCCGAGCACGCCGACACAGAAAGGAGCCGCGCCATGTTGAACATCATCGACGACTGATGATCCCCACCCTCGCCGGCTTCGCCGGCGTCACCACCGTCCGGAACGGCTAGCAGCGTTCTCTGCGCCGCCGTCCATGACGGTGGCGACGCTCTCGAAGCAGGCCCGCGCACATCCTGATGCCGCGCCTGGGCCATCCACGCCCCGTCCGCGACCCGCGCGTCGCCTCAGCGCCGGCATGTGGTCGATCCCCCGCCCTCACGAAGGGCGGTCTGCAGTTCACCACTCTCACGATGAGGAACATCATGAACACCACGCTGACGAACGAGACTCGTCACGAACCATCCGTCCACCCCGAGCAACACCCGCAGCCCGTGCGCCGCGTCGGCCTCGTCGACCGCGCCGCGCTGCACCTGGGCGTCGCCCTGATCAAGTGGGGTCGCCGTCCCGGTGCGCCGGCGCGCGAGCGTCGGGTCAACCGCGTCGAGCGCGCCCTGCTCGACCGCGACCGTCAGTTCGCGCTCGCCTCCCTGGCGAGCGAGGGCGGGACGATCGACTACACCAGTCGGCTCACGCCCTTGCGATGAGCGCGCCGCGGTCACCGATTCTGCTACCGCAGGAAACACGGGGCCGTCGCAGGAGGTTCGCCTCCGGCGACGGCCTCGTCCCGTTTCGTGGCGTCGTGAGGCTGTCCACATTCGCGGCGGGGCAACCGGCCGGCGTCGGTGCCCCATGTCAGAGTCAGGTACGTGCCGCTCGACTTCACCGCCATCGACTTCGAGACGGCCAACGGCTCCGCCGCCAGTGCGTGCTCCGTCGGCCTGGTGAAGGTGCGCGACGGTCAGGTCGTCGACGAGATCGGCTGGTTCATCCAGCCGCCGTTCGGGCACGACCACTTCGTCGAGTGGAACACCCGCATCCACGGCATCACCGCCGACATGGTGCTCGAGGCGCCCGGCTGGGTCGACCAGCTGGCCGACCTGCAGACCTACATCGACGGCGACGCCCTCGTCGCGCACAACGCCGGATTCGACATGGGCGTCATGAAGTCGGCCTGCGCCGCCACCGGGCTGGCCGTGCCCGTCGTACTCCTACGTCTGCAGCCTGCAGGTCGCCCGCACCACGTACCACCTCGACTCGTACCGGCTGCCGGTCGTCGCGATGGCCGCCGGCTTCGAAGACTTCCCGCACCACGACGCCGTCGCCGACGCCGAGGCGTGCGCCGCGATCATGATCCACGCCGCCGACCGGCACGGCGCGATCGACCTGACCGAACTCGCCGGGCTGGCGGGCGTGCGAGTCAGCTCGACGGTGCCGCCGGCGATCGCGGCGACTGCCTGACGGCGCGACTGCCTGACGCGCGCGACGGCCTGACCGTGCGCGACTCTGACCGCGCGACCCGGTGCTAGTCGTGCTCGGGGAACCCGAGGTTGATGCCGCCGTGCGACGGGTCGAGCCAGCGTGAGGTGATCGCCTTCTCGCGCGTGAAGAAGTGCACCGCGTGCGGGCCGTACGCCTTCGTGTCGCCGAAGAGCGAGTCCTTCCAGCCGCCGAACGAGAAGTAGCCGACCGGCACCGGGATCGGCACGTTGATGCCGATCATGCCGACCTGCACCTCGCGCTGGAACCGCCGAGCGGCGCCGCCGTCGTTCGTGAAGATCGCGGTGCCGTTGCCGTACTGGCTCGCGTTGATGAGCGCGAGGCCCTCGTCGTAGGTCTCGACGCGCACGACCGACAGCACCGGCCCGAAGATCTCGTGCTTGTAGACGTCGGATGTGGTGGGCACCTTGTCGATGAGGGTGGGGCCGAGCCAGAACCCGTCTGTCGTCACCGTCGATGTCGATGCCGCGGCCGTCGACGACGATCGTGGCGCCGTCCTTCTCGGCGGTGTCGAGGTATCCGGCGACCTTGTCGCGGTGCTCCTTCGTGATGAGCGGGCCCATGTCGCAGCCGCGGGTGCCGTCGCCGACCTTCAGGGTCGACATCCGCTCGGCGATCTTCGCGATGAGCTCGTCGGCGACCGGCTCGACGGCGACGAGGACCGAGATCGCCATGCAACGCTCGCCCGCGGACCCGAAGCCGGCGTTGACGGCCGAGTCGGCCACCAGATCGAGATCGGCATCGGGCAGCACCAGCATGTGGTTCTTCGCGCCGCCGAGCGCCTGCACGCGCTTGCCGGCCTTCGTGCCGGTCTCGTAGACGTACTTCGCGATCGGGGTCGAGCCGACGAACGAGATCGAGGCGACGTCGGGGTGCTCGAGCAGGGCGTCGACCGACTCCTTGTCGCCGTGGACCACGTTGAACACACCGTCGGGCAGGCCCGCCTCTTTCATGGCATTCGCCATCCAGATGGATGCCGACGGGTCCTTCTCGCTCGGCTTCAGCACGACCGTGTTGCCGGCCGCGATCGCGATCGGGAAGAACCACATCGGCACCATCGCCGGGAAGTTGAACGGGCTGATGATGCCGACCACGCCGAGCGGCTGCCGCAGCGAATACACGTCGACGCCCGGTCGAGACCTGCTCGCTGTACTCGCCCTTGGCGAGGTGCGCGATGCCGCAGGCGAACTCGACGACCTCGAGGCCGCGGGCGATCTCGCCACCCGCGTCGGAGAGCACCTTGCCGTGCTCGGAGGTGAGGATCGCGGCCAGTTCGTCTTTGCGAGCGTTCAGGATCTCGCGGAACGCGAACAGCACCGCGGTGCGCTTCGCCCAGGAGGCGTTCGACCAGTCGGGGAACGCGGCCTTGGCGACCGCACCGCGTGGTCGACGTCGCCGGTGCGTGGCGAGGCGGACCTCGCGCTGCACGACGCCCTGCGCGGGGTTGTACACGGGGGCGGTGCGCTTCGATGCGCCCGCGAAAGTCGTGCCGCCGACCCAGTGGTCGAGGATCTCTGTAGCCATGAGGCGATGGTACGCGCCGGACATTTCCGGAACATTTTGGCCGCTGCGCCGGCACCATCTCGTGCATATGTCCTGACAAATGCAATACTGGCGCCATGACCCCTTCCGTGGCCGAACTGGACGCGCGGCTCGGGACCCCCGGGTTCGACGCCGACCCGCACGAAACCCTCCGACGCCTGCGCGAAGAGGACCCGGTCCACTGGAACGACAGGATCGGCGCCTGGATCATCACCCGCTACGACGACGTGCTCACCACCTTCCGCGATGTCGCGCATTTCTCGAACGAGGGCCGGCTCGCGAAGACCACCGAGTATTTGGACGAGGCGGTCCGCAGCGGCCTCCGGCCCTTCGAGGAGCACTACACGGATAAGGGGATCCTGCACTCCGACCCGCCTGACCACACCCGATTGCGGGCGCTCGTCCTCACCGCGTTCAACCCCAAGGTCGTGGCGGCGATGAAACCGCGCATCGAGGCGATCGTGGACGGCATCTTCGACAGAGCCGCCGAGCGCGGCGGCCTCGAGGCCATCGGCGATCTCGCCTGGGAACTGCCATCGACCGTCCTCGCTGACCTGCTCGGTGCCCCCGAGGAGTCCCGACCGCTCTTCCGCGACTGGGCGGATGCGGTTCTCGGTTTCCAGGGCGTCAACAAGCCGCCGCTGGCCGCCCTCCAGGCCGCCCAGGGTGCGCTGCTCGAGGCGAAGCAGTACTTCCGCGAGATGATCGAGCTGCGCCGGCGTGAGCCGGGGGACGACCTGCTGAGCCACCTCGTCGCTGCCGAGGCCGACGGCGAGACGCTGACCGAGCGCGAACTGCTCAACACCTGCATCACGCTCCTCGGCGCCGGGCAGGAGACCACGACCGCGCTCATCGGAAACGGGTTGCACCTGCTGCTGTCGCATCCGGATTCCTGGGCGCGCATCAAGGCCGAGCCCGAGCTGGTCTCGACGGCCGTCGAGGAGTTCGTGCGCTACGAGAGTCCGATTCCGCGCCAGCCGCGGCTGGTCAAGGACGACATCGAACTCGGCGGAAAGGACCTGCGGGCCGGCGAGGTCGCCTTCCAGATGCTCAACGCCGCGAACCGCGACCCCGAGAAGTTCGACGACCCCGAGACCTTCGACATCGGCCGCACACCCAACCGTCACATCGGGTTCGGAATCGGTGCCCACTTCTGCGTCGGAGCCCCGCTCTCGCGCCTCGAGGGCGAGGTGGTCTTCTCGAAGCTGATCGAGCGGTTCCCCGAGGCGCACCTCGTCGATCCGGCCGCGCACTGGAACATGACGAAGCGCAACTCGCGCGTTCTCGAGCGACTCGACATCACCCTCTGAGACGCCGACAGCCGGCAGGTCTGGCAGCCGGTGTCCCATCCTGGGTCGCCTCAAATGTCCTGTCAATTTGGCCCTGGATGTGGCGCGCCGATTGCAGGGCAGCCCGTTCTGCTCCTAGCCTGAGTCCCGTGAGCATCGAGCGACCGCTTCCCGAAGAGCTGTTCGCCGGGCTGGAACGCGACGGCTCGTCCCCGCTGTACGCCCAGGTGTCGCAGCGGATCGAGGCTCTGATCTCCGACGGCACGCTGCCCGCCGGCACCCGTCTCGAGAACGAGATCGCCATGGGCGAGCGGTTCGGTCTCTCCCGTCCGACGATGCGGCGCGCGATCCAGGTTCTGGTCGACAAGGGCCTGCTGGTGCGGCGACGCGGCGTCGGCACGCAGATCGTGCACGGCTCGATCACCCGGCGGCTGGAACTCAGCAGCCTCTACGACGATCTCGCCCACCAAGACCGCGAACCCACGACCCAGGTGCTCGTGTTCGAGGTGGTGCCCGCCACGCCCGACCTCTCTGACGCGCTCGGGGTCCACCTCGACGGTCCAGCCCTGCACCTGCGCCGGCTGCGGTTCGCTGACGGGGCGCCCATCGCCATCCTGGACAACCACGTGCTCGACCCGTCGGGCGTCGACTTCGAGGCGCTCGGCCGGCGCGGGCTCTACGAGCTGCTGCGCGAGCGAGGGACGACCCTCAAGGTCGCGCGCCAACTGGTGAGTGCGCGCGCGGCGACCCACGAGGAGGCCGAGATGCTCGACATGCGAGAGGGCAGCCCGATCCTCACTCTCGCGCGCACCGCCTATGACCACTCCGGCAACATCGTCGAGCTGGCTCGGCACGTCTACCGGCCGGACCGGTACACGATCGAGTTCACGCTCGTCGACAAGTAGCGGGCGGGCCCGGTCAGAGCAGCGCTGCCACCTCGGCGGCCGTCGGCATGGCCGTCGAGCAGCCGCGGCGCGAGGCCACGAGCGCGCCCGCGGCGTTCGCGAATGCGATGACCCGTGGCAGCGGCCATCCGGCGAGCAGGCCGTGACACAGCGCGCCGCCGAACGCGTCGCCCGCACCCAGGCCGTTGACCACGGTGACAGCGACGGGTGCGGCGCGCACCGTCTCGTTCGCCGTGCGCGCTAGCACGCCGTCGCCGCCGAGCTTCACGACCGCCAGCTCGGCGCCCGCCGCGAGCATCGCATCCGCTGCCGCATCCGCGTCCTCGACCCCCACGGCGATGCGACACTCCTCGAGGTTGCCGACGAGCACGGTGACGGAGCCGAGCACCGCGGCGGCGGCCATGGCCGCATCCTGCTGCGTCTCCCAGAAGGCGGGCCGGAAGTCGAGGTCGAGCACCGTATGACCTTCACGGCCACGTGCATCGAGGGCGGCGTGGTGCGCCGTTCTGCTCGGATCGCCTGCCAGCCCGCTCAACGACATCCAGAGCACGCCGGCGGTGCGCACCGCATCCAGATCGAGCTCGGTCGCGTCGATGGCAAGATCCGCCGGCGGATCGGGGCGGTAGATCGTGAGCGGGAAATGATCGGGAGGCGAGATCTCGCAGATCGCGACCGCGGTCTGCCGGCCCGGGGCGGCCCGCACCTGGGATACGTCGACACCGTGATCGGCGAGCTGACCGCGGACGAAGCGTCCGAATCCGTCGTCCCCGACTCTCGAGATGACGCCGGAGCTGCGACCGAGGCGGGCAGCGGCGATGGCCACGTTCGTCGGGCTGCCGCCGACGGCGGGATCGAAGCCGCTGACCTGCTCCAGCGGTCCGTCGTCGCGCGGGTAGAGGTCGACGAGGGACCGTCCCATGGAGAGGACGTCGACGGTCATGACAGCCGCGGGTCGAAGACGATCTTCATGCCCTCGCCGGCACGCAGACGCGCGATCACGTCGTCCCAGTGCTCCAGCGGCTCGATCGCCGACACGAGCGGGGCGAGGTCGACCAGCCCGCCCTCGAGGAGGCGCATGGCGCGGCGCCAGGACTCCGCCGTTGCGGCGAAGCCCGACGTGACCGTGAGCTCCTTGTAGAGCACGAGATCGAACGGGATGGTGACGTCGCGGCCGAAGATTCCGACGCTCACGTAGCGCCCCGCCTTGCGCACCGCCTCGAGTGCGAGCCGCGCGCCGCCGGCGCTGCCGGAGCACTCGAGCACCACGTCGAAGCCGGGCTCGACGGGGCCGTCGGCGGTGTCGAAGCCGAGCCCGCCGGCAACGGCCAGGCGCGCGGAATCGGCGGGGAGCCCGGCGACCACGACCCGGGCCCCTGCCGCGCGGGCGACCTGGGCGCAGAGCAGGCCCATCGGAACCGGGCCCGTGACCAGCACGCGGTCACCCGCGACGACCACGGGAGGATCGAGCAGCAGGTGCGCGACGCACGCGAGCGGCTCGGACAGCGCCGCCTCGCTGAGGGGAACCCGGTCGGGGATGCGATGCACCAGCCGCGCAGGGACCTTCACCCGCTCGGCGAATCCACCGTCCACGAACGAACCCATCGATGTCTTGTTATCGCACAGGTTGCGCCGCCCGCTCCGGCAATGATCGCAATCGCACACCTGGTGATG
>CAVSPQ010000006.1:0-951427 GCA_963730045.1 uncultured Actinomycetota bacterium | reverse complement strand
CGCCGCCGAAGAACTGGGTGCCTGCGCTCGGGTCGTCGTCGGGCGGCGGCGTCGAGCTGAACGCCTGGGTGTAGCCGGCGCCCGGGGCGGGGCCCGCCGCGGGCACGTGCGCCGGTTCCGGCTCGAGGGACGGCGGAGCCGGGATTGCGGACGGCTCCGGCTGCGCGGTGAACGCGGGCTCCGGGATGTAGGCCGGAGCCGGCGGGGCAACAGGCGTCGAGGCGAACAGGTCGGCGGTCCCTCCGATCGGAGGAGCGGCAGTCGGCGAGGGCGCTGGGGACTCGAGCCCCGACGGCGCGATCGGCGACTCTGCGGTCGGTGCGAGGCCGCCGAACAGCGCTGACAACGGGTCCTCGTCGGCCGGACGCTCGCCGGCAGGCGGCGCCACCAGCGGAGGCGCTGCCGGGGACCCCGGCGGCGGAGAAGCCGCGAGTCGTGCCGCCGTCGTCGCCGACTCCGCCTCGAAGAGCGCACCGAACGGGTCGGCGCTGGATGCGGCGCCGAGCACGGTCGCGGAATCCGGGGCCGGGACGACCGGCGGAAGGCTCGGCGGCGGTGCCGCCGGGGAGCCGAGCGGCGGGAACGCGGAGGGCGCGGGGGCAGCGGGAGGCGCGACCGGCGCCTCGTACGCGGGCGCGGCGGGCGGAGCCGGGGATGCCGGCGGGACCGGCGCCGCGGGAGGCGCCGGCACGGCCGGGGCTTCCGTGGGGAATGCGGGCGGCGCATACGTGGGGGCCGCCGCATCCGGCGGCGGGAAGAAGGGTGTCGTCGGCGCGGGCGCAGCGACGGGGGGCGCGGTCTCGGTTCCGGGTACGGCGTAGCCCGGCGCCCACGCCGGAGCGGCGCTCGGAGGAGGACCAGCGGCGGGAGGCGGTGCGGTGGGCTGCTGGACCGGTGCGGCGGGCGGCACGGGAGAAGCGGGAGCGGCGGGCGCGACCGGCTGGATCGGAGGCGCCGGGGGTGCCGCCGCGTACGGGGCGGCCGGCTGAGGCGGTCCATCGCCAGCGGGCTGGAACGATGTCCTCGAGATCTGCGGGCCGGCGAACGGAGCCTCATGGGTGCGTGTCGGCGCGGCCGCCGGCACCTCGCCGCCGAAGGAGTCCGGGGCGACGGGGGCCGCGCGCCGGCCCGGCGCGGACGGCGGAGGCGGCATCGCACCTGCCGGAGGCACGGGCGTCGGCACCGGAGCAGCGGGCGGAGCGGGCTGCAACGGCGCCTGCGGAGGTGCTGCCGGGGTCGCCGGAGGGGCGCCCTGTCCGGCCTTCGCGGTCTCAGCGAGCCAGCGGGCGAACTCGTCGTTCGCGTCCGCGCCTGTCGTCTCCACTAACCCCTCCTAGGCAAGCGTAAAGCACCGAACCTGGGGGAGATTACGATTGCTCGCCTCCCGCCGCGCCGGGTGGTCAGGCCGGGAGCACCCCGGCGAGAGTCTTCTTTCCGCGCCGCAGCACGGCCAGACCGCCGGCCAGGGTAGCCCCGGAAACGGTCGCGGTCGCGTCGTCGACGCGCACGTTGTTGAGGTACACGCCGCCCTGCTCGATCGCGCGGCGCGACTCTCCGAGGCTCGAGGTGAGCCCGGAATCCACCAGCAGCTGCGCCACCGACTCCTTGCCGTTGGACGTGGCCGTCGGCAGCTCGGCGAGCGCGGCGCGCAGGGTGTCGACATCCAGAGCCGCCAGGTCGCCCTGCCCGAAGAGAGCCTCCGACGCGGCCATCACGGCATCGGTCGCGGCCTCGCCGTGCACCAGCGACGTCACGTCGCGCGCGAGCACGCGCTGCGCCTCGCGACGGAACGGCTCGTCGGCGACCTGCTTCTCGAGCACCTCGATCTCGGCGCGGGACAGGAACGTGAAGACCTTCAGCCGGCTGACGACATCGGAATCGTCGGTGTTGAGCCAGAACTGGTAGAACGCGTACGGCGAGGTGAGCGCCTCATCCAGCCAGATCGCGTTGCCCTCGGACTTGCCGAACTTGGTGCCGTCTGAATTCGTGATCAGCGGAGTACCGATCGCGTGCGCCGAGCCGCCCTCCGCCTTGTGGATGAGGTCGGTGCCGCTCGTGAGGTTGCCCCACTGGTCGCTGCCGCCGGTCTGGAGCACGCAGTCGTACTGGCGGTACAGCTCGAGGAAGTCGAAGCCCTGCAGCACCTGGTAACTGAACTCGGTGAACGAGATTCCCGCCTCGCTGTTCAGCCGCGCACTGACGGCGTCTTTCTTGATCATCGTGCCGACCCGGAAGTGCTTGCCGATGTCGCGCAGGAAGTCGATCGCGCTGACACCCTCGGTCCAGTCGAGGTTGTTGACCATACGCGCGGCGTTGCCCTTGTCGAAGGCCGCGTCCCCCTCGAACGACAGGAAGCGCTCGATCTGGGCTCGCAGGTATCCGACCCACTCGGCGACGGTGTCCTTGGTGTTCAGCGAGCGCTCGGCCGTCGGCCGAGGGTCGCCGATGAGCCCGGTCGAGCCGCCCACCAGACCGAGGGGCTTGTGCCCGGCGAGCTGGATGCGGCGCATGGTGAGCAACTGCACCAGATTGCCGAGATGAAGGCTCGGCGCCGTCGGGTCGAAGCCGCAGTAGAAGGTGATCGGGTCGCCCGCCAGCAGCTCTTTGAGCTCCGCCGCATCCGTCGAGACATGGACGAGGCCGCGCCACAGAAGCTCCTCCCAGACGTCCGGGAAGGTCGAATCATTCTGCTGCGGCACCGGGACAGATTACCAGCGTGGGCGACCCCTCCCCCGGCGCTGCCGCGCCAGTACACTCACCGCATGACCCGACGCCGCTCGCGCCTGCTCGTCCGCGCTCGCCGCGATCGGGCTGGCTTTCGGGATGCTGGGTGCGGCCGCCCCCGCGCAGGCCGGCGTCGACGACTTCACCTTCGAATCCCTCGACGTGCAGTACTACCTCGACCGCGACGACGCCGGCCACTCGACGCTGCGCACCGTCGAGACCTTCGTCGCCCTGTTCCCCGACTTCGACCAGAACAAAGGGCTCGTCCGCAACATCCCGAGCACCTACGGCGGCACCGACGCGTTCGATCGCGCGTCGCGTCGACACCCAGCTGCACATCGTGAGCGTCACCGACGAGAACGGCGACCCGGTCTTCTGGGAGACCTACGACGCCGGAAGCGGCATCTTCGGCATGTACATCGACGACGACACCTACAAGCACGGACGCCACACCTACGTCATCGAATACACCCAGCGAGACGTCACCCGGCACTTCGACGACACAGGTGCCGACGAGTTCTACTGGGACATCAACGGCACCGACTGGCCGCAGCCGTTCGGCAGGGTGTCGGCCACGGTCCACCTCGACGACGGCCTTGCCGGCAGCGCTCGAACGGCAACGCCGCCTGCTACCGCGGCGAGTACGGATCGGATGCCACCTGCCCGATCGAGGTCGACGGCGAACACCGTCTCGCGTCAGCCAGGACGAGGTCGGCAGCTACCAGAACGTGTCGCTGGCGATCGGCTTCGACGTCGGGCACCTTCACTCCGGGCCAGACGATCGAGCAGCATCCGATCGTGCGCATCCTGCCGTGGGTCCTGCTCGGCGTGCTGGCCCTGATCGCGGTCGCCATCGTCATCCTGCGCCGCACCCGATGGGCGCACGCGCCCGGCCGCGGCATCGTGGTGCCGCAGTACGAGGGCCCGGACGACTCTCGGCGTGATGCCGGCCGCCGCGTTCCTCGGGCTCGCCGAACCGCGGCTTCCCCGCCCAGCTCGTGAACTTCGCGGTGCGCGGCATCGCGCGTCTCGTCGAGGACCCCGAGGAGCGGGAGAGCAAGCGCTACCGCCTCGAGCTGCTCGACCGCGACAAGGCGGTTGCAGAAGGACGACGACATCGCGCTGCGCAAGCTGTTCGGCAAGGACATCGCGAACCACGACGCTCGTGCTCGACCGGCAGAACCGCAAGCTGGGCGACCGCATCGCATCCCTGGTCAGCGCAGAACGCCACGGTCCCCAAGGAGCGCGGCCTGCTCGCGAAGGGCAAGAGCCCGCTCACCAAGCTGCTGCGCTGGCCGGCCTTCGCCTGCTTCGTCGGCGGATGGTTCATCGTGTTCTGGGCCGGCAACGCGGGGATCGTCAGCGGGCTGCTCACGCTCCAGCTGGTCGCGATCATCGTGGGCTCGCTCATCGTGATCGGATTCGGCGGCGTTCCCGAGCGGCGCACGCAGCTCGGCTCCGAGGTGCTCGAGCACCTGCAGGGGCTGCGCGACTACCTCGCGCTCGCCGAGGCGGACCGGCTGCGGGTGCTGCAGAGTCCCGGAGGGCGCGCAGCGCACCCGCATCGACCCGAACGACGACGACGCGGTCATCAAGCTGTACGAGAAGCTGCTCCCCTGGGCGATGGTGTGGGGCGTCGAGAAGGAGTGGCAGGGCGTGCTCGGCCAGAAGTACGCGGAGACCCAGACCGAGCCCACCAACCTGCAGTTCTCGAGCGGGCTCGCGGGGCTGAGCGGCTTCGCCACCTCGGCGGCGTCCAGCGGGTTCGCGCAGACCGTGACCACCAGTTCGTACTCGAGCTCGGGAGGCGGCAGCAGCTTCTCGGGCGGCTCGTGCGGCGGCGGATTCTCCGGCGGTGGCGGAGGCGGCGGCGGAGGCGGAGGTCGCTGAGCGCTACGAGCCAGGCTCGCGCTCGCGGCGGGGACGCCTTATAGGGCGACACGGTCGGGTCGCCGGGGATCCAGAACCGCCACGGGTAGGCGTCCGTGCCGCCGGCACCCGAGACTCCGGTGCGCGGTCCGGTCGCAACGCCGGGGTCGGGATGCGGTGCGCGCCTCGAGTCGGAGTCGCCCGTCGCGAGGTCGTCCCCGTCGTCATCGAGCCGGATGCCGAGCGCGACGCACAGCCGGGCCGGACCGCGGGCCAGGTCGGCATCCCGTTTCGACTGGTGGTGCGACGCTCGCGCGCCGATCTCGACCCCGTCGACCACCTCGCCGGCGCGCAGGAGCACCGCCGACGCGATGCCCTCGGGCGAGCACACGACGTTGGCGCAGACGTGCATCCCGTAGGTGAAGTAGGTGTAGAGGTGGCCGGGCGGTCCGAACATCACCGCGTTGCGGCGGGTCTGCCCGCGGAACGCGTGCGATCCCGGGATCGACCTCGCCGAGATAGGCCTCGACCTCGGTGAGCCGCACGCTGACGCCGCGGCCGTGGATGATCGCGCCGAGCAGGCGCGGCGCGACCTCGATCGACGGGTGCGGCGAGGTCGAGCGTCACGATCAGCGTCGAGCTCGCGACCGCCGCGGTCAGGGCGGCGAGCTGCTCGGCGACGCGCTCGGGCGCCGTGCCTCCGACGCCCGACCGGCTCGCGATCGACGCCGTCGACCGTGAGCACGTCGCGCACGTCCGGCGTCAGCCGCGGGTCGATCGCGGCGTAGTCGGCGTCGCTCGGCTCGTCGAGCTCGAGCCCGCGCTCCTCGCAGAACCGCACCAGCGCGCCGGCGATCTCGTGCGCGTCGCGGAACGGCACCCCGTTGCGGACCAGCTGATCGGCGACGTCGGTCGCGAGCGAGAAGCCCTGCGGCGCGAGCTCCGCCATCCGCTCGGTGTCGAACTCGAGGGTCGCGACCATGCCGGTGAACGCCGGCAGCAGCACCTCGAGCGTGCGAACCGTGTCGAAGACCGGCTCCTTGTCCTCCTGCAGGTCGCGGTTGTACGCGAGCGGCAGGCCCTTGAGCGTGGCTGAGCAGTCCGGTCAGGTTGCCGATCAGCCGCCCGGCCTTGCCGCGCGCGAGTTCGGCGATGTCGGGGTTCTTCTTCTGCGGCATGATCGACGACCCCGTCGAGTAGCCGTCGTGCAGGCGGGCGAACCCGAACTCGCGCGTCACCCAGAGGATGACGTCCTCGGCGAATCGCGACAGGTCGACGCCGAGCTGCGCGCCGATGTAGGCGAACTCGGCCACGACATCCCGGCTCGCGGTCGCGTCGATCGAGTTCGGCATCGGCTCGCCCAGTCCGAGCTCGGCGGCGACCAGGGCGGGGTCGAGCCCGAGCGCTCCGCCGGCCAGCGCGCCGGCGCCGTACGGCGACTGCGGCGCGCGGACGCGCCAGTCGCGCAGACGCTCGCAGGTCGCGCACCAGCGGCCAGGCGTGCGCGAGCAGGTGGTGCGCGAGCAGGATCGGCTGCGCGTGCTGCAGGTGCGTGCGACCCGGCATGACCGCGTCCGGGTGCGCCGCCGCCTGCGCGGCGATCGCGTCGATCAGCTGCACCACCTGGTGACCGATCGGCGTGCGAGTGGTCGAGCAGGTACATCCGGATGAGCGTGGCGATCTGGTCGTTGCGGCTGCGGCCCGCGCGCAGCCGGCCTCCGAGCTCGGGGCCGACCGCGTCGATGAGCGCGCGCTCGAGGGCGCCGTGCACGTCCTCGTCGCCGGCGCCGGCGACCAGGTCGCCGGACTCGACGCGCCGCGTCGACGGCATCCAGCCCCTCGTGCATGGCCGTCTCGTCGGCCGCCGTCAGGAGCCCCGCCGCCGCGAGTGCCTTCGCGTGCGCGTGCGATCCGGCGATGTCGTAGAGCGCGAGCTCCCAGTCGAAATGGGTCGAGCGTCGAGAGCGCGACGAGTCTCGGGCGACGGTCCGTCGGCGAACCGGCCGCCCCAGAGCGCCGCTCAGCCATGGCGTCGGTCATTTCGCGTCCCGCCGCGCGCTGATCTTCGACGGCAGCGACCACAGCTCGATGAAGCCCTTCGCGAGCGACTGGTCGAACGTGTCGCCGGTGTCGTAGGTCGCGAGCGAGAAGTCGTACAGGCTCTCGGCGCTCTGCCGGCCGGTGACCGTCGCCCGCCCGCCCTGCAGCGACAGCCGGATGTCGCCGGTCACGTGCTGCTGGGTGTGGTCGATGAACGCGTCGAGGCTGCGCTTGAGGCCCGAGAACCAGAGGCCGTCGTAGACCAGGCCGGCCCACTCGGCCTCGACGCCGCGCTTGTAGCGGTTGACGTCGCGCTCGAGCGGTCAGGTTCTCGAGTTCCTCGTGCGCGGCGATCAGCGCGATCGCGGCCGGTGCCTCGTAGACCTCGCGGCTCTTGATGCCGACGAGCCGGTCCTCGACGATGTCGATGCGGCCGACGCCGTGCTTGCCGGCGAGGACGTTGAGCTGCTCGAACGCCTGCAGCGGGCGTGACCGCGACGCCGTCGATCGCGGTCGGGATGCCCTGCGTGAACGTGATCGTGACCTCGTCGGCCGGGCCGTCGAGCGTCGGGTCGGCGGTGTACTCGTAGAGGTCCTCGATCGGCGGCGTTCCACGGGTCCTCGAGGAACCCGGTCTCGACCGCGCGGCCCCAGACGTTCTTGTCGATCGAGTACGGGTTCTTCTTGCTCTGCTTGATCGGCAGGTCGTGCTCCTCCGCGTAGACGATCGCCTTGTCGCGGGTGAGCGCGAGGTCGCGGACCGGCGCGATGCTCGTCAGCTCGGGCGCGAGCGCGGCGACCGCCGCCTCGAACCGCACCTGGTCGTTGCCCTTGCCGGTGCAGCCGTGCGCGACGCTGTCGGCGCCGAGCTCGCGGGCGACGCGGGCGAGGTGCCGGGCGATCACCGGACGGCTGAGCGCCGACACCAGCGGGTAGCGCTTCTGGTACAGCGCGTTGGCCTTGAGCGCCGGCATCAGGAAGTCGTTCGCGAACTCGTCCTTCGCGTCGACGACGATCGCCTCGACGGCGCCGCAGTCGAGGGCGCGCTGGCGGATGTCCTCCATGTCCTCGCCGCCCTGCCCGACGTCGACGGCGAGAGCGACGACCTCCTTGCCGGTCGCATCCTGCAGCCAGCCGATGCCGACCGAGGTGTCGAGTCCGCCCGAGTAGGCGAGGACGACGCGTTCTGCCATGGTGTGTTTCTCCTTGTGATCGTGGTCGAGTCTAGGTGCGGGTGCGGAGGGCCCGCCGAGGCGCCGCGGCTACGATGGCGGCCATGTCCGACCGACCGCAGCGTCCCGCCCGTCGTCCCGCAGTACGGCGAGTACGCTCCCCGACGGGATACGTGCCGCCGGTGCCTCCGGCACCGGGCGACCTGACGCCGTCGCCGTACGCGGCGTCGCACCCGGCGCTCCCGCTGCGGGCGCACCCGCCGAACCTGGGACCTCGTGCTGACCGATCGTCCTGCTCGTGCTGGGCCTGTTCGGCGCCACGCTCGGGTGCGCTCTACGGCGTCATGTTCACCGATCCCGATCGTGCTCCGCGACGTGCTCGCCGAGCAGCAGGGCTACCCCGGATTCGACGCGCAGCCCGGAGCGGTGCCCGCCGTGCATCGTGATCAGCCACGTCGTCCTCTACCTGATCGCGCTCGGCGGCTCGATCCCGCTGCTCGTCGCGAAGCGCGTCGCCTTCTGGCTGCCGCTCGCCGCCGGCGTCGTCGCGGCGATCATCTTCTGGTGCTGGCCTGTTCATCGTCATCAGCAGCGACCCGGCTTCCTGACCCAGGCACCTGCCTGACGCGGCCGTCATCACGCCCGCTCCAACAGCCAGACCAGCAGCGCCTTCTGGGCGTGCAGGCGGTTCTCCGCCTCGTCCCAGATGACGCTCTGCGGTCCGTCGATGACGTCGGCGGCGACCTCGTAGCCGCGGTCGGCCGGGAGGCAGTGCAGGAAGATCGCGTCGGGCTTCGCCAGCGACATGAGCTCGGTGGTGACCTGGTAGGCGCCGAAGGTGGCGACGCGATGCGCCTTCTCCTCCTCCTTGCCCATCGACACCCAGGTGTCGGTGACGACGACGTCCGCTCCGGCGACCGCCTCGTTCGGGTCGGTGTAGCAGCGTGACGGAGCCGCCCGTCTCGGCGGCGCGCCGGTCGGCGTCGGCGACCACCGCATCCAGGGGCGCGTACTCGGCCGGTGACGCGACCCGCACGTGGATGCCGGCGGTCGCGCAGGCGAGCAGGTAGCTGTGCCCCATGTTGCTGGCGCCGTCGCCGAGGAACGTGACGGTCAGCCCGGCGAGGGTGCCCTTGTGCTCGCGGATCGTGAGCAGGTCGGCGAGCAGCTGGCACGGGTGGAAGTCGTCGCTCAGCGCGTTGATCGACCGGCACGCGTGGTGCCGGCGGCCATCTGCTCGAGCCCGGACTGCGCGTAGGTGCGCCAGACGATCGCCGCGACCTGCCGCTCGAGCACGCGGGCCGTGTCGGACGGGCTCTCCTTGCCGCCGAGCTGGCTGTTCGCGGTCGAGATGATCAGCGGGCTGCCGCCGAGATCGGCGATGCCGACCGCGAAGCTCACCCGCGTGCGGGTCGACGACTTGTCGAAGATCACCGCGACGGTCTGCGGGCCGGCGAGCGGCGTGCGACCCCAGCGGTCGGCCTTGATCTGCTCGGCGAGGTCGAGGATCTCGGTCTGCTCGGCCTGCGTCAGGTCGTCGTCGCGCAGGAAGTGGCGGGTCATGCCAGGTCCGTCATCTGTGCTCCGGGGTCGTGGGGCTGGGATGCCGCGTGCAGGGACTCGGCGAAGATGCGGTCGAACTCGGCGATCTCGGCGTCGCCGATGATGAGCGGCGGCGCGAGCCGGATGCGGTGCTCGTTCGCCGCGTTGACGATCAGCCCGCGCGCGAGGGCCTCGCTCACGACGCGGTGGGCGATCGGCTCGGCGAGACCGATGCCGAGCAGCAGACCGCGGCCCTGGATGTCGGTGACCAGCGGCGAGGCGAGGTGCGTCAGCCGCTCGCGCAGCTGCTCGCCGCGCGTGGCGTGCGTTCTCGACGAGCCCGGCACGCTCGATCTCGCCGAGCACGGCGTTCGCCGTCGCGGTCGCGAGCGGGTTGCCGCCGAACGTGGAGCCGTGGTGCCCGGCCGCGAACAGGTCGCTGGCGGCGCCGAACGTGACGAGCGCGCCGATCGGGAAGCCGCCGCCGATGCCCTTCGCGACGGCGATGGCGTCGGGCAGGTCGGCCGGCCCGAGTGCGTCGGCGTGCTGGAACGCGAACCACTCCCCCGTGCGCCCGGCACCGGTCTGGATCTCGTCGAGGATCAGCAGCGCGCCGTGCTCGCGCGGTCAGCGCGCCGTGCGGCGGCGAGGTAGCCGGGCGGGAGGTCGACGACGCCGGCCTCGCCCTTGATCGGCTCGACGAAGAGCGCCGCGACGTCGCCGGCCGCCAGCGCCGCTTCGAGCGCCTCGATCGTGCCGGCGATCTGCTCGACGCCCGGCAGCAGCGGCACGGAACGGCTCCTGCAGCGCCGGCTTGCCGGTCAGCGACGAGCGACCCCATCGTGCGGCCGTGGAACGAGCCCTCGAGCGACAGGATGCGGCGGCCGTGCCCGGTGCAGCCGCGCCAGCTTGATCGCCGCCTCGATCGCCTCGGCGCCGGAGTTCGCGAAGAACACCCGGTCGCCGCCGCGTCAGCCGGGTGAGGCGCTCGGCGAGCTCGACCTGCGGCTCGGTCGCGAAGTAGTTGGAGACGTGGGCGAGCGTCGCCGCCTGGCGCGGCCACGGCATCCACGAACGCCGGGTGCGCGTGCCCGAGCGCGTTGACGGCGATGCCGGCGAGGAAGTCGAGGTACTGCCTGCCGTCGACGTCCCAGACGCGGGCGCCCTCGCCGCGGGCGAGCACGGCCATCGGCGTGGGGGCCGACTTCATCATGACGGCGGCGAACCGGTCGGTGGTGCGGTCACTTCGGGTCACCGACCTCCGTTCCGATGCCGGCGTCGGTGAAGATCTCGAGCAGGATCGAGTGCGGACGCCGGCCGTCGATGATCGCGGCCTTCGCGACGCCGCCCTCCACGGCCTCCAGGCACGCCGTCATCTTCGGGATCATGCCGCTCTCGAGCGACGGCAGCAGCGCGCGCAGCTCGCGCTGTCGATCTCGGAGACGAGCGACTCGCGGTCCGGCCAGTCGCGGTAGAGCCCCGCGACGTCGGTCAGCACGACGAGCTTCGCGGCGCCGAGCGCGACCGCGAGGGATGCGGCGGCCGAGTCGGCGTTGACGTTGAGCGACTGCCCCGGCACGTCGAGATCGGGCGCGATCGACGACACGACCGGGATGCGGCCCGCGGCGACCTCGGCGAGCACCGCCGCCGGGTCGACCTCGACGACGTCGCCGACCAGGCCGATGTCGACGAGCTGCGCCGTCGACGAGGGCACCCGCGCTGCGGCCGAGGAACAGCCCGGCGTCCTCGCCCGAGATCGCCGACGCGAGCGGGCCGTGCTCGTTGATCAGCGTGACGAGCTCGCGGCTCACCTGCCCGGTGAGCACCATCCGCACGACCTCCATCGTCTCGGGGGTCGTCACGCGGTAGCCGCCGACGAACTCGCTCGCGATGCCGAGCCGGTCGAGCATCGCCGAGATCTGCGGTCCGCCGCCGTGCACGACGACCGGCTTGATGCCGACGTGCCGCAGGTAGACCATGTCCTCGGCGAACGCGCGCTGCAGGTCGGCGTCGACCATCGCGTTGCCGCCGAACTTGACGACGATGATCTCGCCCGCGAACCGCTTGAGCCACGGCAGGCTCTCGATCAGGGTGTGCGTCTTCGGCTCGGCCCCGGCGGCGCGCGGGTCGAGATCGTCGAGCTCGGTCGCCCGGTCATGAGCGTACGCCGAGTTCTCGTGCACGTAGTCGTGCGTCAGGTCGTTGGTGAAGATGGTCGCGCCGGCATGGCCGGCGTGCAGCTCGAGCTGCAGCAGCAGCCGACGCGGCGTCAGGTCGACCTCGTCGCGCGGCCGGTCGGGCTGCCCCTTCGAGCAGACCCGCACGCCGTTCATGCATCACGTCGACGTCGTACGGGTCGAACGCGGCCTCCGTCGTGCCGATCGCGGCGAGCACCCGGCCCCAGTTGGGATCGTTGCCGAACACGGCCGCCTTGAACAGGTTGTTGCGCGCGATCGGCCGCCCGACCTCGACGGCGTCGTCCTCGCGTGGCCGCGCCCATCACCTCGATCGACGATGTCGTGGCTCGCGCCCTCGGCGTCGTGCTGCAGCTGCGAACGCAGGTCGAGGCAGAGGTCGGTCAGCGCCGCCGCGAACAGGTCGCAGCGTCGGGCGCGACCCCGGATGCGCCGCTCGCCAGCAGCGAGACCTGGTCGTTCGTCGACATGCAGCCGTCGCTGTCGAGCCGGTCGAAGCTGACCCGCGTCGCCGCGCGCAGCGCGGCGTCGAGCTCGGCGGAGTCGAGCACCGCGTCGGTCGTGATCACGACGAGCATCGTGGCGAGCCCGGGCGCCAGCATCCCGGCGCCCTTCGCCATGCCGCCGATGGTCCAGCCGTCGCGTTCGCGGACCGCCGTCTTCGGCACCGAGTCGGTCGTCATGATGGCGACCGCCGGCATCCGGACCACCGTCGGGCGAGAGGCGCGAGCTGCGGCCGCGACGCCGGCGAGCACCTTCGAGCGGTCGAGCTGGTCGCCGATCAGCCCGGTCGAGCAGACCAGCACGTCGCCGGCCGAGACGCCGAGCGCCTCGCCGACCGCCTCGGCCGTAGCGTGCGTGGTCTGGAAGCCCTCGGCCCCGGTGAAGCAGTTCGCGCCGCCCGAGTTGAGCACGATCGCGCTGACCGTCCCGTCGGCGATCACCTGCTGCGACCAGATGATCGGGTTCGCCTTCGCGCGGTTGCTCGTGAAGACGGCGGCCGCGTTCTGCAGCGGACCGCGGTTGACGACGAGCGCGAGGTCGGGCGTGCCGTCGCTCTTGAGCCCGGCCGCGATGCCGGCCGCCTCGAAGCCCTGCGGGCGTGACGCCGTGACGCTTCACGGTGCGACCCCGTTCACCGGCGAGGCCGAGCGTCTCGTCGAAACCGAGCGCGAGGTTCGCGGACTGGACGGCGGCGCCCGCCGTGCCCTTCACGAGGTTGTCGATCGCGCTGATCACGACCACCCGCCCGGCGGCCTCGTCGACCGCGAGGCCGATCAGGCGGTGTTCGCGCCCGTCGTGTCGCCCGACCGCGGGAACACGCCGGCCGGCAGCACGTGCACGAACGGCTCGTCGGCGTAGGCGCTCTCCCACGCCGTCGCGCACCTGCGGCGCTCGTCGCCCCCGGCACGAGCTTCGCCGTCGAGGTCGCCAGGATGCCGCGCGCCATCGGCACGAGCACCGGCGTGAACGAGATGGTCGACCTCCTCGCCCCCGGCGACCTCCAGGTTCTGCAGGATCTCGGGCGTGTGCCGGTGCACCCCGCCCACCTGGTACGCCGCGGCGGAACCGGCGATCTCGCTCGCGAGCAGGTCGGTGCGCAGGCTCTTGCCCGCGCCCGAGGTGCCGACCGCGAGCACCGCGACCAGGTCGTCGGCCTCGATCACGCCGGCCGCGATACCCGGAGCCAGCGCCGAGCGTGATGGCCGTGACGTTGCAGCCGGGGACGGCGACCCGGGTCGCGCCGGACAGGCTCGTGCGCTGCTTGGTGCCCACCGCATCCAGACCAACTCCGGCAGCCCGTACGTCCACGCGCCGTGAGTACTCGCCGCCGTAGAACGTCGCCCAGTCGCTTCTCCGACGTCAGCCGGTGGTCGGCGCCGCAGTCGATGACGAGGACGTCGTCGGGGAGCTCGCGGCGAGCTCACCCGACCGCCGTGCGGCAGGGCGAGGAACACGACATCGGCGGCCGACAGGACGGCGGCCGTGGTCTCCTGCAGCACGAGGTGCGCGAGCGAGACCAGGTGCGGGTGCACGGCCGAGAGCGGCTGGCCGGCGTTCTGGTTCGCGGTGACGACGGTCACCTCGAACTCGGGATGCGACGAGAGCAGGCGCAGCAGCTCGCCGCCTGCGTAGCCGCTGGCGCCGGCGACGGCAACGGAGAGAGACATGGATCAACCTCTTCGGTTCGACGGGTCGGGGTTCGGCTCTTCGATGAGCACGGAGGCGGCGACGTCGCGGAAGGTGCTGTGGATCAGCGCAGCGGCGTCGCCGAGAGTCGGCGCGCGCGACGGAGACGACGGGGAGCGTTGCCCCGGATGTCGTTCTGCGTCAGGTCCACGGTTCGTACCCTACTGGCTGAGTGTCACCCGGGGCTAATCTGGGTAGCGGTAACGGACTCGGAGGGAGTCCGGCCTGATGAAAGAGGAACCCATGGCAGATCTCAATGCCCTGCTCGACCTGATTCCCGTCGGCGACATCGCCAAGCAGCTCGGGATCGACGAGGACGTCGCCGAAGCGGCCGTCAAGCAGGTGCTCCCCGGACTCGTGGGCGGCCTCGCCGCGAACGCGAAGCGTGATGACAAGAGCGCAGAGATGCTCACCAACACGCTCAAGCACCACAACAAGGGAGTCGCGAAGTCGGTCAAGGACGTCGACACCGACGACGGCGAGAAGATCGTGCACAACGTCTTCGGTGAGAACGAGGACAAGGTCGTCGACAAGCTCGCCGGCTGCCAGCACCAAGAGCGACGTGACCGGCGACATCATCAAGCAGGTGCTGCCGATCGTGGCCCCGATCGTGCTGTCGTGGCTGGCGAGCCAGTTCCTCGGCGGCAAGGGCGAGACGGCCGCTCCGGCCGCGGCGCCCAAGGAAGAGGCGTCGAGCGGAGGCATCGGCGACCTGCTCGGCGGGCTGCTCTCGAGCCCGCAGGGTCAGGAGATCGCGGGCGACCTGCTCGGCGGCCTGCTGGGTGCCGGCAAGAAGTAACACGTCGCAGCGTATCGAAGCGCCGGAGCCGGTCATCCGGGCTCGGCGCTTCGTCATGTCTACTCGCGGATCGTCGCGCCGAAGCGCGTCGTCGCGAGAGCCGCGCCCGCGAGCTTCGCCTCGGTCGCCTCGGCCGCCGTCAGCGTGCGGTCGGCGGCACGGAACCGCAGCGCGAGCGTGATCGACTTGCTGCCCTCCGGCACGCCGCTCCCGCGGTAGTCGTCGACAAGGCGGGCATGCTCGAGCAGCTCGCCGGCGCCCTCGACCACGGCGTTCAGCACGTCGCCGGCCGGGATGTCGATCGGCACCACGAGCGACAGGTCCTGCGTCGCGGCGGGCAGCGTGCCGATCGGCGTCGCCGCGATCTCGGTCGCCCCGAGTTCGATCAGCGCGTCGAGATCGAGCTCGACGAGCGCGACGACGCGCGGCAGGTCGAGCTCGGCCGCGATCGACGGCAGCAGCTCGCCCGCGAACGCCGACGACCTGGTCGCCGACGCGGACCTCGGCCGTGCGGCCGGGGTGCAGGGCCGGGTGCGAACCGGTCGCGAACGACGGCTCGACGGCGAGCGCGAGCGCGAGCTGGCGCACCGCATCGAGAGCATCGGTCAGGCTCGCGGGAGTCGCACGCCGCACCGGGCTGCTTCGGCGAGGCGTCGCCGAGGAACAGCGCGCCGACACGCCAGCCCTGCGGCGGGATGCCGGCGGCGAGCTTCGCGAGGGTCGCGTCGTCGGGGCGCTCGGCTCCGACCGGGATGAAGTCGGTCCCCGGCACGACGCCGGGCTCGGGACGGAAGACGGTTCCGATCTCGAAGATCGCCAGATCGGTGAGTCCGCGCGACAGGTTGCGGCGAGCGGTCTCGAGCAGGCCGGGCAGCAGGGTCCGGCGCAGCAGCGCGGCCTTCGGGTCGAGCGCGTTCGCCAGGCGGATCGCGGTCGCGCCCGGCTCGAAGCGCTCGACCGTGGCCTCCGACAGGAACGGGTACGACAGCACCTCGGTCGCGCCGGCGGCAGCCAGGGTCTGCGCGGCACGGCGCCGTGCCTGCTGAGCTCGCGTGAGGCCGCGGCCCGGAGGCGCCACCGGCAGGATCGACGGGATCTCGTGGTACCCGATGATGCGGGCGATCTCCTCGACGAGCGTGGGCGGATCGATGAGATCCGGGCGCCAGGTCGGCGGCGTCACGGTGACACTGGGGACCTTGGCCGTCGATGCGACCACGGTCGCCCCGATCAGCTCGAGCGTGGAGGTGATCTGCTCCGGGGTGTACTCGACGCCGACGATGCCGGTCGGCAGGCTCAGCGTCAGATCGATCGGCGCCGGTGGAATGGATTCGTCATAGTGAGTGCCGAGCGAATCGGCCGTGCCGCCGGCGAGGTCGACCAGCAGCTGCGCGACACGCGCCGCTGCGACGGCCGACATCTTCGGGTCGACTCCGCGCTCGTAGCGCTTCGCCGCCTCGCTCGGCAGCTTGTGCCGGCGCACGGTGCGGGCGATCGTGACGGGATCCCAGATCCCCGCCTCGATCAGCACATCGGTCGTGGCGTCCGAGATCTCGGTGCTCGCGCCGCCCATCACGCCGGCGAGGCCGACCGGGCCGGACGCGTCGGCGACCACGAGATCCGTGACATCCAGCTTGCGCACGGTGCCGTCGAGGGTCTCGAGCGTCTCGCCCTTCGTGGCGCGCCGGATCACCATGCCGCCCTGCAGCTTCTGCCAGGTCGTAGCCGTGGATCGGCTGCCCGAGCTCGAGCATCGTGTAGTTCGTGATGTCGACGGGCAGCGAGATCGAGCGGATGCCGGCGAGGCGCAGCCGGGATGCCATCCACGGCGGCGTCGGACGGGTCGGGTCGATCCCGCGCACGACGCGAGCCGTGAACACCGAGCACCCTGCGCGCCCGCGGATCGGGGCGCTGTCGTCGATCGTCACGTCGTATCCCGTGGCGTCTGCCGACCTCGACGGCGTCGGCCGGGTCGCGGAACGCCGCTCCCGTCGAGTGCGAGTACTCCCGTGCGATGCCGCGGATCGAGAACGCGTAGCCGCGATCCGGCGTGACGTTGACCTCGACGGCCGTGTCGTCCAGACCGAGCAGCGCGATCGCGTCCACGCCGACCTCGGGGTCGAGCCCGAGTTCGGTCGAGGCGCAGGATGCCGTCGTGCTCGTCGCCGAGCCCGAGCTCGCGCGCCGATGCGATCATGCCGTCGGAGACGTGGCCGTAGGTCTTGCGGGCCGAGATCGGGAACGGTCCAGGCAGCACGGCGCCCGGCAGCGAGACGACGACCTTGTCACCGACTTCGAAGTTGTGGGCGCCGCAGACGATGCCGCGCGGCTCGGCCTCCCCCACATCCACCTGGCACCAGCGGATCGTCTTGCCGTTCGACTGCGGCTCGTCGGCGAACTCGAGCACCTGGCCGACGACGACCGGGCCGGTGAGGTCGAAGACGTGCACGTCCTCCTCCTCGAGCCCGACCCTCACGAGGGCGGCGTGCAGGTGCTCGAGCGTGACGTCCTCGGGAAGGTCGACCCACTCCCCCAGCCACGAGATCGGGACGCGCATCAGACCACCATCCCGAACTGCTGCGAGAAGCGCACGTCGCCCTCGACCATGTCGCGCATGTCGTTCATGTCGTTGCGGAACTGCAGCGTGCGCTCGATGCCCATGCCGAACGCGAAGCCCTGATAGACCTCGGGGTCGATGCCGGCCGAGCGCAGCACGTTGCGGTTCACCATGCCGCAGCCGCCCCATTCGACCCAGCGCGCGCCGCCCTTGGCGTTCGGCTGCCAGACGTCCATCTCGGCGCTCGGCTCGGTGAACGGGAAGTAGTTCGGGCGCAGCCGGATCTGCGCACCCTCGCCGAACATGGCGCGGGCCATGTGCTCGAGCGTTCCGCGCAGGTGCGCCATCGTGAGGCCCTTGTCGATCGCGATGCCCTCGATCTGGTGGAAGACCGGGGTGTGCGTGGCGTCGAGTTCGTCGGTGCGGTAGATCTTGCCGACCGCCGCGACATAGACCGGCAGCTCGCGCGTCAGCAGCGAGCGGATCTGCACCGGGCTGGTGTGCGTGCGCATCACCAGGTGCCGCTCGACCGGCTCGACGTAGAACGTGTCCTGCATCGCGCGGGCCGGGTGGTCCTCGTCGAAGTTCAGGGCGTCGAAGTTGTACCACTCGTGCTCGAGCTCCGGCCCCTCGCCGATCTCCCAGCCCATCGAGATGAACAGGTCGCTCATCTGCTCCATCAGCAGAGAGAGCGGATGCCGTGCGCCGCGCTCGCCAGCGAGTCGGCACCGCGGTGACGTCGACGGTCTCGCTCGCGAGACGCGCGGACTCCTCGGCGGCGAGGACGGTGGCCTCCTGCCTGGCGAGCGCGGCGTTCACGCGTCCGCGGGCCTCGCCGACGAGCTTGCCGGCGGCGGCCTTCTGGTCGGCGGGCACGTCGCGCAGCGTCGCGTTGAGCTGCGCCAGCGGCGAGTGTTCGCCGGCGTGCGCCGCGCGCGCGGCCTTCAGGCTCGCGGAGTCGTCGGCGGATGCGATCGCGGCGAGCGCGGCGTCGACCGCGGCGGAGACCGCCTTCTCGGTGATCGCGGGAGTGTCAGGCACGGTTCCCGAGTTTAGCCGGGCGGCCGACGCCGTCTTTCCGCGATGCTTGCGCCGGAAAGCCCGTGCTGGCCACACTGTGGGAATGTCAGACTCACCCGCAACCCATGCCGCGCCCTCTGAGGCGCCACGGACCGCCCCGGGCGACCCGAAACTCGGCCGCACCGCTCTGACGTTCGCGATCATCGTGCTGATCGCCGGACTCGCGGCTTCCGTTCTCATCGCGCTGTTCGCGACGACCTACTCGCCGGATGACACCAGCGGATTCGCACAGCGCCCCGACCTGCTGCCCGCGACCATGCACTTCCTCGGCGGAAGCATCCTCGGGATCATCGCCATCGTGCTGGGATTGCGCGCCGCCTATCTGAATCGCGGCCGCAAGCTCGGTGTTGTCGCTGTCCTGCTGGCCGGCGCGGCGCCGTTCCTGAGCATGATCCTCTGGGCGATCGTCACGACGGTGTTCGCACACTGATCGTCGGCGTGGACGGCGACGTCGAGGGAGGCGTGCGCCGGAAGATCCCGCCGCGCTTCGGGATGCGAGGCGCACCCGCGCCCGGACCGGTGCGTCGGGCGACGATCCGCGCCACCCACGACAGCAGCAGGTTCGTGGCCAGGTAGACGACCAGCACGACGAGGAAGACCGACAGCCGGTAGCGGTTGCCATAGAAGTTCGAGAGGTTCGAGACCAGTCGGAGCAGTTCGTCGTACGCGATGATGTACGCGAGCGCGGTGTCCTTCAGCAGCACCACGAGCTGGGCGATGATGATCGGCAGCATGTTGCGGGTCGCCTGCGGGAACTCGATCAGGAAGCGCGTCGACAGCGGTGTCAGCCCGACGGTGAGACCGGCCTCCCGCTGACCGCGCGGCAGCGCGGCGATCCCCGAGCGCAGGATCTCGCCGATGATCGCGCCGTTGTAGACTGCCGAGGGCCCAGACGCCGGCCCAGAACGATCCGGTCGAGAGCACCAGCAGGATGAACAGCATCATCAGCAGCACGGGCATGCCGCGGAAGAACTCGAGGACGACCGTCGACCGGGACCCGCACGAGCGCCGAGCGCGCCGTCCGCCCGAACGAGAACAGCACGCCGATCACGATCGCGAGGACCGCCGCGAGCCCCGCCATCTTGAGCGTGTTCACATAGCCGTTGCCGACCGCGCGCCAGAACGCGCGGTCATTGACGATGTCCCAGCGGCTCCAGTCGAAGTAGCCGGGTCGTGTCGACCCGTCGGCTCCGGTGCGCGGCAGCGCCAGCGTCACGATGACCCAGGCGAGGGCTCCGACGACGACGACGGCGATGACGACGCCGACGATGCGCGCCAGCCGGCGAGCCTTCGGGCCCGGGACGTCGTACAGGACCGTGCTCATCGCAGCACCGCCACGCGCTTCTCGACGAACGCCTGGATGCGACCGAGCGTGATCGTGACCAGCAAGGTAGAAGACGGCGACCGACAGCAGGATCGCGATCGACCTCATCTCCGCGCGCGTTGATCGCGGCACGGGAGGCGCCGATCAGTTCGACGACGAAGAAGCCGCCGGCGACGGACGTGTTCTTGGTGAGGGCGATGAGCACGTTGATGATCGGCGGGATGACCATGCGGATCGCCTGCGGCAGGATCACCTGGGACAGCGTCTGGCCGAAGCCGAGTCCGATGCTGCGGGCCGCCTCTGCCTGGCCGACCGGGATGCTGTTGACGCCGGAGCGGATGGCTTCGGCGATGAACGGCGACGTGTAGAGCGTCAGTCCGATGGCCGCCAGGATGAAGAACTGGGTCTGCGAGTCGACCCCCCTCGGCGCGAGTCCCAGGTTCGGGACGATGACCGCGAATCCGAGCAGGACGAGCGTGAGCGGGGTGTTGCGCAGCAGTTCGGTGTAGACCGTCGCGACCGTCCGCATCGGCGCGACGGGTGACAGGCGCATCGCGGCGACGACCGTGCCGAGCACGAGCGCGCCGACGCCGGCGATGCCGAGCAGCGCGAGGGTGCGCAAGAACCCGCCCCACAGCAGGGGAAGGTTCTCGAGTACCGCATCCATCGCGCCGCCCGGCTCGCTTTCTCAGTTCAGACCGGGATCAGTACCGGTCGACTGCCGGCGGGTCGGGCAGGTCGAGAACCGCGCCGGCCGTCGACTCCCAGGCCGCGGCCCAGCTGCCGTCCTCGTAGGACGCTCCAGCACGTCGTTCAGCCACATCCGGAACTCCGTGTCGTCGAGCGCCAGCCCGATGCCGTACGGCTCCGCGGTGAAGGGCGCGTTGACGACCTCGAACTCGCCGTCACTCTGGTCGGCGAGGCCGGCCAGGATCACGTTGTCCGTCGTCACCGCGACGGCCTGGCCGTTGCGGATCGGGTCGAGGCAGTCGGCGTAGTCGGCGGCCTCGAGGACGTTCGTCGTGTACTCCTGGATGTTCGTCAGCGACGTCGAGCCGCTCACCGTGCAGACGGTCGCGTCCGGGTTGTCAGCGAACCACTCCGGTCCGTCGATGCCCTCGGGGTTACCCGACGGGACCAGGATGTCCTGCCCGGCCTCGTAGTACGGTCCGGCGAACGAGACGACCTCTTTGCGCTTGTCGTTGATCGTGTAGGTCGCGATCACGATGTCGACCTCGCCGCTCTGGATGAACGGCTCGCGGTTCGCCGAAACGGTCTCGACCCAGGTGATGTCCTCGGCAGCGATGTCGAGCTGGTGCGCGATGATCTTGCCGATCTCGATGTCGAATCCGACGGGGATACCGTCGGGCCCGGCGAGGCCGAAGAGCGGCTGCGCGAACTTGGTGCCGATCGTGATGCTGCCCGCCTCTGCGAGGTCGGCCATCGTGGTGCCGTCCTCGTACGGGACCGTCTCGCTCGTCGGAGCTTCGGACTCTTCCCCCGTCGGCGCGCCGGAATCGGTACACCCGGTCAGGACGAGCACTCCGGCTGCCGCGATCGCGGCGACGGTGGTTGCTGTGCGGAATCTCATGGGTTCCTCCCTGGTGCTACGTCTCGTCCACCGGTTAGTGGGCGAGGATCTTCGACAGGAAGTCCTTCGCCCGAGGGCTCTGGGTCTTCGTGAAGAAGTTCTCGGGGGTGCCCTCTTCGACGATCTCTCCGTCGGCCATGAAGAGCACCCGGTCCGCCGCCTTGCGCGCGAACCCCATCTCGTGCGTGACGACGACCATCGTCATGCCGTCTTTCGCGAGGCCGACCATGACGTCGAGCACCTCGTTGATCATCTCCGGGTCGAGGGCCGACGTCGGCTCGTCGAACAGGATGAGCTTCGGATCCATCGCGAGAGCGCGCGCGATCGCGACTCGCTGCTGCTGCCCGCCGGAGAGCTGCGCGGGCAGCTTGTCCGCCTGGTCGGCGACCCCGACCCGCTCGAGCAGTTCCATGCCGCGCTTCTCGGCGTCGGCCTTGCTCGTGCGTCGCACCTTGATCGGTCCGAGCGTGACGTTCTCGAGCACCGTCTTGTGCGCGAACAGGTTGAACGACTGGAAGACCATGCCGACATCGGCGCGCAGACGGGCGAGATCGCGACCCTCCTCTGGCAGCGGATCGCCGTCGATCGTGATCGTGCCCGAGTCGATCGTCTCGAGCCGGTTGATCGCGCGGCACAGCGTCGACTTGCCCGACC
This sequence comes from uncultured Actinomycetota bacterium, assembly GCA_963730045.1. GTDB lineage: Bacteria > Actinomycetota > Actinomycetes > Actinomycetales > Microbacteriaceae > JBDSKH01. The sequence goes on along the minus strand of CAVSPQ010000006.1, from coordinate 929,693 downwards.
CGGAGGGACCGATGACGACGACGACCTCGCCCCTGGCGATGGTCGTCGTGATGTCCTTCAGGACGTGAAGCTCGCCGAAATGCTTGTTGACCCGGTCGAGGACGACGAGAGGCTCCATCGATCCACCCTCACATGTACCCCGCTCAGGGGTCAACGACCCGTACCCGATCGTGATGTGCCGAACGGGTGCTCCGCCTAGCGCTGCGCGAATGCGCTCTCGTACAGGCAGACGGATGCCGCAGTCGCCAGATTCATCGATTCGGCATGCCCGTAGATCGGGACCTTGACGACGCGATCGGCGAGCGCGAGCGACTCGTCCGATCAGTCCGTGAGCCTCGTTGCCGAACAGCCATGCGGTGGGATGCGACGAGCTCGGCACGGATGTCCGGCAGGTCGTCGCCCTTGATGTCGGCGGCCAGGACCCGGACGCCCGCGGCGCGCACGGCATCCAGAGCCGTCTGCAGCGAGAGCGCCCTGCGCGACCGGCAGGTGGAAGATCGATCCGGTCGTCGACCGCACCACCTTCGGGTTGTAGGCGTCGACGCTGTGGCCGGTCAGGATGACGCCGTCGGCACCCGCGGCATCGGCCGCCCGGATGATGGTGCCCGCGTTGCCGGGATCGCGCACCTCTTCGAGGATCGCCAGCAGCCGGGGCGCACCGGCGAGCAGCTCGTCGAGCGAGACCGCGAACTGCCGGCACACGGCGATGACGCCCTGCGGCGTCACCGTGTCGGACATCGCGTCGAGCACCTGCTCGCTGACGGTCTCGGCGATGATCCCCGCGGCGGCGGCGCGCTCGATCAGTCGACGTGTACCGGTCGAACGCAGCGGGCGTGAGGAACAGGTCGACCAGGGTCTCGGGGTGGAAGGCGAGCGCCTCAGCGACGGCCTGCGGTCCCTCGACGAGGAACAGGCCGGTCTCGGCGCGGGCACTGCGCTTCGCGAGCTTCGCCACGGCGCGCACCCGCGGGGAGCGCGGGTTGTCGATCACCCTTCGATCGTACGGTCGGCAGGTGAACAAACGCCGACGGCGCGCACCCCGTGGTCGAGATGCGCGCCGTCGTGGTCGGGTGCGGGTGCTACGCGGCGTCGGCCTTGCGCGTTGACGTCCTTCGGCAGGGCGGCCTTCGCGGTGGCCACGAGGCCGGCGAAGGTCTCCGGCTCGTTGACGGCCAGGTCGGCCAGGATGCGGCGGTCGACCTCGATGCCGGCCAGGCCGAGGCCCTGGATGAGGCGGTTGTAGGTCAGGCCGTTCGCGCGGGCAGCGGCGTTGATGCGCTGGATCCAGAGGCGACGGAACTCGCCCTTCTTCGCGCGGCGGTCGCGGTAGGCGTAGACGAGGGAGTGGGTGACCTGCTCCTTCGCCTTGCGGTACAGGCGCGACCGCTGTCCGCGGTAGCCCTCTGCGCGCTCGAGCGTCGTCCGGCGCTTCTTGGCGGCGTTGACCGCCCTCTTGACACGTGCCATTTCAGTTCGTCCTTACGATTCCGGGCCGGGCTACTTGCCCAGGAGCCTTTTGATGACCTTGGCGTCCTGCGGAGCGAGGACGACCTCGCGGTTCAGGCGACGCGTGAGCTTGGAGGACTTGACCTCGAGGTGGTGGCGCATGCCGGCCCCCTGCTTCATGACCTTGCCGGAACCGGTGATCTTGAAGCGCTTCTTGGCACCGGAGTGCGTCTTCTGCTTAGGCATTCGTCTCTTCTCTTTCTGTGCTGCTGTCTCCGCTTTCGCGGGGGTCTTCTGGGTGGCTGCGGCCTTGGCGGCCGGAGCCTTCGGGGCCGGAGCCTTCGGGGCCGGAGCCTTGGGGCGCGGCCTTGGGAGCCTTCGGGGCGGCAGCCTTCGGGGCTGCTGCCTTAGGGCCGAGCCGGGGCGCCGCGGCCGGCTCGGCGGGCGCCACAGCATCCGGAGCTTCGGTCTCGGGCGGCGCGACCGCTTCTCGGCGGCCTTCTTGGCCTGGGCCTCGGCCTTGGCGTCGGCCTTGTTCTTCAGCGGGCCGATGACCATGACCATGTTGCGGCCGTCGATGGTCGGGGTGGACTCGACGGTGCCGAACTCGGCGACGTCTTCGGCGAAGCGCTGCAGCAGCCGCACGCCCTGCTCGGGGCGCGACTGCTCGCGGCCGCGGAACAGGATCATCGCTTTGACCTTGTCGCCGGCCTGCAGGAATCCGAGGGCGCGCTTCATCTTCGTCTCGTAGTCGTGGGTGTCGATCTTGAGGCGGAAACGGACCTCCTTGAGGATCGTGTTCGCCTGGTTGCGTCGGGCCTCCTTGGCCTTCTGCGCTGCTTCGTACTTGAACTTTCCGTAGTCCATGATCTTGACGACCGGCGGCTGGGAGTCGGGCGAGACCTCGACCAGATCCAGGTCGGCTTCCTGCGCCAGGCGCAGGGCGTCTTCGATGCGGACGACGCCGACCTGTTCTCCGTTGGGTCCGACGAGGCGGACCTCGGGGACGCGGATCCGGTCGTTCGTTCTGGGATCGCTGATGCGGTTCTCCTTCGTTGTGATGCATGACACGAAAGAGTCGAGAACCCGCAGCGTCGCTGCGCAACACACCCTGGCTACCTCCGAGCTGTCCGAGAACAGTGACGGCCGGCGGAGTGAAACTGACCCGGTAACCTTGAGATGCGGTCGACGGGTGGGATTTCTCCACTTTCGTTGGCATTTCTGCCGTACCGGGATCTGGCCCCGGAGCCCGCATGAGTTTAGCAGAGGAACGACGCGTGAGCGACGAGGGGCAGCTGCCGGTGGACGTCGAGCCGGTCGTCGTCGGATACGACGAGGTCGACGACGAACGTCGCGACATCGGCGACGTTCCTGCGATCGAGGTCATCAACACCGTCGCGGTGCACCTGCTGAGCGCCGCCGCCGTCAAGTGCGGCCTGGCCGACGAACCGGACGCCGAACCGGACCTCGACGAGGCGCGCAAGCTGATCGACGCGCTGGCCGGTCTGGTGACCGCCGCCGCCCCGCACCTCGGCGACCACCACGCGCGCGCCCTGCGCGACGGGCTGCGCTCGGTGCAGCTCGCCTTCCGCGAGGCGTCGCCGTTCCCCGACGAGATCGGCAAGGGCCCCGGCGAGAAGTGGACCGGGCCGGTCACCTAGCAGGGTTCACCCGATCGCGCGCGCGCCCGCTCGAACGCGGCGACGGTCGTCGCGACCTCGGCCTCGTGTGTCTGCCAGTTGCTGACCGAGATGCGGATCACCGCACGATCGCGCCAGCGGCTCGGGCTCGGGTAGATCTCGCCCTCGGCCAGGATCGCGTCGTACACCGCGGTCGTCGTCGCGTCGTCCTCGAAGGCGACGCAGACCTGCGTGTAGACGACGTCGTTGACGATCGTGGCGCCGGGGAGCGCCGCGATACCTGCGGCGATGCCGTGCGCCGAGGCGACCAGGCCGTCGACGAGATCGACGACCCCGACCGGCCGAGGGACGCCAGGGCCGCCCAGACGGGAACGCCCCGCGCGCGGCGTGAGAGCTCTGGCACGTGCTCGTGCGGATCCGGGATCGCCGCGTCGATCAGGTACGCGGCGCGGTGCCCGAACGCGCGGGACATCGCCGACGGCGTCGGCGACGATCGCGACGCCGCAGTCGTACGGGGTGTTCAGTGTCTTGTGCGCGTCGGTCGCCCAGGAGTCGGCGCCCGACATCCCGTCGACCAGCGAGGCGAGGGACGGGGTGGCGGCCGCCCACAGGCCGAAGGCGCCGTCGACGTGCACCCAGGCGCCGACCTCGTGCGCGGCCGCGATCGCGTCGGGGAACGGGTCGAACGATCCGGAGTGCACGTTGCCCGCCTGCAGGCAGACGATCGTCGGGCCCGTGGTGTCCGACGAGCGCGGCGCGGAGCGCGCCGGCATCGAGGCGGCCCTGCTCGTCGCTGGCCACGAGCTCCGGCTCGCCGAGCCCGAGGTACCGCAGGGCCATGTCGACCGAGCTGTGCCGCTCGGCACCGGCGATGCACCCGCACCCGCGGAGCGCCGGTCAGGCCGTCGCGCGCGACATCCCATCCGCGGTCGGCGAGCACCGTGTCCCGTGCCGGCCGCCAGCCCGGTGAAGTTCGCCATCGTCCCGCCGGTCACGAAGCCGACCGCGGAGCCGCGCGGGAGGTCGAGGACCTCGAGCAGCCAGCGCGCCGCGGCATCCTCGATCGTGACGACGCCCGGAGTCGCATCCCGCATGCCGGCGTTCTGATCCCATGCGCTGACCAGCCAGTCGGCGGCCAGCGCCGCCGGCAGCGTGCCGCCCATCACCCAGCCGAAGAACCGGCCGGACGGACCGGCCATCAGTCCCGGCTCGACATGCTCGACGAGCTCGTCGGTCACCTCGAGAGGAGTGCGGCCCGCTCGCGGGAATCGACTGCGGCAGACGGGATGCCAGGGTCGCCGCGTCCGCACTCGCGGGCACGCGGCGCTCGGCCAGCGAATCGAGCCAGCGCGTCGCGTGCGCGGCGGCGGCGGTCAGTTCGGGGCGGGAGTCCTTCTGCTGCGTCATGCCGTCACTGTGTCACACCGGATTCCGGCGCGACATCGGTCATGTCGCCCGATCAGACCCGTTCCACCACGACGCCGATCGAGTCGACGCGCTCGGCGATGAGGGCGTCGGCGGCCCAGCGCTCCCCGAGTCGCGCGACCATCGCATCCAGCTCTGTCTTCTCCAGCCCGTCGTGCACCGAGAGCTGCACCAGCAGCTCGGCACCGGCGAGGCGCGCGTCGGGATCGCCGGGAGCCAGCTGCATCGCCACCAGCGCGGCCTCGCCCGACGACGACGCCAGGAACGCCTCGAGCACCTCGGGATCCTCGAAGCACGGCACCCAGTGCTCGCCGGTCGCGAGAGCCTGGAACGACGGCCGGCGCAGCACGAACATGCGTGGGCGAGCCGGGGTCGACCACGATGAGCGGGCGTGCCCTCCGCCGCGACCGCCAGGGCGATGCGCGGCACGACGATCGGGATCGGGCGGGCGGTCGCGTTCCAGTCGCGCATCGTGTCGATCGAGGTGAAGGCCGGCAGGACGGGTCGACCATCGGGGCCGGCCGCGGTCACGAGCGACAGTTCCTGCGTCTTGTCGACGAGCTGACCGTGGGCGCCGACGCCCTCGTCGCCGCGCGTGGCGAGCAGCGGCAGCAGCAGGCGCGCGTCGTGGAGCGCCTCGATCGACCTCGGTCACGCCGACCTCATGGGCGCGGAATCGCCGGATCGCCTCGACCACCCGTTCCGGCGCGCTGCCGTCGTCCGCCGCATCCGGGTTCTCGTGGAAGGAGCGTCCCTCCCACGGCACCCCGGCGCTGTCGCCCCCCGCGTCGGCCATCACGCTGGGCCGTCATCGACCGGCGACGTCGAGTGCTTCGGCGAGAGTGAAGGCGCCCGCGTACAGGGCCTTGCCGACGATCGCGCCCTCGAGTCCGTGCGGCACCAGCTCGCGCAAGGCGACGATGTCGTCGAGATCGGCGATGCCCCCGGATGCGATGACCGGCTTGGGCGTGCGCTCCATCACCTGCTGCAGCAGCTCGAGATTCGGTCCCTGCAGCGTGCCGTCCTTCGTGACGTCGGTGACCACGTAGCGCGCGCAGCCCGCCGCCTCGAGGCGGTCCATGACCGTCCAGAGGTCGCCGCCCTCCTTCGTCCAGCCGCGAGCGGCGAGCGTCGTGCCGCGCACGTCGAGGCCGACCGCGATCGCCTCGCCGTACTCGGCGATCACGTGCGCGGCCCATTCCGGGTTCTCGAGAGCGGCGGTGCCGAGGTTGATGCGCTTGGCGCCGGTGCCGAGCGCGGCCTCGAGGCTCGCGTCGTCGCGGATGCCGCCGGACAGCTCGATGTTGACCCTGCGCGGGATGTTCTTGACGACCTTCTTGATGATCCCGTGGTTGTTGCCGCGACCGAACGCGGCGTCGAGGTCGACGAGGTGGATCCAGGACGCGCCCTGGCTCGCCCAGAGGTCGGCCGCCTCGACCGGATCACCGTAGCTGGTCTCGCTGCCGGCCTCGCCCTGGGTGAGCCGGACGGCCTTGCCGTCGGCGACGTCGACCGCCGGGAGAAGGGTGAGGGCGGGGGCGGTGTTGAACTCGGTCATGCTCGACTTTCTGCGGGCGGCCGTGCGATGGCCGATCTGCGCACAAGTACCCGATAGTAGTCGTGTTCAGAGCGAGCGGAGCCAGTTGCCGAGCAGGCGGATTCCGGCCTCGCCGGACTTCTCGGGGTGGAACTGGGTCGCAGAGAGCGGGCCGTTCTCGGCCGCGGCGACGAAGCGCTCGCCGTGCTCCGCCCAGGTGACGCGCGGGGCCGCGAACGCGCCGGCGGCATCCAGGGTCCAGTGGCGTGCCGCGTAGGAGTGGACGAAGTAGAACCGCTCGTCGCCGATGCCGTCGAACAGCACCGAGCCGGTGGGCGCCTCGACCGTGTTCCAGCCGATGTGCGGCAGCACCGGAGCGGTCAGTTCGTCCACCACGCCCGGCCATTCGCCGAGCCCCTCCGTGTCGACGCCCCGCTCGACGCCGCGATCGAACAGGATCTGCATGCCGACGCAGATCCCGAGCACCGGCCGTCCGCCGGCCAGCCGGCGCCCGATCAGCTCGCCACCGCGAACCGCCTCGAGCCCGCCCATGACGGCCGCGAACGCGCCGACACCCGGCACCACGAGCCCGTCGGCGGCGGCGACGCGCTCGCGGTCGGCGGTCAGCTCGACGTCGGCGCCAGCGGCTTCGAGCGCCTTCGCCGCCGAATGCACGTTGCCGGAGCCGTAGTCGAGCACGACGACGCTCGGCCGGGCGCCGCCGGCCCGATCGGACGCGACCATCGCTACAGCGCGCCCTTCGTCGACGGAACGCCCGTCACCCGCGGGTCGGGCTCGACGGCCGCCCGGAACGCGCGCGCGAACGCCTTGAACTCCGCCTCGGCGATGTGGTGCGGGTCGCGACCGGCGAGCACCGTGATGTGGACGGTGATGTGCGCGTTGAAGGCGATCGACTCGAAGACGTGGCGCACCAGCGAACCGGTGAAGTGCCCGCCGATGCGGTGGTGGGCGAATCCGGCGGGCTCGCCCGTGTGCACCAGGTACGGCCGTCCCGACAGATCGACGACCGCCTGGACGAGCGCCTCATCCAGCGGCACGACCGCGTCGCCGTACCGGCTCAAGCCGGCCTTGTCGCCCAGCGCCTCTCTGATCGCCTGTCCGAGCACGATCCCGGTGTCTTCGACGGTGTGGTGGACGTCGATCTCGGTGTCGCCGGTGGCCGTGACGGTCAGGTCGACGAGTGAGTGCTTGGAGAACGCGGTGAGCAGGTGGTCGAAGAACGGCACGGTGGTGTCGACGTCCGACGTCCCGGTGCCGTCGAGGTTCAGTGTCAGGTCGATGCTGGATTCGCTCGTGGCGCGCGTGATCGTCGGCCGTCCGGGGGCTCGCGCTGCGCGGGCTGCTCATGCGGCGATCCTATCGGGGGGCGCCACCCGGCCCGAGCGCCGCCAGGGCCTCCAGGAACGCGGTCGTCTCGTCGGCCGTGCCCGCCGTGACACGCAAGGCTCCAGGCAACCCGACATCGCGGATCAGGATGTCGCGCTCGAGCAGCGCCTCGAAGGTCGCCGACGGATTCGTGACGCCGTCGAACAGCACGAAGTTCGCGTGGCTGTCGAACGCGCGGAATCCGAGCACGGGCAATTCGAGCAGCAGGCGGTCGCGCTGGGCGGAGATGTCGTCGACCATCGCGAGCATCTCCGGCGCGTGCGCGAGTGCCGCCACAGCGGCGGCCTGGGTCAGCGCCGACAGGTGGTACGGAAGGCGCACCAGCCTCAGGGCGTCGGCGACGGCCGCGTCGGCGGCCAGGTATCCGACGCGCGCTCCCGCGAAGGCGAACGCCTTGCTCATGGTGCGGGACACGACAAGCCGCTCGCGGCCGGGCAGCAGGGTGATCGCGCTCGGGGTGCCGGCCGGCATGAACTCGGCGTACGCCTCGTCGACGAACAGGATGCCGTCGTGCGCCGCGTAGGCCGCCTCGATGGTCGCGAGCGGCACCGGCGTTCCTGTGGGGTTGTTCGGCGCGCACAGGAACACCAGGTCGGGCTTCTCGCGCTCGATCGCGGCGACGACGGTCTCGGGAGTGAGGGTGAAGCCCTCGTCACGCTCGGCGGTCAGCCAGGTGGTGCCGGTTCCGGCCGCGATGATCGAGTGCATGGAGTACGTGGGCGGGAACCCGAGCACGCTGCGGCCCGGCCCCCCGAAGGCCTGCAGCAGCTGCTGGATGATCTCGTTCGACCCGTTGGCCGCCCAGACCTGATCGGCGGTGAGGCCGTGCCCGAGATAGGCGGCGAGGGCCTCACGCAGGGCCGTGAACTCGCGGTCGGGGTAGCGGTTGATCGTCAGGACCGCGGCGGCCAGTGATTCGACGATATGCCGCGCGACCGGCTCGGGGACGGCGTGGGTGTTCTCATTGACGTTCAGCGCGTACCTGACGTGCTTCTGCGGGGCGCCGTAGGGCGTTTGACCCTTCAGATCGTCGCGGATCGGGAGATCACTGAGGTCGGCCACCCGGCGATTCTATTGAGCCGTGTATTGCAGTGGGATGGCGAGTTCTTGCCCGGGCTGCACGTCGGCCGACTGCAGTCCGTTGAGAGCCAGGATGTCGGCCACCACCTCGCGCGGGTCGGCGTGCGGGGCCACCTGCTCTGCGAGCTGCCAGAGCGACTGGCCGGGGGCGATGCTCACGTACACGAACGTGGTCGGAGCGGACTCGGCCGATGCGTTCTGGCCTGCCACGGCATCCCCGCCGCCCAGCCCGATGAAGAGCGCGATCGCGACCAGCGGAGCGGCCGCGAGCGTGGTGAACACGGCACGACCGCGGGCGGTGAGGCGCAGGCGAGGTGCACGAACCGGCATCGCCGAGCCGGTGAAGGTGATCGCTGTCATGTCGTTCCCCCTGCGGTGGACCACTGCGCTTGTTGGACAGGTTCCGCATCCGGGACTCGGCCGGAGCGCCGGATGCGAACCTGTGTTCCGAACATACCTTCGATCGAACATATGTTCAACCCCGAACCTGCGATTCACCCTCGAATGTCACGACACACTCGAACAGATGTTTGCCGTCACGCCCGGAACTGGATACAGTTTCGATCGTCGGGACGATTCGATCACCCGCCACCGACATTTCCGCCGCATCGAGGAGGACACCATGAGCGAAGCACCCGCTGACGAGGGCCCTGCTGTCGACGGCCTGCTGTCGAGGGCACTGCTGTCGACGGCACTGCTGTCGAGGGCACTGTCGAGCGAACCCGCCGACGCACCAGCCTGAGCGACAAGCAGCTGGCGATCCTCGAGATGATCCAACGCTCGGTGGCGAGCCGCGGTTATCCGCCGAGCATGCGCGAGATCGGCGACGCCGTCGGCCTCTCCTCGCTGTCCAGTGTCACGCATCAGCTCAACCAGCTCGAGCTGAGCGGCTACCTCCGCCGCGACCCCAATCGCCCGCGCGCACTCGAAGTGCTCATCGACCTCCCGTCCTCATCCGGCGAGAACACCGACTCCGGCCCCCAGGTGCAGGATGCGGCGATGGTGCCGCTCGTCGGCCGCATCGCCGCCGGCATCCCGATCACCGCCGACCAGCAGGTCGACGAGGTGTTCCCGCTCCCCCGGCAGCTCGTCGGAAAGGGTGACCTCTTCATGCTCAAGGTCGTCGGCGAGTCGATGATCGACGCCGCCATCTGCGACGGCGACTGGGTGGTCGTGCGTCAGCAGAAGGATGCCTCCAACGGCGAGATCGTCGCGGCGATGCTCGACGGCGAGGCGACCGTGAAGGTCTTCCGGCAGCGCGACGGCCACACCTGGCTGCTGCCGCGCAACTCCGCCTTCGAGCCCATCCTGGGCGACGACGCCGAGGTGCTCGGCAAGGTCGTCGCGGTCCTCCGCTCCGTCTGAGTCCAGCCCGGTCAGCGGCGCGCGTGGACGCGGGCCAGAGCCGCGTCGATCATGAGTGCGGCGAACCGAGCGCGTTCGATCGCGTCCAGCCCCGCCAGATCGACCGCCGCGAAATCCCGCCGCGCGGGATCGAGGCCGACCTCGCGGCCCCAGTCCGGTGCCAGCCGCCCGGCGTCGACGTCGAGTGCCTCCACCGCCTCGAGGATCGCGATCGTGGCGTCGCCGATGCCGTACTCGCGGAAGGCCCTCCGTTCCGCGGCGGCTTCGGCGCCCGGAACCTGCGGCGCCAGCCACGCCGCGGCAACAGCAGCAGGATCGTAAGTGCCGCGGATCACCGAGACCTCGAAGGCGACCTCGCGCCTCGCGTCGGCAGCCCGGCGTGCGTAGGTCGCGAACACGATCGCGCGCGCCCGGGCCGCGTCATCGACGACGGTGTCCCGGTGGTACAGGTGCTCGGCCATCTGGCGCCATCCCCGGATGCCGCCCTCGACGACCGGTTCGCTGCCGTCGGGCGGCCAGAGCCCAATCGGCAATCTCCCGTCGAGCTGCGGCGTCCCCTCCGGAGCCGCGCCGGGGTCGCGCGTCGCGCCGGAGCGGATCAGGATGATGGTGCCCCCCACAGCCGCCGCGACCACCACGAGCGGGATCAGCAGCACGAAAGGCATGCTGCATTCTCCCCCACCGGCGTGGACGCCCGGCGTCAGTGCCGCAATCGCCGGTAGGCCCGCGCCGACAGAGGCAGGAACACCACGGTGAGGAGCAGAGGAAGCACCACGGCGAGAATGGTGGCGTTCGACTCGAACCATCCGCCGGTCAGGCCGCTCGGGTTGCCGAACAGCTGTCGTGCAGCCGTGGCCGTGGCCGAGATCGGGTTCCACTGCGCGATCGCGGCGAGCCAGGCCGGCATCGTCTCGGGCGAGACGAAGGCGTTCGAGAGGAATCCGATCGGCCAAACCAGCACCTGGATGGCGGTGGTGGCACCCGGCCCCCGAAAGGTCAGCCCGAGGAAGATCCCGACCCAGAGCAGGGCGAACCGCAGCCAGAGCAGGAGCGCAACAGCGAGCAGCGCCGACCCGACCCCGGCGTCGATGCGCCAGCCGATCAGCAGTCCGCCGAGCATCAGCACGCCCAGGGTGACGGCCGAGTAGAGCATGTCGGCTCCACTGCGACCCAGCACCACCGCCGCGCTCGAGATCGGCAGCGAACGGAACCGGTCGGTGACGCCCTTCTTCGTGTCGTCCGAGATCGCCGTCATGGTGGTCTCGAGGCCGAACAGCATCGTCAGGGCGAACATGCCGGGCAGCAGGAACGCGATGTACTCGCTGCGTCCCGCGCCGGGCACGTCGATCGCGCCACCGAGGAGCAGACCGAAGATCAGCAGGAGCATGACCGAGAACAGCAGACCGAAGACGAGCATCGCCGGCTGGCGGATCCAGTGGATGAGGTCACGCTGGGTGATGATCCAGCCTTCGCGGAGGGCGTTCATTCGGAGTCCTTCTGTGCGTCGTGGTTGCCGGGATCGGTGAGCGTGAGAAAGACCTCGTCGAGCGTGGGACGGCGCAGGCTCAGGTCGTCGAGGGTGATGCCCGCGGCGTCCAGCTCGCGCAAGGCGGAGACGAGGGAGGCGGCGCCCGCGGCGACCGCGCTGGCCGAGCCGGCATCCTCATCGACCGTGGCTGACGACCCGGACACCCGCTGCAGGATGGCCGCGGCTTCGACGAGTCGCGACCGGTCGGCGACGGTGAGCTCGATCAGGTCCGGCGCCGTCTCGCGCTTGAGCTCGTCGGGCGTGCCCGCTGCGATCACCTTCCCGTGGTCCATCACCGAGATGCGCGACGCGAGCTTGTCGGCCTCGTCGAGGTACTGGGTGGTCAGGAGCACGGTCGTGCCCGCGGCGCTCACCTCGCGGATCGTGGTCCACACCTCGTTGCGGCCCCGCGGATCCAGCCCCGTGGTCGGTTCGTCGAGGAACAGCACGGCCGGGCGCTGGATGATGCTCGCCGCGATGTCGAGGCGTCGCCGCATCCCTCCCGAATAGGTGCCCACGGCACGGTTCGCGGCGTCCGCCAGCCCGAACGACTCCAGCAGCTCATCGCCGCGAGCGAGCGCCGCACGACGGCGCAGCCCGGACAGCCTGCCGAACATCGTGAGGTTCTGCCGGCCGCTCAGGATCTCGTCGACAGCGGCGTTCTGCCCGACCAGCCCGATCTGCGTACGCACCCGATGCGCCTCGCTGGTGACGTCGTGCCCGCCGATGGATGCCGTCCCCGCGTCGAAGGCGATCAGCGTCGCGAGCGCCCGGACAGCGGTGCTCTTGCCCGCTCCGTTCGGACCGAGGAGCCCGTGGATGGTGCCCGCCTGCACCCGGAGATCGAAGCCGTCGAGCGCCGCGACCTTTCCGTACTGCTTTCGCAGCCCCTCTGCGATGAGTGAGTGTTCGATCATTCCCGCCCTTTCTCGGTACACCGTACGGTGTTAGAGAAGGGACTATACCGTACACCGTACTGAGATTGCTAGACTGACTCCGAGATGACCGAATTCACCGGAGCGGGCGACCCCGACAAGACGCTGACACTGCTGTGGCGCGATCAACTCGGCGAGCCACGCGGCGGTCGGGGCCCCCGGCAGCGGATCACGGTCGACCAGATCGTCGACGCGGGCATCGCGATCGCCGACGCGGACGACATCGAGGCCGTCTCGATGCGCAACGTCGCCGAACGGCTCGGGATCGCGCCGATGTCCCTGTACACCTACGTCGATTCGAAAGCCGCGCTCATCGACCTCATGGTCGATCGCATCACCGCCGAGGTCCCACGCGAGCCTTTCGGGGATGCCCCGTGGAGGGAGCGCCTGGAACGCATCGCACGAGACCTGCTGGCCCACTACGCGCAGCACCCGTGGTCGCTGCAGCTCGCCATGTCCCGGCCCCCGCTCGGTCCCGGCATCAGCGACCTCTACGAGCACCACCTCTCGGCGGTCGATGGCATCGGCCTCACGGACCTGCAGATGGATGCGGTGGTGACCCTGATCGGCGGATTCGTCGCCGGTGTCGCGCGTGACGCCCACGATGCGGTCCGCACCCGCGATCTCTCCGGCCAATCGGATACCGAGTGGTGGGCGGCCAACGCGCCCATCCTCGATCGCGTCATGGACGGATCCCGGTATCCGGTTTCGGGCCGCGTCGGCATGGCCGCCGGCGAGGCGTACCAGTCGACGGCGAGTCCCGACCACGGATTCGTGTTCGGGCTCACCACCCTGCTCGACGGCGTCGAGCGTCTGCTCGAGCGCCGGTCCGGCACCTAGGGCGCCCGGTCCGATACCGCTGCGCCTCGGCGTCGGTCGGTCCGGCGACCCGTCCTGCCGGAGATTAGGCTGGACCGGTGTCCAACACTCCCCCGGAAGCCGCATCGCACGCGTCTGTCGACGTGTCCTCTGCAGTGCGGCCCGCACGGTCCGAGGCGCTGATGGCGACGCTGAAGGAACGGGTCGTGATCGCCGACGGCGCCATGGGCACCATGCTGCAAGACGTGAACCCGAGCATGGAGGACTTCCAGCAGCTCGAAGGCTGCAACGAGATCCTGAACGTGACCAGGCCAGACATCCTCGAGACGATTCACAACACCTACCTCGAGACCGGCATCGACGCCGTCGAGACCAACACGTTCGGGGCCAACTGGTCGAACCTTTCCGACTACGGCATCGAGGATCGCATCGAGGAGCTCTCGCGGGCCGGAGCCGAGATCGCTCGCCGATCCGTCGACGCCTTCGAGGCGCGCGACGGCAGGATGCGATGGGTGCTCGGCTCGATCGGTCCCGGAACCAAGCTCCCGAGCCTCGGGCACACCACCTACGCCAACCTGAAGGCCACGTTCGCCGAGCAGGCGAAGGGCCTGATCCTCGGCGGAGCCGACGCTCTCCTGGTCGAGACCTCGCAGGATCTCTTGCAGACCAAGTCCGCGGTCAACGGATGCAAGCAGGCGATCGCCGAGACCGGCATCCGGCTGCCCATCTTCGTCGAGGTGACGGTCGAGACCACGGGCACGATGCTCATGGGGAGCGAGATCGCTGCCGCGCTCACCACCCTCGAGCCGCTCGGCATCGACATGATCGGCCTCAACTGCGCCACGGGTCCCGCGGAGATGAGCGAGCACCTGCGGCACCTGTCGAAGTTCGCCCACATACCGGTGATGTGCATGCCGAACGCCGGATTGCCCGTGCTCGGGCCGAACGGGGCCAGCTATCCGCTCACGCCCGACGAGCTGGCCACCGCGCACGAGCAATTCGTGAAGGAGTTCGGCCTCGGCCTCGTCGGCGGATGCTGCGGCACGACACCGGCGCACCTCAAGGCCGTCGTCGACCGCATCGGCGGCTCGCAGGGACGCGCTCGTGTCATCGAGGAGGATCCCGGCGTCGCCAGCCTCTATCAGCACGTCGGCTTCAACCAGGACGCCTCGTACCTCGCTATCGGGGAGCGCACGAATGCCAATGGGTCGCTCGCGTTCCGCGAGGCGATGCTGGAGGAGCGCTGGGACGACTGCGTCGACATCGCCCGCAACCAGGTGCGCGAGGGTGCGCACCTTCTCGACGTCTGCGTCGACTACGTGGGCCGCGATGGCGTCGCCGATATCAAGGAGGCCGTCTCCCGACTCGCCAGCGCCTCGACCCTCCCGCTCGTGGTCGACTCCACCGAGCCCGCCGTGCTGCAGGCCGGCATGGAGCTCATCGGCGGCCGTCCTGTCGTCAACTCGGTGAACTTCGAGGACGGCGAGGGTCCGGCATCCCGGTTCGGTCGCATCATGCCGCTCGTCAAGGAGCACGGCGCCGCGGTGATCGCCCTCACCATCGACGAGGAGGGTCAGGCGCGCACGGCCGAGCACAAGGTGCGCATCGCGACGCGCCTCGTCGACACCCTCGTGAACGAGTGGGGCATGCGGGTCGACGACATCATCGTCGACGCGCTCACGTTCCCGATCGCGACCGGGCAGGAGGAGACCCGCCGCGACGCGATCGAGACCATCGACGCGATCCGGCAGATCACGGCCAAGTACCCCGGTATCCACACCACGCTCGGCGTCTCGAACGTGTCGTTCGGACTCAACCCCGCCGCCCGCTCGGTGCTCAACTCGGTGTTCCTGCACGAGGCCGTCGAGGCGGGGCTCGACTCCGCCATCGTCAACGCGGCCAAGATCGTTCCGCTGGCGTCCGTGCCCGACGATCGACGCAAGGTCGCGATGGACCTGGTCTGGGACAAGCGCGAGTACGACGCCGACGGCAACCTGACCTACGACCCGCTCTCGGCGCTGCTCGACCTGTTCGCCGGCGTCGACTCCGCGGCACTCAAGGACGAGCGGGCGGCCGAGCTCGCTGCCCTGCCGGTGGGCGAGCGACTCGAGCGGCGCATCATCGACGGCGAGGCGAAGGGCCTGGAAGCCGACCTCGACCTCGCACGCGCGGGCGGCCTCAGCGCCCTCGAGATCGTCAACAAACACCTCCTCGCCGGCATGCAGGTGGTCGGTCAGCGATTCGGCAGCGGCGAGATGCAGCTGCCGTTCGTGCTGCAGTCCGCCGAGGTCATGAAGGCGGCCGTCGCCCTGCTCGAGCCCCACATGGAGAAGTCCGAGGAGGCCGGCAAGGGCACGATGGTCATCGGCACCGTCCGCGGCGACGTGCACGACATCGGCAAGAACCTCGTCGACATCATCCTGACCAACAACGGCTACGACGTCATCAACATCGGGATCAAGCAGCCGCTCAGCGAGTTCATCCGGGCAGCGGAGGAGCACGACGCCGACGTCATCGGCATGAGCGGTCTCCTGGTCAAGTCGACCGTTGTCATGAAGGAGAACCTGCTCGAGCTCAACGCGCAGGGCCTTGGCACCAAGTGGCCGATCCTGCTGGGCGGGGCTGCGCTCACCCGCACATTCGTCGAGGACGACCTCGCGTCGATCTTCGACGGCGAGGTGCGTTACGCCCGCGACGCCTTCGAGGGCCTGAAGCTGATGGAGCCGCTCGTCGCGATCGCGCGCGGCGCCGATCCCGCCGACCGTCGGTCTCCCGCCGCTCAAGAAGCGCATCTACGCCCGCACCACCCTGGAGGTCACCGAACCGGAGGCGATGCCCGACACGGTCGGACATCGTGGCCGACAACCCGGTCCCCGCCCCGCCGTTCTGGGGCACCCGGATCGTGAAGGGGCTCGCGATCGCCGATTACTCCGCGTTCCTCGACGAGCGGGCCACGTTCATGGGTCAGTGGGGACTCAAGCCAGGTCGCGCCGAAGATGGGGCGAGCTACGAGGATCTGGTCGAGACCGAGGGCAGGCCGCGCCTGCGCTACTGGCTGGATCGCATCCTGGCAGAGGGCATGCTCGACGCCTCGGTCGCCTACGGATACTTCCCGGCCTACGCCGAGGGCGACGACATGGTCGTGCTGCACCATGGCGACGACCCCGACGGTGTGCTCGGTGTGCCCGGCCTGCTCGCGCCCGACGGCGGATCGGGCGGACCCGTCGGCACCGAGCGGCTGCGGTTCACGTTCCCGCGTCAGCGCCGCGACCACCACCTGTGCCTCGCCGACTACGTGCGGTCGAAGGACTCCGGGCAGATCGACGTCGTCGGCATGCAACTGGTCACAGCGGGCTCGGCGGTCGACAGGGTCACCGCGAAGCTGTTCGCCGAAGACAAGTACCGCGACTACCTCGAGCTCAACGGGCTGACCATGCAGCTCACCGAGGCGCTCGCCGAGTACTGGCACTCGCGCGTCCGCGCAGAACTCGGATTCGCCGCCGAAGACCCCGCCGACATCGAGGGCATGTTCAAGCTGAACTACCGGGGTGCGCGATTCTCCCTGGGCTACCCGGCGTGCCCCGACATGGAGGACCGGCGCAAGATCGTCGAGCTCCTCAAGCCCGAGCGGATGGGCGTCGAGCTGTCGGAGGAGCTGCAGCTGCACCCGGAGCAGTCGACGGATGCGTTCGTGTTCCATCACCCTGCGGCCCGGTACTTCTCGGTCTGATCCGGGCGCGGCGGAGTGCGGCGAGGATCGCCGGACCCAGCAGCACGATGCCCACGGTGGTCGTGATCGCGCGCACGGTGTCCCAGGTCAGGGTCGACGTCACCAGCGAGTAGACACCGAACGACGACAGGTTCTGCCAGAGGGGCGCGCCCGCCTCGTAGGAGATGTCGGTGCCCAGGCCGACCCCGAAAGGCCAGTACCAGAAGTTCATGATCAGGCCGAATGCGTACGACGCCACGACCCCATAGGCCGCGAGCATGGCGATCTCGAGCCTTCCCGTCGCGCGCGGCAGCATCGCAGCGCCCGCGGCGACCCACCCGCACGCGAACACCTGGAACGGCGTCCACGGCCCGAAACCGCCCCACAGCACCGACGACAGCGCGATCGTCAGCATGCCGAGCAGGAATCCGAAGCGGGCTCCGTAGACCCGCCCCGCGAGGATCAGCAGGACGAAGACCGCCTCGATCCCGCCGACCCCGGTCCCCGCGATCCGGATCGCGGCGCCGACTGCCGCCAGCACGCCGAGCAGTGCGACCGTGGTGGCCGAGAACATCTCGCGGTCGAGCGAGAGAGCGATCGCGACGACCAAAGCCGGCAGGAGTGCGAGGGCGACCACCGGGACGGCCGCCTGCGCCTCCTGCGGCACCGCAACGGCGACGAGCGGCCACCCGAACCCCGCCACGGCGACGAGGCTCGCGGCGATCAGGGCCACCGAGCCCCCGCGGCGGCGGATCGCGGGCATCACGAGGACACCTCCGCCGGTGCCAGCACTCGGCCGTCCTTCATGGACAGGATGCGGGTCGCGAATTGCTCAACGAACGCAGCATCGTGGGTCGCCACCAGAACAGCGGCACCGGATGCGGTCGCGGCGACGAGAGCCTCGCCCACCAGGTCGCGGGCAGCCGCATCCAATCCGCGCGTCGGTTCGTCGACCAGGAGCACGCGCGGTTGCGCCGCGAGCTGGATCGCAAGCACCAGGCAGAGCCGCTCCCCCGCCGACAGGTCGCGGGGATGGCGCCGCAGCAGGTCGCCCGCGCTGTCGGCCGACGCGAAGCCGAGGAACCGCACGAATCGCTGCGCGGTGTCATGGGTCCCGGCGCGGCGGTCCGCGCGGCGGCACTCCTGCGCGACGGTCGTCGAGAACAGCATGTCGTCGAATGCCTCGGGCACGAGGGCCGCGACCCGGCGGCGAGCCCGGCTCCGCACGGCGTGCACGTCCTGTCCGCCGACGATCACGGTGCCGAGGCGATCCGGACGCGCCATGGCGTGCAGAAGGCTCGACTTGCCGGCACCGTTCGGCCCGCGCAGCGCGACCAGCTCGCCGGAGGAGCAGGGTGAGCTCGACGTCCGTGACGGCGACGAGAGAGCCATGGCTCACCGTCAGGCCTTCCACCCGCGCGATCACCGGACCCGCGGCGACGGCTGCCCGCGACTCGATTCGGCGCGGAGTGGTCTTCGCGGGGGGATGGACGCCGCCGTCGCGCAGCTCGAGTCGCGTGTCCACCACGGAGGCCCACTCGAGCGTCGAGTGCTCGGCGACCACGACGCACACCTGACCGTCGTGCGCGAGGTTCTCGAGCACCGCCACCACGCGCGTGCGTGCCGCCGCATCGAGATCGGCAAGCGGCTCGTCGACCAGCAGCAGCACCGGTCGCGTGACGATCGCGGCGCCGATCGCGACCAGGCACGCCTCCCCAGCAGACAGGGCGCCGATCTCCCTCTCGAGCAGGTGGGTGATGCCGAGCCGGTCGGCGACCTCGGCAGCGCGAGCCCGCACGATCTCGGGAGCCGCGCCGCGCATCGCCACCGCGAAACCGAGCTCCTCGGCTACCGTGCCTGCGACGAAAGACAGCCGCACCGATTGTGCGACAACGCCGACGAAACCCGCGGTCTCCCGAGGCGGGGTGAGCACCCGATCGGCCTCGCCCACCTCGATCGTGCCGAGCTGGTCGCCGTCGAACACATGCTGGAAGGTCCCGCTCAGCGCCTGCAACAGCGTCGACTTGCCTGACCCGGTGGCTCCCGTGATCAAGGTCAGAGTTCCGGGGGTGAATTCCAGGTCGATGCCCCGCAAAGTCCACCGGCCGTCGAACCCGAGCGAAGCATCCCGGATGACGGCCGGGCGCTCGCAGACCGGGTCCACCGGGCGGGTCGCCGCGAAGCCGCGCACCTCCATGGAGGCGCCCAGCGCGACGGCGCGCTCGATCGTCTGCTCGAGCACCGGGACCAGCAGCGACGCCACCGAGCGCTCGTCGCGCAACTCGCGGGCGACCCGGACCCGGCGGATCGAGTCGAGGAGCGCCGGGAATGTCGCCCAGGCGACGACGAGAGCCCTGGATACCGTGCGGACCGGGCCGCGGACGGCACCGCGTGCGAGGAGGGCCCGCAGGTCGATGACGACGGCCAGCAGCCCGAACCCGAGGATCAGCGCCGCGAACGGCAGTGCACCGCGCGCGGCCGTGAGGACTCCGCCCGTCGTCACGTCGCCGAACAGCGTGATGTGCGAGAACGGGCCGTCCAGCGGGATGCGCGGGAGATCGACGATCAGGATGCCGCTGCCGCCGGCCCCGCCGAACACGACGCGGTAGGCGACACGCAGCAGGATGAAGCCCGCCGCGAGCAGCGCCGCGATGCGCAGCGATGCGAGGCGGCGGCGCATCAGTCCGACGGAGGCGTCGAGTCGGTGCCTTCGGTGTAGACCAGGCCCATCGACTGGCCACCGGAGAGCTCGAGCGTCGCGACGCCCTCCTCGGCGTAGGCCCACTCGGCGTCGGCGTCCTCCTTCACCCAAAGGGCCCAGTAGGCGTTGGCGGGAAGCGTCGCGCACGACTCGACCTCGGGAGAGGGCTGGTCGTCGACCCGGCAGACGACCTGATCTCCGTAGTCGGCGGTGCCCTCGGTCGAGATGTCGAGCGCGGCGAGAGCGTCGGAAGCTGGGCCGGACGGAGCGCAGTCCTTGATCTGGTCGGCGTCGAGCGACCCGAAGTCGACCTGCACCGCGACCTCGGAGTCGGCGCACGCGCCGTCGGCGGCGGGCTCCGATGCGACCGAGGTCGGGCCGGTCTCCGGAGCCGGCGCGGTACAACCGGTCAGGGCGAGCAGCACGAGTGTTGCCGCGGCGACGGCGGAGGGGGCGAGCTTCACGATGTGGAACCTCTCTATCGGAACGGGTGGATGGTCAGGACTTCGCGACGACCTGCTCGCGCACCGCGAGGGTGGCCGAGAGCATGTTCTCCAGCGACGCGACGGTTTCGTCGTAGCCGCGGGTCTTCAGTCCGCAGTCGGGGTTGACCCAGATCTGGCGCTGCGGGATGCTCGCGACGGCAGCCTCGAGCAGTTCCTGGACCTCTCCCTCACTCGGCACGCGGGGCGAGTGGATGTCGTAGACGCCCGGTCCGATGCCGCGGCCGAAACCGCTGCGCTTCAGCTCGGGGACGACCTCTCCGCGGGACCGAGCGGACTCGATCGACGTGACGTCGGCATCCAGCCGGTCGATCGCTTCGAGCACGACGCCGAACTCCGAGTAGCAGAGGTGCGTGTGGATCTGGGTCGCTGTCCTCCACCCCGGCGGTCGCGAGCTTGAACGAACCGACCGACCAGTCGAGGTAGGCGGCCTGGTCGCGCTTCTTGAGCGGCAGAAGTTCGCGCAGCGCCGGCTCGTCGACCTGGATGATCCCGATGCCGGCGGCCTCGAGATCAGCGATCTCGTCGCGCAGGGCAAGGGCGACCTGGTTCGCGGTCTCGCCCAGCGGCTGGTCGTCGCGGACGAACGACCACGCGAGGATCGTGACCGGTCCGGTCAGCATCCCCTTGACCGGCTTCTCGGTGAGGCTCTGCGTGAACGTCGACCAGCGCACCGTGATGGGTGCGGGCCGCGACACATCTCCCCACAGGATGCTGGGGCGGGTCGCGCGGGAGCCGTAGGACTGCACCCAGCCGTTCTGCGTCACGGCGAAACCGTCGAGGTTCTCGGCGAAATACTGCACCATGTCGTTGCGCTCGGGCTCGCCGTGCACCAGCACATCGAGGCCGATGCGCTCCTGCAACTCGACGACGTCCTTGATCTCCTGCTCGAGGAAGCCCTCGTACTCGGCCTGGTCGATCTCTCCCTTGGCGAAGCGCGCCCGCTCCTTGCGGATCGCGCCGGTCTGCGGGAAGGAGCCGATCGTTGTCGTCGGCAGCGGCGGGAGACCGAATGCCTCGTCCTGCGCGGTGCGTCGGGTCTCGTAGTCACCGCGCTGGAAAGCCGCGACGTCGAGCCCAGCGGCGCGCTTGCGCACAGCGCCATCGCGTACACCGGCTGCGGTATGGCGGTCCTTCAGGGCAGCGGATGCGGCATCGAGCTCTGTCTGGATGGCGGCTTTGCCGTCGCGCAGCCCGCGAGCCAGGATGGCGATCTGCTCGACCTTCTGGTCGGCGAAGGCGAGCCAGCTCTTCAGCTGGTCGGACAGGTCGGGCTCGTCGTGCACATCGTGCGGCGTGTGGAACAGGTTGGTCGACGTCGCGACGGACACGTTCGGCGACACGGATCTGAGCGCCTCGAGCTTGCCGAAGGCCGCCTCGAGGTCGCCGCGCCAGATGTTGTGACCATCGATGACGCCCCCGACGAGCACCTTGTCGGTGGCAGGGCCGGTCGGGACGGCGCCGCGCACCAGGTCGAGAGCGATCGCGTCGATGGGAGCGGCCTCAAGCACCGGGAGCGCGTCCTCCAGAGCGCCGTACGGTGCCGCGACCAGGACGCCAAGAGGGCGCCCGGAACCGAGAACCTCGTACGCGGCTTGGAGCGCCGCAAGCAGCTCGCCACGCGGGATCTCGATGGATTCGCTCACCAGCGCGGGCTCATCGAGCTGTACCCATTCGGCACCGGCGGCGGCCAATTTCGCCAGAAGCTCGACGTACACCGGAAGCAGCTGCTCGAGCTTGCTGAGCGGCTGGAAGTCGGCGGCGACGCCGTCGGCGGGCTTGCTCAGCAGCAGCAGCGTCACCGGGCCCACGATCACCGGGCGCGTGGTGAAGCCGGCGGCCCTGGCCTCGGCGACCTCGTTCACGAGACGGTCGCTTGCGAGGCGGAACTCCGTGGCCGGCCCGATCTCGGGCACCAGGTAGTGGTAGTTCGAGTCGAACCACTTGGTCATCTCGAGCGGAGCCTTATCACCCTCGCCGCGGGCGATGGTGAAGTATCCGGCGAGGTCGAGGCTGCCGTCGTCGTCGACGAGGTCGGCGAAACGATCGGGGATCGCACCCACGGTGACCGCGGCATCCAGCACCTGGTCGTAGTAGGAGAAGGATTCGGGAATCGACGAGTCGGTCGTGCCGAGGCCCAGGCTCGCCAGCCGGTCGCGGGTCGCGGCGCGCAGACCGGCCGAGATCTCCTCGAGCTCGGTGACGCCGATGTCGTGCTTCCAGAACGCCTCGATGGCGCGCTTGAGCTCGCGGCGTCGGCCGATCCGCGGGTAACCCAGGATCGTGCCGGTCGGGAATGCGGGGGTTTTCGTGGTCACGCGGGGATCCTTGTCATATCGAGCAGACCGGCGCCGCTGAGGACGGCGAGCGGGGCTTCCGAGCGGTTGAACGTGTACAGGTGGAGTCCCGAGACGCCTCCGTCGAGGAGGTCCCGTGCCAGGGATGTCGTGAAGTCGATTCCAGCGGCGGCCGCCGCTTCGGGAGAGTCGGCACCTTCGAGTCTCGCGATGAGGTCGCGCGGGGGCGCCTCTTCGGACAGTTCGAGCACCCGCTTCATCCTGGCCATGTTCAGCACCGGCATGATCCCGGGCAGGAGGCGCATGGTCACGCCGGCGGCGCGGGCCGTATCGGCGAACGTCAGATACTCCTCGGCGTGGAAGAACAGTTGCGAGATCGCAAGGTTCGCGCCGGCGGCCTGCTTGGCCAGGAGCGTGTCGATGTCCTGGGCCTGCGAACGCGATCGTGGATGGCCGTTCGGGAACGCGGCGACGGCGATCGTCACGCGCTCTCGCGGACCGACGCGCTTGGTGCCCGGAAAGCCCGGGACATCGTGCAGGGTGAAAGGTACCCGCTCCTTCTGCACCCGATGGATGAGCTGGACGAGTTCGGCCGCGCTGCCCAGGTCGCCGAGGTGCATGTCCTCCTCGGCGACGCCGGCCGGAGGGTCACCGCGCAGGGCGAGAAAGCTCGTCACTCCCGCGTCGAGGAACTCGCGGATCATTCCAGCCGCCTCGGCGTACGAAGAGCCGACGCAGGTGAGGTGCGCCATCGGCTGCACCGACGTGTTGTAGAGGAGGTGCCGCAGGACCTCGAGGGAGACGCCGCGCGAGGATCCGTTGGCGCCGTAGGTGACGCTGATGAACTCGGGTGCAGCCGCCTCGAGGCGTACGAGCTCGGGCTGCAGCGCGGCATCCGCGGCAGCGTCGCGCGGCGGGAACAACTCGAACGAGAACGTCGGACGCTCGTCGGTCTCGATTGCCATCTGCCCTCCCTGGTCTCTCCAGAGTCGCACGCACGCGTGGACCACTGGAACGGGTGCCGGGCTCGGCTGTCGCTCCGCGTCGCACGAGTGCGACTCTCCAGCTTATCGCGGGTCGGTCAAGCGGCCGACCCGGACGTTGCGGAGTGTTACACGAGCACGAACTCCTGGACCTCGGCGAGCCGCTGCGGGATGCACGAGGGCCGTCACCCGTGTGCCGGCCTCCTCGTAGTCGGTCGAGAGCACGCGTCCGCTGACGTGCAGCCGCGAGATCACCTCTCCGCGGTCGTACGGGACCAGCAGGGTCACCTCGACCTCCGGAGCCGGTAGCACCTGGGAGATGCGCTCGGTCAGCTCGTCGATCCCCTCCCCGGTACGGGCGGAGACGAAGACTCCGTTCGGCTCGAGGCCGCGCAGCACGAGGCGGCGGTCGTCGTCGGCGAGGTCGCTCTTGTTGAACGCGACGATCTCGGGCAGGTCGCGCGCTCCGACCTCGCCGATCACGTCGCGCACGGTCGCCAGCTGAGCCGCCGGGTCGGGATGCGATGCATCGACGACATGGACGATCACGTCCGACTGCCCGACCTCCTCGAGTGTCGAGCGGAACGCCTCGACGAGCTGATGCGGCAGGTTGCGCACGAATCCGACCGTGTCGGCCAGCGTGAACACGCGCCCGTCGGGTGTGCGGCTGCGGCGCACCGTCGGGTCGAGGGTCGCGAACAGCGCGTTCTCGACGAGCACGCCGGCGCTGGTGAGCCGGTTGAGCAGACTGGACTTTCCGGCGTTCGTGTAGCCGGCGATCGCGACGCTCGGCACCTCGTAGCGATCGCGGTTGGCACGCTTGGCCTCGCGCGCGGGCGCGAAGCCCTTGATCTGCTTGCGCAGCCGCGCCATGCGGGTGTGGATGCGACGACGATCGAGCTCGATCTTCGTCTCACCGGGTCCACGGCTTCCCATTCCGGAGCCGGAGCCGCCCACCTGGCCACCGGCCTGGCGGGACATCGATTCACCCCATCCACGCAGTCGCGGAAGGAGGTATTCCAGCTGGGCGAGTTCGACCTGCGCCTTGCCCTCGCGGCTCTTGGCGTGCTGGCTGAAGATGTCGAGGATCACGGCGGTGCGGTCGATGACCTTCACCTTGACGGCGTCCTCGAGCGCACGCCGCTGACTGGGGGCGAGCTCGGTGTCGGCGACCACGGTGTCCGCGCCCAGGGCGCGCACCACATCCGCCAGTTCCTGCACCTTGCCGCGGCCGAGGTAGGTGCTCGGGTCGGGGTGCGGGCGGCGCTGCAGCAGCCCGTCGAGCACCACGGCGCCGGCGGTCTCGGCGAGGGCCGCCAGCTCGCGCAGGGAGTTCTCGGCGTCCTCGAGCGATCCGCGGGAGAACACGCCGATGAGCACGACGTTCTCGAGCCGCAGCTGCCGGTACTCGACCTCGGTGACGTCGTCGAGTTCGGTCGAGAGTCCCGCGACGCGCCGCAGGGCGGCCCGTTCCTCGCGGTCGAGCTGCTCGCCGTCGGAGTCGGAGGGAGTCCCCGCGTCGTACGGCACTGCCGCACGCTCGGTCCCGAAGCGCGCGTAACCGGCCGATCGCGCGCTCTCGTTGGCGAGCACGCGGTCGAGCATCTTGTCGTCTTCGGCGCTCATTCGCTACACCCTACTTCGTCGTTTTCGATAAGTTCTCTGCATGGTCGAGCCGGAGCATTACTTCTCGTCGACCCCCTCCGGCGAGCCGAAGCTCCGCCAGATCTCGGTCACCCTGGCCGGCCGGCCGGTCGTCGTGACCACCGCGGGAGGCGTCTTCAGCCCGGAGCGCATCGACGCCGGAACGGGTGTCCTGCTCTCCCACACCCCCGCCCCGCCTCCCGGCGGCCACCTGCTCGACCTCGGCTGCGGCTGGGGTCCGGTCGCCCTGACCCTCGCCCTCGAATCCCCCCGCGCCACGGTCTGGGCGGTGGATGTCAACGAGCGAGCGCTGGACCTGGTGCGCCGCAACGCTGACGCGCTCGGCCTCACGAACATCAACGCCTGCCTGCCCGAGGATGTTCCCGACGACGTCGCGTTCACGACGATCTGGTCGAATCCGCCGATCCGCGTCGGCAAGAACGAGCTGCACGACATGCTGCTGAGATGGCTTCCGCGGCTCGAGCCGGGCTCGGACGCCTGGCTCGTCGTGCAGCGCAACCTCGGCTCGGACTCGCTGCACCGGTGGCTCCAGGCGGAACTTCCCCACGACTACGCCGTGCTGCGCGCCGCGACCAACAAGGGATACCGCGTGTTGCGCGTGCGGCATCGCTCCGGCACGGGAATGACCGAGGCGATCGAGCTGCCGTAGCCGCGATCACTCCGCCAGCGAGTAGGTGCCGCTGTACACCAGCTCGGCAGGACCGCTCAGGTGCACGTGGCCGCCCGCCGATCCGGACGCCCACCACACCGCCGGGCACCTCGACCCGCCAGGTGTCGGGGGCGCCGTCGCCTGCCCACTCGCGTGTGGCGAGTGCGGCCGCGGCCGCGCCGGTGCCGCAGGAGAGGGTCTCCCCGCTCCCCCGCTCGTGCACCCGCATCCGGATGCGTCCGACACCGTCGACCACGAGCGGATCCTCCGGCACGACGAACTCGACGTTGGCGCCGTCCGGCGGCACCGGTGTGACCGTCGGGCGCCTCCGACAGGTCGAGGGCATCGAGCTCTGTCTGTATCGGCCAGGGCGACCACGACGTGCGGATTTCCCACCCCGACCGCCAGCCCGGGACGCGCGACGTCGAGGCGACGAGCGGACACCATCGCCTCGCCGGGCGCGACGACGAACGGGCCCGAGGTCGACCTCGTAACCGCCGGCCACCCGCGTGAGCTCGCGCACGCCGCCGCGCGTGCCGATCGGGATCGTCTCGCCTTCGGCGACCGTGAGCAGCCCGTTCTCGATCAGGAAGTCGGCGAACACCCGGATGCCGTTGCCGCACATCTCCGCCGGACTCCCGTCGGCGTTGTGGTAGTCCATGAACCACTCGGCGGCCGGATCCTCGGCGAGGGCCGCTGCCCCATCCGCCACGTTCTCCGATCGCACCGCGCGGATGACCCCATCGCCGCCGATCCCGAAATGGCGGTCCGCCAGTGCGCTGAGCTGGGCACCGTCGAGGTCGATCGCGCCGTCGGGGTCGGCGAACAGCACGAAGTCATTGCCGGTGCCGTGCCCCTTGGTGAATCGCAGTTCGGTGCTCACCCGGTCAGCGTATCCAGCGTCGCGATGGCCTGCTGCACGCGGTCGGCCGCCCCCGCCTCGATCCACCGGGTGTTCCGGTACCGCCCGAACCACCCGACCTGACGCCGCGCGTAGCGACGCGTGAGCGCCGCCGTCTGCTCCATCGCCTGCTGCTCGTCGAGGTCGCCGTTCAGCTGCGCGATCGCCTGGGCGTACCCGATCGCGCGGCCGGCGGTCATCGCCGAACCCCGCGGGCAGCAGCGCTGCGACCTCGTCGAGCAGGCCGGCCCGCCACATCGCGCGCACGCGGCGGTCGAGCCGCTCGACCAGTTCCGCGCGCTCGGCGCGCAGGCCGATGGTCACGGTGTCGCGCCACACCTTGGTCTCGGAGGGTAGCCCGGCGCCGAACGGCGCCCCCGTGAGTTCGATGACCTCGAGAGCGCGTACCAGCCGTCTGCCGTTCGCCGGGCCGATCGCGTCGGCCGCGGCCGGATCCACGGCGCGCAGCCGCCGGTGAAGCATGCCCGGCCCACCGGCCTCGAGCTCGTGTTCGAGACGCTCGCGCACGACAGCGTCGGTCCCCGGGAACCGGTAGTCGTACACGACGCTCGACACATAGAGCCCGCTGCCGCCGACCAGGATCGGCACGGCGCCGCGCTCGACGATGCCGTCGATGATCGCACGCGCCTCGGCCTGGTAGCGCGCGACGCTCGCCTCGTCGCGCGGCTCGAGCACGTCGAGCAGGTGGTGCGGGATGCCCTGGCGCTCCGCCGGGGTCAGCTTGGCGGTGCCGATGTCCATGCCGCGATACAGCTGCATGGCGTCGGCGTTGACGATCTCGGCGGCGCGACCGCGGGCGACGAGTTCGTGGGCGAGATCGAGCGAGAGCTGGGACTTGCCGGTCCCGGTGGGGCCGACCACCGCGACGAGGATCAGCCGCCGGTCCTGACGGTCGGAAGGCCGAGGTTGACGGCGCCCGGCGGGAGCCGCGACGGCGTGCGGGGGCAGGCCGCACGACTCGGCCTCGGCGCGATCCCACGCATCGCCGGCACGCGTGCGTCGCACGGGCAAGCTCTCTGCGGCGGGAGCGGCGATCAGGAAATGCGGTGTCGCGCGGCGTCACGACGACGCTCACGACATCGCCAGGGCGAGGCTGGTCGCTTCGCTCCGGAATGTCGAAATGCACAAGGCGGTTGTCTTCTGCCCTGCCGGAGAGTCGGTCGTGGCGGGAGTCCCTCCGGCCTTCGCCGCTGACCAGCACCTCGACGCTCTGCCCGACGAGCTTCGCGTTCTCCTCGCCCGAAATGCGCTCCTGCAGGTCGGCGAGCCGCTCGTAGCGCTCCTGCACGACCTCCTTGGGCAGCTGGTCGGGCATGGTGGCGGCCGGGGTGCCCGGACGGATCGAGTACTGGAAGGTGAACGCCGATGCGAACCGCGCCTGCTCCACGACGCGGAGAGTGCTCGGCGAAGTCGTCCTCGGTCTCACCGGGGAAGCCGACGATGACGTCGGTCGTGATCGCGGCGTGCGGGATGCGGTCGCGCACGCGGTCGAGGATGCCGAGGAAGCGCTCGGAGCGGTACGAGCGGCGCATGGCCCTCAGGATGCGATCGGATCCCGACTGCAGCGGCATGTGGAGCTGCGGCATCACGTTCGGGGTCTCTGCCATGGCGTCGATGACGTCGTCGGTGAAGGCTGCGGGGTGCGGGCTGGTGAACCGGACGCGTTCGAGGCCCTCGATCTGCCCGGTCGCACGCAGCAGCTTGCCGAAGGCGAGGCGGTCGCCGAATTCGACGCCGTACGAGTTGACGTTCTGGCCGAGCAGGGTGACCTCGATGGCGCCGTCGGCGACGAGCAGTTCGATCTCGGTCAGGATGTCGCCGGGCCGCCGGTCCTTCTCCTTGCCACGCAGGGCGGGCACGATGCAGAACGTGCAGGTGTTGTTGCATCCCACGGAGATCGACACCCAGCCGCTGGAGGTGGACTCGCGACGAGCGGGGAGAGTGGACGGGAACACCTCGAGAGATTCCAGGATCTCGAGCTGTGCCTCGTCGTTGTGACGGGCGCGCTCGAGCAGGGTCGGCAGCGATCCCATGTTGTGGGTACCGAAGACCACGTCGACCCATGGCGCCTTCTCGAGGATCACGGACTTGTCCTTCTGGGCGAGGCAGCCGCCGACCGCGATCTGCATGCCCTCGTGCTCGCGCTTAGTGCTGGCGAGGTGACCGAGGGTGCCGTAGAGCTTGTTGTCGGCGTTCTCGCGGACCGCGCAGGTGTTGATGACGACGACGTCTGCCGGGGATCCGTCGGCGCGCACGTAGCCGGCCGCCTCCAGGGATCCGCTGAGCCGCTCGGAGTCGTGCACGTTCATCTGGCAGCCGAACGTGCGCACCTCGTAGGTCCGCGGGCGCGACAGCGCCGCCGCGGCCCCAGGCGTGATCATGGTCATGATCCGCCCAGTGTAAACGCCGCGACGGCGCTGTCTGCTGCTGTGTGAGGCTGCTGTCAGCCCTTGACGATGGTGAGGGTGCGCGTCTCGGTGACGTCTGTGAACGACAGATCGAGGTCGATCGGGCCGGCCGCGTCGGTCACGTCTCCGACGTAGGTGGCGTCGCCGACGCCCTCCACGTTGTAGATGGTGACGGTCAGCGTGCTGCCGTCGAGCGCCCACGTGTCGCCCGGGTCGTCGTACTCGTTGCCACTGAAGCTGACAGCGGTCGAGCCACCGGTGTGGAACGTGAAGGTGGTGTCGGTACCCTCCGAGTCGGTACCGGCCCAGCTGGTGTCGTTGAGATCTTCGACGGTCACCGACGGGACGTCGGGCGTCTCGGGCGTCTCAGGAACCGTGGGCTGCTGCGGCGACAGCAGCGAGCAGCCCGCCAGAACGAACGCGGCCAGGAGGCCGAGTGCAGGAAGTGAGGCCTTGTGCAAAGTATTCATCTCGTGAGCCTAGGGCGTTCCGGTCGTCAACGGAACCGCACGCCGGCCCCGTGACCGGCACCGGATTCGTGTCGCAGAGGTAGGGCATGATCCACCGCCGCGCGCACGGTGCTGCCGGTGTAACCCCGCCGCGCGAGGTACGCGGACAGTCGCCGGACCGCTGTCGGGCGGTCGTAGCTGGTCAGCTGCCGAGCCCGTTGGACGGCGATCTCACGCGCCCGCGCGAGCTCGTCACCGGTGTCGACGAGCTCGAGCGCGTACTCGATCGCCGCAGGCGACAGCAGGCGCCGAGTGAGCTCTGCGGCGATGCCCGACCGGCCGAGGCCTTTGCGCTCTTGCAACGTGCCGACGAGGTTCTGGGCGAGGGCGACGTCGTCCACCAGCCCCGTGCCCTCGAGGCGCTCGATCTCGGCCGCGATCACGTCGTCGTCGAGTTCTTTGGCACGCAGGGTGCGCTCCACCTCGCGCTTCGACATGCCGCGTTTGGTCAGCGAGTTCAGCGAGACGTTGTGCGCCCGTTCACGCTGCCGATCTGCATGCTTCTCGTATCGTTCATCGTCGGACGCCGCGACTGGCTCGTTGTGCGCCTCCGCGAGGGGCACCTCCGTGAGAGACGCCGCTTGAGCGAGCGCCGCTTGAGCGAGCGCCTCCTTGATGAGAACGGGTTCGGCCGACGAGGGCTGGACGCCGGGGAGGTAGCTGACCGGGGCCAGCCACTCGTCGGACCGATCCATGGCTATTCGCCCGACGCTTTGGGCAACGAGGCAACCGGCTCTTCGGCGGCGCCGGTCGCCGCGTCGAAGGTGTCTGTGCTCTCGCGAGCTTCGAGGTCTTCGACGGTGGCCGGCAGGACGCCCATGGCGGCGGCCGCGACAGCGGCCTTGCCCTCGGCACCGATGCCGAGCTTGACCAGGATCTTCTTCTCGATCTCGTCCGCGATCGCGGCGTTCTCGATCAGATAGGAGCGGGCGTTCTCCTTGCCCTGACCCAGCTGGTCGCCGTCGTAGGTGTACCAGGCGCCCGACTTGCGGACGATCTCGTGCTCGACGCCGTAGTCGATGAGGCTGCCCTCGCGGGAGATGCCGACGCCGTAGAGGATGTCGAACTCCGCCTGCTTGAACGGCGGTGCCATCTTGTTCTTGACGACCTTCACGCGTGTGCGGTTGCCCACCGCATCCGTGCCGTCTTTCAGCGTCTCGATGCGCCGGATGTCGAGGCGGACCGATGCGTAGAACTTGAGCGCCTTGCCGCCCGAGGTGGTCTCGGGGCTGCCGAAGAACACGCCGATCTTCTCGCGGAGCTGGTTGATGAAGATCATCGTGGTGCCGGTCTGGTTGAGACCGCCGGTGAGCTTGCGGAGCGCCTGCGACATGAGGCGCGCCTGGAGGCCGACGTGGCTGTCGCCCATCTCGCCCTCGATCTCGGCCTTCGGCACGAGTGCCGCCACCGAGTCGATGACGATCAGGTCGATCGATCCGGAACGGACCAGCATGTCGGCGATCTCGAGCGCCTGCTCACCCGTGTCGGGCTGCGACACCAGAAGCGCGTCGATGTCGACGCCGAGCTTCTTGGCGTATTCCGGGTCGAGCGCGTGCTCCGCGTCGATGAAGGCGGCGATGCCGCCGGCACGCTGCGCGTTGGCGATCGCGTGCAGCGTCAGCGTGGTCTTGCCCGAGGATTCCGGGCCGTAGATCTCGACGACACGGCCGCGCGGAAGCCCGCCGATGCCGAGCGCGACGTCGAGGGCGATCGATCCGGTCGGGATCACGGCGACCGGCGCACGCTCGTCGCTTCCGAGGCGCATCACGCTGCCTTTGCCGAACTGGCGGTCGATCTGGGCGAGGGCCGCTTCGAGGGCCTTGTCGCGGTCTGCAATTGATGGCATTGCCGGTCTCCGTATTCGTTCGGTGCTGCGTGGTGCGCCCGTAGGCTGCCGATCCGGCGCCGACCGGTGAAGCAAGGTCAGCGCGTTCCCGACAGGGCTATGTCGTTTCCGACGAGTCGAACGCTACGCCCGAGGACCGACATGGAGCCGGAGCGACGGGCGAAACCGGGACAACTCGTCTTCGAATGACGTTGTGTAGGACACTACAGAGAACCGAACGAATGTTCGAGAGGCTGGCGCACGGCGTGTCGCGCTATCCCCGCGGTGGAGTCGGCCGACCCGCGCCGTGCCAGCGCTCGGCGGCACCTCCTGGACGCGGCACAGGGCGAGCCATACCTCACGTGCGGCGACGCCGGCGGCCAGGGCCTCGATCCGGTGTGCGGTTGCCGAGTTCGACCACGACGGTGTCCTTGCACGAGGACGCGACCGAACTCGCCGAACTCCTCGGCGACCGCGCGATCGAACTCGCTGAGCTTCATGGCTTCATCCTCTCCCACGAGGCGTTACGGTCGAAACAACGATGAGTGGGGGCACGCGGGACACGACGATGCCCCCGACCGGAGCCGGGGGCATCGCAACGTCTGTGGCGCGACTACCGAGAAACGAGATCCGCGTCGAACTCGGCGACCAACTCGTCGGGCAGCGTGTCCGGGACGACGGAGCCGTGCAGCGGGAGGTTGACACCTTCGACGATCGCGAGGCGATCGCCCACTTCGCGCATGATCACCGAGATCGGCGTATCGAGCGCATCCGCCACCGAGGCGAGGATCTCGGAGCTGGCCTCTTTCTGGCCGCGCTCCACCTCGCTCAGGTACCCGAGGGCCACGCTCGCACGACTCGGCGACCTGGCGCAGGGTCATGGCCTTCTGGAGTCGGAAGTCGCGAAGGACGTCACCGATTTCCTGACGAACCAGAACCATGGTGGCCTTCCTCCTTCTTCGGGGAGGTAACCCTACCTCGCCCGCTCTACAAACTCTAATTCCTGCCGTCTGCGTGGTGCCTGTGACGACACGACTTGTAACGAGATCGAAACGCCTCCTATTCCGCAAGAAGTGCTCGGACTCGTGACAAGGATTCGGAGACAGTGTCGCGCCGGATGGCTTCCCGGTCACCCCCCAATGCGAGGCCCACGGCCGTCACGTCGCCGTCGATCGCGAATCCGAGCCACACCTCGCCGGGAGAGTGGCCGTCCTGCGCATCAGGGCCGGCGGCCCCGGTCGTCGCGATCCCGATGTCGGCCCCCAGCCGTTCGCGCACCCCCGACGCCATCTGCTTCGCGACCTCGGGATGGATGGGGCCGGCCACCGCGAGAAGCGCGGCATCGACCCCCAGCAACTCCGCCTTCAATTCGGTGGCGTACGCGACCACTCCCCCACGCACCACGACGGAGGCGCCCGGCACGCGCGATCAGCTCGGCGACCAGGAGTCCGCCGGTGAGCGACTCGGCGACGGCGATCGTCAGCCCCCGCCGGGTCAGCTCGGCGATCAGCTCGCTGGCATCGGTCACGACGGCCGCGGCCGCCGCCATCTTCTTCGCCCGGTCGGCGACCCAGGCCGCCCGCAGGTACTCGACGCCGCTCACGATCGTCAGCACGACGGCGGTCGACATCAGAACGAGGTTCACGACGTTGAACCACTCCCCGAGGAGAGCGGGGAACGGCACCAGCGCGACGCTGATCGCGATCGCCTGCACCCAGGTCTTGATCTTGCCGAGGATCCCTGCCGGGATGACGTGGTCGCGCAAGGCGACGAGGCGCCACACGGTGATACCCACCTCGCGCACCAGGATCACCACGGTCACCCACCACGGCAGCTCGCCCAGGATCGACAGCGACACGAGGGCCGCTCCGATGAGCACCTTGTCGGCGATCGGGTCGAGCAGCTTGCCCTGGTCGGTGACCAGGTTGCGGTCGCGGGCCAGGAATCCGTCGACGGCGTCGGTCAGGATCGCGAGCAGGAACAGGCCTGCGGCCAGCCAGCGGAACAGGCCGCTGTCCCCGCCGTCGACGATCAGCATCCAGACGAACACCGGGGCGAGCAGGATGCGTGCGACGGTCACGATGTTGGCGACGTTGCCTGCGCTGGCCGTCGTCTCACCGCGGGAGACCACGCGGCCCTTCATGGGATTGGGTTTTCCGTTGGGGAGGAGGGGTGGAACGACGTCCATCTCACTCCCTGCCGGTCAGACTCCAGGCGTCCTCGTCCGAGGGGCCGTCGGCTTCAGGATATCCGTTCACCATCGCTTCGACGGGGTCAGCGGGTGAACCGTGAGTTCGACGTGATCCGGACGCATCGTCGGGGCCGCCGCGCAGGCGTTCCAGTACCTCGGGCAGCTGCTCGGGCGTCACGAGCACGTCGCGCGCCTTCGAGCCCTCCGACGGGCCGACGATCTCGCGCGACTCGAGCAGATCCATGAGCCGTCCGGCCTTGGCGAAACCCGACCCGCAGCTTGCGCTGCAGCATCGAGGTCGAGCCGAACTGGGTGTTCACGACGAGCTCCGCGGCCTGCAGCAGCACGTCGAGGTCGTCGCCGATGTCGCCGTCGACCTCCTTGCGCTCGATGACCGCCGCCACGTCGTCGCGGTATTCCGGACGCGCCTGCTTCGTCACGTGCGAGACGACCGCGGAGATCTCGTCTTCCGTCACCCAGGCGCCCTGCACCCGGATCGCCTTCGACGCACCCATCGGCAGGAACAGCCCGTCGCCCTGCCCGATCAACTTGTCGGCACCGGGCTGGTCGAGGATCACGCGGGAGTCGGTCATCGACGACACGGCGAACGCCAGCCGCGACGGCACGTTGGCCTTGATGAGACCCGTCACGACGTCCACGGATGGCCGCTGCGTCGCCAGCACGAGATGGATGCCAGAGGCGCGCGCCAGCTGCGTGATGCGCACGATGCTGTCCTCGACATCCCGAGGCGCCACCATCATCAGGTCGGCGAGCTCGTCGACGACGACGAGCAGGTACGGATACGGCTGCAGCTGCCGCTCGGAGCCCGCGGGCAGCACGATCTCGTTGCCCAGAACCGCACGATTGAAGTCATCGATGTGGCGGAATCCGAACGACGCGAGGTCGTCGTACCGCATGTCCATCTCCTTCACGACCCAGGCGAGCGCCTCGGCGGCCTTCTTCGGGTTCGTGATGATGGGAGTGATCAGGTGCGGGACGCCCTGGTACGCCGCGAGCTCCACGCGCTTGGGGTCGATGAGAACCATGCGCACCTCGGCCGGCTTGGCGCGCATCAGCACCGACGTGATCATCGAGTTGATGAAACTGGACTTGCCGGATCCGGTGGCGCCGGCGACCAGCAGGTGCGGCATCTTCGCCAGGTTCGCGACCACGAAGCCGCCCTCGACGTCCTTGCCGAGGCCGATCGTCATCGGGTGCGGGCTCTTCGCGGCGGCGCCGGAACGCAGCACGTCGCCCAGCGACACGATCTCGCGGTCCTTGTTCGGGATCTCGATGCCGATCGCGCTCTTGCCCGGGATCGGCGACAGGATGGCGACCTCGTTGCTCGCGACCGCGTAGGCGATGTTCTTGGCGAGCGCCGTCACGCGCTCGACCTTCACACCGTGCCCGAGCTCGATCTCGTACCGGGTGACCGACGGGCCCCGGTTGAAGCCCGTGACCTTCGCGTCGACCTGGAACTGTCCGAGCACGCTGGTGATCGCCGCGATCACCTCGTCGTTGGCGACCGTGCGCGCCTTGGGCGGGGTGCCGGGCGCCAGGATGGATGCCGCGGGCAGCCGGTACGGACGTCGCGGCGGTGCGGGCTGGGCCGCCGATCCCGGAAGGTCGTCGTCGGACGGTTCCGGGAGCATGGCCGCGACCGAGTCGTCGCGCAGCGTGCGTGGCATTCGGATCGACCTCGCCCGTGAAGCGCTTGACGGCGTCCTCGGCGCGAGTCAGCTCGTCGAGCAGGTCGATGTCGAACTCGTCGCTGGGCTCGATCACGCCGGTCGGCTCTGATGCCGATCACCGGGGTGTCGAACGCCTTCTCGCCCTTGCGACCCCGGCGCCACCACGGCATCGAGCTCGCGTCCTCCGGCTCGAAGCCGAGATCGCTCATCGAGCCGAAGGTCGTGGTGTCGCCTGTCACGGCCTCCTTGGGGGCACGCTCTGCCAGCTCGGCGCCGAAGAGGTAGGCGTACAGCTCGCGCAGGCGGGCACCGATCCGGTTCGGCGGCGTCTTGGTGATGATGAACAGGGAGAGCACGAGCAGACCGCTGGCCAGCACGACCGTGAACCAGGTCGCGCCGATCGATGCGAACGGCCAAGCCAGCATCCAGCCGACCACGCCACCGCCGGCCGCGAGTGCGCCGGCGCCGTCCGCGGGCTCGGGCTGGCCGCCGAATACGTGGCAGAGCACGCTCACGCTGCTCAGCATGATCGCGGCGCCGATGCCGAGGCGACCGTTGTCGTGCACGCTCGACGGATGCCGGAAGAGCCAGACGGCGAAGATCAGCATGATCACCGGCAGCGCGAAGGCGACGCGGCCGAGCAGGCCGCCGAAGGTGTAGTTGTCGAGGGCGATCGCGACATCCTGGTTCGGTGTGAACCACTCGACGATCGCGCCGATGACGGCGAGAACGATCAGCAGGAACGGCACGCCGTCGCGTCGCTCGTCCTTCGCCAGCGTCTCTTTGCCGAACAGCCGTGCCGCGCCACCCACGATGTGGGCGAGGCCCATCCACGCGCTCGTGAGCAGACCCTGCTCTGGCGGTGCGTTCTTCGGCAGTCTCTTTGTCGGCTGGGTGCGCGAGCGCGACGAGTTCCGCGACGACCGCGTACCTGAACCGGTACCTCGGCGCGCGAGTTCGAAGACCTCGTGCTCGTGGCCATGAACCGACGGTACCCGCGGGGGTCGACCGACCAGTGGAGCGACTCGCGTCAATACCTGATCGCGTCGATGACCTTCACGCGCACCGCCACGAGAGCGGGCAGCAGTCCGGCGAGCGCGCCCACCGCGGTCGCCGACGCGAGGCCGATGAGAGCCGCCTCGATGGGGAACGCCGGCACATCCTGCACGCCGGAGGCCACCAGGTCGGTCACCCACGGGCTCTTCACGATCAGCACGGCGATCGCCACCCCGATCACGCCCGCCACCACGGTCGCGACCACGCTCTCCATCATCACCGCGAAGAACACCCGGCCGGCCGTCGCACCGAAGCTGCGGCGGATCCCGATCTCCCGGATCCGGTGCCGCACCGTGACGAGCGAGATGTTGACCAGGCCGAGGGCGCCGAGCAGCAGGATGAGCACGGCGACGCCGGTGACCAGCAGCTTGATGAACAGCAGCGGATCCTCCCCGCCCCACACCAGGTAGTCGCTGCGCTGGACATCGGTCTGCCAGTCCTCGCCCATCGCGCCCGCGACATCTCGCTGGATCAACGCGGTGAGGGGCTCCGCGAGATCGGGCGGAACCCATGCTTCGTAGCTGAAATAGGTCTGCGCGGCGAGTTCGGGGGTGGCGATCTGATCCCAGGCGCTGGTGAGGATGAACCCCGTCGGGTAGTCCTCGAACGGACCCGACGGGAGGATCCCGATCACGACCGCCGTCGTGGGTTGCTGCCCCGGAAGCATGATGGTGGGATGCGACGAGAGCGGCGGCGAGCCGATCAGACCCCACCACGTCTCGTTGACGATCACCGCGGGTGCCAGGCGGTCCTGGTCCGCGTCCGTGAACCAGGCACCCTCGCTGAGCTGCACTCGATGCATCTCCCCGAAGGCCGGATCGACGACCTGGAGCTGCGTGCCGCGCACGCCATCGGGGAACTGGATCTGCAGCTGGACGCCGGCGTTGCGGCTGTGCCAGCGGATGTCGTATCGCTCCATCGTGCTCTCGAACGCGATGCCGAGTGATGCGATGTCGGGTTGTTCGCCGGTCACCGGGTTGTACGTGTTGACGGAGAGCAGAGCCGGCCGACCCGACTGCCGCTCGAACTGCTCGATCTGCGACTGCTGCGCGATCGCCCCAAGCGCGACGATGCCGGTGAGGGCGGCGACCGCCACCGCGACCCCGATCAGGCTGAGCAGCACGCGGGTGCGGTGGATGCGCAACTCCGCCCACGCCTCGACGACCGAGCCGACCAACCCGGTCCAGGCGCGGTTCACAGGGTGACCCCGCCCTCCGCGAGCGTCAGCACGCGATGCACGTCGACCGGAGCGAGAACACCGCGGTCGAGTCGGTAGTGTCGCCGCGCGAGTGCGGCGACGTTGGGATCGTGGGTGATCGTGATGAGCGCGGCGCCCGAGCTCTCCGCCACGTCATCGAGCAGCTTCATGACAGCGGCACCGGTATCGATGTCGAGGGCACCCGTCGGTTCGTCCGCCAGGATCAGTCGCGGGCCGCGCACCAGGGCGCGCGCGATCGCGACGCGCTGCTGTTCGCCGCCCGAGAGCTGCTCTGGCATCGACCCCAGGCGATTGCCGAGCCCCACCTTCTCGAGCATCTCGCCCGCGATGCGCTCGCGCCGCCAGAACTGGCGTCCGCTGGCATAGAGGAGGGGTGTCATCACGTTCTCCAGCGCCGTCCGGCCGCCCAGCAGGTTGAACGCCTGGAAGATGAACCCGATATCCGTGCCGCGCCGGCGGTCGCGCTCGCCACCGGTGAGCTTCTCCAGAGGCGTCCCGTCGAAGATCAGGCTTCCACTGGTCGGGGTGTCGAGCAGCCCGAGCAGGTTCAGGAGCGTCGATTTGCCGCTTCCGGAGCGGCCGACGATGCTGACGTGATCGCCGACCTCCACCTCGAGATCGATGCCGCGCAGGATGTGGAGGGGCTCCGCATCCGGGAGCTCGACAGTCCGCGTGACGCCCTCGAGGCGCAGGAGGCTCACTTCACCTCCTCGACGAGGGGTCCGCCGTTCATGCCCGGGTCGAGCGGCGCCTCCGCGCCCGGTACGAATTGCAGGATCAGCTCACCCTCGGTCAGCCCTTCGGTGATCTCGACGTTGATGCCGTCGTTCAGGCCCAGGGTGACGGGTCGCTCCTCCTGCGTGCCGTCATCCAGGATCACGTAGACGATGCCGGTGTCCGCCGCCCCCTGCACGGCCGTCATCGGCACCATGAGCACGTCTTCGGCGACACCACCGGCGATCGTGAGATCGGCCACGAGGCCGGGGAAGACCCGCACCTCGGCGGGCACCGTGCACCGAACGGTCGTGGTCGAACCGCTGCCCTCGCCCGACCCGCCGTCCGACCCGCCGCCGCCGGCTCCCGGCAACGGCGTGATGATCGTGAGCCCGGTGCAGGTGAACGGCGCGGGGCCGCCCTGCACCGTGACCTGCGCCTCCGTCGGCTGCTGGGTCAGTCGGTACAACTGCGCGGGCGAGATCGTCGCCGTCACGTTGAAGCTCGTCGGTGCGACCTGGCCGACGACATCGCCGACGGCGATCGTCTGGCCGACGAGCGGGGTGAACGACGACAGGATGCCGGTCGAGCCCGCCTTGACGCGCTGCACCTTCGTATAGGGCGTGCCATTCGAGTTCACGAGCTCGGCGCGCACGACCATGATCTCGGTTTCCGCGCTGACGGCGGTGCCGGCCGAGACGAGGACCTCGCGCACCTCGCCACCGAATGTCGCCTTCACGGGGACCGCGGCATCCGCGTTCACGGTGCCGCTGATCGAGATGTCGTTCTGGATCGTGCCCATCGTGACCGGGATCTGCGGCTCGACGATCTCTCCGGTCGGCACCTCACCGCTCTGCTCGACCGGGTCGGCGAAGAACGCCAGCTTGACCAGGGCTGCCGCGATGACGGCGAAGACGACGATGCGGAGGATGGGGAACACCCATTTGCGCGCGATGCTCACGGCGAAGAACCTCTCGGTGCGGGGACGGCCGCGCTCAGCACGGTCTCCTCCATCGAATCAAACGGACGGAAGAAGTCGTACCCAACACTTCCGCAGCGTTGAGCGTCGGGCGTCAGCCTTCAGGAGGATATCCCAGAGGAAACCTCAGAGAAACCCCCAGCCCCGCGCCTACGCCTCGATGACCACCGGGATGATCATCGGACGGCGGCGGTGCTGAGTGTTGACCCAGCGACCCACGACCCGGCGGATGACCTGCTGGAACCCGTGCTGATCTCGCGTTCCGTTCTGTGACGCCTCGGTGAGTGCCGCGATGATCTGCGGCAGCACGTCGTCGAACACCGACTCGTCTTCTGCGAAACCGCGTGCCTGGATCTCGGGACCGACGATGACCCGCCCGGTCTGCTTGTCGATGGCGACGAAGATCGAGATGAATCCCTCCTCGGCCAGCACGCGCCGATCTTTGAGGTCGGCGTCCGTGATCTCGCCCACCGTCGAACCGTCGACATAGACGTAGCCCAGGTCCAGTTGGCCGACCACCTTGACGTTGCCGTCCTTGAGGTCGAGCACGATGCCGTCGTCGCCGATGAACGTCGACGATTCCGGGATGCCGGTCTCGATCGCCAGCGCCGCATTCGCCGTCAGGTGGCGATACTCGCCGTGGATCGGCAGCACGTTGCGAGGTCGCAGGATGTTGTAGCAGTACAGCAGTTCACCTGCCGCTGCGTGGCCCGAGACATGCACCTTCGCATTCCCCTTGTGAACGACCTTCGCGCCGAGCTTGGTGAGGCCGTTGATCACGCGGTAGACCGCGTTCTCGTTTCCGGGGATGAGGCTCGAGGCGAGGATGACGGTGTCGCCCTCCCCCACCTCGATCTGGTGCTCGAGGTTGGCCATGCGCGCGAGGACGGCCATCGGCTCGCCCTGCGACCCGGTGCTCATGTAGACGATGCGGTCGTCGGGGAGGTCGAGCGCCTTCTTCAGGTCGATGAGCACGCCGTCGGGGACCTTGAGGTATCCCAGGTCGGCCGCGATGCCCATGTTGCGGACCATGCTGCGACCCACGAGGGCGACCTGGCGGCCGTTGGCGGCCGCGGCATCCAGCACCTGTTGCACCCGGTGAACGTGACTGGAGAAGCTGGCGACGATGACCCGGCGAGCGGCCTTGGCGATCACCGTCTCGAGCACCGGGCCGATGTCGCGTTCGAGCGGGGTGAATCCTGGCACGTCGGAGTTGGTCGAGTCGACCATGAACAGATCGACGCCCTCGTCGCCCAGACGCGCGAAGGCGCGGAGGTCGGTGATGCGCTCGTCGAGCGGGAGCTGATCCATCTTGAAGTCGCCCGTGTGCAGCACCAGGCCGGCGGGCGTGCGGATCGCGACGGCGAGCGCGTCGGGGATCGAGTGGTTGACCGCGATGAATTCGAGGTCGAAGGGTTCGAGCCTCTCGCGCTGCCCCTCACGCACCGGCGTGGTGCGCGGCGCGATGCGGTGCTCCTTGAGCTTCGCCTCGACGAGCGCGAGGGTGAGCTGGCTGCCGAGGAGCGGGATGTCCTGACGCAGCTTGAGCAGGTACGGCACGGCGCCGATGTGGTCCTCGTGGCCGTGTGTGAGTACGACGCCGACGATGTCGTCGAGCCGGTCCCGGATGGGCGTGAAGTCGGGCAGGATCAGGTCAACGCCCGGCTGGTGCTCTTCTGGGAACAGCACGCCGGCGTCGACGATGAGGATCTTGCCCTCGAACTCGAAGACGGTCATGTTGCGACCGATCTCCCCGAGCCCGCCGAGCGGGATGATGCGGAGGGTCCCCGGCTTGAGTGCTGGCGGGTCGTAGACGTCTGAACTGGGCAAGTCGCTCCCTAGCGAGTGGTGCCCGCGACCTTCGGAAGTGCACCGCCGGCGGCGGCGTTGCGGTCGGGGCGGAAGTTGGAGAAGTCCACGCCGGGAACGTGGTCGACGAGAGCGATCTCGTCTTCGATGAGCGCGGCCTCGGATTCCTCGGGGCCGACCAGAGGAAGCCGCACGCGCGGACTCGAGATCTGGCCGAGGCCGTGGAGGATGTACTTGGTCGCGACCGTTCCCGGTACGTGGGTCATGGTGGCGCGCACGAGGGGCTCGAGCGCGCGGTGCGCCGCGGCTGCGGTGGCGAGGTCGTTGGCGTTCACGGCGTCGACCATCGTGCGGTATGGCTGCGGGGCGATGTTGGCGGTCACACCGACGAGGCCGGTGCCGCCGATCGCGAGGGTCGGCAGCGCGTTCGCGTCATCCCCCGCGAAGTACAGCAAATCCGTCTGGTTGAGCACGCGGCTGACCTCGCTGAGGTCTCCCTTCGCATCCTTCACACCCAGGATGTTGGGGTGCTTCGAGGCGCGGAGGATCGTCTCGTAGGTGATCTCGACTCCGGTGCGCCCGGGGATGTCGTAGAGGATCACCGGCAGGTCGGTCGCGTCGGCGATCATGCGGAAGTGGGTGAGGATCCCCGCCTGCGTCGGCTTGTTGTAGTACGGCGTGACGATCATGACGCCGTCGGCGCCGGCCTGCTCGCTGTGCTTGTACAGCTCGATGGCGTGGGCGGTCTCGTTGGATCCGCCGCCCGTGATGACCTTCGCACGGCCCGCGACGATGTTCTTGGCGACCTCGACGAGCTTGACCTTCTCGGGGTCGGTCAACGTGCTGGTCTCGCCGGTGGTGCCGGTGACGACGATGCCGTCGACGCCGTGGGTGACCAGGTGATCGATGTGCTTCTCGACGTCATCCCAGTGAACCTCGCCGTCCGCCGTGAACGGGGTCACGAGCGCGACGAGCACCTGTCCGAAGGGGTTCTCTGGCGTCGACACGCGTTACAGGCTATCGGTTCGCCGTAACCGCACGTCGCGCCCGGCGACCGCCCGGCACAGCGCGAACTGGGCCCATGCCGTCTCGGCGCTGACCGCCAGACAGTCCCCTGGCGTGGGTCGACGACTCCAATGAGCGACGACGTGCTCGCTCCGCTGCGGCGACCGCCAATTCGTCACCCACGATGGTGCCGCGATGTGGAGTCCGGTCTGCGTGTCCTCGATGAGGCCATGGAATGCCAGAGCACTGACGCAGGCGAGTCGTCCGCCGGCTCGGTGCGCTTCGAGGACCTCGCGTGGAACGGACGGCAGCGCCCAGACGCCGCGTTTGACTCGCACGATGCGGCGGTACATGAACGCGATGTCCAGCCTTTGGCGATCCACTCCCAGCCGTGCGAGCTCGCCGGTGGTCGCCAGGCCGCCGCGCTTCTCCAGGGCATCGAGCACGAATTGCATGGAGCAAGCGTGCGCAGCGAAACACCGCCCCGCGGAGCGTCGGCGGTAACTGTGCGAAACCGCCCATCACCCCGACCTGTGGATGGATGTCGTCCGGGGCAATGCGCTCACCTCCAGGTCCTCGGGCTTTGTAGGACGCCGTGCTACAAAGCCCGATGCGGCAGAACATGTGAGGGCCACCCGGCGCGCGCGGCGGCGGCTCCGCCCTGGTGACGACCGAGAAACACGCCGCAGGTGCTGCAGGCGAGTAAACGCGCTGCGGTTGATGGATTGCGGACGGCGCGGAGCGCGCACCGCACTGCGGTGATACGGCAGGCCACGGGTCCTACGATGACGGCATGATCAGGATGCGACAGGTCGGCCGGGGTGCGGGCATGTTCGTGGGGGTCGGAGCGACGGCGATGTTGCTGGCGGGATGTGTGGCGGGCACGGTCGCCGAGCCGAGCAACACGCCGACACCGAGCGCGAGCGTCGACGACGGGCTTCCCGCAGACGCGATCCGGCTCGATCTGGGTCATGAGTACGGGGACCGGTATGCCGACGGGATCCTGCCGGTGGGCGACGAGCAGTGGAGTCTCGACGCTCCGGCAGTCGGCACGGTCTTCCTGTGCCGGGAGAACTTCGTACCCGACGAGCAAGCCGGCGCACAGAACCGCGGGCCCTGGTTCGTCAACGGCAACACCGAGTGGGACATCAACCAGAAGCCCGCCGTGCAAGGCCAGGTGAACTGGGAGCCGGAGCTCTCGATCGAGGTCGCCGGCGGCATCCGGACCCTCACGACCAACGATCTGCCCGACCACCCGACGGGCGAGTTCCCGGTCGGCGAGGACGACCCCGTCAAGATCTATGACCGGAATCCGAACTCCATCTCCGAGCAGCACCTCGAGTTCCGCCTGACCGCGGAGCCGCCGTACGGCGACCCGCAGTGCATGGGCGGCGAGTCCGGCGTGATGCTCACCGGGGTGGTCCTGTTCAACGCCTTCGATGCTGGCGGACGTGATGCCGGCGCCTGGGAGGTGCAGGACGACTGCGACGGGCACCCGCAGAACACGGGCGAGTACCACTACCACACGCTGAGCAGGTGCATCGATGACATCGACGTGCGCACCGTGATCGGGTTCGCGCTCGACGGGTTCCCGATCACCGGCCCGACGGTCGCCGCCGGCAACCAGCTGACCACCGCCGATCTGGATGTCTGCCACGGCATCGTCGG
This sequence comes from uncultured Actinomycetota bacterium, assembly GCA_963730045.1. Taxonomy (GTDB): domain Bacteria; phylum Actinomycetota; class Actinomycetes; order Actinomycetales; family Microbacteriaceae; genus JBDSKH01. The sequence continues at coordinate 886,008 of CAVSPQ010000006.1, read as the reverse complement.
CGAGTACACGCTCGACGGGGTCGACGTGACCGGGTACCACTACGTGATGACCGAGGACTTCCCGTACTCGGTCTCGTGCTTCCGGGCTCAGCCCACGCGCCCGTAGCGCAGGAAGCGGAATCGAACGCCCCCACGGGACTGCTGCCATTCGCCCTCGGAGACGACCCGCCATCCGGAGCCGATGGGCGGCGCGAACGTGTCGCCCTCGACGTCGAGGTCGAGCTCGGTGACCTCGAGGCGGTCGGCCCGGTCGATCGTCGCCGCGAACAGTTCGGCCCCGCCGATCACCCAGGCGGGGTCGGAGGCGGCGATGGCGTCATCGAGGGAGTGCACGACCTCGGCACCATCGTCGGTCCACTCGGGATCGCGCGTGACGACGATATTGCGACGCCCCGGCAGAGGCTTGAATCGGGGGTCGAGGGCGTCCCACGTCTTGCGGCCCATGACGACCGTGTCGCCGAGGGTCAGCTCCTTGAAGTGGGCGAGGTCCTCGGGGACGTGCCACGGCATCCCGCCCGTGGCGCCGATCACGCGGTCGTGCGCCTCCGCCCAGATCAACGACAGGGTCATACGGCGACGGCGCCGCGGATCGCCGGATGGTGCCGGTAGTCGACGACCTCGAAATCGTCGAGCGTGTAGTCGAAGATGCTGTCGGGCTTGCGCGTGATGCGCAGCGTCGGCAGCGGGAACGGCTCCCGCGACAACTGCTCGGTGACCTGCTCGACGTGATTGTCGTAGATATGGGTGTCGCCGCCGGTCCAGATGAAGTCGCCGACCTCGAGCCCGGTCTGCTGGGCGACCATGTGGGTCAGCAGCGCGTAGCTCGCGATGTTGAACGGGACCCCGAGGAACATGTCACCGCTGCGCTGGTACAGCTGGCACGAGAGGCGGCCCTCGGCGACGTAGAACTGGAAGAGCGCGTGACACGGCGCCAGAGCCATCCGCGGGATGTCGGCGGGGTTCCAGGCCGAGACGATGAGCCGGCGGGAATCCGGATTGGCGGTGATCTGCTCGATGACGTCGGCGATCTGATCGAGCTGCTCGCCGGACGGTGTCGGCCAGGACCGCCACTGCACCCCGTACACGGGGCCGAGGTCGCCGGCGGCGTCAGCCCACTCGTCCCAGATCGTCACGCCGTTCTCACGCAAGAAGGCGACGTTGCCCTCTCCGCGCAGGAACCAGAGCAACTCGATGACGATCGACTTGAAGTGGACGCGCTTCGTCGTGATGAGGGGGAATCCCTGTGCGAGATCGAAGCGGATCTGGCGGCCGAAGACGCTCCGCGTGCCCGTACCGGTGCGGTCCGTCTTGTGCACGCCGTGCTCGAAAGTGTCGCGGAGGAGATCTTCGTAGGGGTGCATCACGGCGATGGTAGTCCGTAACAGTCGGCAACACTGGCCACGCGCGGCCCTCGCGCCCATATCGTGTCCGATCATGCACCCGTTGCTCGTCGTCGCCGTCATCCTGGCGCTCGTGGCCGTCGCCACGGCGCTCGGATTCGTGTGGCGCTCGCAGCAGGGCCGCGTCCGCATCGGCGACGAGCGGATCGTGTCCATCGACGGCGTCCCTCTCGGCGAACGTGCGACGCTGCTGCAGTTCTCGACAGAGGTGTGCTCGCCGTGCCGGGCGACGGCGCGCGTACTGGGTGATCTCGCCGAGCACACCGATTCCGTCGAGCACATCGATCTCGATGTGACCCACCGTCCCGAGCTCGCGGCCCGCTATCGCGTGCTCCAGACTCCGACCACGCTGATCCTCGATCGCGATGGCGCCATTCGCGCGCGGATCGGCGGCGCCGTGCGCCGTCACCTCGTCGTCGCCGAACTCGAGAGGGTGCTCGCCGCATGAGCGCGTCCCATGAACCCGCCACGGGAATCGACCCTCGCGGACCGCGAGTCACCGCGGGCATCACCGGCATCGTGGTCCTCGTGGTCGTCGCTCTGGGCCTGGTCGGTCTGACCACGGCGGCGACGATCCTCCTCGCTGCCCAAGCGGTCGTCTTCCTGGTCGCCGCCATCGTCGGCGCCGCTCGGCATCCCTACGGATTCGTCTTCAAGCGCCTGATCCGCCCGCGGGTCTCGGCGCCGGTCGAACTGGAGGACCCGGCTCCCCCGACGTTCTCGCAGGGCGTCGGCTTTGTCGTCGTCGTGCTCGGCATCCTGTTGCAGCTGGCCGGAGTGCCGTATGCCGTGGTGGTGGCTGCAGCCGCCGCCTTCGTGGTCGCCTTCCTCAACTCGGTCTTCGGCTACTGCGTCGGATGCCAGATCTACCTGCTGCTCGCCCGCATCGGAATCATCCGTCGCAAGCCCGTTTCCGCCGCCTGACCGCGCCATTGGCTGCGTCGTAGTCTGGACGCATGGCCCTCACGAGCGAAGCAACGACCCTGTGGTTCGGTGACCTGAGCAGCGGTTCCGGCACGACATCCCTCGACTCCTCCGACGTGGCGGAATTCCCCGTCAGTTGGAAGGCGCGCTCCGACGGCGTCGTCGGCCAGACCAACCCCGAGGAGCTGCTCGCCGCGGCGCACTCGTCCTGCTTCTCGATGGCGTTCTCGAAGGCGCTGGCCGACGCCGGCCACTCCCCCGAGAGCCTGCAGGTCACGGCGGCCGTCACATTCCAGCCCGGCGAGGGCATCACCGGCAGTCACCTGCTCGTGAACGCGAAGGTGGCGGGTCTGGCCGACCAGGAGTTCCAGACTCTCGCGGAGGGCGCCAAGGCGAACTGTCCGGTCTCGAAGGCGCTCGCCGGCATCCCGATCACGATCGACGCGAGCCTCGGCTAGATGGCGCGGCACTGATGGCACGCCCGCGCCGCCGCGTCGTCGTCTCGGGGGCCTCTGGTCTCATCGGCACCGAGCTCGTGCGGCAGCTGCTCGCGAACGACGTCGACATCGTCCGGCTGGTGCGCCGCGAGCTGCGCGCCCCGGATGAGGTGCGTTGGGATGCCCGCACGCTCGATCCGGCGGTGGTCGAGGGCGCCGACGCGGTCGTCAATCTCTCGGGAGCGAGCGTGGGCCGGATCCCCTGGACGCCGGCCTACCGCCGCGTTCTGCTCAACTCACGTGTGCGGCCGACCGTCGCCCTGGCGGAGGCGATCGTCGGTGCCGAGCGCCCGCCCCGGGTCTTCGTCAGCGGTTCGGCCGTCGGGTACTACGGCGATCGTCCCGGCGAGACCCTCACCGAGGAGTCGGCGCCCGGCTCAGGCTTCTTCCCCGACCTCGTTCAGGCGTGGGAGGCCGCCGCGGCGATCGCCGCCGGCTCCACTCGCGTCGTGAACGCCCGCTCGGCGGTCGTCGTGGCAAGGGGTGGCGGTTTGGAGCCGATCCGACTCCTCACCCGTTTCGCCCTGGGCGCGGGTTTCGGCCGCGGGACCCAGTACTGGCCGTGGATCAGCCTCCACGACGAGGCGGCCGCCCTGCGCCATCTCATCGGCTCGAAGCTGAGCGGTGCCGTCAACATCGCCGGCCCGACACCGGCGACGAGCGATGAGATCACCGAGGCGTTCGCGAAGGTGATGCGCCGCCCGCACCTGCTGCGTGTGCCGCCGTTCGCGGTGAAGGCGCTCGGCGAGGCGGGCTCGCGTCTTCTCCTCGACGACGCGCGAGTGCTGCCCGCCCGGCTTCGAGCCGATGGTTTCACCTGGAGGCACCCGACCGTCGCGGACGCGATCCACGCCCTGGCCGACGAAGCCGCGAGACGGCGTATCGAGGCCTAGCGGCTGAGCGTGATCGCCTTGCGCGTCGCCCATCGCGCGCGTCGGCGGTCCCCGCTCGCGTCGTAGGCGAGGCCGAGCCGGAACCAGGCCCGCCAGTCGTCGGGGTGATCTTCGGCATCCTGCTTGAACCTGGGGAAGACGGCGTCGGCGGCCGCGCGGTCGATGCGTCCGCTCGGCCGTTGCGCGAGCTGATCCTCTGGCAGCCCGCCTTCAGCGGCGAGCCGCCGGCCGAGCCGGTCGGCGCGCACGGTGAACACCAGCTCGGCAGCGAGGGCACCCGCAGCCACTACCGGGAACACCAACAGGGCGACGCCGAGCGCGATGCCGATCGGCTGGCCGACTCCGATGAGAAGCAGTCCGTAGCGGATCGCGAAGACGAGGTACAGCGCCAGCAGCGCGGTCATGACCGCGACGGCGATGCGGACTCTCACTCGGACTGACCGGATCCAGGAGTCGGCAGCCCGAGGTCGAGCAGCTTGTCGAGCCCGACGACGACACCGCGGGCGTCGCGCACCGCGCGGAGCCCGAGCAGGACGCCGGCTTCGTACGACGAGTCGGCGTGCGTGTCGTGCGTCACCCGGATGGTCTCGCCGATCCCGCCGAAGACGACCTCCTGGCGGGCCGACAGCCCCGGATGCCGCAGGCTGTGAATCGGGATGCTCGCGACCTGCTGCCCCCTGGCACGCTGATCGGCGTGCGGAGCCGCGACCGGTCCGGCATCCGTGCGGGCGAGGCCGATCAGCTCGGCGGTACGGATCGCCGTGCCAGAGGGCGAGTCGACCTTGCCCTCGTGATGGCTCTCCACGATCTCGATGAACTCGAACCACGGGGCGGCGATGCACGGCGAATGCCGTCGCCAGCGCCGAACCGAGCGAGAAGTTCGGCACGATGACGACGCCGGGCTGCCCGTCGGGGCCGACGCGGCGCTGCAGAGTGGTGATGCGCTCGGCGGTCCAGCCAGAGGTGCCGACCAGGGTCGGGATGCCACGGTCGAGTGCCGCGTTCACGATGTCGGGCGACACGGCCGGCACGGTCACGTCGAAGACGATGTCGGCGCCGTCGATGGCGTCGATGGCATCCGTGGATCCGATCGCCGCGTGCAGCTCGAGATCGTCGGCCTCGGCGATGAGTCGCCGCGCCAGGGCGCCCATCCTGCCCGTCGCGCCGACCACGGCGACCCTGCTGACCATGGACTCCAGCGTAGCCTTGGAGCGTGCCCCGCTACGTTCCGACCCCGGTCGACGATCCGGTTGCCGCGGAGCTGCTCGACGAGTACTTCGCCGCCCGCGTGCTCGGGTTCACCGGAGGCGTCTACCGCCGCACGAGCCCCGATCCCGCCGCGTTCGTCCCGCCCGCCGGCACCTTCCTGGTGGTGTTCGACGAGAGCGACACACCGGCCGGCTGCGGCGGGGTCCGGATGCTGTCCACCGACCGCGCGGAGATCAAGCACCTCTGGCTGCGCGATGCGTTCCGCGGCCGCGGCTGGGGGCGCACCCTGCTCACGGAGCTCGAGGCCCGGGCGATCGGCCTGGGGGCCCACGTCGTCGTGCTCGACACGAACGCGACCCTCGAAGCGGCCCAGTCGCTCTATCGCTCGAGCGGCTACGGCGAGATCGAGCCGTACAACGACAACCCGAACGCCACGCACTGGTTCGGGAAATCGCTCGATTGGGTCGGCGGCGCGCTCCGCGAGGGGTCTTGATACGCGACCTGCGGTCGCTGCCCGACCAGCTCAGTACGGCTGGTCGACCGGCAGGCCCGACCGCAGCTCCGGGGGCAGGTGCCCCAGATCGTTGTGTGCCACCAGCACCGGCGGCTTCGCCGAGCGCACCCGGATGATCGTGAGGCCGCAGTTGGCCTGATTCAGTCCGAGCCAGCGCCAGCGCGGAGCCCCGAAGACCTCGCGCACGAACCATCCGACGACGAAGTTGTGCGTGATCAGGAGGTCGTGCCGGTCGTCGCGCGACGGGGTCATCCACTCGGCCACCGCATCCGCCATCTGCGCCTCGCCCGCCTCGATCTCGTCGGGGGTGATCCCGCCGAAGAACGACTCGAAGGCGTGCGGCATGTCGGCCTCGGGGCCCGACGGGATGCAGTCCATCAGCAGAGCGGACGGCTCGGGCTCGAGCGCCGGCATCTTCTGCGTCATGATGCGAGCCGTCTCTTGCGCGCGCTGCAACGGAGAGGTCCACGCGCCGGTGAACGGGACGCCGCCGAGCCGGTCGGCGAGAGCCTGTGCCTGACGGACCCCGCGCGGGCTCAGCGGGCCGTCCGGCAGACCGTGCTCGGCATCCTGCTGCTCGCCGTGCCGGACGAGATAGAGGTACCGCGACATCAGGCGGCTCCGGCGGCGGGGTCGGCGGCGTCCACGACACCGTCGAAGGCGCTGGCTGCGACTGCGCCGACGGCGGCCAGCGACAGCGGCCGCTCGACCAGCTCCGCCGCGAGGGTCTGCACATCGGCGGCGGTCACCCCCGCGATGCGGCGCAGCACCTCATCGAGGTCGGAGAACTCGCCGAAGGTGAGCTCGCTGCGCCCGAGCCGGGTCATGCGGGTGTCGGAGTCCTCGAGGGCCAGAGCCGACGCGCCTCCGAGCTGGCCCTGCGAGCGGGCGAGCTCATCGTCGGTGATGCCGTCCGCGGCGAGTCGACGGAACTCGGCGAGTAGGAGCTCGGCGACCTTCCCGACGTTCTTGGGCGAGCAGCCGGCGTACAGGCCGACCAGTCCGGCATCGGCGTAACTGGCGGCGAACGAGTAGACGGAGTATGCAAGTCCGCGCTTCTCGCGTACCTCCTGGAAGAGCCGCGACGACATCCCGCCACCGAGCACCGAATTGAGCACCACGAGCGTCGACCGACGCGGATCGGTGGCCGCGAGCCCGGCCACGCCGAGCAGGATGTTTGCCTGCTCGATCGGGCGCTCGACGATCGCGAGCGGTGCGCCGCGATCGATGAGGTCGTGCACCGCGTCCCGGCGCATGACCGGGGCGGCGGCGAGCGTGGGTTCCCAGCCTGCCGCGTCGAGGGCGGTCGCGACCCAGCCGACCAGCTGGTCGTGGTCCACGGCGCCGGCGACCGAGATGACGAGGTCTTGCGGGCGGTAGTTGGCGCGATAGTGGGCCCGCACGGCATCCCGGTCAACCGCGCCGATGGATGCCGGGCTGCCACCGATCGGACGGCCCAGCGGATGCGCGCCGAACACCGCCTCGAAGAATCGCTCGCTGACAACGTCGGACGGATCGTCGTCGGCCATCGCGAGCTCTTCGAGGATGACGCCGCGCTCGGCCTCGAAGTCCTCGGCGTCGAGCAGCGATGACGTGAACATGTCGGCGAGGACGGCGACCGCCATCGGCAGATCCTTGTCACGGATCTTGGCGTAGTAGCAGGTGTACTCCTTCGCCGTCATCGCGTTGTGCTCGCCGCCGACGGCGTCGAACGAGACGGCGATATCGAGCGCGGTACGGGTCGTGGTGCCCTTGAAGAGCAGGTGCTCGAGGAAGTGCGTCGAGCCGTAGGTCACCGGCTCCTCGTCCCGGGAACCGACGGCGACCCAGAAACCGACGGTCGCACTCTGAGATCCCGGCACGTGCTCGCTGAGGATGCGGACCCCGCTCGGGAGGACGCTGCGGCGCACGAGACTGCCGCCGGATGCGGTGATCGTCAGCTCGGCCAGGTCGAGGGGAAGCTGCACCGCGCCGTTCATCGGGATGAAGCCTACGTCACGGTGCCGACCGAGGCCGCGACCCTCCCCACCCCAACTGGGGACAACGATATGCGGACAAACAGACAAGTCTGTCTGTCCGCATGTGCTATCGTCACCATTCGAAGGACGGCGGACCCTAGCCCGCCCGACTTCGACCAACAGATCCACTCGAGTTCTGCAACACCGTGCAGCCTCGACCGCTCCCCCGGCGGTCGTGGCGCGGCACGGAGGATCGCGCGGTATCCCCTGACGTGCGAACCACCCGTTGGACCCCAGACGAAAGCGTGACCCCAGTGCCGATCGAGATCACCCGCCCCGGCGCGGCCCTGCCGTCAGCCCCGGCGAAGCTCCGCATCCTGGAGACCGCGAACGAACTGTTCTATGACGACGGCATCCGCACGGTCGGTGTCGACCGCCTGATCAGCGCGTCCAGCGTCACCAAGGCGACCTTCTACAAGCACTACGGCTCCAAAGACCGCCTGATCGCCGAGTACATCGGGCATCGTCACCGTCTGGCCGCCGAATGGCTGGCCGACGTGGTCGAGGGCAACGACGACCCGGCACGCGTCCTGCGGGCGATCCAGGATTCGATCCAGGGCTCGATCAGCGGCCCCGGCTTCCGCGGGTGCCCGTTCCTCAATGCTTCAGCGGAGTTCCCCGACGCCACCCACCCGGTGCGCCGCGCCGTCGAGCGCCACCGCGAGTGGTACCTCGACGTGTACGAGCAGCTGCTGCGCCGGATGGGCCACCCGATGCCCGGCGACGGCGCCGACGACCTGATGCTCGCGCGCGACGGCGCCATGGCCGGCGGCTACGCCGGCGACCCGATCGCGTCGACCGCCGCTCTCTCGCGGGCATTCGATCGCGTGATCGCCGAGGCGCACGTCCCGGTATCCGCCTGACGCTCCGTGACGCGTTCACCCGTCCCGCCTGACGCTCGCTGAGTCTGGGAGTCGCCTGGCGGTCTGCTGGGCAGGTTTGCCGCGCTCGCTAGGGTGAGACCGGCGCTGCTCTGGGCGGCGTCCGGGGCGGCAAGCCCCTCTACGGAAGGAATTCCCCTGTGGTCACCCTGACCTGGCTTCTCATCATCGGTCTGCTCGGCGGCATCCTCGCCCTGATCGACGGCATCATCCGCGTCCGCGGTCGCGGGACCGCCATCGTCGCGGTCATCGAGATCATCGTCGCCGCGCTCTTCATCCTGTCCTTCTTCGTCGTCGTGCCGTTCGGCGGCTTGATCCTGGCGATCGTCCTGCTCATCGTCCTGATCGTGCAACTGGTGCTGCGTGGCTCCACACGTCGATCGGGCGTGACGATCACGGTCGTCGCCATCGTCCTGACGCTCATCTGGCTCGTGCTCTCGCAGGGCTGGATCGTCATCCCGGGCATCAACTGATCCCTCGGCTGATCGCCGCCTGAGGCGGCATCGCAGGATTCCGGCCCCGCACTCGTCGAGAGTGCGGGGCCGCTCTTCGTGCACAGGGCTTTCACGGCGAGAGTCATCCTCAGTGATGAAATCCGGGTTCTGCACCGTCTCTAAACTGAGCGCATGCAGCAGCCCTGGAGCGACGACGCCATCCGCCATCTGCTCGACGCGACCACGTGTCCCCGATGCGGAGTCGACGCTCTGCAAGAGCGGCATTGCCTGAACTGCGGGGCAGATCTGCGTGGCACGATCGCCGACGAGCTGTGGTCGGCGTCGAACGCGGCCGTCCAGGCGCTGCAGGCCCGGCAGCAGGTCCTCGACCGGGTTCCTGTCGAAGCGGTGGTGGCTCGGGATGCTGTCGCGGCGCCCAGCGCAGCGGTCGCCGCCGATGTCGCGGCCTCGACCGTCGCGGCCCCTGCCGCTCCCCTGCCCGAGCGCTCGAGCGCAACCGTTCAGTCGGTGCTGGCGGTCGCCGGTGCTGGGCTGTTCGCTGTCGCAGCCATCGTCTTCACGTTCTTCAACCCCGACCTCACCGACCACCGGCTGCGCAGCTTCATCGTGGGCGCGGTCACGCTGGTCTTCCTCGGCGGCGCCTGGGCTCTCGCGCGGCGCAAGCTGCAGTTCTCCGCCGAGGCGGTCGGAGCGCTCGGTATGGTCTTCGTCGCCCTCGACGTCTACGCGATATCCGAGCTGGCCGAGCCTCCGGTGAGTCCCTGGGTGTTCACCGCGATCGGAACCCTGGTCAGCGCGGTCGTGATGATCGCCGTGGGCGCCATGGCCCGCATCCGGAGCTGGCTGCTGATCGCCCTCGTCGGCCTGGCGATCGTTCCGGCGATGTTCGGGTACGCCGGCGACACCGTGTGGTCGTGGACGCTGGGGCATCTCGGGGTCGGATTCGCGGTGCTCGTGCTGCACGAGGGAGTGCGCCGGCTCGCGCCGCGCTTCGACGGCAAACTGACGGCCGACCGCGTGACCCTGACGGTGCTGCAGGTCACCGCAGTCGCGGTGGCGCTGATCAACCTGCCTTTCACGGACTCCCCGACGCCGACCGGGCACTGGCTGGCGATCGCCGGAGTGCTCGCCGCCGTCGCGCTGCTCGCCGCATTGGCCACCCGCCATCTCATCGCGAGCTTCTGGAGCTTCGTCGTCGGGGCGTTCGCGGTCGCCGCTGTCGTCGCGCTGCCGTTCGCCCTCGACCTCGACCGGCCCGAGTGGTATCTGGCGATCGTCCCGGCGGCCGCAGCCGTGGCGCTGATCGCCGTCGCGGCCGTGCCCAAGACGGCCACGGTGCAGCGGCCGCTGCTCATGGCGGGGGTCTTCACGGTCGGGGCCATCGCGTCCTCGGCGACTGTTCTCCTGGCGACCGGGTCCGTGCTGTTCCGGGCGGCGTCGTCGTCGGCTCTCTCGAACTACGAGACCGCCGAACTCATCGACGCCGACGCCGGCATCGCGGCCGTCCTCGGCCTCGTGGCGGTCGTCGTCGGGCTCGGGGTCTTCGCCATCGCTGACCTCTCACCGTGCGGGCGCGTTCAACGCCTCCGCCCGCGTCGCGACGACCTTCGGGGTGACGGCGCTCATGCTCGCGGCGCTCGCGTTCGCATCGTGGAGCGCGTTCCTCCCCGTGACGCAGATCGCGGTGGCGCTCGGGGTCGCGCTGCTCATCTCGCTGGCGCTGTTGTTCGTTCCGGCTGGTGGGGCGCTTGCCGCTGGCCGCGCGGATCGCCGCGATCGTCGGGGCCCATGCCGCACTGTTGCTCGCGGGCCTCGTCTCGTGGTCCGACTCCACGCTCACCATCTGGTCGGGCGTCGCGATCGTCGCCGTGCTCATCGCCGTCGCGATGACGGTGCCGTCGGTCATCCGGCCGGCGCACGTGGGCATCGGTTACGCGTACGCGCTCGTGATCTTCGCGCGCTGGCTCGATCTCGCCGACCTCGAGCAGCTGCCGACCATCGCCGTGCTCTGCCTCACGACGACGCTCGCGTCGGTCGGCGCGATCGTGGCGACGCTCGTCCACCGCATCCGTGCGGCCTCCTGGTATGCGGTGCTGCTCGTCACGGCCGTGCCGTTCCTGATCGGCATCGTCGTCACCCTGTTCGAGCGCAGCGGGTGGACCGCGCTCTCGACCGGCGTCACCTTCGCGCTCGCTCTGACGCTGCTCCTGACGCGTCGACCAGGTCTGAACTACGTGCTGCGGGCGATCGCGGCCGGTCTCCTCGTGCCGGCACTGGCCGTCGTGGCGGTCAGCCTCGGGGCGCAGTTCCTCGAGTCCAGCGGATCGCCGATCGTGCTCCCGGTGATCGCGGTGCTGGTCGCCGGCGTGCTGCCGAGCACCGGGTTGATCCGTGCTGGGCTTCTGCGGCACGGGCTGCCGGAACGGGATGCTGCGCTCGCCCGCGTCTGGATCGAGGGCTCCGCCCTGCTGACCGGTGCGATCGCGGTGGTTCTCGCTCTCGTGCTCCCGGCCGCCGGATTCGACACCGCGTTCCTCGTGCTCCTCGTCCTCGGCCTCGGTGCCGGTGCCGCCGCGATCTGGGCGAAGCGACGCTACGGCTGGTGGGTCGCGTTCGCCTGCTTCACGGGAGCACTGTGGTGCCAGTGGGCGCTCGCGAACATCACCGTGATCGAGCCGTACCTCCTGCCGCCCGCTTTCGCGCTGGCTATCATCGGGGCGATCGTCACCGGTCGTGGTGGCCGCGGTGCGGGCCTCTACGCGACCGGCCTGGCGGTCGCCACGGTGCCGGTGCTGGCAATCCTCGCGGTCACCGGCAACGGCGACGACGGAGCGGCCGGCACGATCCCGTGGCGAGCGGTCGGCCTCCTCGGCGGCGCCTGGGTCCTCCTGCTGATCGGCACCCTCGCCGGTCGCGGCACGTCTCGGCTCGCGGAGCGCTTCCGGTCGATCCGGATCCCCACCCTGGCGGTCGCGATCGCGGCCGGCGCCGCGGGCCCCGTCCAAGCCATCCGTTACGGGCTCGACCGCGATGCACTCGCCCTCGAGCCCTGGCCCCTCCTGCTGGTCTGCCTCGCGTTCGGCGCGACCGGAGCGCTCGTCGCTGCGGCGGCGGCTCGCGTCATCCTCGGCAGCGCCGCCCCCGGCTCCCGTCTCGCCCGCACCCGCTGGCTCTACGTGCCCGCGACGGTGTACGTCGCGGCGGCGGCATGGACCGCCATGCACCGCGACTGGTCGTCGATCTGGACGATGTGGGGGCTGATGCTGGCCTACCTGCTGTTCATGATCGTCATCGTGCTCCGCGCCCGGCGCCGACCCACCACGCTCCCTCCGGTGTGGCTCGTCTTCGCCGTCGCATTCATCACCGCGATCGTGGGCTGGAGCGCGCGCGATCTGCGCGTCGAATGGTTCTCCCTGCCGCTCGGCCTGCTGCTGCTCGCGGCGGGCATCCTCGCGATGCGCGGCGTCGCCGACGACGCTCGTCCCGCGGTTCCGACCGGCAACAGCTGGCCGATCGGGCACAGCGGATCGTGGCGCCTCATCGGCCCCGGAATCGCCACGACGTTCCTCGCTTCGACACTCGCCACCGGCACCGACCCGCAGACCTGGCGCGCCATCATGGTCATCGCGCTCGCGCTGGTCGCGATCCTGCTCGGCTCGCAGCTCAAGCTGGCCGCCCCGTTCTTCCTCGGCATCATCGTGTTGCCGATCGAGAACATCGTGGTGTTCGCCGTCCAGATCGGCCGCGGCATCGAGTCGGTCCCGTGGTGGATCACCCTCGCGATCGTCGGCGCCGTGCTGCTGATCATCGCTGTCACGTACGAGCGCCGCAGTGGCGCAGACGGCAGCATCGCGGCCCGGCTCCGCGATCTGAAGTAGGCCGAGAAGGAGACCGAGTCAGCCCTCTGCCGATGGATCAGGCGTCGCGGCCGCGGCCGCCTCGCCGTCCGCTGTCAACAGGTCGGCCCACGTCTGGAATGCGGGGTCGCCGGTCATCTGCCCGACCATGACGAGTTCGTAGACGTGGATGCCCTGGTATCCGGGATTCTGCCAACCCGGGACCTGGCAATAGACCTTCTGGGCACAGTAATACGAGATCCCTCCGGGCACCCGGAACATCGGCATGGTCTCCAGCACCGTTGTCGCGCCGCCGTCGAAGAAGAGCACCGCCATCGGGTCCTGGGTCATCACGGCGTACTCGTACACGCCGTACAGAGCAAAGATGTGACCGTTGAGCACCAAGAGAGGGGGCTGATTCCCGGCATACTCCTCGAACCACAAATGGGAGTCGTCAACCAGGCTGGACCACGGTTCCACCGTCGAGAACGGCTGAAGGAAACTCTTCCAGGTGGCATCGGCCGCCGTGCGCCACTCCTGCACGTCGGGTTGTTCCTCGGCGAGCCGAACGAACAATGACAAAGCAGTCCCCTGTGCCATCCCGGAGTACCACGGCGGGGTGAGGGTGCGTTCGTAGTACGTCCACGGGAATGGGTACGGGAACCACATCGCGCCATCGCGGTCGACGCTGTTGTCGATCAGATGGCGCGCGTTTGCGACGGCCCTCTCGAGCCACAGGGTGTTTCCGGTGATGTGGAACTCGTCAAGTGCCGAGAGCGCGTATTGTTCCTGAACGACCGGATGGGTGTCGACCCATTCGCCATTGGCATCGTTGTAGAGAGCGATACCGTTCGCGTCGACGGGGTGGTCAGCACTGGTGACGTCCACGACGTCCTCCCCTCTGCCGGTATACGGCAGTTGGGGGATGGGTTGCGGCACGTAGCCGCTTGTGTGGAATCCGTCGATCTCGAGCGGGAGGACCTGTGGCGTCCAGGTAGGCGCAGGGGTCGGTTCTGCCGCACCGGAACGGCATCCCGTCATCCCGACGACGACCATGGCCGCGATCGCCACCGCCGCAGAGATGCGCTCAATTGCTCGGGGCCTCAATCACTGCTCCATTCGTCGGACGAGTGCCGGCCGCGATGCGGACCTCTCACGACCCTACCGGCGACTGTCCGCACCCAGACGCCTCGCCCTTTGTCGACCAAGCTGTCGAGGACACTCTTCGTCCGAGGCGCGTTACGCGGATCGGGGCCAGGTCCATGCGGAGCGCAGGATGAAGGCCAGGATCAGCACCTCGACCCCGATGGTGAGCCCGTAGTAGAAGGCCCAATCCCAGGACGCCCCTGCCGCGTTGAAGATCATGATCGGAACGTACAGCGATGCGACGACGAGGTTCGTGCCGCGATTCACCCGGGCCGGCAGCGTCACGGAGAGCAGCACCATCAGGGCCGGGATCGCGATGACCACGAAGAAGATGGACATCAACGTCGCGCTGATGTCGAACGCAAAGATCTCGCCACCCCGGATTTCGTCGATTTCGCCGGGCTGGTAGAGGTGGAAGTAGTCGATGTAGATGACGAGGAACATGAGGCTGGTCCAGGCCGCCGCGAGCTTGGCTTGGACGGGGACCGGCGGGGTGTCGAGCTTCGGTCGATGTCATTTCTTCTTTCGATAGATGGGTTCGTACGCTGTACGAGTACGCTGTACTATGCCTCGTACGCTGTACGATTGTCAAGTCGAGTGCGAGGAGACGCGTGTCCGCGAGGGAGCAACGCCAGGTCGCGTCAGACGCGGGGCTGAGCAAGCAGCGGGTGGTGGCCGAGGCGATCCGGCTCGCCGACCGCGAGGGCGTCGACGGGCTGAGCATGCGCCGGCTGGCCGACGCGCTCGGCGCGGGCGCGATGTCGCTCTACCACTACGTGGCGAACAAGGAGGAGCTGCTCGACGCCATGATCGACATCGTGTTCGACGAGATCGAAGCCCCGCCCGAGGAAACCGACTGGCAGTCGGCGATGCGACGGGAGGCGGTATCCACCCGAGAGGTTCTCGCACGTCACCCGTGGGCGATCGGCCTGATGGAGTCGCGGACATCGCCGGGCCCCGCGAACCTCCGCCACCGCGAAGCGGTCACCGCCTGCCTGCGACGGGCCGGCTTCTCGGTCCTGATGGCGACGCACGCCAACTGGTTGCTCAACAGCTATGTCTACGGTTACGCCCTGCAGGCTGCCAGCCTGCCGTTCGACACCGCCGACGAGCTCGCGGACATGACCGAGGACGTCTACCTGCCCCAGCTTCCTCCTGACGAGTTCCCCTACCTCAACGAGTCGGCCGCGGCGCTCGTCGCTGCCGGCTACGACCCGACGGAGGAGTTCCTCTTCGGCCTCGACCTCGTCCTCGCCGCCCTCGAGCCCCTGAGAGCATCCGAGTAGCGCACATCATCGACAGGGCGGACGGGACGAGTCGGCTGACGGAGCCGGGTACGACTATCCCCTGCATCGGAGCACGTTGCTCGACACCGTTGGCAACCCCCGCACATCGCTATTGTGAAGGATCCACCGCGAACGGCCGTCCGGTTGGAATCGAGATCGGAAGGCTCCCGAATGACCACTTGCCTGCCTGGAATTGACCGATGACGGCGACGCGATGCCAGCCCCTCGTGCGAACTCTCGGAGTCGCGGCGATCTCGCTCGCTCTGATTGCGCTCACGGCGTGCGCGCCCAGCACCAAGGTGCCGATCGTGCCCTTCGCGGAACGCGCCACGGACGAACTCTCCCTTGGCGATTGTTTCAGCGTTCCCGACGTCGAAGCCCTCGACCTCGTCCCCGACGAACGGATCCCCTGCGACGAGCCGCACAACGTCGAAGTCGTCGGGCTTCTTGCGCAGTTCGACGGCGAACCCCTCCCCGAAGCCGGGCAGATCGACCCGACCATGTTCCCGCCGTGCTTCGACGCGATCAAAGCCGGAGTTCTCGGGCCCGTCGAGGAGCTTCCCCTCTACGCGTCGTACGAGGGCAGCCTCGCCGACGATGGAACCATCGACGGCCCGGTCAGCTGCCTCCTCATCACGAGCAACGGCCCCATAGCCACCGGCTCGGTCTTCACGTCGCCGTCACACGAACTGGTCGGCGACTACCGGCTAGCCCAACTGCTCGAGCGTGGAACGTGCTTCACGATCGAAAAACAGGTCACTCTCGCGCTGGTGAGCGAGTGTGAATCGGGAGTGCTCATGTTCCTCGGCGGGGTCGAAGCGGAGGGCGGCGACGAGTTCCCTGGAGAGGATGAGATGCGCAGCCAACGGGCCGAGGTGTGCCCGCCCCTGGTTCCCGACGACGACGATCGCATCGACCCGGACTCCTGGTCGGGCAACCTCCCGGGGCTCAGCGCCTGGGGGCTCGGTGCGCGCATCATCACGTGCGACGTCGAGGTGAAGTAACCATCACGATGCCTGTCTGGCTGCCAGAGTCGACCATGACTTTTCGAGTAGGGCGGACGGGACTTGAACCCGTGACCGACGGATTATGAGTCCGCTGCTCTAACCAGCTGAGCTACCGCCCCGTGCTGAAACCTTATCGGCGAGGCCATCCCCGCCCGCGCTCATTCCGGCGCGGTGGGCACGCTCTCGGTGACCGGGTCGACGACCTTCTCGCCGCGATATATCGCCTCGAACACATCCAGGGTGCGCTGGATGTCGTGGACCTCGACCGTGCGCAGGGCGCCGCGCTTCAGCCGCTCGAGTTCTTTGGGCGGCGCCGTCAGCACCTTCGTCAGGTAGCCGGCGAAGGCATCGATGTCGCCCGGCTCGTAGAGGTATCCGTTCTCGCCCGGGTGCACCAGGTGGGGCAGCGCCATCGCGTTGGCCGCGACGACCGGAAGACCCGAAGCCAGCGCCTCCATGGTGGCGATGCTCTGCAACTCGGCCCGCGACGGCATCCCGAACACGGTAGAGCGGGTGAGTGCCGCCCGCAGCTCGTCGTAGCTCACCTTGCCCGTGAACGTGGTTCGGTCGGCGATGCCGAGCGTGCGCGCCTTGGCCTCGAGCTGCCGCTTCACCTCGCCGTCGCCGACGATCTGCACCTGCACGTCAAGGGCAGGATCGAGCCGGGTGATCGCGACCAGCAGCTCGTCGACGTGCTTCTCCTCGTCGAGACGCCCGAGGAAGGTGACGATGTTGCCCTTCCGCGGGGAGAAGTCGGCGGTGTAGTCGCGCGAATCGATGCCGCACGAGATGGCGTGGACGCCCGTGAGACCGGTGTGGCGCTCGAAGAAGTCCGCCGCACGGCGAGTGGGCGCCGTGATCTCGTCAGCCTGTTTGAACCACTTGCGCGCCGACGACCACTGGATGCGGGTCAGCCAGCCGTGCATGAAGGGCGGCAGGATCGCGACGTGCTGCAGCATGTTCTCGGGCATCGTGTGATTGGTGCCCACGAGGCGGATGTGGTGCTTGACGGCCGATGTCACCAAACCGCGTCCCACGATGATGTGCGACTGGAAATGGATGACGTCGGGCTCGATCTCACGCACGATCCGTTCCGCGTTGGCCTTCACGCGCCACGGGATCATGAAGCGGAGCCACGGATGCGGCAGCCATCGCCAGCTGTAGACGCGATGTACCGTCAGGTCCTGGCCGACATGCTTCTCGGTGAAAGTTCCCACCTGGCCGCGCCGGGCCGGAGCCATCACATGCACGTCGTGACCACGGGCCGCGAGTCCGGCCGCGAGGCTGCGCGCGAAGGTGGCCGAGCCGTTGACGTCAGGCGCGAACGTGTCGGCTCCGATGAGGATGCGCATCCTTCCCAACGCTACCTCAGCGCGGGCCCGCGTCCCTCACTCTGAAGTCGTCTTCTTCGGGGATGACGTGGGCGCGCGCCCGCGGGTGGGCGACGACCTGAATCGCCTCGCCCACGACCTCCGCGACGACCTCCTCGACGACGGTGCCGCCCTGATGCGCCTGGGGGTGGTGCTTGGCGAGCTGGAACACGCCGTAGATGGCCAGCGCCGCCGCGACCACCCAGATCAGCAGAGCCCAGAACGGCACGTTCGCGGCCTCGCCGAGCACGGCGATTCCGATGGCGACCGCGACGAGCGGGTCGACGACGGTGAGCCCCGCGATCACGAGGTCGGGCGAGCCCACCGAGTACGCCGTCTGCACGAAGTAGGCGCCGAGCGCCGCCGCCAGCAGCATCCCGACGATGCAGACGATGGTGAGCCACTCGAAGGTACCGCCGCCGGTGACGCCGGCGATCTCGTTGCCGACCCGGTTGATGACGACCTTGGCGAGGGTGGCGACGAAGCCGTACAGCACGCCCGCCGAGAGGATGTAGAAGATGGCGCCGACGCGCTTGCGGAAGTAGGCGAACGCGATCGCCAGTGTGGCGAGCACGACGCCGAGCACGATCAGGATGACGATGAGCTGCAGGCGCTCGACGACCGACTCCCGCGCGAAGATCGCCGCGACCGTGACGAAGATCGCGATGCCTGCGACACAGAACACGATCGCGCGGATCGCCGCGCCCTCCAGCTTCACCTTCGAGACCCTCGCGTTGACGATGGCGGTGATCACGAGGGCGACGACGCCGAGCGGCTGCACGACGATCAGCGGCGCGAAACCGAGGCTGGTCAGCTGGAAGATGATCGCCAGGCCCAGCAGCACGCTGCCGAGCACCCACCACATGCTGGAGGCGAGGCGCAGCAGCTGCTTGACGCTCAGGCCGGCCTTGTGTCCCGAACCGTGACGGGCCTCGACGATCTCGACCCCGCGGTGCTGAAACTGGGCTCCCAGCGCCAGGAACACGCCTCCCACCAGAGCGATGATGATGCCGACAGGCGCCATCCCTCCGATGACGCTGTCAAGGCTGGGAAGGTCGACAGGCACCCGATGAATCTACCCGGTGCACCGCCGATATCCTTGCCGAATGTCCGTCCGTCCGATCCGCATCACGGGCGAGCCCGTCCTCCACACGCGGGCTCGGCCGGTGGGCGATATCGACGATGACGTCCGCGATCTCGTCCGCGACATGGAGGAGACCATGGCCGCCGCGCCCGGTGTGGGTCTCGCGGCGCCGCAGGTCGGCATCCCGCTGCGCCTCTTCATCTGGAACTGGCGTGACGACGAGGGCGTGGAGCACAAGGGCACGGCGATCGACCCCGAGCTCTGGATCAGTCCCACGCCGGTGGGTGAGCCGGATGTCGACGCCGAGTCCGAGGGCTGCCTCTCGGTTCCGGGTGAGCGGTTCGCCCTTCGCCGGGCGGAGCGGGCCCTGCTGCGGGCCACGGATCTCGATGGCCGACCGTTCGACGTGACGGCCGACGGCTGGCTCGCCCGCATCTTCCAGCACGAGTACGACCACCTCGACGGCGTTCTCTACGTCGATAGGTTGACCTATCCCCTTTCGAAGGTCGCCGCTAAAGTCATCAAGAAGAAGAGCTGGGGGGCTCCGGGAGCCTCCTGGACGCCCGGCGTGGATCACCTCGAGGACTGAGGCCATGGGCGCGACGCGAGAATCTCGAACTCGCCCGTGCGTCGAATCGTTTCCTTCGTGCTCGCCGGCCTGGTCGCCCTGGGAGGCGGCACCGTGCTGGCCCTCAGCAGCGCGCAGCAGGCGCTCGCCGTCAATCCGCTGACGCTCGAGGTCCCCGAACCGACCCCGATCACCCACAGCCCGTACCTGTTCTACGGTCACGGCGACCCGGGCGACGTGGTGACGGTGAACAGCGCCATCAGCACGCCGTGCATCAGTCTTCCGGCGGACGTTGCGGGCTACTGGGAGTGCAACGTGCATTTCACGGGGAGCTCCGACCTGGTCTCCATCCAAGCGATCCGCGCTGACGACGGCACGCCCATGCAGGACGAGGAGACCTGGGAGTACTCGGTCGCCCTTCCTGTCGCGGTGACGCAGAACCAGCCGGGCGCGTTCCTGACCAACAACCCCGCCGCTCCGATCACGGGATCTGGCGCATGGCCGACGGCGACCATGACGGTCACCGTGAACGGGATCCTGGCCGTCTGCGGTGCGGCGGACGGCGCCGGCAACTGGAGCTGCACTCCACCCGCGCTCGGGCCGGGTACCTACCCGATCTCCGCGCAGCAGACCGCAGGCGGCGCGACCAGCGACCCGACAATCAGCTCGTACGTGCTCGACACCTCGACGTTCATCCCGAGGTTCGACTACCCCTTCGACAGCACGCTCCCCCCGGCCGATGTGCAGACCAGCGACACCACCCCTCTGGTCGGCGGTGGCGCGGGCGACGCCGAGCCGGGCGGCACCGTGTACGTGTACGCGGACGACGTCGGACCGGCTCCCCCCGCGCACCCGCTCGGCGGCGGCGGCACACTCTGGTGCCAGACCGTGGCAGACGGCGTCGGAGCGTGGTCGTGCACCGGGCCGCCGCTGACCATCAACCGCTATTGGATGTTCGGGTCGACCCAGACCGACGCCGCCGGTAACAGCACAGGCAGCCCCGACGACGAGTTCGCCATCCTGATCCTCCCGCCCCCCGCAGCGCCGACCGTCGGCTCGTTCGGACTCCCCGGCGAGCTCCCCCCATCGACGTGAACGGCTCGGTCGACGGTGTGACGACGCAGGTCACCGTTTTCGACGGAGCCACGGACCTGTGCGGACCGATCGCCCCGGCCGGTGGCTTCTACGCGTGCCCGGGCGCTGTCCCGCTCGCGCCCGGCGCCCACACCCTCGACGTGACGGCGTACGACACCTACGGCACCGGCACGACGACCTCCGTCCCCGTCCTCATCTGGGGGATCCCGGTCTTCGACACCCCGTTGGCCGGATCCTCGACCAGCGCGTCGACGGTTCAGGTCACGGGCGACTCCCCGGTCGGCTCGCCGCTGATCGTCGACATCAGCGGCACCGGGCAGCCGGGGTGCAGCGGCGTCGTCGCCGGCATCCCCGAGTTCTCGTGCACGAGCACGTTCCTGGCGCCCGGCAACTACACCGCTCACGCGCAGTACGACGACCCCAACGGCGACCCGTCCGGCGTGGTCAACCAGAACTTCACGATCGTCGCCCCGCTCAACGCCCCCGCTGTGAATCAGCCCATCATCGGGTACTCCAGCACCGACCCGGTCGTGCACATCGACATGTTCAACGAGCCCGAGGGCTTCTCGTACGTGCAGGAGGGCGCCACTCCGCTCTGCGCACCGGTCGCTCTGGTGATCGGATCCTTCTCGTGCGACACCATCCCGCTCTCGGTCGGTGTGCACGTGCTCGACATCGCTCAGTACGACCAGTACGGCACGCTGTCGACCGTCGAGCAACGCAGCGTGACGATCCTCCCGAGCCCGGTCCCGAAGCCGCTCGGCATGAAGGTGTTCGGCTTCTCGTTCCGGGTCATGAACCCGGACGGCAGTCCGATCGACCCGGCCGGGCTCGGCACCGGGCGACATGATCACGATCGAGGCGACCGGCGTCCCGCCGGGGACTCAGCTGATCACCGAGATCCACTCCACCCCGATCGAGCTCGGCACGCGGAAGGTCGGGCAGAACGGGGTCATGCGTCTGACGACGACCGTGCCCGTCGTCCCGCCCGGGCCCCACCAGATCGTGGTCACGGCGAGCGGCGACGGCTACTTCCCCGCCGCGTTCAGTCAACCGTTCTCGGTGCACGGGCTGAAGCAGATCACGAAATCCGAAGACGCCGTCAAGCAGCTCGGCGAACCGGACGAGGTCAAGGAACTCGGCGAGCCGACCGACGGCGAGCCGACCGGCAGCACCGCGGGCGGCGGCAACGGCGGCAACGTGGGCGGCGGGGGATTCGAGGACCCGACGGAGTTCGGATCGAGTGTCGAGTCCCCCTTCGACGCCGATGCACACGCGTTCCAGCTCACGGCCGCGGGGGTCGCTCTCACCGGATCGCTCGCCATCGCCTTTCTGCTCCTCGTCGGGCTTCCCGCCGAGCTGCTCGAATCGACGATCCGCAGCAACTACGACCGTGCGTTCGGGTGGCTCGCACGGTTCCGGCGCCGGGTCGGCAAGATACTCGCACCCGTGGCGCGACTGCTCGCCAACCCGTGGATCGGCAGCGGGCTCACGATCCTCGCGGCCTCTGTCCTGCTCGGGTTCGCCGATCCGGGATTCGGGTTCAACGGGGCATCCGTGCGCCTGACGCTCGCGATGCTGCTGGCGATCATCGCCATCAACATCGGGCTGACCGCAGTGGTGATGCGGATCGCGCACCGCGCGTTCGACGTGCGCGCGATGCTGCAGCCGATGCCCGCGGCGCTCGCCCTGGTCGGCATCTCGGTGCTGGTCTCACGGCTGGCAGGCATCTCGCCCGGATTCCTGTTCGGCGTCGTGCTCGGCGTGGTCTACGCGAGAGAGCTGCGGCTGCGCGATGAAGGGCGCCTGGGTGCGCTCGGTGTCGGACTCACGATCGCGGCGGGGCTGCTCGCCTGGCTCGGCTACGGCATCGCATCCACGGCATCCGGGCCCGGCTTCTGGAACAACCTGGCCATCGAGACCTTCGCTGCCATCACGCTCGAGGCGCTCGGCACGCTCGTCATCGCCCTGCTTCCGATCGAGTTCCTCGACGGACGTACCATCTTCCGGTGGTCCAAGGCGGCGTGGATCGGGCTCTACGCTGCGACGCTGGTCGTGTTCCTCTTCGTGGTCGTGCCCATGTCGGGCAACTGGGGCACGATGTCCGCGCCGATCTTCGGTTGGGGAACGCTCTTCGTCGTCTTCGGAGTGGTCGCGATCGTCACCTGGGCGCTCTTCAAGCGCTTCCCGTCGAAAGGCAGCGCTACGCCATCCAGCCGGCCAGCCGCAGCAGCGCAGCCACGATCGCGGCGCTGATCACCACCACGATGAACGGCGCGCGGAGCGCGAGCAGGATCGCGGCGACGCCCAGGGCGGGCAGGCGTGCATCGAGCACGATCTGGTGGTCGCGTTCGACGGTCTGCGTGACGACCAGCGCCGAGAGCAGCGCGACGGTGAGCAGGGTCGCGACGCGCGAGGGCGTGGGACGCTCCATGACCGAGGCCGGCACGAGGTAACCGAGCAGCTTCAGCACGAGCACGGCAAGAGACGCCAGCAGGATGACGGTGATCACGTTCATGAGGGTTTCGGCCCCAACCAGTTCGTGAGGCCCACGACGACCGCGACGAGAGCGGCCGCAAGCACCGGGAGACCCGGAGGCAGCCACGGGATGAGCACGGCGGCAACCACGGCGGCGCCGATCGCGACGGCGACGGGTTGCAGGGATCGAAGGCGCGGCCAGAGCAGACCGAGGAATGCGGCCGCGGCGGCGGCATCCAGACCGTACATGCGCACGTCACCGACGAGGTCGCCGAGCAGGGCCCCGACGAGGGTCGTGAGGTTCCAGCCGGTGTAGATGATGGCACCGGTGACCCAGAACCCGACGCGTTGCCCCCGCAGGGTGGGCTGGGCGGTCGAGACGGCGGTGGTCTCGTCGATCGTCCACTGGCCGGCGAGCAGCTTGCGCCACCACGGACCGCCGATGATCGGCGCCATGCGCATCGAGTACAGACCGTTGCGCACGCCGAGCAGGGCTGCTGCCGTGATGGCCGCGGGACCGGCGCTCGCGCCCCCGGATGCCAGCACGCCGATCAGCGCGAACTGCGACCCGCCGGAGAACATGAACAGGCTGAGCACGCACGCCTGCCAGACCTCGAGACCGGATGCGACGGCGAGGGCGCCGAACGAGACGCCGTACGCCGAGACCGCGAGTCCGACCGCGAGACTCGCCCGCACGGCGGCGGACGTCTCGGCCTTCTCGGCTGAGGTCTCGGCGGGCACCGAACGAGGCTATCGCGACCCGCGGACACCTCAGCGCAACGAAGGGCCCCGACCGGAATCGATCGGGGCCCTCGCGCTGGTGACGCTACTTCTGCGGCGGAACCGGGGGCTGCGGAGCGCTCGCGCGGAGCACCTCGAGCCGCGCGCGGTACTCCTTCTCGTCGATGTCGCCCTGGGCGAAACGCTCGGCGAGCGAGGACTCGGCGGTGCGGGCCGCGGTGGCCTGCGCCCACGGTCCCCCATGCCCCCAGCCGTGGCCGTAGCCGGGTCCGTATCCGCCACCCCAGGCGTTCCGGCGCCAGCGGCGGCCGAAGAGCCCGAAGATCAAGACGAAGACGAGGATCCAGAACAGCGGGATCAGGAAGAAGAGCCAGCCGAAGCCGTGCCCGAATGGGTGTGCGACTGCGGCGGCCAAGGCGAGTGAGGTGAACACGGTTGTCCTTCTCTGTCGTTCGGGGCTCCGGCGGAACCCGCTGACACCAACACTCGTCGGCGCGTCCCTCCGGCGAATCTGCCGCCCGGATGCTTCCGCGTACTCCCGGGAGAGCAGTCGGGCGGCGCGGACTACTCCGGGCGGCCGGGCGAGACCAGACCGGTCTCGTAGGCGACGACCACGAGCTGCACGCGGTCGCGCGCCAGCAGCTTCGACATGATGCGCGAGACGTGGGTCTTGGCCGTCAGCGGGCTCAGGAACAGCGCAGTGCCGATCTCCTGGTTGGTGAGTCCCTGGCCGACGAGCGCGAGCACCTCGCGCTCCCGGTCTGTGAGCGTCGACAGCCGTGCGTCATCGGGGGCGTCGCGCAGGCTGCCCGCCACGCGTTCCAGGAGTCTTTTCGTCACGCGGGGGCTGAGCAGCGCGTCTCCCCCGGCGACCACGCGCACCGCACGGATCAGCTCGACCGGCTCGGTGTCCTTCACGAGGAACCCGCTCGCGCCGGCGCGGATCGCCTGCGCCACGTACTCGTCGAGCTCGAACGTCGTGACGACCACCACGTGGGTGCCGTCGAGGGTCTTGTCGGCCACGATCTGCTCGGTCGCCCACAGTCCGTCGCCGTCCGGCATCCGGATGTCCATGAGCACGACATCCGGACGGGTCTCGGTGACGAGGGCGACCGCCTCGCGACCCGTGCCGGCCTCGCCGACGACCTCGAGGTCCGGTTCCGCCTCCAGCAGGCTGCGGAAGCCGCCGCGGATGAGCTGCTGATCGTCGGCCAGCGCGACGCGGATCATGTGTGCACCGTGCCGACCGGGATCTCGCCAGAGACGACGAAACCGCCGCCGGCCGCGGGTCCGGCGCTGAGGTGCCCGCCGAGCAGCTCGGCGCGCTCGCGCATCCCGAGCACGCCGCGACCGCCCGACTCGCTCGCGGCGCCGTCGACGCCATTGCCGTCGTCGCGGACCTCGACCCGGTAGGCGCCGTCGGCGACCTCGAGCAGCACGTCGACCCGGCTCGCGCCGCTCGCGTGGCGCGCCACGTTGGTCAGCGACTCCTGCACGATCCGGTAGAGCGCCAGCTGCACCTGCGCCGGCACCTCGGCGTGCGGCAGCCGGTCATCGAGCAGTCACGTCGACGTCGGCACGGGATGCCGCCTCGACCAGAGCGGGCAGGCGGTCGAGGTCCGGCTCCGGCACGAGGGGCGCCTCGGCAGAGCTCCCGCCCTCGGCCCGCAGCACGCCCAGCACGGATCGCACCTCGTCGAGCGCGGTCTTGCTGGTCTCCTTGATGCTGGCCAACGCATCCGCCGCCTTCTCTGGCTGTTTCTCCATCAGGTGGAGCCCGACGCCGGCCTGCACGTTGATCTGGCTGAGCGAGTGGGCGAGGACGTCGTGCAGCTCGCGCGCGATGCGCACGCGTTCGCCCTGCACGGCGCTCTGGCGTCGCTCGGTGGCAAGACGGCGATATTCCTTCGCACGGTCACGCCTCGTGCGGATGCTCTCGCCGATGCCGAAGACGATCAGGATGCCGAGGGTCGTCCCTGCGATGCGGAACGGCGTCCACTCCTCGCGGCCGAAGATGCCGGCGACGGTGATCGACACGATCCAGCACACGGCGACGGAGATCCAGGCCCAGATGCGGGCGTCGCGCACGATCGCGCTGATGATCGCGAACGCCAGGGCGATGTACGGCGGCCCCCCTCGTGCGTTGATGAAGAGATCGAGGGATGCGGCGATGGCCGTGACGGCGACGACCGGTCCGGGGAACCGGCGGGCGGCGATCAGTGCGAGGGGGCCGATCGCGGCGATCGCGATCGAGAGCGCGGTGTCCCTGCGGGCTGAGGTTCGCGAACCGCGACACGAAGATCGCCGTCGGGATCTGGATCGCGAACGAGATGATGACGGGCAGCCAGAGTGTCACCCACCTCGGCATTCGCCAGTCGGGCGGACCCTCGCCGCCCCACCACGGCGGCCCGCCGTGCCAACCCGGATGGGTGCCGGAATGGTGCTGCTCCCACCGAGCGCGCATGTGATCCCGACCCGGCATGGCTCCGATGCTACGCGCGGGGCTCGGCGCGGGCGTCCTCCCGTGGGAGTAACGATCTGAAGCTCCCCGACTTGGACTCGAACCAAGAACCTATCGATTAACAGTCGATTGCTCTGCCAATTGAGCTATCGGGGATCGCTGCGAAAACAGCCTCGCAAGACTATCAAAGGTTGGACGCGACCCCGACCGGAGCGAGGCACGTCGGCGAGGGCACGGCGACCGGTTCGCCGTGCGGCGTCAGGGTGCCGTCGGACTCGATCCGCAGCGTCGCGACGCTGTTCGATAGCTGGTTGGCGACGTGCACGACAGCGCCGCTTTCTGGGCCCGAATCGACGGCGAGGTGACGCGGCCAGTCCCCGCCGGTCGGAGCCCAGCCGACCGGGCGCGCGGCATCTGCATCGAGGGCGATCGACGCGATCCTGCTGCTGCCCCGGATGCCGGCGAAGACGAAGCGAGCGTCGGCCGACACGGCCAGCCCAGCGGCCTGGTCCGAGCCGGCGGTCGCTCCCGGCACCGCGAGGATCTGCACGACCTCGAAACTCTCACCGGCCGGCTCGAGAAGCAGCAGCTCGCAGCTCCACTCCCCCAGCAGCGCGATGCGTCCGTCGGGCAGGGGAAGCAGGTCGCGTGGCCCGGTTCCCGGCGGCAGGGCGAGCTCGTCGTACCGGATGAGCCGCGTCCCCGACCAGTGGTGCAGGTACAGGCGGTCGGTACCGAGGTCGAGCGTGAGCACGCGTCCATCGGCGAGCGGCAGCACGTGGTGGGCGTGCGGGCCGTCCTGCGCGGGCAGCGGACCGTGGTCGTCGGGCGAGCCGGCGATCGCCTCCCCCGGAGTCCAGATCACGCCATCTCCGTAGCACGCGACGACCACGCGACCGCCCGCGATCGCCAGGTGACATGGATGCTGCCCCGCCACATCCAGTCGCTCGATGTTCTCGAGGCGGTCGCCCTGCAGATCGAAGACGTCGACCGCCGCGGCACCCTCGAGCACCGCGTAGACCCGCGTCCCGTCCACCGTGATCCAGGACGGAGACGGGGTCTCGGCCGCGACGCCCCGGTACTCGAATCGACCATCGGGCGTCGAACGCCCCCACCCGACTCCGGTGGCCGTGCCGCCCATGTCGGCACCGTATCCGCCGATCAGCCAGTCCGTCATGAACTCAGGCGGTCACCCGCGCAGCGTCGCCGAGAGGTGGGCGACGTAGTCGTGCAGCGGGTTGTCGAGCACCTGGTCGACCTGCCCGAGGCCGACGAACATGCCGCCGTGCATGATCGCGATCTGCTCGGTCATGGTGCGCAGCTCGCGCAGGTCGTGACCGATGACGAGGGCCGAGAACGCGCGTTCGCGCTGGAGGTCGGCGATGACGGTCAGGATGCGGCCGCGCACCAGCACGTCGACACCCATGGTCGGGTCGTCGGCGACCAGCAGACTGGGCTCCAGGATGAGGGCACGGGCCAGCGCGACGCGCTGCCGCTGGCCGCGGCTGAGCTCGTGGGGGAACTTGTTCATCACCGCGAGCGGAAGTCGCACGGCGTCGATGAGCGTCGCTACCGCGGCGCCGGCGTCCAGCCGATCGAACTTGCGGTCGCGCGAGTAGATCGGCTCGGAGACGTTCTCGCCGATCGTGAGGTGCGGTTCGAGGGTCGAGCCGCCGTCCTGCGGCAGGTAGCCGATGCGCACCGTGAGCCGATTGCGGTTGCGGTCCGAGATCTCGCGCATATTCTGCCCGAAGACGTTCAGCTGCCCGCCGAAGATCTTCGGCGGCGGCTTCTCGCCGTGCTGCACCTGCGCGGCGACGGCGCGGGCGAGAGTGCTCTTGCCGGAGCCGGCCTCCCCCACGATGCCCAGGATGCCGCCGACCGGGATCTCGAACGACACGCCGTTGACCGCGACGTCGTCGTCGCCGTACCCCAGGGTCAGGTCGTCGGCGAGTACCGCGACCGGTGCATCCGTCACGTTTCCACCGTACCGGTCAGGCGGAACCGCGAGCGCCACGGGCGTCGCGTGCGGCGGCCGCGCCTCGCGCCGACGCACTGCGGGTGCGCCGTGCCGCCTGTTCGACCGGATCCGGCACGGGCAACGAGTCGAGCAGCCTCTGGGTGTAGTCGTTCTGCGGGTTGCCCAGCACGTCGGCGGTGCGGCCCTCTTCGGCGATCTCGCCGTTGTGCAGCACCACCACCCGATGCGCGAGCATGTCGACGACCGCGAGATCGTGGGTGATGAACAGGGTCGCGAAGCCGAATCGCTCCTGCACCTCGCCGAACAACTCGAGCACGCGCGCCTGCACCGAGACGTCGAGGGCGCTGGTCGGCTCGTCGGCGATGAGCAGCTTCGGATCGAGGGCGATGGCCCTCGCCAGGCTGGCACGCTGACGTTGCCCTCCGCTCAGTTCGTGCGGGAAGCGATCGCCGTACTCCTTGGGAAGCTGCACCGCCTCCATGAGCTCGTCGACGCGGCCGCGGGCCTCGGTCGGATTCTTGGCAACGCCGTGCACGATGAGCGGCTCGGCAATGCACTGGGCGATCGTGAGCAGGGGGTTGAAACTGGTCGCCGGATCCTGGAACACGAATCCGAGGTCCTTGCGGTGTGGCCGGAACGTGCGCTCGCGCACGCCGCGCATCTCGACGCCGAGCACGTCGAGGGAGCCCTCGGTGACGCGCGTCAGCCCCGCGATCGCTCGCCCGATCGTGGTCTTGCCCGATCCGGACTCGCCGACCAGGCCGAGGACCTCACCCGGCATGATGTCGAAGGTCACGCGGTCGACGGCGCGGAAGGCTTTGCGTCCCAGCCGTCCCGGGTATTCGATCACCAGTTCCTTGGCCGAGACCACCGGTGCGTCACCCGACGTCTTCACCTGTGGCCGGTCGGCGATGTCGAGACGCGGCACCGCTGCCAGCAACTTCTTGGTGTACGGATGCTTCGGAGACGCGAACAGGTCGCGCACCGGCGCTGTCTCGACGACTTCGCCGTTGTACATGACCGCGACCCGGTCTGCGAGGTCGGCGACGACGCCCATGTTGTGCGTGATCAGCACGATCGCGGTGCCGAACTCGGCACGCAGATCGCGCAGCAGTTCGAGGATCTCGGCCTGCACCGTCACGTCGAGGGCGGTCGTCGGCTCGTCGGCGATGATGACGTCGGGCTCGAGGGTCAGGGCCATCGCGATGACGATGCGCTGCTTCTGCCCTCCCGAGAACTGGTGCGGGTAGTCGTTGACCCGGCGTGCGGCGTCATCGATCCCGACCTTGGACATCATCTCGATCGCCCGCCTGCGAGCCTGCGCCTTCGACACGTTGCCGTGCGCACGCATGCCCTCCGCGAGCTGCCATCCGACCGTGAACACCGGGTTCAGGGCGGTCGATGGTTCCTGGAAGATCATGGCGGCACGCGTGCCGCGCAGCTCGCGCATGCGGCTCGCGCTGATCGAGACCACGTCGTCGGCGCCGAGGTAGACAGCGCCACCGATGTTCGCGGTCTCGGGCAGAAGACCCAGGATGGTGCGAGCGGTGACGGTCTTGCCGCTGCCCGATTCACCGACGATCGCCAGGACCTCGCCGGGCGCCACCTGAAGAGAGACATCGCGAACCGCGTGGACGTCGCCGCCGTCGGTCGCGAACGTGACATCCAGATTCCGGATGTCGACGGCCGGCTTCGTCGTCGAGGCCATCAGAGCACCTCTCCCAGTTCTTCGCGGGCGGCGGGCTGGGTCGAGGCCACAGCATCCGCCGGCGTCGCGTCGGCCGCCCGGCGCCGTGCACGCAGGCGCGGGTCGGCGAGGTCGTTGAGGCTCTCACCGATCAGGGTGATTCCGAGCACGACGAGGACGATGGCGGTGCCGGGGAAGATCGAGGTCCACCAGATGCCGCTGGTCACATCGCTGATCGAGCGGTTGAGGTCGTACCCCCACTCGGCCGCGGAGGTCGGCTCGATGCCGAACCCGAGGAAGCCCAGCGCGGCCAGGGTCGAGGATCGCCTCTGAGCTGTTGAGCGTGAAGATCAGCGGCAGCGTGCGGGTCGAGTTGCGGAACACGTGGCGGAACATCACGCGCGGGGTGCTGGCGCCGACGACCTTCGCCGACTCGACGAACGCCTCCGCCTTGACCCGGACCGCCTCGGCGCGGATGACGCGGAAGTACTGCGGGATGAAGACCACGGTGATCGAGATGCCGGCCGCGAACACGCCGCCGACCAGGTTCGACTGGCCCTTGCTGATCACGATCCCCGCCACGATCGCGAGCAGCAGCGTCGGGAAGGCGTAGACCGCGTCGGCGATGACGACGAGCACCCGGTCCAGCCAGCCGCCGAGGTAGCCGGAGAGCAGACCGAGCAGAACGCCGATGAAGATCGAGAGCAGCACCGCGACGACGATCACGAAGAAGGCGGTCTGCGCGCCCCAGATCACGCGCGAGAGCACGTCGTACCCGCCGACGGTCGTGCCGAGCAGGTGGTCCCCGCCGGGCGGCACCTGCGAGCCGAACGAGTCGCCGTTGGCGTCGGTCAGCTGGTTGAAGCGGTAGGGCGCGAGCAGCGGTGCGAAGATCGCCATCAGCAGGAAGAAGCCGGTGATCACGAGGCCGGCCAGCAGCATCCCGCGCTGCAGGCCGATGCTCTGCCGGAACTGGTGGACGATCGGGCAGGCGGCCGAGGAATCTGCGCAGCTTCATCAGTACCTCACCCGCGGATCGATGATCGCCGCCATGATGTCGACGATGAAGTTGGTCAGTGCCACGATCACGGCCAGCAGGGCGACGATGCCCTGAACGGCGACGAAGTCGCGGGCCAGCAGGTACTGCACCAGCTGGAAGCCCAGGCCCTTCCATTCGAAGGTCGTCTCGGTGAGGACGGCGCCGCCGAGCAGTAGCGCGATCTGCAGCCCGATGACGGTGATGATCGGGATGAGCGCCGGCTTGTAGGCGTGATGGCGCACCAGACGGAACTCGCTGACCCCGCGTGATCGCGCTGCGTCGACGTAGGGCATGCCGAGCGTGCCGATGACGTTCGTTCGAACAAGTCGGAGGAAGATTCCCGCGGTCAAGAAGCCGAGAGCGATGCGCCGGGAGCACGGCGTGCGCGAGCACGTCGCCGATGATCGCGCCGTTGCCGAGGCGGATCGCATCGATCAGGTAGATGCCGGATCCGTCGTCGAGCCGGCCGAGCGCGATCTCGTTGCGGGCGCCGGCGCGGCCGGACGCGGGCAGCCAGTGCAGGCCGACGGCGAAGATCAGCTTGAGCACGAGGCCCGCGAAGAAGACGGGTGTCGCGTAGAAGAGGATCGCGAAGACGCGCAGGACGGCGTCGGGCCAGCGGTCGCGGAGGTAGGCGGCGAGCATTCCGAGCGGGATGCCGACGATGAAGGCGACGATGAGCGCGTAGATCGCCAGCTCGAGCGTCGCCGGGCCGTAGCGGAACAGGACGTCGGTGACGAGCTGATTGTCGCTGAGGGTGCGGCCGAAGTTGCCGGTGAAGACCTGGCCGAGGTACTCGAGGTACTGCACGATCAGCGGCCGGTCGTAGCCGGCCTGGTGGATGCGTTCGGCCAGCTGGTCGGCCGGTAGGCGGCCACCGAGGGCCGCCGTGATCGGGTCGCCGGTCGTGCGCATGAAGAGGAAGACGAGCGTGACGAGGATGAAGACGGTCGGGAAGATCAGCAGGAACCGGATGAGGAGGTAGCGGCCGAGCGATCCGCCGCCGCCGCGCGCCTTGCGTTTCGCGGGCTCGGGAACGTCGCCGCGCTCCGCTTCAACGAGGGCCGTGCTGGTCATGCGATGCCTGTCTCTCAGAGAGTGGGGCGGCCCGCGCGAGCGAGCCGCCCCACCACTATCTGATGCGGGTTACTTGGTGAGCGGTGCGTACCGGAACTTGAACGAGGCGTCGAGGATGACACCGTCGATTCCCGTACCGGAGACCGCCACCTGAGCACCCTGGAGCAGCGGAACCGTCGACAGCAGCTCACCCATGCGGGCCTGGATGTCTTCGATCTTCTGCTGGCGCTCGGCCGGGTCCGGCGTCACCGCCTGGTCGAGGATCAGCTGATCCACCTCAGCGTCGCTGAAGTGGTTCGCCAGGAAGTTGTTCGTCAGGAAGAACGGCGTCAGGTAGTTGTCCGCGTCCGAGTAGTCCGGGAACCAGCCGAGCTGGTAGGCCGGGTACACGTCGGCGACGCGGTCCTTGGAGTACTGAACCCACTCGGTGGACTGCAGGTCGACGGCGAACAGGCCGTCGGCCTCCAGCTGGTCCTTGACCATCGCGTACTCGTCTCCCGACGAGGGGCCGTAGTGGTCGTCCGAGTTGTACTGCAGGCTCAGCGCCACCGGAGTGGTGACACCCGCGGCCGCGAGGATCTGCAGCGGCCTTGGCCGCGTCGGGTCCACCGTCGCCGTCGCCGTACAGGTCCTTCAGCACCGTGGTGGCGCCGGCGAAGCCGTCCGGAACGAACGAGTACAGCGGGGTGTAGGTGTCCTTGTAGACCTGCGTGGCGATCGCCTGGCGGTCGACGAGCGAGGCCACGGCCTGGCGGACGGCGTTCGCCTTGG
This sequence comes from uncultured Actinomycetota bacterium, assembly GCA_963730045.1. GTDB lineage: Bacteria > Actinomycetota > Actinomycetes > Actinomycetales > Microbacteriaceae > JBDSKH01. The sequence continues at coordinate 853,590 of CAVSPQ010000006.1, read as the reverse complement.
CCGGGTCGGCCTCGGGCGTCGTCGCACCGTAGGGCATCGTGTTGAAGTTGAACACGATGTAGCGGATCTCTCCACCGGGGCCGTCGTGGACCGTGACGGCGTCGTTGGTCGACAGGTCGTCGATGTCGGTCGGCGACAGGCTGCGGTAGGCCACGTCGACCTCACCCTCCTGCACGGCGAGCTTCAGGTTCGACGAGTCGGCGTAGACCGTGGTGATCACGCTGTCGTTGACCGGAGCGTCGAGCAGGCCCTTGTAGTTCGGGTTCGGCGCGTACTCGACGGTCTGGTTGAAGTCGTAGCTCGTGATCATGTACGGACCACCGAACGCGTTCGCCGTCGACGATGTCGTTGTCGGGCGTGATCGCGTCGGCCGCGAAGCTCTCCTCGTCGACGATCGCACCGGGGAAGCTGGTGAGGATCTGCGGGAAGATCTGGTCGTTCTCGGTCTTCAGCTTGAAGACGACCGTGGTGTCGTCCGGCGTCTCGACGCTGTCGAGGTTGTAGAGCAGGCTCGACGCGCCGTTCGGGTCGGCGATCGCGATGTTGCGATCGAACGAGAACTTGACGTCCGACGAGGTCAGGTCGTTGCCGTTGGCCCACTTGAGGCCCGCGGGCAGCGTGACCGTGTACTCGTCCGGCGAGGTGAACTCGGCCGTCTCGGCGAGGTCGGGGACGACGTCGGTGCTGTTGTAGTCGGTGTTGACCAGGTACGGGAACACCTGCGTCTGCACGCCCAGCGAACCGTTGTCGTACGAGCCGGCCGGGTCGAGCGTGGTGACCTTGTCGGTCGTGCCGACGAGGATCGTGTTGTCCCCGTCGCCGCCGGTGTCGCCGCCGCCACCGGCGCAACCCGCGAGCACGAGACCCGCGACTGCCGTGGCAGCGATGAGGCCGAGCCTCACGCCGGCCTTCTTCGAAACGGAATTCATTCCGTGTTACCTCTTCCTGTTGTGTGCAAGAGAAATGCTCGCGCGCGCTCGTAGAGCCGCGCGGCGTTAGTAGACAGGTCTAACACAGCACGCGGATGTCCTCCACTCGGGGGGTCTCACCCGTCCGAATGTTTACGTTTTCGGAACGTCACATGGGGGAATGTTGCGTTTGAGCGCGCTTCGACACCGCATCGTGTGCGCGAGCGCTCATTCCTTGCGCAGCTGGCGACGCTCGGTCTCGAGAGCGACCGAGCGGCGGCTGAGCTCGCTCCAGCGGGCGGTGTCGCCGTCCGCGCTGGCGCGCTGCATGGCGCCCACGAGCTCGGCCTTCTCGCGCAGGATGTCGCGGTCGACGAGGTCGGCGACCACCTGCTCGCAGTACTCGATCAGGCGGTCGGAGCGCGACAGGATCGGCGCCACGGCGAGCTGCGAGACCAGCGACCGGAACGCCTCCGGCACCTCGCGGCTGACCCGGTCGATCCAGCCGGACGACTCGAAGTCGTCGAGGCTCGCCGCCACACCGTCGCGGACGACCGCGAGGGTCGGGTTGGTGAACCGCGCCGCCAGGACGCGCTCGGTCAGGGTGCGTCCAACGGCCTCGGGATGCTGGATCAGCGCCATCAGCGCGTCGCGTTCGCTGCGCGTGATGGGGTCGGTCGGCAGATCGGTGAGCGCGGTCATGCGTTCGGCGGCGGCTTGCTCGTCGCCCGCGGGTGGCTCCTCGACCGGGGCTTTTCCCTGAGGGGCAGCGAAGGCCGCCCGGTTCACCGCGGCCTTGACCTCGACGGGGTCCATGCCCAGCCACCCCGCGAGGTTGCGGATGTAGCCGACGCCGAGCGCGCGATCCCGGATGCCGGCCACGACGGGCGCGGACGCCCGCAGCGCCGCCACCCGGCCCTCGACCGTCTCGAGGTCGTGCCCCGCGAGCCGGCGCCGGATCATGAACTCGAACATCGGCTTGCGCGCCGTGATGAGCGCGCGCACCGCGTCGTCGCCGCGCTCCAGCCGCAGGTCGCACGGGTCGAGGCCGTCCGGCCCGACCGCGACGAACGTCTGGGCGGCGAACCGCTGCTCCTCGGCGAAGGCGCGGCTGGCGGCCTTCTGGCCCGCCTCATCCGGGTCGAAGGTGAAGACGACCTCGCCGAGGCCCGAGGTGTCCGCGTTGTCGACGTCGCCGAGCACGCGGCGGATGACCTTGATGTGGTCGACGCCGAAGCTCGTGCCGCAGGTGGCGACCGCGGTCGCGACGCCCGCGAGGTGGCAGGCCATCACATCCGTGTAGCCCTCGACGACCACGACCTGCTTGTTCTTGGCGATGTCGCGCCGGGCGAGGTCGAGCCCGTAGAGCACCTGGCTCTTGTGGTAGATCGGCGTCTCGGGGGTGTTGAGGTACTTCGGCCCCTTGTCCTGCTCGTCGTCGAGCAGCTTGCGGGCGCCGAACCCGACGGTCTGGCCGGTGATGTCGCGGATCGGCCAGATCAGCCGGCCGCGGAACCGGTCGTAGTTGTTGCCGCGGTCGCCGGTGCTCAGCAGCCCCGCCGTGGTCAGCTCGAGCTCGGTGAAACCCTGCGCCTTGAGCGCATCGCCGAGCGCGCTGAACGACTTGGGCGCGAAGCCGACGCCGAACTGGTCGGCGGCGGCCTGGTCGAACCCGCGCTGCCCGAGGAAGTCGCGGCCGATCTGCGCCTCCGGGGTCGCCAGCTGCTCGCGGAAGAACGCCTCGGCGGCGGCGTTCGCCGCGAGCAGGCGGGCGCGGTTGCCGTGGTCGCTGGCCTGTCCGCCGTCCTCGTAGTGCAGCTCGAAGCCGATGCGCGCCGCCATCCGCTCGACGGCCTCCTGGAACGTGACGTGATCCATCTTCTGCAGGAACGTGAAGACGTCGCCGCCCTCGCCGCAGCCGAAGCAGTGGTAGAAGCCGACCTGCGGGCCGCACGTGGAAGCTCGGGCTGCGCTCCTCGTGGAACGGGCAGAGTCCCTTGAGCGAGCCGACCCCCGCGCTCTTGAGCGTGACGTAGTCGCCGACGACGTCGGCGAGGTTGATGCGGGACCGGACCTCGTCGATGTCGCTTCTGCGAATGAGGCCGGGCATGACCCGATTCTAGGTGCGACAGCCGTCGCCGGGCTGGCGCGTCAGGTGAGCCGCTCGACCCACGCCATCGCCGAGACGTCGGTCAGCGACGCCACCTGATCGACGACGACCCGCTTGCGGGCGGCGTCGTCGGCGGCGGCCGCCCAGTCCTCGGCGAAACCCTGGTCGAGGTTCTCGGGATGCGCCCAGAGCGCGTCCGCGAGCTCGGTCAGGATGCCGCGCTGCCGCGTGTAGATCGGCTTGCGCGAGTTGGTGGACATCACGTTCGCCGCGACGATGCCCTTGAGCACGGCGATCTCGGCGCGGGTCTCGGGCGGCACCACGACATCGGCGGCGAAGCGGGCGAGCGTGCCCCTCGGGGTGCGCCGCGCGCGTGGCGCGCACCGACTCGCCCGCGAACCGGCCGATCAGCTGGCGACGTCAGGTTCTTGAGGCGGGCGAGGTCGCGGCGCGAGCCGTCCCACGAGTCGATCCAGTAGGCGAGATTGTCGAGGCGGTCGAAGGCGGCGATGAGGCCGTCGTGGTCGATCTCGCCGCCGATCCACTCGAACATGCTGTCGACGAGGTCGTCGTGATCCGCCCGCGCGCTCAGCGCCGGCACGTCGAGGTAGCCGCTGACGATCGCGTCCTCGAAGTCGTGCACCGAGTAGGCGATGTCGTCGCTGAGGTCCATGACCTGCGCTTCGATGCAGCGCACCCCGTCGGGCGCGCCGTCCCGCATCCAGTCGAAGGCATCCTGGTCGTCGGCGTAGAAGCCGAACTTGCTGCGGCCGCTCGGGTCTGCGACGCCGTGCTGGGCCGGCCACGGGTACTTGCAGCTCGCGTCGAGGCTGGCGCGCGTGAGGTTGAGCCCGTAGCTGCGACCGGAGCGCCGTCGACATCGGGCCGAACACCTTCGGCTCCAGGCGCGTGAGCAGGCGGAGGGTCTGCGCGTTGCCCTCGAAGCCGCCGATGTCGTGCGCCCAGGCGGCGAGCGCGCGCTCGCCGTTGTGACCGAACGGCGGGTGCCCGAGGTCGTGAGCGAGGCAGGCGGTGTCGACGACATCCGGATCGAGCCCCAGGTTGACGGCGAGCTCGCGGCCGACCTGCGCCACCTCGAGCGAGTGCGTCAGGCGATTGCGCGCGAAGTCGAGGCCGGCCGTCGGGCTCAGCACCTGCGTCTTCGACGGCGAGCCGGCGCAGCGCGCTCGAGTGCAGCACCCGGCCGCGGTCGCGGGCGAAGTCGCTGCGGCGGTTCGAGTGCGGCTCGGGCAGCCAGCGTTCGGCGTCGGTCTCGTCGTACCCGGGCAGCAGCACGCCGCCGACGCGCCGCCGCGCACTGCCGGCGGCGGCGTCCTAACCGCCACTGGTGTCCAGCTCGGCCTCGGTGAGGTCGGCGCGGTGGGTCTCCTGCAGCTCGCGGCTGTCGAGCCAGCGGTCGGGCAGGCTCGGCACCTTCGGCGTGCCGGCGCGGCCGCGCTGGCCCTCGGCGTCGGCGCCGGGGTACGGCTGGTCGCCGTCGAGCTGGGCGAGCAGGTCGTCGATCTCGGCGAGGCTGCCGCTCGTCGCGAGCGCGGCCCGCAGCTCGCCGCCGACCGCGTAGCCCTTGAAGTACCAGGCGACGTGCTTGCGGATGTCGCGGCACGCGCGGTCCTCCTCGCCGAAGAACTCGACGAGCAGCTCGGCATGACGCTGGAAGGCGCGGGCGACCTCGCCCAGGCTCGGCTCCGCCTTCGCGACCTCGCCGTTGAATGCGGCGGCCAGGTCGCCGAACAGCCACGGCCTGCCGAGGCAGCCGCGACCGACGACGACGCCGTCGCATCCGGTCTCGGCGACCATGCGCAGCGCGTCGTCGGCGCTCCAGATGTCGCCGTTGCCGAGCACCGGAACGCTCGTCACGGCCTCCTTCAGCTTCGCGATCGCCGACCAGTCGGCGGTGCCGGAGTAGAACTCGGCGGCGGTGCGCGCGTGCAGGGCGATGGATGCGACTCCCGCGCCCTCGGCGGCTCGGCCCGCCTCGAGGTAGGTGAGGTGGTCGGCGTCGATGCCCTTGCGCATCTTGACCGTCAGCGGGATGTCGCCCGCGGCACGCGCCGCCCGCTCGACGATCTCGCGGAACAGCCCGAGCTTCCACGGGCAGCGCCGCTCCCCCGCCCTTGCGGGTGACCTTGGGAACCGGGCAGCCGAAGTTGAGGTCGATGTGGTCGGCGCGATCCTCGGCGACGAGCATCGTGACCGCCTCGGCGACCGTCTTCGGGTCGACCCCATAGAGCTGGATGCTGCGCGGCGTCTCCGACTCGTGGTGCGTGATCAGACGCATGCTCTCGGGCGTGCGCTCGACGAGCGCCCGGCTGGTGATCATCTCGGAGACGTACAGCCCAGCGCCGTACTCGCGGCAGAGCCGCCGGAACGCCGTGTTCGTGATCCCCGCCATGGGCGCCAGCACGACCGGCACGCTCAGCTCGAGCGAGCCGATACGCAGCGGCGCAGCCGCAGTGGATAGCGTGGACACACTCGATTGTCCCAGAGAGGAGCGTCGGCGGCATGACGGAGGACCGATTCGGGATCCCGGGGCTGAGCGTCAGCGCCCGCCTCACCCCCGAGGGGACGTTCGTCATCTACGGTCTGCACCTCGGCGGCGGCGAGCACGTCGGCCGGGACGACTACGAGTACACGATCACCGTGCAGGGCGCCGGGCTGGACGCCCTCGCGATCGCCTTCGGCACCGATGTGGCGGGGATCCCCCTCGCCTGGGACGCGGCAGAGGTCGCCATCGTCACCTACGGGGAGTCGCGCTGGCTCACCGAGCACGACGTCGCGCACGAGACCTGGGTCGCGTGATGGACGATTCCCACCGAGGACGCGACCGCGTCGCGGCGGATGCGGCGACCCGCGGCATCGACGTCGAATTCGTCGAGCGCACCACCGCGCGATCCCTCGAGGAGGCGGCCGAGATCCTGGGGATCACCCCCGCCGACATCGTCAAGTCGCTCGTGGTGAAGCGGCACGACGGCACGTTCCTCTTCGCCGAGGTGCCGGGTGACCGGCAGATCTCGTGGGCGAAGCTGCGCACCGTGGTCGGGGTCAACAAGCTGCAGCTGCCAGAGGCATCCCTCGCGCTCGAGGCGACCGGATACGAGCGCGGCACGATCACGCCCCTCGGGTCGACGACGGCATGGCCCGTCTACGTCGACGAGACGCTCGTCGGCCGCCGGGTCTCGATGGGCGCCGGGGAGCACGGGCTCTCGGTGTTCGTCGACGCGGACCAGCTGATCGCGGGGCTCGGCGCCGACGTCGCCGATATCAGCGACCCGATGTGACGCCGGGGCTCAGACCAGGTCCTCGTCGAGTCGCCGGTTCATGAGTGCGTGCTCATGGTGCTCGGGGAGTTCGCCGACATCTCCGTCGGCGGGTGCCGCATCCGGGTCTCCCAGGATCTGCAGCGGGGTATGGCTGGCGTCCGTCATCCGGCGGGCTCCTTCGCGAATCGCACGTGTTCGAGAACGTTAGCGAACCTCGGGGCCTCGCGTGCACCGGACACCCCGAATTGCTCCCATGACCCGCCGGGAGGAACAACGGAAGACCGGGGTGCCGGACGGCGTCGAACGCGTGTTCCGCTGGGAGAACTCAGCGGAGTTCCGAAGTTTTGCCGCCGTCCTCTGGTGGCGAGGATCCGCTCGATCGCTCTCTCGATGGATGGCCAGCTGCCGAATAGCAAGCCCGAATCCACCCGGAGCGAGTGTCTGCCTTCGATCGCGATTGCAAGGTCTTTGCGACGGTCGGCCGTGAACGTCGACTCGTGAAACCGCCGTCCGTCGAGCTCGAGCGCCACGGTGTCTTCGATGACCAGGTCGATGGCCTGCGTCCCCGCCACGGGCACTTGGCTCCGCACTCGCCACCCCTTCCGAAGGCATCGCACGCGAGCGACGCTCTCGAGCACACTCTGCGAATTCGGGTCCACCCATTCTCGGAGGCACTGCATGCCGCGCGGCAGTTGAGCGAGCACCGACTCGAATCCGACTCTGTCGAGACGTCCACTCCGCCACGCCCAGTCGAAGACGCACACTGCCGTCTCGAGCGGCTCATCCAGGGCGACACGGAGTAAGGCATCCTCCAGTCCGACAGACCACGCGGTGCCGGAGAGGCGCTCATCGTGCCAATGAAGGGCGACACCGTGCACACGGCGCACGGCGGAGGCCTTCCCCTTCACCGCCACATGCAGGATGCGAGGCTTCTCCGGAAGCCACGCATTCCACTCGGCGAACGCCGATACGCCCGTCAAACGTCCGCCCAACGCGACGGCCCGATACGCGGGGTCGCTGGCGTCGCGCGTCGAATACCAGCCGTTGCGCGGCCTGCGGAGGACATCGTCAGCGACGAGTTCCGTCAACAGATTGCGGCTGAGTCCGGCGGCCTGGAGATCACGGACCCGCGCGAAGCCACCGCGCGATCGAACGAATGCTTCCGGATCCATCGGACCATGGTCGCTGTGGGCTCACGGCGGCGGGCACCCGGTTCGTCATCCTGAGCGTGACGGATCTTGCCGGAACCTGGGGAGGAACCTCGGATCACTGGACGCCCATCGCGGAAGAAACCGAGCGCGAGCGCCACTCAGATGGCAGGAGTTCCGAGGTTTTGCACGGGAGACGCGGGGTGCAGCGCGGGCGGAGCCCAGGCACCGAGACGCGCAATACCGCGCCGACGAGCCAGCCATGACATCCAGAGCACCCAGAGCGTCATCGTGACGATCGAGATGCCCAGGCTGACCGGCGAACCTGCCGTCGCCTCATTGACGGTCGTGCCGAGCGACCCCGACGCCAGAAGCAGGAAGATCGCGACATTGTTGACGCTGTGCATCGCGATCGCCGACTCAAGGCCGCCCGTGCGCCAGACCACGAGCGAGGCGGCGATGCCGAACACGAAGACGTCGAGCAGCCCCCAGATGTCGTAGATGTGCAGCGACGCGAACAGGATCGTGGGGATCACGATCGCGAACGGCACGTAGCGGATCCACGCTCCGATCGCCTGCGCCAGCAGCCCGCGGAACACGTACTCCTCTGCGGCGGCCTGCAGCGGCGTCAGCAGCACGATGAACACCGCGCAGATCACGTACAGCGCGAGGTCGGTGGTCGGCACGCCGAGCCACTCGCCGTCGATCAGCGGGAAGCCGACGTACGAGATTCCGAAGGTGAGCGCGATGATCGCGAGCGCCGGGAGGACGGAGAACAGCATCCAGCCCCACCGCACCCGGAACGCGACAGAGTGCCGCACGGAGATGGGGCGCAGCCCGACGCACAGCAACGCGAGCTGCACGCACGGCAGCAGGATCGCGAGGCTCGCCAGCGCGACGAAGAGCCGCAGGGGGGAGGCGGCATCCAAGACCGCGATACCCTCGATGCCCGACTGGATCTCGGCGACGGATCCCGTGCCGATCTCGCCGGTCGCGATCCCGATGACGAGGCCGATGACCGCGACGGCCACCGAGCCGATGACCAGGAACACGAGAGCCAGAACGAGCGCCAGGAGCGGTTTCCACCAGCGGTACCCCGGCAGGGCGCGCAGCAGCCGGTGGTACGGGACCGGCTCGCTCATGCTCCCAGCAGCCGCTCGGCCAGGTATCCGGTGAGCCGGTCGAGCGAGACCCGCTCCTGCGACATGGTGTCGCGCTCCCGCACCGTCACGGCCTTGTCGTCGAGGGTCTCGAAGTCGACCGTGACCGCGAACGGCGTGCCGATCTCGTCCTGGCGCCGGTAGCGGCGGCCGATCGCGCCCGCGTCGTCGAACTCGATCATCCAGTTCTGACGGAGCGAATCGGCGACCTCCTTCGCGACGGGCGACAGCTGCTCGTTGCGCGAGAGCGGGAGCACGGCGACCTTCACCGGTGCCAGCCGCCGGTCGAGGCGGAGCACGGTGCGCTTGTCGACGCCGCCCTTGGTGTTGGGCGCCTCGTCTTCGGCGTAGGCGTCGACCAGGAAGGCCATCAGCGCGCGCGTCAGCCCGAACGCCGGCTCGATCACGTACGGAATCCAGCGCTCGTTCTTGGTCTGGTCGAAGTACGACAGGTCGACGCCCGACTTCTCGGAGTGCGTCTTCAGGTCGAAGTCGGTGCGGTTCGCGACGCCCATGAGCTCGCCCCACTCGCTGCCGGCGAACCGGAAGCGGTACTCCAGATCGACCGTCTTCTTCGAGTAGTGCGAGAGCTTCTCTTTCGGGTGTTCGTAGCGCCGCAGATTCTCGGGCGTGAGGCCGAGCCCGAGGTACCACGCCTCGCAGGCGTCGATCCAGTACTCGAACCAGGTCTCGTCGGTGCCTGGCTCGACGAAGAACTCCATCTCCATCTGCTCGAACTCGCGAGTGCGGAAGATGAAGTTGCCCGGCGTGATCTCGTTGCGGAAGCTCTTGCCGACCTGGGCGATGCCGAACGGCGGCTTCATGCGCGCCGACGAGAGCACGTTGGCGAAGTTCACGAAGATGCCCTGCGCGGTCTCGGGGCGCAGGTAGGCCATGCCCTCTTCGTCGTCGACCGGTCCGAGGAAGGTCTTCAGCAGGCCGGAGAAGTTGCGCGGCTCGGTCCACGCGCCGGGCTGCCCGGTGTCGGGGTCGTTGATGTCGGCGAGTCCGTTGGCCGGCGGCCGGCCGTGCTTGGCCTCGTACGCCTCGAGCAGGTGGTCGGCGCGGTAGCGCTTGTGGGTGTGCAGCGACTCGACGAGCGGGTCGGAGAACACCTCGACGTGGCCGGATGCCTCCCAGACCTGGCGGGGCAGGATGACCGACGAGTCGATGCCGACGATGTCGTCACGGCTCTGCACCATGAACTTCCACCACTCGCGCTTGATGTTCTCCTTCAGCGCGGTGCCGAGCGGCCCGTAGTCCCACGCCGAGCGCGAGCCGCCGTAGATCTCACCCGCCTGGTAGACGAATCCGCGGCGCTTGGCGAGCGAGATGATCGAGTCGAGCGGATTGGGCGTTGCCACGAAGGGACTCCAGGGTCAGCCGCGCTGGCTGCACGGTCGAGGGATGCCGTCGAAGACGCGTCGAGCCTATCGGCGCTAGCGCAGGGTCGTCAGCACCGCATCCACGTCGCTCTCGTCGTTCCAGAGGTGGAACGACGCACGCAGGCGCCCGGCACGACCCGAGACCTTGATGCCCGCTGTCGACCAGCTTCTTCACGTCGCCGCCCGATCTCGTCGGGCCACGTGACGATCGCCTGATGCTGCTGCGGGATGCCGAGGCCGTCGCAGAGCGCGTCGCCGAGCGAGCTGGTGCGCTCCCACACCTCGGCGATGTCGAGCCCCGCGAAGAGCTCGATCGCCTGCTCGGCGCCGATCCAGGCCTGCCAGGCCGGCGACACGTCGAAGCGCCGCGCGTCGGCGGCGAGGTTCATCGTCGGGCCGTAGATGCTCTGCCAGACGCCGTCGCCGCCCGCGTACCAGCCCGCCTGGATCGGGAGTGAGCAGAGCGTCGGCGCGCTCGTTGAGGGTCATGAAACGCGACGCCGCGCGGCGAGCACAACCACTTGTAGGTGTGGCACGCGGTGATGTCGAAGACGCGCGCGTCGATCGGGTGCACGCCGGCCGCCTGCGTGCGTGTCGCAGAAGGTGAGCACGTCGTGGCGCCGCGGCCGCCTCGAGGACGGCGGCGACATCGGCGACCTTGCCGTTGGCGGACTGCACGAACGAGAACGCGACCGAGCCAGGTCTCGTCGGTGAGCGATTCCGCGAGCGCCTCGAGAGGAACGCTGCGCACGGTGAGACCGCGCGACTGCATGAACGGGAACACGATCGAGGTGAAGTCACCCTCGACGCAGACGACCTCGGCGCCCGTCGGGAGCGGCGGCGGCGACGACCGACGCGATCGTCGAGGTCTGCGATCGCGATACGCGACCTGCGATCGACCGGCACCTTCACGAGTCGCGCGTAGTGGCGCGCGAGCGTTGTCACGGTGTCGTCGTACCCCATGGGGTCGCGGTCGGCGGCTTCCCAGGCGTCGAGGTCGGCGCGCATGGCGGCGACGGCGCGCTTTGGGCGGCAGTCCGATGGATGCGGCGGCGAGGTATCCGCGGACGCCGGTGAACTGGTCGATGGCTTCGGTGAGAGCAGCACTGGTCACCCCTCCAGGGTGCGACCGTTCTATTCATGCCACAAGCACATGAGTCGGATGTCATTCATCACCTATCGTTATGGAATGAGCGAACTCGACCTCCACTCGGTGCGCATCGTGCGAGCGATCGCCGAACACGGCACCATCAGCGGTGCGGCACGCGCGCTGGGCTACAGCCAACCCGCGATCAGCCAGCACCTGCGACGTGCCGAAGCGCGGCTCGGTGTTCCCGCTGCTCGTGCGGGCGGGCCGCGGCGTGCGTCTCACCGAGCCGGGACAGGTGCTCGCGCGCCACGCGATCGCGATCTCGTCCGCCATGGATGCGGCGAACGGCGAGCTCGCCGACCTGGTCGGGCTGCGCACCGGCACCGTGCGCCTCGCGGCCTTCCCGTCGGCGTCGTCGACCCTCGTGCCGCGCCTGCTGCGACGCATGCGCGACTCGCACCCCGGCATCACCGTGACCTACCTCGAATCCGAGGAGCCCGAGGCGCTCGGACTTGCTGCGCGACGGACTCGTCGACCTCGCCATCACCTCCGCGTTCCCCGGCGATCGCGCCGACCCGCACCGCGAGAACGAGGGCACCTTCGACACCGTGCCGCTGTTCACCGAACCGGTCGTGCTCGCGCTGCCCTCCTCGCATCCGCTCGCCGCGACGACCCGGTCGATCTCGCCGCACTCGCCGACGCCAGCTGGGTCGCCGGATGCCCCGTCTGCCGCGGCCACCTGCTCGCCGCCTGCGAGTCGGTCGGCGTCGAGCCGCGCATCGATTTCGAGACCGACAACGCGGTCGCCGTGCTCAACCTGGTCGGCGTCGGATCTCGGGGTCGCGCTCCTCCCCCGGCTCGCGCTCGCCACCGCCGTCGTGCCGCCGGGCGCGACGATCCGCGCGACGTCGCCGTCGAGCGACCGCAGCATCCGGGTCGTGTCGCTGCCGGGGTCGCGGCGGGTACCGGCCATCGCGACGGTGCTGCGCGAGATCACGCAGCTCGACGGACGCGACTGGGGTCTGCGCACGTCTGAGGCGCTCGACCGCGGCCCGAGTGTCAGACGCTGGGAGCGTCGATCGCGCCGCCGAAGCGCCGCGTGCGGCGGGCGTACAGCTCGACGGCCTCCCAGAGCTGCACCCGCGAGAAGTCGGGCCACAGCGTGTCGAGGAAGACCATCTCGGCGTAGGCCGACTGCCAGAGCATGAAGTTCGACGTGCGCTGCTCCCCCGACGACCGGACGAACAGGTCGACGTCCGGCAGCTCGTGCGTGTACAGGTGCCGCTGGATGGTCTTCTCCGTGATGCCGGACGGCTTCAGCCTGCCGGCGGCGACCTCGTCGGCGATGCCGCGGACAGCATCCTGGATCTCGGTGCGGCCGCCGTAGTTCACGCACATCGTCAGCGTGAGCGTCGAGTTGTTCCGCGGTGAGCCGCTCGGCGAACTGCAGCTCGTCGATGACCGACCGCCACAGCCGCGGCTTGCGCCCGGCCCAGCGCACCCGCACGCCCCAGTCGTTCAGCTGATCGCGGCGGCGATGCAGGACGTCGCGGTTGAATCCCATGAGGAAGCGCACCTCGTCGGGGCTGCGCTTCCAGTTCTCGGTCGAGAACGCGTACACGCTGAGGTGCTTCACACCGATCTGGATGGCGCCGGCCACCACATCGAGCAGCGCCGACTCGCCGGCCTTGTGGCCTTCGATCCGGGTGAGACCCTTGCCGTTCGCCCAACGCCCGTTGCCGTCCATGACGATCGCGACGTGCTCGGGGACGGCGGCCGCGGGCAGCTCGGGCGGGTAGAGGCCGGTCCAGTCGATCGGCTTGAAGTCGACCGCATCCTTGTGGGTCTTCGCCACCGGGCGTCGAAGACCTGGTGCTGCACTTCCCTCGCCCTCGCCCTGCGGGCGACCTACAGGCTCTCGGCTCATGCGACCGGCCTCGCTACCCGGTCCTGGTGCTCGAGCGAACGCAGCCCGCGCTCGAGATGGAACTGGGTGTACGCCGCGACGACCCCGGACGACTGATCCTGGGTGCGCTGGTCGCTGTCCTCGGCGGCCGGCCAGTCGCCGGAGAGCAGCGCGCCGAGCAGCGACAGGGTCGCGGCATCGAGTCGGACCGCGCCGGGGGGCGCCACCGCATCCGACACCACGCCGCCGAGCTGCGGTACGAAGGACGAGTGCGGGCCGGGCGCCCCGGTGACCGCGCAATCGACGAAGCTGGGCGCCCATCCGGCGATCGACAGCGCCCGCAACAGGTACGAATCGAGGGTCAGGCCCGGCGGGTGCTCGGCCTTCGAGAGCGAACGCAACGCGCCGACGAGCAGCAGGTAGTGCTGCAGGCCGGCCTCGTGCTCGGTGAGCCGATCGGCCGCCTCGACCATGGCGTTCGCGGCCGTGTAGCGCGGGTAGTCGTCGACGATGTCGGCACCGTACGAGCCGGCCGACTCGGCCTGCTGCACGATGTCGAGCGTGCGGCCGATGTAGAACTGCCCGTCGATCACCATGAACGGCTCGAGCCGGGCGCCGAATCGCGAGCCGGTTCGCCGGACGCCCTTGGCCACCGCGCGGATCTTGCCGTGGTTGCGGCTCAGCAGCGTGACGATGCGGTCGGCCTCACCCAGCTTGTGGGTGCGCAGCACGACTGCTTCGTCACGGTAGGTGGGCACCGTCCTATTCTTCCGTGCCTGTCTGTCAAACTGGCGGCGTGACCGACTACGTGTTCCGCGGCCTCGAGTTCGAAAGTCTCGAACGGCTCCACGTCGAGACCGGTCAGCAGATCCGTGCCACCAGCGTCATCGACTCCGAGCGCGGCCGCTACAGCTACGAGCTGGTCTGCGAGCTCGACTGGACCTTCCGGTCCATCCGCATCGAGGCCGCGGCGGGCGAGCGCGCCCTCACGATCGAATCCGACGGCAAGGGCGAGTGGACCGTCGACGGCGAATGGCGCAGCGACCTCGACGAGTGCATCGACATCGACCTGGCCGCGACCCCGTTCACGAACACGTTGCCCATCCGCCGGCTGGGCCTGCAGATCGACGACGAGACCGATCTCGCCGTCGCCTATGTCGCGTTCCCCGACCTCGAGGTCACGGTCGACGCCCAGCGCTACACCCGCCTCGGTCCGGACAGCTACCGGTACGACTCCCTCGACAGCGACTTCACCGCCGACCTGACCGTCGACGACGACGGCGTGGTGCTCGAGTACCCGGAGCTGTTCGAGCGGCTGTGAACGACGCGACGACCCTCGAGACGTTTCAGGCCGTCCGGCCGCGGCTCTTCGGCATCGCGTATCGCATGCTCGGATCCGCCACCGAGGCCGACGACGTTGTCCAGGATGCCTGGGTGCGCTGGCAGGGCGCCGACCGCGCCGCGGTGCGGGAGCCCGCCGCATTCCTCGCGACGACGGTGACCCGGCTCGCGATCAACGAGCTGGAGTCGGCCCGCGCCCGGCGCGAGGTCTACGTCGGTCCGTGGCTGCCCGAGCCTGTGGCGACCACCGACGACCCGACGCTCGGCGCCGAACGCGCCGAGGCGATGTCGCTCGCCGTGCTGCTGCTGCTCGAGCGTCTGACGCCGGCCGAACGTGCCGCGTTCGTGCTGCACGAGGCATTCGACTACCCGTACCGTCAGATCGCCGAGGTGCTGGAGATCGTCGGAGGCCAACGCGCGGCAGCTGGCCACCCGTGCCCGGGCGCATCTCGACCGTGAGCGCACGTCCGAAGTCGAGCCCGCCGAACGGCAGCGACTGCTCGCGGCCTTCGTCGCGGCTGCCCAGCACGGCGATCTCGAAGCCCTGGAGGCGGTACTCGCCGATGACGTCGTCGCCCTCTCGGACGGCGGCGGCGTCGTCCTCGCCGCTCGGAAGCCGGTGGTCGGCCGGGCGCGGGTCGCCCAGTTCCTGCTCGGAATCCTCGAGAAGTACGCGACCGACATCGAGGCCGTGCCGGTCGAGCTCAACGGCGGCGTCGGATTCGTCGGGATCCGGGACGGAGAGCTGATGGCAGCGTGGACGGTCGAGTTCGGCCCAGGCGGCAGTCACGCGGTGGTTCAACGTGCTGAATCCGGCGAAGTTGTCACATCTGACCGTCCCGTCCGGTCATAGCTGACATGACCATCCTCCTCACCGGCGGCACCGGACGGCTCGGCCGCCATGTCGCCGAAACGCTGCGTTCCCGCTCGCTCGACCACCGCATCCTGAGCCGCCGGCCCGGCGACGGGCATGTCATCGCCGATCTCGCCACCGGCGACGGACTGGCCGCGGCGCTGGACGGCGTCGACACCGTCGTGCACCTGGCCACCTCGCGCTCGAAGGACATCGGGCAGACGCGACGGCTCCTGGATGCCATGAGCGTGACCTCGCCGACCGCCCACCTGATCTTCATCTCGATCGTGGGTGTCGACCGCATCCCGTTCCCGTACTACCGCGACAAGGTCGCCAGCGAGCGGGCGATCGAGGCAATCGGACGTGCCGTTCACGATCATCCGCGTCACCCAGTTCCACGGGTTCGTGACCGAGGTGCTCGACGCCCAGCGCCGACTGCCGGTCACGCTGGGGCTCCCGGTGTCGGTGCAGACCATCCACATGCCCGACGTCGCGGAACGTCTCGCCGAGCTCGTCGAGGCGGGTCCGTCGGGCCGTGTCGCGGACCTCGGCGGACCCGAGCAGCTCACCTTTCGCGAGTACGCCGAGTCATGGCAGAAGAAGCGCGGCATCCGGCGACCGATCTGGACCCTGCACCTGCCGGGCAGGATCATGGCCGCGTTCCGCGCCGGCCACCACATGTCGGGCCTGCCAGGCGCCGGGAAGGTCACCTACGCCGAGTACCTGGAGGCCGGGGAATGACCGTCGTGCTGCGCATCGGCCTCGCCCTCCTCGCTGCGGTGGAACTGGTTATCGGCGTGTGGAACCAGTTCTGGCCGGAGAGCTTCTACACGGACTTCCCGACAGTGGACCTCACTCCGCCGTTCGCGGAGCACTACGCCCGCGACTTCGGCGGCGCGACCCTCGGCATCGGGATCGTGCTGGCGTGCGCGGCGATCATCCCGCGCACGGTGCTCGTCATCCCGGCGCTTCTCGCGGTGACCGCGTTCGGCATCCCGCATTTCGTGTTCCACCTGCATCATCTGGAGCACGCGACCGCGAGCGAAGCGGCCTTCCTGGTCATGAGCACCGGGCTCGCCGCCTGGGTGCCGCCCGTACTCCTGGTCGTCGCCGTGCTACGAATGAGGCGTGACCGCCGCGCTCTTCTCGATCCCGCTGTGGGCTGACCTCCTCGCGATCGGCATCGGCAGCCTGCAGGGCGCGCTGTTCGCGGCGCAGTTCCGTGATCGGCGGCTCGACCTGCTCGGCGTCGCGATCATCGGCATCGCGACCGGCTTCGGCGGCGGCATCATGCGCGACGTGCTTCTCGGACAGGTCCCGGCTGCACTCGTCAGCAACTGGTACCTGCCCGTCGCCACCGGCTCTGCGCTCGTCGGCATGCTGCTCGAGCGGATCTTCCACCGGCTCCGCCATCTCATCACCGTGCTCGACGCGCTGACGATCGGCCTGTTCGGAGCGATCGGAACGACGAAGGCCCTCGCGCTCGGCGTTCCCGAGATCCCCGCGATCTTCGTCGGCGTGATCTCGGCGGTCGGCGGCTCGATCCTGCGCGACCTGTTGCTGAACGTGCCGATCGCGCTGATGAGCGTTGGGTCGCTCTATGCCGTCGCCGCGCTCGTCGGAACGACGAGTCTCGTCGTGCTGGTGGCGTTCGGCGCCGACATCACGCTCGCGGCGATCATCTGCGTCGCGCTGACCTTCCTGGTGCGCGTCCTGGCCGTGCTCTTCAAGTGGACGCTCCCGGAGCAGGTCGCGCTGCGCCCCCGCAAGGCGCGCCCGATCGCCCCGGGCACCGGCAACATCCCGACTCCCAGCGACTGACTACTGGGTTTTCCGCAGCCGTCGGGCGGATCCGCCCAGTTGGTTGCGGAAAATCGCGAAACTCAGACCGACGCGAACTCGCGGTCGGTCGACTCGGTGCGGATCGCGCGGTTGACGGCGGAGACCACTGCCTTGAGGGATGCGGTGGAGATGTCGCCATCGATCCCCACGCCCCAGAGGCGCTTCTCTCCGACCTGCAACTCGACGTAGGCCGCCGCGAGCGCGTCACCCGATGCGCTGAGCGCGTGCTCGACGTAGTCGTAGAGCCGGATGTCGTGTCCCTGTTCGGCCATGATCCCGAGGAACGCCGCCACCGGGCCGTTGCCGACCCCGCTGGCTTCGACGACGTCGTCGCCGACCCGGAGACGCGTATCGAGGTTGACCGACCCGCCGAGATCGCTGGCCGTCCGCGTCGAGAGGAGCTCATAGCGGCCCCACTTGTCGTCGGGATGATCGGCCGGAGCCGGGAGGTACTCGTCCTGGAACACCGCCCAGATCTGATCGCTGGTGACTTCACCCCCCTCGGCATCGGTCTTTGTCTGCACGACTCCGGAGAATTCGATCTGCAGACGCCTGGGGAGGTCGAGAGCGTGATCCGCTTTGAGCAGATACGCCACGCCGCCTTTGCCGGATTGCGAGTTCACCCGCACCACCGCCTCATATCCTCGGCCTAGATCTTTTGGATCGACCGGAAGATAGGGTACCGCCCATTCCAGCTCGGAAACAGGGATTCCCTGCTCGGCCGCGTCGGCATCCATCGCCTCGAAGCCCTTCTTGATGGCGTCCTGATGGCTGCCGCTGAACGCCGTGTAGACCAGATCGCCCGCCCACGGGCTGCGCTCGTGCACCTTGAGCTGGTTGCAGTATTCGGCCGTGCGGCGGATCTCGTCGAGATCGCTGAAGTCGATCTGCGGGTCGATCCCCTGCGTGAACAGGTTGATGCCCAGGGCCACCAGGTCGACGTTGCCGGTGCGCTCGCCGTTGCCGAACAGGCAGCCCTCGATGCGGTCGGCGCCGGCTTGATAGCCCAGTTCAGCGGCGGCGATCGCGGTACCGCGGTCGTTGTGCGGGTGGAGCGACAAGAGCACGTTCTCGCGGTGGGCGAGGTGCCGCGACATCCACTCGATCGAGTCGGCGTACACGTTGGGCGTTGTCATCTCGACCGTCGCCGGGAGGTTGATGATGACCTTGCGCTCCGGCGTCGGCTCGAGGATCTCGAGCACCTGGTTGCAGACGTCGACGGCGAACTCGAGTTCGGTGCCCGTGTAGCTCTCCGGGGAGTACTCGTAGTACACGGTCGTGCCTGGCACGTTGCGCTCGCGCTCCTTGGCCCAGCGGGCGCCCTGGAGGGCGATGTCGACGATGCCCTGCTTGTCGGTGCGGAACACCACATCGCGCTGCAGGATGCTGGTCGAGTTGTAGAGGTGCACGATCGCCTGCTTGGCGCCGACGATCGATTCGAAGGTGCGGTCGATCAGTTCTTCACGGCACTGCGTGAGCACCTGGATCGTGACGTCGTCGGGGATGAGCCCGTCTTCGATGAGCATGCGCACGAAGTCGAAGTCGGTCTGGCTCGCCGACGGGAACCCCACCTCGATCTGCTTGTAGCCCATCTTCACGAGCAGATCGAACATCTTGCGCTTGCGCTCCGGGCTCATCGGATCGATGAGCGCCTGGTTGCCGTCGCGAAGGTCGACCGCGCACCAGATCGGTGCCCGATCGATGATCTTGTCCGGCCACGTGCGGTCGGGCAGGTCGACACTGAACTGCTCGGAGTACTTGCGGTAGCGCTGGAACGGCAGTCCGCTGGACTTCTGGGTGTTCTTCATGGGTCTAGAACTTCCTCTTGACTGTCCCTGACGAGCAGAGATCGGAAACAGCCGACGACGAACTCCGCGACGAGGGAGGCCGTTGAACTAGACCTCGTCGCGGCAGCTAAGAAGGAGCCGTCCGGAACGCACGGCACCAGGGTAGCACCGCGCTACTCTGTTGCGGTCCGACCCCGACCCCAGGGAGATCCATGCGCCGGATGGCGGCGGCCCTGACCGCGCTCACGATGGCGCTCGTCCTCTCGGGATGCGGTCTGGCGACCTGGCTGGAGCCGGTCGAGGACGCGCCGATGGTGGGTATCGGGTCCTGCCTCGACGGAATGACCGGCGCAGACTCCGACCGCACGGCCGTCGTCGACTGCGACGAGCCGCACCTCTTCGAGGTGACCTCGATCGACCAGTGGCCGGGGATGGCCGATGCCATCGCGGCCGCCGGCGGTGACCTCGGGAGGGTCTGGGACGACCTCCACCTGGCCGAGGGCGATCCCTCGAACGCGGAGTACGGCGCCTGGGCGTCCCGCAACTGCTACGAGGCGGCGCAGCGCACGGTCGGGATCTCCGGTGTCGAGGTCGACGGGCACACGGCGGCCGATCTCTGGCTGCGGGTCGGTGGCACGTACGAGGTCGACGTCTCCCTCGCCTCCCGGGAGGGATTCGTCGTCGGGAACGACCTCTCGACGTTCTGCTCGATGGCCTGGTACGACGGGTCCGGCACGCCACGCCTGGTGTCCGGGCCGGACTTCGCCCTCCTCCGCTTCCCGGGCTTCTCCCCCGATCGCCGCGAATGCTGGTCGGGAGACGTCGGCGAGATCGCGTGCGACGAGCCCCACGCGGCGCAGGTGCTGGTCTCGTTCGACGGGCTCGAGGCATTCGGTCCCGAGGTGATCCGGCGCGCGGCGACCGATCAGACCACCCCGGAGGACCGGGCGACGGAGCAGGCGTTCTGCGAGCAGCTGCTCCTCCAGGCCCTCCCGACCAGCGCCGACCTCGACGGCCTCGGGTTCCTGGCCGACATCCAGACCGGGGACGCCTGGGACGAGTTCGACGCCACCGCCGATCCAGGTGCGGTCTACTACTACGCGTGCGTCGCGGTCGGACCGCAGGCGGACGACATGCTCGTCGGGGACGTGTTCGACGGGACCGCCGAGCTCGCCGCGCCGGGCTCAGAGGGCTGACGCGCGAGTCGCGAGGAACGTTGGGTGGTGGCTTCGCTGGCCGGTCCCGATACTGGAAGCGTGACCTCTCCTCTGCGCCGCGCGCCCGCGCTCGCGGCCGCCACCGCATCCCTCGTTCTGCTGGCCGCGTGTGCGACCGGACCGGGCGATGCCCCGAACCCGACCGGGCCGGGCGCTGCGCCGGCCGAGGTCATCGCAGCTCCCGGTCCGGTGGTCGGTCAGGGCACCGTCATCCAGACCGGAGACGCGCCGCCCCAGCTGTGCCTCGGTGCCGTGATGGAGTCGTACCCGCCGCAGTGCTCGGGGCCCGAGCTCGTCGGCTGGGACTGGGATGCCGTCGACGGTGAGGAGACGTCCGGGGACGTGACCTTCGGCACCTTCGCGGTGTTCGGCGGCTGGGACGGGGTGGAACTCACCGTGACCGGCGGGATCTCACTCGCGCTCTACGACCCGATGCCGTTCATCGATCCTCTGCTCGATCCGGAGAATGCGGGCGACTCGACCGAGGCCGACCTCACCCGCATCCAGGACGGGCTCACCGCGTCTGCACCGTTCGAGATCCTCATGGCGTGGCAGGAGAACGGCTACCTCTTCGTGCAGGTCGTCTACGACGACGGATCGATCCAGGCCTGGGCCGACGAGACCTACCTGCCCGACACGGTCGCGATCCGCAGTGCGCTGCGCGACGCCTGAGCGACCGCCTACTCGACCGACAGTGCGGTGATCGGCGAGACCCGCGTCGCCCGCCGGGTCGGCGCCCAGCTCGCGATCGCGGTCAGCGCCGCACCGCCGACGATCACGACGGCGAGGATCACCCACGGCATCGCCGGGAACACGAGTCCCGGGCTCCCGCTGATCGCTGCCGAGCATCGACTGCGCGCCGGCCCAGCCGTAGAAGCCGCCGAGCAGCGATCCCCAGCACGACCGCGGTCAGGGTGAGCTGCGCGCTCTCGGACAGGATCATGCGCCGCAGCTGCCGCACCGAGAATCCGAGCGCCCGCAGCAGCCCGAGTTCGCGGGTGCGCTGCAGCACGCTGAGCGACAGGTTGTTGACCAGCCCGACCGCGGCGATGACGCCGCTGAAGCCGATCAGGATCGAGAAGATCGTGACCATCGCGGTGACCATCTGGTCGACGCCCTGGTATACATCTCGGGCTGCGCGCGGGCGGCCTGCGCGGCGAGGAGGATCTGCTGCCAGGTCGCCATCGCCACCCCGAACGTCATGAGCAGCGTCACCCCGATGACGAGACCGATCGTCGCGCGCGAACTGCGCTGCGGGTGGCGCAGCGCGTTCTCGGCGGCGAGGCGCGCGGGTGCGGAGCGCCCGAGCAGCGCGGCCGACCAGCCGCAGCGCCGGCGGCATGATCACGTCGGCGGCGAACACGATGCCGGTGAACGACAGGATGCCGCCGACCAGGCCGATCAGCACGCCGATCGGGTTCGCGAGGCCCGACCAGCAGACCGAGCACGAGGAAGCCGAGCCCCGCGATCGACGAGCACCAGCGCCAGCGCGTTGCGTCCCGGACGCCGCGCCGACCTCCTCGCGGCTCAGCTCCTCCGAGCCGCCGAGCGCCTGCAACGGCGTCACGCTGAGCACGCGGCGCGAGCCGACCCACGATGCCATCCAGGTGGTCAGGATCACGCCGACCACCGGCAGGATCAGCACCGGATCCCAGTACCCGTACGAGACCTCGGGGACGATGCCGGTGGCGATCGCGATCCGGCCGAGCACGAACGCGACCCCGGTCCCGACGGCGGCGCCGATCACCGTGCCGACGACGCCGACGAACAGGCCCTCGCTCGCGATCGCGTGGCGCTGCGACGTCGCGCTCGAGCCGAGCAGCCGCAGCAGGGCGATCGACCGGGCGCGCCCGGCCACGATGGTGGCGAAGGTGTTCGCCGTGATGATCGCGCTCACGTAGACCGCGATCACGATGAACACGATCGCGACGATCGACAGCAGGGCAGCGACGGTGCCGCTCGAGCCGGTGACGTCGTCGCCGGCGAGCGCTGCCGCCATGAATCCGGTGATCTGCAGCAGCCCGACGCCGAACGCGGCGCTGAGTGCCGCGACCAGCACGCTGGGAACGTGCTCGCGCACGGGCGTGCGCACCGACGCGGGCGACTTCACGCGACGGTCACGCCGGCACCTCCATGGCGAGCATGAACGTGCTGATCTCGGCGGCCTCCATGCGGGCGCGGTCCTCGACGACCGTGCCGTCGGCGAGGAAGATGACCCGGTCGGCGTAGCTCGCCGCGATCGGATCGTGCGTGACCATCGCGATGCTCTGGCCGTACTGGCGGCTGGCGTTCTGCAGCAGGCCGAGCACCTCGCGACCGGTGCGGGAGTCGAGGTTGCCGGTGGGCTCGTCCGCGAAGACCAGCTCGGGGCGGGTGGCGAGGGCGCGGGCGATCGCGACGCGCTGCTGCTGCCCGCCGGACAGCTCGTGCGGGCGATGCCTGAGGCGTCCGCCGAGGCCGAGACCGGATTCCGAGCTCGTCGATCCAGGCACGCTCCTGGTTGGTGGGGCGGCGGCCGTCGAGCTCGAACGGGAGCAGCAGGTTGCCCTCGACGTCGAGCGTCGGCACCAGGTTGTACGACTGGAACACGAAGCCCACCCGCCGGCGCCGCAGCACGGTCAGCTGCGCGTCCGACATCCCGCCGATCTCGGAGTCGCCGAGCCACACCTGGCCGCTCGGTCGGGGCGTCGAGGCCGGCCATGATGTGCATCAGGGTCGACTTGCCCGAGCCCGACGGACCCATGATCGCGGTGAACTCGCCGCGGCGGATGCCGAGTGTGACGTCGCGCAGGGCGTCGACGCGCGTGCGCTCGCTGCCGTAGCTCTTGCTGAGGTTCTGGACGCGGGCGACGAGGCCCATGTCGATCGTGGTGATCTGCATGTCTTCGACGCTACGGAGCGGCACGACGGCGGCGGATCGGGCGCGGGTCGCGTCGTGGTCATCCGGCGGATGATCACCGACGCCTGCGGATCAATCCGTCAGCCGGTGCTCGAACGCGTACACCACGAGCTGCACGCGATCGCGCAGCGACAGCTTCGACAGGATGCGGCTGATGTGGGTCTTGACCGTCGCCTCGCTGAGGAACTCCGCCTTCGCGATCTCCGAGTTGCTGAGACCCTGCGCCGCGAGGACGAACACCTCGCGCTCCCGCGCGGTGAGCGCGCCGAACGCCTCCGGCTCGGCGACGGTCGCGGCACGGGAGTCGAAATGACGGAACAGCTCGCGCGTCGCGGACGGTGCGACGACGGCGGTGCCGGCGTGCACCGCGCGTATCGCGGCCAGCAGGAACTCCGGATCGGAGTCCTTGAGCAGGAACCCGCTCGCGCCGCCGCGGATCGCTCGGATCGCCGCCTCGTCCAGGTCGAAGGTCGTCAGCACGATCACCCGTGGAGTCGCCGACCCGCGCGCATCGGCGGCCGCCACGATGCGCTCGGTGGCCTCGATGCCGTCCATGACCGGCATCCGGATGTCCATGAGCACGACGTCGGGGTACGCGGACTCCGCGAGATCGATCCCGTCGCGACCGTTGCCAGCCTCGCCCACGAAGGTGAGGTCGGGCTGGGAGTCGACCAGCATCCGGATGCCGGTGCGGAACAGCGCCTGATCGTCGACGAGCGCGACCCGGATCGTCATGCGGTGGCCTCCGTGGTCTCGCCGTCGTCCGACGGGCCGGATGCGCGGGCAGCCAGGCGCGGACGACGAAGTGCCCCGCGTCCGCGCCTGCCGTCAGGTGGCCGCCGACCAGCAGGGCCCGCTCGGTCATGCCGGCGAGGCCGTGGCCGCTCGGCGTGGCCGGCGTCCTGATCGCGCCGGTGCGCCCGGTCGGAGGCTGTGAGCGCGCTCGAGACGGTCAGATTCGAGGCCGTGCGGCGTCCAGCCGAAGTGGACGACGACGGGCTCGTCGGCGTCGGCGTGGCGGAGCGCGTTCGTGAGCGACTCCTGCACGATGCGGTACACGGCGAGCTGCTGCGCGGTGCCCGAGCGGCAGCGGCTCGCCGCTCACCTCGTCGCGGATGGTCAGGCCGGCAGCCCGCAGCTGCTCGAACAGCCGCTCCAGGTCGACGAGGGTCCGCTGCGGGCCGTCGCCCTGCGAGTGCCGCAGCTGGGCGAGGAGAATGCGCACGTCGGAGAGCGCCTCGCGCGCCGTGGTCGAGATCGTGACCAGCGCGGCCTCGGTCGCCGTCGGATCCTTCGACGCGATGTACCGCGCGCCGTCCGCCTGCGCCACCACCACGGCGAGCGAATGGGCGACCACATCGTGCATGTCGCGGGCGATCCGGGTGCGCTCCTGCTCGGCGGCGACCTCCTGCTCCGCCTGCAACGCGGCGCGGCGGCTGTCCCGCGCGCGCAACCAGGTGCGGACCAGCAGTCCGCTGGTCCACGAGAGCAGGAAGGCGACCAGGGTGGGAACGAACACCAGCACGGCGGCGGCGAGAGAACTGCCCAGGTTCAGGACATTCGACAGATCGCCGACGACGAGGGGGTCCAGCACCATCGGCAGGGCGATCGACGCCGCGACGACGATGGCTCCGACGAAGGCCGAGGCGAACCCGATCCAGCGCACCACCGGTGTCCCGTAGGCGGCCGTCGCATACAGGATGGCGAGCACCGCCAGGTTGGACGCGTTCGGCGGGATATCGACCATCACCTGCGTCAGGCAGACCACCCACGCGACGCCGAGCGCCAGGATCGGGCTGAACCTCCGCGGGACCAGGGACAGTCCCATCCCGATGATGACCAGTTCCGGTCCGCGCCCCGCACCCCGGAACAGGACGAGCGCCGCCAGCACGAGCAGCAGCGGCACCACGATGTCGACGGCCCATTGGAGACGCGACAACCTGCGGAACATGTCGACAACGCTAGGTGCAGGGCAGCCCGTCTGTCCCGGTGCGGGCCCGGAATCCTCCGCGCGGCGCGCCGGATCATCCTTGCGATGTACCCCGCGACCCCGCTCCCCTATCCTGGTGCCACGATCCGCCGACCGCTGGAGTCTCTGATGACCGGTTCTTCCCGCATCGCCCTGATCCTCGTCCCTCTGGCGGCCGCCGCACTGGCGCTCTCCGGCTGCGGGCCGTCGACACCTCCCGAGGAGTCGCCCAGCGCGAGCTCCGACCCGAGCGAGTCGGCGACCCCGACGCGAGGAGCCGTCCGGCCCCCAGTTCTCGCTTCCCGCCGGGTGCGACGCGATCGCGTCCCAGATCACGCTCAACCAGGTGTTCTCGGGAGTCGACGAGCGCGAGCCCGGCGATCTGGTGCGCCCGTCGCCCGCCTCGGCCAGCAAGCTGCTCACCTGCTCCTGGTTCACCGGCGACACCACCGGCGGCGACGTCATCTACTACTCGGCCCCCGCTGCCGACAGCGCCGCCTACCTCTCCGTGGTCGAGGCCGTCCGGATTCACCTGCGCCGAGGCGCTCGGCGGCACCCGGTGCGACAAGACGACGCCCGAACTCGCAGTTCCCGGTCGACACGATCGAGAACGTCTTCACCCGCGACGACGTGTGGATCTACGTCTCGATGACGAACATCGACTCGGCGCCCCTGCTGCCCGACATCGTCGCGACCGCCTGGGCCGCCTAGCTAGAGCTGACGCGTCTCCGGCGACAGGTAGTCGATGTACGCCGTCCACAGCACGGCTTCCTCGGTGGCCGGGTAGATCTCGATCGCGAGGCGCGTGAACTCCCCGTCCGAGATGCCGTCCAGGTAGTAGTCGCGCGCGCCGTAGTACGCCTCGCCGAGGGCGTGCCCGCAACGAAGTCGTCGAACAGCTTCTGGTACCCCGATGCCTCGAGGGCGGCACCGAAGGCGTCGAGCTGCTCGACCGACATCTCGTAGGACGTGATGTTGACAAAGGTGTCACCGTCGTCCTGAGGCCAGGTGTCACCGCAGTCCGCGGTCGCACCGGAGGCGACGAACTCCTCGGCCGGGAACCCGTCGACCCACACCCACGGCTCCTCGGGCGCCCCCTCGCAGTGGGCGAACTCCTCGAAGCCAGCGGGCGCACCCGTGCTCGGGGTGTCGCCGAGGACTCTCGGTCGCCTGCGGCGCCGGCGGCGCCGAGGGCAGCAGACCGCAACCGCCGAGCAGCAACGCGGCGAGGACGGCCGCCGATCCGAGAGGCAGGGCACGGCGCATGTCGACTCCTTGGCTGATCTCCGGTCAGAATCCGAGACGGCCCAGCTGTTTCGGGTCGCGCTGCCATTCTTTCGCGACCTTGACCCGCAGCGACAGGAACACCTGCCTGCCGACCAGCGGTTCGATCGGCGGCACGGGCTCGTGCCCCGACATCCTGGAGCCGTTCGCCGCCGCGCCCGATCACGATGCCCTTCTGGCTGTCGCGCTCGACCCAGAGGTTCGCGTAGATCTCGACGAGGTCCTTGTCGTCGCGCTCGACCATGTCGTCGATCGTGACGGCGAGCGAGTGCGGCAGTTCGTCGCTGACCCCCTCGAGCGCGGCCTCGCGGATCAGCTCGCCGATCCGCGCCTCGAGGGTCTCGTCGGTGACCGCGTCGACGGGATAGAGCGCCGGGCCCGCGGGCAGCATGCCGATCAGAGCCGTCGCCAGCACATCCAACTGGATGCGGCTGGTCGACGACACGGGCACGATCGCCTCCCAGTCGCGCAGCTCGCTCACCGCCAGCAGGCGCTCGCCGACCGTGTGCTTGGAGACCGCATCGATCTTGGTCACGATCGCGACCTTCTTCGCCCGCGGGAACGCCTCCAGCTGCTCGTTGATGAACCGATCGCCCGGCCCGATCTTCTCGTCGGCCGGCAGGCAGAAGCCGATCACGTCGACGTCGCCGAGCGTGGCGGTGACGACGCTGTTCAGACGCTCGCCGAGCAGGGTGCGCGGTCGGTGGATTCCCGGCGTGTCGACGATGATGAGCTGCCCGGATGCGGTGTGCACGATGCCGCGGATCGCACGCCGCGTGGTCTGCGGCTTCGACGACGTGATCGCCACCTTCTCGCCGACGAGTGCGTTCGTCAGGGTCGACTTGCCGACGTTCGGACGGCCGACGAACGTCACGAAACCGGAGCGGTACGCGGGCTCACTCATCGTCGCCGTCGGCTTTCTCGGTGCCGAACGCCTCCTGCGCGTCGAGAAGAGCCTGATCGCGCTCGACGATGAGGGTGCGCAGCTGCTTGCGGCGCCCCTCGATCCGCTCCGCGCGCAGCACGAGACCGGAGACGACTGCGCGCGATCCCGCCTCGGGCAGCCGGCCGACCGCCTTCGTCAGCAGTCCGCCCGCGGAGTCGACGTCGTCGTCGTCGAGCTCGATGCCGAACAGGTCGCCGAGCTCGTCCTTCGGCAGCCGGGCGCTGACCCGGAACACCCCGCCGCCGAGGTCGTCGATGTCGGGCAGGTCGCGGTCGTACTCGTCGGAGATGTCGCCGACGAGCTCCTCGATGAGGTCCTCCATCGTGACCAGACCCGCGATGCCGCCGTACTCGTCGACGACCATCGCGAGGTGGTTGGAGTCGCAGCTGCATCTGCCGCAGGGTGTCGTCGGCCTTCTTCGACTCCGGCACGAAGACGGCCGGGCGGGCCAGATCGCGTGCGACGGTCTTCTTCGCGCCAGCGGCTTCTCGAAGCTCAGGCGCGCGACGTCGCGCAGGTACAGGATGCCGAGCACCTCGTCGGCGTCCTTGCCGACCACCGGCATCCGCGAGACACCCGACGACAGGAACTGGTTCATCGCGGCCGAGATGTCCTGGTCGTCGTCGATCGTGACCATGTCGGTGCGCGGGATCATCACCTCGCGCACCACCGTCTCGCCCCACTCGAAGATCGAGTGGATCAGCTCCCGGTCGTCCTGCTCGAGCACGTCGGCCTCCGCGGCCTCGTCGACCATGCTGAGCAGCTGCTCCTCGCTCGAGAACGTCTGCGTGCGCGGACGGCCCGGCGTGACCCGGTTGCCGATCGCGACGAGAGCGGCGGCGAGCGGGCCGAGCAGCACGCGCGTCGCGTGCACCGGGAACGCCGCGACCAGCATCAGACCCGCGGGCGTGAGCGCGACCCACGGAACGCGGACTCGATCCGACGAGCACGAACGAGACGCCGGTCATGATCAGCGCCGCGATGAGCAGCACCCACCACCACTGGTCGATGACGGACGCGAGCGAGATGGTGACCAGCACGGCGGCCGTGGTCTCGCTCGTGACGCGCAGGAAGTTGACGGCGTTGATGTGCGACGCCGGATCGGCGGCGATCGCCAGCAGCGAGCGACGCACCCGGCTGCCGGTCGCGAGGTCGACCAGGTCGGTGCGGCTCAGCACCCCGAGTGCGGCATCCGCGGCGGCGAGCAGACCGCCGAACGCGACGAGCAGCACGGCCACCGCGATGAACAGGCCGATCAACGTGCCGCCCTCGGTCATCGGGCGCCTACCGTCGTCGCTCGGCGAGCGTGAAGCCGACCAGGATGTCGCGCTGGATGCCGAACATCTCCTTCTCGTCGTCCGGCTCGGTGTGATCGAAGCCGAGCAGGTGCAGGATGCCGTGGGCGGTCAGCAGCAGCATCTCGTCCATCGGCGAGTGGCCGGCGCGTCTCGGCCTGGGCGATCGCGACCTGCGGGCAGAGCACGATGTCGCCGAGCAGGCCGGCGGGGGTGACCTCGTCTTCGCTGCCGGGTCGCAGCTCGTCCATCGGGAAGCTCAGCACGTCGGTCGGACCCGGCTCGTCCATCCACTGCACGTGCAGCTGCTCCATCGCGGCCTCGTCGACCAGCAGGATCGCGAGCTCGGCGTCCGGATGCACGTGCAGGTGGTCGAGCGCGAAGATCGCGAGCCGCTGCAGCGCGCCCTCGTCGGCCTCGGCGCCCGACTCGTTGTTGATCTCGATCGACACGCGTCAGCGCTTCCGGCGCGGGCGTTCCGGCCCGGGCGCCTTGTGGTCCTGCGGGGCATGGCCGCGACGTTCTGCGCGGTTGCCGGCCTCGGCATCCTGACGCTCGCGCTCGAAGTCGCGGCCTGCTTCTCCTCGTCGTACTTCGTGTAGGCGTCGACGATGCGCCCGACCAGCGAGTGCCGCACGACGTCGTCGCTCGTGAGTCGGCGCGAAGTGGATGTCGTCGATCTCGTCGAGCACGTGGGTGACGAGCCGCAGTCCGCTGGTGCCGGTCGGCAGGTCGATCTGGGTGATGTCGCCGGTGACGACCATGCGCGTGCCGAAGCCCGAGCCGGGTGAGGAACATCTTCATCTGCTCGGGCGTCGTGTTCTGCGCCTCGTCGAGCACCACGAACGCGTTGTTGAGCGTGCGGCCGCGCATGTAGGCGAGCGGGGCGACCTCGACGGTGCCGGCTGCCAGCAGCTTCGGCACGAGTTCGGGATCCATCATCTCGTTGAGCGCGTCGTAGAGCGGGCGCAGGTAGGGGTCGATCTTGTCGGTCAGGGTTCCGGGCAGGAATCCGAGCCGCTCGCCCGCCTCGACCGCCGGCCGGGTCAGGATGATGCGCTCGACCTCCTTGCGCTGCAG
The DNA here is from genome assembly GCA_963730045.1 of uncultured Actinomycetota bacterium. Classification (GTDB taxonomy): domain Bacteria; phylum Actinomycetota; class Actinomycetes; order Actinomycetales; family Microbacteriaceae; genus JBDSKH01. Next base: position 824,089 of record CAVSPQ010000006.1, on the reverse strand, counting down.
GGCCTGCACGGCCTTCGCCATCGCGAGGTAGGTCTTGCCCGTGCCGGCCGGGCCGATTCCGAAGGTGATGGTGTGCTCGTCGATCGCGTCGACATAGGCCTTCTGGCCGAGCGTCTTCGGCCGGATGCTCCTGCCGCGGCCGGTGAGGATCGCCTGGCTGAGCACCTCGGCCGGGCTTCCCTCCCCGCGTTCCAGGATGCGCGCGGAACTCGTCACATCGACGGGGCCGAGGTCGGCGCCGTTCTTCACCAGCTGGATGAGCTCGCTGACGAGCCGCTCGGCCGCCGCGACCGGCTCGGGCGGCCCCTCGAGGGTGACCTGGTTGCCGCGCACGAGCACGGTCACCTCGGGGAACTGGTGCTCGATCGTGGTGAGCAGGCGATCCTGCGGGCCGAGGAGTCGGACCATGGCCACGCCATCCACCTCGAGTTCGGCGCGGGCGCTCTGCGCCGGCACCCGTCGGTGAGTTGTCGTTATTCGCTGGCCAAGGGAGCCTTCCTCGAGAGTGCCGCCCGCGAGGACGTGGGCGTGCACGTGGAATACGGTCTGACCGGCGTCCTCGCCGGTGTTGAAGACGAGACGGAACTGGCCGTTGGCATGCTGCTCGGCCAGGTTGCGGGCCGTGCCGACGATCTCGGCGAGCAGCTGCGGGTCGGACGCGGAGAGCTCGCCGACGTCGCGGTAGGCGGCCCTCCTTCGGGAACACCAGCAGGTGCACCGGGGCCTTCGGCGCGATGTCCGTGATCGCGATGATCCGGTCGTTCTCGAAGACGATGTCGGCCGGGATCTCGCGCGCGACGATGCGCTCGAAGATGGTGGGCTCGGTCGACATGGCTCTAGCTTAAGGCGCGCGGCTCACCAGCGCCCGAGGCGGGCGTTCAGCACGGCGAGCGCGGCCGGACCGGCGCGTCGACGTGCGCAGCACCTCAGGGCCGAGCCGCACGTGGGTCGCGCCAGCGTCGCCAGGCTCGAGTTCTGCGGAGATCGCCGCCCTCGGGTCCGACCACGAGGGTGATGCGGTCGTGCTCGTCGAGCGCGACCTCGGTGAGGGCTCCGGATGCCGTGGGCTCGAGCACGAGCACGAGTGCCCGGCAGCGCGGCCAGCTCCGCCGTCGTCGCGAGCTCCGCCACCTCGGGAACCCACGCCCGGATCGCCTGCTTGCTCGCCTCCCGCACGATCGCCGCCCAGCGCTCCCGGCCGCGTTCCGCCTTCGCGCCCTCCCACCGCGACACGGAGCGCTCCGCCGCCCACGGGATCACGCCGCTCACGCCCGAGCTCGGTCGCCGCCTGCACCGCCAGCTCGTCGCGATCGCCCTTCGCGAGGGCCTGTGCGAGCCAGAGCTCGGGCGGGGCCGCTCCTCCCGGCGCGCGCGCTCGACCGTCACCGACGAGCTCGCCGCCGGCGATCGAGGTGACCGTGCCCTCGACGATCGAGCCCGGCGCCGTCGCCGACGGCGATGTGCTCTCCCACGCGCATTCGGGCGACGGTGATCGCATGCCGGGCCTCGTCGCCCGTGACGCGCACGACGTCGCCGGCCACGGCATCCTGAATCTGAATCGCGGGAACGAGATACAGAGACGCCATGACGAGGATCCGGCGATCAGACGCCGAGGAACCGATCCCGCAGCTTCGCGAACAAGCCCTGCTGGAAGGTCGAGAACTCGGGCGGCACCGGCCGGCGGCTTTCGGCGAACTGCTTGATCAGCTGCGCTCTCTTTGCTGTTGAGCCGCACCGGGGTGACGACCTGGATGCCGATCTTGAGCTCGCCGCGTCCGCCGCCGCGCAGGCGGGTGATGCCGCGCTCCTTGACCGTCACGATGTCGGCGCTCTGGGTGCCCGCCTTGACCTCGACCTCGACGTCGCCGTCGAGGCCCGGCAGCGTCGCGATCGTGCCGAGGATCGCGTCGGTCATCTGCACCTCGAGCGTCGCGAGCAGGTCGTCGCCGTTGCGGCTGAAGATCGTGTGGTGCTTGACCTTGACCTCGAGGTAGAGGTCGCCGTTCGCGCCGCCCGCGGGGCCGGCCTCGCCCTCGCCGGGAAGGTGGAGGCGCATGCCGGTGTCGACGCCGGCCGGCACGTCGACGTGAACGGTGCGCTTCGCGCGGACCCGGCCCTGGCCGGCGCAGGTCGGCGCACGGGTTCGGGATGACCGTGCCGTATCCGCGGCAGGTGCCGCACGGGCTCGACGTCATGACGTTGCCGAGCAGCGAGCGCACGGCGCGCTGGATCTGACCGGTGCCGCGGCAGATGTCGCAGGTCACCGGGGACGTGCCCGGCGCGCAGCACGATCCGTCGCAGGTCTCGCACAGGACCGCGGTGTCGACCTCGAGGTCGCGCTTGGTGCCGAAGACGACCTCGTCGAGATCGACCTCGATGCGCAGCAGGGCATCCTGTCCGCGCTCGCGGCGCGACCGCGGGCCGGTCGTGCGGCCCTGCGCCGCCCCGAAGAAGGTCTCGAAGATGTCGCCGAACCCGAAGCCGCCTGCCCCCCGCCGCCGCCGAATCCGGCCTGCGGCCCGAGGTCGTAGCGCTCGCGCTGATCCGGATCGCTCAGCACGTCGTAGGCGTGCGTCACCGACTTGAAGCGCTCGGCCGCGTCGTCGCTCGGATTGACGTCGGGGTGCAGCTCGCGCGCGAGCTTGCGATACGCCTTCTTGATCTCCTCGGGGGTCGCGTCGCGTTCGACGCCGAGCACCTCGTAATGGTCTGTCGCCACGTTGCCGTCCTCAGTCCTCACCGAGCAGCCGGGTCAGGTAGCGGGCAACGGCCCGCACGGCCACCATGTTGTTCGAGTAGTCCATGCGGGTGGGTCCGAGCACGCCGAGGCGCGCCACGCTCCCCCCGGATGCCGTGTAGCCCGAGGCGAGCACGCTCGTCTCCCCGAGGCCGAATCCTTCGTTCTCGCGCCCGATGCTGACCGCGATCCCGTCGTCGTCGATCTCCATCTCGCCGAACAGCTTGAGCAGCGTGACCTGCTCCTCGATCGCCTCCAGCACCGGGAAGATGCTGCCGCTGAAGTCGCTCTCGGTGCGGGCCAGGTTGGCGGCGCCTGCCATCACGAGCCGATCCTGCCGGTGGGCCGCGACCTGCTCGCCGAGGCTGCGGGCGATCTCGGCGGCGATGGCGCGCGCGATCGGGGGCGACGGATGCCGCGATGCGGTTCAGATTCTTCGCGGCGTCGGCGAGTGCGAGGCCCCCGAGCTCGGAGTTGAAGGCCGCACGCAACTCGCCGAGGCCGTCGTCGTCGAGGCCGTGCACGCCATCCAGGAGCCGCTGGTCGACGCGTCCGGTGTCGGTGATGAGCACCGTCATGAGGCGCGTCGGTGCGAGCACGACCAGCTCGACGTGTCGAACTCGCGAGCTGCCGAACGACGGGGTACTGGGCGAGTGCCACCTGGTTGGTGAGCTGGGACAGCAGGCGCACGGTGCGGGCGAGCACGTCATCCAGGTCGACGGCCTGGCCGAGGAACGTCTCGATCGCCTGGCGCTGACCGGAGGAGAGCGGACGCAGGTCGGTGAGCTGGTCGACGAAGACCCGGTAGCCCTTGTCGGTCGGCACCCGGCCGGACGAGGTGTGCGGGGCCGCGATCAGCTCCTCTTCTTCGAGCTGCGCCATGTCGTTGCGGATCGTGGCGGCCGAGACGCCGAACGAATGCCGCTCGACGATCGTCTTCGAACCCACGGGCTCGCGCGACGCGACGTAGTCCTGCACGATGACGCGCAGCACGGCGAGACTGCGTTCGGAGACCATCCGGTGCACCGTCCTTTCGCCGTTCCCGAGGGATTCCCGACGCTTAGCACTCTGCTCTCGGGACTGCCAATTGTAGCGCGACACGCCGTTACCTCACCGTTGCACGCGGCAATCGGGAACCGCTACCGTGTAGCCGTGCTTGCGCTCCCCCCTCACGGGGCACGCGGAGCGCCAGCCCCAGTTCTTCACCGATCCCGGGGTCCACTCACACGAAAGGCATCGACACATGACCGAACCCGCCCCCCAGCCGGCAACACCGGCAGCGCCTCTCTCGGAGGCCGAGGACAAGCAGTGGGCGTCCTTCGCTCACTTCGGCAACATCCTGTCCTTCGTCGCCCCGCTCATCATCTGGCTGATCTTCAAGGACCGTGGCGCGAAGACCAACGTCGAGGGCAAGGAGGCCCTGAACTGGGGCATCAACGTCGCCGGCCTGCTCGTCGCGAACTCGATCCTCGGCCTGATCTTCGGGTTCATCCCGGTGGTCGGCCTGATCTGGGTCTTCCTCGGCCCGCTGATCTGGATCGCGATCGTGGTGCTCAACGTGATCTTCTCGATCATGGGTGGCATCAAGGTCAACGGTGGCGGCAGCTACCGCTACCCGGTCAACATCCGCTGGATCAAGTAATCATCTGATTCTCAGGAGCGCCGGACCCTCGGGTCCGGCGCTCTTGCTTTAATGAGGGCATGACCACGCCTCCTCCCGCCACCCCGTACGCCGCACCACAGCAGCCGATGAACCCGCAGGACGAGAAGCTGTGGTCGACGCTGATCCACCTCTCGCCCCTCGTCGCCGGGTTCGTCGGGCTGCCGTTCCTCGGCCCCCTGATCGGCTACCTGGTGCTGCGCGATCGCGGCCCGTTCGTCCGGTGGCACACCGCGCAGGCGCTGAACTTCCAGCTGACCGTGCTGCTCGCCTACATCGTCAGCGGGCTGCTCGCGATCGTCGTGATCGGCTTCTTCCTGCTGATCGCGGTCTGGGTGGTGTCGATCGTCTTCATGATCATGGCGGCGGTCGCCGCCAACCGCGGCGAGTACTACAAGTACCCGCTGACGATCACGTTCGTCAGCTAGGCGGGCAGCAGCCGCCGCACCACCGCGTCGGCGAGCAGCCGTCCGCGCAGCGTCAGCACGACGCGTCCGGCGATGGCGGCGCGCCCGTCGATGAGACCGTCGGCGATGAGCGCGGCGACGGCGGTGCGCCCGGCATCGTCCAGCGCGGCGACCGGCAGCCCGTCGGCGAGACGTGAGCCGAGCAGCACGGTCTCGACCCGTCGCGTCTCGGCGTCGAGCGTCTCGCGGCCCGCGGCCGGCGAGACCCCCGCGGCGATGCGCTCGGCGTAGGCGGCCGGGATGCTTGACGTTCCACCAGCGCACTCCGCCGACGTGGCTGTGCGCCCCGGGGCCGACGCCCCACCAGTCCTCCCCCGTCCAGTAGGCGAGGTTGTGGCGCGACCGCGTGCTCGACGTGCCGGCCTCGGCATCCCGAGCCCAGTTGCTCACCTCGTACCAGTGCGTATCCGGCGGCCGCGAGCGTGGCATCGGCCTGTTCGTAGAGGTCGGCGGCGAGATCGTCGTCGGGCTGCGGCACCTCGCCGCGCGTGATCTGCCGGGCCAGCTTCGTGCCCGGCTCGACGATGAGCGCGTAGGCGCTGATGTGGTCGGGGCGCTGCGCCAGTCGCGAGGTCGAGCGACGTCTGCCAGTCGGCCGGCGGTCTCGCCGGGGGTTCCGTAGATCAGATCGAGGCTGACCTGCAGGCCGGCCGCCCGTGCCCACGCGACGACCTGCGGGATCCGCTCGGGGTCGTGCGTGCGCTCGAGCGTCGCGAGCACGTGCGGCACGGCCGACTGCATCCCGAAGCTGACCCGGGTGAACCCGGCCGCCGCGAGGTCGGCGAGGCTGCGCTCGTCGACCGAGTCGGGGTTCGCCTCTGTCGTCACCTCGGCACCGGGCGCCAGCCCCCAGGCGTCCCGGATGCCGGCGAGCAGGCTCGCGAGGTCGGCGACCGGCAGCAGGGTGGGGGTTCCGCCCCCGAAGAAGACCGTGTCCACGGCCCGCGCCGGAGCGCCGGTCGCCGCCAGCACCCGCTCGGCCTGGCCGATCTCGGCGAGCGCCTGCCCGGCGTAGTCGCTCTGCTTCACCCCGCGGATCTCGGCCGCCGTGTACGTGTTGAAGTCGCAGTATCCGCAGCGCACCCGGCAGAACGGCACGTGCACGTAGACGCCGAACGCGCGATCCCCCCAGCCGTCGGTCACCGTCGCGGGCAGGAGCCCGTCGGCGGGAGCCGGATCGGCGATCGGCAGGGCGGAGGGCATCCTGCGATTCTCGCAGGGTGACGGTGCCGACGCCTTCGGCTACTCTCCGTCGATCGGCCCGCTGAGGGCGCGTTCGTACCGGCTGGTGTAGATCTCCTGCATCAGGCGCACGATCGGGTAGCCGACCCAGAAGATCCAGGATGACGGGCGCGAGAACGCGCGGATGGTCAGCCACACCGAGTCGTCGTCGCGATACTCGACGATGAACGATTCCTCGCCGGTTTCGGGATGTCCGGGAAGCGTGCCGTAGGCGAAGCCCTTCCGCAGCGGCTCGTCGACGACGTAGACGACGCGGACCGGCACGGCCGGCGGCCAGAGCGGGACGTGCATGATCGCGGTGTCGCCCGGGCGCAGCAGCGGAGTGCCGTCGGGCGCGAAGACGTCCTCGCCCGCCTCGGTGCGGTTGGCCGGCTGCAGCGGAGTGCCGTCCTCGTCGAAGGAGACCGGCACGTAGGTGCCCGGTCGTGACCTCGGCCGGGGCCTCGATGGCGTCGGACCGTGATGCCGCGACCGCTTCTGGATTCCCCAGCTCATCGTCTCGAGCCAGGCGTGCTCCCAGCGAGCCTGGCCGTGCCCGATTCGCACGCGGCGCGTGACGGGGCGAAATCCGCGCGGTGGATACTGCATCAGATCGCCTGCCTGCGTGCCGCCGATCGCGCCGTAGGTGACGGGCACCTGCCAGAGCGAGGCGGCATCCATGCGGTCAGTCTAGGAGACCGCGGCAGGCTACTTCTTCGCCTTCTCGGTGTCGCCGGAGAGCGCGGCGATGAACGCCTCCTGAGGGACCTCGACGCGGCCGACCATCTTCATCCGCTTCTTGCCCTCCTTCTGCTTCTCGAGCAGCTTGCGCTTGCGGGTGATGTCGCCGCCGTAGCACTTGGCGAGCACGTCCTTGCGCATCGCCGAGATGCGACTCGCGCGCGATGATGCGCGCGCCGATCGCCGCCTGGATCGGCACCTCGAACTGCTGGCGCGGGATCAGCTTCTTGAGCCGCTCGGTCATCAGCACGCCGTAGGCGTACGCCTTGTCGCGGTGCACGATCGCGCTGAACGCGTCGACCGGCTCGCCCTGCAGCAGGATGTCGACCTTCACCAGGTCGGCCTCCTGGTCGCCGCTCGGCTCGTAGTCGAGCGACGCGTACCCGGCCGTCTTGCTCTTCAGGTGATCGAAGAAGTCGAAGACGATCTCGCCGAGCGGCATCATGTAGCGGATCTCGACGCGGTCCTCGCCGAGGTAGTCCATGCCGAGCAGCGCGCCACGGCGCGACTGGCAGAGCTCCATGATCGTGCCGACGTAGTCCTTGGGCGCGAGGATCGCCGCCTTCACCATGGGCTCCGTGACGTGCGCGATCTTCGCGCCGGTCGGGAACTCGCTCGGGTTGGTCACGGTGAAGTGCTTCTTGTCCTCGAGCACGACCTCGTAGGTCACCGAGGGCGCCGTCGAGATCAGGTCGAGTCCGAACTCGCGCTCGAGGCGCTCGGTGATGATCTCGAGGTGCAGCAGGCCGAGGAATCCGCAGCGGAACCCGAAGCCGAGCGCGACCGACGTCTCGGGCTCGTAGTTGAGGGAGGCATCCGACAGCTTCAGCTTGTCGAGCGCCTCGCGCAGGATCGGGTAGTCGCTGCCGTCGATCGGGTACAGCCCCGAGAACACCATCGGCTTCGGGTCGGTGTAGCCGGGCAGCGCCTCGGTCGACGGCTTCGACGCCGTCGTGACCGTGTCGCCGACCTTCGACTGCCGCACGTCTTTCACGCCGGTGATGAGGTAGCCGACCTCGCCGACGCCGAGCCCCTTGGTGGGCGTCGGCTCGGGCGAGCTCACGCCGATCTCGAGCAGCTCGTGGATGGCGCGGGTCGACATCATCTGGATCTTCTCGCGCGGATGCAGCTTGCCGTCGATCATGCGGACGTAGGTGATGACGCCGCGGTAGCTGTCGTAGACGGAGTCGAAGATCATGGCGCGGGTCGGCGCGTTCGCGTCGCCGGTCGGCGCCGGGATCTTCTCGACGACCCGGTCGAGCAGCGCCTCGACGCCCTCGCCGGTCTTGCCGCTGACCCGCAGCACGTCGGCGGGATCGCACCCGATCAGCTGCGCGAGCTCGCGGCCGTACTTCTCCGGATCGGCGGCCGGCAGATCGATCTTGTTGAGCACCGGGATGATCTCGAGATCGTTCTCGAGGGCGAGGTACAGATTCGCCAGGGTCTGGGCTTCGATCCCCTGGGCCGCGTCGACGAGGAGGATCGCGCCCTCGCAGGCGGCGAGCGACCGCGACACCTCGTAGGTGAAGTCGACGTGACCGGGAGTGTCGATCATGTTGAGGGCGTAGGTGTCGGCTTTGCCTTCCGGGCCCTGCCACGGCATCCGGACCGCCTGGCTCTTGATGGTGATGCCGCGCTCGCGCTCGATGTCCATGCGGTCGAGGTACTGGGCGCGCATGTCGCGGTCGCTGACGACGCCGGTGATGCCGAGCATGCGGTCGGCCAGCGTCGACTTGCCGTGGTCGATGTGGGCGATGATGCAGAAGTTGCGGATGCGCGACGGATCGGTGGCAGCCGGCTGGAGGGGCTGCAGGGCGCGCGGAGACATGGGGTTCCATTCTCCCATGCGGAACACGTACGGGCTTTCCGTCGCGCAGTCGGCAACATGAGCATCTATTGCTTCAGGAGTTGCTCATCCCTAGGCTCGCGCGGTCGTGTGCCGTTCGCGCGGCGAGGGCGGTTGCCGCGGTTCCGATCGACGCAGACGGCCCTGCGCGTCGCGCGCATGGGCCCTCTGGGTCGGAGTCCGAACGGCTAGAAGCCCCAGACGTCCCAGTTGCCGATGTTGGCGAAGTCCCAGCCGCCGAGGCCGCCGGCCAGCCAGAACGGCGCGAACGCCGCGAAGCCGATGATGCCGAACAGGATGCCGCCGAAGACGCCGACGAAGCCGAGGACGAGGCCCCAGTTCGCCATCAGGCGCCCGTCGGGCTCGCGGTTGCGGGCGACGAAGCCGAAGACGATCGCGGCGACGCGAGGAGCCACTGGCCGAGCGCGATGCCGGCGATGCCGAGAACGAGCGCGGTGATGCTGAAGCCGTTGGTGGTGGTCGCGGCTGGGGCCGGGACGGTCGCTGCGGGAGCGATGGACTCCGCGGGCGCCGCGGAGGTGGACGAGACGGAATCGGTTTTTGTCATGTCACCAGGCTAGAAATCGCCGCCACCGGCGAACATGCGGATAACCCCCCGAACAGCGCGTGGGTCAGCGCTTCGCGGGCCTGCCGAGGATCTGGCGCAGCGCCCCCTCGAGGTCCGGGTAGCGGAACTCGAACCCGGCGTCGAGCAGCCGCTTCGGCAGCACCCACCGGCTCTTGAGGATCAGCTCGGTCTCGGTGCGGATCACCCGCGCGCCCACCTCGAGGGCGATACGCGGCAGCGGCATCCCGAACGGGACCCCGAGCACGCGGCGCAGCGTCGCCATCACCTCGCGATTCGTCGACGGGTTCGGCGACGTCACGTTCACCACCCCGTCGAGGTCATGGACCTCGAGGAACCGCATCGCGCGGAAGACGTCGTCGAGATGCACCCAGCTGAACCGCTGGCGGCCGCCGCCGCTCGTGCCGCCGAGCTGCGGGCCCCCCATGCCGACGCGCGCCAGCCGCACCAGCGGCGTGAGCGCCGACCCGTCGCCCAGGGTGATGGCCGTGCGCAGGGCGACCTGACGGACGCCGTCGCGCGCGGCGTCGAAGAAGGTCTTCTCCCATGAGCGTCGCGACGTCGACCGAGAACCCGTGGCCGAGTTCGCCGTCCTCCTCGGTCTGCGGGCGGTCGTCGGCGTGACGGTAGATCGTGGCGGTGCTCGCGTTGAACCAGACGCGGCGGCGGCTCGGCCGCGGCCGCGACCGCCCGGCCCAGCTCGGCCGTCGTCTCGAGCCGCGAACGGAAGATCTCCGCCTTGTTCCGCTCGTTGTACCGGCAGTTCACGCTCTTGCCGGCGAGGTTGACCAGCAGGTCCGCGCCGTCGACGAGCCGCGTGATCGCGTCGGTGTCTCCCCAGATGGCGTCGGCGTGTGCGCGTCCGACGGTGACCACGCGGTCGCCCTCGGCGCGGTAGAGCTCGCGCGAAACGCGTCCCCATGAAGCCGTGCGCGCCCGCGATGACGATCGTGCGTCCGGTCACGGAGCCTCCACCGCCTCATTCAGTGAAGCGGGCACGCCCGCCGGAAGCCGTCCGACGCCGGTCAGCAGGTCGGCCTCGGTCGCCGCGAGGCAGATGCGGATCCAGCCCTCGCCCGAGCGGCCGAACGCGCTTCCGGGAGCGACCGCGACCCGCTCGGTTCGCAGGAAGCTCTCTGCCCAGGCCGCGACGTCGCCGCCCGAGGCGTGCCCGACATCCACCCACAGGTAGAAGGTGCCGCGCGGTCGCAGGTACCGGATGCCGCGGTCGTCGAGCACGCGCGACACGGCCTCGAAGTTGGCGCGGTAGTGCTCGCGGGCGGCGTCCACGTGCGACTGGTCGCCCTCGATCGCGGCGATGGCCGCGTACTGGTCCGGCGCCGCGACGCAGCTGATCGAGGCCTCCTGCAGGGTGCGCATGATGAGCGCGAGGCCCGGCGGCACGATGAGATAGCCGACCCGCACCCCCGTCATCGCGTAGGTCTTCGAGAGCGAGAAGACACTCAGCACGCGGTTCTCGGTGTCGAGGCTCGCCATGCTGACGTGCTCGGTGTCCCACACGAACCGCTCGTACACCTCGTCGCTGATCACCCACAGGTCGTGGCGGCGTGGCGAACGCGAGCAGCTCGGTGAGCGTCTCGCGGTCGTAGACGGCGCCGAGCGGGTTCGACGGGGAGTTGACGATCAGCACGCGCGTCTTCGGCGACACGAGGGCTTCGAGCTCGTCGATGCTCGGCAGGAAGTCGCGTTCGGGCGTCAGCGAGTACGGCACAGCGGCTGCACGTCGAGCATGCGGGCGTTCATCGTGAAGGTCGTGTAGCCGGGATCGGGGACGAGCACCTCGTCGCCGGCGGAGAGGGTCATCTGCATCGCGAGGTTCAGCCCCTGGGTGGCGCCGATCGTCGTCCAGACCTGGTCGACATCCACCTGGATGTCGTTGTCGCGGGCGAGCTTCGCGACGATCGCGTGGCGCAGAGCCGGGATGCCGGCGTTGGCCGTGTAGTCGGTCTCGTCGCGCTCCCAGGCGGCGATCGCCGCGGCCGCGATGTGCGGAGCCATCGGCACGTCGGGCTCGCCCACCGCGAGCATCACGACCGGGTCGTCGGGGTGTCGAGTTGCAGCGCGAGCTCGAAGATGCGACGGATGCCGGAGGCGGGGACCGCGGGGATGCGCGGCGCGAGCGAAGGCATGCCGCCAGGCTATCCGTTCGGCTTTCCGGCGCGGGCCCTGACCTGGTAACGTAGACCCTTGGTTTGCGTGTGGTTTCCACCACGCGATCGCCGCGATGCGTTCTTCTACCGCCCTGGCATCACATCCACTCGTATCGAACGAAAGACATCCATGGCGAACATCAAGTCGCAGATCAAGCGCATCGGCACCAACAAGAAGGCCCAGGAGCGCAACAAGGCTGTCCGCAGCGAGCTGAAGACGGCCGTCCGCATCACGCGCGAGGCCATCACCGCCGGCGACAAGAAGAAGGCCGCCAGCGCGCTCGCCGTCGCGAGCAAGAAGCTCGACAAGGCCACCAGCAAGGGCGTCGTGCACGCGAACAACGCCGCGAACCGCAAGAGCGCGCTGGCCAAGCAGGTCGCCGGCCTCTGCAAGCCTGCCTCAGGCTTCGAATCGGGTCTCGCTCCTCCGGGAGCGGGACCCTTTTCTATCGCCGAGCGGCGATGACCTCGACCATGCGCTCGAGGGCGTAGACCGGGTCGCGGCCGCCGCCCTTCACCTGCGCATCGGTCTCGGCGAGCGCCTCGATCGCGCGGCCGAGGCCGGCATCCGTCCAGCCCTGCAGGTCGCGGCGGGCGCGATCGACCTGCCACGGGGCGAGGTCGAATCGCTGGGCGAGTTCGCCAGAGCTGCCACGGGCGCCCGACAGCTTCGCCATCGTGCGGATCTTCATCGCGAACGCCGCGATCATCGGCACCGGGTCGGCGCCGGATGCCAGCGCGTGCCGCAGCAGACCGAGCGCCTCGCCGTGGCGGCCCGCGATGGCGGCGTCGGCGACCGCGAACGAGGTCGCCTCGACGCGTCCGCCGTAGTACTGCGCGACGATCTGCTCGGTGATCTCGTCGTCGGTGTCGGCGACGAGCTGGCGGCAGGCTGCGGCGAGCTCGGCGAGATCTTCGGAGAACGCGTTGACCAGCGCGCGCTGCGCTCCCCCGGTGATGCGGCGTCCTGCCGCCGGAACTCGGCGGTGACGAAGTCGAGCTTGTCGCTGTCGCGCTTCAGCTCGGCGCAGACGATCTCGATGCCGCCGCCGGTGCCGGCGCGGATCGCGTCGAGCAGCTTCTTGCCGCGGACTCCCCCGGCGTGACGCAGCACGAGATAGGTGTCGTCGGCCGGCGCCTCGAGGTAGGAGAGCGCCTCGTCGAGGAACGCGTCGGTCATCTTCTCGACGCCGTCGACGCGGATGAACCGCGGTTCGCCGAACAGGCTCGGGCTGGCGAGCGTGATGAGCTCGCCGGGCGCATAGGCGCCCGCGTCGAGTTCGGCGATCTCGAGCGTCGGGTCTTCGGCCTTGAGGATGTCGCGCAGCAGCCGCATCGAGCGATCGGCGAGGACCGTCTCGGTGCCCGTGACCAGAACGACCGGCGCCGGGCGGATCTGGTCCCACGTCAGCTGCGGAATCACGGCCTTCGTCGCGCTCGTGCCGCGCCTCGCGGGTGCCGCCATGGTGATCCTCTCGTCGGTCTCAGACTATCGCTCGGTCCAGACGCTCGACCTCGCCGGAGCGGCCGGTCGGCGCGACCAGGACGAGTCCGTCGAGGTCGCTGCGCTCGGCCGTCGTGCCGACCGCCGTCAGGATGCCGAGCAGCTCGTCGGTCGGGTGGCCGTAGTCGTTCCCGGCGCCGACACCGATCAGACCGACCGTCGCGCGCAGGGTCTCGTAGAGCGCCGCCGACTGGTCGGCGGAGCCGTGGTGCGCCGACCTTGACGACGTCGACCGGATCGAGGCGCGCAGCCGCCGAGCAGCCGAGTCTGCGATTCCTCGCCGAGGTCGCCCAGGAGCACGCCGCTCAGGCACCCGAGGGCGCACGCGCCCGCCGGGCGCACGTCGAGCACGACGCTCGCCGCGTTGCCGGGCTCGATGCCACGGGGCGGCGGCCACATCACCTCCCACGACGAGCTCACCGAGCGATGCCACGCTCCCCCGTCGACACCTGATCGACGTCGGCTCCGCCGGCTCGCGCAGGGCATCGGCGATCGCGGCATCGCCGGCATCCGACGGCGGGCCGATCAGGGCACCGGTCGACCCGTCCCAGAACGGCCTCGACCCCGCCGACGTGGTCGAGGTCGTAGTGGGTGAGGACGAGCAGCTGGATGCGGTCGATGCCGAGTTCGTCGAGGCACGCCTCGAGCGGTGCCGGTTGCGGGCCGGTGTCGACGAGCGCGATGGCACCGCCGCTGCGGATCACGGTGGCGTCCCCCTGCCCGACATCGCAGAGCGCGAACTGCCAGTCGGCCGGGCGGCTGAGGTCGGTCACGATCCGGGTTCCGGCGAGCGTGGCGAGATAGGCGACGAACGCGATCACGACGATCGATCGGGCGACGCAGCGCACGCCGCGGCGGGCCCGGCGCCGAGCAGCACAGACGACGGCCGCGACGCTCAGCGCCGAGCAGGAGCGACGATTCCGAGGGCGCCGGTGGGCCACGGACTGCGGGCGCCGGGCAGTCCCGGCGGTGAAGGTCGCGACCGCCGCGATCCAGCTCGCCGGGACCCAGGCCAGCCACGCCACGAGCCCGGCGATCGGCGGCGCGACCGGAGCGAGCAGGCAGGCGACCAGACCGAGCACGGTCGCGAACGGCGCCGCCGGCTCCGCGAGCAGGTTCGCCACCACCCCGTAGATCGGCAGCGACGGATCGAGCAGCAGCAGCACGGGCTGACAGGCGAGTTGGGCCGCCAGCGGTACGGCGACGAGCAGCGCCAGCCAGCGCGGCAGCCAGCGCGCGAACGCCGGCGCCAGCGGGCGCCGCGAGCACGAGCAGCCCCGCGGTCGCGAGCACCGACAGCGCGAATCCGTAGCTGCGCGCGAGCCAGGGATCGCCGACGAGCAGCACGATCACCGCGACGCACAGCAGCGGGATGCCGCGGCCGGGTCGCGACGAGCACGAGCGACAGCAGGGCGATGCCCGCCATCGCCGCCGCGCGGATCACGCTCGGCTCGGGTGTCACGAGGATGACGAACCCGACCAGCGCCACCGCGGCGGTGCCGACCCGTGCCAGCCGCGGCATCCCGAGCCCCGCCGCGAGCGCGAACGACGAGCCCGACGACGATCGCGCAGTTGGAGCCCGACACGGCCGTCAGGTGGCTCAGCGAACTGACCTTCATCGCGGCGTCGAGTTCGGGTGGTCACGGCGCTCGTGTCGCCGATCGCGAGCCCGGGAAGCAGCCCGGCTCCGGGTCCGGGCAGGCCCGGACGCGAGCCGGCTGAACGACGCGCGGATGTCGTGCGCCGCGCCGAGCAAGGCGGGAGGTCCGCGCGAGCAGCGTCGCCGGGTCGCGCGCGAACACCAGGAAGGCGACGTCGTCGCCCGGATCGGCGCGCTGGATGCCGCCGACGACCGCGATGACCTCGCCGATGCGGGCGTGTGACGATGAGCGGGTCGTCCGGCACCCCGAAGAGCAGCGCGGGAGTCTGTACAGCCCGCCCGTGTCGCCGATCCCGATGATCGTGCCCTCGACCCGACCGTCGACGGGTCGTCCCGTGATCGCGACCGTCAGCACGAGGCGAACGACCGCCCTGAGATGCCGCGAGGACGGCATCCGGTTCTCGCCGGTCGGATCGCCGCGGCGACGGCCGTCACCGCCAAGGCGACCGCGACGAGGGCGACCGCGATCGTCGCCGGCCACCCTCGGCTGCGGCGGACGAAGGCCACGACGATCAGCGACCGCGGCCGCTGCCCACACCGCGACGCCCACGATCACGAGGGCCGGGTCCGGTGTCGCGCACCCCGACGGCGATTCCGGCAGCCCAGCCACGCGAGCACGGCGGGCGGGACCAGCCGGAGGTCGCGTGCGCCGAGAGCGGCGGTCATGTCGTGACGAGGTCGCGCAGACCCTCGAGGATCGCGTCGCCGATCCCCGGTACGTCGAGCAGATCCTCGACCGACGCGAACGATCCGTTCTTCTCGCGCCAGGCGAGGATGCGCTCCGCCAGCGCCGGACCGATCCGCGGCAGCGTGTCGAGCGCCGCCGCGTCGGCCGTGTTCAGGTTGACCAGACCGTCGCCCGGGGCGACCCCGTGGCGACGACCTCGCCCACCGCGGGCACGACGATCTGCTCGCCGTCGGTGAGGAATCGCGCCAGGTTGATGCCGGCGGGATCGGCGGTCGCGGTGAATCCGCCGGCCGCGGCAACGATGTCGACGCCGCGGTCGCCGTCGCGGAGCGCGTACAGGCCGGGGTGCGCGACCTGCCCGAGGATGTGGACGTAGATGACGGAGCCGCCCACGGCATCCTGATCTGACGCCGTCGCCGATGGGCTCGGCCGGCACGACCGCCGACACCCCGTGCGGGCGTGATCGCGGTCACCAGCACGGCGCCGGCCACCGCGAGCAAGCACGAGGATGAGCGCGGCCCCGGCGCCGACCCGCACGCGGGCGCGTCGTGCGTCGGGAACCGGGACCGTGCTCACCCGATGACGCTACGAGCGCGTCGACGGCGCGGCGACGAGCGTTCGGCGAATCCGGGGACGGGCCCCGATCACGCGCTCCTGGGAGGGAGGAGCTACTTCTCGTCGTCCTCCGCGAGCTCGCTGAGCGCGACCGTGTGGCCCTTGGTGCAGCGGTATCCGGTGATCACGGGCGCGTGGGCGGCGGGCTTGCCAGGACGCGGGTTGCTCGGTGCTCCCATGATCGGCGAGAGACGTCCACCGTCGTCGCGGGGACAGGTGAGCTGGGCCATGGAATCAGCCTTTCGTTGCGATGTTGACCACGCGCGGAGCGCGCACGATGACGTTGGCGATCTCGCGGTCGCCGACCGCGCGCAGCACGCCGGCCGATGCCCGGGCGAGCGCTTCGAGCTCGTCGGCGGCGATCGTCGGCGAGACCTCGGCTTTGTCGCGCACCTTGCCGTCGACCTGGAAGATCGACGTCACCGACTCCTCGACGAGCATGGTCGGGTCCGGCTTGCGGAGCGGCGCGACCGAGACCGAGCCCTCGTACCCCAGTCGCTCCCACATGTCCTCGGCGGTGTGCGGCGCGAACATCGCCAGCAGCACGGTGACGACCTCGATCGCCTCGCGGACCGAGGGATCGGCGGCACCGGGACCGGCGTCGATCGTCTTGCGGATCGTGTTGACGAGTTCCATGAGGCGCGCGACGACGACGTTGAACTTGAAGGCCTCCATCAGGCCGGGGGCGTCCGCGAGCAGGTGATGGGTCTGCCGGCGCAGGGTCAGGTCCCCGCCCTTCCATTCCACCTCGGGCTTCGAGGTCACCTCGCCCGAGATGCGCCAGGCGCGCGCCAAGAACTTCGACGAACCGGACGGCGAGACGTCGGCCCAGTCGATGTTGTCTTCCGGCGGACCGGCGAATGCCATGGTCAGGCGGAGCGCGTCGGCGCCGTGCGTGTCCAGCTCGGACGCGAACTCCACGAGATTGCCGCGGGACTTGCTCATCGCCTTGCCGTCGAGCAGCACGCTGCCCTGGTTCAGCACCGCGCTGAACGGTTCGGTGAACGAGACGTACCCGAGGTCGAACAGCACCTTCGTGATGAACCGCGCATAGAGCAGGTGCAGGATGGCGTGCTCGACGCCCCCGACGTACTGGTCGATAGGCGCCCACTTCTCCGCCTCGGCGGGGTCGAACGCCATCGAGTCGTCGTTCGGGTTGAGGTAGCGCAGGAAGTACCACGAGGAGTCGACGAAGGTGTCCATCGTGTCGGGGTCGCGGCGGGCCGTGGTCCCGTCGGGCATCGGCACGGTCACCCAGTCGGTCGCGGCGCCGAGCGGCGACGCGCCCTTCGGCTTCAGATCGAGGCCCTCGGGGTCGGGCAGGCGTACGGGCAGGTCGGCCTCCGGCACCGGATACAGCGTGCCGTCCTCGCCGTGGATGATCGGGATGGGGGTGCCCCAGTAGCGCTGGCGGGAGATCAGCCAGTCGCGCAGCCGGAACGTCTTCGCCGCGCGACCCGTGCCGTCCGCCTCCAGCAGCTCGATGACGCGGGTGATCGCGTTCTGCTTGCTCAGGCCGTCGAGCGGACCCGAGTTGATCATGCGGCCCTCGCCGCCGAGCGCCTTGCCGGTGGTCACCGGGTCGAGCGGGGGCGTTTCGCCCTCTCCTGTGTCGGCGCTGTCGAGCATCTCCGGCGTGATCACCGGCAGCGCGCCGGTCGCCGCGGCGTTCGTGTCGACGACGACGCGCACGTCGAAACCGAACTTCAGCGCGAAGTCGAGATCGCGCTGGTCGTGCGCGGGCACGCCCATGACCGCCCCGTGGCCGTAGTCGGCGAGCACGTAGTCCGCGGTCCAGACCGGGATGCGCTCCCCGTTGATCGGGTTGATCGCCCAGCGGTCGAGGGGGATCCCCGTCTTCTCGCGCCCCGCGTCCTGGCGCTCGACCTCTGTCGACTTCTGCACCTGCTTGAGGTACGCGGCGAACGCCTTCTGCACCTCGGGGCTCGAATCGGCGACCAGCGCCGCGGCCAGATCGGAGTCGGGTGCGACGACCATGAAGGTCGTGCCGAACAACGTGTCGGGGCGCGTCGTGAAGACGGTCACGACATCCGGATGGCCCTCGATGACGAAGTCGATGTCGGCGCCCGTGGAACGGCCGATCCAGTTGCGCTGCATCGCCAGCACCTTCGACGGCCACGAGCCCTCGAGCTGGTTCAGGTCGTCGAGCAGCCGGTCGGCGTAGTCGGTGATCTTGAAGTACCACTGCGTGAGCTTCTTCTTGACGACGATCGCGCCGCTGCGGTCGCTCGTGCCATCCGGCAGGACCTGCTCGTTGGCGAGAACGGTCTGATCGACCGGGTCCCAGTTGACCCAGCTGTCCTTGCGGTACGCGAGCCCCTTCTCGTACAGCTTCAGGAACAGCCACTGGTTCCACTTGTAGTACTCGGGGTCGCTGGTGTGCAGCTCGCGCGACCAGTCGAACGAATTGCCGTACCGCTTGAACGACGCCTTCTGCTGGGCGATGTTGTCGTAGGTCCAGCCACGGGGGTCGATGCCGCGCTTGATCGCCGCGTTCTCGGCGGGGAGGCCGAACGAGTCCCAACCGATCGGGTGAAGCACGTTGAACCCCTGCAGGCGCCAGTAGCGCGCCACGATGTCGCCGTAGGCGAACGCCTCCGCGTGCCCCATGTGCAGGTCGCCAGAGGGGTACGGGAACATGTCGAGGATGTACTTGCGCGGCCGCGAGTCATTCGGGTCGTCGGTCGCGTAGGGCTTGGTCTGCTCCCAGCGCTCCATCCACCTGTCTTGGATGCGCGCGAAGTCGTACGCGTTCGGATCGTCGTCATCGTGGACGGCGCCGTTGGGCGAGGGGCTGTCGTGCTGGCTCACAGTGGTCATTTCCGTGCAAAGGGCGGATGGATGCCGTGGCGACGACAGCTCTGGCGTCGCGGCAACCGGGTTACAGAGTATCCAACCCGAGAGCGGCGAGCAGAGCCGCGGCCTTGAGGCGCGCCTCGGCGATCTCCTCCGCAGGCACGCTCAGTGCCGTGATTCCACCACCCGTTCCGATCGTCGCGCCGCGACCGTCGAGCACGATGCTGCGGATCGTCATCGCCAGATCGACCCGCCCATCGCGCCCGAGGTAGCCGAACGCGCCGGCGTACAGGCCGCGCGCGCGTCGCTCGAGCGTGTCGAGGATTTCCGTCGCCCGCTGCTTCGGCGCCCCGGTCATCGACCCGGCCGGCAGGCAGGCCGCGATCGCGTCGATGCCGTCGAGGCCGGCGCGCAGCCTGCCCTCGATCGAGCTGACCAGCTGGTGCACCTGCGGGTAGCTCTCGACGTCGAGCAGGCTGGGCACCGTCACGCTTCCCGGCTCGCTGACCCGCGCGAGGTCGTTGCGCATCAGGTCGACGATCATGATGTTCTCCGCGCGCTCCTTGTCGCTGGCGAGCAGCTCGTCACGCAGGCGGGCGTCGGATGCGGCGTCCGAGGCGCGCGGGCGCGTTCCCTTGATCGGGTGGGTGCGCACGATCGCGCCCTCCCCCGGCTCGACCTCCAGGAATCGCTCGGGGCTGGAGCTCAGCAGGCTGATCCCGCCGATGCGCAGCAGCGCGCCGTGATGGCTCGGCGACTGGGCACGCAGGCGCGCGTACACCTCGACCGGGTCGAAATCGCCCGCGACCTCGGCTTCGGTGGTGAGGCAGAGCTGATACGCCTCGCCCTCGTGGATCGCCTCCTGACAGGCCGCGACGCTCGCCAGGTACTCGGCGTCGGTCTCGTGCCAGGTGACCTGCCGGTCGAGGAGCGGCGGACCCGCGTGTCGAGACCATGTCGCAGGCGGTTTCGACTCTCGCATCGCGGTACTCAGCCGGCTCGCGGTCGCATCGCGCCAATCCGCCAATTCGCCATCCCATGCGTCGCCGAGGGCGAGCAGCTGGGTCGTGCCGTCGGCGGCGATCGCCACCGCGCGATCCACCCGCAGGAACGCGGCGTCGGGGTACCGCGATGCGTGCGCAACCGGCACTCCCATCGTCTCGCCGCGTAGCTCGTAGCCGAGCCAGCCCACCAGCCCGAGACGGAACGGGGGCGCGGCATCATCGGCCTCGGGGGCCGGACCTGCCAGCTCGGCCCGCACGGCATCCAGAACCGGGCTCGGCGGCAGCCAGCGCTCGCCGGACCCCAGATAGCTGGTGCCCGCGTCGCCGCTGTCGAGCCAGAACACGTCGGTGTCATCGCCGTGCAGGATCCGGAACGCGGCGGCCGCCGAGAATCCGCCTCCGAGCGGATGGCGCAGCAGGCGGAGCGGCATAGCCTGATCCTATGAGCGCGACGACGGTCTACCTCTGGCGCGATGGCGCGCTGGAGGCCCGCGACGACTGCGACGTGCTGCCCGCGTCGATCGAGGCGGCAGACTCGTGGCTCGTTACCGAGGGCACCGTGTTGGCGCTCGAGCTGCACCGCACCCGGTTCATGACATCGATCCCGCGGGGGCGGTACAAGCAGCTCGATCCGGGAGCGTTCTGGGACGCCGCGATCGCCGCGATCCCGCGCACGGGCGACTGGTTCCCGCGATTCGAGATGCGCACGCAGATCCTGAGGCCCCAGCTGCTGTTCCGTCTGCGCGGGTCCCCGGACCGCAAGAGATCGATCGTGCTTGCCACCCACGAGGGCCGTGACCCCCGCGACTCACCGCGATTCAAGGGGCCTGATCTCGAGGCCATGACACGTTTGCGCACTAGCGCGCAGGGGGTGGGAGCGGACGAGGCCGTCCTGCTGAACGCCGACGGCTACGTCGCCGATGGCTCCACGACCAGCATCGCGTGGTGGCGGGGCGAATCGCTCTGCGTCCCCGCCGACGACATCGAGCGGATCGACGGGGTCACCGTGCGCTCGGTCGTCACCCTCGCGAACGCGCTGGGCATCGAAGTGCTGCACGAATCGGTGCGACCCGAGGAGCTCGCCGGACTCGAGATCTGGGCGCTGAACGCCGTGCACGGAATCCGCATCGTCACGTCGTGGATCGACGGGCCGCCCACCGCCGAGGAGCCCGGACGCCTCTCGGCCTGGCAGGCCCGGCTCGACGCGCTGCGCAAGCCGTTGCCGGAACCCGGCGCGGAGCACGCGTGAACCTGTTCGACTGGCTGGGGTCGGTGATCGACGGCGGGCTGTTCTGGGTGCTCGATCTCGTGCAGTCGGTCGACCCGGTCGTGCGGATCCTGCTCTCGGGGGTGGGCATCCTGCTCGAGACCTCGATCCTGGTTGGCCTCATCGTGCCCGGCGACACGATCGTCCTGGTGGCCAGCACGGCGGTCGACGGTCCCGCCCAGTACATCGGGATGCTGGTGGCCGTCGTCGCGGGTGCGCTCAGCGGGGAGAGCATCGGCTTCGCCCTGGGGCGGTTCTTCGGCCCGAAGATCCGGGATTCGCGCCTCGGCGGTCGGATCGGTATCAGGAACTGGCACCGCGCCGAGTACTACGTCGATCGCCGCGGAGGTATCGCGGTTTTCGTATCGCGCTTCCTGCCCGTGCTGCATTCTCTCGTTCCCCTGACGGTGGGGATGAGCACGATGCGCTACCGCAAGTTCATCGCCTGGACGGCTCCGGCCTGCGTGCTGTGGGCCGTCGCCTACGTGACCGTGGGTTCGGTCGTGGCGGGTGGGTACCGCGAGCTGCGCGAGCAGCTGCACTTCGCCGGATACCTGTTCGTGGGCGTGATCGTCCTGTTCGGGGTGGGCGTGCTCGTCGTGAAGAAGCTCATCGAGCGCGCGGAGTCGCGGCACTGGGATCGCCCGGGCGACGGGGACGCGAACACCACGGAGGACTGAGAAGGGGCGGATGCCGAAGCACCCGCCCCTACGTGCACCATCAGATCAGCCGAGGAAGCCGTTCTTTGTCAGCCAATCCGTCGCGACCTGCGCGGGCGACGGCTTGTCGTCTCCCGCACTGATCTCGTTGAGGTTCAGCAGCTCGTCTGTCGTGAGGATCGCCGACACCGGGTCGAGCAGGGCCGCGATCTCGTCGGTCGCGAAGTCCTCGCCCAGCAACGGCACGATGTTCTGCGCCGCGATCAGGTTCTTCGGGTCCTCGAGCACGACGAGGTTGTTCTGCTTGATCGACGGGGTTGTCGTGTAGATGTCGGCCACCTGGATGTTGTTCGCCAGCAGGTCGCTGAGCGTTCCCGGTCCGCCGTAGTCGTCGATCGCCTTGAACGCCCATCCGGTGACGCCGTAGACCTCTTCGAGGCCCTCGCGTCCGTACGGACGACCCTCGAACTCGGTGTTGGCGCCGATCGTGATGTCGGCGGCGATCGCGGCGAGGTCGCCGATCTCGGTGACGTCGTACTGTGCCGAGAACTCGGGCGTCACGACGAGAGCGTCGGCGTCCTGCGCCGGCGCGGCCTCGAGGACCGCGAGTCCCAGGGAGCCGACGGCGTCGGGCAGGGCGGCCTCGACGTCCTCGCTGGAGGTCGCCGTGGCATCCGGGTCGGCCCCGTACAGGAGGTTGCCCGAGTAGTCGGGGATCAGGTTGATCGAGCCGTCCTGCAATGCGGGGATGAAGGTCTCACGCGATCCGATCCCCTCGGCGTACTCGACCTCGTACCCGTTCGCCGCGAGCACCTGGCCGTAGATCTGGGCCAGGATGTCGCTCTCGGGGAAGCCCTGCGATCCGACCGTGATCGACGTGATGTCGCCGTCGTCGTCGCCGCCGGTGTCGAGCGGGTCTCCCGTGGAGCACGCGGCGAGGGCCGCCGTGAGGCCCAGGGCCGCGACTCCCGCGAGGATGCGCGTCTTTCGTGTGAACATGCCGAACTATCCTTCCGTGATGAGTGTCCGGGTTGCCTCTGGCGACCGGGATGGCCGCCGGAATCGGGTGCTGGTGGGACGAGCCGAACCGCGGGACACTCCGCGCGGTTCAGCGAGCTTCTGGACGAGGGCGAACACGCCGTCGACGATGAGTGCCAGGGCGGCCACGAGGATGGCGCCGACGATGGCGAGCGTGAAATCGCGACGGGCGAGGCCCTCGATGAGGTAGCGGCCGAGTCCGCCCTGCGCGACATAGCCGGCGATGGTCGCGGTGGCGATCACCTGGAGAATCGCCGACCGCAGGCCGCCGATCATCAGGGGAAGGCCGAGCGGCACCTCGACGCGGCCCAGGATCTGCCACTCCGACATCCCGATAGCGCGCGCGGCGTCGATGGGCTGCCGGTCGACGGCCTCGATGCCGGCGTACACACCGGCGAGCAGCGGAGGGATCGCGAGCACGACGAGCACGGCGATCAGCGGCGCGAGGCCGAGCCCCGCGAGCAGCACGATGAAGAGCAGGAACCCGAAGGTCGGCAGCGCACGTGCCGCGCTGGTCAGACCGATGACGAATGCGCGCCCGCGACCGGTGTGCCCGATGGCCAGGCCGAGCGGGACGGCGATGACCAGCGCGAATCCGATGCTGAGCCCCGTGTAGAGCAGGTGCTCGCCGAGTCGCTGGAGGATGCCGTTCGGCTCCGTCCAGTGGGCGCCGTCGAGGATGTAGGCGAAAGCAGCCGCGAAGAAGTTCATGCGCCTGCCCCCGCCCGGCGGAACGAGCCGACCAACGAGCGCAGCCCCGATCGCGCGGTGCGCGGGTCACGTCGCGACCACGGCAGCACGATGCGCCCGATCGTCACGAGGATCAGGTCGAAGACCAGCGCGACCAGCAGCGTGAACACGATGCCGATCACGATCTCTTCGGGAAAGTCGCGCTGGTACCCGTTCGTGAAGAGGTAGCCGAGGCCGCCCTTGCCGATCAGCGCCGCCGACGCTGAGCAGGCTGACGGTGCTGACCGACACCACGCGCAGGGTGGCGAGCAGCACCGGGCCGGCGAGCGGCAGCTGCACCGTCCAGAACCGCTGTCCAGGGCGAGTAGCCGACGGCGGTCGCGGACTGCAGCACATCGTGCGACACCGACGAGAACGCATCGGCTGCGCCGCGCAGCATCATCGCGATCGCGTAGATGCTCAGGGCGACGATGACGTTCGCGTCGTCGAGGATCCTGGTGCCGAGGATGGCCGGCAGCGACACGAAGAGCGCGAGCGACGGGATCGTGAACAGGATGCCGAAGACGCTGAGCAGGACGGCGCGCGCCGCGCGGAACCGACTCGCGAACCAGCCGAGCGGGATGGAGGCTGCGAATCCGACCAGGATCGGGATGGCACTCAGTCTCGCGTGATCCGCGGTGAGTCCCAGGACGAGTCCGAGGTTGTTCCACAGCCAGGTCATCAGGCGTCGCCCGCCTGATCCGTCTTGTTCGAGATGCTGCGCGACTTGGGGCTGGCGTCGGCGATCGCGAGCCGGCCGTCGGGGGCGGAGATGACGCCGACCGGGTACCCGCCGGCGTCGACGAGCACGCGGTCGTCGCCGCTGCCGCTGCGGGTGCTCGCCGTCAGCCGGCGCTTGCCGCGGTCGGCGCCGACGAAGCTGGCGACGAAGTCGCTGGCCGGCTCGGCGAGGATCTGCTCGGGGGTGCCCGGTCTGCACGATGCGTCCGCCGGTCTCGAGGATGACGACCTGGTCGCCGAGCAGGAACGCCTCGTCGATGTCGTGCGTGACGAACACGATCGTCTTCGCGAGCTCGCGCTGCAGGCGCAGCACCTCCTGCTGGAGGTCGGAGCGCACGATCGGGTCGACGGCGCCGAACGGCTCGTCCATGAGCAGGATGTTGGGGTCGACCGCGAGCCCGCGCGCGACGCCGACGCGCTGCTGCTGGCCACCCGACAGCTGGTTCGGATAGCGGCGGGCGAGCGCGCGGTCGAGGCCCACGACATCCATCAGCTCGAGGGCGCGCTGGTGCGCCTGCTCTTTCGGGACGCCGGTGAGCCGCGGGACGGTCGCGATGTTGTCGATGACGCGGCGGTGCGGGAGCAGCCCGGAGTTCTGCATGACGTAGCCGATGCCGCGGCGCAGCTTCACGGGCTCGACCGCCGGCGACGTCGTCGCCGTCGATCTCGATCGTGCCGGAGGTCGGGTCGACCATGCGGTTGATCATGCGGAGCAGGGTCGTCTTGCCCGAGCCGCTGGAACCGACGAGCACCGTGATCTGGCGGGCCGGGAGCTGCGAGGCTGAAGTCGTCGACGGCGAGCGTGCCGTCGGGAAAGCGCTTGGAGACGGAGCGGAACTCGATCATGCCCGGTTCTCCTCGCGTCGCAACACCCTCGAAACCCTATTCGGGGCCACCGTCACTATGGATTGCAGACGGTCGCCTTTCAGGGCGTTCTCAGTGAGTCAGCGCGCGAGTCAGCCGAAGTATTCCGCGAGGAGGGCGCGAGTTGCGGCCGAGCCCAGATCGAGATAGCGCTGCGATCCCTTCGGGTCGAGCACGAAAGCGTGCGCGGCGATCGCGTCGGACGCGATGACCGACGCCTCGAAGGCGGCGCGCGCCTCGGGGGTGTCGGTCAGGTCGAAGCGGTCGGCGAGAACGTCCGAACATCTGGTCGGAGAGCACGGAGTACGCCGGGACCTCGGTCGTCGGCCGCAGGTCGAGCACGTCGCCGTAGCGCAGCGATGCGAATCCCGGTTCTTCGGCGAATGCGACCACGAACAGGCCGAATCCGGCGCTCAACGCCTCGTCCCAGGTCGTGTGACGCTGGGTCGCGCAGCTCAGCGAGCACCCGGTCGGTCATGCGCTCGGCGTTGCGGGCGGCGAGGCTCTGCAGCACGGCGATGCGGTCGGGGAAGTAGCGGTAGACGGTGCCGATCGAGGCACCCGCACGCTCGGCCACCATGGCGGTGGTGAGCCGCTCGTAGCCGATCTCGTGGACGACCTGGGCTGCAGCGTCGAGGAGCGCCGCCAGCCGGGCGGTGCTGCGAGCCTGGACGGGCTCGTTGCGGATGAGCGCGATCGCGTCGGTGCGAGTCGTGAGGTGGATGTCGGGCACGTGTAGGTCTCCTCTGCCTGATCGGCCCGAGTCTACCGCGCCGCAGCCCGGATCCGATGAAATCTCGGGCGTGACACACTGGATTCAATGGACCAGGTGAGCACCCCCCTGCACCTCGCCGCACGGGTCGAAGATGCCGTGCAACGCTTCCGCGAGAGGTGGGGACGACGACGCGGTCTGGTGCCGACGATCGTGCCGTTCACCGGGTACGGCGGCACCGGCTGGGTACGTGTGCTCGGCCGCGTCGTGTTGCGACGACCGAAGGATGTGGCGGGCTCGTCCGCGGATCGCGTCACCAGCATCCGGGGCTGGCGCAGCTTCACGAGCGTGCATGTCGCGGGCGCCGAGGTGGTCGTCTCGGTGGGGCGGGCGAAGCGCACGATCTCGTCCGACCGCGGGGGCGTTCTGGATGCGCGGATCGAGGCGAAGCTCCCGCCCGGCTGGCACGACATCCGGCTCTCGATCGACGGCTACGACGCGGTGGACGCGCGGGTGTTCGTGGTCGCCGACGACGTCGAATTCGGCCTCGTGTCGGACATCGACGACACCGTCATGGTCACGGCGCTCCCCCGGCCGTTCCTCGCGGCCTGGAACACGTTCGTGCTCGACGAGCACGCTCGCACCCCGGTCGCCGGCATGGCGGTGCTGTACGAGCGCGCTGCTGCGCGCGCATCCGGGGCTGCCGGTGATCTACCTGTCGACCGGCGCGTGGAACGTCGTGCCCACGCTCAGCCGTTTCCTGTCCCGCAACCTCTATCCGCGCGGAGCCCTCCTGCTGACCGACTGGGGGCCGACGCACGACCGCTGGTTCCGCAGCGGGCCCTGATCACAAGCGCCGCAGCCTGGAGCGTCTCGCCGCCGAGTTCCCGCGGGTGCGCTGGCTGCTGGTCGGCGACGACGGTCAGCACGATCCGCAGCTCTACGGCGAGTTCGCCGAGGCCCATCCCGAGAACGTCGCGGCGATCGCGATCCGGCAGCTGACGGTCGGCGAGGCGGTGCTCGCGGGAGGTCGCAGCGATCCGGAGCCGCACGCGGAGGGGATCCCGTGGCGATACGCGCCCGATGGGGCGGGACTGAGCGTCCAGCTGACCGCCCTCGGCCTGCTGCCCGGAGGTGTCGTAGGGCCGTGACAGGGTTGCCGTGATGGCCGATCCCGAGGCGTTCACACCGGCGCGCCGCCGGTTGACGGCGCTGCGGCTCACCGCGCTCGGCATCGACAGCCCGTCGGCGGCCACACCCGATGAGGCGGTGCGCTCCGCCTTCGCGACCCAGGCCCAGGACTTCCTCGGCGCGCTCTGGTCGATCGGGCTGCGCACCCCCGGCTCGACGGCGGCGAGCGTCGAGGCGGCGCACGAGGCCGGCGGTTTCGTGCGTTCGTGGCCGATGCGCGGCACGCTGCATTTCGTCGCCGCCGACGATCTGGGCTGGATGCTGGAGCTGACCGGCGCGCGCATGCTGCAGACGGCCGCCGGGCGGCGTCGCCAGCTCGGGCTCACCGACTCCGACTTCGAGCGCGCCGAGGCGATCGCCACGAGCCCGGCTGACCGGCGGAGGGCAGGCGACCCGTTCCGACCTGCTCGGCGCGTTCGACGCCGACGGGGTCTCGACCGCCGGTCAGCGCGGGGTGCACATCCTCGGTCAGCTGGCGCAGCTCGGCATCCTGGTGCTCGCCGGCCGCGACTCCTGGGCGCTGCTCGACGAGTGGGTTCCGTCGCCGCGCGGCTCGAGCGCGACGAGGCGCTGCGCGAGTTCGCGTTCCGCTACTTCTCGGGCCACGGGTCCCGCCACGGTGCGCGACTTCGCGTGGTGGTCGTCGCTGACGCTCACGGACGCGCGCGCGGGCCTCGCGGCCGCCCGCGAGCAGCTCGACGAGCTCGAGGTCGACGGCACCTCGTACTTCATGCGCCCGGGCCTGCGAACCGGCCGGCCGTGCCGTGCACCTGCTGCCGGGTTTCGACGAGTACCTGCTTGGGCTACAGCGACCGCGACGCGCCCCTGGCGGGCATGCACTCGACCGCGATCGTGCCGGGTGGCAACGGGGTGTTCCGTTCGACGGTCGTGATCGACGGCGAAGTCGTCTCGGCGTGGCGGCGGGAGCGCACGGCGAAACGCGTGGTGGTCACTCTCGATCCGTTCCGCCCGATACCCGCGCGGCGCGCATCGGGGCATCCGAGCGGCCCTGGTCCGCTACGGGCGAGTTCCTCGAGTCAGAGGTCGAACTCGATCCCGAGTTCATAGGGCCGGCAGGTGATCGAGCCACGTGAGGCTCGCGAACTCCTGAAGACTCAGACCGAACGACGACGGGTCGGCCGCGATGACGGAGCGCAGCTCGCTCGCATCCAGTCCCTCGGCGACGATCACGTCCACGCCCGCGGGACTGACCATCGACTTCTCGAACCGCAGCACGACGAGACCCTGCCGGATGCCGGCGACCTCCCAGCGGCTCTTCACGAAGTTGCCGCGCAGGCCGTTCATCTTCCAGGTGAACCCGATGCCGTTCCAGCGGTCGACGCCGCGGATCGACTTCGTCTTGCCGTCCGCTTCGGTGTACGTCACCTCGTCGGCGAGCACCAGCGGGTCGGCCCGCAGCATGACGTACTCGAAGGCCGGATCGCGCCGCTCCCCCGAGAGCCACATCGGAAAGTTCGTCGCCTTGACCGTCCAGCGGCCCGGGAGGACCTGCTGCAGGGTCGCGACATCATCGATTGTCTGCATCTCGCATTCAGGCTAACCCGGACGCCTGTGCCTCTCCCTTGACCGCGCCGAAAGCGACCCGCTCGATACGCTCTCCCCATGGCACGGTTGCGGGCTCTGGTGCTCTCCACGCACCCCGGACCGGGCGCCGCCGTCACCCTCATCGCCGTGCTCCTCGCCATCGCCGGCGGTCTCGAACCGTGGCGGATCGCCGCTCGTCGGCCTCGTGATGGCACTCGATCAGGCATCCGTCGGCCTCTCGAACGACTGGATCGACGCCGATCGGGATCGCGCGGTCGGCCGCCCCGACAAGCCGGTCGCGCGCGGAGACATCCCGGCATCGCTCGCTCGCAACGTCGCGATCGGCACCGCGATCGCCTCGGTGCTGGTCTCGATCCCGCTCGGCTGGGCCGCCGTGCTCGCGCACCTCGTGTTCCTGCTCGGGGCCTGGTCGTACAACGCCGGGCTCAAGGGCACGCCGATCTCGGTGCTGCCCTACCTGGTCAGCTTCGGCATCCTGCCCACCGTCGTCACGCTGTCGGCCGCTCAGCCCGACGGTCGCGCCGTGGTGGGCGATGGCCGCCGGTGCCCTGCTCGGCGCCGGCGCACACTTCGCCAACGTGCTCCCCGATCTCGACGACGATGCGCGCACGGGGATCCGCGGGTCTCCCGCATCGCCTCGGTCGGGTGCCGGCCCTCGTCGTCACCTGGACCGCGCTGCTGGCCGCCGCTGCATCCCTCGCGTTCGGCATCGGCCTCGACACCCCGCTCGGCGATCGTCGGTCTCGGTGCGGCGGCGCTGATCGCGATCGCCGGCCTCGCGCTCGGGATGCGGCGGGCGCCCACCCGGGTGCTGTTCCGTCTGGTGATCCTCGCCGCGCTCGTCGACGTGGCCATGCTGGTCGTCGCGGGAGCGATGACGTGAACTTCCGCGCCTCGAATCTCGTGTTAACGGGCGAGAGGAGGTGCGCGCCGGTGAGTACCGAGGAGGCGGAGGCGCTGCGAACGCTCGCCGAGGCCCATTCGGCAGCGGTGTGGCGGTACGTGGTCCACCTCACCGCCGATCCCGCCGGTGCCGACGACATCGTGCAGGAGACCCTGTTGCGGGCCTGGCGCACCCCGAAGATCCTGGCCCAGCCGGTCGAGAGCACCCGGTCCTGGATGTTCACGGTGGCTCGCCACCTCGTGATCGACGAACACCGCAGCGCGCGCAAGCGGCACGAGCTGAGCACCGACGAGCTGCCGGAGCGCGCGCAACGGGACCGCACCGACGCCCTCTTCGAGGCGCTGCTGGTCGAGGAGGCGCTCGGAACCCTCGGGTACGAGCATCGCGCGGTGATCGTTCACAGCTACTACGGCGGCCGCAGCATCGCGGAGACCGCTGCCGAGCTCGGGATTCCGGAGGGAACCGTGAAGTCCCGCCTGCACTACGGATTGCGAGCCCTGCGGCTCGTGCTGCAGGAGAAGGGAGTGACGCGATGAAGAACCCGGATCACGCGCGCTTCGCCGAGTGGGACGCCGCCTATGTGGTGGGCGCCCTCTCCCCGGCCGAGCGGCGCGAGTATCGAGGAACATCTCGACGGGTGCGCCAAGTGCCGCGCGTGCCGTGACCGAGCTGAGCGCCCTCCCCGGACTTCTCGGCCGCATCGACGACGCGCGCGCGTTCGCCCTGCTCGAGGACTCCGGACCGGAGGCCGGGGCGGATCTCGAGCCCGGCCCTCCGGCCGACCTGGTCGCCCGCATCCAGAACCGCGAACGCCGGGATCGCATCCGCCGCCGCATCGGCATGGGCGGCGCACTGGTCGCCGCTGCGGCCGTGGCCGCCGTACTCGCGCTCGTGCTGCCGCCCGTGCTCTCGCCCGCCGCGCAGCCCACCTTCGCGGCCGAGCTCACGCCCACCGACGCCGGCGTCCCCGTCGACGCGAGCATCGCGCTGACCAGCGTCGCGTGGGGTACCCGGATCGAGATGGACTGCAGCTACCACCCGGCCGCGCCGGGGCCGGACGGCGGCTACGGCCCCGCCGCGTACGCGCTGTGGGTCGTCGACCGCGACGGCGCGGAGAGCTCGCTCTCCACCTGGACCGCGTCTGCCGGCGGCACCGTCAGCATCACCGCCGACACGGCCCTCGCCCTCGGGACATCGCCCAGGTCGAGGTGCGCTCCGATCGGGCGTCGCAGGTGCTGCTGCGCACCGATCTAGCGGCGACAGGTGACTCGCGACGGCCTGCTTGGTCGCCGCCGGATCGCACCGGGTTGCGGATGCCGGCGAACGACACGAGGCCGCCGGCGATCAGCAGCACGGCGCTCGACCACGATCGCGCGGTGGAATCCGTCGAGATCGAGTTCTCCGCCGACGATGAACACGATCATCGCGATCACGATGAGCCCGGCGACCCGCGACACCGCGTTGTTGACGGCCGAGGCGATGCCGGAGCGCTCGGTCTCGATCGCGCCGAGGATCGCCGACGTGAGCGGCGAGACCGTGAGCGTCAGACCGATGCCGAACAGGATGAGGCCCGGCAGCACCTGCCACCAGTAGCTGAAGTCCTTCGACACGGTGAGGAAGCAGCAGCGTCGCGAGGCCCATGATGATCGGCCCGAGCGGTCATGAAGATGCGCGGCCCGAATCGTCCGGACAGCGCGCCGACGCGCGAGCTGAACAGGATGATGATGATCGTGATCGGGAGCGTCGCGAGGCCCGCCAGCGTCGCCGGGAGGCCCGCGCCCTGCTGCAGGTAGACGGCGAGCACGAAGCTGATGAGCGCGAGCGCGCCGTAGATGAAGGCCGTCGCGATGTTGCCGGTCCAGAAGTTGCGCACCGTGAACAGGCTGAGCGGCATGATCGGGTTCTTCGCGAACCGCTGGCGCACCAGGAATCCGGCGAACGCCAGGATGCCGAGGCCCATCGAGAGATAGATCGCGGGATGGCCCCAGCCGAGGTTGGGCGCCTCGATGAGCGCGAAGACCGGTCCGCCGAGCCCGAGCGTGCAGAGCGCCGCTCCGAGGTAGTCGATGGAGATGCCGGCACGACGGATGTCCTTGTGCCCGAGGACGACGAGCAGCCAGAGCGTCACAGCGATCGGCAGGACGTTGATCAGGAACGCGAACCGCCACGACAGGAAGTCGACGGACAGCCCGCCGAGCAGCGGTCCGGCGATCATCGCGACGCTGGTCATGCCGGTCCAGATGCCGATCGCCTTCCCCTGCGCCGCTCCGCGGAAGTTCGACGTGATGAGCGCCAGCGAGCTCGGCACGAGCAGCGCGCCCGCGATGCCCTGCACGCCGCGGGCGATGATCAGCAGCTCGGGGCTGGGTGACGCCGCGATCGCGATCGAGGCGATGCCGAACAGCGACGAGCCCGATCCGGATCACCAGGATGCGGCCGTACACGTCGCTGAGCGACCCGGCGACCAGGATGAGCGACCCGAGCGTGATCAGGTACGCGTCGACCACCCACTGCTGGGTCGCGATTCCGCCGCCGAGTTCGCGCATGATCGCCGGAAGCGCGACGTTGACGACCGTCCCGTCGAGGAACGAGACGAACGACGCCAGCACCGCGATCGTGAGGACCAGCTTCTGCTCACGCGTCATGACGCCACGCTAGCACCGGGCCGGAGACGCGGCGCTGGCTCAGGCCTCGACCGCGGCGACCACGGCGGCGAGCGCCTCCGGCGGCCGTCAGGATGCGGAAGTGCCCCCACAGCGGGATCTCGACGTTGGTCGCTCCGTCGAGTCGCGACCCCTCCGGGATGTTCGGGTCGAAGCGCGGGTAGATCGAGGTGATGCGGGCGTTGCACGGCACGCTCGCCGGCGAGACCCCGGATGACGGGGTCGCCGGGCAGGAACGCGCGCAGCGTGCTTCCGACC
The DNA here is from genome assembly GCA_963730045.1 of uncultured Actinomycetota bacterium. Lineage (GTDB taxonomy): Bacteria > Actinomycetota > Actinomycetes > Actinomycetales > Microbacteriaceae > JBDSKH01. Next base: position 791,780 of record CAVSPQ010000006.1, on the reverse strand, counting down.
GCGTAGCGCGCGAGCCGCGACCCGCCGAACGGGGTGGCCACCGCGACGAGCCGGTCGACCCGGCCGTCCGGATCGTCGTAGGCGAGCAGATGCTTGCCGATCAGCCCGCCCTTGCTGTGGGCGACGAGCGCGACGTCGCGCAGATCGAGCGCCGCCAGCTCGCGCGGCGACCAGCGCGGCCGTCGCCGGGATCGGGTCCCGGTTGAACCCCATCGCAGTGCACGACATGCACCGGATGCCCGCGCCGGTTCAGCTCGTCGGCGATCGGCCGCAGGAAATGCCAGGTCTCGTACACGCCCGGCAGGATGACGACGGCGCGCTCCGACCCGCGCGCGTACGCGGACGGCACCGTGCGGCGGCGCGGCAGCGGTCGGAGGAGGCGCGGAAAGCGCGACAGCGGGCGGGATCACGGCCGCTCCAGGAAGTCGGTGATGTGCCGCGCGATCATCACCGGATCGGTGTGCATGATGACGTGCGGCCCGTGCACCTCGCGGAACTCGATCGCCGGCCCGAGTCCGCTCAGCTCGCCGCGCCCACGGCGTCGACACGATCGGGTCCCGGTCGCCGTTGACGATCAGCACCCGCGCACGCAACGTCGCCCAGCCGGGTCTCGATCGCATCCCGCAGCATGTGCGGCACCTGCCGCAGCAGGTACGGCACGCCCGCACCGGATCAGGTAGTCGGTGACGGCGATCCGAAGACGACCGGGCGGCTCGCGCAGCGCATCGCGCAGCAGGTTGCGGGCGGCGACCCAGAAGCTCGCGGGCCGACGGCTCGCATGGTCGGCGCCATCAGCACGATGCGGTCGGAGACATCCGGATGATCGCGGGCCAGCATCGAGACGACCTGCGATCCCCACGAGTGGCCGACGAGCACCGGGTTCACGAGGGTCGACCGCCGCAGGAACGAGGCGAGCACCGCCGCGTGATCGGCGATCGTCACGTCGCGCCGCGGATTCGGGGCCGCCCCGTAGCCGGGCAGGTCGATGAGGTAGACCCGCGCCGTGGCGGGCGAGCTCGGACGCGAGCGGCTGGAAGTACCGCGACGACACCCCGATGCCGTGCACCAGCACGAACACGCGGTCGTCGTCGCGCGGCTCGTGCCGCACCGGGAAGCGCTTCACCACGATCGCGAGACCGTCGTGCGCTCTGCCGGCTGGTGTAGAACTGCGCGCCGTGCACCGACGCGGTGGCGGTAGCGGTCCTCGCCCCGCTCCGCCGCCGTCATGCGCTCGATTCTAGGAGCGCGACTCGACAGGCTCCTGTGCGGCGGGCTCCTGCTGCGAGCAGCTCGCGCACCCGCGGGATGACCTGCGTGCCGTACAGCTCGATCGCCGTCATGAGGTGCTCGTGCGGCAGCTCGCCGGTCGAGTACTTCAGGTCGAAGCGCTGGATGCCGAGGTCGCGCACCGTCTTCGCGATCTTCTGCGCGACGGTCTCCGGCGAACCGGCGTGGATCGCGCCGGTCGCGATCTCCTCGTCGAAGCGCTCGCGGTTCGTGGGCGGCCATCCGCGCTCGGCGCCGATGCGATCCACCATCTTCTTGTGGTGCGGCCACAGCAGGTCGGCGGCCTCCGCGTCGGTCGCCGCGATGAACCCGGGCGAGTGCACGGCGACCGGGAGGCGTGGTGTCCTGCCCCATCTGCTCGAGGGCGCGCTTGTACAGCTCGACGAACGGCTTGAACCGCTCGGGCTGCCCGCCGATGATCGCGAGCACGAGCGGCAGGCCGTAGTGCGCGGCGCGGACGACCGACTCGGGGCTGCCGCCGACGCCGACCCAGGTGCGGATCGATCCGGACGCCGTCTTCGGGTACACCTGCTGGTCGGCGAGCGGCGGGCGGATGCTGCCCTGCCAGGTCACCGCGTCCTCCTTCAGCAGGTGCGAGAGCAGGTCGATCTTCTCCTCGAAGAGCTTCTCGTAGTCGCGCAGGTCGTACCCGAACAGCGGGAACGACTCGGTGAACGACCCGCGCCCGAGGATGATCTCGGCGCGGCCGCTCGGACACCGCGTCGAGGGTCGCGAACTTCTCGAACACGCGCACCGGGTCGTCGGAGCGACAGCACGGTCACCGCGGTGCCGAGCTTGATGCGCTCGGTGCGGCTCGCGATCGCCGCGAGCACGACCTCGGGGGCGGAGACCGCGAAGTCGTCGCGGTGGTGCTCGCCGATGCCGAAGAAGTCGACGCCGACCGAGTCGGCCAGCACGGCCTCGTCGACGACGTTGCGGATCACCTGGTCGTACGGCACGCGCGTGCCCGTCGGCGTCGACCGTCACGTCGCCGAACGTGTCGAGCCCGAATTCCACCGTGCTCTTCTTCGTCTGCTGTAGCCACGGCCTATTCAACCATCGGGGCCTCCGGGCATTCCCCGAACGGGGTCTTGCCCGCCACCTGACGTTTCCTAAGATGTCGCGGGGGAGATCGCATGGCCGAGATGATCGTTCTCGACGCGGTGAGCGTCGCCACGATCGCGCGCGCGGCACGGGATGCTGCGGCCGGCCTGGCATCGACGTCCGGCCCCGCAGACAGCGCGCTCTCGATGCTGCCCGACCCGGTCTCGGCGATCCTGCGCCGGATCCGCACGGCCCGCGCGCCCCGGCCGACCCGCCCCTGGACACCCTCACCCGCTACGCCGGCGAGCTCGACGAGATCGCGGAGGCCGCGCTCTCGCTCGACCAGCGCGAGCACGAGCTCGAGCACCAGCTGCGCTGGTGGGCCGAACGGATCGCCGAGCTCGAGACGCAGCTGACCGGTGACTCGGCCGACGACATCGAGATCGGCCGCGAGCTCGCCCTGTTCCGCGGACGGATCTCGGGCGCCCACGCGATGCAACGCCACTACACGCAGGAGCGCGCCGCGCTCGCCGACCGGCACGACCGCGCCGACGCGGCGTGCGCCGCGGAGCTCGCCGCGCGCTGATGGCCGCCGCCACGGCCCAGCGCGGGCATCCTGCTCTACCGCCGCACGGCCCGCACGGGCTCGAGGTCTTCATCGCCCACATGGGCGGCCCGTTCTGGGCGCGGAAGGACGAGCGCGCCTGGTCGATCCCGAAGGGCGAGTTCGATGCGCCCGAGGAGCCGCTGGCCGCGGCCCGGCGCGAGTTCCGCGAGGAGATCGGCGTCGACGCGCCCGACCTCGACTACGTCGTCGCTCGGCGACGTGCGCTACTCCTCCGGCAAGGTCGTCACGGTGTTCGCCGCCGAGTCCGACCTCGAGGTGGCGGAGGTCGTCAGCGAGACGTTCGACCTGGAGTGGCCGCCGCGCTCTGGGCAGGATCCAGGCGTTCCCCGAGGTGGACGACGCGCGCTGGGTCGCACTCGCCGACGCCCGGGTGAAGCTCGTGGCCGGCCAGCTGCCCGCGCTCGATGCGCTGGAGCGGCTCACCGCATCCTGAAGCCCGCGCTCAGCTCGGAGCGTCGTCGGTCTGCGGAGCCGGCTGGGCCGCGAGCTCGGCATCGGGATCGAGGGCGTCGACCAGGGTGCGCGCGCCGAGGCGCAGCTCGAGCTCGTCGACGACGATGCCCGCCAGGTCCTCGAGGGTGGCGATCTGCTCGTCGGTGATCTCGCGCGGGACGGTGTCGATGACCGCGAGCATCCCGAGCACCTGACCGTCGGGAGAGACGAGCGGCACGACGGCGCAGAAGCGCATGCCGAACTCGCCGGTCACGAGCGGATGCTGTGCCATGAGCGGATCGGCGGCCGCGTCGTTGATCACCCAGAAGCGCTGCGGCTCGACGCCGTCCGAGCTCCGCATCCGCGGGAACTGCTCGCAGGTCGGTGCCGTGCCGCGACTTGAACCAGATGCGCTCCTCCTCGACGATGCCGACGAGGGCGATCGGCGCGGCGAGCGCACGCGCGGCGAGGGAGGTGATGCGATCGAAGGCGCCCTCGGGGGCGTGTCCAGGATGTCGTAGCGGCGCACCGCATCCATCCGCTTCTGCTCGTCGATCGGCGCGAACGCATCGTCGGTCTTGTGGCGCGCGCTCGCGGCGATCACCGCCTGCCGGAAGCGATGCGGTCAGCTCGGCGATCGTCGGGCGGTCGGCGGGGTCGCGCGCCAGCATCCCGCGCAGGATGTCGCCCCAGGCGTCGGGGAGATCGTCGGGGATCGCCGGGTCCTCGACCAGCCGCGCGAGCGCCGACTCGATCAGCTCGCCCGGGAAGGCGAGCTCGCCGGTGAAGCACTGCAGCAGCACGAGGCCGAGCGAGTAGACGTCGGTGGCGCTCGTCACCTCCTTGCGCCCGGCCTGCTCGGGGCTGAGGTAGGCGGCCGTCCCGGTCGTCGCCTGGTCCGACGTCAGGCGCGCGCTCTCGGCGTCGAGCGCGATGCCGAAGTCGGTGAGCCGCGCGCGGGTGCGGAACGTCGACGTGCCGTACTCGACGAGCAGGATGTTGGACGGCTTGATGTCGCGGTGCACGACCCCGTTCGCGTGCACGAACTCGAGCGCCTCGGCCACGTCGTAGGCGATCTCGCCGATCTCGCGCGGGTTGAACGTGCGCTGCGTCAGGGCGTCTTCGAGGTTCGCGCCCTCGACCAGCTCCATCACGAGGAACGGATGGCGCTCCGCCGGATCGCTGTCGTCGATGCCGGCGTCGAGCAGGGTGACGAGACCGTGGTGGCTGAGGCCGGCGAGAACGCGGGTCTCCTCCTGGTGACGGGTCAGGTCGGCGGCCTTGCCGGTGCGGAACATCTTGATCGCGACCTCGCGGCCCGAGCGACTCGTCGACGGCGCGGTAGACCGTCGCCATGCCACCGTGCCCGATGATGCTGACGGGACGATAGCGCCCGAGCAGTGCCGGGATCGGGGCGTCATCGCGCGACGGGTTCAGCTGTGCCTCCAGTGCCTCGTGGGCTCACTCTAAGTGTTCGGGACAATCGGCAATCGGGGCTTGACACGGGCTTCCGCGTAGGGTTCGAGCATGAGTACCGAACCCCTGCTCGAATCGGGGAGCCTCAACTACGGGTCGTACCTGCACCTCGACGAGTTGCTCGGCGCGCAGCACCCGGCGAGCGATCCCCCGCACCACGACGAGCTGCTGTTCATCATCCAGCACCAGACCAGCGAGCTCTGGCTGAAGCTGATGATCCACGAGCTGAGATCGGCGGCCGAGCGGTTCGCGGCCGACGACCCGGCGACCGCGCTCAAGCGGCTCGCCCGCGTCAAGCACATCCAGGAGACGATGACGCACCAGTGGTCGGTGCTCGCGACGCTGACGCCGTCGGAGTACAGCGAGTTCCGCGGCGCGCTCGGCACGTCGTCGGGCTTCCAGTCGTACCAGTACCGCGTGCTCGAGTTCCTGCTCGGCAACAAGAACGCCGGGCTGCTGCAGGTCTTCGACAAGCAGCCGGCGGCGCGCGCCGCGGTCGAGGAGGCGCTCGACGGCGCCGAGCCTGTACGACGAGTTCCTGCGCTGGGCGGCGCGACGCGGCCTGCCGGTGCCGGCTGCGCGTGCTCGAGCGCGACGTGACGCAGGCGTACACGCGTGAACGACGAGCTCATCGACGTGTTCGCCCGCGTCTACGAGAACAACGACGAGTTCTGGGACGTCTACGAGGCCTGCGAAGAGCTCGTCGACCTGGAGGACAACTTCCAGCTCTGGCGGTTCCGGCACCTGCGCACCGTGCAGCGCACGATCGGGATGGGCACCGGCACCGGCGGGTCGAGCGGCGCGAAGTTCCTCGAGCGCGCCCTGAGCATCACGTTCTTCCCCGAGCTGTTCGAGGTGAGGACGAGGATCGCGGCCCAGTGACCGCGCCGCTCCCCTTCACCGACTTCCACGTGCACCTCGATCTGGTCGATCCGGCGACGGTGGCCGACCGGCGGGCTCGCCCGGGTGCTCGACCTCGGTTCCGCGGCACCGATCGACGGCGGGCGACGTCGAGGTCGTCCGCGCCGGCAGGATGCTGACGGCGGTCGGCGGCTACCCGAGCACGCGGCCCTGGGCGGCGGGCGGGCTGTTCCGCGAGGTGCGCGGACGACGACGTGGATGCTGCGGTCGCCGAGCAGGTCGCCGCCGGTGCCGCGGTCATCAAGATCGCGCTCAACGTCGGATGCCGGCCCGGTCTGGTCGGACGGGACGCTCGCCGCGGTCGTCGCTGCCGCCCACGCCGCGGGTCGGAAGGTCGTCGCGCACGTCGAGGGCGACGGGCAGTCGCGCCCGCGCCGCGATCGCCGGAGTCGACGCTTTCGCGCACACGCCGTTCACCGAGCGCCTCGACGATGCCCTGATCGCGCAGCTCGCGGCGAGCACGACCTGGATCAGCACGCTGCGCATCCACGCCGGGCGCGATCGCGAGACGGCCATCGACAACCTGCGACGGTTCCGCGCGGCGGGGGGCCGCATCCTGTACGGCACCGACATGGGCAACGGGCCGTCGTCGGGCGGCGTCGAGCGCGACGAGCTGGAGGCGCTGGTCGAGGCCGGCCTCACGCACGACGACCTCGTCGCCGCCCTGACGGGCGGCTCGCTGCTGCCCGCGCTCGCGTTCGACCGGAGTGACGGCGCGCGCTGCCGTCCGGCGCGACTACTGGGCGATACCTAGCAGAACTAGATACCTAGAGCCACAAGGTATACGCTGACACCCGTGGGAGGTGCCATGAACATCGACAAAGACCTCGTGGCGGCGATGGCGACGCCGCTGGTGCTCGCGATCCTCGTCGAGGGCAAGAGCTACGGCTACGCGATCCTGAAGCGGGTGCGCGAGCTCTCGGCCGGCGACCTGGAATGGACCGACGGGATGCTGTACCCGCTCCTGCACCGGCTCGAACGTCTCGGCTACATCAGCAGCGAATGGGGATCCTCCGAGGAGGGCCGGCGCCGCCGCTACTACGAGGCGACCGAGACCGGCCGCGCCCAGCTGGCCGAGCAGCGCAAGCAGTGGGAGACCGCGACGCGGACCCTCGGCGGATTCTGGAACCTCGCGGTTCCGGCGACAGGAGCATGAGCATGAGCACCAAGAAGGACCGCACCGCAGCAGCTGGACCCCCAGATCGGCGAATGGCGCGCGGCGATCCTGCGCAGCCGCGCGGTCGAAGAGGCGGACGCCGACGAACTCGAGGAGCACCTGCGCGAGCAGATCGCCGACCTCGAGGCGACCGGGCTGAGCGCCGACGAGGCGTTCCTGATCGCCGTCGGGCGCCTCGGCAAGGTGGACGCCGTGACCGCCGAGTACGCGCGCGAGCACAGCGACCGGCTGTGGAAGCAGCTCGCGATCGACCGTCCGGCCGACGGACAGCGGTCGTCGGTCGATCGCGACCATGCTGGTCTTCGCCGCGGTCGCCGGGATCCTCATCCAGGTCGCGCGGCTCCTCGCGCTGGATCGACTCGTCCGACACCATGCGTCTTCGGCGATCCGACCGCCGCCTGGTTCCTCCGCGACCTCGGCCTGTTCGTGCTGCCGGTGCTCGCCGGCGTACTTCGCGGTGCAGCGCCGGATGCCGTGGTCGCGCGTCGTCGCGCTCGGCGCGGTCGTCGCCGTGCTCGCGGTCGTCGTGAACCTGTTCCCGTTCGGCTCGGGATCGGCGACCGACGACCATCGTCGCCATCCACCTGCCCGATCGCGCTGTGGTTCGTCGTCGGCGTCGCCTACGTCGGCGGCGAGGTGCGGTCGTCGGCGCGGCGGATGGACTTCATCCGGTTCACCGGCGAATGGGCGATCTACTACACGCTCATCGCGCTGGGCGGCGCCGTGCTGCGTCGGCCTGACGGTCGCTCGTGCTCACGCCGATCGCGCCGGATGCGATCGAGGAGGTCCTCACCTGGGTGACTCCCGACCGGTGCAGCCGCCGGCGTCGTCGTCGCGGCGTGGCTGGTCGAGGCCAAGAAGAGCATCATCGAGAACCTCGCACCCGTGCTGACGGCGATCTTCACCCCGCTGTTCGCGGTGATGCTCGTGGTCGCCGACGGTCGCGTACCTGGTCGCCGGGATCGGGCGCGACTTCGACCGCGACCTGCTCGCCGGTGTTCGACGTGCTGCTGCTCGTCGTCCTGGGGCTGGTCGTCTACGGGATCTCCGCGCGACCGGCGAACGCCACGGTCGGAGCCATGGATGTCATCCGGCTGGTGGCCGTCGTCGCGGCCGATCGTCGCTCGACATCCTGGTGCTCGTCTCGATGTTCACCCGGATCGGCGAGTTCGGCTTCACCGCCAACCGCGTCGCGGCGCTCGGGATCAACATCCTGCTGCTGGTGAACCTGGCCGTCACCGCGTGGCTGATCCTGCGACTGGTCGCCGGTCGGTCGACGGCGGTGCGCCTCGAGCGCTGGCAGACCGGGTACCTGCCGGTGTTCGCGGCGTGGGTCGCGCTCGTGGTGCTGGCGCTGCCGCCGGTGTTCGGGTTCGCGTAGACGTTCAAGGGTGGATCTGAGGGGACTCGAACCCCTGACCCCCTGCATGCCATGCAGGTGCGCTACCAGCTGCGCCACAGACCCTCACTGCCCGATCTTCTGAAGAACGCCGGGCAACTGGACTAGGTTACTACACCTCTGCAGCGCTCGATGTGGCGGGGTTATGCGCGGCGGACAGATCCAGCGGAAGCGCCGGGCAGTCCTTCCAGAGGCGCTCGAGCGAGTAGTACATCCGGTCCTCCTCGTGGAAGACGTGGGCGATCAGATCGCCGAAGTCCAGCAGGATCCAGCGACCCTCGGCGCGGCCCTCGCGGCGCAGCGTCTTCACGCCGGCCTCGTTGAGCTTGTCCTCGATCTCGCTCGCGATCGACTGCACGTTGCGCTCGTTGCGACCGGTGGCGAGAAGGAAGATGTCGGTCAGCGGCAGCGGTCCGGACACGTCGAGCGCGACCAGGTCCTCCCCCTGCTTGGAGTCGGCAGCGAGTGCGGCGATGCTCAGCAGTTCGCGCGCGCGATCCGATGCCGTCACAGCTGGCCGGTGGCCACGAGGACGATGAAGAGGGCACCGACGACGACGGCCATGCCGGTCGCGGCGATGATCAGGGCGGTGAGGCCCTTCGTGCCCTTGGGCTTGACCGTCTGGATGACTCCGCGGGACGAGGTGTGCGTGCTGACCGCCTTGATCGCGCGCACCGGCTGCGAATCGGTGGATGCGACCTGGTGGTCACCGGGGTCGAGCAGGTGGTCGAGGTCGGAGTCGTCGAGCTGCTTGGGGTGTGCGCCCGTCGTCGTGAACGCCTCGGACAGCGAGATCGAGCCGGTGACCATGATCTCGCCACTCGTGAGTGGCCCGAAGTCGTGGTCCGGGATGGACGGCAAGCACCAGCGCGCTGGTCGTCAGCGCACCACTTGTGTTGCCGATGTTGCGGCTCAGCAGGGCGTCGTTCGACTGGGTCTCGTCGTCGAGCTGCGCCTGCGTCGACCAGTGGCCGGTCGGCGGGGTCGACGTCGACGGCTCGACGACCTCGACGATGGTGGCTTCGATGACGGCGTCGGCGGGTGGTGCGGAAGCCGGGACGAGCGGCTCGGCGACCAGTTCGGCGACGACGACCTCGGCCGGGGCCTGCGGCGCGGCGGCCACGGTCGGCGGAGTCACCAGCGGGGTTTCGAGGGCCTCGGGCGCGATCTGCGCGGGACCGGCCGGCGCAGCGGGCGCGGGGGCCGGGGCGACGGGCGCGGGGGCCACGGGCGCGGGGGCAGGAGCGGCAGCAACCGGAGCCGACTCGACGGGAGCAGTGGCGACCGGAGCAGGCGCAACGGGAGCAGGCGCCGGCGCGGCAGGCGCAGCGGCGGCAGCAGCTGCAGCGGCACGGCGACCGCGCGGGGCGGGCGGGTCGGTGGGGACCGGAGCAGGACGTCCGGCGGCGAGCTGGTCGAACTCGGCGAGCGCCGAATCGAGACGTGTGGAGGGCGCAGCGAGGGGCGTTCCTGCCGACGCGGCTGTGGCATCCGGAGCCGTGGGAGCCGGCGCGGCGACGGGCGCTGCGGCGGCCTCGGGCGTCGGCGTATTCGGTCTCACCCGTTGTCGTCGACGTGATGCCGTGCGCGTCGCGCAGAGCACGCAGCTCGCGACGGGTCAGCGTGTGCTCCATCGCGTCCTCGGAGTCGAGTGCGGACGGAATGATCGTGGACGCGACGGGCTCGTGAGGGGCGAACGGCGAGTCGGGGTCGGCAGGCGCCGGGGCCGGCACCGCGCCACGCTGCTGGGTCTGGTACTCGACGTTGCCGTCGGGGCTGACGCCGCCGTACTGCGGGGCCCAGCTGGGCGAGGCCGCTCGGCGGCCCTCTGGACTGAAGTCACGCGGGCGGGACGTGCCCGGATCCTGCGCCGCGGTGGTCGTCAGGTCTGCTTCGTTCACCGGCTCTGGCGTGCGGCGGGCGCGGAAGGCGGGGCCGTCGTAGTCGGGCACCGGTGCGCGACCCTGCGTGGTGTACGTCAGAGGCTCTGCGGGTGTGGCAGGGGCGACGGCAGCGGGCTGCGACTGATCGCGCTCGTTCTGCCGGACCGAGCGCCGCGATTGCAGCGGCGGGTCCTGAAATGTCGTCATGTCCTACTCCGGTAGAGGTGGTGCTTGGAGATGTATTGCACAACACCGTCGGGGACCAAGTACCACACCGGGTAACCCCGGTCGACTCGCGCACGGCAATCGGTGGAGCTGATCGCCAGGGCGGGCACTTCGAGAGAGCTTACGCCCTGCTCCGGGAGACCGCGAATACTCAAAGCGTGCCCGGGACGCGAAACGGCGACGAAATGCGCAAGGGTCCAGAGCTCCTCGTTGTCCTTCCATTCGAGGATCTGCGCGACCGCATCCGCTCCCGTGATGAAGAACAGATCGGCGTCTGGCCTTTCATTCCGGAGGTCTCGGAGGGTATCGATCGTGTAGGTCGGCCCCGGGCGGTCGACATCGACCCTGCTCACCGTGAACCCCGGATTGGAGGCTGTGGCGATCGCCGTCATGAGGTAGCGATGCTCTGCCTGTGAAACTGCTGACTTCTGGTACGGCTCGCCCGTGGGGACGAAAATCACCTCGTCCAGGTCGAAACTGCGCTGCACCTCGCTCGCGGCCGCGAGGTGGCCGTGGTGGATCGGGTCGAACGTGCCACCCATGACGCCGAGGCGGGGCCTGCGCGCGGCATCCATCACGGGTCGGGTCGGAGGGCGGCGAGCGCCTAGTGGTGGCTGCTCTGGTGGTCGGTCGGCGCGGACTTGTCGCTGTGGCGGTTGGCGACGTCGCGGAAGCTCCAGCTGACGAAGGCCAGGATGGTGAAGATGGCGGCGGCGATCACGGCGAAGACCCACGGCGGCGCGATCATGGGCGCGAGTTCTTCCTCGTGTTCGGCGAGAGCCAGGACGATCGAAAGCATGCCGTCAGCCTAGCCCCGCACCTGTCCGGAACCCCGCACAATCCACTTCGTGCTGGTGAGTTCCGGCAGGCCCATCGGGCCCCGCGCGTGCAGCTTCTGGGTGGAGATGCCGACCTCGGCGCCGAATCCGAACTCGCCGCCGTCGGTGAATCGGGTGCTGGCGTTGACCATCACCACCGCCGAATCGACCTCCGCCAGGAACCGCTCGGCACGGCGCATGTCGTTCGTCACGATCGACTCCGTGTGGTGGGTCGAGAAGCGCCGGATGTGGTCGAGCGCTCCGTCGAGGTCGTCGACGACGGCGACCGACAGATCGAGGCTCATGTGCTCGGTGGCGAAATCCTCGTCGGAGGCCGGCTCGGCATCCGGGAAGATCGCGCGGGCACGCTCGTCGGCGTGCACCGTGACGCCCTGCGCGACGAGAGCGGCGAGCACCGGCGGCAGCAGTCGCTCGGCGGCCCGCGCGTCGACCAGCAGGGTCTCGAGCGCGTTGCAGACGCTCGGCCGCTGCACCTTCGAGTTGACCGCGATGTCGATGGCCGACTGCTCATCGGCGCTCTCATCCAGGAAGACGTGCACGACGCCCGCGCCGGTCTCGATCACCGGCACCTTCGACTCGCGAACGACGGTGTCGATCAGGTCGGCACTCCCCCGCGGGATGAGGACGTCCACGAGTCCGCGCGCCTGCATGAGCTGCTGCGCCCCGTCGCGGCCGAACTCGTCGATGGTCTGCACGGCGTCGCCCGGCAGCCCTGCGCCCTCCAGGGCCTCGCTGCAGCAGCTCGACCAGCACGCGGTTGGTGTTCTCTGCCGCGCTCCCTCCGCGCAACACGACGGCGTTGCCGCTCTTCAGGGCGAGGGCGGCGATGTCGATCGTCACGTTCGGGCGCGCCTCGTAGATCGCCCCGACCACGCCGAACGGAACACGTGTCTGAGTGAGCTGAAGCCCGTTGGGCAGGGTCGAGCCGCGCAGCACGCCGCCGACCGGGTCTGGCAAGGCGATGATGTCGCGCACGGCGGTGGCCAGGCCGGCCAGGCGCGCCTTGTCGAGTCGCAGGCGGTCTTGCAGGCCCGCGCTCAGGCCGTTCTCGCGAGCGTTCGCCAGGTCGAGCTCGTTGGCGGGCAGGATCCGATCGGCCCCGTTCTCGACGGCCGTCGCGATCGCCTCGAGCCCCGCATCCTTGACCCCGGATGCCGTGGTCGCGAGCACGATCGACGCGGCGCGGGCGGCGCGCAGCCTGTCATCGAGGCTGCGAACGGTCGCGGTTTGCGGCATGGCCTGAGGATACCGTGACGCCCGGTGACGAGACGCTGTGTTACCGCTGCCAAGATGGTGGCGATGGCTCCGTCTACAGCACACAAGATCCTGGTCGCCAAGCTCGGCTCGAGTTCGGTCACCCGCGAACGGGGACCCGACCCGACCATCCTCGCGGGCGCGCTCGACAACGCGTTGCGTGCGCAGGAGCTCGGCTGGGGAGTCGTGATCGTGTCGTCGGGTGCGGTCTCGTCGGGCACCGCCCTTCTGACCCGCCAGGGTGATGGCAAGATCTCGCACCGCCTCGCGGCCGCCGTCGGGCAGCCGCTTCTCATGGACTTCTACGGGTCCGTCGCCAGCGTCTCGGGATCGCTGACCTGCCAGATCCTGATCGGCGACGCCGACCTGCGCACCGCCTCGCAGATGCTCAGCATCTCCGAGGTGATCCGCGAGGCCCTGGATCGCGGGATCGTCCCGATCGTGAACGGCAACGACCCGGCCAACGCAGGACGGGCCGACAACGACGCGGTCGCCGCGGGCATCGCCATGATGATCGGCGCCGACCGGCTCCTGCTCCTCACGGACGTCGACGGCGTCCACGACGGCGTGGGCGGCCCCACCATCCCCGTGCTCGAGGCGGGACGGCTGCACGAGATCCGCACCCACGTCGGCGGCTCGGGGCGCGGCGGGATGCGGTCGAAGCTGCGCGCGGCGGAACTCGCCGCCCTCAACGGGGTCGAGACGCGCATCACCGGAGCACAGCATCCGGATGCCATCCTCGCCACCGTGCGCGGCGACGCGGCCGGCACCCAGGTCCCCGCCGTCGCGAAGCGACCGATCAGCGGCCGGCGCTGGATCTCGGGCGGTGCCATCAGCCAGGGGCGCCTGACCATCAACATCACGGCTCAGCAGAGCATCACCCGCGGCTCGAGCCTGTTCGCCTCCGGCATCAAGCGCGTCCGCGGCGAGTTCGTGGCGGGAGACGTGGTCGAGCTGGTGGGCCCGTCGGAGCGCCTGCTGGCCCGCGGGACGATCAAGGTCTCGAGCGCGCTGCTCGGACTCGTCCGAGCTCTCAAGGTCAGCGAGATCGCCGAGGTGTTCGTCGGCATCCTGCACAGCTCGCTCGACGCGAAGCCACGCGGCGCGGCCTCGGGCGAGCCGGGACGCGTCGACGCCGCGCTGGCCGCGTTCGGCAAGCTTTCGCAGGACGCCCGCCGCTCGCTGATCGTCGAGATCCTGTCGCTCTTCCCGGGCGAGACCGCCACGGCGCTCTTCGACGGCAATCCGGGTGGCATCGACGACCTCGTCGTCCGCTACACCCAACTGCTCGAGACCACGAACATGATCCACCGCAGCTACCTCGTCGTGTTCGACAACGGCGAGGACGCCGCAGCCGGCGAGTCCGAATCCGAGTCCGGCTAGGGCTGGACCTCGTCGTCGGACGCCGCATCGCCGGTTCCGCTGTCGTCGTCCCAGAACCCGCCCGCCCGCTCGGCAGCATCGGCAGCGCGCGCGGCCGCCTTGGCATCCATGCGTTCGAAGTACTCCGCCCGGCGCTGGTCGCGGGTCGGGCGGCGGCTCTCGTCGAGGCGGGCGTCGGTGCCGCGGGGTGCGGTGATCAGCTCGGCGGCGGAGGTGAGCGTCGGCTCCCAGTCGAACACGACACCGTCGCCGGCACCGATCATGACGGCCGATCCGGGCACGGCGCCGGCCTTGAAGAGCTCGTCCTCGACGCCGAGCTTCGCGAGCCGATCGGCGAGGAAGCCGACGGCCTCGTCGTTCGTGAAGTCGGTCTGCTGCACCCAGCGTTCCGGCTTCGCGCCGATGACGCGGAAGATCTGCTCGGTGCCGCCCTCGACCCGCACCGTGAAGTCGGTCTCGTTGACGGCACGCGGACGCAACACGATGCGCGGCTTGTGCTCGGCGGCGAGCAGCTTCGCGGCACGATCGACCTCGACCAGCTCGGCCAGCGCGTACGACAGCTCGCGCAAGCCCAGCGCGACTGACGGCCGAGATCTCGAAGACGCGGTAGCCGCGCTCCTCGAACTGCGGGCGCACCAGCTCGGCGAGCTCCTGCGCATCCGGCACGTCGATCTTGTTGAGAGCGATCAGCTGCGGCCGTTCCAGCAGCGGCACCTGGCCGTCGGGCACCGGGTAGGCGGCCAGCTCGCCCAGGATGACGTCGAGATCGCTGAGCGGGTCGCGTCCGGGTTCGAGGGTGGCGCAGTCGAGCACGTGCAGCAGGGCCGAGCAGCGCTCCACGTGGCGGAGGAACTCGAGCCCGAGCCCCTTGCCCTCGCTGGCGCCCTCGATGAGCCCGGGAACGTCGGCGATCGTGTAGCGCGACTCCCCCGACTCGACGACGCCGAGGTTGGGGTGCAGGGTCGTGAACGGGTAGTCCGCGATCTTCGGCTTCGCGGCACTGAGGGCCGCCACCAGGCTCGACTTGCCGGCGCTCGGGAAACCGACCAGCGCCACATCCGCCACCGTCTTCAGCTCGAGGACGACGTCGCCCTCCCAGCCGGAGGTGCCGAGCAGTGCGAAACCGGGCGCCTTGCGCTTCGTGTTGGCGAGCGCCGCGTTGCCGAGACCGCCCTGACCACCGGGCGCGACGACGAAGCGCATGCCGGGCTCGTCGAGATCGGCGAGCTCGTCGCCGTCGGCGGCTCTTCACCACGGTGCCGAGAGGCACGGCCAGTTCCGAGGCCTCGCCCTGGTAGCCGCTGCGGTGATCGCCCATGCCGGGGCCGCCGTTCCCGCTCGAGCGGTGCGGGCCGCGGTGGTACGCCAGCAGGGTCGTGACCTGCGGGTCGGCGACCAGCGTGATGTCGCCGCCGTGTCCGCCGTTGCCGCCGTCGGGGCCGGCGAGCGGCTTGAACTTCTCGCGCTTGACCGACACGCAGCCGTTGCCACCGTGCCCCGCGCGCAGGTGGAGCGTCACCTGGTCGACGAATGTCGCCATGGCTCACTCCTTCCGGACAAAAGGAAAGGGCGAGCCGAAGCTCGCCCTCGCCGAAGTAACTCCTGGTGTCGGCTCAGGCCGAGGTCGGGACGATGTTGACGACCTTGCGGCGGCCCTTGTGGCCGAACTCCACCGCGCCGGCCGCGAGGGCGAACAGGGTGTCGTCGCCGCCACGGCCGACGCTTGTCGCCCGGGTGGAAGTGGGTGCCGCGCTGACGCACGATGATCTCGCCGGCCTTGACGACCTGGCCGCCGAAGCGCTTGACGCCGAGGTACTGCGCGTTCGAGTCGCGACCGTTGCGGGTCGAGGACGCGCCCTTTTTGTGTGCCATGTGTCTGAGCCCCTCTACTTGATTCCGGTGATCTTGACGCGGGTGAGCTCGGAGCGGTGCCCCTGGCGCTTCTTGTACCCGGTCTTGTTCTTGAACTTCTGGATGATGATCTTGGGTCCGCGCAGATCGGTGATGACCTCGGCGGTCACCTTGATCTTCGCGAGGTCCTTGGCGTCGTGCGTGATCTTGTCACCGTCGACGTAGAGGACGGGTGCGAGCTCGATGTTGCCGTCTTTGTCGGCCGCGATGCGGTCGAGGACGACGATCGTGCCGACCTCCACCTTCTCTTGGCGGCCGCCGGCGCGCACGATTGCGTAAACCACGGGATTTCCTAACTATGGGAAGACCAAACTGATGGAAGAAGATTGGGCGCAAGACATCGGCACGGAGCCGGGTGCACCAAGGATCAAGGATAGCCGAGTTTCGCTGAGAAGTTCAAACCTCGTCGAGGGCGCCCTTCGGAGCCGTCTTCGGGGGGATGTGACTGCTGCCATCCCCAGAGCAGCAGGGCTGCCAGCGGCACGGCCACGAGGCCCGTCGGAGCAGGCGGATGGTCGCGGGAACCACGACGTGGGCGGCATCGTAGGCGGCCCGCAGGAAGCCGGATGGGCCCGTGCCGAACCGGTAGAAGGCATCCCAGGCGGTGTAGTTCGCGATGAGCGCCACGAGGCCGCCGATCACCAGCGCCGCAGCCGCGCCGACCAGCGCGGCCAGGAACGCCCGCGTGACCACGTGCGCCATCCGCAGTTGCGGCACCACCGGCGCGATCTGCCAGAACGCGAAAACACGCCGAGCGCGAACGGGAGGGGTCGCCCCGAGCGTGGTGGGCAGGTCGTGCGGGACGATCCGCAGGATGTAGCCGCCGACATCCTGATTCCACGGCACGCTGCCGACCACATCCGCCACGGTTCCGAGCAGGCGCTGGAGCACCAGTACGACGTACACGCCGAGACCGGCGAGCAGAGCGCTGCCGATTCCGGGCCGCGTGAGGGCCTTGACGGCGACATCGCCGAGGTCTCGTTTCGCCATGTGCACGAGCCTATCCAGCGCCTACGCTCTGACCATGACCGTGCTCATCGACGAGGCCCGCTGGCCCGCGCACGGCACGGTCTGGGGTCACCTGGTCAGCGACGAGTCGCTCGACGAGCTGCACGCCTTCGCTCGCGAGGCGGGCATCCCCGAGCGCGGGTTCGACAACGACCACTACGACTACCCGATCCGGCGCTACGACGACCTCGTCGCGCAGGGCGCGGTGCCGGTCAGCGGGCGCGAGCTGCTGCGCCGGCTGCAGGCCGCCGGCCTGCGGGTGCGTCAGAAGGACAAGACGCTAGTCACCAACGCGGGTGCGATCCGGGCCACTCGGCGACGATGGTGCCGGCCCAGATGTCGATCACGACGATCGCCACATCGCGAGGTCGAGCCCCCGCCTGGTAGCCGTCACTGACCTCGAAGCGGTCGCCACCAGGCGAGACCTCGGCGACGAGGTAGCGGTCGTTCGTGGTCATCCGGAAGTCCAGGATGCTGCCAGCCGGTTCGCGGTCCGGAACAGCAGCGAGGCGGCGGTCCCGTCGTCGATCGCGACGAAGCTGTCGAATGAGGTGAAGTCGGCAATCGGGAGCACCGCTCGTTCGATCCGCCGGCCATCGCGAACCGGGATCACGTCGGCCACGAACGGAACGGCGTCGGTTCCGACGATCGGTGACGGGGTGAGCCGGGTCTCCGATCCGTCGTCGAAGTCGTAGATGAGGGGCCCGAAGGCGTCACTCACGGAGAGCCGATGGCGGTCGGCTGCCAGCGCGACCATCTCGCGGTACTCGGCGACGAGCGCCGGTGGCTCGCCGCTCGCGGGGTCGTAGCGGAGCACCTCTCCCGCACGCGTGTGCGACGAGGGCGGCCGTCGTGCCCGGTATCGGGATGAGCGTGTCGACCGAACAACGAGGATCCGTCGAGCCCCGTCACCCGGTTCGGAGATGTGAGTGCCGGTGAGGTCAAGCCGGAAGAGGGTCTGGTCGAACGTCGGGGATCGCGTCATCGGGCGGGAGGCTCGTGAAGGTGTACAGCACATTCGTCCCGGCGAGCTCCAGCTTCTCGATGCGTCCGGGTGCCCCTGCCCGGGAGCACCAGGTCTTCCGTCTTGCCGCTGCCGTCGGTTGCGACGATCGCGGCTCGGCTGGCGTCAGCGTCGTCGAGCGTGACGACGAGGATCGCGGTGCCGTCGAGCGGCAGGAAGTTCTGGATGCGCGCAGCGGTGTAGATCGTGACGGGTTCCGCGCCAGGCGTCCGGTCACGATCCGGTCCCCGCTTTCGGCACGCTGCAGCCACGTGGCACGGAACTCGGGCGTGCGGAACTCGTGCGTGACCGAGACCGCTACTCCACCTGCCGCGGCTGACACCTCGGCCAGCTCGACGGTGTAGCTGGTGTCGTACTCGAGTGGGGTGACGAACCGCACCAGCAGCACGTTTCCGTCCCCCTGCAGCGTCACCGCGGCATCCGGGGTGACCGTCACCTGGGCTGCGTCGACGGCGGCGATTGCCTCGTTGAAGACGATCCGCAGTGGGCTCGGCACCGCGACTACGCGGCCGCGAGATCGAGTTGCGCTCCCTGGATCCGTGGACCCTGCAGCACCGAGGCGACCCCGAGCCCGGCGCAGGCCACCGCGAGCAGAGCGATGACGGCGATCAGCCCGCGCCGGAAGGTCGCGCGATCACGTGCAAGCTTCCTCCCGGCGGCCTTAGTAGAGATACGGCTCGCTGGGCTCGTCGACACCGATCACCTCCGCGGGGATGAGGGCGATCACCGCGGAACTGCTACCGCTGCGATTCGCCCCGAACTCTCCGGTCACCTGGACCCAGTCATCGGCGGCGAACGTGGTCTGCCAGTCGGGCAGGTAAACCGGAACACCGATCGGCTGAGCGTCAACGGCACAGCAGGTGATGGTGAATCGGGACACGTAGAAGACGTCGTCGGCCACCGGATCGGGCGTGATGAACCCCGTCACGTCGACGGCTTTG
Organism: uncultured Actinomycetota bacterium; assembly: GCA_963730045.1. Lineage (GTDB taxonomy): Bacteria > Actinomycetota > Actinomycetes > Actinomycetales > Microbacteriaceae > JBDSKH01. The sequence continues at coordinate 772,948 of CAVSPQ010000006.1, read as the reverse complement.
CCTGCGTAGAACGCCGGGTCCGTGGTCTGCGCGAGCAGCGACGACCACTCCAGCACGGTGTACCTGCTGAAGGTCGGACCGTCGGCGCCGGACGCTTCCTCGAGCGACGCCGCATCGAGGTTGATCTGGGTGGCGGTGATATCGCGCTGGATCGCCGTCGCTGCGGAGAGGGTCGCCGGTGGCAGGAGCACCGCACCGAGGGCGAGCGCGGAGGCCAGGACGATGGCCCCCGTCGCGAGGCCACGTTGAAGCGGGCGAGAGTCGACGGGGTCGTCGTCCTCGTCTCTGCTCGTGCTCGTGATCGTGCGCCGGCTCACGCGCCGATCAGCACCCGGGCGATGACGAACGCGATGGCGACGACCGCCATGATGACCGTGAAAACGATGTACCGCGGGTGGATGTAGAGGCCGAGTTGTCCCGTCGTCGCGAGCCAGACGGTTCCGATCGAGATCGCGCCGATGAGCAGAACACCGCGCCAGCGGCGCAACTCGGTCGAGAAGGTCCTACGCGACAAGGTTCACGCCCCATCCGACCGCAGCGCTGGCGAGGGCGATGATGACCCCCAGCTGGACGAGCGTGCGCGTCGTGAAAGTCGTGCGCAGGAGGGCGATCATCTTGATGTCGAGCATCGCGCCGAAGAGCAGGAACGTCACGATCGACCCGGGCAGAAACGTGCTGGCGAACGGCAGGATGAAGAACGCATCGACGTTGGAGCACACCGAGATCACGAACGCCAGCCCGATCATCGCGACGATCGACCACAGCGGATCGGAGCCGAGCGTCACCAGGACCTCACGCGGCACCGCCGTCTGGACCAGGGCCGCGACGGTCGCGCCGACGAAGAGCGCCGGCAGCAGCACCGCAGCCTCCCGACCGAACAGTCTGATGCTGCGGTCGAGGCGCGAACCCGTCTCGTCATGGACGGGCATTCGGCATTCGGCGGCGAAGCGCAGCGTGAGCAGCTTCTCCGGTTCCGGATGACGGCTGAAGACCCAGCCCAGCAGATTCGCGATCACGAAACCACCGGCCAGCCGCGCGACCAGAATTCCGTCGTCGAAACCGAACGCCTGGTGAGTCGTGATGATCGTGATCGGGTTGATGATCGGCGCCGCGAACAGGAACGTCATCGACTCGGCCACGGTGAGACCCCGCACCATGAGACCCCGCGCGAGCGGGACGTTGCCGCACTCGCAGACGGGAAGGAACATCCCGATCAGCGACACGACCACGCGGCGGAGCCACGGTGTGCGCGGCAGGACCTTCACGATCCAGGCCTCGGGCAGCCAGACTCGGACGACGACGGAGACCACGATTCCGAGCACGACGAACGGCATCGACTCGATCAGGACACTCAGCGCGAGGGTGATGCCGTCCTGGAGCCGATCCGGGAGCATCCCATCCGGTACCGGCGACACGATGCGTGCAAGCGTCAGGGCGGCGAGCACGGCGACGCCGGCGACGGCCCACCAACGCCTTTTGCCCGTCGAGCCACCGGGGAGCGGCAGGTCGAGACGACCGCTCGCGCGTATCCGTCACCAGGGGATGCTAACCCGTTACTCCCCTGCGGATCCGTCCGGCTCGCCTGTCGCTCACGACGGCACCCGAACTGCCGGCACGACGCGAGCGACGTGCGCGACTGGTGCCGGGTTCCGTCGGGTTCGGGAAGTGCCTCGAGCACGGAACCGAGGATCTGCTCCGCATCCTGGGTGCTGATGCGTCGCTGCGACCGGGACGCCTTCGCGACCGGGATGTCGAGGATCTCGACGGCTGCCTCGGCGGCAGCCTCCGCGGCCTGCTCGACCTTGTCGGGCTCCCGGTCGTCCTGCACGACGCCCGTGACGGGTGCCTCGTCGGTGGGGTGCACTGTGCTCTTGGCGATCTGGGCGAGCGCGTTGCGCACGTCCTCGGTGATGGCGTGGGTGCCGTTCGAGCCGTGGCCGTTCTTGGGAGCCGCCGTGGCCCCGCCCCCGCGACCGCGTCGCCCGCGGGACGAGCCCGCTGAGCCTCCACCGTTGCCGCCGTTGCCGTTCCCGTTGCCCTCTTGCGAGCGGTGCTTGAACACCGGGTCGTGGTGCACGATCAGGCCGCGGCCGGCGCACACGTCGCAGTTCTCGCTGAACGATTCGAGCAGGCCGAGTCCGAGTTTCTTGCGGGTCATCTGCACGAGACCGAGCGAGGTGACCTCGGCGACCTGGTGCTTGGTGCGGTCACGCGAGAGGCACTCGACGAGTCGGCGCAGCACGAGGTCGCGGTTGGTCTCGAGCACCATGTCGATGAAGTCGACGACGATGATGCCGCCGATGTCGCGCAGCCGCAGCTGGCGAACGATCTCTTCTGCCGCCTCGAGGTTGTTCTTGGTGACGGTCTCTTCGAGGTTGCCGCCCGAGCCGACGAACTTGCCGGTGTTGACGTCGACGACGGTCATCGCCTCGGTGCGGTCGACGATGAGCGAGCCGCCGGACGGCAGCCAGACCTTGCGCTCGAGCGCCTTCTCGATCTGCTCCGAGATGCGGTACTCGTCGAACGAATCCACCGGGTTCTCGTAGCGCTCGAGGCGGTCTGCCAGGTCGGGCGCGACAGCGCCGACGTACGACGAGATCGTCTCGAGCGCGTCATCGCCCTCGACGACGAGCTTCTGGAAGTCCTCGTTGAACACGTCGCGGACGATCTTGATGAGCAGGTCGGGCTCGCTGTGCAGCAGCGCGGGAGCCTGGACGGACTCGACAGTGGTGCTGATCTCGTTCCACTGCGCGGTCAGGCGCTGCACGTCGAGGGTCAGCTGCTCTTCGGTCGCACCCTCTGCGGCGGTGCGGACGATCACGCCGGCGTCGTCGGGAAGGACCTCTTTGAGGATCTTCTTGAGGCGGGCGCGCTCGGTGTCGGGCAGCTTGCGGCTGATGCCGTTCATCGAGCCGTTCGGCACGTAGACCAGATACCTGCCCGGAAGGCTGACCTGGCTGGTGAGACGAGCGCCCTTGTGCCCGATCGGGTCTTTGGTGACCTGCACGAGGACCTTGTCGCCGGGTTTGAGGGCGAGCTCGATGCGGCGCGGCTGGTTCTTGGCCTCGCCCTCCGCGGCGGCCGCTGCCGCCTCCCAGTCGACCTCGCCCGAGTACAGCACGGCGTTTCGGCCACGGCCGATGTCGACGAAGGCCGCCTCCATGCTCGGCAGCACGTTCTGCACGCGACCGAGGTAGACGTTGCCGATGAGGCTGGCGTCCGCGGCCCGGGCGACGTAGTGCTCCACGAGCACCCCGTCTTCGAGCACGCCGATCTGGATGCGGCCGTACTTCGAGCGGACCACCATGACGCGGTCGACGCTCTCGCGGCGCGCGAGGAACTCGGCCTCGGTGATGACCGGACGTCGGCGCCCGGCGTCGCGCCCGTCGCGGCGCCGCTGCTTCTTGGCCTCGAGGCGCGTGGAACCCTTGACCCGCTGCGGCTCGGTGATCGGGTCGGGCTGACGGCGCGGCTGGCGCACGCGGACAACGGTGTTGGGGGCGTCGTCGCCCTCGCGCGGGCTCTCACCCGAGCGGCGGCGGGTGCGACGGCGGGCAGCCGTCGACGACTCGGCCTCGTCGGTGTCGGCGTTGCGGGCGTTGCCGCGCGTGCGGGTACCCGGCACGACGGTCGGCAGGTCGGGCGCCTGGAACATCACCGCAAACGGCGACGAGCCGACGGCCGGATCGCCGGCAGCAGCTTTTCCGCCCTTGGCGGCCTTCGCCTTCGGGGTCTTCGCCGGCTTCTCGGCGTCGCTCTTGGACTTGGGGGCGCGCTTGGCCTTCGGCTCCGCAGTCCCGGCCATCACATCCACGGCCGGGCGCGGAGGCACTCACGTGATCCGCGGCGCTCTTGGGTCCGGATGTCCCGCCGGTCGAAGCCCTCCGACGCGGGGCCTTGGCTTCGGTGCCTGAATCGGGTGTGTCTGTCGAATCGGTGTTGTCCACCATTGTCGGTCCTCGTCCGGCTGGGCCACCGCGCTGCCTGCCGGGTACTCTCTCGTGCGGTGGTGCGCTTGCGCGACGCCCCCGCGAATCCTGTGCTTGCTGCGACCCGGTCCGTCCTTCACGGACCTCGTGGTCACCTCGTGCTCATCGACGGCGCCCTGTCACTGCGCCTGCATTTCATGAACACGTTCGCAACTGGCCATGCGACGCGGTGCACGAGTTTGTACAAACTCTCTGCACTCGCGGCCCGGTATGCCCGGTAAAGCTTTATATGGTGCCGGTGTCGGGCGCGGCCCGATCGACTGTGACGATTATCGCACGTCGAGCATCGCTCGCGGGTTTTCCCACTCCCGACCAGCGATAATCGCCCCATGAACGACACCGCGACCGAGACCCGTCGACCCTGGATGCTGGCGGTCTTCCTGATCGTGACCGGCGCGCTGGGCTGGTGGGCGGCCTTCGCCCTCACGCTGGACAAGTTCGCGCTCCTCGCCGATCCCGATGCCGCGCTGGACTGCAACTTCAGTGTGCTGGTGCAGTGCGGTGCGAATCTCAACTCGTGGCAGGGCGAGGTGTTCGGGTTCCCGAACCCGCTCATCGGACTTGGCGGATTCGTCGCGCCGATCGCGGTCGGGGTCGCGCTGCTGGCCGGCGCCCGATTCGCGAGCTGGTTCTGGATCGCCTTCAATATCGGCCTCGCCGGCGCGCTCGTGTTCGTGATCTGGCTGATCGGGCAGTCCATCTTCGTGCTCGGCACGCTGTGTCCGTGGTGCATGCTCGTGTGGCTGGTGACGATCCCGCTGTTCTGGGTGGTCACCCTGCGCAACGCGGGCGAGGGAGTCTTCGGGTCGCGGCTCACGAGAGCCGGAGGTGCGCTGACACCCTGGGTCGTCCCCATCAGCGTGGCCTGCTATCTGATCGTCGCCGTGCTGGCTCAAGTGCGTCTGGACGTACTTCGCTCACTCTTCTGACCCACCCTCAACGCGGCGGGTTCTCAGCCGCTGCTCGAATAGACTCGACCGACTCCGATCCCCGAGACTTTGAGGCTGCCGACGTGCCAGAAGAGCGACAGACGAAGAACCAGCGACGCGAAGCCGCGCGTGAGGCCGCCCGGCTCGAGCGGGAGAAGCAGAAGCGGCGCGACCGCCTACGTCGCTGGCTGATCCCTACAGTCTCGACTGTCGCCGTCCTCGCAATCGCCGCGGCGATCGTGTGGGCCTTTGTCTCCAACCAGCCGGCGGCGCAGTCGGTCGCGGGACCGCGCAACATGATCAGCGACGGCATCCTGTTCACCGGCGAGAACGGTGAGCTGACCCCCGTCGAGACCGGCGCCATCAAGCCGTCCGGATCACCGACGCCGACCGATCTCGAAGACGACGGGCTCGCCCACATCGTCACCTACGTCGACTTCTCGTGCCCGGCGTGCCAGTCGTTCGAGGCCACGTATGCGGAATCCATCCAGTCTCTGGTCGGAAGCGGCCTTGCGACGCTCGAGGTGCACCCGATCGCGATCCTCGACAGCCGGTTCGTCGGATCTCGCTACTCGTCCCGCGCGAACAACGTCGGGGCATGCGTCGCCGACCTCGCACCCGAGAGCTTCCTCGACGTCATGGGCGCGATGTTCACCAACCAGCCCCCAGAGGGCACCACGGGTCTGACCGACGCCGAGATCATCGACGTCGTCCACGGCGCGGGCCTGGTGAACGACGACGTCGACGCCTGCATCGACGACGAGTTGTTCGGCCCCTGGGTGACGTCGGCTACCGACCGCACAACTGCCGACGCCGACCTGATCGCCCCCGGAGCGCAAGGCTTCTCGACGCCGACGATCGTTGTCAACGGCGAGGTCTGGGACCGCTCGATCGACGTCATGGAATTCATCCAGAGCAAGATCACCGCAGGCTCCGACGGCGCGAACGAGGGCTAGGCGAACCAGAGCGCCAGCTCGCGCGCGGCCGATTCCGGGGAGTCGGAACCGTGCACGAGGTTCTGCTGCACCTTGAGTCCCCAGTCGCGTCCGAGGTCGCCGCGGATCGTCCCCGGCGCGGCCGATGTCGGATCGGTCGTTCCGGCGAGGGACCGGAACCCCTCGATCACCCGGTTCCCAGCGACCCGGATCGCCACCACCGGACCGGACTCCATGAACTCGACGAGCGCGCTCGTAGAACGGCTTGCCCTCGTGCTCGGCGTAGTGGGCCGCGAGCAGCTCGCGGTCGGCCTGCAACATCCGGATGTCGACGACCTGGTACCCCTTCGCCTCGATGCGGCGGATGATCTCGCCGGTCAGGTTTCGGGCGACGCCGTCGGGCTTGACGATGACGAGGGTCTCTTCGACGCTCATGAGGGTTCTCCTTGGTTGGGCTTTCCTGGTGATCCTGCGTCGCGGGAGCGATCGATGCGGCGGCCGCGCGTGAAGCAATAGATCCAGAGCACGGCGAAGCCGGCCCCGACCACGTACATGAAGGGCGTCAGGATGCCGAGGGCGAGGAGCCCTGCCTGCAGCACCCAGCCGATCGCGATCCCCCACCGGTAGCGCAGCACCGCGGTGGTCGCGAGGAACAGCACGATGGCCAGCGCGCCGGCGGGCAGGGCCACCCAGGCGGGGAACGCGGGCTCGAAGACCTTGAGGCCGAACATGGTGAGGCTGGCGAAGAACAGGACGAACGCCTCGAGCACGAGCACGATCGAGAGCAGCGACTCGGTGACGGAACGCTTGCGGCGTGGCATCGGTGCGCGCGCACGGGCGGTGGGGGCGCTCATTTCCAGCCCTCCCGTTCCGCCAGCTGGATCGCGTCGCCGACGAGCGTGATCGATCCGGTGACGACGATGGCACGGCGCGGCTGCTCCATCGCCCATTCCCGCGCTCGCTGCATCGCGTGCTCGAGCGTGTCGTACTGGTACGTGGCGTCCTCGTGCGATTCGTGCAGCACGATCCTCGCCAGCTCGTCGACCCCGATCGCGCGATCGGAGGTCGATCGCGTCACGTGGAAGCGCTCGGCGATCGGCGCCAGCTCGGCGACGATCCCGTGGGCGTCCTTGTCGGCGAGGACGCCGATCACGAACGTCCACTCGTCGAAGTCGAAGTACTCGGTGAGTGCATCGCGCAGGGCGGAGGCCCCGTGCGGGTTGTGCGCGGCGTCGACGAGGATCGTCGGCTCGATGCCGATCAGCTGCAGCCGGCCGGGCGACGTGACGGTCCCGAGCCCCTCGACCACGACATCCTGATCGAGCGCGCGGGTGCCGTCGCCCAGGAACGACTCGACGGCGGCGACGCGCCACGGCCGCGTTCTGGGCCTGATGGTCGCCGTAGAGCGGGAGGTAGACGCCGGTCGTAGGTACCTGCCCGGCCGCGAAGATCGACCAGCTGGCCGCCGACCGCGACCGTCGTCGACTCGACGGCGAAGTCGCGACGTTCGATGGCGACGCGCGCCTCGAACTGGGCCGCCGCCGCGTTCAGCTCGTCGAGCGCCTCGATCGACTGCATCGCCGTGACGACGGTCGCGGAGGGCTTGATGATGCCGGCCTTGGTGCGTGCGATCTCCTGCACCGTGTTGCCGAGGCGCGCGGTGTGGTCGAGGGCGATCGGGGTGAACACCGCGACCTGCCCGTCGGCGACGTTCGTCGAGTCCCACTCGCCGCCCATGCCGACCTCGAGCACGATGACGTCGACCGGGGCGTCGGCGAAGGCCGCGAAGGCGAGAACCGTGAGCGCCTCGAAGAAGGTCAGCGGCTCGTCGCCGGCCGCCGAGAGCTCCGTGTCGACGATGAGGAGATAGGGCGCGATGTCGTCCCAGTTGCGGGCGAGCGCCTCGTTGCTGATCGGGAGGCCGTCGATCACGATGCGTTCGTTGAGCCGCACGAGATGCGGACTGGTCAGCAATCCGGGGCGCAAGCCGGTCGCACGCAGCAGCGACTCGATCATGCGGCTCGTCGACGTCTTGCCGTTCGTGCCCGTGATGTGAACGACGGGCGCCGAGCGCTGCGGATCGCCGAGCAGCTCGGCCACGCGACGGGTCGGCTCGAGTCGCGGACGGATGTTCGCCTCGCCCACCCGCGCGAGCAGTTCGCGATAGACCTGGTCGGCCGCCTCCTGCCATTCCTCGTCGATCGAGCCGGCGTCGTCCGGCACGGCCTCGTCGCTCACGCGCGCTCCACCTTGATCGAGATGTGGGAGTCCGCGCCGACCGGCACGGTTCCGCCACCAGCCTCGCGGGCGTCGAGCGAGGTGGCAAGGGTCTCGCCGGCGATGAGGTCGCGGTGGGTCTCCATCGCCGCCATGGCGGACGCATCGCCGGTCAGGACGAGCGCGATCCGGTCTCCGACCTCGAGTCCGGCGTCCTTGCGCGCCTGCTGCACCGCCCGCACGACGTCGCGCGCGAGACCCTCCGCCTCGAGCTCCGGCGTCATCGACGTGTCGAGCACGACGAATCCGCCACCGGGCAGGAACTCGATCGCGCTGGCTGCGTCGGCGGCCTCGAGCACGAGGTCGTACTCGGTCGGCTCGAGGAGGCGTGCCGTCGACGAACACCGCCTCGCCGTCGTCGAGCAGGTCGATGCGCCAGTCACCGGCCTTCGCCGCCTGGATCACGCGCTGCACGTCCTTGCCGAGCCGGGGGCCGAGGGCGCGCGCGTTCACGCTCAGGCGGCGGGAGATCCCGTAGCCGGCGAGGCTGTCGTCCTCGAGCTCGACCACGTCGACCACCTTCACGTTGAGCTCGTCGCTCAGGATGTCGGCGAAGTCCACGAGGCGGGCCGCGTCGGGCGCCACGACCGTCAGCTTCGCGAGCGGCAGGCGGACGCGCAGGTTGCGGGCCTTGCGCAGCGCCAGCCCCGACGACGCGATCGCGCGCACAGCATCCATCGCCGTCACCAGATCGGGATCGTCGGGGAACTCGCTCCTTGTCGGGCCAGTCCTCGAGGTGCACGCTGCGGCCCCCGGTGAGTCCGCGCCAGATCTCATCGCCGACCAGCGGAAGGAGCGGGGCGGCCACCCGGGTACACCGTCTCGAGCACGGTGTAGAGGGTGTCGAATGCGTCGCGGTCGTCGCCGGCCCAGAACCGGTCGCGGCTGCGGCGCACGTACCAGTTGGTGAGCACGTCGGCGAAGTCGCGCAGCTTCTCAGAGGCGAGCGGGCTGTCGAGCACTTCGAGGTCGCTCGTGACGTCGCAGATCAGAGCGCGGGTCTTGGCCAGCAGGTAGCGGTCGAGCACGTGCGTGCTGTCGGTTCGGTCGCTTCGCGGTGTAGCCGCCCTCGCCCGCGGTGTTCGCGTAGAGGGTGAAGAAGTAGTACGTGCTCCACAGCGGGAGGAGCAGCTCGCGCACGCCGGCGCGGATGCCCTCCTCGGTGACGACGAGGTTGCCGCCGCGGATGACGGACGACGACATCAGGAACCAGCGCATCGCATCCGCGCCGTCTCGGTCGAAGACCTCGCTCACATCCGGATAGTTGCGCAGCGACTTCGACATCTTCTGGCCGTCGCTGCCGAGCACGATGCCGTGGCTCAGCACGCTCTTGAAAGCCGGGCCGGTCGAAGAGTGCCGTCGACAGCACGTGCATCAGGTAGAACCAGCCGCGGGTCTGCCCGATGTACTCGACGATGAAGTCGGCCGGGTTGTGGGAGGCGAACCACTCGTCGTTCTCGAACGGGTAATGCACCTGCGCGAACGGCATCGACCCGGAGTCGAACCAGACGTCGAGCACGTCCTCGATGCGACGCATCGTCGATTCGCCGGTCGGGTCGTCGGGGTTCGGGCGGGTCAGCTCGTCGACGAACGGGCGGTGGAGGTCGGGCGTGCCGTCGGCATCCACCGGCAGCTTGCCGAAGTCGGCCTCGAGCTCGGCGAGCGACCCGTAGACATCGACGCGCGGGTAGGCGGGGTCGTCGCTCTTCCAGACCGGGATCGGCGAACCCCAGTACCGGTTGCGGCTGATCGACCAGTCGCGGGCGTTCGAGAGCCACTTGCCGAACTGGCCGTCCTTGACGTTCTCCGGCACCCAGGTGATCTGCTGGTTGAGCTCGCCCATGCGATCGCGGAAGTCGGGCACCCGCACGAACCAGCTCGACACGGCCTTGTAGATCAGCGGGTTGCGGCAGCGCCAGCAGTGCGGGTAGCTGTGCTCGTAGGACTTCTGCTGAAAGAGCCGACCCGCTTCTTTGAGGGATGCCGTGAGCGGCTTGTTCGCATCGAACCAGTGCAGTCCGGCGACATCCGGCACGGTCGGCAGGAAGCGCCCGCCGTCGTCGACCGACAGGATCGTCGGGATGCCGGCCGCGGCAGCAGTTCACCTGGTCGTCCTCGCCGTACGCCGGCGCCTGATGCACGATGCCGGTGCCCTCGCCGGTGGCGACATAGTCGGCCACCAGGATCTGCCAGGCGTTTCCGGTGCCCCATGACTCCTCGGCGTAGTAGTCCCACAGCCGGTCGTAGTGCACGCCCTCCAGCTCGGCGCCGGCGACGGTCCGCGTGGCGGCGGCCATCGCATCCGGAGTCGGTCGGGTAGCCGAGCTCCTTCAGGTAGGCGCCGATCGTGTCGGTCGCCAGCAGGAACTGCCGCGTGTCGAACATCGCGGTGAGCGGCCCGGCAGGCACGACCGAGTACTGGATGTCGGGGCCGACCGCCAGCGCGAGGTTCGTCGGCAGGGTCCACGGCGTCGTCGTCCAGGCGAGGGCCTCGACCGCGGTCAGCCCGAGCGCCTCCGCCCTCTCCCCCACCAGCGGGAAGGTCACCGTGACCGACTGGTCCTGCCGCATCTTGTAGACGTCGTCGTCCATGCGCAGCTCGTGGTTCGAGAGCGGGGTCTCGTCGTTCCAGCAGTACGGCAGCACGCGGAAGCCCTCGTAGGCGAGGCCCTTCTCGTACAGCTGCTTGAACGCCCAGATCACGCTCTCCATGAACGTGATGTCGAGCGTCTTGTAGTCGTTCTCGAAGTCGACCCAGCGCGCCTGGCGGGTGACGTACTCCTCCCACTCCTTCGTGTAGCGCAGCACCGACTCGCGCGCCTTCGCGTTGAACGCCGCGATCCCCATCTCTTCGATCTCGTGCTTCTGGGTGATGCCGAGCTGACGCATCGCCTCGAGTTCGGCGGGCAGCCCGTGGGTGTCCCAGCCGAATCGGCGCACCACCTGCTTGCCGCGCATCGTCTGGAACCGCGGGAAGAGATCCTTGGCGTACCCGGTCAGCAGGTGCCCGTAGTGCGGCAGGCCGTTGGCGAACGGCGGTCCGTCGTAGAACACCCACTCCTCGCAGCCGTCGCGCTGCTCGACGCTGGCGCGGAAGGTGTCGTCCTTCTTCCAGAACGCCAGGATGCCGCGCTCGATCTGCGGGAAGTCCGGCGATGCGGGGATGGACGGGTACATCGGTCTCCTCATGGTCTCGTTCACCTGAGGACGACTTTCGCCGCGGTACCACCTCGCTTGCGGGCCGGGGCCCACCACTCTTGCATCGCTGTGACGGGCTGTCCCGCTCGGTTCTAGTAACGCTCCGGTGACGATTGCCGCCGGTGCCTGTTCTTCCGAGGACTCCCCGGTGATGGCCGGATCGATGTCGTTGCCTCGATTCTAGCGGGGCGCGGAGCGCGGCGGGAGTGGCGGGGGTGACGCGCGGTAGACCGGCTCGTCTGCCTCCGTCATGTCGCCGTCACGCTCTCGTCACGGACCCCGATGGATCATGCGGCATTGGGGAAGAACACATGAATGCACGATCAGGATCAGGGAAACGAAAAACGGCCCGACGCACGTCACGGTGGGGGCACCGCGGGGCGATGTTCTCGGGGGCGATGCTGGGCGCGGGGCTGCTCATCATCGGACCGATGGGGGCGATGTCCGCCCAGGCGGCCGTGCCCGTGCTGCTCGGAACCGCGGGCAGCTACGCGATTCTCGGCGGCACGCCGAACCTCACCAACACCGGTCCGTCGACCGTCAACGGCGACGTCGGCATCCATCCCGGCGCATCTCTCGTCGGATTCGGCGGACCGCCCGAGGCGACCGTCAACGGCGTACAGCACGTCGCCGACGCCGCCGCGTTGCAGGCGAAGGCCGATCTGGTCACCGCCTACGACCAGGCCGCCAACATGCCGTCGACGATGATCGCCACGCAGCTCGGCGGCACCTCGCCCGTGCCGGGCGCCTACACCGACGCTCCGGGCGGTCGGCGGGCTCGACCTGACCGGCACGATCACGCTCGACGGCGGCGGCAGCTACGACTCGGTCTGGGTCTTCCAGTCGACGAGCAGCCTGATCACCGCCGGGACGGTCTCCCTCATCAACGGCGCTCAGGCGTGCAACGTGTTCTGGCAGGTGTCGAGTTCTGCGACACTCGGACCCGGAACCAGCTTCGCCGGGACGATCCTCGCGCTCGCGTCGATCACCGTCGACAGCGCCATCACGGTCAACGGTCGGCTTCTCGCCCGAAACGGCACCGTCACGCTCATCAATGACACGATCAACCGGCCCAGCACCTGCCTGACCGGCCCGGTGGCCGGCGTCGGCGGAGCGGTCGTGGTTCCTGCGGTCGTGGTTCCTGCGGTCGTGGTTCCGTACCGGTGCCGGTGCACCGGGCGCCGGCAGCTCCGGGTGCCGTGAATCGCCTCGCCCTGAGCGGCAGCGACTCGTGGATCCCCGCGTTGTGGGGAGCCGCGTTCATCGCCATCGGCATCGGGGCCGTCGCTCTCGGACGCCGACTGACACCACGCGGCGCGCACCGCATCCACTGACCCCACCGCGGAGCCGGCACCCCCAGTTCGGGGGCGTCGGCTTCGTGGGTTCCCGCCGTAGGCTTCGGACTACGTGGGGGCGTGGTCACATTGCAACTGGAGAACTCAGCATCGGACGCCGGTTCCAGGGCGCCGAATTCATCGACATCTCGGTGCTCGGCGGCTTCTCGGTCTCCGTCGACGGCCGCCCGGTCACCGGGCTGCCGGTCGGCTCGCAGCGTCTTCTCGTGTTCCTCGCCCTCCATGACCGGACGGTCTCGCGAGCGGCGATCGCTGCGGCCATGTGGCCGGACACCACATCGGAGCACGCGGGCGTCAGCCTGCGATCGGCACTCGCACGACTCGACGTACTCGGACGCGAAGCCATCGTCGCGGAGTCTGCCGCGCTGAGCCTGACCGACATCGTGCACGTCGACTACGTCGAGGCGAAGGCGCTGGCACGACGTCTGCTCGACTCCGACTCGCCGATCTTCGACGGCGACCTCGCGTCTGATGCGATCTCGACCCTCTCCAAGGAACTGCTGCCCGACTGGTTCGACGGGTGGATCATCGCGGAGAGCGAGGACTGGCGCCACCTCCGCGCGTCTGCCGGAGAGGCGCTCGCCTATCGCCTCCTGTCTGCCGGACGGTTCGCCGAGGCCGGAAGCGCCGCTCGCGCCGCCATCCGGGTGGACCCGCTGCGCGAGACGCCGTACAGCACGCTCGTCCGCATCCACCTCGCCGACGGCAACCAGTCGGACGCGCTGCAGGTGTTCGAGACCTATCGCGGAGTGCTACGCGACGCCCTCGATCTCGAGCCGACCGAGCAGCTCGCGGGATTGGTGTCGGGCCTTCGGCGCTGACGGCGATGTCACGGCCGGGAATGAATCGAGCCGCCAGATAGGCTCTGGTACTCGTGACCATAACAGACAGTGGCAAAGTGCCAACCACGTCTTCCTCGGTCCGGAGCCCCATCAAGGTGCTCTGGGCATCGCTCGTCGGAACCTCACTCGAGTCCTACGACTTCTACGTCTTCAGCTACCTGTCCGCGTTCTTCCTCGGCCCGTTGTTCTTCGAGCCGCTCGGAGTCTTCGGCGGAACGCTCGCCGCGTTCCTCACGAACGCGCTCGGATTCGTCGCGCGTCCGCTGGGCGCGATCGTGTTCGGACACCTCGGCGACCGGATCGGACGACGCAAGACCCTCATCCTCACGATCACGATCATGGGTGTCGCGACCGGGCTGATCGGCCTGCTGCCCGACTTCGCGACGGCCGGCTACCTCGGTGCCGTGCTGCTCGTGACTCTGCGTCTCATCCAGGGCTTCTCGCTCGGCGGCGAGTGGGGCGGCGCGATCCTGCTCGCCACCGAGCACGCCGACAAGAAGAAGCACGCGTTCTACGCGGCGTTCCCGCAGCTCGGGCTCGCCGATCGGGTCGATCCTCACCGCGGCGCTCTACCTGTCGCTGCCGGTGCTGCTCGTCGACCGACGACCTGCTCGCGTGGGGCTGGCGTATCCCGTTCCTGGTCGCGTTCCCGATGCTGCTCGTGTCGCTGTGGCTGCGGTGGAAGATCGACGAGACCCCGGTCTTCACCGAACTCGTCGAGACGCAGCAGCGCGAGCGGCTGCCGCTCGCGGTGGTGTTCCGCACGAAGCCGCTCGCCCTCGTGCTCGGCGTCGGGCGCCGCTCTGCTCGGCATCGGCTCGTACTCGCTGATGAACACGTACACGCTGAACTACGGCGCCGTGCAACTCGGGTACGACTACAACCAACTGCTGCTCGCGACGACCATCGGCGCCCTGCTGCAACTCGTCACGATCCCGCTGTTCGGGGTCTGGGCGAACCGCATCGGCTCGGCGCGCGTCGTGCTGATCGGTGCGATCGGCACGCTCATCGTCGCGTTCCCGATCTACTTCCTGCTGCAGTCGGCGAGCTTCGGCGTGCTGGTCGGGATGATGATCATCGGCGGCATCCTGCCGACGATGAGCTGGGCGGCCCTCGGCGGGCTGCTCTCCGAGCTGTTCGGCGCGCGCATCCGCTACTCGGGCATCTCGTTCGCGTACGCGATCGCGGCGATCATCTCGGGCTTCGTGCTGCCGATGACCCTCGCGTTCGGCGAGGCGACGGCGTACGCCTGGTGGCATCCCGGGAGTCGTGCTCGCGGCGATGTCGCTCATCACCGCGGTGTCGGCGTTCTTCGCCGGACGCCGGGTCGAGCCGATCGAGGTGCTCTAGCGCGCTCTCGCGGTGCGGGCGGCGAGCGCGGTCAGCAGCCCGGCGGCCGTGGCGGCGTCGTCCACCGTGACGACGAGCGTCCGGCCGTCGCGGCGCAGCACCTCGAGCGCCTCGCCCGACCGCGGTGATGATGCCGAGGCGACGACCGAGGCCCCAGCGCATGCCGTAGCCGCCGAACTCCCCGAGCGGCACGACCTGGTCGTCGTCGCCGCGCTCGCCATGTCGGCGAGCGGCGACGCGGTAGCGCGGCCAGCCGAGCGTCGGCGCGCACCGTGAGTCCGTCGCGATCGACGCGCACCTTCCAGCTCGCCGTCCCGAGCACCGCGAGCGGCCAGCACGACCGGCACGATCGCGAGCGGCCAGACGCCGCGGAGCGCGATCGACGAAGACGACGACCGCGGTCACGAGGGCGACGACGCCGCACAGCACGATGATGACCCCGGTCGAGAATCGGGCGTGACCGACCCAGACGACGAGCTCGCCCGGAGCGACCGGGACGGGCGGTCACCGGACCGGCTTCGAGGCCCCGGAATCGCGCGGGGCAGGACGAACCACCCGATCCGCCGCCAGGCGCGAGCGATACCGCCATCCCGATGCACGAGCGTCGGCAGGATGTCGAGCGTCGACGCCGTCCGACGGGCAGCCCGCGCTGGATCGCCACCGACGCCGTGACGATGATGCTCAGCAGGGTGACGGCGAAGAGCGAGGCCACGGCCAGCAGCTTCTGCGTGGCGGTCGGGCCGGCCGGCCGCGACGGTGCGGGCGAGCATGATTCCGAAGATCGCCGGGATCGCAGACGCCCACGCACGCCGAGCAGCAGACGGCATCGACCAGGACGGGCCGAACGCGTCGGGCTCGCCGTCGAACGCCCAGTGCGTCGCGACGGTCGCCGGCAGGTCGGGCAGCCAGGCGAGCTGCAGCGCGACGCCGACCACGGCCGAGCGCGAACGGGACGATCACCGCGACGAGCGCGATGCGGAACGGGAATCGGGTCATGAGGCGTACTCCTCTCGGAGCAGGGCGGTCAGGGTGCCGACGCTGACGCCGAGCGGCTCGTGCCTCGACGACCAGCGCGTGGATGTCGGCGAGCAGTTCGGGCGAGAGCCCGGCGTTGTCGGTGACGACGGCGCCCGCGACCGCGACGCAGGTCGACGAGGCCCTCGTCACGCAGGTCCTGGTAGGCCTTCAGGACCGTGTGGACGTTGACGTCGAGCGCCGCGGCGACCTCGCGTGCCGACGGCAACCGATCGCCCGGCCGCAGTCTGCCGCGAGCCAGCTCGGCGCGCACGGACGCGGCGAGCTGATCGAAGATCGGGACGCCGGATGCCGGGTCGATTCGGAAGAGCATGCCCACATCCTATTGTTCTATTTCAACTAGCACAACATGGACGTCACTGTCCGGTTCTATGCTGTGAGCCACGAACGCACGTCCGCCCGTGATGTCAACCGACGAGCCCGCTCCTTCGTCGCGAAAGCGACCACCCAACAGACGACGAGAGAGAAGCGATCATGAGTGACGACACCCCGACCCAGAGATTTCCGAATCAGGGCGACGACGTGCAGGAGGACCTGCAGGAGGAGAAGCAGAAGTCGAAGGGCCTCCTGATCGGACTCCTCGTCGCGGGTGCTCTGCTGCTCGTCGCGATCCTCGTCCTGGTCGTTCATCCTCGGGCCGTTCGTCGGGCACGCCCGACGCCGGCGAGACGGGGAGCCCGATCCGAGCGGCTCTGCCACGCCGAGTACGACCCCGGATGCCGTTCCGTCGCCGAGCGCGGACGAGCCGAGGAACCGGAGGAACCGGACGAGCCGGCGCCGGCGCCGCCGCCTCGCCGCGCCCACGGTGAAGGTGGACAGCTTCGGCGTGAGCCCCTCCACGGTTTACTGCGGCAAGAACGGCCAGCCGACGCCAGGTCGATCTGTCCTTCAACTGGGCCACGTCGAACGGCACCAATGTCGCTTTCGGCGTCGACACCAACGATGCAGCAGCGGCCCCGTTCTTCAGCAATCTGCCGCTCGACGGCAACAGCGGCTCGAACTTCCCGAGCGGATACGTTCCCTTCCAGTACGCGTGCGGCAGCCAGACCCACAAGTACACGATCACGGTCACCGACGACTCCGGCCACAAGGCGAGCAAATCGGTCACCATCACAGATGTCGACACTTCAACAACTGATACCGTGATCCACGTCAACCCAGGAGCGCGCGCCACTCGTCGCGCTAGTGACGCAGCACACACAGACTCCTTCCGAAAGGCAGAGCAATGACAACCGCACCGATTCCCACCGGACCGACCCCGCCGGCGCCGCCGGTCCGAACAAGCTCCTCATCGCCCTCATCGCCGTCGGAGGCGTGCTCCTGCTCGCCGTCGTCGCGATCGTCTTCCTGCTCATCGGGCAGAACTCGAAGGCGGCGGCGACCAACGCCGGCGACCAGACGCCGCTCCCACCGCATCCGACACTCCGTCACCGACGCCGACCGAAGAGTCGGGACGCCGAAGGCGGAGACGGCGGACAGCCCGTCGACAACTCGCTCCGCTTCACGAGCTTCGACGCCGACCTGACGGTCGAGTGCGACCCGACCGGCCAGGCCGAGGAGAAGGCGCAGCCGCAGATCTCCTGGGCGAGCGCCAACGCGGCCGCGCGTCTACTGGACGCCGAACAACAACGACGCGAACGCCGAGCAACGGCTACGAGATCCCGACGAGCGGCAACCAGAACGACATGTCCGACTTCGAAGGGCGAGGGTGAGCGCTACGAGTTCCCGTGCAACCACGATCAGTACTTCGACACCACGATCACCCTCGTCGGATCGAACGGCCAGACCGTGAGCAAGCACTGTGACCTTCGAAGACGTCAACTGGCAGTAGGCACGTCCAGGACAAGCTCGCGACGAGGCGCTGACCGGCTCGACTTGGTCAGCGCCTCGTCATGTCGCCAAATGAGATATCTCTCATCCTCGGACTGGACGGCTCGGCTCCGCGGCACCATGGAGCCATGCGCACCCGAAGCGCGATGCTCGCGACGACCCTGGCAGTCGGCCTGGTGGCCGGCGTCGGCACGTCCGCGCTGGCGGTCGCCTTCGTGCCGGGCGACCAGTCGGGCAGCGAGCAGCGATGTCGGTGCGATCGCGTCGACGTCCCAGGATCCCGCGGAGGGGGCGAGCCCGACCTTCTTGAACGGCGAACCCGCCATCGTCAGCGTGCCGACCATCGTCGTCGATGGCCGGAGTGGCGACCGCGACGCGACCGGATCCCCTGAGGTCGCGGCCGAGCCGCCGTCGCCGGCCCAGAACTCCGGCAACGGCGACTCGGGGAAGACCGCCGGCGACAAGGCCGCGCAGGAACAGGCCAAGAAGGACAAGAAGGCCGCCGAGCAGGCCAAGAAGGATGCCGACGAACAGGCCAAGAAAGACAAGAAGGCCGCCGAGCAGGCCAAGAAGGATGCCGACGAACAGGCCAAGAAAGACAAGAAGGCCGCCGAGCAGGCCAAGAAGGATGCCGACGAACAGGCCAAGGAGGATGCAGGTCGACTCCGCCGAGTGATCTCCACAAGCCACCGAGGGTGGGAAGAACTCCGGGAGGGGGCATGATGCGCGTGACGCGATCATGAGATCCCGGAGACGAAGGGGGCGCGGCGGGGGGCCGCGCCCCCTCACATCATTGCGCCGCGCCGTGCTGCGACTGCTCAGACCAGCCGGTAGCCCGATCCGCGTACCGTCTCGATGCGGTCGGCCCCGAGCTTCGCCCGCAGGTACCGGACGTACACGTCCACCACGTTCGAACCGGGATCGAAATCGAATCCCCAGACCCGGCTCAGCAGCTGCTCGCGGCTGAGCACCTGATCCGGATGCCGCAAGCAGCTCCTCGGCGAGCGCGAACTCGCGCGACGACAGCTCGACCTGCCGGCCGTCGACGAGTGCACGGCGCGTGCGCAGGTCGAGCGTGAGCCCCCCGAATGAGATGGCGGTCGCCGCCAGAGGATCGCGTCGCCGGATCCGCAGCTGGACCCGTGCGAGCAACTCGTCGAAGCGGAACGGCTTCGGGATGTAGTCGTCGGCGCCCCCGGTGAGACCCGTGACGGTGTCGGCCGTCGACGTGCGTGCGGTGAGCATGATGACGGGAAGATCCTCGTCGGTGGATCGCAGCTTCTCGAGCACCTGGAAGCCGTCCATGCCGGGCAGCCCGACATCCAGCAGCACGAGGTCGTACCGGCCGCTCAGCGCATGGGTCAGCGCGTCCCGGCCGTCGCGCACGGCGGTGGTCTCGAATCCAGCCGATCGCAAACCCTTGGCCACGAAGCTCGCGATGCGCTCCTCGTCCTCGGCGATCAGGATGGCCGTCATGCCGAGCATCGCGATCCGGGAGCGCTCGCGCAGCAGCGGCAAGGCGAACCCGATCCGGCTGCCGTTGGCCGACGACGCGACGACCATGCGTCCGCCGTGAGCGCGCACGATCGACTGCACGATCGACAGCCCCAGTCCGGAGCCGGATGCGCCGCTGGTGTCGGCTCGGCCGAATCGCTCGAGAATGTGGTCCTCGGCGCCGGCCGGGATTCCGGGGCCGCCGTCGCGTACCCAGAACTCGACCTCCCGGGAAGATCGGTCGAGCCGATGAAGATCGGGAGAACCGTGCGGCGAGTACTTCGCGGCGTTGTCGACGAGTTGCAGCCAGGCCTGCACGATCTTCTGCCGGTCGACCGAGACGCGCGCCTCGCGCCGTCCCACCGCCCCGCCAGTCGTGGCCCGGGATCCCCTGCGCCTTGGCGAGCACCTCCGCCGTGAGCTCGGCGGACACGATCCCGTCCCGGCGCATCACGAGCATCCGGCTCTCGGCGAGGACGCCGATCTCGTCGATCAGCCCCGACATCCGGTCGAGCTCGTCGAGGGCGATCGCCCGTGTCGCCCGGGTGTCGGACGGATCGACGGAGTCCAGCAGCTCGAGGTGCCCGCGCACGATCGTGATCGGCGTCTTCAGCTCGTGCTGCACGTCGTCGAGCAGCCGCCGCTGGCTGGTCAGGGCCGAATCCAGGCGGTCGAGCATGTCGTTCACGGTGGCCGTCAGCTCCGACACGTCGTCGCGCCCGACGACCGGGATGCGCGTCGTCGCGCTGCGGTCGCCGTGATCTCCTCGGCCGCGACGCGCAGCCGTCGGATCGGCGCGAGCAGCCGCCCGGCCGTCGCGAAGCCGACGAGCCCGATGATGGCGAGCGCGCCCGCGGCGACCAGCGCGTAGGTGCCGAAGGCGCCGTTGAAGTCGGCGAGCTCGGCGCGAAGATCGACGGCGATGACGAAGACGCCGCGCTCGTCGTCGATGGCGACCGGAGCCGCGATGTAGCGCAGATCGCCGAGCGATGTGGTCGGCGCGTGCCGAGACGCACCGTGCCGTCGGCGACCTCGGCAGAGCACGCGGTCGATGAACGCCGGATCGGTCGGCAGGTCGAAGGCGACCTCGACGCCCGGCACGAAGGCCGGCCGGCCGCCGAGGATGCCGAGCGAGCCCGCGTTGACGATCGGGGATGACGGTTGCGACGATCGCTTCGAGCGCGTCGCGGGTCGTCTTGAACCTGCTCCCGGTCGTGTCGCCCGTCGAGAGCCAGGATGCGCGCGGCGTCACCTGCTCGATGAGCCGCTGATCGATACCCGCCAGAATGCCTTGCCTGCCGACCAGGTACGCCGTGGCTCCCGGCAGCGATCAGCCCGAGCGCGGACACGACGAGGATCGCCGCGAGGATGCGGGAGCGCACCGACCAGCCCCGACGGCGAGCGCCACCGGCTCGCAGCCACCATCCAAGGATGGGGGCCGACTGCCGCGTCCCGCCTGCCCCACTAGGGGGGCTGTAGAATCGGGCCAGCACATTCAGGCACCTCACCATCGACACGGTGCCGCACATAGCGAACCGGAGCAGCACCCATGTCTGACGCGCCGAACCGATCCCCGACAAGCCGGCCCTCGAGGGGCTCGAAGCGAAGTGGGGCGAGATCTGGGAGCGCGAAGGCACCCACCGGTTCGATCGCGTCGCCGCGCTCGCGGCCGGCCCCGACACCGTCTTCAGCATCGACACCCCGCCGCCGACCGCATCCGGCAGCCTGCACATCGGGCACGTCTTCAGCTACACGCACATGGATCTCGCCGCGCGGTTCCAGCGGATGCGCGGCAAGCACCTCTTCTACCCGATGGGCTGGGACGACAACGGGCTGCCGACCGAGCGCCGCGTGCAGAACTACTACGGCGTGCGCTGCGACCCGACGCTCCCGTACGTCGACGGTTCACGTGCCGCCGCTCGAGGGTGGCGACAACGCCAGTCGAGCAAGGCCGCCGACCAGGTGCCGATCTCGCGCCGCAACTTCATCGAGCTCTGCGAGAAGCTGACCGCCGAAGACGAGAAGCAGTTCGAGGAGCTCTGCGCGCGACCTCGGCCTCAGCGTCGACTGGTCGCTCACCTACCGCACCATCGGCGCCGAGGCGCAGCTCGCGGCGCAGCGCGCGTTCCTGCGCAACCTGGCGCGCGGCGAGGCGTACCAGGCCGACGCGCCGACGCTGTGGGACGTGACGTTCCGCACCGCGGTCGCGCAGGCCGAGCTCGAAGACAAGGACCAGCCCGCGGCGTACCACCGGGTCAGCTTCCACAAGCCCGACGGCGGCCGCGGATCGACCATCGAGATCGAGACCACCCGGCCGGAACTGCTGCCCGCCTGCGTGGCCCTCGTCGCGCATCCCGACGACGCGCGCTACCAGCGACGCTCTTCGGCACCACCGTGACGACCCCGCTGTTCGGCGTCGAGGTGCCGGTGCTCGCCCACCACCTCGCCCAGCAGGACAAGGGCACCGGCATCGCGATGATCTGCACGTTCGGCGACGTGACCGACGTGGTCTGGCAGCGCGAGCTCGACCTGCCGATCCGCGCGGTGATCGGCCGCGACGGCCGGCTGCTCGCCGAGGCGCCCGCCGCCGACCTGTTCGGACCCGGCGGCGCCGAGGCGTACGCCGAGCTCGCCGGCAAGACCGTGTTCAGCGCCAAGGCCCGCGTCGTCGAGCTGCTGCGCGAGTCGGGCGACCTGATCGGCGACCCGAAGCCGATCACGCACCCGGTCAAGTTCTTCGAGAAGGGCGACAAGCCGCTCGAGATCATCACCACCCGCCAGTGGTACATCGCGCAACGGCGCGCGCGACGAGGCGCTGCGCGAGAAGCTGCTGGATGCCGGGCGGGCGATCGACTTCCACCCCGACTTCATGCGGGTGCGCTACGAGAACTGGGTCGGCGGACTCACCGGCGACTGGCTGATCTCGCGGCAGCGCTTCTTCGGGGTGCCGATCCCGGTCTGGTATCCGCTCGACGCCGACGGCGAGCCGCTGCGCGAGCAGCCGATCGTGCCGGGCGAGGACCTGCTGCCGATCGACCCGTCGTCCGACGCCGGCGCCCGGCTACGACGAGGCGCAGCGCGGTCAGCCGAACGGATTCGTCGGCGAGCTCGACATCATGGACACCTGGGCGACCTCGAGCCTGACCCCGCAGATCGCGGGCGGCTGGGCGGTCGACGACGAGCTGTTCGACCTGGTGTTCCCGTACTCGCTGCGCTCGCAGGGGCAGGACATCATCCGCACCTGGCTGTTCTCGACGGTGCTGCGCGCGCAGCTCGAGCACGGCAGCATCCCGTGGAAGCACGCCGGGATCTCGGGCTTCATCGTCGACCCCGACCGCAAGAAGATGTCGAAGTCGAAGGGCAACGTCGTCACCCCGGCGGCGATGCTCGACGAGCACGGGTCGGATGCCGTGCGCTACTGGGCGGCGTCGTCGCGCCTCGGAACGGACGCGGCCTTCGATCCGCAGAACCCGAAGCAGATGAAGATCGGGCGTCGGCTGGCGATCAAGGTGCTGAACGCGGCGAAGTTCGTGTACGGGTTCGCGCCCGCAGAGGATCGAACGGCCGCGGACCTCGACGTGCTGCCGGTGATCTCGGGCTCGACGCCGACATGCTCGCCGAGCTGGGCGTCGTCGTCGACACGGCGACCGCCGCGTACGAGGACTACGACCACGCCCGCGCGCTCGAGGTGACCGAGCAGTTCTTCTGGACGTTCTGCGACGACTACCTCGAGCTCGTCAAGGAGCGCGCCTACGCCGGCGACGCCAGCGCGATCTACGCGCTGCGCACCGCGCTCGACGTGATGCTGCGACTGCTCGCGCCGGTGATCCCGTTCGCCACCGAGGAGGTGTGGCGCTGGACCCACGACGACTCGATCCACCGCGCGCCCTGGCCCACGCTCGAGACGGTCGAGCCCCGCGGCCTGCTGCCGGCGGTGAGCGCGGCGCTCATCGGCATCCGGCGCGCCAAGACCGACGCGAAGGCGTCGCAGAAGACCGAGGTGGTCTCGGCGACGCTGGCGGGTCCGGCGATGCTGGCCGAGGCGGCGGACGACCTGAAGGCGGTCGGCCGGATCGCCGAGCTCACCCTGCTCGAGGCGGACGAGATCGTCGGTGACCGACATCGTGCTGGCCGAGCGCGCCGGCGGTCGAGGGCGCCTGATGCACGCGGACGATGGATGCGATGACCGCGCTCGCGCGCTGGCTCGCGGCCGCCGCTGTGCTCGCCCTCGTCTCCGCGCTGTGCGGGTCCCGCCGTCCCGGCCCCGCCGTCGCCGACGCCGACCGTCACCTCGGCGCCCGCGCCGGACGGCCCCGGTATCGCGCCGTCCGATGGCGGCGTGTATCCGCTCGCTCCCCGCGACCCACCCGCACGTGCAGCTGTCGTGCCCGCTCATCTCGGCCGTGCACTACGACCCGGCCGTCATCCCGCCCGACGACGTCGACGGCGTCTACGTCTGCACCGCCGAGCCGTGGACGCCGACGCCCCGGACGGCACCCCGCAGCTCGTCGCAGTACGTCGACCGGGTCGCGACGGACGACGTCCCTGCACTGCTCGACCGCGTACGCCGTGCCCGACGCGCGAGCCCACCGACGACAACTGCATCATGTCGCTGCAGGATCCGCTGATCGTCTGGCTGCACGTCGGCGAGCAGATCACGCCGGTGTACGCGCCGCGCGACGGGTGCGGCTTCCCGAGCGCCGCGGCCGCGGACGCCTACCACGCCCTCGAGCTGCACCGGCTGCTCGTCGCCCGCGAGAAGGAGACCGTGACTGGACCCGACGCCGTGACCGAGATCCGCCCGATCGCCGCCCGGCGACCGCGACGCGTGGCAGGAGCTCTTCCGCGCCTACGGCGTCTTCTACGAGACCGACTTCGGCGACGACGTGCTCGACGGCGTGTGGGCGTGGCTGCTCGATCCCGACCACGACGTCTCGGCGCTGGTCGCGGACGACGGCGGGGAGCTCGTCGGGTTCGCCCACATCCGCGCGGCTGAGCGACACGTTCACCGCCGGTCCCGGCTGGTTCCTCGACGACCTGTACGTCGTCCCGGAGCGCCGCGGGCCGGGGCATCGCCCGCGAACTCATCGAGCGGGCGGCTCGGGATGGCGCGGCGGCCGGCGGCGGCACGTTGCGCTGGATCACCGCGGCCGACAACGAGACGGCGCAGAAGCTCTACGACCGGATCGCGACCCGGGCCAGCTGGGTCGTCTACGAGCGGAGGACGACGTGCGAGCTGATGCAGCTCGGGACCCGCTGGGCCGTCGGCGCCACCCCGCCCGACCGGCTGCCGGCCGCGATGGTCGCGGCGATCGCCGAGGTCGAGGCCGAGGTCGCGGAGCTCGACACCGTCGGCCTGGCGCTGGACGCTCACCTGGCTCGAGGGTCGTCCCGATCGTCGAGCTCGACGACGGGACGACCCTGCGATTCGACCCGTCGACCGGCGCGGTGAGCCGCGATCGACGGAGCCGTCACCGACCTCGCGCATGAACGCGCTCGAGCTCGTCGGCGATGTACTGCGGCTCTTCGAACGCCATGAAGTGCCCGCCGCTGGGGGCGGCCGCATAGCGCCGGATGTCGCTGGCGGCGCGTTCCGCGATCGAGCGCGGGAAGAGGGGCATGTTCCACTCGGCGCTCTGCGTGACGGCGACGGGCACCGGTGATCACCGGACGCTTGTCGGTGGACGACACGTCGAGGTCGTGCCGGAACGAGGTGCCGATCGAGTCGGTGACCCAGTAGAGCGTCAGCAGCTCGCACAGACGTGTCTTGGTCGAAGCGCGACTCGAGATCGCCACCGCAGTCCGCCCAGTCCCGGAGCTTGTCGATGATGAACGCGGCCATGCCGGCCGGTGAATCGATCACGGCCGCCGCGATCGTGTCGGGGCGCGTCGCCAGGATCGCGCTGTAGCCGCCGTCGTGTCTCGTCGCGCTCGTCTTCGGAGTCGAGCCAGACCTGCTCGGCCGCGGTGATCGGCTCGGCGTACTCGGCGGGGAACGGCCCGTGGATGACGTGCAGCCCGGCCACCTCATCCGGGTGCATCGTGGCGAGCCAGCCGCAGGCCGACCCGCCGACGTCGCCGCCGAAGGCGAAGTACCGGTCGTAGCCGAGGATCTCGTACATCAGCACGTGGAAGCTCTCGCCGATGTTCTTGCGGGTCGCCGGCACGTCGAGCAGGTCGGAGTAGAGGTATCCCGGCAGCGACGGGATCACCACGTCGACGTCGAGCAGATCGGCCAGCGGGAGCAGCTCGAGGAACGTGCTCGGCCAGCCGTGGGTCAGCAGGACCGGCGGCCGGGTCGGATCGCGGCGGATGTGCACGAAGTGCTGACCACGCTCGATGAACTGCGGGTAGGCGTTGAGCCGCGTCTCGGCCGCCCGCCAGTCGAATTCGCCGGCCCAGTAGGCGACGAGCGAGCGCAGGTACGCCGGGGTCGACGCCGGCCCTCCAGTATTCCGGTGAGGTCGGCTCGGTGAACCGGGTGCGGGCGAGCCGCGACCGCAGGTCATCGAGCCGCTCATCGGGAACGGCGATCGTGAACGCGGGCACGACTAGCGCAGCAGCTGGTACGCGCCGGCGTGCGCGTCGCCGCGCGCGATGACGGCCGCACGGGCCTCACGCTCGATCGCGATGCGCTGCGCGAGCTGCTCGCGCGTCGGCGGGCTCGCGCGATGCGGCGGCCCCAGTCTTCGAGGGCGTGTCCGGCCCGCACCGCGAGCCCCGCGATACCGCCGATACGGTCGCTGCCGGCGTAGGTGGTGATGGTGCCGGTTGTCATGATTACTCCCTCTCTCATCAGGAATTCTTCTCTCGACCACCGACATTCCCGGAGGTCTTTCCCGGCTCTTCGGCGGTCTCGTCTCCGCGCACCAGGGGGAACGCGTTGAGGTGGATCTGCACCGGCCGCGAACCCGCGGTCGGGGTGGTCTTGTAGGCGTCGATGTACTTCCAGAGCACGACGTCGAGGTCGTCCACGAGCTGGTGCAGCTGCTCGGGGGTGAGGCGCAGGTTGATCGTGTCGACGGTCGAGCGCGTCGAACCACTCCTGGCCGAAGACGTTCGTAGCCCTCGTCCATGAACTCGTGGAAATGCGCCTCGCGCGACGCGGTTCCACTCGTTCTCGATCAGCTGGGTGGCGAGTCGCTCCGCGCTGCCCGGCGGGAACTCGTGCGGGCTCGGGCGTCGAGATCGATCCGGGCCGGCGCTCCCACCAGCGCTCGCGCGCATTGCCCTTGGCGGTGACCTCGCGCACCAGGCCGTGCTTCTCGAGCTGCCGCAGGTGGTAGCTGGTGGCGCCGCTCGACTCGGCGAGTCGTTCGCCGAGCCCGCTCGCGGTGAGCGGTCCGTTGATCGACAGCTCATCGAGGATGCGGAGGCGCAGCGGGTGCGCCAGCGCACGCATCGCGTCGGTGGCGAGCTTGTTGTCGCGGCCGGATGCTGCGCGCTGCTCGCGGCGCGTCGCCGGGATCGGTCATAGTGCAAAGATACCCTTGCAAAGGATTCTTTGCAAGTAGTTCTTTGCAATCAGTTCTGCGGTCGGTCAGCCCGCTTCGATCAGCGACTTGAGCTTCTGCAGCGAGGCGTCGAGCGCCGCCTGCATCTGGCCCTGCGCCATCCCATCGAACGCACCCGCGTCGAGCTTGTCCTCCAGCTTGTCGAGCTGCCGCCTCGACCGCGTCGCGGACGTTCTCGCGGCTGGCCCTCGACCGCCGCGTCGATCGCCGCATCCCACAGCCCCTCCGGGCCGCGCCCAGTCGGTGTCGCTCTCGCAGACCAGGGTCGTGACCCCCTCGCCCTCCGACGAGCTGATAGCTCGGTGTGCGCGTCACCGCCCGCGTAGCGTCGTGCAGGTAGTCGAGACGCGTCGGCGGATCCCAGGTCGACGATCTCGATCGTGGTCTTGCCGACCGGCGGCATGTCGGTGGTCGTCGTCCACCCCGCCTTCAGCTGCGGACGGATCCTCCGGCATCCCGCCCGCTCCCCCGAGCCACGCCGTCAGCTTGGCCGGCTCGGTCAACCACGAGAAGACCTCGGTGGCCGGGGCGGCGATCTCGACCCGGCTGCTCGTCAGCATGCCCATGAGCGACAACCTAGCCGCGAGTCGCGCCGATCTAGGCTGATTGAGTGACCGAGCCCGCCCGCACCACCTGCCGCCGACAATCCCTTCGCCTCCCCCAGCACCCTCCCGTTCGGTCTGCCGCCGTTCGCCGAGATCCGCGACGAGCACTTCGAGCCGGCATTCGAGGCCGGGATGGCGGAGCAGCTCGCCGAGGTGCAGGCCATCGTGCGCAAGCGGGACTTCCCGATCTTCGAGAACACCTTCGAGCCGCTCGAGCGCAGCGGCCAGCTGCTCGAACGCGTGAGCCAACGTGTTCTTCAACAAGAGCTCGGCCGATTCCAACGACTTCACCAACGACCTCGAGCAGAAGCTCGCGCCGCGGCTCGCGGCGCATCGCGACGCCATCCTGCTCGACAGCCAGCTCTACTGGCGGGTGACGACCGTCTTCGAACAGCTCGAGACGCAGCGACCTCGACCGCCCGAGCAGAGAGTACCTCGTCGAGCGCTGGCACACCGAGATGACGCTGGCCGGTGCCGGTCTCGACGACGCCGAGAAGGAGCACGCTGCAAGGACCTCAACCAGCGCATCTCGACCCTGACGACCCCGTTCGAGAAGAACCTGCTCGCCGACACGAACGACCTCGCCGTGCACGTCACCGACGACGCCGAGCTCGACGGCCTGGACGCCGGGCGAACTGTCCGCCGCCGCGCAGGCCGCCGCCGACCGCGGCCTCGAGGGCTGGCTGATCACGCTCGTGCTGCCGACCGGGCCACCCGTACCTCGCGTCGCTCACGCACCGCCCGCTGCGGCAGCGGCTCATGGCGGCGTCGCGCGCCCGCGGATCGAACGGCGGCGACCACGACAATCGCGAGCTGCGTGCTCGAGATCGCGCGCCTGCGCGCCGAGCGCGCCGCGCTGCTCGGGTTCGCGAACCACGCGGCGGCCGTGACCGCCGACGAGACGGCGCGGACACCCGAGGCCGTCGCCGAGATGCTGACACCGCTGGCCGCCTCGGCCGCGAAGAACGCGCGCGAGGAGCAGGTCGATCTCGACGCCATGAACCCGGACGAGGTGCTCGAGGCCGTCCGACTGGGCGTTCTTCACCGAGAAGGTGCGGCAGGCGAAGTTCGACGTCGACACCGCGGCGCTCCGCCCCTGGTTCGAGGCCGAGCGGGTGCTGCAGGACGGCGTCTTCTTCGCGGCGAACCAGCTGTACGGCGTCACCTTCACCGAGCGGTCCGACCTGGTCGCCTACCACCCCGACGCCCGCATCTTCGAGGTGACCGACGAGGACGGCACGGCGGTCGGGCTCTACGTGCTCGACCTGTACACCCGCGACTCGAAGCGCGGCGGCGCCTGGATGAACCCGCTGATCTCGCAGAACGACCTGCTGCAGCATCCGGTCGTCGTCGTCAACAACCTCAACGTGCCGAAGCCGGCCGCCGGCGAGCCGACGCTGCTGACGTTCGACGAGGTGTCGACGTTCTTCCACGAGTTCGGGCACGCGCTGCACGGGCTGTTCGCGCGCGTGACGTACCCGAAGCTCGCCGGCACGAACGTGTACCGCGACTTCGTCGAGTTCCCGAGCCAGGTCAACGAGATGTGGATGCTCTGGCCCGAGGTGCTCGCGAACTACGCGAAGCACCACGAGACCGGCGAGCCGATCGACGCCGGCGTCGTCGAGCGCATCCGGGCGTCGCGAGACGTTCAACGAGGGCTTCGCGACGAGCGAGTACCTGGCCGCCGCGCTGCTCGACCAGGCCTGGCACACGCTGACCCCGGATGCGGCGGCAGCCGTCGACGGACGTCGCGGCGTTCGAGGCGGCCGCCCTCGCCGCCGTCGGACTCGACAACCCGGCCGTCCCCACGCGGTACTCGAGCACGTACTTCGCCCACATCTTCTCGGGCGGCTACGACGCCGGGTACTACTCCTACATCTGGAGCGAGGTGCTCGACGCCGACACCGTCGAGTGGTTCACCGAGAACGGCGGACTGACCCGCGAGAACGGCGACCGGTTCCGCACGCTGCTGCTCGGGGTCGGCGGATCGAAGGACCCGCTCGAGGCGTACCGCGAGTTCCGCGGGCGCGACGCGGTCATCGCGCCGCTGCTGAAGCGTCGCGGGCTGGACTGACTAGACCGCGTCGTCTGCCCTCTAAGGGGGACATTGGCTGTCCCCCGCGACTTACGGTCTACTAGGACTGCTCTCCCGCGCTGGGTCGACGAGGGCACGCACACGATCCCCTCGTGTGCAGGTCGATCCACTAGGAGTTCCCCGTGCCCCACGTCGTCGTTTCCCGGTCGAGCCGCAGTCCGCGTCTGACCCGAGTTCGCCCGCTCTTCTACCTGCCCCTCGCGCTCTTCTGCACGAGCATCATCGGCGGTCTGGCCGTTCTGGCCACCCAGCTGCCGGTCGAGGCGTTCGTGCTGCGCCTGCCGTTCATCGGCTGACCCCCCAGGCTCGGGAGGCGGCGACTCCGCTCACGCCGTCACCGCCTCCTGATGCTGGTCACTCCGGCCGTGGTTCCTCGAGCGCGGCGGCGTCGGGCTTGGGCCGGCGGCGCCACCCGAGCCACAGCATGGCGATTCCGCCGACCACGAGACCCCAGAGCGCCGAGCCGATGCCCGACGATCGTCACTCCCGACACCACGACCAGGAACGTGATGATCGCCACCAGGCGGTGCTCGGGCTCCTCGAGTGCCGCGTCACCGAGCTCGCCAGTGCGCCGAACAGCGCCAGCCCGGCGATCGCGGTGATCAGGATGGGCGGGCTGGCCGAGACCAGCGCCGTCGCCGCACTCGCTCCGAGTCCCAGGATCACGTAGAAGCCCCCCGAGGTGACGGTGGTGATCCACCGCTTCGAACGGTCGGGGTGGGCGTCGGGACCGGCCATCATCGCGGCCGTGATGGCGGACAGGTTGAGCGTGTACGCGCCGAACAGCGCCGCCCACAACGGTTCCGGCGCCGGAGGCCGCCAGGATCGCCCGCGCCGGCACGTTCTCGTAGCCGAACGTGCGCAGCACCGCGAAGCCCGGCACGTTCTGGCCCGCCATCGTGACGACGTAGAGCGGCACGCCCAGCGAGACCAGCACGATCGGGTCGATGCTCGGCGCCACGAACCGGATCGTCGGGGCGATCGACTGACCCTCGAGCGGGTTGCCGCCGGTCGCGATGGCCACCACGGTCGCCGTCGCGACCACGGCGGCCGGCACCGCCCAGCGTGGCGCGAGGCGGGCGAAGACGAGCCAGACCACGACCACCGCCAAGCCCTGCCACCAGGTGTCTCACCGACCGACGCCAGCACCGGCGCCAGGCAGATCGGCAGCAGGATGCCGGCGAGCATGGCGCTCGCGATGGGCGTCGGGATGCGCGTCATCGCGCGCGCCAGCCACGGCCACAGCCCGGTGATGAGCAGCAGGATCCCGCACAGCACGAACGCGCCGACGGCGGCCGAGAAGTCGTCGGTGAGCCCCTTGGCGGCGACGCATGAGCGCCGCACCGGGCGTCGACCAGGCGATCGAGATCGGCATCCGGTACCGCAGGCTCAGCGTGATCGCCAGCAGGCCCTGGAAGCACGCAGAGCACCAGCAGGCCCGACGCGGCCTCGGCCGGAGTCGCCCCGACCATCTGCAGTCCCGCGATCGAGCAGCGCGAACGAGCTGGCGAACCCGGTGAGCGAGGCGACGATCCCGGCCGAGATCGGCTGGGCGATGGAGACGGGGCGGTCGGATGCCATGGGCCTCCCAGCCTAGGGTCGGGCGGGACGCGAGCGGCGGCAGCCAATCGGGCGCCGGTGGCCTAGCGGCCGAAGACCGCGCGCAACGACTCCCAGTCGGCGGCTCGCACCCACACGGGAACCTGGTCGATCGGGGTCACCCGGTCAACGACCCGCCTCCCCGCGACTGACTCGCCGGTGAACGCATCGATCCAGTCGCCCGCCGGCAGATAGGCCCGCACGCCGCTGGCGCCCTCCTCCGTGATCGGCGCGATCAGCAGCGAGTCGCCCAGCATCCATTGCAGCGGGTACCGCCACACCTCCTCGTCCGACGGGTGGTCGAAGAAGAGCGGCCGCATGAGAGGCTCACCCGCGGCAATCGCGCGTCGGGTCTCGGCTGCGAGGTACGGCACGAGTCGCTCGCGCAGTTCGCTGAAGGCGCGGAACACCGGGAGCACGCGCTCGTCGCCGGAGCGGTCCGCGATGTTCCAGGGCGTGCGATCCCGCGACGGCGTGCGATGGTGGTTGAACTCCGAGTGGTACTGCATGACGGGGACGAAGGCTGCGGCCCCTGTCGAGCGCAAGTACAGTTCGGCCGACGGGATCTCGCCGCTGAAGCCGGCGATGTCCCAGCCCCAGTAGACGACCCCGCTGGCGGCCGCGGTGAGGCCGGCGAACAGAGACCAGCGGAACGCGTCCCAGGTCGAGTTCTCGTCACCGGCCCAGAAGGTCCCGTGGCCCTGGCTGCCGGTGTACCCGGCGCGGCTGAACGTCACGGGCGCTTTGCCCGCGCTGCGGAGCAGATCGCCGAACGCCCTCGCGTAGGCAACCGGGTAGGTGTTGTTCTTCTCGGCCCCGCTTCGCCCATCCAGATAGACGAGCTCGCGGCCCCAGGCGTGCTCGCCACCGTCGGTCTTGAATCCGTCGATACCGACCTCCTCGACGAGGTAGCGGCGCTTCTCGGTCCACCAACGCGCGGCTCGCTCATCCGTCAGGTCGGGCATCAGCCCCGTCGGAAACCACCAGCCGCGGTTCCGGTACGGCCGGGGCCTGCCGTCGGGGCTGGGCTCTCGAATCAGGACGCCATCCCGGATCGCTGCGGCGGCATCCTGCGCCACCTGTCCCGTCGGGTGTGGTCGCATCTTGATGAGCGGTATCTGCCACAGGTGCAGCCGGATCCCGCGCCTGTGCAGCTCGTCGGTCATGCCCTTGGGGTCGGGCCACGCCCCATCGGCCGGAAAGGTGAAATCGGCGAGCCGCTTCGGCTCCGCGCCGTCGCGCACGTCCGAGCGTGCATCGCGCCACGTCGTGAAGGTGCTCTCGTCCGCCCACGCCTCGATGACGACCGAACCGACCGGGATGCGGTGGTCGCGGTGAGCGTCGACCTGGCGCATGACCTCCGCCTGGGTGTTCCATTCGTTGCCACTCGCCCAGAGCCGGAAAACCCAGTCCGGAAGCTCCTCGGCACGACCGCCGCCCGCCCGCTCGGCGTCGTCGAGGAAGCCCGCGAGCACCTCTCGCGGGCTTCCGTCCCAGAATGCGACCTCGAGCGCGCCGTCGCTGCCGGTCTCTGCTTCGATCCACAGCATCCCGTCGTCGGACGCTCCGACGTCGAACCACACCCGCCGCGACGTACGAACGTGAAAGCCCCAGCCCGAACCTCCGACCACGTGGGCGAAGGGCATCGGCAGGTACGTCTTTCGCTCGGCACCCTGGCTCTTGTACTGCTCGAACACCACCGAGTCGAGTTCGGCTCCCCGCTGGTCGAGGGCGTCGAACCGCTCGCCGAACCCGGCGACGTGCTCGCCAGGCGCGAGCGGCAGCGCAAACCGGATGCGGTGCACGAGCGCCCCATCGCCGAGCGAACTCTGCGAGCCGGTCTGCACCCGCGGCTCACCGACTTCGCGCAGGCCGGGCGCGCCAGCACTCCAGCCGCTGACGACCGTCTCGAACCACCGGGTGCGTTCGTCAGGGGATGAGAAGCGGTAGCGAAGGCGCTCCCCCACTCGGAGGCCGCCGACCTCGGTCAGCCATCCGCCGGGCGCTCGCGCCAGGCGCGCCTGCGCCGATGCAAGGTGCCCACCGTCGACCGACTGGCCCCGTGACTGCCGTGTGGTGCGTCGCAGAGCGACGGGATCCTGGGCGACGCCGTCGCGATTCAGTTCGAGGTCGACGCTCTCGGTGCCGGCGGACGTCCGCACACCGAGTCGCAGTGCCTCGCCTGCCACGGGGTCCACCGGCCAGCGCTGCTCGGTGTCCACCGAGTACGGGTGACCTGAACCGAAGGGACGGTGCCGGATCACGAGCTCTGCCGATCGCCGACGATCCCGAGCTCGACGGCCAGCCGGAGAAACATCGCCGACGACCAGAGCAGCGGATCGGCGGAGGGGCCCCAGCGCTGCTCCCACTCGTCCACGAACGAGGGATCGAGGAGGTGATCGGGTACCTGCTCTGGCATCGATCCTCCGGGACGCACGGTCGTCGCGGCCCAGCGCATCAGCACGAACGCGTGCGCGTCGTCCGACGCCGCCGCGTGCGCGAGGCCCAGCATGCAGCTGAGGAGCGGCCACTGGCCTCCACCGTAGAAAGTGTCGGCGAGAAAGCGGTGCATTCCTCCCTCGTACGCGAGCTGGCTGTCGAGCTCGGCGATCGTGGCGCGGCCGAGCGGGCTCGATGGCTCGATCACCCTCAGCAGGCCGACGAGTGCAGCCAGGCTGGCATCCACCTGGTCGGATCCGACCCATTTGATGAGGTGCCCGTCGCGCACGCCGTCGCGCCGGATGAACTCGACGATCGCATCGGCGGTGCCGGCCGCGGTCGCCGCGCGCGCTGGATCGAGGAACGGCTCGGTCGCCGCGTCGCGGAGCCCGGCAGCCATGCTGCCGAGGGTCGAAACATGGATCTCTTCGATGTACATCTCCCACCAGTCGTAGCAGGGACGCTGCCATGACGACACCAGGTAGTCGATCGTCAGTTCGATTCCACGACGCCATCGCACGGCATCTATCCCGTGCCGACGGGCGTGCGCGAGCGCGGCCCACATCCAGAGGCCGTAGCCGTCGAGCTGGAAGTCCCACCACTCCGAGGCGTCACCCTCGGCGCTGCCGAGACTGCCGTCGAGCGCGAACCGGGCGGGAAGCATTTCGTGGTCGGGCAGCGGGTCGCCTGAAGCGGCGGCCGCGACGATCCGATCGATTCGGTCCTCGCAGGCGCTCAGCGCGCGATCGCACCAGTCGAAGAAGGCAGTCGCCGACTCCACCTCGCCCGCCGCCGACATGCCGTCGGCGATGAACGCCCCGTCGCGCAGCCAGGCGAACCCGATGTAGGCCGAGAACGTGGGGCTGGCGGGGTAGGCGCCCCCGACATCCTGCAGCGACAGGATGAGAGAGCGGCCCTGATCGGCGAGCGCGGCGAGTGCAACGCGTTCGTCGAGCGTCGGGACCTGGGACATGAGTGTGATCCTTCACAGTCGTGGGTGGAACCGGGCAGGGGAGGTCGCTCCGGCGGCGCATCGATGATGTCGACACGCCGCCGGAGGCGGTCTACCAGATCGGCTCAGCCGCCGATGACGGCGTTGATGCGCTCCTCGGCGCTCGAGAGCGCCTCCTCGACCGACTTGCGACCGGCCTGAGCCTCGACGAGCTCCTCGCCCATGATGTCCTGCATCTCCGACTGTCCCTCGGCGACCACTGGCGGAAGCGCGATTCCATCGAGCGAGTCGAAGACCGCCTGACGGTTGTCGGGCGCGCCCTTCGTCAGGTAGGTCGCCAGCTTGTCGTCGTCGGAGATCGGCGGCAACTCCCATCCGCTGTCGAGGCGGACGTCGACCGTCGTGTCGCTCGAACTCAGGAACTCCGCCCACTTGCCGGCGGCGTCCGGGTGCTCCGAATTCGCGCTCACACCGAGTGCGTTCGAGAACACCGCGCTGGCCTGGGTGGTGTTGCCGGGCTCGACCGCGATGTCCCAGCCGAACGGGACGTCGGCGACCGCACCGAAGATCCAGATGCCGGTGTGGAGCATGGCGAGCTTGCCATCCTTGAACAGGTTGGTGTCGAAATCGGGCGAGCCCTGACCCTGTTCGATGGTCGGCATCACGGTGCCGCTCTTGTCGACGAGCCAGTGCGCGGCCTCGATGCCCTCCGGCGAGTTGAACGCGACGCTCTTGCCGTCTTCGGCCAGGAACTGTCCGCCGTTCTGCGCAAGTGCCTTGTAGTACTCGTAGAAGCTGACCGGCTGGTGGTCTCCCCACACGCCGGCGGCCTCATCCGTCAGGGCCTCGGCTGCAGACTTCTCGTCAGCCCAGGTCCAGTCGTTCGTCGGGTAGTCGAGCCCGGCCGCGTCGAACAGGTCCTTGTTGTAGTACAGGACGACGTCGGAGAACGAACTCGGGAGCGCGTACTGGGTTCCGTCCGTGGCGTAGGCCTCCAGAAGGGACTGCTTGTAGGCGGCCGGGTTCGCGACCTCGATCGGCGCGAGCACGCCGTTGGCCTGGTACTGCGCGTAGTTGGAGTACTCGATGTCGAAGACATCACTCTCC
Organism: uncultured Actinomycetota bacterium; assembly: GCA_963730045.1. GTDB lineage: Bacteria > Actinomycetota > Actinomycetes > Actinomycetales > Microbacteriaceae > JBDSKH01. Next base: position 737,403 of record CAVSPQ010000006.1, on the reverse strand, counting down.
GTCCCAGCCGCGAGATCGGTCTGGATCGCCGTGCCGTAGTCCCCGTAGGGCAGCGTGGTCACCTCGACGGTGATGTCGGGGTTCTCGTCCTGGAACGCATCGATGATCGTCTGAAGGTTCTCTTCGTTGCCGTCGTTCGAAATGAAGTTGGTGTAGGTGATCGTGACCGGCCCGGACTCGGCTGCGGGTGCGCCGCATCCGCTCAGTGCCAGTGCCACGACGCCGGCAAGGCCGACAGTGGCCAGCAGCGTTTTCTTCATGGGTGCTCTCTCCTTCGATTGGTGCGGGTAACGGTGTGGGCTGCCGGGATCATTTGATCCCGGAGTTTGCGACGCCCTGAATCACGTACTTCTGGGCGAATATGTAGATCGCGAGCATGGGGAGCACGCTCACAACCGAACCGGCCATGACGATGTCCCACTCGGTCGTGTACTGGCCCTGGAGGCCGGCGAGCGCCACGGGGAGCGTCTGCAGCTCTGGCTTGCGAAGCACGACCAGCGGCCAGAGGAAGCTGTTCCAGCTGCCCATGAAGGCGAAGACCGTGAGCGTGGCGAGCGCGGGCCGGATGTTCGGCAGCACGACCTGCCAGAAGATGCGGAAATGCCCGGCGCCGTCCAGCGTCGCCGCCTCGTCGAGTTCTCGTGGCACCTGATTCACGGCCTGGCGCAGCAGGAAGATGCCGAACGCGCTCGCGAATGTCGGCAGCAGCGCACCGAGATAGGTGTTGAGCAGACCGAACGTCTTGAGTTCGACGAAGAGCGGCACGATGAGCACCTGCAGCGGGATCATCATCGTCGCGAGATACACCGCGAACACGACGCCGCGCCCCCGGAACGGCAGACGACTGAAGGCATAGGCGGCGGTGGCGCTCGTGATGAGCTGCACGATCGTCGTGGTGACCGCCAAGCCGAAGCTGTTCGCGATCACACGCGCGAAGGGTCCGTCTGCGAACAGTCGTGCATACGCCCCGAGCGACGGGTCGGTAGGGATCAGCGCCGGCGCCTGGGTCAGGCTCGCGCCCGGCGTGATCGAGGTGATGATCGTCCAGAGGAACGGGAAGAACATGATCGCCGCGCCCGACGATCACGATCACGTGGAGGACGACGTGGCGCGACCTACCCATACGTCACCCACCGTCGCTGACCCAGAATCTGCACGACAGTCACGGCGAGCACGACGATGAACAGCATCCAACTCAGAGCGGACGCCTCTCCCGCGGCTCCGTAGCGGAACGTCAGGTCGTAGATCTGCTGAACGACGACCTGGCTTGCGCCACCCGGTCCGCCACCCGTCATCGCATACACCTGATCGAAGACCTGGAACCCGTTGATGAGTGAGATGACCACGACGAAGAACGTGCTGGGGCTGAGCAGCGGCAGTACGACGCTGAACAGGCGCCGCCACCGACCGGCACCGTCGACGTTCGCGGCATCGAGGAGGTCGGGGTCGATGGCCTGCAGGCCCGGCCAGCAGGATGACCATGACGAATCCGAGGTCCTTCCAGGCTGACGCCAGGATGATCGACGGCATCGCCCAGAGCGGGTCCGTCCACCAGCCGGGGCCTTCGATCCCTGCCCACGCGAGGACCGTGTTCACGATGCCGCTGGAAGGGTTGAGCAGCCAACGCCACACGAGTGCGACGACGATCCAACTGGTGACGACCGGCAGGAAATAGACACCGCGCCAGAACGCGCGCCCGGCGAGACGCTTGTTGAGGGCGAGGGCCAGGGCCAGACCGCCGACGTAGACCAGGGGCAGGTATCCGACGATGTAGAAGAGGGTGTGCAGGAAGACCTGCCCCGTCTTCGGGTCGCCGAGCAGGTTGGCGTAGTTGTCGAGGCCGACGAACGTCGCGGGTGCGAGCAGGTTCCACTTGGTGAGGCTGATCCAGGCGGCGGCCACCATCGGTCCGAGCACGAACATCGTCAGCGGCACGGCGCTGGGAAGGAGGAATGCCAGCACGGTCAGCGCGTAGCGCAGCCTCCTGCGCGGCGGCCGGACGGGTGCCGTCGGAGCAGGGGTCGCAGCGGGAGTCGAGGGAGGGAGCACGGGTGCGGCGGTGACGGTCACGTGCCCGGGCCCCCGACCAGGCGCTCGCGAACGAGCCGACCCTGGTCGCCTGCGACTCCCCCGGAATCGAACGGCGTGGCGAGCACGAGCGCTGCAGCGCCCTGCGCCCAGCTCTCGTCCTGCCAGGTCTCGACGGCGACGCCGATCCCGCGGCGCAGCGGCAGCAGCGACGCGCGGAACGCCGGCTCGAAGCCGAACGCCCAGTGCGGCCAGGCCGCGGTTCCCTCGCCGAGCAGGATGACGAGCTCTGGATCGAGCGCCTGCACGATGCCCGCGAGCGTGCGGCCGAGCAGGTGCCCCGCCTCACCGAAGATGGATGCCGCGGCAGGATCGCCTGCGTCGGCGGCAGCCCGCAGCGAGGCGATTCCCGCTTCCGGCCCGATCACACCGCGTTCGCGAGCCGTGCGCAGGAGCGCATCTTCGCCGATGATCGCCTCGAGGCATCCGGTATTGCCGCAGCTGCACAGCGGGCCGTCTTCGACGACGGGCGTATGCCCGATCTCGCCGGCGCCGCCACTCGAACCGCGAAGTACGACCCCGTCGACCACGATGCCGGCGCCCACACCGGTACCGATCGTGACGACGAGGAAGCTGCTCGTGTCGGCGTCCGACGCCGTAGAGGCGTTCCGCCATCGCGAGCGCGTTCACGTTGTTCTCGACGATGACCGGCAGGTTGAGGGCGCGGCGCAGGGTCTCGCCGACCGGTACCTGGTTCCAGCCGAGCTGTGTCGAGTCGACGACGCCGTTGCCCTGGCGATCGACGGCTCCCGGGACGCCGACGCCGACGCCGAGCACGCGGGTCGCTCCTCCGCCGGCGATGAAGCGCTCGAGCAGCGATGCGAGGTCGGCCAGCAGCGTCGTGGCCGTGGCGTCGAACGGCTCGCTGGCGGAGCGCAGCACCGCTCCGTCGAGTCCCGACCTCGACGAACGCGACGTGGTCGGCGACGACCTTGACCCCGATCGCGCGACCCGCGCTGGCCGCGAGCCCCAGCATCCGGGCGGGTCGTCCGCCCTGCGAGGGCGAGTGCTCGAGCTCGACGATGAGCCCGTCGGCGAGCAGGTCTTTGGTGAGCTGCGTCATGAGGGCGGGCGAGACGCCGAGCGTGCGGGCGAGATCGGCCCGCGATGCCGGACCCTGCGCGCCGAGCTGCGCGAGCACCGCAGAGCGGTTCACGTCGGTGCGTGCGTGGGGCGGATCGCCATCGATTTCCCTCGGGTCGAACGTTCTTTGTTCAGGACTAAATAAACCGTAGAATGAAGTATCGATTCTGTCAACCCGACCCGACACCGAGCCCATCGATCGCCAGATGTCGTCGGCCTCGTCCGCCTGTCGGCTCCACCGCATCGCCAACGTCGACAGCTTTGCCCGGTCGGCCGCGCGCACCGCACCGACGGTGTTGGTCGGCGACGCGTCGGTCCGTGCTGCGTGCGAATCGAGCGGGCGAGCCGCCTCGAGCCGCCGGTCGGCGGCACGCGCCTTGCTCGACATCGCAGCATCAGAACTGCAGTCGACGACGGCGGGCCGCCGCGCAACCGCTCTTGCAGCCGTTCGCACCCGGCTTCCAGCGCCGGTCTGAACATGCGTCCACCGGGCCTAGCCGTCGAGCGCGAGTCGCGTCGCGAATCCGATCAGCACAACCCCGGTCACACGATCGAGCCACCGTCGCACGGCGGGACGTCCGAGAACACTGCGGCCCCCGGCGACGGCGAAGGTGCAGATCCCGAGCCAGACCACACCCAGCGAGGATGTGGCACAGCACGAGCGCTGCCATCGTGAGCGCGGGTGGCGCCCCGACCGGAACCAACGCGGGCAGCACGCCGACATAGAACGCCGCGATCTTCGGATTCAGCAGATTCGTGAGCAGCCCCTGCCGAAAAGCGGTGCGCCCCGACCCGACGGCTACCCCACCCGGTATCGCGTCCGGGCGACGGAAGCTGCGCCCGATCAGGCGCGCCGCCATCCAGACCAGGTACCCGGCACCGGCGAGACGGACGACGGTGTACGCCACCGGCGACGCGGCGAAGAGCGCCGCGAGCCCCGCGACGGCGAGCGCGCCCCAGATCAGGATGCCGACCTGAATGCCGAGGATCGCGAGGAAGCCGGCCCGGCGCCCGCCGGCTATCGCCCAGCGCACGGTGATGGCGAAGTCCGGACCCGGCAGCACGGTCAGGAGCGCGAGGGCTCCGACTGCGGCGAGGAAGGCGAGGGTCATAGCGCGTCGGCTAGGCGGTCTTCTCCTGCGAGCGACGCGGGGCGGCACGCGGCACGATCGTCGCCGCGGCGTTGTCGAGCACGGCCTCGCGCGTCACGACGACGCGGGCGACCTCGTCGCTCGACGGCACCTCGAACATGATCGGGCCCGAGCACCTCTTCGAGGATGGCGCGCAGGCCGCGCGCGCCGGTCTGGCGCAGCTTCGCGAGGTCGGCGATCGCCTCGAGGGCGTCTTTCTCGAACTCCAGCTCGACGCCGTCGATCTCGAACATGCGCTGGTACTGACGCACGAGAGCGTTCTTGGGCTCGGTGAGGATCTGCATGAGCGCGTCCTGGTCGAGCGGCGTGACGGTCGTGACGACGGGCAGTCGACCGATGAACTCGGGGATGAGCCCGAACTTGTGCAGGTCTTCTGGCAGCACCTCGCTGAAGAGTTGCTGCCTCGTCGCGCTTGGAGTGCAGCGGGGCGCCGAAGCCGATGCCGCGCTTGCCGACGCGCGCGGAGATGATCTCTTCGAGCCCGGCGAACGCGCCGGCCACGATGAACAGCACGTTCGTCGTGTCGATCTGGATGAACTCCTGGTGCGGATGCTTGCGGCCGCCCTGCGGAGGAACCGAAGCGACCGTGCCCTCGAGGATCTTCAGCAGCGCCTGCTGCACGCCCTCGCCCGAGACGTCGCGCGTGATCGACGGGTTCTCGGCCTTGCGGGCGATCTTGTCGACCTCGTCGATGTAGATGATGCCGGTCTCGGCGCGCTTGACGTCGTAGTCGGCGGCCTGGATCAGCTTGAGCAGGATGTTCTCGACGTCTTCGCCGACGTATCCGGCCTCGGTCAGCGCGGTCGCGTCGGCGACCGCGAACGGCACGTTGAGCCGCTTGGCGAGGGTCTGCGCGAGGTAGGTCTTGCCGCAGCCGGTCGGGCCGATGAGGAGGATGTTGCTCTTCTGGATATCGACGTCGTCGATGACGGCGTCGGCCGAGCGCGAGCGTCGAGCGGGCACGGATGCGCTTGTAGTGGTTGTAGACGGCGACGGAGAGGGCCTTCTTGGCCGGCTCCTGGCCGATGACGTACTCCTCGAGGAACGCGAAGATCTCTTTCGGCTTCGGCAGGTCGAACTCGCTCGATGCCTCTTCGCCGGCTTCGGCGAGACGCTCCTCGATGATCTCGTTGCAGAGCTCGACGCACTCGTCGCAGATGTAGACGCCCGGACCGGCGATCAGCTGCTGGACCTGCTTCTGGCTCTTGCCGCAGAAGGAGCACTTGAGCAGGTCGGCGCTCTCCCCGATGCGTGCCATCCCGACTCCTCTCGGCGGTTCATCCGAGCCTAACCCGTCGAAGCGACAGCGCCAGTCACGTCGCCACTCGGCGTCTCGGCGTTTCGCGCTGCCCGCCGAGTAGGCTGGAAGCAATCGTTCCGGGGTCTGCGCACCGAACTGGGAGCGTGGAAGGACACGAGATGCACAGCAGAGCGGCACGCCTCGCCCGCGGCTGGATCATCGGTGCGCTCGCCACGGCTCTCGCCGCGCTCTCGCACGCGGTCGCCGGTGGCGGCACTCCCAGCGGGCTGGCCCTCGTCGTCGGCGTGGTGTTCGGCGGGATGCTGGCACGCTCGCGATGGGTCGTCGCCCGTCTCTCCCCCGGCTTGCGATCGCGGTCGGCGGGAGCCAGCTCGCGTTCCACGCCCTGTTCTCGCTGCTCGGCACGGCCGGCTCGGTGAGCGTCTCCGAGCCACGGCAGCACGTGGCGCGCCGATGACCATGACGACCGCCGGCCACGGCGCATGTCGAGGGACCGGCGATGTGGCTCGCCCATGCCGTCGCCGGTGCCGTGACGCTCGCCCTGCTTCAGGGTGCCGAACGTGCCGCGTGGCGCCTGCTCACGCGAGCTCGCGCGGCTGGTGGTCGCCCCGTTCCGCGCTCGTGCCGCCGCCCCGCATCCCGTGCCCCGACGTCTCGCGCCGCTCAGGTTCGCGGCCACCCGCACTTCTGCTCGCTCGAGCCCTCTCCGCTCTCGGTCTCGCGCCGCGGGCCTCCTGTCGCCTGTCGCGCTCTGACATCCCGAGCCCCGGCTTCCGCCGGCTCTCCCCTTCATCGATAGACAGGAAGCTCACCATGACCGCACGCCTTCGCACTCCGCTGTCGGTCGGCCTCGTCGCCGCCGGCAGCCTCGCCCTCGCCCTCTCGGTGCCGCTTGCCGCGAGCGCTCACGTCACCATCGACGACGACACGGCCGACGCCGGGTCTTTCACCCTCATCACCTTCAAGGTGCCGAACGAGTCGGCCACCGCGACGACGTCGAGCATCGAGCTCACGTTGCCGAGCGATACGCCGTTCCCGTACGTCAGCTACGTCCCGGTTCCCGGCTGGACGACCGAGCTGGTCCGCACGACCCTGCCCGAGCCGGTGATGATCGGTGACACCGAGATCACCGAAGCGGTCACCCAGGTGGTCTGGACGGCGTCGCCCGGCTCGGAGGTCGCTGCCGGCCAGTTGCAGCTGTTCCCGCTCTCGGTCGGCTTCGTCCCCGATGTCGGCTCGCTCGACGCTCCCGGTCGTTCAGACGTACACCGACGGCGACGTCGTCTCGTGGAGCGAGAGCGGTGAGGACGCCGAGCACCCCGCACCGGTGCTCTACGTCAACGACGCCCCCGCGGGCGACGCGCACGGCGCGGCGGTCGCGGCCGACGACGCCGTGCCCGCCGCGAGTACCTCGTCCCCCGACGTTCTCGCCCGCGGGCTGGGATTCGGCGGGCTGGTGGTCGGTGCCGCCGGGCTCGCGTTCGGGCTGACGTCGCCGTCGCGCGAAGCGAAGCGCGTGATGCGCGCCCGCGTCGGCGTCGCAGCGATCATCATCGCGGTCGTGATCGCCGGACCCGTCGGATTCGCTGACCCCTGCGTACGCCCACAACGTGCTGGTCGCCTCGACGCCGGCGTCGGGTGAGGTCCTGACCGAGTTGCCGCCGGAGTTCAGCATCACGACGAACGAGGCGATGCTCGCATCGCAGGGAAGCAACGGGTTCGCGTTGCAGATCCGGGATGCGCTGGGCGCCTACTACGGCGACGGCTGCGTCGAGATCGTCGACGCGACGATGTCGGCCGACAGCCGCGCTCGGCGCGCCCGGCGAGTACACGATGCTGTGGCAGGCGGTCTCGGCCGACGGCCACTCGATCGACGGTGAGATCCCGTTCACCTGGGCACCGGCGGGTGAGGTCGAGCCGAGCGCGAGTTCGGCGACGCCTCCGGTGTGCGGGCAGGCCGCGACTCCGGCGCCGAGCGCGAGTGCGTCCCCCGCGACCCGCGACCGGCGAGCCGACCACGGCGCCTGAGGCGGCATCCGGCATCGATCTCGCGACCGTGCTGTGGATCGGCGGCGCTCTCCTCGCCGTCGGCATCGCGGTCGCGGTCGCGATCGCCATGGCGGGCCGCCGTAAACCGACGCCCTAGTCGCGGATACGCGAAAGCCCCGCCCGGTTCTCCGGCGGGGCTTTCGTCGTTGTCGGCTAGCGACTTCGCGGTGAGCGCCGGCGTCGCGTTCTTGCGCGGGGTCAGCACCTGGTCGATGAGGCCGTACTCGAGCGCCTCCTCGGCGGAGAGGATCTTGTCGCGCTCGATGTCCTTGTTGATCTGCTCCTGCGACACGTTCGAGTGCGTCGCCAGGGTCATCTCGAGCCAGGTGCGCATGCGCAGCACCTCGGCCGCCTGGATCTCGATGTCGGACGCCTGACCGCGTCCGGCGTCGCCGGTCGAGGGCTGGTGGATCAGGATCCGGGCGTTCTGCAGTGCGAGGCGCTTGCCGGGGGTTCCGGCGGCCGCGATGACCGCCGCCGCCGATGCCGCCTGACCGAGCACGGTCGTCTGGATCTGCGGGCGGATGTACTGCATCGTGTCGTAGATCGCCGTCATGGCCGTGAACGAGCCACCGGGGCTGTTGATGTACATGACGATGTCGCGGTCGGGGTCCATGCTCTCGAGCACGAGCAGCTGGGCCATGATGTCGTCGGCCGACTGGCGTCGTCGACCTGCACGCCGAGGAAGATGATGCGGTCCTCGAAGAGCTTCGCGTACGGGTCCTGGCGCTTGAAGCCGTAGGCCGTGCGCTCCTCGAAGCTGGGCAGGATGTACCGGGAGCCCGGCATCCGGTCTGCGAGGTTGCCACCGGCCATGAACGTGGGGGTTTCCATCTGCTGTCGTGTTCCCTCTACTTGTCGGTGGTTCCGCCGCCACCGACGACGTCGCTGGCGAGCTCACGGATGTGGTCGACGAACCCGTAGTCCAGCGCCTCCTGGGCGTTGAACCAGCGGTCGCGGTCGCCGTCTTCGTTGATCTGCTCGACGGTCTTGCCGGTCTGCGCTGCGGTGATCTCGGCGAGACGCTTCTTCATGTCGAGGATCAGCGCGGCCTGGGTCTGGATGTCGGAGGACGTGCCGCCGAATCCACCGTGCGGCTGGTGCAGCAGCACGCGGGCATTCGGGGTGATGTAGCGCTTGCCCTTGGTGCCGGCGGTGAGCAGCAGCTGCCCCATCGAGGCTGCCATGCCGATGCCGACCGTCACGATGTCGTTGGGCACGTACTGCATGGTGTCGTAGATCGCCATGCCGGCCGTGATCGAGCCGCCGGGGCTGTTGATGTAGAGGTAGATGTCTTTCTTGTCATCGTCGGCCGCGAGCAGCAGCAGCTTCGCCGCGATCTCGTTCGAGTTGTCGTCACGCACCTCCGACCCGAGCCAGATGATGCGCTCTTTCAGCAGTCGATCGAAGACACTCGGCTGGAATGTCGGTTCGGCCATGGGTGATGCTCCTGTTCTTGATGTCTGCAACCGAATCTACCGGGGGCGTGTGATGCACATTGACGTGTTCGCTGGCGGCAGACCGCCAGCGAACTCGACGGCTAACGCGTCAGCTTCTCCAGGGTGTTGAGGTTGCGGGTCGTCAGCCACGGCTTGTGCTTCGGGGCGCTCTGCGCCTTGCCCATCGCGCTGTCGAGGGTGTCGCCTTTGGGCACTGTCCAGTAGACGACACCGTCGCCGGCCTTCGCCTGCTCGACCGTCGGGTCGAGTTCGACGGCCAGCAGCTCGTCGCGCACCTCGGGCTTCAGGATGAAGACGACGTACGCGTGCCGGTCGGCGCTGCGCGGATACGGGTAGCCGTCGATGATCTTCTTGATGGCGTCCATGGTGAGCACGTGCACCCACGCCTCGTAGCCGAAGCGCTCGCGCAGCGCGGCCTCGAGCTTGTCTGTGGATGCCGCGGCAGCATCCGGGGTCGTGAACAGCACGTTGCCGCTGGCCAGCACCGTTTTCACGTCGTCGTACCCGAGCCCGCGGACGACCTCGGCCAGGTCGGCCATCTTCATGTTCACCCCGCCGACGTTGACCCCGCGGAGGAGGGCGACGTAGCGGGTCATTTCGGTGACCGAGCCCGATCGCCTACTTGTGGTCGTGCCCGTAGTGCTCGTTGCCGGCCTTGCGCCCGTGGGCGTCCTTGCCGCCCGCGGCGGTGCCGTGAGCCGCGGTCGACTCGGCGATGAGGTCGTTCGCGTCGGAGCTGTCGTCGCCGTCGCCGAGGGCCGACGCGGTGAACGCGCTGACATCCACGTCCTTGCCCGTGGTGTCGACGACCTTGGCCTTGCTCAGCACGAACGCGAGCGCCTTCGAACGGGCGACCTCGCCGATCATGGCCGGCAGCTGGTTGTTGCTCTGCAGCACCTGGATGAACTCGCCCGGCTCCATGCCGTACTGGGCGGCGGCCTGCACGAGGTAGGAGGTGAGCTCGTTCTGGCCGACCTTGATCTCCTCGGCCTCGGCGATCGAGTCGAGCAGGATCTGCGAGCGGAAGGTCTTCTCGCTCGACTCGGCGACCTCGGCGCGGTGCGCGTCGTCGTCGAGGCGGTTCTCGCCCTCGAGGTGGCGGTGTCACCTCGTCGTCGATCAGCTTCTGCGGAACCGGGATCTCGACCTTCGTCAGCAGCTCGTCGACGATCTTGTCGCGCGCCTGCACGCCCTGGCCGAACTGCTTCGACTTGCCGAGCTGCTCGCGCAGGTCGGCACGCAGCTCGCCGATGGTGTCGAACTGGCTGGCGATCTGGGCGAAGTCGTCGTCGGCGGACGGCAGCTCGCGCTCCTTGACGCTGATCACGGTCACGGCGATCTGGGCGGTCTCGCCCTCGTGGTCGCCACCGAGCAGCGGCGCCTCGAAGGTGGTGGACTCGCCGGCGGTGAGGGTGTCGAGGGCATCGTCGATGCCGTCGATCAGCTCGCCGGAGCCGAGCTCGTAGGAGATGTTCGATGCGGTGTCGACCTCTTCGCCGCCGATGGTCGCGACCAGGTCGAGGTTGACGAAGTCGCCGGTCTTGGCGGGGCGGTCGACGGTGACGAGGGTGCCGAACCGGGTACGCAGGTTCTCCAGCTCGTTCTCCACCTCATCCGGAGTCACCGTCACCGGGTCGACCTCGAGCTTCAGCGAGTCGTACTTCGGGAGGGTGAAGTCGGGGCGAACGTCGACCTCGACGGTGAACTGCAGGTCGCCGGTGAAGTCCTTCTCGTTCGGCCACTGGGTGACGTCGGCCTCGGGACGCCCGAGCGCACGCAGCTTCTCGGTGTCGGCGGCCTCGCGGTAGAACTTGTCGAGCCCGTCGCTGACGGCGTGGTTCAGCACCTCGGCGCGGCCGACGCGCTGGTCGATGATGGGCGGCGGCACCTTGCCCTTGCGGAAGCCGGGGATGTTCACCGACTCCGCGATGTGCTCGTAGGCGTGCTTGATGCTGGGCTTGAGCTCTTCTGGCGTGACGGTGATGCTGAGCTTCACGCGGGTCGGGCTGAGCTTCTCGACGGTCGTGCTGACCATGGGGTCGTACTCCTGGATGTGATTGGTGGTCTGTGCGGTCGGGGCGACAGGATTCGAACCTGCGACCTCCCGCTCCCAAAGCGGGCACTCTACCAAGCTGAGCTACGCCCCGTGGTTCGACGGAAAAAGGCCTCGCACAGTCTAGCGGCGTGTGCTGCGGGGAATGTCGGTGCCGATGTTCACACTTGTTGGCATGGCAGACATCGAGATCCTGGAGGTGCGCGCGTTCGAGGCGCGCTGCCTCGAGTGCGGTGAGACCGGCCCGATCGAGTCCAGTGCATTCTTCGCGATGGTGTGGGAAGAGGCGCACGCGTGCGCCGCCCTGCGCATCGACGCCGAGGCCGCGGAGCTCGCCGCCGCCTCCTGATCGTTTGTGCGATTCGCACAATGAAAGCCCGGCACCATTTGGTCGGGTTCGTCAATGGCTGGATGGCTCGGCGCAGACCTAGCGTCGAGGGATGCACATGACTCTCGACATCGACCTCGACGCCCTTACCGGAGACCACGCCTTCGAACTCGGCCGCATCCTGCGCTACTGGGGAGGCGCGATGAAGCAGCTCGATCTGACCCAGCCGATGGAGCACGAGCTTTCTGACTCGGAGTACAAGATCGTCGGCACGCTGCGCCTCGCGTGAACGACGCATCCCCGGTGCTCGGATAGACTTCCAAGGCATTCCGGGGATGTAGCTCAATGGTAGAGCCTCAGTCTTCCAAACTGATTACGCGGGTTCGATTCCCGTCATCCCCTCCACAAACACCCGGTCCATGACGCATGATGAGAACTCATCAATGGTCGATCCGGGGGCCCTCTTCATGGCGTCGCATCATCAGTCTTCCGACGGGCTCTCACAGCTCACGGAACTGATGAGCAACGAGCAGGTCATCGAGAAGCGCGCGGCGCCGCCGATCGACCCGCAGGTCCGGCGCAAGCGCCGACGTTTCCGGATCGTCATCGCCGCGATGGTCGTTCTGGTCGTGGCGGCTGCAGCGGGCAGCTATGCGGGGATCGTCCTCAACCTGCCGATCGGGCCCGCCGACGTCACCTCGCAGGTGCCCGAGGTCGAGTCACCGGCCGCGGCGCAGATCAACATGTCGCCCGAGGGGTCATCGGCGGTCAGCGTCCTCGGCGCCGACGAATACCTCGGCGCCGAGGCCAGCGGCATCTGGGCGACCAGCGGCGGCAACGACCCGCGACCGATCGCGAGCATCACCAAGCTGATCGCCGCCCTCGTCATTCTGGATGTCAAACCGCTGAGCGGACCCGAGGACTCCGGCCCGACCCTCACCTTCGACAAGGCCGATCACGCCCTCTATGACAAGTACTACGTCATGGGTGCCACGATCGCGGCCATGCCGACCAACAGCACGATGTCCGAGCACGATGCGCTGGAGTTGATGCTCATCGCCTCGGCGACCAACTACGCGGAGGCGGTCGCCGGCTGGGCGTTCGGGTCCAACGGCGCCTTCGTCAATGCGACGAAGCAGTGGCTCGCCGCCAACGGCCTGACGCAGACGACGATCGTCGAGCCGACGGGCATCGACCCGCGCAACACCAGCACCCCGACGGATCTCATCGCCCTGGCGCGGATCGCGACCGCCAACCCGGTCGTCGCCCAGATCGTCGCGATGCCGCACGTCGACATCCCGAACTTCGAGCAGCTGCCGAACCGCAACGACATGCTGGGGACGGGCGGCGTCAACGGGCTCAAGACCGGCACTCTCGAAGGCAGCGGCTCCAACCTCCTGTTCACCGCCCTGCTACCGGTCGGCGGGCCGGAACCGCTCAACGTGATCGGCGTGGTGCTCGGCGGCTACTCGCACGAGTCGGTCAACCTCGACGTCACGACGCTGCTGCGGAGCATCGCCAACGGCTTCCACGACGTACCCGTCGGGGTGCGCGGCGACGTGGTCGGCACCTACACGACGGCCTGGGAGGACTCCGCGCAGCTGGTGCTGGGCCAGAACGCCTCCCTGTTCACCTGGTCGGACACCCCCATCACGGCGACGATGGAGATCTCGACGATCACCACGGGCTCCGACGGCGACAAGGTCGGCAGCGTCACCTGGACCGCCGGGCCCAACACGGTGACCGTGCCGGTCGTTCTCCAGGGCTCCATCAAGCCGCCCACCGACTGGTGGAAGCTGACCCATCCGATCGAGCTGGGCGGCTGACCTACGGCTTCGTGAACGCGCCGACCAGCTTCGCGCGCGCCAGCACGTGCGGGTCGATCGCGCGGAGGATCTGGTCCAGCGGTGCCTTCCCCGGCACATCTGCGGCGGCTCCGACCGCGTAGAGCGTGAACTCGTAGTCGTGGGTTCCGGATGGCGGGAAGGGACCCGCGTAGGCCCGCGACTCGCGGGCACCGGCAGGCAATCCGGTCGCCGCAGCGTTCTCGGCGAGCTCGGTCGCCTCGGCGGGGATACCCGTCACCACCCAGTGGACGTAACCGCGCGCGATCGGATGCAGGTCCACGCAGGTCAGCACGAACGAGGCCGTGCCCTCCGGCACCCTGCTCCACGACAGTTGCGGCGAGATGTTGTCGTCCTTCTTGCCGTACTTCCGGTCGATCGTGCCGTCATCGCCGAACGAGGTCGAATGGAGTTCCATGTTCGATCTTCGCCCCGCGGATGCGACACCCAGCGATCTCATCAGCCGCCTCCCAGAGAAGCGCGCGTCCAACCGAGGCTGCGAACGCCGCCGCGCACCGACTGGTGGAAAGCTCACCCACCCGCTCGAACTCGGGGAGTAGACCGGGACCGCATCCGGATCCGCACCGCGATCCCCGCGCACAGGATGACGGCGAGCCCGCCGACCAGCGTCGGCCACGCGATGACCTCACCCAGGAACAGCGCGGCCCACCCGATGCTCAGCACCGGCTGCACCAGCTGCACCTGGCTGACCTGGGCCATCGGCCCGATCTTGAGTCCCTGATACCAGGCGAAGAAGGCCAGGAACATGCTCACGACGCCGAGGTAGGCGAACGCCGCCCACTCGATCGGCTCCGCGGCGAGTGGCTGCTGGGTGACCGACACGATCGCGAGCACCAGCATCAGCGGCGCCGCCAGGACCAGCGCCCAGGAGACCGTCTGCCACGCGCCGAGCTCCCGCGAGAGCAGACCGCCCTCGGCGTAGCCGACAGCGGCTGCGATCACGGCACCGAACAGCAGCGCGTCCGACCATTGCAGATGCCCGGGGCCACCGCCTTGCAGCGACGCGAAGATCACCGCGGCGACCGCTCCCAAGCCTGCCGTGATCCAGAACGACAGCGGCGGGCGCTCCCTGCCCCGGATGACCGCCATGACCGCCGTCGCGGCGGGCAACAGACCGATGACCATCGCTCCGTGGCTCGCCGGCGCGCTCACGAGCGCGTACGAGGTGAGCAGCGGGAATCCGATGACCACGCCGCCTGCGACGACCGCCAGGCGAACCCACTGGACGCCGCGCGGCATCCGCTGCCGTGTCACCGCGAGCGCGATCCCGGCCAGCACCGCGGCGACGATCGCTCGACCGGAGCCGATGAACAGCGGCGAGAGCCCCTCGACGGCGACCCGCGTGAAGGGCACCGTGAACGAGAAGGCGACCACGCCGACGAGGCCCCACCACAGACCCGCTCCAGTAGCACGCACGTCGGCACACTATGGCCGCGCGCCGACGCAGCGGCAGAGCCGCCTCAGGGTGAGTGGACTGCGAGGAACGGCTCGGGGGCCCGCCCCCCAGCGGGCCGCCCGAGCAAACTCTCCCCAGAACTACTGTTCCTCTAGCCAGAGAGACGCGAGCGCCCGCTTTCTATGACGCCGACGAACGGGTTAAACCTTCATTTCACCCGCTGAACCCCCCAGATGGGGGCCGCGTGTCCCCCAAAAGGCGGACTACCCTCGAACTAGTCACACATCCCCCCGTGTGACGCACTCTCAGCCCTCGATTACCCGGAGTCACCCCCATGACTGTCACCCCGTCCGCGTCCGCCGCACCCGCCGGCTGGTACCGCGACCCGCTCGGCATCCCCCAGCTCCGCTGGTGGAACGGCATCGGCTGGACGAACCACATCCAGGAGGAGCGCACCGAACTCCACTCCTGGGGACCCGGTTCGAACGCCCTCGCTGGCGCGAGCTCGCTCTCGCTGAGCGCCTAGTTCAGCGCTGCATCCAGGCCAGCACGGCCAGCACTCGCCGATGGTCGGAGCCGGAGTCCTCGAGCCCGAGCTTGCCGAAGATCGCGGTCACGTTCTTCTCGACCGCGCCGACCCCGATGAAGAGGCCCTGTCCGATGGCGGCGTTCGTGCGCCCCTCGGCCATCAGCTGAAGTACTTCTCGCTCACGTGGGGTGAATGACGTCAGAGGGTCGTTGCGCCGGCCGAGCAGCTGCTTGACCACCTCGGGGTCGAGGACGGTTCCACCGTCGGCGATCCGGTCGATCGCGTCCGCGAGCTCGGCGAGAGACGCGACCCTGTCCTTCAGCAGGTAGCCGACGCCGCCGCTCCCGGCGCCGAGCAGCTCCTGGGCGTAGGCGACCTCCACGTACTGCGACAGCAGCAGGATGCCGGTGCCCGGCAGGTCGGTCCGCAACCGGATCGCGGCGCGCACCCCCTCATCCCGGAACGTCGGCGGCATCCGCACGTCGAGCACCGCGAGATCCGGGGCGAGGGCCGCCGCCTCCGCGAGCAGCGAATCGGCATCGCCGTACGCGCCGACGATCTCGTGCCCGGCCTCGATGAGGACGCGCACGAGACCCTCGCGCAGGAGGACGGAATCGTCGGCGACGACGACGCGAAGGGAGGTCACGCCTCCAAATATGGCAGGTGCGCGGCGACCACGGTGGGGCCGCCCTCGGGACTGCTGACCTCGAAGGTGCCGCCGAGGCCGTGCACGCGCTCCTCGAGTCCCGCGATGCCGTGACCCTCGAGCGCTGTGGCGCCGCCCTTGCCGTCGTCGCTGACGACGACATCCAGGCTGCGATTCGCCGCCGTCGCCGATACCGCACCGACACGGTCACGGTGGCCTTCTTGGCCTTCGCGTGCTTCGCGGCGTTGGTGAGCGCCTCGGCGGCGATGAAGTACGCGTTCCGTTCGAGCTCGGGCGGGATCGGTCGTGCCGTCCGCGAGCTCGTCGATGACGGTCGTCGGGCACGGCGGCGCGGACGGCGAGCGACTCGAGCGCCGCGACCAGGCCGCGGTCCATCAGGATCGGCGGCGCGAATCCGCGCGACAGCGCCCGCAGTTCGTCGAGCGCGTCCTTCGACTGCTGCAGACGCCTCCCCGAGCAGGGCGCGCGCGGCCTTCGGGTCCTTGTCGAGCTGGCGGTCGGCGGCGGCCAGGTCCATCTGCAGGCGCACCAGGCGCTGCTGCGGGCCGTCGTGGATGTCGCGCTCGAGCCGGCGGAGCGCGGTGCCCTCCGCGGCGACGGCCGCGCTCCTCGACGACGCGAGACCGGACACCTCCTGACGCAACGCCTCGCTGAGGAACGCGGCCAGCATCCCGCGGGCGATCGCGTAGTGCACCCAGGTCAGGCCGCGCGTGACGAACGGCAGGGTCGCCGTGAAGATGACGCCGGTGATCAGGAACAGGATGCTGTCGCCCGTGTACGGGTCGACGTCGATGTAGCGGCCGGTGAAGAACTCGGAGGTGGCACCGAAGAACGTCCAGTCGCGGTCGCCGATCGGGGATGAACCGCCCCCAGAACCAGTAGCTGAGGCCGCCGAGCCCGGTCGAGACCCAGACGATCGTGAGCGTCCAGGTGATGATGCCGACGATCGGGTTCACGATCATGCCGTGCAGCAGATACAGCCAGTAGTGGCCGTCGATCGTCGGGGCGATCATCTTGGTGAACCAGCCGCCCGACGGCGCGACGCGGTCCCACTTGGGAGCCGTGATCGCCGGGAAGCCGGCGCCGCGCAGGCGGATCAGCTCGAACATCCCGAAGCCGCGGGCGATGAACAGCGACGCCACGACGATGAAGATGCCGACGACGATGAAGATCATGCCGATGCCGGTGAAGAACACCGACGCCAGGATGCGAGACGCCCGCGATCACGATCGGCAGCGGTCGGGAGCAGGAAGCCGAGCTCTCGCGGGACTCCGGCCCACAGGCGGCCGTAGTTCTGGCGGGCGCGGGGCGCTCGTGGTCTCAGTGGTCATGATCTGGGTCTCCATTGTTCACGTAAACCCAGCGTCGTCGGCGGCGCCCGTCCGCGGCATGCGGGTGACGACCGGATCGCGGTGGGGATATCCCCCGGCCCGGCGACACGCGCTTAGCCCAGCCTCAGCTTGCTTGCGCCGTCGGAACCGCTGAGTACCGTGGAGACCATGACCGATGTGAAAGCCGTCCCGCAGACCTCCATCGACCCCGACGTCGCCACCGGCGTCGCCCAGTTCCTCTCGCCCGTCGTCATCGACCTGCAGGCGCTCGCCGTCGACGGCAAGCAGGCCCACTGGCACGTGCGCGGCGCGAACTTCCAGGCCGTGCACGAGCTGCTCGACATGGTCGTCGACCACGCGCAGGACTACGCCGACACCGCCGCCGAGCGCGTCGTCGCCCTCGGACTGCCGATCGACGCGCGCATCGCGACCGTCGCCGCCAAGACCACCACCCCGGCCCTCAAAGAGGGCTTCCAGCAGTCGGACGCGACGATCGCGCAGGTCATCGCCTCGATCGACGCGACCCTCAAGAGCGTGCGCACCGCGATCGACGAGCTCGACGACCTCGACGCCGCCAGTCAGGATGTCGTGATCGAGATCGCGCGCGGGCTCGAGAAGGACCGCTGGTTCCTCTTCGCCCACATCGCGACGAAGTAGCTCAGGCGCGGAACGTCCACTCGCCCGGCGAGCATCGTCGCGTGCACCGGCATGGTGCGCAGGGTGTCGCCGTCCGCGGTGAGCGGATCGGCGTCGGTGACGACGAGGTCCGCGGCCGCGCCCTCCGACGAGCGCGTCGACCCCGCCCTGTGAGGCGCGCAGCGCCGTCGGCCACCGGGATGCACTGCTCGGGGTGCCACGGCTCGCGGCCGTCGCGGACTGCGGGTCACCGCGGCCGCGATCGGTGATCCACGGGATCGAGCGGGGCCACGGGCGCGTCGCTGCCGAACTCGAGTTCCGCACCGGCGTCGAGGAGCGCTCGGTAGGGGAACGCCCGCCCGGTGCGGCCCGCCCAGTAGTGGTCGGCGACGTCGCGGTCGTCCATCGCCTGCTCCGGCTGCACGCTCGCCCGCACGCCGAGCTGCGCGAAGCGCGGCAGGTCCGTCGTCGCGCACGAGCTGCGCGTGCTGGATGCTGCCGCGGTCCGGATCGGGTCGCCCCGGTCCCGCCGGCGGGATCGCGAGCGCCGCGAAGGTGTCGAGTGCGAGCGCCGTCGCCCGGTCGCCGATCGCGTGGATCGTCGGCACGAGATCGTGCCGGTACGCCGACCGCGCCAGTTCGAGCAGATCGGCGGCCTCGTAGGTCGGGATCCCCGACGCCTCCTCCCCCGCCAGCCCGGGATAGGGGTCGTCGCACCACGCCGTGCGGGTGTTGAGCGAGCCGTCCGTGAACAGCTTGAACGGGCCGCCGACCAGCAGGCCGCCGGTGTCGTCCGACCTGCCGAGCACGGGCTGGCCCGGTTCGGATGCCGGCCGCGACCGCCGCGTCGAGGTGCGGCGGGTAGACCAGGGCCCGCACCCGCAGCCCGCGGAATCCGGCGGCGAACCGCCGTACCCACGCGCCGGGTGCGTCGTCGAACTCGAAGTCGCTGATGCCGACGACCCCGCGGGCAGCGGCTCGCGTGGCGGCTTCGAGCACCCAGGCGTCGAGCTGGGCAGCGGGCACGTCGCTGAGACGCACGTTGAGATCGAAGGCCGGCTGCTCGCGCAGCAGCCAGTCCGTCTCGGGCAGCCCCATCATCCGGAGCGCCACCGTGTTGGCCAGACCGTGTGCACGTCGCCGCTGACCAGCGACGACCGGCGCGTCGCCGATGTCGAGCAGCCCGGCGGCGGGCGCGTCGGCCCAGAGCCCGTCGCGGAAGCCGGTGCCGACCAGCACCGTGCCCGGCGCGAGCGGGTGCTCGTCGAGGTGCGCACGCACCAGGGCGACCGTCTCGGCGGCCGACCCCGCGGACGACACGTCGAGGCGCGACGAGGTCAGCGCCCACTGCCCGACGTGCACGTGGGCGTCCCAGAGGCCGGGACCGACGAAGCGGCCATCGAGGTCGACCGTCTCGAGGTCGTCGAGGCCGAAGAGATCGTGCTTGGCGACGCCGAGCGACCGGATGCGACCGTCGACCACGAGGATGTCGCGCGGTTCGGCGCCGGCGATGCGAGCGTTGCGCAGGAGGATCGCGCTCACTCCTCGTTCTCCCGCGGGTGGCGACCCTCGACAGCGACCATCTCGGCGGCGAGCTTCGGGTGCGAGTAGCGGCCGTCGCCCGCGAGGTGCTCGATGACGCTGATCCGATCGGCATCGGTGCGGCTCTGGCTGAGCTTCTTGCGAGCCTCGACGCGCGTCACCGGGATGCGCAAGCCGATCGTGCCCTTGGCGATGCGCGCCGCCTTCTCGGGGTCGATCCGCAGCGAACGCGCGTCCGGCATGCCCTCTTCGAAGTGGTCGACGAGCCTCTCGAGCACGACGCAGGTTGTCGGCGTCGCTGAGGATCTCGGGGACGCCGTACAGGTGCGCCGTCACGTGGTTCCAGGTGGGCACCATGTCGCCAGGCGGCGTACCAGCTCGGGGAGACGTAGCCGTGCGGGCCCTGCACGATCGCGAGCATCTCGCGGGGGCCGCCGTCCGCATCCAGGCCGTGCACCTTCTCGTCGGGCCGGCCGAAATGGGTGAGCAGCACGATGCCGTCGGCGTCCTCGTCGAGCAGCGTCGGATAGTGCGAGGCGACCATGCCGCCGGCCGGGTCGGAGACGAACGTCACCCAGGGGTTCTCGCGCACCAGGCGCTTGATCTCGGCCTCGTCGTCGAGGATGTAGGCGGGGGTGTGACGCATCCGTTCAGACTGGCACAGCGGGTCGGGCGTCCGACCGGGCCAACCGACGTTTCAGGCCTGATCCGTGGGGCACCAGTAGAGCTTGCGACCGCCGACGATCTCCATGGCGATCGGGGTGCCGCAGATCGCGGCACGGCTCGCCGGTGCGCTGGTAGACCCAGTGCTCCGGGTTCGGGATCGCCCGACGCCTCGTCGTCCATCGTGTACATGACGCCGGTGTCGAACCCGATGCCCAGCAGGTGCACCCAGTCGCGCCACAGCGTCGCGCACGCACCTCCTCGCGCACATCGCGACCCGGCGTGAACGGGTTCTGCCGGGCGCGGAACAGCATCTCGGCCCGGTAGACGTTGCCGATGCCGCTGACCACCGACTGATCCATCAGCAGCAGGGCGATCGGCGTCGGCTTCTTGCGCACGACCGTGACGAAACGCTCCTCGGCGAGCGGAGAGTCGTCGACCAGCGGGTCGGGCCCGAGCTTGTCGATGCTCTGCCTGCACCTCGGTCGGCCGTCTGCACCTCGCACGCCGTCGGGCCGCGCAGGTCGGCGACCACGGTCGGGCTCAGCAGACGCACCCGCACCTGCCCGATCGGCTCGGGCGGGAAGGTCTCGAGGTCGTCGCCGAACTTCTCCGACTCCGACATCCGCAGCCGGGTGAGCCGCGGTGCACCGATCGAGCTGAGAGACGCCTCTCCCGTCGCCGCCGCCGGCGATGTCGCCGGCGAAGTCCCACGCGCCGTAGAGACCGAGGTGCACGCGCAGCCAGAGGCCGTGATCGAACTCCAGGAACATCTGCTTGCCGACCGCCTTCGCCTGCACGATCGGTGGCCGTCGAGCAGGGCGGCGTCGGCGGCGAATCGCCCCTGCGGCGAGGAGACCGCGACCGGCACGCCCAGCAGGTGGCGCTCGAACTGCCGCGCGATGCGGTGGACGGAATGACCCTCTGGCATCAGTCGATCTCGTGGCCGGCGATCGCGCCCGTGGCCTCGAACTCGGCGAGCTGCGCGATGCGTCGGGCGTGACGCTCCTCGTTCGAGAACGGCGTCGCGAGGAAGGTGTCGATGAACCCGATCGCCTCGTCGAGCGAGTGCTGCCGGGCGCCGATCGAGATCAGGTTCGCGTCGTTGTGCTCGCGAGCCAGCTCGGCGGTCGCGATGCTCCAGACCAGGGCGGCACGGGCACCGGCGACCTTGTTCGCGGCCATCGCCTCGCCGTTGCCCGACCCGCCGAACACGACGCCGAGCGCCTCGATGCCGGCCTGCTGATCGCGCACGACCGCCTTCGCGGCGTTGATGCAGAAGCTCGGGTAGTCGTCGAGCGGGTCGTAGTTCGTCGGCCCGTGGTCGATGACCTCGAATCCGCGCTCCGCCAGGTGATGCTGCAGGTCGGTGCTGAACTGGATGCCGGCGTGATCGGTGGCGATGTGGATGCGCACGCGGCAAGTCTAGGAGCGGCCGCCGACCCCGCAGGCTCCCCCTTGTCGACGTCGGTGGTCGGGAGGATGATCGACATGGAGACACACCTCGGGAGGTCGCCATGCGCGCTCATTCGAACATCCCGGCACTGATGCCCCGGCTCTCGCCTGGAGCCCACCGCTCGCCGCGACGCGGCGCCTGCTTCATGGAGTTCGCGTCCTACCTGGCCGGCGAGCGCTGGAGCGATCACCCCACCTGCACCGATCCGGTGCTCGCCTCGCTCGCGCGTGGCGTCAACGACAACCTCAGCGACGCCCGACGCGACGAGATCGTCACCGAGATCCCGCGGGTGATCGGGCTGCGCGGCGACGACTCGGTCGTCGGCCTCGTCGTGGCGCTGCGTGCCGCGATCGCGGCCCTGCCCGTCGCGAGCATGGACCGGCAGCGCTCGCTGGCCCTCGGCATCCTGGCCCTGCGTCCGGCGCTCGCGGAACGCGGCGTCGAGCTTTCGCAGCTCGACGGCGCTGGCCGATCGCGCGCTCGCCGATGTGCCGGATGCTGCGGCCTGGGCGAACAGGTACCTCACCGCCCAGACGTCGCGGGCCCGCGATCTGCACCGCACCGCCGCCGAGGCCATCATCCGGATCGCCACGACCGGCATCGCGGCCGCCTGCATCGACGACCCGGACTCGCTGCTGATCGACGACGCTCGTCGAGGCGATCGGCGACGTCGAGGCGCTGCTCGGCGCCACGGCGCCGAGCCCCGCCGTGACACTGCTCTCGTCGCCGTCTGACCTCGTCGGGCTGAACTCGTCAGAAGCTGAGCTCCGCCGTGCAGCGCGGATAGGGTGGAAAGCCGGGACCGAACAACGGTCCCGGACCATCACCGCACCGCACCCAAAGGAGCAGCCGCGTGCCCGGAGAGAACCTCACTCGTCTCGAAGCCCAGGAGCGTGCTGCGTTCCTCGCCGTGGAGTCGTATGCCGTCGCGCTCGACCTGACCACGGGCCCTGAGACCTTCCGCTCGACGACGACCGTGCGATTCACGGCCGACGGCGGCACCTAGACCTTCATCGACGCCATCACCGCCGAGGTGCACAGCGTGACACTGAACGGCGCGACGCTCGACGCGAAGACCGTGAGCGACGGGCTGCGGATCCAGCTCGACGGCCTGCAGAAGCAGAACGAGCTCATCGTCGTCGCCGACTTCGCGTACACCAACACGGGCGAGGGCCTGCACCGCTTCGTCGACCCCGTCGACCAGGAGGTGTACCTCTATACGCAGTTCGAGGTGCCCGACAGCCGTCGCGTGTTCGCCGTGTTCGAGCAGCCCGACCTGAAGGCCACGTTCCAGTTCACGGTGACCGCGCCGTCAGCATGGGTGCTCGTGTCGAACTCGCCGACCCCGACGCCGCAGCAGGGCGCCAAGGGCATCGCGACCTGGGTGTTCGAGCCGACGCCGCGCATCTCGAGCTACATCACGGCGCTGGTCGCGGGTCCGTACCAGTCGGTGCACTCCGAGCTGACCAGCTCGAGCGGCCGCGTCATCCCGCTGGGCATCTATCGCGCGCAAGTCGCTGTTCGAGTACCTCGACGACGACTACATCTTCGACATCACCCGCAAGGGCTTCGCCTACTACGAGGAGAAGTTCGGCTACCCGTACCCGTTCGCGAAGTACGACCAGCTGTTCGTCCCCGAGTTCAACGCCGGCGCCATGGAGAACGCGGGCGCCGTCACGTTCACCGAGACCTACGTGTTCCGCTCGAAGGTGACCGACGCCATCAAGGAGCGCCGGGTCGTCACGATCCTGCACGAGCTCGCGCACATGTGGTTCGGCGACCTGGTGACGATGCGCTGGTGGAACGACCTGTGGCTGAACGAGTCGTTCGCCGAGTGGGCGTCGACGATCGCGACGGCCGAGGCCACCGAGTGGAAAGAGGCGTGGAGCACCTTCCAGTCGATGGAGAAGAGCTGGGCCTACCGCCAGGACCAGCTGCCGAGCACCCACCCGGTCGTCGCCACGATCAACGACCTCGAAGACGTGCAGGTCAACTTCGACGGCATCACCTACGCCAAGGGCGGGTCGGTGCTGAAGCAGCTCGCCGCCTGGGTCGGCATCGAGGCGTTCTTCGCCGGCGTCGGCGCGTACTTCACGAAGCACGAGTACGGCAACACCGAGCTGAAGGACCTGCTCGCCGAGCTCGAGGTGACGAGTGGCCGCGATCTCAGCGGCTGGGGCGCCCAGTGGCTCGAGACCGCCGGCGTCAACACCTTGAAGCCCGAGATCGAGACCGACGAGGGCGGACTGATCACCGCCTTCCGCATCCTGCAGTCGGCGCACCCCGACTACCCGACGATCCGGCCGCACCGTCTGGCGGTCGGGTTCTACTCGTTCGCCGACACGGGCTCGCACGAGGGCGACCTGTCGCCCAAGCTCGTGCGCACGCACCGCGTCGAGCTCGACATCGACGGCGAGGTCACCGAGGTCGACGAGCTGCTCGGCCTCGCGAAGCCCAACCTCGTGCTGCTCAACGACGACGATCTGGCCGTACGCCAAGATCCGGATGGACGACGAGAGCTTCGACACCGCGGTCGCGAACCTGGCCGACATCGAGGACCCGCTCGCCCGCGCGCTCGTCTGGGGCTCCGCCTGGGACTCGACACGCGACGGCGAGGTCGCCGCCGAGCGACTACGTCGACCTCGTGCTCGGCAACATCGCGACCGAGACCGAGTCGACCACGATCCGGCTCTCGCTCACCCAGCTGGCGCAGGTCGCCCGCACCTACGTCGCGCCGGAGAAGCAGGATGCGACCATCCGCCGCGTCGGCGACGCACTCTGGCAGTTGGCTCAGGATGCCGAGGCCGGCTCCGACGCCCAGTTCCAGTTCGTGAAGTTCTTCGCGAACCTGGCCTCGACGTCGGAGCACGGTGACGTGCTCGCGGCGCTGCGCACCGGGTCGACGAAGCTCGACGGCCTCGAGATCGACACCGATCTGTCGTGGGAGCTGCTCGAGGGCCTCGTGCTGGTCGGGCACGCGGGCGAGGCCGAGATCGCCGAGGCGCTCGCGGCCGACGACACGTCGAACGGCCAGCAGGCCGCCGCCCGCGCACGCGCGACGATCGCGACCCCGGCCGGCAAGCTGGCGGCGATGGATGCGGCGCTCACCGACGACGGCATCCCGAACGTGATGCTGCGCAACATGGGCCTCGGGTTCCAGCACGTCAACGATGCGGCGTCGCTCGAGGCGACGATCGGCCGGTACTTCGACGCGATCGCCACGATCTGGAAGGACCGCAGCTACTCCATCGCGAGCTACATCCTGCAGTTCTTCTACCCCGGTCCGCTCGCCTCTGCGGGGCTCGTCGACGCCACGAACGCGTGGCTCGCGGCCAACCCCGACGTGCCGGCGTTGCGACGGCTCGTCGTCGAGAACCTCGCCGGGCGTCGAGCGCGCGCTGATCGCGCAGGAGCGGGACAGGCAGGGTTGATGGAACTGATGAGGCTGGGGGATGCCGGGGCCGAGACCCCGGTCGTCCGCGTCGACGGCGTGACCTTCTCGATCGCGTCGCTCACCGGCGACATCGACGGGGCCTTCCTCGAGGCCGACGGCATCGCACAGGTTCGCGACGCAGTCGCCGACGGATCACTCCCGGCATTCGACGCGGACGGCGTGCGCGTCGGAGCCCCGATCGCCCGACCGACGGCGATCCTCTGCATCGGACAGAACTACGTCGCGCACGCCGCCGAGTCGGGCAGCCCGCCACCAGAGCACCCCATCCTGTTCCACAAGCACCCGAACACGATCGTCGGCCCCGACGACGACATCCACATCCCGCACGGAGCGACCCAGGTCGACTGGGAGGCGGAGCTCGGCGTGGTCATCGGCACGCGGGTGCGCTATCTCGACTCCCCCGCCGACGCGCTGCGGCACGTCGCCGGGTACG
This sequence comes from uncultured Actinomycetota bacterium, assembly GCA_963730045.1. Taxonomy (GTDB): domain Bacteria; phylum Actinomycetota; class Actinomycetes; order Actinomycetales; family Microbacteriaceae; genus JBDSKH01. The sequence goes on along the minus strand of CAVSPQ010000006.1, from coordinate 711,958 downwards.
TCGTGAGCCACGACGTGTCGGAGCGCCACTTCCAGCGGGACATCTCGGGCGGCCAGTGGTCGAAGGGCAAGAACGCCGAGACCTTCAACCCGCTCGGCCCGGCCCTGATCCCCGCCGACGAGATCGACCCGCAGTCGCTGCACATCTGGTCGCGCGTCAACGGCGAATCGCGGCAGGACTCGAACACGTCCGACATGATCTTCTCGGTCGCCGACCTGCTCTACGACCTCTCGCAGGTCATGGTGCTCGAGCCCGGCGACCTGATCAACACGGGGACGCCGCAGGGTGTCGCGCTCGGCGGCAAGTTCCCCTATCTCGTCGCCGGCGACGTGGTCGAGGTCGGCATCGACGGTCTCGGCGCCGCAGCGGTCGCACCTCGTCGCCGCGCCCTGACTCACGTGCGACCCCCACCGTCACGGGTCGCCCAGGAGCCTCTCGCTAGGCTGGAATCCGTGAACTAGCGACGCTTTCTGGACGACCGTCGCGGGTTTCCTGAGCGGACCGTGGGGCATCCCGCTGCAGGTCGCCGCTGATCATCGTCATCTCGGTGATCATCCGCGTCGTGCTGCAGTTCGTCATCCGACGCACCGTCAACCGTGTGGTGTCCGGCGTGAAGCGCAAGCAGAACGTCGACGACACCCACGCCCTCATGGCCTCACCGGTGCACGCGGCGCGAGTCGTGCAGCGCACGCGTGCGCTCGGCGGCGTGCTCAACAGCGTCGTCACGACGATCGTCGTCATCACCGCCGTCATCCTGATCATCTCGAGGGTCGCGCCCGAGGCGACGGCGGCCTTCTCGCTCATCACGGCAGCGCTCGGCGCCGGCCTCGGCTTCGGTGCCCAGAACGTCGTCAAAGACACGCTCAACGGCCTGTTCATGGTGTCGGAGGACCAGCTCGGCGTCGGCGACGTCGTCGACCTCGGGCCGGCGACCGGCGTCGTCGAGGCGGTCGGCATCCGGATCACGCAGGTGCGCGACGTCAACGGGACGCTCTGGTTCGTGCGCAACGGCGAGATCCTGCGCGTCGGCAACCTGTCGCAGGGCTGGGCGCGCGTCATCATCGACCTGTCGGTGCCGTACGAATCCGACGTCGACGACGTGCAGGACCGGATGCTGGACACCGCCGTCGAGCTGCGCGACGAGACGAAGTGGAAGCGCCTCATCCTGGAGCGCCCTGAGATCTGGGGCATCGAGTCGGTGTCGCCGGATGCGATCGTGGTGCGCCTGGTCGTCAAGACGCGTGCGGGCAGCAAGGACGACGTCGCCCGCGAGCTGCGAGCGCGGCTGAAGCGCGCGCTCGACGAGATGGGCGTCAAGGGTCCGAAGCTCAACTCGATCGTGCTGAGCGGATATGAGGGTGCGGCGTCGGTGCGCGGCGCCCGCCCGCCGAAGACCGCCAACCTGCCCGTCGCGCTCAAGTCGGCGAAGGAGTCGGCGAAGAGCCAGAAGGCCGCGAAGCAGAAGACCGCAAGGCCGCGTCGCGGTCGCAGTCACCGACGCGCCGGCATCCGAGCACCCGAAGCAGCGCGACTTCGGCCGAGGATGCGAGTGAGCGCCGAATGAGCAACCTCATCATCCGGATGGGCGAGGGCGGCGAGCCCGTCGGCGGCAGCTTCTGGCAGCAGATCGGCGGACGACCGACGTTCGAGAAGCTCGTGCGCGCGTTCTACGACGGCGTGCGCACCGACGAGGTGCTGATGCCGATGTACCCGGAGCAGCCCGACCTCGAGGGCGCGATCCAGCGTCTCACCGGGTTCCTCGAGCAGTACTGGGGCGGTCCGGGCACCTACAGCGAGGAGCGCGGGCACCCGCGGCTCCGGATCCGGCACCAGCCGTTCGCGGTCACGCCCGACGCCCGCGATCGCTGGCTGCGCCACATGCGCGCCGCCGTCGACACGCTCGAGCTCTCCCCGCTGCACGACGCGATGCTCTGGGAGTACCTCGAGCGAGCGGCGCACGCCATGGTGAACGCCGCCGAATAAGCCGTCACCCGCGTTCGAGCGACTCTCAACCCGCGATAACCTCGGTATCGACTACCCCCGAGGAGATTCGAATGCCCCAGAACGCCGACGTCATCGTCATCGGTGCAGGACTCGCGGGCCTCGTCGCCACGGCCGAGCTCGTGGAGGCCGGCCAGCACGTCATCGTGCTCGAGCAGGAGCCGGAGGCGAGCTTCGGCGGGCAGGCGCACTGGTCGTTCGGCGGCCTGTTCCTCGTCGACACCCCCGAGCAGCGACGGCTCGGCATCAAGGACAGCCACGACCTGGCGCGGCAGGACTGGTACGGCAGCGCCGAGTTCGACCGCGACGAAGACGAGAACGCGCGCGAATGGGCCGAGGCGTACCTCGCGTTCGCGGCCGGCGAGAAGCGCGAATGGCTGCGCTCCAAGGGCATCAAGTTCTTCCCCGTCGTCGGATGGGCGGAGCGCGGCGGCTACACCGCGACCGGACACGGCAACTCGGTTCCTCGCTTCCACATCGTCTGGGGAACCGGCCCCGGCATCCTGGAGCCGTTCATCAAGACCGTGCGCGACGGCGTCGAGCAGGGGCTGGTCGAGCTGAAGTTCCGCCACCAGGTCGACGAGCTCATCGTGCGGAAGGGCGCGGTCGTCGGCGCGAAGGGCTCGCGTGCTGCGCCCGACGACGCCGCGCGCGGCGGTCGCCAGCAACCGGGATGTCGAGGACGACTTCTCGTTCGAGGCGCCCGGCCGTGATCGTGGCGAGCGGCGGCATCGGCGGCAACCACGACCTGGTGCGCAAGAACTGGCCGGAGTGGCTGGGCAAGCCCCCGAAGAAGATGCTCAGCGGCGTGCCCGCCCACGTCGACGGGCGCATGCTCGGCATCGCCGAGAAGGCCGGCGCGCACCTCGTCAACGGCGACCGGATGTGGCACTACGTCGAGGGCATCGAGAACCACTCGCCGGTGTGGGACAAGCACGGCATCCGCATCCTGCCCGGACCGTCGAGCCTCTGGTTCGACGCAACCGGCAAGCGCCTGCCCGTGCCGCTGTTCCCCGGCTTCGACACGCTCGGCACCCTCGAGCTACCTGCGGTCGGTCGGCCACGACCACTCCTGGTTCGTGCTCACCCAGAGCATCATCGAGAAGGAGTTCGCGCTCTCGGGCAGCGAGCAGAACCCCGACCTGACCGGCAAGAGCGTTCGCGAGCTGCTGAAGCAGCGGCTCGGCAAGGGCGCGACCGAGCCGGTCGAGACGTTCAAGAGCAAGGGCGCCGACTTCGTCGTCGCCGACACTCTCGACGAGCTGTTCGCCGGCATGCGCAAGCTGTCGCCGAAGGGTGTCGCGCTCGACACCGCAAGAGATCCGGCGCGAGATCGAGGCGCGCGACCGCGAGCTCGACAACGACTTCACCAAGGACGCGCAGATCACGGCGCTCCGCGGCGCGCGCAAGTACCTGGGCGACAAGCTGATCCGGGTGGCGAAGCCGCACAAGTTCCTCGACCCGGCGCACCGGCCGCTCATCGCGGTGAAGCTGCACGTCGTCACGCGCAAGAGCCTCGGCGGCATCCGCACCGACCTGTCGTGCCAGGCCCTCGGATCGGACGGGACACCGATCCAGGGCCTGTACGCGGTCGGCGAGGCGAGCGGCTTCGGCGGTGGCGGCATCCACGGCTACCGCGCGCTCGAGGGGACGTTCCTCGGCGGGTGCCTGTTCACCGGTCGCCAGGCCGGTCGGGCGATCGCCGAACTGCTCTAGCGGGTCGCGTCGAGCGGGAGCGGATCGAGTGCCCGCAGCCCCGCTTGTGATGGAAAGGCGCGCCCCCAACGCTATTTCCATTTCGCGATCGAAGACACCACAGACCTCTAGCGGGCGAGCGTCCAGGCCTTGCGCTTCACCAGGACGTGACCGCGCTGCGTCGTGAGCCGCGTCCAGGGTCCGGTCTCGAAGATGCGCACCTCGTCGTCACCGAGGAATCCGAGGCCGAGTGCGGCGAAACCGGCGCCGGCCGGCACGTGCTCGAGGCCGGGGATCGGACGCGCCCACACCTCGGAGCGCACCTTGCGCACGATCTGCTCGCCCGCGCCATCCGGCAGCGCGGCGCCACCTCGTCGATGCCCGCGCGCGCCGCCGCGTCGAGCAACGCGCCGCGTGCGTCGACGAGCCCGGATGCCACCCTCCGCGCGGCGGCGAGATCGCCGCCCAGGTGACGGTGTTGACCTCCATCGGCAGCGAGATCATGATCGTGCCGAGGTTCGCGATCCTCGGCACGGTCTCCCTGCGCCATCTCGAGGCGGGTGATCAGCGAGCGAATCGGCACGACGACGTCGAACTCGGCGACCGTGCCGTCGGCGCCGGGAACGAGCGCGAAGGTGCGCAGCCCGAGCACGGTCGGGCTCTCATCCAGCAGCCCGACCGGGTAGAGAACGGCGGCGTATGCGGCGAGCACCCCGCTGCCCGCGATCAGCCGCACAGACCCCTCTTCCATGCGCGCGGCGCGCGCAAGGAAGACCTGCAGATCTTCGAGAGTCTGAGCGTCGGCGAAAGTGAAGGTGCGGCTCATCTGCTCCTAAACTACAACCCATGAGCGACCCCCTGTCGGGACTGATTGCCGCCCTCGATCTGACCGACACCGGGGCTCGCACGAGCGAGGACATCTTCACCGGCCCGAGCCAGTGGGTTCCGGGCGGCCGGGTCTTCGGCGGACAGGTCCTGGCGCAGTCGCTCGTCGCCGCGATCCGCACCACGCCGCCCGACCGGTTCGTGCACTCCATGCACGGCTACTTCCTGCGACCGGGCAGCGTCGAGCTGCCGATCACCTTCTCGGTCGACCGCATCCACGACGGCCGGTCGTTCTCGACCCGGCGCACGCAGGCGTATCAGGACGGCCAGCCGATCCTGTCGATGATCGCGTCGTTCCAGGATGTCGACGACGGTCTCGAGCATCAGATCGACATGCCCGACGACCTCCCCGATCCGGAGTCGCTGCCGTCGACGGCCGACGTGCTGAAGGACGTCGATCACCCCGTCGCCCGGTTCTGGGCGACCGAGCGCGCGTTCGACATCCGGCACATCGGCAGCCCGCTGTACCTGCAGACGCGGGCGACGACCGCACCGCGCATCAGGCGGTCTGGATGAAGGCGGTCGGCACCCTGCCCGACGACCCCAACCTGCACCGCGCCGCGCTCGCCTACGCGAGCGACCACACCATCCTGGAGCCGGTGCTGCGCGGACACGGCATCGCGTGGGTGACGCCCGGCCTCAAGGTCGCGAGCCTCGACCACGCGATGTGGTGGCACCGCGACGGCCGCGCCGACGAGTGGATGCTCTACGTGCAGGACTCGCCGAACTCGATCGGCGGCCGCGGCCTCTCGCTCGGGCGCATCTACGACCGCTCGGGCCGGCTGCTCGCGAGCGTCGCGCAGGAGGGCATGGTGCGGGTTCCCGCGGGCAGCGCGGCCGGCTAGAGGAACTTGCGCGCGTGAAGCGCGAATGCGAGCGATAGCCGCTTCGGAGGTTCCTCGAGAACATCTCCCAGCAGCTCGATGACTCTCCCGAGCCGGTGCTTCATCGTGTTGTAGTGGATGAAGAGTCGCCGGGACGCCTCCGCGGCGTTCCCCGTGCCGAGGTACATCTCGAGCGTCGAGCAGAGCTGCCCGTCGGCCACCGCATCCGCCCGGATGAGCGGCCCGATCTCGTGTCTGACCAGTTCGGCGAGGTGCTCCTTGGGAAGGGCGAGGATCGCTCTCTCCACGGCGAGCAGCTCGTACCGCACGACCGGCTGGCCGGTGACCTCGGCGATCGTCAGCGATTCGCGGGCCGCGTCGTGCGATCTGGCCAGATCATCGAGATCCTCGCTCGGAGGACCGACGGCGACGATCACCTCCCCTGCGCCGGCGCCCTGGAGGGCCGCCCGCCAGGCTGTGGCGGACCCGACCAGATCGACCGCAGAGAAAGGGACGAGTGCCACCAGGTCGGATCCGCGCGACCAGACGAGCGAGTGCTGCGGAAGGCCCTCGTCACTCGGGCCGGCGGCCCCCTCGTGGAGCTCGGCGGTGCCGCGCGCGATCATCACCACCCGCGCCACATCGGGATCGAGGCCGAACAGCCGCGATCGCTGGCGCAGCAGCGCGGAATCGGCGGTGCGGCCGCTGACGAGCTCCTCGAGATGGAGCACGCGCATCCGGCGATCGAGCTCGAGTCCCGCAACCGCCTGGGCGATGTGCATGCCCGCCGCAAAGCACGCCTGGCGGATGAGCCGCCGCTGGCCGAGAGTCGGCTCATCATGACCGTGCACGACCAGCCGTCCCCGCTCGGTGCCGGCGACGCTGATCGGGAACTCCCACGGCCGCTCCTCATGCTGCTCGGGGGATTCGTGGCCGCCGTGCACAAGGGGGACTCCTGCGTCGTCGATGATCCGCACCTGACGGTCGAGTGCGCCGGCAAGAGTCCGGGCGATCTCGTCGAGCCCGCCCCCGGAGAGTGCGACACCGGTCAGGCGTTCCCTGATCGCCTCAGCACCGGCGGGGTCGGCCCCGTACTCGCTCAGGACGACGGCGAGCAGCGCTCCGATGACGTCGTTGAACGACGTGTTGGCCGTCAGGGCGATCAGCGGGAACGACAGCTCGTCGGCCACCTCGATCATCTCGCGAGGGATCGCATCCAGGTAGCGGCCGGACTTCACCGCGAGGGCCGCGAGGCCGAGCCTCGAGAGAGTGCGGACGAGGTCGCCGAGATCTTCCGGATGATCGCGGAGCGGATACGCCGTCGTCAGCATGAGCTCGCCCGCCCGCACGAACGACTCGATGTCGGGGACCTCCATCACGTTGACCCCTGACACGACCCTGCCGAGGCCCGCCGCGCCTGCCACCACCGCGCTGCCTGAGAGGACGGGCAAGGTCAGGACCTCACGCACCGTCACCTCGGTCATCCAACCCTCCGCTGTCCGATTCGGACAATCGTGATCCTCGAATGCCGTCCGATGCGGACTTACCCGTCGCGTCGTCGGCGTCTCTACTATTCCCAGTATGACGGTGTCGTCTCGCGCCACAATCCCCGAGCGTGTTCGGGTGGATGCCGCATCACCGACGCCATGGCGCACCTGCAGCGACGCCAACGTCGTCCATCTTGGACACTTCGCGCTCGTGCTCGGCGACGGCTCCGAACAGTTCGTCGTCAGCTCCGACGACTTCGGGCTTGCTCCAGGAGGCATCCAGGTGTCGGCCCCCGACTTCGCGCGGCTGCGCAGCGAGCTCCAATCGGGGAGGCGCGGACTCGGCCACTGGAACCCCGCGATCGTCGAGGTCGTCGACCTGCGGATCCGACCGATCGACGTCGATCCGGTCGCCGTTGTGATCCTGGCCGCAGCCATCCGGGTCGAAAATCGCGTGGGCGCCTTCGACCCCGCACGTCAGCGTGCATCCGCGTCACCCTTGGTCGCGCTCGCGCTGAAGGGCGAGCCGCTCGAGTCCGCACTGCTCGAACTGATCGGCGCTGGACCCGGCAGCACCCCGGCGGGCGACGATGTGGTCGTCGGCGTTCTCGCCGGCCTTCAGGCGACCGGGCGCGACGCGGTGGCCGCCAACATCGCAGGAGCTCTGCCGGACCTGCTCGCCCGGACCACGTCGGCATCGCGCATGTACCTGTCCGCCGCCGCCGACGGACGGTTCGCCGAGCGCGTGCACCAGCTCGTGCGAGGACTCGACGATCGAAGCTCGGCCTACGCGTCGGCGCGATCCGCTGGCCGGTGGGGCGCCACATCCGGATTCGATCTGCTCTCCGGAGTGCTCGCGGGCGCCAGCGCCCCCGCCCAGATCCGATGGACCGCATGAGCGAGGACGCACCCGCCCTGGCGGCGCGAACCTTCCCTCGCCTGTACCGCGACTCGGTCGCACTCATGGCGATCGCCTCCACCACCGAATCGCTCGACGGCGTCGCGCGGGTCGGAGCCGTGATGGCCACTCCGGCGAATCTCGAGATCCTGCGCGAGTCGGACATGCTGCCAGAGCAACTCGATGGCAGCGCCCGATGACCTGGTGATCGTGGTGCGCGGCAGCTCTGACGACGTGGTCGCGGGAGCGCTGGATGCCGCGGAGGCGGCTCTCACATCGGTCGAGTCGGCGCGACGCCAGGAGGATCGAGCCGCAGCGACGATCGGCGAGGGCATCGCCGGCGATGATGGCCGATGACCCGGACCGCCCGGCCACGATCGCGACGATCTCCATCCCGGGCGCGTATGCCGCCATCGTCGCCGAACGCGCCCTCCGAGACGGGCTTCACGTCTTCTGCTTCTCCGACAACGTCCCGATCGCCGAGGAGGTGCGGGTCAAGCGGCTCGCCCGCGACCTGCGGCTGCTGCACATGGGACCCGACTGCGGCACGGCGATCATCGACGGCATCCCGCTCGGTTTCGCCAACGTGGTGCGACGGGGACCCGTGGGGATCGTCGCCGCGAGCGGCACCGGCGCCCAGGAGGTCTCGCGGCTGCTCGACCTGGCCGGTTCCGGCATCTCCCAGCTGATCGGCGTCGGCGGGCGGGATCTGCTCGGCGGACGTCGACGGGATCATGACCGACCTCGCGCTCGACCTGCTGGACGAGGACCCCGACACGTCGATCATCGTCGTCGTGTCCAAGACTCCCGCGGAGGAAGTGGCAGAACGCCTGCTGAACAGGCTCGCCGCGATCGCGAAGGCGGGGACACCGACGATCGCGTGCTTCCTCGGCGCCGACGATTCCGACGACGGCGTGATCGTCCGGGGCACGCTCGAGGGCGGCGCGATCGCGGCTGCGGCCGCCGCCGGGCGCGAACTCGACGTCGAGGTCGGTGGCGAATCGCCCGGTCAGGCGCCTCCCGGTCGCATCCTCGGCCTCTACACGGCGGGACGCTTGCGTCCGAAGCGAAGCTGCTGCTCAAGCGGGCGCGGCGTGACCGAGATCGAGGTCCTCGACCTCGGCGACGACGAGTACACGGCGGGCAAGCCGCATCCGATGATCGATCCAGAAGCCCGTGCCGCTCGGATCGAGGCCGCAGGTGCCGACGCGACCGTCGGCATCCTGCTTCTGGATGTCGTGCTGGGCTACGGATCATCCCCCGATCCGGCGACCCCGGTCGTCGAGGCCGTCGCCGCGGCGCGGGCGACCGCGGCTGCCGACGGACGCGAGCTGCTCGTCATCGGGTCGGTCTGCGGGACCGCGGGGGATCCGCAGGGTCTCGTCCGTCAGGCAGCCCTCCTCGAGGCTGCCGGCATCGTGCTCGCCCCGACCAACGCAGCCGCCGCGCGGCTCGCCGCGGCACTCGTGACCGGGGTGCGCGCATGATCGCCGGCGGGGTGCGCGTCGTCAATGCCGGGCTGCCCCTGATCGTCGAGGCCGTGCCCGCCGCGGACGTGCTGCAGCTCGACTGGCGACCGCCGGGATTCGGCGACGCCGAGGTCGCGCGGCTCGGACTCGCCCTCGATGACGACGTGACCACCGCCGCGAATGCGACGGCCATCGAACTCGTCCACGCCTCACGGCCGCTGATCACCGGCATCCGCCCGGCATCCGAGGTCGTCCCCGGCATCGCGGAGGGACGAATGCTTCTGCACGCGGGGCCGCCGATCGAGTTCGAGCGGATGTGCGGCCCGATGCGCGGCGCGCTCATCGGCGCGACGCTCTTCGAGGGCTGGGCGGACAGCCCTGACGCTGCCCTGAAACTCCTCGAGTCCGGCGAGATCACTCTTGACCCCTGCCATCACCACGACGCCGTTGGACCGATGGCGGGGGTGCTCGCACCCTCGATGCCGGTGTTCGTCGCCGAGGAGTCGACGGGCGACAGCGGCCGTCGCGCGTTCGCGTCGCTGAACGAGGGACTCGGCAAGGTGCTGCGGTTCGGTGCCTTCGACAGCGAGGTGCTCGACCGTCTCGCCTGGATGCGCGATGTCCTCGGACCGACCGTCGATGCCGCCATCCAGGCGTCGGGGCCGATCGACACGACGTCGCTCATCAGTCAGGCGCTGGCGATGGGCGACGAGGGCCACAACCGCAACCTCGCATCCACATCGCTGCTGACCCGCCGCCTTGCCCCATTCATCGCTGCGCTCGGCGACGCGTCGGCTATCGAGACCACCTTGAACTTCCTCGCCGGCAAACGACCACTTCGCGCTGAACATCTCGATGGCCGGCGCGAAGCTGTCGATGGATGCCGCGGTCGGCGTCGAGAACTCCACCCTCGTGACCACGATGGCGCGCAACGGCGTCGAATTCGGGCTCCGGGTCGCGGCGACGGGCGGCGAGTGGTTCACCACCCCGGTCGGACCGGCCGACGGCCTCTTCTTCCCCGGATTCGGGCCCGAGGACGCCAACCCCGATCTCGGCGATTCCGCGATCACCGAGACGCTCGGCCTCGGCGGATTCGCCATGGCGGCGTCTCCGGCCATCACGCGATTCGTCGGCGGAACGCCTGACGACGCGCTCGACGCGACCCGCTCGATGCGCAGGATCACGCTCGCACCCCATCCGGCGTTCCCATTGCCGCCCATGAATTTCGCCGGAACCCCTTCCGGCATCGATGTGCTCGCCGTGATCGAGACCGGCGAACTGCCCATGATCAACACGGGCATCGCGCACAAGGAACCCGGGATCGGCCAGATCGGCGCCGGCATCGTGCGGGCACCGTCCGCGGTGTTCGCTGCTGCCGCGCGCCGTCTGGCCGCACTCCGGGGCATCGTCGGTCGGGCCCGCCGCATGAGCGCCGTCCTGATCGCCATCGGCGGCAACGCCCTCGTGCTCGACGGCGAGCCGGGATCGATCGAACGCCAGCTCGAGCGGGCCGCGTCGTTCGCGGAGACGGTGGCCGAACTCGTCGTCGACGGCTGGACCGTCGTCGTCACGCACGGCAACGGACCCCAGGTCGGATTCATCCTTCGACGAGGTGAGCTGGTCGCTCCCGACGCGAGCGTCGAGGGCCTGTCCGAACCTGCCGCTCTGGCTCGCCGTCGCCGACTCGCAGGGTGGCATCGGGCACATGCTCGCCGTCGCGCTCGACACCGCGCTCGAGCGCGCCGGGCTCGCGTCGCGCGCCGTGGCCGTGCTCACCCACGCCGAGGTCGCCCTCGACGATCCGGCGTTCCAGAACCCGACGAAGCCGATCGGCGGTCAGATCAGCGCGACGGTCGCGCGACTGCGCGTCGCCGAGGAGGGCTGGGCGGTCACCGAAGTGGAGCCGGGAGTCTTCCGCCGGGTGGTGCCGAGTCCGACGCCACGCAGCGATCATCGAGGCCGAGCCGATCCGCACCCTCGTGAGCAGTGGAGCCGTGGTGATCGCGGCAGGAGGCGGCGGGATCCCGGTGGTGCGCGACGACGACGGCTGGCATCCGGTGGATGCGGTGATCGACAAGGACCGCGCCTCGGCTCTGCTGGCTGCGGAGATCGATCTGGGAACGCTCGTGCTCGTCACCGGCGTCGACCAGGTCTACGTGGATTTCAACAAGCCGACGCAGCGCGCGCTCGAGACAGTCGGCATCGACGAGATGCGCCGCCACCTCTCCGACGGTCAGTTCCCGGTCGGGTCGATGGGCCCGAAAGTCGAATCGGCCATCTCGTTCGTCGAATCCGGCGGAGAGCACGCTGTGATCACCTCGCTGGGCGGCCTCCGTGCCGCGCTCGCAGGCACCGGCGGCACCCACCTCATCGCAGACCCGCAACACCCAGACCAGAAGGAGGAGTGATGGCCACGATCACGGTTCCCGCGGAGCCCTACGAGTTCAGCTTCGATCCGTCGACCACGGCGCTGATGTGCATCGACTTCCAGCGCGACTTCATGGAGCCCGGCGGATTCGGCGAGTCGTTGGGCAATGACGTCTCGACCCTGCGCAAGGCGATCGAGCCGACCCAAGCGGTGCTCGCCGCGTTCCGCGAGCGCGGATGGCCGGTGATGCACACCCGCGAGGGGCACCGGGACGATCTCGGCGACCTCTTCCCCGCGAAGGCGAACCGCGGCAAGCCCACCCTGCGCATCGGCGACGATGGCCCGATGGGCCGGCTGCTGGTGCGCGGCTCGGCGGGACACGAGATCATCCCAGAACTCGCTCCCCTGCCCGGCGAGACGGTCATCGACAAGCCCGGCAAGGGGTCGTTCTACTCGACCGATCTCGACACGGTTCTGCAAGCCGCCGGCATCAGCCATCTCGTGGTGACCGGCGTCACGACAGAGGTCTGCGTGCAGACCACCGTCCGCGAGGCGAACGACCGCGGGTACGAGTGCCTCATCCTGTCCGACTGCACCGGGTCGTACTTCCCGGAGTTCCATCAGTCGGCCCTCGACATGTTCAAGGCCCAGGGCGGGATCGTCGGCTGGGTCGCCACCTCGAGCGCGCTCCTCACAGCGCTCGGCTAGTCCCCTTCGAAGAAGAAACGGAGATCAGCAATGCCCGAAACCGCAGAAAAAGCCCACGACGAGAAGTTCAAGGTCAAATGGTGGGTCCGGGGCGACTGGAACGGGTTGTTCGGCCTCGGCACGAACGTCCTGCTCAACGTCATCGTGCTCACCGGCCTGGTCCTGTTCGTCGTCCAGCTGCCCGATGATGTGGTCTTCGCACGCATCCTGCCGGCACTCGGCATCGCCCTGCCGCTCGGCAACATCTGGTACGCGATCCTCGCCAGGCGCCTCGCACAGCGCGAGCGACGGGACGATGTGACCGCCTTGCCGTATGGGCCGTCGGTGCCGCACATGTTCATCGTCGTGTTCGTCGTCATGCTCCCGGTGCTCATCAACACCGGGGACCCCCTCGCAGCGTGGCGGGCGGGCCTGGCGTGGGCGTTCATCATCGGCGTCATCGTTCTGCTCGGCGCCGTCTTCGGACCCTGGCTGCGCAAGATCACCCCGCGCGCCGCACTGCTCGGCGCCCTGGCCGGTATCTCGATCACCTTCATCTCGATGAGCCCGGCCGCCCAGATGTGGCAGGCCCCGTGGATCGCCTTCATCGCGCTGGCGTTCGTGCTCGTCGGGTGGCTGGCCGGAAAGCGGATGCCGTTCGGGGCTCCGGTCGGCCTGCTCGCGGTCGTGATCTCGACCGCGGTCGCGTGGATCGCGGTCGCCCTCGGCTGGTCCGACATCCTGCAGCCGAGTGCTGTGTCGGATGCGGTCGCCCGGGTGGCCCTGTACATCCCGTTCCCGACCGCCGATGTCATCACCGGCCTGCAGGGGATCGCCCCGCTGCTGGCGACCGCCATCCCGCTGGGCATCTACAACTTCACCGAGGCGATGAGCAACGTGGAGTCGGCTGCCGCTGCCGGAGACCGCTACTCGACCCGCGCGGTGCTGACGGCTGACGGGCTCGGCGCGATCGTCGGATCGTTCCTGGGCTCGCCGTTCCCGCCCGCCGTGTACATCGGTCACCCGGGCTGGAAGCAGGCGGGAGGCAGAATCGGGTACTCCCTGGTCACCGGAATCGTGGTCGCCGTCCTGTGCTTCAGCGGGACGGTCGGCATCCTGCTCGGGATCTTCCCGATGCAGGCGCTGGTGCCGATCCTGCTGTACATCGGTCTCGTGATCGGCGCGCAGGCGTTCAACGTGAGCGCGCTGCGGTACGCACCGGCGATCGTCATCGCAATACTGCCAAGCCTCGCGCAATGGGCGACCGGGTTGATCGACAACGCCCTCGGCGCGGCCGGAACCAATGCCGGCGAGGTCGGCGTCGAGAACCTGATCGCCGGCGGTGTGGTCTATGACGGGCTGGTCCTGTTCGGATCAGGCGCCGTGCTGGCGGGCGTGCTGCTCGGCACGATCACGGTGTTCATCATCGATCACCGCTTCTGGGCTGCAGCAGTCACCTCGGGCATCGCGGCGGCGCTGTCGTTCTTCGGCATCATCAACGCGACGTCGGTCGGGATCAACGCCTCGTTCGGCGTGACGCTGGGATACATCTTCTTCACCGTCATCATGGTCGCCTTCGCATTGAGCGGCCGGGGCGACAAGGATCGTCCGCTCGACGACGGGGTCCTGTACGTCAACGGCACGCTCATGCGCGGTTACGGGCTGCACGGCAACCTGAGCGGCGCGGAGTTCCTCGAGGAGGTCAGCACGGCGCCGAAGTACCGCGTGCACTCGATCGGCGATGTCCACCCGGGCATGTACAAGGTCGATTCGGACGGCGCGTCGATTGCCGGCGAGCTCTACGCCGTGCCGATGGGCGTCCTGCTCAAGGTGATCGAGGGTGAGCCGCCCGGGCTGTATCGCGGCCCCGTCGAGCTCGCCGACGGGCGCGTCGTGCCGGGGATCCTGTTCGATGAGCAGACCGCCAAGAAGCACCCAGAGATCACCAAGCACGGTGGATGGCGCGGCTACCTGGACTCGAAGGCCACGTCCAAGAAGTAGCGCTCGGCAACCGAGGGGGCGCGATGTGACGAGAGCACAGCGCGCCCCCTCTTCCGTATGCTGACGCGATGACCAGCCCACCGGACCACCCGATCGTCGCCGCCTATCTGCGGGCGGTCGAAAAGGCCGACCTGGATGCGATGCTCGCCCTGTTCGCGGACGGCGCGATCGTGCACTCCCCGCTCTATGGCACGCTTCCCGCGACGGAGTTCTATCCGCAGCTGTTCGCCGACACCGGGTCGGCGACGCTGACGCTGCTCGGCACCATGCGTGGCACGTCGGTCGAAGGCCGGGCGCTGCTGTCGTTCCTGTTCCATTTCGACTGGGTGCTGCCGAACGGCACCGTCGGCCCCGTTCGACGTCGTGGATGTCGCGGAGCTCGACGATGACGGACTGATCAGCAGCATCCGGATCGTCTACGACACCGTCGATGTCCGCCCCGCATTCGAGGCGGACACCGGCCGGGCGAGTCACGCGCTAGCGATGCTTGCCGAGGTCGCCCAGGTGGCCCGAGGTCGGGGAACGCGGGCCAGCTGCCCGAGCGACGGATCGCCTTGACGAAGCCGTCGACAATGCCCGCGACGACCAGGATTCCGGTGACGAAGACCAAGACGATCGAGACCACCCCGCCCTCGGCGAACAGAGCGCCGTGAGATTGAGCCGCTCCGCGAATTCGGGGTTCATGACGTCGCCCGCCCGGAGCAGGACGATCGCCGGGATCGCGAACGCCAGACCGAGCACCGTGTTGACGATGGCCAGCGGGAGGGTCCAGCGGCGGTGACCGATGGAGGATGATCGCGAACACGATGTCGAGCACGGCCAGCCCGATGAAGTAGGGCAGCCAGAACGACCAGAGCGCCGGGTCGATCACCGGCAGTGGGTCGCCGGCCGCGTTCGTCAGGGGCGAGAAGAACTGCTGCCCGATGAGCACGACGATGTAGATGGTCAGCCAGACGAGCGTGGCGCCGGTGTCGATCGTCTTGATGGTTCCGGCGACCGGGACCTGTGGCAGCGAGGCCGGATCCCACTTCGTGAGCGGCCGACCCTGCGGGGTCGTGCGCTCGAGGACCGCGAAGACCAGTGTGGTCCAGAACCCGAAGTGCACGGCGACGCTGATCGCGGTCGGCCAGATGGGTCCGAATGCACCCGCGAGCGACTCGCCGTCGAGCGACTTCGCGAGCAGCAGCGACAGGAACACGACCACCACGACGATCGGCAGGACGATGAAGTACAGCACCCGCAGCAGACGGATGTAGTCGGGGAACAGTGCGGGCCCGATCAGGTGCAGCGGACGGTCGGCGTAGCCCCACGCCAGCCTGTACGGGTCGCCGAGCTCGGTGAGCGCCTCGCGCTCGGCCGTCGTCGGGCTCGGTGCCCGACTCGATCTTCGCGTCGATGGTGTCGGCGATCGTGCCGCGCAGCTCGCGGTCGATGTCGTCGCGCTGGGCCTCGGGCAGCGATCGCTGCACGGCCCAGATGTAGCGGTCGGTGAGGGTGGATGCTGGGTCATTTTCGGTCTCCGTTGTCGATGTCGTCGAGCGTGCGGGTGAGGTCGCTCCAGTCCTGCAGCAGGCGCGCGGCGAGGGTCTCGCCCGCGGCGCTCGTGCGGTAGAACTTGCGCGGGCGCGCCTCGTCGGTGTTCCACTCGCTGGTCAGCAGCTCCTGCTTCTCGAGCCGCCGCAGCAGCGGGTAGAGCGTGTTGCCGTCGACGGCGAGGCCGGCGGCGGCGAGTCGTTCGAGCAGCGCGTAGCCGTAGTCGGGCGTGCGCAGGATCAGCAGGCACGCGAGCACGACGGTTCCCCGTCGCAGCTCCTGCAGGTGCCCGCTCTCGATGTCGTCCATGCGCCACACGTTACTGTGTGTCGCACACCATTGTCAATCGCACATCAGTGCGACGAGTCGCCGGTCAGCTCGCGCTTCGTGAACACCACCGGTTCGTCGAGGTAGATGCCCCACCGCTCGCGCTCGCCGTCGGTCATCCGTCGCGGCCGCAGCGTCGCCGAGTCGACGAGCACGATCGCCGACTGCGGCGCGGGCGTAGAGCACGGACGGCTCGTCGCCCTGCGGCGAGCACACCTCGTAGCAGACGTCGAGGCTGGCGCCGCCCATGCGGCCGATCCAGAGCTGCACGTCGAGCGGCTCGCGCAGATACGGGATCGGCGCGAGGTACTCGACCTCCTGCCGCGCGATCAGGGTGAGGGTGTCGCCGCCGGGGCCGCCGTCCGTCGCGGCGCCGCCGCATCCTGAACCCCGTCGACCCCGAGGTCGCCGTGCCAGAACACCGAGATGCGCGACTCCTCGAGCAGGGTGAGCATCGCGGCGTTGTTGACGTGGCCGTACGCGTCGAGGTCGCTCCAGCGGAGCTTGATCGGAACGTGCAGTCGCGTCATGGCGCGTCGGCTAGCTGCGGGTCAGCTTGCGGTGCACCGAGCGGTGCGGCTTGGCGGCGTCGGGCCCGAGGCGCGCGATCTTGTTCTCTTCGTACGCCTCGAAGTTGCCCTCGAACCAGTACCAGTTCGCCGGGTTCTCTTCGGTGCCCTCGTAGGCCAGGATGTGGGTCGCGATCCGGTCGAGGAACCACCGATCGTGGGTGATGACCACCGCGCAGCCGGGGAACTCGAGCAGCGCGTTCTCGAGGCTCGACAGCGTCTCGATGTCGAGGTCGTTGGTGGGCTCGTCGAGCAGCAGCAGGTTGCCGCCCTCTTTCAGCGTGAGCGCCAGGTTGAGGCGGTTGCGCTCGCCACCGGACAGCACGCCGGCCTTCTTCTGCTGGTCGGGTCCCTTGAAGCCGAACTTCGACACGTAGGCGCGCGACGGGATCTCGGTCTTGCCGATCGTGATGATGTCGAGCCCGTCGGACACGACCTCCCACAGGTTCTTGTTCGGGTCGATGTTGCGAGCGGGTCTGGTCGACGTAGCTGATCTTGACCGTCTCGCCGATCTTCAGCTCGCCGCCGTCGAGCGGCTCGAGGCCGACGATCGTCTTGAACAGCGTGGTCTTGCCGACGCCGTTCGGGCCGATGACGCCGACGATGCCGTTCGGCGGCAGCGTGAAGCTGAGGCCGTCGATGAGGTCGCGGCCGTCGAAGCCCTTCTCGAGGTTCTTGGCCTCGATGACGATGTTGCCGAGGCGCGGTCCCGGCGGGATCTGGATCTCGTCGAAGTCGAGCTTGCGCGTCTTGTCGGCCTCGGCCGCCATCTCCTCGTAGCGGGCGAGACGGGCCTTCGACTTGGTCTGCCGGCCCTTGGCGCTGCTGCGCACCCACTCGAGTTCGTCCTTGAGGCGCTTGGCGAGCTTCTGGTCCTTCTTGCCCTGGATGTCGAGGCGCTCGGCCTTCTTCTCCAGGTAGGTCGAGTAGTTGCCCTCGTAGCCGATCAGGCGGCCGCGGTCGACCTCGGCGATCCACTCGGCGACGTTGTCGAGGAAGTACCGATCGTGGGTGATGGCGATGACGGCGCCGGGGTAGGACGTGAGGTGCTGCTCGAGCCAGAGCACGCTCTCGGCGTCGAGGTGGTTGGTGGGCTCGTCGAGCAGCAGCAGGTCGGGCTTGGAGAGCAGCAGCTTGGTGAGCGCGACGCGGCGCTTCTCACCACCGGAGAGGTTCTTGACGCTCGCGTCGCCCGGCGGGGTGCGCAGCGCGTCCATCGCCTGCTCGAGCTGGGAGTCGAGGTCCCACGCGTCGGCGGCGTCGATCTCCTCCTGCAGGTGGCCCATCTCGGCGAGCAGGGTGTCGAAGTCGGCGTCGGGCTCGGCCATCGCCAGCGAGATCTCGTTGAAGCGCGCGAGCTTGCCCATGATCGGGCCGACGCCCTCCTGCACGTTCTCGAGCACGGTCTTGCTCTCGTCGAGCTCGGGCTCCTGCATCAGGATGCCGACGGTGTAGCCGTCGCTCAGCTTGCGCCTCGCCGTTGGACGGGGTGTCGAGCCCGGCCATGATCTTGAGGATCGTGGACTTGCCGGCGCCGTTGGGGCCGACCATGCCGATCTTGGCGCCCGGCAGGAACGCCATGGTCACGTCGTCCAGGATGAGCTTCTCGCCGACCGCCTTGCGGGCGCGGACCATCGAGTAAATGTATTCGGCCATGGGGACGAGTCTACGTTTCGGAGCTGCGCGGCTACCAGTCGATGGGACGGGTGGTGCCGATCAGGCAGCGCCCGTCGGCGAGCAGCGGCCCGGCGTAGCTGGCGTAGCCCGCGCCGCCGTACTGCCCGATCAGGCAGGTGCCGTTGAGCCGCACCGAGAACTGGATGTTGTCGGCCTGGGCGTTGATCGAGGTGCGGTCGGGGGTGACCTCCATCGCCTCCTTCGAGTAGCCGGCCTGCGACGAGGCCGTCGATGAAGCGAGCGGCCGTCGGCGCCGCCCGTCGTCGATCGTCGCGAGGTTCACCTGTCGAAGTACGGGCGGTTCTCGGTGGCGGTGCCCGTTGAGGTCGAGCTCGGGCTGCGGCGGCGTCGTCTCGTCCGGGCTCGGCGACGATGTGGGCGTCGGCATCGCGGGGCCGGGCCCGCACGGCGCGTCAGGCGCGACCGCCAGGGCCGCGGCGAGCGCGAGCGCGACGACGACCCTGCTCCGTGCGCCGATGCCCCGCATGCCGATCCCCTCGTCTGCCCGCGCTGCAGCCGGGTCGGGACGATTCTAGAACGGCAGGCCGGCGCCGACCGGTTCTTCGAGCGCGCTCGGGGCGTCGCGCGTCGGCGTCGCGTCATCGGCCGTCGGCGTCGCTCCGCGGTCGCGCCTCGTCGATCCGCTGCGCGTCGTCATCCGCCGCCGCATCCGCCTCGGCCACCGCTGTCGCGGTCGATCGCGTGAAGACCGTCGTGCCCCAGCTGAGGTCGTGCCCGACCGCGTCGGCGTCGATCTCGACGTTGGTGCCGCGCTTGTCGTCGGTCGCCCAGTCGCGCACGCGCAGGCGGCCGGTGACGATCGACGCGCTGACCCTTCTGCACCGACGCGACGACGTTGATCGCCAGCTGCCGGAACGTCGCCACGGTGTACCAGTTGGTGTCGCCGTCGACCCACTTCTGCTCGCCGCGGTCGTACCGCCGCTGCGTCGAGGCGAACCGGAACGACGTGATCGACAGGCCCGTGGCCGTGACGACGTGCTTGGGGGTGGTGGCGACCAGGCCGGTGAGGCTGATGGTGTCGGTCATGGTTCTCTCCTCGTGTCGAATGGATCGGATGCCGGGACCGGCGCTCGTGCCGGGAAGCCGCCCCGGCATCCGAGGCCCCATGGTGCGCGGGAGCGCACGAAAACGCCGCCCGGCCTCCGAGGTGGAGGCGGGCGGCGTCTGAGTGCTGTGAAGGAGAGGCCCCGCGATCAGTGCTCGCGGAAGTCCGGCCACTCCGATCCCGGCAGCATGCTCGCGTGCAGGGCGCTCTTGGCGACGTCCAGCGTCGGGTACGTGCCCCGAGCCTCCGAATCGTTCATCAGCCGGACGGCGAAGCCGTCGTCCGTGCGCGAAATCGATCCGACCGCTCCGGCCGGCCCGAAGGCCACCCAGCGCTGGTCGGTGGCGGTGTCTTTGTCGCTCATCGTCGAGCTCCTTTTCTATCGCTTCGACGCTACGCCGCGACGCTCGCCCTGTCGAGGATGCGGAGCCGACGCTCAGGCGGCCGAAGCCGAGCAGGACCGCGACCGGTCGCCGCCCCTACGCTGAGACCATGCCCTTGGATCGACCGCCGTACATCGCCGCCCCCGACCGCTACGAATCGATGCAGTACGCCCGATCCGGGCGCAGCGGACTCAAGCTCCCCCGCATCTCGCTCGGCCTCTGGAACAACTTCGGCAGCGACCGTCCGCTCGACGTGCAGCGCGCCATCCTGCGCCGCGCCTTCGACCTGGGCGTCACGCACTTCGACCTGGCCAACAACTACGGGCCGGTCAACGGCGCGGCCGAGCGCAACTTCGGCCTCATCCTGCACGACGACTTCCTGCCCTACCGCGACGAGCTCATCATCTCGACGAAGGCCGGCTACGACATGTGGCCGGGCCCCTACGGCGAGTGGGGATCGCGCAAGTACCTGCTCTCGAGCCTCGACCAGTCGCTGAAGCGCATGGGTCTCGACTACGTCGACATCTTCTACTCGCACCGCCCGGATCCCGAGACGCCGATCGAGGAGACGATGGGCGCGCTCGCCACGGCCGTCAAGAGCGGCAAGGCCCTCTACGCGGGCATCTCGAACTACGACCCGGCGCAGACCCGCGCCGCCGCCGCCGCGCTCGCGGCCGAGGGCATCCCGCTGCTCATCCACCAGCCGCGCTACAACATGTTCGACCGCACGATGGAGGACGGCCTGCTCCCCGCGCTCGACGAGGTCGGCGCCGGCGGGATCGTGTTCTCGCCGCTCGCCCAGGGCATGCTGACCGACCGCTACCTGGACGGCATCCCGAGCGACTCGCGTGCCGCCGAGGGCCGCTGGATCAGCGAGAAGAACATCGACGCCGGCTACCTCGACGAAGGCGCGCGCGCTCAACGAGATCGCGCAGGGCCGCGGGCAGACGCTCGCGCAGCTCGCGCTGACCTGGGTGCTGCGGCACCCGCAGGTCACCAGCGCGCTGATCGGCGCATCGAGCGTCGCGCAGCTGGAGAGCAGCCTCGCCGCGCTCGACTTCCCCGAGCTGACCGCCGACGAGCTCGCCGCGATCGAGCCGCACGCCGTGCACGGCACCGAGAACCGCTGAGTGGGCTACCTCTTCGCGCTGGCCGCGGCGCTGCTCTTCGGGGCGAACGGCAGCCTCACCAAGCAGATCATCGAAGCCGGGCTGACCGCGACGCAGCTGACGCAGTTCCGCACGCTCGGCACCGCCGTGCTCGCGGGCGCCCTGCTGCTGATCTTCGACCGGCGCGGGTTCCGGCTGCACCGGGCGGCAGCTGCTCGTGATGGCCGTGCTCGGCGTCTTCGGCGTCGCCCTGCTGCAGGCGACCTACGCGTTCGCGCTGTCGCTGATGCCCGTCGGCATCACGCTGCTGCTCGAGTACACCGCCGTGCTGATGGTCGCGCTGTTCGCGTTCTTCGTGTTCCGCGAGAAGGTCAAGGCGCGGCTCTGGATCGCGATCGCCCTCGTGCTCGCCGGGCTCGCCGCTCGTGTCGAAGGTCTGGGACAGCAGCCTCGACCCGCTCGGGCGTGCTGTTCGCGATGATCGCCGCCGTGACGCTGGCGTTCTACTTCCTGGTCGGCGAGCGGCAGGTCGGCGCGACCTCGCCGCTGACCGTCGCGTTCTGGACGATGACGTTCGCGACGGCGTTCTGGGCCCTGTTCAGCGGATGGTGGGAGCTGCGCCCCTCGACCTTCACCACCGCCGATGCAGGTCGGCGGCTCGGTCGGCGATCTGCAGCTGCCCCTCATCGTGCCGCTGGTCGTGACGGTGGTCGCCGGCTCGTTCGCGCCGTTCCTGCTGTCGTTCTACGCGCTCAAGCACCTGAGCGCGACCGCCGCCGGGATCGTCGCGTCGTCCGAGGTGATCTTCGCGTTCCTCGTGGCGTGGCTGTGGCTCGGCGAGCAGCTCGACCTCGTGCAGATCGCCGGCGCGGCGGTCGTGCTGGTCGGGATCGTGCTGGCGCAGACCGCACGGTCGACCAAGACGGTGGTGGATGCCGACCTGGCGCTGCGCACCGAGAGCGTGCCGACGCAGCCTGTACGCCTGCGCTCTACGCAATGTCAGTGGTCGAACGTATGTTCGAATCATGGACCTGCTCGAGCTCCCGACACCGCTTCCGCTCCGCGTGACGCCGCGCGGCCTCGACATCGTGCCGCGACGTGGCGCGCTCTGGCGCGTGGCCCGCTCCGACGGGCTCGTGCTCGGCTACGTCGAGCGTGTCGACGACGACGGCGGCACCCGGTTCCGCAGCAAGCGGATGGTGGGCCGAGCCGCCGGATTCACGGTGATCGGCGACTTCGGGGCGGCCGACGACGCGGTGGATGCGCTGCGCTACTGATCCGGCTCCTGTGCGTGTTCCGGCGCAGCCGGCCCCGCCTGACCTGAATCGCGCCGACCCGACGTACAGTGCCCGCATGCAGTGGTGGAACAATCTTCGTGGACTGGCTCGACCTCCGACGACGGCTGGCGCGTCGTCACCGGCGTCGTCCTCCCGTTCGTCGCGATCCTCGTCGCCGGCATCATCGGCGCCATCATCGGGCGCGGCGTCGACCCGCCGGCTCGTGCGGCAGCGCGACCACGAGACGCGGGCGTCCGCCGTCGCCGCGCTCGTCACGGCCGGCAAGTCCGCCGCCACCTGGCACAGCCTCTCGCCGGCCGCGAAAGACCACTCCGAGTCGCTCGCGAGCGCCGCCGACATCGCGGTCCGCCTGCTCCCGATCTCGGGCGCCGAGCTCGCCGCCGACTGGGCCGAGCACCAGCTCGCCGAGATGCGCGGCAACTCGGTCAACTACAGCTTCCAGGCCGACCAGACCCTCGGAGAGTTCCGCGACCGCCTGGTGCGCTGGCTGCACAAGCCCGGCAAGGCCAAGAAGCTCTTCGCCGACGACCTCGACCGCTGGCGCTACGACAACAGCCAGCCCGACCCGGTCGCCGCTCGAGCAGCAGCGCTGGGCCGAAGAGCAGTTCCTCGCCGCGACGCACGAGACGCCCGAGCACGCGCCCGAGCTGCCGCTCTCCGGGCCGATCTCGACGTCCCGCTCGTAGTCCGGCGCGCGCGTTCAGTCGATGCTGACGATCTTCGCGCTCCACGGGCAGTAGCGGTCGCTCGTCACGATCTCGTCCTCGACGTACGACGGCAGCCCGTCGCACACCTCGATCGTGTTGTCGGCGAACTCGAGCGTCGCCGGATCGATGTGCCACGACCACGGCGCGTTCACGCCGGGATCGTCGCGCACGACGACGCCGTTCGGGATGCTCGCCACGTCCTCCCCGTCGAGCAGCTCGCTGCGCGTGCTGCTGCAGCTCCGGCGTCGTCAGCTCGATCTTGTAGGTCTCGTCGACCACCTGGAACGTGGCGACCGGGTTCTTCTGCGACGCAGCCCGGCCAGGGTCACGACCGCGACGATCGCGGCGGCGGCCGCCAGCGGCATCCCGATGCTCTGCGCATGTTGTTCGAAGGCACTGTCATGCCGCCGATCCTGTCAGCTTGCCGTCGTGCAGGTCGACGACCCGGTCGGCGCGCGCGACCATCGCCGGGTCGTGGGTCGCGACGATCGCGCCCATGCCGCGCTGATGCACGAACCCGGCGATCAGGTTCATGATCGTCGCGCCCGTCTCGCTGTCGAGCTGACCGGTCGGCTCGTCGGCGAGCAGGATGCCGGGGTCGCGACACGAGCGCCCGCGCCAGTCCCACGCGCTGCTGCTGCCCACCCGACAGCTCGCCCGGTCGCTGCGCCTCGTGACCGGTCAGTCCGACCGCGGCCAGCGCCGCGGCGACCCGCTGTCTGGCGCTCGGCCGGCGCGCACCCGGCGGATGCGCAGCGGCACCTCGACGTTCTCGGCGGCCGAGAGCACGCCGATCAGCCCGAAGCTCTGGAACACGGATGCGATGCGGGCACCCAGCACATCGGCGAGATCGGCCGCCGTAGCGACGCGAGATCGCGGCCGTCGAGCTCGACGCGCCCGCTCGTCGGACGGTCGAGCCCGCCGAGCATCGTCAGCAGGGTCGTCTTGCCGGAGCCCGACCGCCCGCGGATCACGACCAGCTCGCCCGACGACACCTCGAGGTCGACGCCGTCGACGGCGGTCACGTCGCCCGCCGGGCGTCGTGAACACCCGGGTCACGCCCTCGGCGCGCAGCACGGCGGTCATGCGCCCGTCTCCGCTCTCGGGCGCGCGGTGCTTGCCGTGCCCGGTCTCCGGCTTCGGGACCGGGCGGTCGCCGGGTCGCACCTCGACCCGGTCGGGCTCGAGCGCCGAGCCGCACGCGGTCCTTCAGGGCGAGCGCGGTGGTGAACTCGGCCGGCAGCTGCATGCGGCCCGCGCGGTCGAGCACCGCGTACTCCTCGGCGACCCGCACCGAGCGGCCCTCGGCGTCGACGTGCGTGCTGCGCAGCGTCTCGGTCGAGGTGCGGCCGTCGCGGATGCGGACCGTGCGGTCGACGTGCTCCGACACGGCGGGATCGTGGGTGACGATCAGGGTCGTGACGCCGCGCTCCTTGTTGACGGTCTCCATCGCGGCGAGCACGTCGGCGCTGGTCGCCTCGTCGAGCTCGCCGGTCGGCTCGTCGGCGAGCAGCACGCGCGGGCCGTTCGCCAGGGCGACCGCGATCGCGACCCGCTGCTTCTGACCGCCGGACAGCTGATCGGGGCGGCGGTCCGCCACATCCGCCGACCGTCAGCAGCTCGAGCAGCTCGTCGGTCGACGGCCGCGCCGCTGCGCGCGCGGCACCACCCCGGCGACGGCGTGCGCCATCCCGATGTTCTCGGCGGCGCTCAGGTACGGCAGCAGGTTGCGCGCCGACTGCTGCCAGACGAATCCGACGCTGCGGCGCTGGTAGTCGAGCCGCTCCTGCCCGCGCATCGTGACCAGGTCGTGACCCGCGACGCGCGCCGAGCCCGGCGGTCGGGGTGTCGAGCCCCGCGAGGATCGTGAGCAGCGTCGACTTGCCCGAGCCCGAGGCGCCGACCAGCGCGACCATCTCGCCGCGCTCGACCCGCAGCTCGAGGCCCTGCAGCGCCTGCACCTCGATGCCCTGCGCGGTGAAGATGCGCACCAGCTCGGAGCACAGGATGTCGGGGCCGGCCGGCGCGGCAGGCGCGGCTCTGTGCGGGTGTGTCGGTCAGCGTCATGCGTCATCCTTCTTCGTCGATGCTACGGAGGGTGCGGGCGGCCGTCACGCGACGCGCGACGAGCGCGGCGACGAGCACGGCGAGAGCGGTCACGACCAGGAATCCGGCGGCGACCAGGGCGGGAGCCCAGCCGCCGAGGTGCACGACCGGCTGCGTCGCGCCGCCGACGAATCCGGTCAGGTCGATGGCCGGGATCACGATCCACGGCAGCAGCAGACCGATCGCCGACGCCGACGGGGAGCGCGACGGCGACGGCGGGCGCCACCTCCCAGAGCACGATCGGCAGCTCGCGCGCTGCGGCGGAAACCGAGTGCGCCGAGCAGCGCGAGCAGGCGGCCGCGCGCGGGAGCGCCGAGCACCAGGGTCATGCCGATCGCGAGCGCGAGCAGCAGGGCGACCACGACGACCGACGCGACGAGGGCGGCGCGCACCCCGGTGAGCGCCGGGTCGGAGAGCCGCAGCTCTGCGGTCATCGCCGGGGTCGTCGCCGTCGACGACGTCGCCGCGGCGATCCTCAAGCGCCGTCTTCGCGACGGCGTCGGTGTCGGCGCCGGCGGTCGAGATCGAGCAGGACGACCGACGGCGAGAACGTCGGTGGTGACCAGGCGGTCGGCGTGCCGGCGGTCGACGGCGACCCAGTTGCTCGCCGAGCCGAGCGGCGTCGTCGTCGGCGCGGAAGCCGAGGATGTCGACCGTCCTCGCCGCACGATCTCCAGCTGCTCGCCCTCGGCGTTGCTCGGCGAGGCGCTCCGAGGCGATCACCGGGACGGGGTCGTCGTCACCGATGTCCGCGGTCAGTCCGTCGGGCAGCGGGATCGCGGTGGCCGGATCCGTCTGCACCGCGCGCAGTTCGGCGACGTCGATCACGTACACGGTGACGCGGAAGCCGCCGTTCGGCAGCTCGGCGTCCCGCTGCTCGTCGGCGTAGACGGGTGCGGAGTGCGCGACGCCGTCGATGGCCGCGAGATCGTCGAGCTGATCCGTCGCTGAGGTAGGGCGCCGTGACGCGCATGTCGGCGCCGACGGCACTGCGCGCCGCGACCTGGATGCCATCCTGAACCGTCGTGAAGAACGCGACCGAGAACACCGAGATCGCCACGCCGACGACGACGGCCAGCACCGGCGCGATCCGGATCTCGGGATCACGACGCGCCCGCGCCGGCCCGACCAGCGCGAGCAGTCCCCGCCGCGCCGGGACGCCGCGCTCGATGACGGCGAGCACCAGCGGCACGATCCGCAGCGTGACGACGCAGCCGACCCCGGCCAGCAGCAGCGGCACGAGGCGTCAGCAGCGGGTCGACCCCGCCGTCCGACGACCGGGCTCCGCTCAGCACGAGACCCACCGCGGCCGCGGCCAGCGCGATCATCGCGAGCTCGGCCGCCAGCCGCCAGCGCGCGACGGTGCGGGATGCCGCCCCAGGTCGGCGCGCACCCGGCGTCGCGAGACCAGCAGCCCGAGAACCGGCAGCACGCGCGGCGGGCGTGAGCGCGATGAGCACCGGGACCACCGCGACGACGATGCCGCGACCCCCGCCGACCACGAGTCCGGCGCATCGCGCCGCCGACCGCGCCGACCAGGCCGATCACCAGTCCCTCGATCGCCAGCAGCACGCCGAGCTGCTTCACCGACGCGCCTCGCGCCGCGGCGAGCATGATCGACGGTCGGCGGCGCAGGGCGAGCATCCGCGACGTCAGGGCGAGCACGACCAGCGCGACCGCGAGCGGTCCGCCGGCGATCAGGGCGACGATCGCCGACGTGCTGTCGATCCGCAGCAGCGCGCTCTCGATCGTCAGGGGCGCCGAGGTCGTGAACGTGAGGCCGTTGTCGAAGAAGCCCTCCGTCGACAGATTGACCGGCAGCGGGCGTCGCGATGAAGGAGCGCACGGCGACCAGGGCGTCGCGGGCGTCGGACGCACGCACCTTCTCGATCTCGAGCGGGTACCAGGCCGTCGTCGACGTCAGGGTCGGCACCGACTCCATGGTCGCCAGCTCGCCCGCAGGGCCGAACACCGTGCCGGAGAACACCGGAGGCGCCAGCCCCTCCTGCCGCTCGCCGTGCTCGAGCGCGAGCGGCAGGTGGCGCCAGTAGCCGTCGTCCGGCGTCGACGGGGGCTGAACAGACCGGTCAGCACGACGTCCTTGATGATGCCGCCCAGGTACTCGAAGCGGCGCACCTCGCCGACCTTCCATCCGGTCGCCGTCGCGACGTCGGTGGTCGCGGCGACCTGCAACGGGCCGTCGCGGTCGACCTCGGGAGCCTCGCCCTCGGCCCAGGTGATGCGGTCGGCGAGGAAGGGGTCGAAGGCGACGAGGTACTCCGACCGTGGATGCCGGTGCGTCTCGTCGGGTTCGACGACCTGTGAGCGGTCCCACTGCACGATGAGCTGCGGGGGGCCGAGCACCTCGCGCGCCGCGGGATCCATCTCGTCGTGGGCGTCGTCGAGCTGGCCGAAGGCGAGGCCCCAGCTCTCGCGCAGGTCGCCGGGCAGTGCGGCGACGCTCGGCGAGCGCGTCGGCCCGTTGCCCGGTTCGGGGATGCCGCGCGCCGTCGCCGTGACGTCGCGCAGCGCCGGATCGATCGCCTCGAGCGAGTACCGCAGGCTCTGGGTCTGCGCCTGCTGCAGCAGGCCCGGAGCCGCCGAGCCGACGAACGCGGTCGCGGCGACGATCAGCAGCGCGAACAGCGAGAGCGCCGGCGTCGTCAGCGCGGCGCGCAGCGCGAGGCCGACCGGACCGCGTCTGGCGCTCATGTCGCCACCGCCACGAGTCCGGGGATCACGAGCATCGCGGTCAGGATGCCGGCGGCAGCACCCAGCAGGATGGCCAGCAGCGCGCTCGCCACGAGCTCGATCGCGCGGGCCCGCCGGACCCGCGCCGCCGTCAGCCCGAGCGAGCGGAGCGGAGTGAACTCGACCCGGCGCTGCCGTCCGATCGCGGCGGCGACGGCCGCGAAGCCCAGGACCGCGAGCAGGACGGTCGCTCGCGGCTCCTGCCGCGAAGAGCGCGATCGCCGGCTCCAGCACCGGCCGGGTCGACACCGTCGACGGGGTGACGATCGACGGCGCGGACGGCGAGCGACTCGCGCAGGCCGGTGAGCGCCGCATCCGGATCGGGGGCCGTCAGCCAGAGCTCGTTCGCGGCGGGCACCGATCCGCTCACGGCGAGCGCTGCGGTCTCGAGCGAGTGGAGGTCGGCGACCACGCCCAGTGAGCCCGGGATCCCGGGCAGATCGTCGAGCACGCCGACGACACGCAGCAGCAACTGGGGCGGGCACGCCCCCGACGCGCATTCCGAGACCTGGCGCCGACGGGTGCGTCGATCCGCTCGGACAGTGCGCTCGTCAGCACGACGGGCAGACCGCCGTGCGAGGTCCCGGGCAGCAGTCGATCCGGTTCGCTCAGCGTGAGCTCGCTGCGATCCCGTCCAGTCGAGCTCGCCGGCGGGTGTCGACAGCCCGTCGAGGTGAACGCCGATCGACGTCGCAGTCGGGCAGGGTCGGCGCCGGTGAGAAGGCCAGGGCCAGGATGCCGGTGGCGCCGGCGGGTATCGGCCCGGTCACCGAGACGGTGCCGGTGACCGCGGCGGGTACCGAGCCGAGTCGCGAGAACAGAGCCGACCCGTCGGCGTCGACGAACCAGACCGCGATGTCGAGATCCGTGGTCTCGGGGATCCCTCCGAACGGACGTGAGGTCGACGTCCACGCGTGAGCTCGTCGGCGCCGTCCGGAAGCGGGACGACGGCGCGGCCGCTGGTGAGGTCGCTCGGCCAGGGCCGCGAGTCCTGGGTCCGCCCCCGTCACGGAGGCGAGCCGGGTCGGGATCGGCGGCGATCAGCGGGATCGCGTCCTGCCCGAGGCTCGCCACCTGCGCGAGCACCGCGAACGCGTCCTCGACGCCCGGTCACCCCGGCGATGTCGGCGGCGCTCGCGGCCGGGAATCCCTCGCCGACGGTCGAGCGCACCGCGTATTGGAGCCGCAGGTCGGCTCCGGTCGCGGCGTGCTCGGCGCGGTCCGCGGCATCCTGCGCCGACAGGTGGAAGGCGCCGACCAGCACCGCTGCCCCGACGGCGAGGGCGATCACCAGCACACCGGCGGCGACCGATCGCGCGCGACGAGCGAGCTGGCGCAGCGGGAGGACCGGCAGGATGCCGCGGCCGGCCCGCGCGATCCGCTCGGCGAGCAGAGAGAGGGGTCCGATGATCACGGGAGCGGCGAGCGCCGCCGCGACGAGCACCGCCATCGGCGCGGCGAGAGCGACCGGATCGGTGCGGACCGTGCCGTCCGAGCGCACCACGATCGGCGAGCCGAGCGCGACGAACTGGGCATAGGAGATGCCCGCGGCGACGGCGGCGAGAGCGAGGGGTCCGAGCGATGCGATGAGCGGCGACGCGACCCGATTCGGCACGACCGGTGACGGGCGCCCGCAGCTCGACGATGGTGACGATGGTCGAGAGCACGACGGCGAGCACGACGACCGTCGCCGCGATCCCGGCGGCGACGAGAGCGACCGCCAGCGTCGATCCGGCCGGAACGGCGCACCGGGATACCCAGCAGGAGCAGGGCGACCGCGGCAGCGGCCCCGAGCAGACCACCGACGACCGCGGCGGCGGTCGCCTCGCGCGCGGCCGCTCCGGTCAGCGCGCGCAACGACGCGCCGCGCGCGCGGAGCAGCGCGAACTCGACCCGGCGGCCCGACGCGATCGCCCGTGCGATCAGGCCGAGCACGACTCCGCCGGCGACGAGAACGAGGACCAGCGGCAGCCCCAGGATGCCGGCGGCGACGCTGGTCGAGCGACTGGTGCGCGCGAGAGTGTCGGGAAGGGTGCCGAGCACGTCGATCGAACTGTTGGTCGTGGGGAGGCGGCGGACTTCGGCATCGAGGCGGGCGAGCGCGTCGGCCCAGGTGCCGAGCGTCGCGAGCTCGACAGCCGACGGTTCCGGGACGACGGTCCAGCGCACGAACGGGTGCTCGTCGAGCGGGCGCGAGCACCGACTCGTCCACGAGCAGCGGGCCGGCCGCGGCGCCGTCGCGACCCGAGCCGACGGCGGGATCGCCGAACCATCGGTCGGCCGCGGGATCGTCGGCGGTCCACAGCCCGACGATCGTGATCGGCAGCTCGCCGATGACCAGCTCGTCGCCGAGCCCGAGTCCGAGACGCTCGGCGGCGGCCGCCTGCAGGGCACCCTCGTCGTCGGCGACCGGCCATGTCGCCGGCGGTCAGCTGTGCGGTGTCGGGCAGACCCGGGGTCGGCCAGAGCCTGCAGCTGCGAGCGGCTCGTCGTCGATACTCCGCCGGCGTCGACTCGGCGAGAACGTGCGGACGACCGTCGCCGGAAGACCGCGGAACGCCGATCTCGATCGCCTGCTGCACCCCGGCATCCTGCTCGTCGGCTCCTCGACCAGGCGGGTCTGGATGCGGACGGTCGAGCCGGTCGCGCCTGCCCCGTCGATGAGCTGGCGGGCCCCGGCATCGAGAACGGGGCCAGACGCTCCGCCGAGGAACGCCAGGAAGCCGGCGACGAGCATGACGACACCCGCGAACGCGAGCAGCTGGCCACTCCGGGAGAGCGCACGACGGCCACCGAATGCCGGTCGTGCCACGATGCCTCCACAGATGAGCGACTGTCACCCATCCTCGCATCGCGTCTCCCGCTGGTCGAACCCGAGGCCGCCGCGTCGCGCGACTCGGTACTCTGGTCGTAATCTCCCCCCGTAGCTCAGAGGACAGAGCGGACGGTTTCTACCCGTTTGGTCGCAGGTTCGAATCCTGCCGGGGGGACTGTGCAGCACCCGTCACGACCGGGTCTGGCCCCCCAGATAGGCTGAGAAGTGACTTCGCCCGACGTACTGGTCTGGATCGACTGCGAGATGACCGGTCTCGATCTCTCGATCGACGAACTCGTCGAGGTCGCCGTCGTGATCACCGACTACGACCTGAAGCCGCTCGACGACGGCTTCAGCATCGTCATCAAGCCCGACCAGACCGCCCTCGACAACATGGGCGACTTCGTCACGCAACATGCACGCCGAGAGCGGGCTGCTCGACGAGATCCCGAACGGCAAGACGCTGGCCGAGGCCGAGTACGAGGTGCTCGAGTACATCCTGCGATTCGTGCCGGAGCACAACACCGCTCCCCTGGCCGGCAACACGATCGGCACCGACCGCGCGTTCCTCGCCAAGTACATGCCGCGCATCGACGCCCACCTGCACTACCGCAACGTCGACGTGTCGAGCATCAAAGAGCTCTCGCGCCGCTGGTACCCGCGCGCATACTTCCAGTCGCCCGCGAAGAACGGCGGGCACCGCGCCCTCGCCGACATCCTCGAGTCGATCCGCGAGCTCGACTACTACCGTTCGATCGTCTTCGTGGCCCCGCCGGGCCCGAGCAGCGACGAGGCGCAGGCCGCATCCGCCGCGACGGTGGAGGCGTGGTCGCCCCGCGTGCCATAGAATGGTCCGGTTGCTCGGCGCTCCTGCGTCGAAACACATGGTGGTTGTAGCTCAGTTGGTAGAGCGCTGGCTTGTGGTGCCGGATGTCGCGGGTTCGAGTCCCGTCATCCACCCTTTGCAGATACATGGACTCCCTGACGGAGTCCGAATCGGACACCCGTCAGCAGACGTCGATCGCGCCCGACACCCCGTGGACGACGACGGTCTGGAACGACCCGGTCAACCTGATGTCGTACGTGACGCACGTCTTCCGCACCTACTTCGGCTACCCGAAGCCCGAGGCCGAGCGCCTCATGCTGCTCGTGCACGACGAGGGCCGCGCGGTCGTGGCGACCGGTCCGCGCGAAGAGATGGAGCGGCACACCGAGGCGATGCACGAGTACGGCCTCTGGGCGACGGTGGTGCGGCGCGTGATCCGCCTCCAGCTCCTGACGCCCGAGCGAGCTCGAGCTGCTGCGCACCCTGCTCGCCCAGTACGAGGAGCTCGTGCAGGTCGAGAGCGACGACCCGGCCCTCGAGCGGCTCTTCCCGATCGCGTACCGCGATGATCCGGATGCGGCGGCCGAGTTCCGCCAGTACACGCGCTCCGGCCTGGTCGACTCCAAGACCGCGAAGGCGGGAGCCGTCGCGGCCGCGCTGCTCGCCGGCTCCGGCGACGACGGCGGCACGATCGACCTCGCGCGACGACGACGCCGAGCGCTGGCTGCCCGTGCTCACCGACCTCCGGCTCGATCGTCGCCGAGCGGCTCGGCATCCGGGCGGACGACGACCCGGTGCCCGACGACGCGCTCGGCGAGGTCTACCACTGGCTCGGCCAGCTGCAGGCGTACCTGATCGACGCGATCGAGGCCAGCTCGGCGATGACGCCTCGAGCTCGACGCCGACGGAGTTCGAGAAGATCGTCGTCGACGAGCTCGACGAGCTGCCCGACGAGATGGTCGACGGCCTCGAGAACCTCGTCTTCGTCGTCGAGGACCGGCCCGAGGACGGCTCGCTCGACCTGCTCGGCGATCTACGAGGGCGTCGCCCTCACCGAGCGCGACCGCTACGGATTCGGCGAACTGCCCGACCGCATCGTGCTGTTCCGCGAGCCGCTGCTCGCGATCTGCGACGACCTCGACGCAGCTGCGCGACGAGATCCACGTCACCCTCGTGCACGAGATCGCGCACTTCTACGGCATCGACGACGACGAGCTGCACCGGCTCGGCTGGGCCTAGCCCTCGACGATCACGTCGGCGAGCGACCGCGGATGCTCGCGCGCGGCGAAGCGCGCGCTCCTGCGCGGCCCAGTCGCGCCAGTGCGGAGCGAACTCCGGCTCGCGCTCGAGAGCGCGGCGGCGGCGCTCGGCGGCCGGCACCTCGACCCAGATCCCGAAGGTCGCGAGCGCGCGGTTCGCCCGGCTGAGCGCACCGCACCCCTCGATGACGATCGGCGCGGTCGGGTCGACCGGATGCCACTCCGCCGGCGCGCTGCCGACGCCCAGTCCCAGCGGCGCCAGCCCGGATCCCGATCGCGCAGCACCGTCTCGTGCAACCGCGGCGCTCCCGGCCTCGAGCCCATCCCATCCGGGATAGAGGTCGTCGAGGCTGACCAGCTGCGCGCCGAGCAGCGGGGCGAGCTCGCGCGCCAGCGTCGTCTTGCCGGCGCCGGAGCGTCCGTCGATCAGCACGACGGGACGCGGCGCCGGATGCGGCGGCGCGGGCCGCGAGGGTCGGCGGTCGATGCTCATCCGACGATGAAGTTCCAGTTTCCGGTGACGACCGCGGCGACGATCGCGGCTCCGCCGATCGCCGCCGCCGATCAGCGAGAGCACGACCTCGCGCAGCCCGAACCGCGACGGGACGCGCCCAGGTGCGCGCGCGGTCGCGCCGAATCCGCGCGCCTCCATCGCGATCGCGAGCGCGCTGCCGCGGCGGAGCGACAGCACGAGCAGCGAGAAGGCGAGCCCCGGCCAGGCGACGCAGCCGGTCGCGGTCGGCGACGCCGCGGGCACGGCGGGCGAGTACGACGGTGCGGCGGTCGTCGGCGACGAGGCCGATGAGCCGGATCGCCGGCGAGAGCGCCGAGCACGAAGCGCGCCGGCAGGTGCAGCGTCTGCGCGAGGCCGTCGGCGAGGTCGGTCGGGTCGATCGTGACGAACAGGACGACGCGCGGGCAGCCCGATCGCGAGCACGCGCAGCGCGGTCGCGAGCCGCGAGCCAGAGCGACCCCTCGCTGACCTGCGACGAGCAGGCACTCGGCGTAGCACGCGTGCCGGAGCGCTGCCCGTAGAGCGCGATCGTCAGCCCGGCGAGCGGTGCGGCGATCCACCGATCGGCAGCGTGCGGAGCCAGAACTCGCGCCAGCGGGATGCCGGCGAACGGGATCAGCAGCGAGCTCGAGCACCAGCGCGACGCCGGCCGAGACCGGGTCGAGCGTGAGCAGCAGGCACGACCGCGAGCAGCGCGGCCGCGAGCAGCTTGGCGACCGGATTGACGCGGTCATGCGGCGCTCGCCCCTGCCGAGGGCGCGTCGTCCGGCGCGTCGACAGCGCGAACCGGCGGGCGGCGAGCGCATCGACGAACTCGGCGTCGTGGGTCACCGCGACGACGCGCGCGGCCGTCGTCGACAGCTCGGCGATCGAGCGGCGACCAGCTCGGCCCAGGTCGTCGCGTCCTGCCCGAAGGTCGGCTCGTCGAGCACGCAGCATCGCGCGGGCGCGGTCGCGAGCGCGGTCGCGACCGACAGCCGGCGCTTCTCGCCGCCCGACAGCGTGAACGGGTTCGCGCGCGGCGAGGTGCGGTGAGCGCAGGCGCTCCAGAGCAGGTCGTCGATCGCGCGACCTCGCAGCCGGGCGCTTCAGCGCGCGCGGTCCGACCTCGAGCTCGTCGCGCACCGTCGCCGGCGAGGAACTGGTGCTCGGGGTCCTGGAACACCGTGCCGATGCGCGGCAGCAGCTCGCGCGACTGCCAGCGGATCGGTCGGGTCGCGCCGCGGCCGAACGCGTCGACGCTCGCCCGCGAGCGGCGGCAGCAGCCCGGCGAGCGTGAGCGCCGAGCGTCGACTTGCCCGAGCCGTTCGGCCCGGTGACGGCGAGCACCTCGCCGGCCGAGACCGTGCAGCGTCGAGGCCGGTCTGCAGGACGCGGCCGGCCACCGCGCGACCGACGAGCTCGTGCGGCGGTCAGCAGCACGACCTCGGGCGCGGGGCGGCGACGCGTCGGCAGCGCGGCGCGTGACCCGGCACCCAGATCCCCGCCGCGGCCAGCTCGGCACCCGCGCTCGCGCAGCACGTCGGTCGGGGTCGCCGTCGGCGACGATCACGCCCGTCGGCGTCGAGCACGACCACGCGGATCGACGACCGGCAGCCAGACGTCGACCCGGTGCTCGACGACACCAGGCGTCGCGCCGGTCGTCGTCAGCACGCGGCGCCACGGCATCCCGGACCTCGATCACGCCCGTCCGGGTCGAGGTTCGCGGTCGGCTCGTCGAGCAGCAGCAGGCCGGGACGCATCGCGAGACGCGCCGGCGAGCGCGAGGCGCTGCTTCTGCCCGCCCGACAGCGCCGCCGTCGGATGCGATCGAGCGGCAGGTCGAGTCCGACCGCGTCGAGCGCGGCGCGCACGCGCGCCCAGATCTCGTCGCGCGGCACGCCGAGGTTCTCGCAGCCGAACGCGACGTCGTCGCCGACGCGCGACATCACGACCTGCGAGTCGGGGTCCTGCAGGACGAGCCCCGCGCGCCCGCGCGCGGCGACCGGGTGCGAGCCGTCGACGGTCAGCTCGCCGAGCTGCTCGCCCTCGTCATCCGCCGAGCACGCCCGCGAGCGCGCGCAGCAGCGTCGACTTGCCCGAGCCGGACGGCGCCGAGCAGCAGCACGCGCTCCCCCGGCGCGATGCGAGGTCGAGGTCGCGCACCGCCCACGCCCTGCGCGCGGCGTGCCGCCACCCCCAGCCGCGCGCCCGGACCGCTGCGGGCGCGGATGCGGCGGCCGAGCTGCGGTCAGACCCGCTCCGCCTCGCGGCCGGCGGCGAAGCGGCCGCAGCGCACCGGTGCGGGCGAGCGCCTTCACGAGCGCCCACGACCCGAGGCCGGCGATCACCGCGCCGCTAGATGATCGCGCCGACGATGTAGATCGTGAGGAACAGGGTGTCGGCACCCGCGTACTAGAAGATCCAGTCGTTGATCGCGGCGACGAGTCCGGCGCCGCGCCCGCGAGCATCGCGACCGGCACGCGACCAGTTCGCGGTACAGGAACGCGAGCGAAGACGAGCTCGGCGCGCGAGACCCTGCACGAGCCCGCGAGTCGAGGGTCTGCAGACCCCACTGGCGCGCCGAGCAGCATCGACACCGCCGCCGCGACGAGCTCGCCGAACAGCGCGGCGCCCGGCTTGCGGATGATGAGCGCCGCCAGCGGCGCCGCCGAGCAGCCACGGCGCCGTAGCCGAGCGACTGGATGCCGGGAAGGACGCGCCTGCAGCGCCGTCGAAGATGTGGCTGCCGACGTTCCAGCCGACGAAGACGACGGCCCGCAGGCGACGGCCGACGACGGCCGCGACGACGATGTCGACGACGCGCCAGCGCAGGAGCGTTCGGCTTGGTGGCGCTGGATGTCGTTGTTGCAGTCATTCACGTGCCTTTCGAGCGAAAGTGCACGGGTTTCGAGATGCCTCCCTGCGCCGGCATGATCCGGATCAGGTTCGACGGTCGGAGCGTGGATCGCTCCCTCTCAGCCCGGCCTACCGGACTCCCGTGTTCGAGCCCAGTCTAGCTGTGTTCCAGACACCCCATCCAGAACCGGCGATCACCTCGTGCATCGCGACCGATGTTCCGCAGTTCGGCAGCGGTTCCGCGCGGCGGATTGCGGAAAATCGCACCGGGTCAGCCGGCGGGCGGGGCTGGGCGAGGCGGGCGGGCTAGCGCGCCACCGCCTCCGCGCCCGCGACGCGCTGCGCGATCCAGATCGGGATGATCGACACGACCACCAGCACCACCGCGATCACGTTGACGATCGGCGCCTGATTCGGCCGGAACAGGTTGTCGAGGATCCAGATCGGCAGCGTCGTCACGCCCGACCCGGCCGTGAACGTCGTCACGATGATCTCGTCGAACGACAGCGCGAACGCCAGCAGCCCGCCGGCCAGCAGCGCCGACCGCAGCTGCGGGAACGTCACCAGCCGGAACGTCGTCCAGAGCCCGGCGCCGAGATCCGCCGACGCCTCCTCGAGCGAGCCGCCCATGCGGCGCAGCCGCGCGATCACGTTGTTGAACACCGTGACGATGCAGAACGTCGCGTGCGCGACCACGATCGTGAGCAGCCCGAGCCGCAGGTCGAGCACCGTGCGGAACGCGTTGTTGAGCGCGATACCGGTGACGATGCCGGGCAGCGCGATCGGCAGGATCACGAGCAGCGAGACCGCATCCCGCCCGAAGAACGAGTACCGCTGCAGCGCCAGCGACACCAGCGTGCCGAGCACGAGCGCGACCGCCGTCGCGAGCAGCGCGACGAGCACGCGACGTGGCGATCGCCTCCAGCGCACCCGCGTTCGTGAACGCGCGCTGCCACCACTCGAGCGTGAAGCCGGGCGGCGGCCAGAGGAACGTCTTCGACGTCGAGAACGAGTTGACGAAGCACGATCAGCAGCGGCAGGTAGATGATCGCCAGGATGACGCGCGGTGACCGTGCCGAGCGCGATGCGAGCGGGGCGCGACAGCTCATGAGCCTCTCATAGGTTGTCCAGAGCTCCCGTCCGGCGCACCGCGAGCAGGAAGACCGACATGATCGCGACCGGGATCAGCGCGATCGCCGCCGCGAGCGGCAGGTTGTTGGCCGCGCCGACGTTCGTGTAGACGAGGTTGCCGAGCAGCTGGTTCGCTCCGCCGACGATGTTGACGGTGATGTAGTCGCCCAGCGACAGCGAGAAGCTGAAGATCGCGCCGGCGATGATCGACGGCCAGAGCATCGGCAGCACGACCTGGAAGAAGGTGCGACCCGCCTTGGCGCCGAGATCGCCCGACGCCTCGAGCAGCGAGTCCGGCACCCGTTCGAGCCCGGCGTAGATGGGCAGGATGACGTAGGGCAACCACAGGTAGGCGAGCGTCATGATGACGGCCGGCAGGCCGTATCCGGGACCCTCGATCCCGAACGGCCGCAGCGACCAGTCGACGATGCCGCCCTCCGACAGCACCGAGCGCCAGGCGTACGCCTTCACCAGGTACGACGCCCAGAGCGGCATGAGCACCGCGATGACCAGCGCGTAGCGCAGCCGCGGCGACGCGACCTTCGCCATGAAGAACGCGATCGGCAGCGCGATCACGATGTCGACCACGGTGACCAGCACCGCGATGCCGACCGTGCGCAGCGTGACCGTCTGATACAGCGATCCGGTCACGACGGTGATGATGTTGTCGAGCGTCCACTCGGTGCGCACCTGGCCGGTGAAGGTGTCGATGGTCCAGAACGCGGTGACGAGCAGCGCGGCCAGCGCCGCGATGTAGACCAGCCCGAGCCAGAGCAACGGTGCGCTGAGCAGCAGCCCGAGCCGCGTCCGCGGTCGCGAGCTGAGTGCGACGGACAGCCGCCGGGCCGCGGTCCCCCGTGGAAGGGGAACCGCGGTCCGGGCGGACTGCTCCAGCATGCTTGACATGGTGTGGCGGACTACCTAGCCCTTGATCTCCTGCCAGGCGGTCGTCCACTGCGAGTAGTCGGTGCACTCGACATCGGTGCGACCGTCCAGGCAGTCGGCGATCGGCGTCGACCAGTACCAGATCTGCGACGCGTAGTCCGCGTCACCGGCGTGGTAGGCCTCGCAGTCCTCGCGGAAGTCGCACGCGGCCTGGCTCGACGGCGCCTCGCCGAAGTACCCGGTCGCCTGCGCGTTCGCCTCGGGGCTGGCGATCTAGTCGAGCCACGCGTACGCGCAGTTCGGGTTCGCCGCCTGCGACGAGATCATCCAGGTGTCCGACCATCCGGTGGTGCCCTCCTTGGGGAGGACGACCTCGGTGTTGCCGGTCGTGATCGAGTTCTGGATGACCTGCCAGGTGGTTCCGACGACCGAGTCACCGGTCTCGAAGGCCTGGATCTCCTTGAGGTAGTCCGACCAGTACTCGCCGATGTGCTCGCGCTGAGCCTTCAGCAGGTCGACCGCCGCGGCGAGCTGGGTCTCGTCCAGCGCGTACGGGTTCTCGATGCCGAGGTCGGGCTGCGTCGCCATCAGGTACACCGCGGCGTCCGCGATGTAGATCGGCGAGTCGTAGGCCGTCACCGCGCCCGAGTTCGCGGCGGCGTCGTCGAACACGGCGCTCCACGAGTCGAGGCCGCCCGGGAACACGTCCGTGTTGTACATCAGCAGGTTGGCGCCGTAGCCGTGCGGGATGCCGTAGCTGACGCCGTCGACGCTGTTCCACGACTGCATCTTCAGGAAGTCGAAGATGCCGTCGTAGTTCTCGAGCAGGTCGGTGTTGACCGGGGCGACGTCGCCGGCGGCGACGAGACGCAGCGACGCGTCACCCGACGCGGCGATCACGTCGTACTCGCCCGACTTGAAGAGGTTGAACGCCTCGTCGGACGTGCCGTACGTCTTGCTGGTGACCTCGCAGCCGGTCGTCCTCCTCGAAGGCCGACACCCAGTCGACGGCCGGGTCGTTGCTGCCGTCCTCGACGTAGCCGGGCCAGGCCAGGATCGAGACCTGGCCTTCCAGCTCGCCGAGCTCGTCGGCTTCGTCGCCGCCTCCGCCGCCGCCGGAGGTGCCGCAGGCGGTGAGGAGCAGCGTCGTGGAGAGCAGGGCGCGCTCCGGCGAGTGCCGTCGAGCGCCGTGCTGTGATGAGGCGTTTCATGCAGTTCTCCGTTTCTCTGGTGGACCCGCTCACGCCGACGGCGTGAGCGAGACGATGTCGGCCGGCGACCAGCGTGCCACGACGGCGGCGCCGCGGCGGTCGTGGACGTCGGAGCCGCCCTGGGTGCTGACGTTCTGCTCGAGCACGTTGA
This sequence comes from uncultured Actinomycetota bacterium, assembly GCA_963730045.1. Taxonomy (GTDB): domain Bacteria; phylum Actinomycetota; class Actinomycetes; order Actinomycetales; family Microbacteriaceae; genus JBDSKH01. Next base: position 672,487 of record CAVSPQ010000006.1, on the reverse strand, counting down.
GGCGGTAGCCGCCGTCGAGGTCGACGAGGAGGCGGGTGCTGGTGCCGAGGTAGATGACCTCGCTGACCTTTCCGGGCAGCGAGACCGTTCCCGGCTCGGTCTTGCTGCCCGGCGTGGCGAGGGTGATCTTCTCGGGGCGCAACGATTGCGGTCCGGTCGAGCTTCAGCATCCGCTTCGCCTCGGCGGCGTCGAACAGGTTCGACGTGCCGACGAAGTCGGCGACGAACGGCGACTGCGGGTGCTCGTAGATCTCCTGCGGGGTGCCGAGCTGCTCGATGCGGCCCTCGTTGAACACCGCGATGCGGTCGCTCAGCGTGAGGGCCTCCTCCTGGTCGTGGGTGACGAAGATGAAGGTGATGCCGAGCTCGCGCTGCATCTCTTTGAGCTCGACCTGCATGCCCTGCCGCAGCTTGAGGTCGAGCGCGCCGAGCGGCTCGTCGAGCAGCAGCGCCTTCGGCTCGACGACGGTGGCGCGGGCGAGGGCGACGCGCTGACGCTGACCGCCGGAGAGCTGCGACGGCTTGCGGTCGCGAACTGTCTCGAGCCGGACGGATGCCAGCGCCTCGAGCGCGCGCTTGCGGCGTTCGACGCGGCCCATCCCGCGAACCCGCAGGCCGTAGGCGACGTTGTCGATGACGTTCATGTGCGGGAACAGCGCGTAGTCCTGGAAGACCGTGTTGACGTCGCGGTCGAACGGCGCGCGCTTGGTGACGTCGTCGCCGAACAGCTCGATGGTGCCCGCGGTGGGCTGCTCGAATCCGGCGATGAGGCGCAGCACCGTGGTCTTGCCGGAGCCCGACGGCCCGAGCATGGAGAAGAACTCTCCGGGCATGATGTCGAGGTCGAGGTCGTCGACCGCCGTCACGTTGCCGAACGCCTTCGTCAGCGATCGCAACCGGATCGCGGGTGCATCACTGTCCAACTCGAGCCTCCTCGCTCACCTGAATCAAATCATATGGAACCAGATGTCATGCAAGTGTTCGGCGATGTTACGGTCGTGTCACATGCCCAGGGATCAGGGCCCAATCCATCCGGACCTCCACGAGCGCGGGGCCGTCGTCTTCGCCCCGCTCGAGGGTGCCGGACGCGCCGAACTGGTCGAGCGACGCCTCACCGACGCGATCGTGCTCGGCCTGCTCGCCGACGGCGAGCGGCTGCCGAGCGAGACCGAGATGGCCAAGCGCTTCGGCGTCGCGACGGTCACCGCACGCGAGGCGCTCGAGGCGCTGCGCGACAAGGGGCTCGTCGACACCCGGCGCGGACGCGACGGCGGCAGCTTCGTCACGGCGGGCCGCGACAAGACCCGGGCGGTGCTGGATGCGCGGGTGCGGTCGCTCTCGCGGGTCGAGCTGCGCGACATGGGCACCTACTACGCGTCGATCGCCGGCAGCTGCGCCGGCCTCGCCGCGGACCGCGCGACCGACGACGACCTCGAGCGCCTGCGCGGCATCGCGCTGGTCGCCGGACGACGACGAGACCGCGGCACGGCGACGCCAGGGCGTGGTGCAGCTCGAGATCGCGGCGCTCTCGCAGTCGGCACGGCTCGTGCGGGAGGAGCTGCGGCTGCAGGCCGAGTTCGCCCCGCTGCTCTGGCTCTGGCTGCGCGAGCCGGAGTATCGTCGGCGCAATCTCGACGCGCGCGCCGAGGTGCTCGACGCGATCGCCGACGGCGACGCGGAGGCCGCCCGCGAGCGCACCGTCGCGAACGTCGTCGCCGCCATCGACTGGCTGCTCGACACGAAGGCCGGACTCGAGGAGAGAGCATGAGCGCACCGACCGCGACCGACCTCGACTGCGTCGCCGTCGTCGACACGACGTTCGGCGACGTCTTCCGGCTCATCGACGGATGGCGCGCAGGTGATCGAGGACTACGTCGCGTCGGCACGACGTCGACGTCGCCGGCATCGACGACCTCGTCGAGACGCTCGTCGTCCCCGACCTCTCGAACGACGGCGCCCTCATCATCGGCGCCGGATTCGTCGCGCAGCCCGGATTCATCCCCGACGCGCCCTGGCACCTCGCCTGGTGGCTCGGCCACGCGAACACCTTCGGGGTGACCGGCCCGGCGCTGCCCGAGCTGCGCCGCCTCGTCGCCGTCGAGGACGAGCACTCCGAGAGCTTCCGCGACTACACGACGCTCGAGTGGTGGCGGGTGCCCGTCGACCACGCACGCCCGGCACATCACCGGCCCCTACGTCGACTACCTCTGCACCGACGACTACACGCTGACGCTCGACGATGCCCGCGTTCCGCGACGGCGCGATGATCGGCGTCGTCGGCGCCGACCTCTACGTCAACGACATCGAGCGCGCGCTTGCTGCCCGCCGTGCGCGCGGCCGGACGGAGCGCGGCCCTGGTCAACGCATCCGGTCGCGTCGTCGTCGCGAGCGACAGCTCACGCCCGACCGGCTCGCTGCTGCGATCCCCGACCTGCGCGAGCGCGCCGACGCGCTCGACGCGGACCGGGACCGGACGTGGCGTCGCATCGTCGCGTGCGGCACGACGTCGCCTCGTCGCTGGCTGATCGACGCGCGACTAGCCGCCGATCGCGGATCAGCTTCTTGTTGACGAACTCGTCGGCGCCGAAGCGGCCGAGCTCGCGGCCCGAACCGGAGCGCTTCACGCCGCCGAACGGCAGCTCCGCGCCGTCGCCGAGCACGATGTTGACCCACACCATGCCGGCGTCGATCTGGTCGGCGACGCGCAGCGCCTGCTTCTCGTCGGTCGTGTACAGGTACGAGCCGAGCCCGAACGGGGTGTCGTTGGCGAGCTTGACCGCCTCGTCCTCGGACGTCACCTTGTAGACGATGCCGACGGGGCCGAAGAACTCCTCGTGGTGCGCGTCCGTGCTCGGGCGTCACGTCGGCGAGCACCGCGGCCGGGAAGAACGCCCCGTCGCGCTTGCCGCCGGCGACCAGACGCGCGCCCTGCTTGACGGCGCGGTCGAGCTGCTCCTGCAGACCCTCGGCCGCGGCGAGCGACGACAGCGGGCCGAGCGTGGTGTCCGACGAGGTCGGGTCGCCGGGTGCGTCCTTCGTCAGGCCCGCCGTGAACTTCTCGAGGAACGGCTCGTACAGGTCGTCCATCACGATGAAGCGCTTGGCCGCGTTGCACGACTGACCGCTGTTGTCGAGACGCGCGCCGACCGCGGCCTCGACCGCGGCATCCAGGTCGTCGGTGCTGAGCAGGATGAACGGGTCGGACCCGCCGAGTTCGAGCACGACCTTCTTGAGGTGACTTGCCCGCGAGCTGCGGCGACCGCGGCACCCGCGGCCTCGGAGCCGGTGAGCGAGACGCCCTGCACGCGCGGGTCGGCGATGACCGACTCCATCTGCGAGCTCGACGCGTACACGTTGACGTAGGCGCCCTCGGGGAACCCGGCGTCGAGGAAGATCTTCTCCATCGCGGCGGCCGACTCCGGGCACTGCGACGCGTGCTTGAGGATGATCGTGTTGCCGATGATCAGGTTCGGACCGGCGAAGCGGGCCACCTGGTAGTACGGGAAGTTCCACGGCATGATGCCGAGCAGCACGCCCAGCGAGTTGCGGCGGATGAACGCCGTCCCCTCGCCCGCGCGCAGCTCGATCTTCTCGTCCTCGAGGAACTTGGGCGCGTTCTCGGCGTAGTACGCGTAGATGTCGGCGGCGAAGTCGACCTCGCCGAGCGCCTGCTCGACCGGCTTGCCCATCTCGCGCACGATGAGGTTCGGCGAGCTCCTCGCGGCGCTCGGTGTGCAGGTCGGCGACCTTCTGGATCAGCGCGGCGCGCTCGGCGACGGTGGTCGAGCGCGACCATCCGTCGTGCGCGGCGGCGGCCTTGTCGACGGCCTTCGCGAGGTCGGCATCGGAGATGGTCGGGTAGGTGGCGAGTGACTCACCGGTCGCGGGATTGACGACGGCGTAGCTCATGGGGTGCTCCTCTTCTTCGGGGATAAGGAGAACTCTATGACGATGCGGCCTTCCGCAACTGCTGCCAGCGCATCCCCTTGAGCGCCGGGTACAGCGCCGACCACACCACCATCGGCGCGCGCAGCGCGGGGTTGTCGATGCCGTGCGCGTCGTACGTGCGCTGGTAGCGCCAGACGTAGCTCAGGAACTCGCGCGGGTTGTCGTCGATTCGCCGCGCCGACATCCCGGCGACCATCTTGGGTCCGTAGATCGACGCGATGCCCGCGTTCGAAGAGATGGATGCTGAGGTCGATGTCCTCATGGAATTCGTCCGCCTCATCCCGGCACACGACCCCGCGGATGTCGCGCCACGCGCTCGCGCGGACCGCCATGTTGCTGCCGAACACGAAGTGGTAGTCGCGCGCCAGCTTCAGGATCGCGCGGCGAAGCGTGTCGTCTGCCCGCGCCCCGAACCGGCGCAGCGGCATGTCGTAGTAGATCATCGGCCCGGTCGCCGCCCCGACCGACGGGGTCGGTGAACAACCGCCGCACCTCGTGCACCCAGGTCGGCTCGAGCACGGTGTCGGCGTCGATGCGGCCGAGCACCTCGCCCATCGCGCGGTCCAGCCCGAAGTTGCGGGTCGGCACGAGCCCCTGCTCGTCGTCCTGCGAGAAGACCACGAGGGGCGCTTCGGGGAACTCCGTCTTCAGGTCGTTCAGAATCCGGAGCGTCGCGTCGGTCGACCGGTTGTCGATCACGATGATCTCGTCGGCCGGCTCGGTCTGCTCGATCGCCGCGACGACGCACGCGCGGATGGTGCTCGCCTCGTTGTACGCGGGGATGACGATGGAGACCGTGGGTGCGTCCGGGGACGACATGCTGCCACCCTATCCGCGCCGCTGCACGGCCTCGCCGGACGTGCACGGGCGCACCGATCGTTCATGCGATGTTCGTCACGAACCTCCGGAGCAGGGCCCGCTCGCCGAGAGACCAGGCTCGACGACATCGCCAGGTACAGGGTCGCGGCGAGCGGGACGAACACGCGCGGCGACGACCGTGATGAACGGCGCGACACCGGCGATCCGGCTGAGCAGCGCCGCCTGGTCCGGCGGCCGGTCCGCGTCGGTGCGGGCGCCAGCGCCGCCGCCCGCAGCGCCGCGCGCCGCGCGAGGAACGCGACGACGACGAGCGCGACGATCAGCACCGCGAACACGAGGTCGCTCGCCGCCAGCCCGGCGGCGAGATCCGTCAGGTGCCGGCCGAGCGGCGCCCCGAACACCGTCGCGCCGAGCAGTGCGTTCGGGGCACCGGCGACGGTCGGCGAGGCGAACGCCGCGTAGACGAGGGTGAGGACCGGCGCCTGCGCGAGCACCGGCAGGCACCCGGCGAACGGCGACACCTTCTCCGCCGCGTAGAGCGCCATGGTCTCGCGCTGCAGCCGCTCGGGGTTGTTCGCTCCAGCGCTTCTGCAGCTCGGCGAGCCGTGGCGCGAGCCGACGGCGTGCTCGGTCGGCTCGAGCCATCGAGATGCCGACGGGGATGAGCGCGGCGCGCACGCGCGACCGTGACCAGCACGATCGGCGCCTCCCGGGTGTGACGACCGTGCCGAGCGCCGCGAGAGCGGCGGTTGCGGCGGCGAGAAGGGCGGACAGGACAGGCAGATCGAAGAAGTTCATGGAGTGCTCCCGAGGGTCGCGAAAGGAAGGGTGGACCGTGTGGTCACCCGTTCCGCGAGGGCTCAGGCGACCGCGGGAGACGCGCCCGGCGCGCGGGAGCGGGCGTGGCCCGCTGCATCCGGATGCGACGACGACGGGAGCGTGCGACAGCAGCACCGCGTGGCCGCGCGCGCGACCGCCGACGGTGCTCGACCGCGGGACGGCGATCAGCACGGTCGTGACCACCGCGACGATCGCGACGGTCAGGACCAGGATGGCGAGCATGCCGAGCGTCGGAAGCGCGGCATCCAGCAGCTCGAACACGAGGTCAGGCTAGCAGCGGAGGGTCAGGAGACCCACGTCTCCGTGACGTTCGTGGCCAGCCAGCCCAGGGGCTCGATCGCGTCGCCGCCGCCCGGGCGGACCTCGAAGTGCAGGTGCGGACCGGTGCTGGCGCCGGTGCTGCCGACGTCGCCGATGACCTGGCCCATCGTCACCGTGTCGCCGACGGCGACGGTCTGCGAGCCGAAGATCATGTGGCCGTAGATGGTCTGCACCATCACGCCGTTGATCTCGTGCTGCGACGACGACGTGCTGTCCGAGACCGCCGTCGCTCGACGGACTCGATGACGACGCCGTCGGCGACCACGTGGATCGTCGTGCCGGCAGCCGGGGTCGAAGTCGACGCCCTGGTGGTCGGATGAGCAGCCCCACCGGCACGGCGCCACGCGCCAGCCGAACCCGCTGCTCACGTCGCTCGACGGTGCGATGCGGCCACTGCACCGGCGTGTACTGCGTGATCACGTAGCTGTCGTCGCGGATGGCGCTCGGAGCGACGGTCTCGTTCGCCGACGACCATCGTCTGCGACGCGGCGGCGTACGCCTCGACCTTCATGGTGGCGGCCTGGGCCGGCAGGTCGTGCACGGTCACGGTGAGGAACGCGAGCGTCGCGGCGCCGATGGCGATGGTGCGCCTCTTGCGGAATGCACCGAAGTAGCTGTGGTCGTCGGGGCCGTCGATGGTCGGGGTGGCGGGCATGGCGGTCTTGCTCTGAGGCACGATGAAAGGAGCTTCCTGGTCGGGCACGCGCGAACGCGTACAGGACGCACGCAAGCGCGCGTCAGATCGGGGTAGGGCCCTCTACGACGAGTTGCCAGCGGCGGATCGAATCACACCGTTCGCGAGGCCGGTAACGATCATGCAACACTCGCCCTGGGCAGAACCTGGCAGCGACCGGCGAAACACCCCAGTAACCTCAGACTCACCCCACCACCGAAGGATGTCGTCATGCAGGTCTGGCCCGGCAGCGCCTACCCGCTCGGGCGCGACCTTCGACGGCACCGGCACCAACTTCGCGCTGTTCAGCGAAGTCGCCGAGAAGGTCGAGCTCTGCCTCTTCGACGACGACCGCATCGAGACGCGGATCGAGCTGACCGAGGTCGACGGCTACGTCTGGCACGTCTACCTGCCCGAGGTGCGGCCCGGCCAGCGCTACGGCTACCGCGTGCACGGACCGTGGGATCCGCAGACGGGCCTGCGCTGCAACCCGAACAAGCTGCTGCTCGACCCGTACGCGAAGGCGACCTGCGACGACATCCGCTGGGGTCAGCCGATGTTCTCGTACGACTTCGACGACCCCGACGAGCGCAACGACGACGATTCCGCCGCGAGCATGATGCTCGGCGTCGTGGTCAACCCGTTCTTCGACTGGACCGGCGACCGCGCGCCCAAGATCCCCTACGCGCGAGACGCGTCATCTACGAGGCGCACGTCAAGGGGCTCACCGAGCTGCACCCCGACATCCCGGAGGAGCTGCGCGGCACCTACGCCGCCATCGCGCACCCGGCGATCATCGAGCACCTGCAGCGCATCGGCGTCACCGCGATCGAGCTGATGCCGGTGCACCAGTTCCTGCACGACGCGGTGCTCGAGGAGAAGGGCCTGCGCAACTACTGGGGCTACAACACGATCGCGTTCTTCGCCCCGCATGCCGGGTACGCATCCAGCGGCCAGCTCGGCCAGCAGGTGCAGGAGTTCAAGTCGCATGGTGCTGGCCCTGCACGCCGCCGGCATCGAGGTGATCCTGGATGTCGTCTACAACCACACCGCGGAGGGCAACCACCAGGGTCCGACGGTCTCGATGCGCGGCATCGACAACGCCGCGTACTACCGCCTCGTCGAGGACGACGAGCAGTTCTACATGGACTACACCGGCACCGGCAACTCGCTCAACGTCGGGCACCCGCACACGCTGCAGCTGATCATGGACTCGCTGCGCTACTGGGTGACCGAGATGCACGTCGACGGCTTCCGCTTCGACCTCGCGGCGACGCTCGCCCGCGAGTTCTACGAGGTCGACCGGCTGTCGCGCGTTCTTCGAACTCGTGCAGCAGGACCCGGTCGTGTCGCAGGTGAAGCTGATCGCCGAGCCGTGGGACATCGGCCCCGGCGGCTACCAGGTCGGCAACTTCCCTCCGCAGTGGACGGAGTGGAACGGCAAGTACCGCGACACCGTGCGCGACTTCTGGCGGGGCGAGCCGGCCACCCTGGGCGAGTTCGCATCCCGCATCACCGGCTCGAGCGACCTGTACGAGCACACCGGACGCCGGCCGGTCGCGTCGCATCAACTTCGTCACCGCGCACGACGGCTTCACGCTGCGCGACCTCGTGTCGTACAACGAGAAGCACAACGAGGCGAACGGCGAGGACGGCAACGACGGCAGCGACGACAACCGCTCGTTCAACATGGGTGCCGAGGGCGAGACCGACGACCCGACCGTGCTGCGATGCTGCGGGCGCGGCAGCAGCGCAACTTCCTCGCGACGCTGCTGCTGTCGCCAGGGCGTGCCGATGATCGCGCACGGCGACGAGCTGGGTCGCACCCAGCACGGCAACAACAACGTGTACGCGCAGGACTGCGACGATCGCCTGGGTGCACTGGGACGAGGCCGACGAGCCGCTGATCGAGTTCACGGCCGCGCTCACCCGGCTGCGTCGCGAGCACCCGACGTTCCGGCGCAGCCGGTTCTTCGACGGGCACCCGGTGCGTCGCGGCGAGGGCGAGCCGCTGCCCGACCTCGTCTGGCTGCGGCCCGACGGCACGGCGATGCAGCCCGAGGACTGGGAGGCCGGCTTCGGCCGCACGATCGGCGTGTTCCTCAACGGGCAGGGCATCCAGGGCGTCGACATCGCGCGGCGAGCGGATCGTCGACAAGCACTTCCTCGTCTACTTCAACGCGCACACCGAGGCCGTCGACATCATGATCCCGATCGAGGAGCGCTCGCCGCGCTGGGACCTCGATCGTCGACACCAACGGCGGCGAGGTCGACGGCGACCCGATCGAGCCCGGCGCGACGTTCTCGCTCGGCGCCCACGCGCTCGCGGTGCTGCGCGAGCACGTCGACGACGACGCGGTCGACGACTCGCGATCGAGCGCGACCCTGCGCCGCGCGCGCCGACTGAGCCGGTGACCGCCGCACCCGTCTCGACCTACCGGCTGCAGCTGACGGCCGAGTTCACCCTGCACGACGCGGCCGCGCTCGCCGGACTACCTGCGCGACCTCGGTGCCGACTGGTTCTACCTCTCCCCGCTGCTGCAGGCCGGCGCCGGCTCGACGCACGGGTACGACGTCGTCGATCACAGCAGGGTGGATGCGGCGCGCGGCGGCGCAGGACGGGCTGCGCGCGCTCGGCGGCGGCGGCCGCGTCGGCGGGCCTCGGCGTGCTCGTCGACATCGTGCCGAACCACATGGGCGTCGGCGATCCGGCCGCGAACGCGTGGTGGTGGAGCGTGCTCGAGCTCGGGTCCGCGCACTCGCCGTGCGCCGACTGGTTCGACATCGACTGGGATGCCGGGCGGCGGCACGGGTGCTCGATCGGCGAGCTGAGCCGGAGACGGCCGCCGGATTCTGTCACGCACTACGAGCTGATCGACTGGCGCCGCGCCGACACCGACCTCGAACTACCGCCGGTTCTTCGCGGTGACCGACTCGCCGCGCATCCGGGTCGAGCTGCCGACGTGTTCGCCGCGACGCACGAGCTGATCGTGCGTGGGTGCGCGGCCTCGGCGCGGGCGTCGACGGCCTGCGCGTCGACCACCCGGACGGGCTCGCCGATCCCGGCGGCTACCTCGACGCCCTCGCCGAGGCGACCGGCGGCGCCTATCGTGCTCGTCGAGAAGATCCTCGCAGCGCGGCGAGCGGCTTGCCGCCGTACTGGGCGACCGCCGGCACCACCGGCTACGACGCGCTCGCCGAGCTCGACCGCGTGCTTCGTCGATCCCGCGGGCCAGCGACCCGTCGACGGCACTCGATGCGTCGCTGCGCCCGGCGGGTCCGCTCGCCTGGGCGGACCTCATCCACGACACCACGCGCGCGGTCGCCGACGGCATCCTGAACGTCCGAGGTGCGCCGTCTCGCGCGGGACTCTGCGGCGGGCGAGCGACCCGAGATCGTCGACGCGCTCGCCGAACTGCTCGCCTGCTTCCCGGTCTACCGCAGCTACCTCCCGCTACGGAGCCGAGCATCTCGAGGCCGCCGTCGGCGGACGCGGCACGCCGTCGCCCCGACCTCGCCCGCCGCTCGAGCACGTCGCGCGCCCGCTCGGCGATCCGGCGCACCCGGCCGCCATCCGTTTCCAGCAGACCAGCGGGATGGTGATGGCGAAGGGCGTCGAGGACACCGCGTTCTACCGGGACTCCCGGCTCGCGAGCCTGACCGAGGTCGGCGGCGACCCCGACGAGTTCGCGATGACGGTCGACGAGTTCCACGCCGCGCCAGGCGGCGCGGCTCGCCGCGCACCCGACGGGCATGACGACGCTCACCACCCACGACACGAAGCGCGGCGAAGACACCCGCGCGCGCATCAGCGTGCTCGCCGAGCTGCCCGGCGAGTGGGCCGCGTTCCTCGCGCCGCCGCATCGGCGCACGCCCTCGGCGACGGCGCCCTCGAGAACCTGCTCTGGCAGTCGATCGTCGGAGCTGGCCGCGCGAGCGCGAGGCGCTGCACGAGTACGCCGATCAAGGCGGCGCGCGAGGCGGGCGGCCGCACGACCTGGGCGGATCCCGACGACCGCTTTCGAGGATCGGCTGCGCGCGCCTGGTCGACGCCGCGTTCGACGACCCGCAGATCGCCGCCGACGTCGAGGCGTTCGTCGGCACGCATCACCGCACCCCGGCTGGTCGAACGCGCTCGGCGCCAAGCTGCTGCAGCTGACCGGACCCGGCGTGCCCGACGTCTACCAGGGCAGCGAGCTGTGGGACTTCTCGCTCGTCGACCCCGACAACCGGCGCCCCGTCGACTTCGACCTGCGCCGCCGGATGCTGGCCGACCTCGATCGGGAGCCTGCCGCCGGTCGACGCGACGGGCGCTGCCAAGCTGCTCGTCACATCCCGAGCCCTGCGTGCCCGTCGTGACCGGCCGGAGTTGTTCACCGGCTACACCCCGCTGCCCGCGACCGGCCCCGCCGCCGGCCACCTCGTCGCCGCCGACCGCGGCGGCGCGATCCCCGTCGCGACCCGTCTCCCGGTCCGGCTGTCCTCCGCCGGCGGCTGGCGCGGCACGACGATCGCGCTGCCGGACGGCCCGTTCCGCGACGCTCTCACGGGCGAGCGGTTCTCGGGCGGCGTGTCCGCCGCCGACGTGCTCTCCCGGTACCCGGTCGCGCTGCTGCTCCGCGACTGACCGCAGCCCGAACATCACCTGAAGGTTCGACGCTACCTCTTGTCGTCCGGCGTCGCCCGGGTGTGTGATGAGCACAACCCGAGCCGTTCCGGGAGGTCGTTCGATGAAGGTCATCGCACACGACATCCGGGTGACGGAAGCCGTCCCCGGTATCCATCGTGTGGAGCTCGACGGCACGACCGTCGGGTACGTGCAGAAGGAGGGAGCGGTCTTCGTCTCGCTCCGCGGCGAGCGTCTACAACACATCCTGCGAGGTCGCGCAGTCGCTCGAGTCTCGACACGGCGGTGCCGCGCGGTCGTCGACGCGGCCTGACGCCGTGCGCCGTCACCCTAGAGTGACGGCATGAGCATCCCCCGCGCGACGAGCGCGTCGATCGACCTGTCGAAACGCGATCTCACGCTCGACCTCGCGCGCGTCTTCTGCGTGCTGCTCGTGGTGGTCATCCACCTGCTCATGACCGGGGTGACCGTCGACGCCCGCAGCGGCATCGGGCTCGCAGCGCACCCTCGAGATGCAGCCCTGGTACGCGCTCGCCACCTGGGTCGGGCAGATCATGCCCCTGTTCTTCGTGATCGGCGGGTTCGCCGGCCTGACCGCATGGCGCAGCCTGCAGCGCCGCGGCGGAGACGCGTCCGGCTACGTCAAGAGCCGCGTGCTGCGGCTGGCCCGGCCGGCGTTCCCGCTCTTCGTCTTCTACATCGTCGCGATCGGGGTGGGCCTGATCATCATCATGACGACGGGCCTCTCGGGTTCCGGGTGCTCGACGGCGTCATCATCGGAGCCGGCTCGCCGCTCTGGTTCATCGCCGCGTACGCGATCAGTCAGGCGCTCCTGCCGTTCCTCGCGCGCATGCACGAGGTCGCGCCGAAGCGCACCGTGCTGGTGCTGCTCGTCGGGCGTGATCGTCGTCGACGTGCTGCGCTACGCGACCGCCGACCTCGGCATGATCAGCTTCTGGCTGGGACTGCTCAACCTGCTGTTCGTCTGGCCGCTCATCCAGCAGATCGGCTTCTGGTACGCCGACGGCTTCTTCGACCGGCCGTGGTGGCAGCTGGTGCTGATCTCGCTCGCCGCACTCGGGATGCTGTGGCCGCTCACGACGTTCGGCCCGTACGCGTCGACATGCTCGTCAACCAGAACCCGCCGACCCTGCCGCTCGTGTTCATCGGCCTGTCGCAGGCGGCGTTCCTGCGCCTGCTGAAGACGACCGCTCTCCGCGCTGATGCGCACGCGACCGGCGCAGGGCGTCGTCTTCCTCGCCGGCACCCGGCTCATGACGATCTACCTCTGGCACCTGCCGATGATCGTGCTGGTCGCCGGCCTCGCCCTGCTGATCCCCGGGTGCGAGCCCTCGGCCGGGCAGCGCCGAGTGGTGGTGGTCGCGGCCGATCGAGTACGTGATCATGCTCGCCGTGCTGTTCGCGCTGTCGTTCCTGGTCGGCACGCTTCGAGCAGCCGCGCGAGCCCGGACCGACGCCGCCTGTCGCCGATCGTCGCACTGGCGACGGTGCTGACCGTCGCCGTGCCGATGATCATGATCCCGCTCGGGCTCGACTTCGTGCTGGCGATCGCGGGCGCGATCACGTTCGGGGTCGCGATCCTGATCCTCGGCGGATTGGGACCGAGCGCCCGCGAGCCGCCGCGCGTCGAGAACGACAGCGAGCACCCGCCCTGAGCCGCTCGTAGGCTGGGTGTCGTGAAAGCGACGATCCTGGCCGGCACCCGCGACATCCGACTCGAGGACCGGCCGGACCCCGTGATCCTCGCCCCGCGCGATGTCATCGTGCGCGTCGTCGCCGCCTGCGTCTGCGGGTCCGACCTGTGGGGCTACCGGGACTTCGGCAACGGCACGGACGCCTCATGGGTCACGAGATGGTCGGCACGATCGAGCAGGTGGGCGACGAGGTCACGGAGCTCGAGCGTCGGCGACTTCGTGATCTCACCGTTCTCGCTGAGCGACGGCACCTGCCAGTCGTGTCTCGCCGGCTCGACGAGCGTGTGCGATCACGTCACCTTCTTCGGCAGCCGACCGACTCGCGACCGGCTGCCGGTCGACGGCGCGCAGGGCGAGCTCATCCGCATGCCGCTCGGCGAGAGCTCGCTCGTCGTCGTGCCCGGCCCGGTCGACGACGCGCTCGTGCCGCACCTGCTCGCCCTCTCGGACGTCGCGTCGACCGGGCATCACGCCGCCGTCTCGGCGCACGTCGGCCCCGGCGACGTCGTCGTCGTCGTCGGCGACGGTGCCGTCGGGCTGTCGCGCCGTGCTCGCCGCGTCGCGGCTCGGTGCGACGCGCATCATCGCCATGAGCCGGCACGCCGACCGGCAGGCGGTGGCCCGCGCAGTTCGGCGCCACCGACATCATCGAGGAGCGCGGCGAGGATGCGATCGCCGCCCTGCGCGCTCTGCTCGACGGCGACCTCGCCGACGCGGCCCTCGAATGCGTCGGAACCGAGGAGTCGATGGAACAGGCGCTCGGCGTCGGTCCGCGGCGGCGGCCGGGTCGGATTCGTCGGCGTCCCGGCGACCGGTCGGACCTCGACGTCGAATCCAGACTGTTCGACCGGAACATCACGATCGGCGGCGGGATGGCTCCGGCGCGCACCTACATCCCGGAGCTGCTGCCCGAGGTGCTGAGCGGCGCGATCCAGCCGGGCAAGGTGTTCGACCTGCGAACTGCCGCTCGCGGAGGTCGCCGAGGCGTACGCCGCGATGGACGAGCGCCGCGCGATCAAGGTGCTGCTGCGGCCGTAGCGCGGGAGCGCGATCGAGAGCTAGAAGCCCCCGAAGTCCCCGCCGAAGTCGCCGCCGAAGTCGCCACCGGCGTCGCCACCGACGTCGCCTGAGGCGTCGCCCGCGTCGGCACCGCTGTCGCGTGCGTCGGCGCCGCTCCGAACCGGAGTCGGCCGACGCGTCGGCGCCGCCGTCCCACGGCAGGAACGCGCTGACGAGCGCCGAGCCGATCACGTACCCGGCCACCGTGCCGATCAGCGAGCTCGCGATCATGCTGCCGAATCCGGGACCCGGTAGGCGGGGTTCGAGAACGAGCGCTCGAGGGTTCCGGGCTGGCGCATCTCGGCGCGGGTCGCGGCGCGGGCGAGGGTGGCCGGTTCGCTCGAGAGCGGGCGCTCGCCGGTTCCGGCGCCCTTGCTCAGCTCTTCGTAGATGACGGCGCGCTGCTCGTCGGTGAGCTTCGCGAACGCCTCGGCGTGCACCTGCTCGATGGTCTCGGGCGGGCGCGGTGCGCAGCAGATAGCGGTAGCGCTCGACGGCGCGCGTATCGTCGTCGGGCGCCTCGCGCCGCGCCGGGGCCGCAGGTGCTGCGGTCTCGTGCGGTTCCGAACAGACGGTCCAGGAATCCCATGTGCTGTGTGCCTCCGAACGCTCACGCTAGACGCGGGAACTGTGCGGCTGCTGGGGAGCACCTGGGGGTGCCGCCTGAACCGTCAGGCAGTCGGGTGCGAGGCGGTTCCGGATGCCGTGGCGGTCTCGCCGGGAATCAGGACCCAGGCGATCACGTAGAAGATCACCTGCGGTCCGGGGATGAGGATCGACAGCACGGCGAGAAGCCGCACGAGCGACACATTCCATCCGAAGCGGTCGGCGAGGGCGGCGCAGACGCCGCCGATGAGGCGTCCATTGCGGGGTCGTCGGAGTTCAGCCATATCCCGAGTCTGCGCGACGCGCGCGACGATCGGCGAGGGGGATATCCCCCCGGACGGTGAACGCTCAGGTTTCGGGCAGCCGGTTCCGCTGGGCGGCGCGTGCTATCCGTTGAGCACGGAGAGGATGTTGCCGGCGGGATCGGTGAACCAGGCGATGTCGGGACCCATGCCGGCGGCCTTGCCGCGCGCGATGCCCTTGTCGTCCTGGTGCGATGCCCTCGTACCGCTCGAGCGTGATGCCTGCGGCGACGAGCTCGTCGACGGCCGCGTCGATGTCGGCGACCTCGAAGTTGAAGACGGTGAAGGTCGCGGGCTGGTGGTCGTCTTTCGGGTAGATGAAGACGTGCGTGGCGCCGACGTGCAGTTCGATGCCCATGCCGGTGTCGCTGCGCGTCGAGGCCGAGCGTGTCGCGGTAGAACGCGAGCGCGGCCTGGAGATCGTTCACCGAGAATCCAGGGAATCCGCTGGTGGTGGTGAGCATCAGAGCCTCCGAGGTCGTGCGCGCACATGGATTTCATGTGTACACTGTCCACAATGCCACACCTGGCGGCGGTCGTCCACCCGGAGGGAGCACCCGTGAGCATCGCACAGCGCACCACCTATCGTCACGGCGACCTCCGACAGGCGCTCCTGGACGCCGGCATCGACATGGCCCGCGAGGGCGGTCCGGATGCCGTGGTCCTGCGCGAGGCGACGCGACGCACCGGGAGTGTCCCCCAACGCCGCCTACCGGCACTTCGCCGACCGCGACGCTCTCGTCTCCGCCGTGAGCGACGCGGCGTCGTGCGGCGTCTGCCGCCGCCATCGAGGCCGAGTGGGACGCGGTGCCGGCGGCATCCCCTGCCGAGACCGCCCACGCGCACCTCCGCGCCGTCGGCGTCGGCTACCTGCGATTCGCGCGCGACGAGCCCGGACTGTTCCGCGCCGCCTACACGGTGCCGTCGAATCTCGAGCAGGCCTTCAGCCCCGACAAGGCCGGGCCGGGAGGCCGCACCCCGTTCCAGCTGCTCGGCATCGCGCTCGACGAGCTGGTCGCCGCCGGGCTGCTCCCGCCCGAGCGCCGGCCCGGCGCCGAGCTCTGCGCGTGGTCGGCGGTGCACGGGCTCGCGATGCTCGTGCTCGAGGGTCCGCTGCGCGACCTCGACGAGGCGACCCTGACCCGCGGCCGGCCAGCAGCTGATCGAGATGGTGGACAGGGCGCCGGCGGTTTAGGCTGGAGCGCAGCATGAAAGCGCTCACCGAATCCGACATCCGGGGCTCGTTCGTCAACGCCGGCCCGGGCGAGGCGCTCCGGATGCCGCTGCCCGGGCCTCCACGAGATGTACTGGGACGACCGCGAGTACCTCGGATGGCGCGACCCCGGATCCCCGCAGCGCGGCTACGTCGTCTCGTGGCAGGACGAGCCGCGCGATCGGCATCGTGCTCCGCGCGCGCAGAGGCGCGGCTCCAGGCGGGCTCCGCGATCTGCTCGCTCTGCAACACCCCCCAGCCCGCCGGCCAGGTGACGATGTTCAGCGCCGTGCGCGCCGGCGACGCCGGGCGGCGCGGCGACAGCGTCGGCACCTACATCTGCGCGGACCTGGCGTGCTCGCTGCTGATCCGCATCGCTCCGCCGCCAGTACGAGATGCAGCCGTCGCCCGACGAGATCGTCGCGCAGCGCGGGCGGCCGGGCTGCGGTCGCGGCTCGACGCGTTCGTCGGGCGCGTGCTGCAGGATGCCGCGTAGCGCCTAGCGATTCGTCTTCGCGACGCGCTCGACCTCGGCGATGAAGCCGGGGAGCACCTTCTTCATGTAGCCGGCCCAGAACAGCCGCACGATCAGGCGCACGACCCAGCCGCGCTTCGGCTGCGCGTGGAACGAGTACGTCCACCGGATGCGGGTGCCCTCGACCGACGGCGTCGAAGTCCCACTCGGCCTCGGCGAACGCGACGAGGCTGCCGAACCGTGCCGGTGAAATCGGAGAGCCGGTAGGCGAAGCGGCGGGGCGCGTCGACCATCGTGAGGCGTTCGACGACCGTGCTGCCGTCGGAGAGCTCGAGCGTGCGGCTCTGGCCCGACGGCATCCCAGGCCCCGGTCTGATTCGCGCACGGCGACGACGGCGGGCAGCGGACCGTACTTCGGATAGAAGCGGGTCGGGTCGCTCGGCGTCACGATCGCGAACGTGCGTGTCCGGGCTCGCGGGGGCGAAGCCTTCTGCGCGCGCTGTGCTGGCCATGTCGGGGATTCGGAGCCGAGCCGCGGGTCGGACGGCTAGTCGAACTTCTCGAGGAGGTGGAACGGGATCATGAGCGACGCCGCGACCGCGAGTAGTCCGGCGAAGAACAGCACCATGTCCCAGCCGGCCCCGACGGCGAACGCGTAGCCGAAGAGCACGAACGACCCGACGAACAACCCGAGGCACACCAGGAAGGCGAAGATCTTCATGGCTTCACCCTAGCGGCGGAGACCACTCCGTCCGGAGGACTTGACACGACCGTCGATCGGGCTACTATCTAACCGATTGGTTATCTAACCCGGAGGTTATGGAATGATCGCGTCAACGATGTCGGGCGTCTCGGAGGTGGACGAGCTCACCGCCGTGTTCTCGGCCCTCGCCGACCCGACGCGGCGCAGCATCCTGATGCGGCTCATGGCCGGCGACGCCAGCGTCGCCGAGCTCGCCGAGCCGTTCGCGATGAGCCAGCCGGCCGTCAGCAAGCACCTCAAGGTGCTCGAGGGCGCCGGGCTCATCTCGCGCAGTCGCGTCGCGACCTCCCGCTACAGCCACCTCGAGGCACAGCCGCTGAAGGAGGCGAACGAGTGGATGCAGAAGTACAAGACGTTCTGGAACGAGAGCTTCGACCGCCTGGACGCGGCCCTCGCCGAGTACATGAAACAGGAAGAAGAGAGCAATGACTGACGACAAGTTCACCATCCCCGAGGTCCCCGAGGTGCTCGACACCGACGTGTTCATCACCCGGGCGTTCAACGCACCTCGCGACGTCGTGTGGAAGTTCTTCACCGAGCCCGAGTGCCTGGCGCAGTGGTTCGGACCGCAGGAGGTGCACGTCGACCCGTCGACGGTCAACGTCCAGCTGCACCCCGGCGGTCGCTGGGACCTCGACATGGTCGACAACGCGATCGGGCGAGCACTACCCGCATCCGCGTCCAAGCTGACCGTCGTCATCCCGCCCGAGTACCTCGAGGGCAGCGAGGTCAGCGGCGCCGAGGAGATGAGCCCCGCCGACTGCGATCACGCTGCGGATCTGGCTCCACGACCACGGCGACAAGACCCGGATGACGCTGCACCAGGGTCCGTTCACCACCGAGTTCCGCGACATGACCCGCGACGGCTGGGAGTCGTCGTTCGTCAAGATCGACGTCATCCTCGGAGCCAGAGAGCTCCAGACGCCGACGATCCCGCCCCGAGACCGAGTACGCCAAGTCGACCGACGGCACCCGCATCGCGTTCGAGACGCAACGGCACCGGGCCGACGCTGGTGCTGGTCGACGGCGCGATGTGCCACCGCAGGTTCGGCCCCGCCGAGCCGTTCACCGAGGAGCTGCGCGATGTGTTCACGGTCGTCACGTACGACCGTCGCGGACGCGGCGAGAGCGGCGACTCGTCGACCTACCGGCCGGAGCTCGAGATCGACGACCTGCGAGCCGTGATCGACGACGGTCGGCGGCACGCCCTACGTGCTCGGATTCTCGTCCGGCGCCGGCCTCGCCTACCGCGCGGCCGCGGCCGGCGTGCCGATGGCGAAGCTCATCGGGTACGAGGCGCCCTACGTCGGCCGCCGCGGGGGTCGCGACTACGTCGCCGACCTCGATCGCCTGATCGCCGAGGGCAAGAACGGCAAGGCGGTCGACTACTTCATGGTGAAGATGGTCGGCGCGCCGTTCTTCGTGCCCGCTGATGTTCCGCCTCATGGGAAAGCAGTGGAGGGCAGATGAAGCAGATCGCGCCGACCCTCCGCTACGACGCCCGGGTGATGGGCGACTTCGAGGTTCCGATCGGCCGAGCTCGCGAAGATCACGGTTCCGACCCTGGTCGTCGTGGGGCAGCAAGGCGAAGCCCGAGATGTCGAAGGCCAACGCCAGCGATCGCCGCGGCCATCCCGGGTGCCGAGCACAGCATCCTGGAGGGCCAGACCCACAACGTCGCGCCCGCCGCCCTGCGACCCGAGCTCGTCGAGGTTCTTCGCATGAGCACCGTCGCCGACCTGCAGGCGGCGGTCGACCGGCATCATCGGCGCAGAGCTGCCCGACGCGACGACGAAGCTGTTCCACGGCATCCCGGTCTGGTGCGTCGGCGATCAGCCGACCATCGGCCTCAAGCCGGCGAAGGCGCACCTGAGCGTGTCTGTTCTTCCAGGGGCAGAAGATCCAGGATGCGACCGGCGCGCTGGTCGCGTCGGGCTCGTTCGAGCTGGCCTCGGTCAAGCTCGCGAGCTCCTGCCGACCTCGACGAAGCCGCCCTGCGCAGCTGGGTGCGCGCAGCGGGCGAGGACGCCGCCGGCCCTCGCCGCGCGCTGGCGGCCGACCCGGTCGCTACCGCCGCGTGGGACGAAGCTCGCCTACAGCCACCGCAAGGAGCACGCGCGCGCGATCACCGAGGCGAAGGCCGACGAGACCCGCGCTCGTCGCGTCGCCAAGGCGATCGCGATGCTGCGCGGAGACGCCTGACGAGCCTCCGCTCGCACGAGCCGCGTCGAACGCCCGCGCCCAGGCATCGCGGTCACGGCGCGCTCGCCGTACGCACGCGCCGTGCGACGCGCTGCCCGGCGCATGCGGGCGACCTGCCGCGGCGGCATCTGGCGCGAGTCTGGTCACGGCGTCGGCCATCGCCGCTTCGTCGCCGGACGGCACGAGCAGGCCGTTCCGCCCGTCGTCGATGACGTCGGCCGGCCCGTACGGCACGTCGTAGGCGATCGGGAGGGTGCCGGCGGCCATCGCCTCGGTGAGAACGAGAGGCGAAGCCCTCCGAGCCCGCGGTCTGGCAGCAGGAACGACGCACGGGGCAAGCTGCCCGCGGGCGTCGGCCGGTGGCCGTGCAACCGGATGCGAGCGGCGGCGTCGGCGGGGATCGCCGCCTCGCACCGCGTCCGCGCGGTCGCCGTCTCCGAAGACGTCGAGCCGCATCCCGGATCGCGCGGCGACCCGCACCGCGTGGTCGACCCGCTTCCGCGCGGTGAGCGACGCGAGCACGATGCCGTCGCGCGGGTCCCGCCTGCTCGGGCCGCGCGGCACGTCCGGCGCGCGGATTCGCGATCACCGTCAGGCCCGGATGCTCGCCATGCGCGGCGACGATGTCGCGGCGCTGCCGCTCGCTCAGCACGGCCACGACGTCGAACGCGTCGAGTCTGCTCGAACACCGCCCGACGCGACGCGCGGACCTCGCCGAGCGGCGCACCGACAGCGCGCGAGGTGGGAGTTGTGCACGACGTGCGCGGTCACGACGTGCGGCCGCCGGTAGTCGAGCATGAAGTTCGCCGACGTCTTGCTGTCGACGATCATGAACGACGGCTGCTTGGCGGTGAGCGCGTCGAGCCAGGCGCGATAGAGGTGATGGATGCGGGCCCACGACCGGACCGGGACCCCGCGCTCGTCGCAGAGCACGACCGATCGCCCGCCGAGCACGCCCGCGTTCGCGGACATCCCGCCGGTCGCTGAGCACCAGCGTCCCGTCGGCACGGTAGTGGTCGACCTGGAGCACGGTCCCGTCCTCGCCGACCCGCCGGTCGAGTCGCCGCCGAGCGGCGTGTCGAGACCCACCCCCGAAGGCACGATCGGCGAGAACACATCCCGATCCAGCATCAGCGTCCCGCCCGGCAGCGGATGCTCCCCCAGCCACTCGTACAGGTTGAGCAGCCGCATCCCGTCGATGAGCTCGCCGCGGTCTCGCGCAGCCGCTGCCGAACGCCCTCATAGTCGGTCGCCGGCATCGAAGGTGAGCACGTCGACACGGGCGCCGCCGAGCCGCACGAACGCGCGCGAACGCTGCAGCATGGCCGTCGTCATCCCGCCGTACGAATCGGGGATGCTCCAGGTCACCGCGAAATGCCTGCCGGTCGGGAGTCTCTCACTCCCGTCAGGGTACGAATCCCGGCTGGAGACTCACCCCCTTGACAACCGCCAGCGCCAGAGGGTGTTGCCGCCGGCATCCTGCAGCTCTTCCTCGTTCGCGAATCCGAGCCGGGCGAGCACCTTCGTCGACGGGTCGTCGACCGCGAGCGTGTGCGCGATCACCGACTCCACCTCGCCGGAGTCGAACGCCTGCTCGGTGAGCGCCGATGCTGCACCGAGTCCGAGGTGCCTGCCGCGGAATCCCGGCGCGACCTCGTACCCGATCTCGACGACGCCCTTCTTCGGGCGTCCGACGAAGCCGCCCGAGCCGATCGAGGAGTCCGTTCACGAGGAAGTAGTGCATCCACCAGTCGCGCCTCGTGCGGGTGCGATGGCGAGCCGTTCGATCGTGAAGCCGATCGCCTCGGGGAACTCCGGCCAGCCTCCCGGCGCCGGCGAGCCCATGCGCTGCGCGAAGGCCGCGCGGTCGGTCGCGAGCAGCTGTCAGGTCGGCGACCGTCGCCGCCTGCAGCTCGACGGCGGGGATGGGGCGTGGTCCGAGCGCGTCCGTCATTCGGGTGCCTTCCACGATGTCGGGCCGCGGGTGCCGGCCGGGTAGGTGTCGAGCCGGACCTTGTTGCGCGCGCCACGCGGAGAGCACCGGTGAGACGATGCGCCAGCACTCCTCGGCGATGTCGCCGCGCACCGACAGCGTCGGGTCGCCCTCCAGCAGCTCGGCGAGCACCTCGCCGTAGGCGCTGAGCTCGCTCGGGCCGAACTCGGCGTGCAGCACGTCGTTCTCGAGGTCGAACGGGTCGTCGCGGCCGTTGGTGACGAGATCGATGTCGAGGGTCGCGGGCTTGACCCCGATGCGCAGCTGCGGTCGGGTCGGTCGGTCCCGATGAACCCGGTCGGCAGGTGCGGCACGTCGCGGAAGGTGAACAGGATCTCCTGCCGCGGGCTGCCCGATCGCCTTGCCGGAGCGCAGGACGAACGGCACCCCGGCCCAGCGCCAGGTGTCGATCGCGACGGTCAGCTCGGCGAGTGTCTCGGTGCGCCGGGACGGCGACGACGCCCTCCTCCGCCGTGTACGCCGGCAGCTTGCGGCGGCCGACGGTGCCCGCGGTGTAGCGCGCACGGCGGCTGGCGGTGCCGTCGCGCTTCCACGGACGGGTGGCGCGCAGCACCTGCGCCATCGCGCCGCGCAGATCCTCGGATCCGACGCTCGACGGCGCCTCCATGGTGGCGAGCGCGAGCACGAGCAGCAGGTGGCTCTGGATCATGTCGACCAGCGCGCCGGCCTGGTCGTAGTAGCCGGCGCGGCCCTCGAGCCCGATCGACTCCTCGATGATGATCTCGACGTGGGCGACGTTCTCGGCCGACAGCAGCGGCTCGAAGATCCGGTTCGCGAATCGCAGGCCGATCAGGTTGAGGATCGTCGACTTGCCGAGGAAGTGGTCGACCCGGAACACCTGCTCCTCGGGCACCATCGTCTGCAGCAGCCGGTTGAGCGAGCGGGCGCTGCGGGCGTCGTCGCCGAACGGCTTCTCGAGGGCGAGCACGATGCCGGGCGGCAGCGTCCATCGTCGACGAGCGTCGGTGCAGGCCGTCGAGCGTGATCGCGGGCGGCAGGGCGAAGTAGACGGCGGTGCGGCCGGTGGATGCGGTGAGCACCGCCGCGAGGTCGTCGGCGCTGGTGGCGTCGGCTTGCAGATAGAAGGAGTCGCGCGCGACGCGATCCCCGAGATCGGAGCGGAAGGCCGCGAATGCCGAGCGCACCCGCGAACGCCAGGCGGCATCCGTCATCGCGCCCCGGTCGACGCCGATCAGCTGCAGCTTCTCGCCCCGCGTCGACGCCGAGCAGGGAGGCGAGCCCGGGCAGCAGCAGACGCGAGGTCAGGTCGCCGCCGGCACCCGAGGATCACCAGGGTCTCGATGCGCGCATCCGCCATGCTGCGAGGCTATCGCGCCCCTGAGAACCTGGACGTCGGCTGGCAGGGGGTAGACCGATCGTGGTCCCCGGAGTACCGTCCGATGGACAAGGCTGATGGAACCGGGGGGTGTTTCAGCCGTGGATCAGGCATTCGGAAGCTCGTCCGCCTCGGCGGATGACGGCGGGCCGGATGACGGCGGGTTGGTCCCTGCCGTCGCCGAACTCGCCGGGGGCGTCGTCGAAACAATCGCACCGGTCACCACTCGGTGGCCGCGGTGATCCCCCTCGCCGACGTCCCCCTCTCCCCCGCCTGGCATCGCGCGTAGCTGAGTCGGTACGCTCTCGCCATGACCGAGACCGCGGCCGCCGCGCCCGCACCCCGACCCCCAGCCGACCTGTGCCCGAACGCAACCGGCTCGGCATCGTCGCGCTCGTCCTGGTGCTGATCACCCTCGCGCTGTCCATCGTCGGCTTCATCGTGTTCGTGATCGGAGCCGCCATCGAGGGGGCGGAGGGCGACAACCTCGGCTACGCGATCCTGGGGGCCATCTTCTTCATCCCGGTCGCGTCCGCGTTCATCGCGCCCATCGCCATCCTGGGCATCGTCCTCGGCATCGTCAGCCTGTTCCGCACAGGGCAGCGCAAGCTGCAGGGCGTGCTGGCGATCATCCTGGGCATCGTCCCGGCGCTGATGATCACGTTGCTGCCGTCGCCATCGACAACTTCATCCCGCGCGGCTAGCGTCGGGATGGATGAAGCGGCAGCCTCTGCGATCCTCGGTCCTGACGTCGGCGGGCTACGATCCGTCGACCGCGATGCTCGAGCTCGAGTTCGCCAGCGGTGACGTGTACCGCTACTTCGCGATCCCGCCGTCGCTGCATCGCGCGCTGATCGAGGCTGAGAGCCCCGGCGCGTTCTTCAACCAGAACATCAGCGAGAAGTACCCGACGCGTCAGCACTACGAGTAGGCGCCGCGCGCATTTCGGGGTGCAAAGTGTCCCCTGTACGGGGGGTGCCGTGAGCCTATACCCTTCAGGGGCGCGACCCACGTGCCGACCCGAAGGGCACTCCCGATGACCCGCACCCTCCCCCGCGCATTGGCGACCGCCGGCGTCGCTACGCTCCTCATCGCCGGACTCGCGATGCCCGCCGACGCTGCGGCCGGAACCACCGTCTACGTAGTCCCCGCCGATCTCTCGAGCGCCAACTTCAGCGCGAGTCCTGCCCCCACCAACTGGGACGCGGCCTCCGGCAAACCTGCCGCCTCCCTGCCCCCGGCTGGGAGCAAGTGGGTGCTCGACACCGAAGACAAGCGCAACGGGGTCACCGATCATCACCACGGACGGACTGGTGTTGCCGTCGACGTGTCGCCCCCACCAGGCTCCGTGCCGAACGATCTCAAGTCGAAGGTGCGCTACCAGTACTACGTCGGGAGTGGCGGCTATCCCGCGATCGATCGCCCGCTGCCACGCTGGACACCCTGCTCGCATCGCCCATTTCGTGGGACCTCAAGCTGCATGACCGGCGACCGCACCACGTACGGACCGATCGTTCCAGATCCAGCTGCAGAAACCGCTCGCCAACCGCAGCCGACGCTACGCACGTGTCACCGTGGTGTCCTGTGGAATCCCACCGACGGCACCCACGACCTGCTGGCGGGTCGCTGGTTCGCGAATACCCACATCTACGCGGGAGGGTACGGCGGCGCGCGACGTACGCCCCGATCCCGGACACGCCGATCGCTCAACAACAGGTTCCGGCCCTGGCGTGCTCAGCCGACGTGCTCGAGCACAACTTCGGCAGACTTCGAGGTCGTCTCGTTCGGCCCGAATCTTGGACGCGACTATCGCCTACTGGTTCGCGTTCCAGAACCTGACCGTGCTCGGCCACACGTTCAAGTTCGTCACTCAGCTTCCCGCGGCCCCGGTGACCCCGCCGGCCAGCGGTGGTACGACGACGTCGCCGGTGACACCATCGCGCAGCACGAACTCCGACCAACTTCCGACCTTCGCGCTCCCCACCGCCACGCCGACACCGACGCCGAGCCCCTCGCAGAGCGTCGAGCCCGCGGCGCCCACCGAGGACGAGGGTGACGGCGGAGACGATGTCGTCGTCGCCGAGCCGCCGGTCGACGATGGCGGCGGATTCCCGGTCTGGCTCCTGCTCCTCGGCGTCGGATTCCTGGTGCTGGTCGTCGCGTTCCTGGTCTGGCTGCTGCGCCGCCGAGCCGTCTGACCCCAGACGCGAAGAGGGCCGCCCCGCTGGGGTCGGCCCTCTTCGTGTGCGGCAGTGCCGCGATCAGTCGTTCGACGCGGCCTTCAGGGCGGCGACGAGGATGCCGACCAGCCAGCCGACGGTCATCAGCGCGAACACCGACATGATCGCCGGCGCGGTCGTCCTGGTGCGTCAGCCAGACGATGCCGACGAAGACGCCGACGACGAGGTAGACGACGACGCCGATCCAGACCGGACGGCTCAGCGAGCTGACCGCCGTGCCGACCTTGTTGTTGTTCTGCGCGAGCCGCGTCTTGAGCTCGATGCCCAGCACCGCAGCCGTCGCGGTCGCGACGCCACCGCCGAACAGCGCGGCCAGGATGCCGGTGGCGACCGGGATCGACCGGCGCGGCCTCGGTCGCCGACACCTCGAAATTCCAGACGTAGAAGCCGATCCATCCCCACAGCACCACGAAAACCGCGAGTGCGAGGAAGGCGACGATCAGGAGGGGGTTCTTCACAGGGGACTCCTTGTTCATTGCGAAGTCGCCCACGATAGCGCACGAGCGTTCTACCCCGGGCGGGGTTCAGCCTGAGGTTGAAACCCATCGGTCCCCCTTTTGCCCCACAACGGGGCATACCCCGGCCGGCGCCCGCTCGACACACTGGATGGTGGAGTGCGCCCACCGACACGGCGCACCGAGAGGGGAATCGTGGCAGCCGGGGACTCGGCCGCACGCGAGGCAGCTCGGCAGCGCGATCTGGCGGACGAGCTCGCTCGCCGCGCGGGCATCGCGACGGAGATGGCGCGCAACTTCGACGCGGCCGCTCGCAGCGAGAACCGGCTGGCCCAGACCCTCATCGAGCTCGAGCCGCTCGGCTACACCCTGCTCACCGACCGCCGCTGGCCGGGGTCGAAGTTCGCGAACGTCGACCTCATCCTGATCGGTCCGGGCGGCGTCATCATCGTCGACGCGAAGTCCTGGCGCGACGTGTCGCATCTCGCGACGGTCACCTGTACCGCGGCACCGACGACGTCACCGACGAGGTCGCGCAGCTCGCCGACCTCGTCTACACGACCCAGCGCTCGCTGGCCGAGATCGGCCTCGCCGCCGGCGAGGTGCGCGCGTTCGCCGCGTTCACCAACAAGGGCGTCGTGCGCACCGACATCTACGGCGTCACCCTGCTCAGCGAGGCCGCGACGATCACCGAGATCGCCCGGCTCGGCACCCGGCTCACCCAGCAGCAGGTCGCGCAGGTGCGCGGCGCCGTCGACGCGCTGTTCCCGCCGATGTCGAGCGACCCGACCGAGATCGACGCCAGCACGCGCCCGCCGGTCACCGCTCGCGAGATCGCGCGCGCCGGCATCCCGAACGCCCTGGCCGATCGACGGCGGCGAGCCCGAGCGCCTCACCTCCGAGCAGATCCGCACCGCGCTGGCCGAGGGGCTGCGCCGCGCCCCGATCGAGGACTGGATGGCGTTCCTCCACCCCGAGCAGGCGCGCATCGTGCGCCGCACGTTCACGGGTCCCGGTCGCATCCGCGGCGCCGCGGGCACCGGCAAGACCGTCGTCGCCCTGCACCGCGCCGCGCACATCGCCCGCACCACCGGCGGACGCGTGCTCGTCACCACCTACGTGCGCACGCTGCCGAAGGTGATGGAGGCGCTCATGGAGCGGCTCGCGCCCGACGTCGCCGGACCGCATCGACTTCCGCAGCGTGCACGGCTTCGCCTACGACGTGCTCACCAGCCGCCGCGGCCCGATCGCGATCGAGGCGGAGACCGCCGACCGGCTGTTCAAGGACCTGTGGGACCGCGTCGGCAAGGACTCGCCCGCTCGGCAGGATCGACCCGACGCCCGGCTACTGGCAGGACGAGATCCGCTACGTGCTCAAGGGCCGCGGGCTGACCGACTTCCACGACTACGCCGCGCTGCCGCGCCTCGGGCGCTTCCGCCCGCTGAACGCCGAGCAGCGCGCCCTGGTCTGGAGCCTCTACCGCGACTACGAGATCGCTCTGCAGGAACGCGAGATCTTCGACTGGGAGGACGTGATCCTCGAGGCCGAGGCGTCGCTCGCCGAGCAGCCGCTCAAGGGCTACACCGCGGTCATCGTCGACGAGGCGCAGGACCTCTCGTGCGCGATGATCCGGATGCTGCACGGGCTCACCGGGCGACCGTCCCGACGGGCTGACGCTGATCAGCGATGGCCAGCAGACCATCTACCCGGGTGGCTACACGCTCGCGGAGGCCGGCGTCGCCATCCAGGGTCGCGGCGTCGTGCTCGGCGACAACTACCGCAACACCGCCGAGATCGTCGAGTTCGCGAAGTCCCTCGTGATCGGCGATCAGGCTCCGGACATCGAGGGGACCGCCGCGGCCGACGAGGCTCGCCGCGGTGCTGCGCCACGGTTCGCGCCCGGTGTACACGGTCTTCTCGTCGCGCTCGGTGCACGACAAGTCGCTCGTCGAGCGCATCCGCCGCGTCATCGTCGGAAGGCGAGAACACCAACTTCGGCGACATCGGCGTGCTCGCGCTGTACTCCTGGCACGCGCGCGAGGCGGCCGAGGCGCTGACCGAGGCCGGCATCCCGACCGTCGAGCTGGAGAAGTACGACGGCCACTCGGTCGACGCCGTCAAGGTCGGCACGATCAAGCGGTCGAAGGGCCTCGAGTTCAAAGAGGTGCTCGTGGTGCGCACTCCCCCGCACCTCGTGCAGGCGGATGTCGTCGACCCGGACGAGGCCGCCGCCGAGCGCCGACTGCTGCAGCGCCGCGAACTCTACGTCGCCATGACCCGCGCCCGTGACGGGCTCTGGGTCGGCGTCGCATAGACATACCGTTCCGCCCTCTGACGACAATCGGGCACGCGGGGGCGACCCGCGCCCCTGCCCGCTGGGAAAGGGAACCCAACATGTCCACTCGTATCCGCACTCGCGCGCTCGCGGCGTTCTTCGCCGTCACCACCGGCGCGCTCGTCCTGATCGGCGCACCGGCGCAGGCCGCCTCGGCCGGCGACCCCGGCCAGTCCTGCTGGCTCAACGCCGACACGGGCGTCACCCGCTGCTTCTCCGATGAGGAGGCGCTTCAGGATGCCGTCGCCGACGCGCGGCCGCGTCCTGTCGAAGAGGGCTCGGCGCTGGCTCGCACTCCGCCGGCCGGACTCCGCGCCAGCTTCGTCATCGCCCGCTTCTACGACGGAGCCGGAGCTACACCGGCAGCACCTTCGTCGATCACGATCGGCAGCTCGACGGTCTGCGCGATCGGCCTCGGTCTCGGGCGACCTGCCGGCGTTCAACGACAAGGTGTCGTCGTTCCACTCGTACTTCGGATGCTCGACGACGCATCTTCGCAGAACAACGGAGGCGGAGGCGCCAGCTTCGGTTCGGGTACGTCGACGCACGCGGCGTCGGTCGGACCGCTCGACAACCTGGCGTCGTCGTACAGCATCACCTGATGACCGGAGGGGGCCGTCGCGTTCTCGCGGCGGTCCCCTTTCCTGCCAGCGCTTCGTCGCAAGGCTTCTGTCGACTCCGGGATGTCAGGTCCGGCCGATTCCGGACACTACATAGGTGGAGGTGCTGACGTGAACCCCGACGTCGAGCTGATCGCCAGGAGTATCGCGCGCGACGCGCGAGCCTTCGGCGACCTGTTCGATCGTCATTCCACGGCGGTGTACCGATTCGCGTACAGCCTCACGCACGACACGACAGAAGCGCAGGAACTGGTGCAAGAGACCTTCGTCACCGCATGGAAGAAGCTGGCAGACATCCGTCTGGTCGGCGACTCGATGCTGCCGTGGCTGATCGTCGCGACCCGGCTCCACGCGCAGAACCTGCGTCGGCGCCAGCAACCGCACGGCGACGCTGCCGCTCGACGAGCACATCCTGAATCACGGGGCCGACGGCGTGCACGCCGACCACCTCGCCCACCGCGAAGAGCTCGAATGGGTCTTCGCGGCGGTGCGCGAGCTCAGCGAGACCGACCAGCGCATCGTCGAGCTGTGCCTGTACGAGGGGCGCAGCTACAAAGAGGCGGCTCTGCAGCTCGGGCTGACCGTCACCGGAGTCACGAAGCGGGTCGAACGCACCGCGCGCGAAGCTCCGCCGACTGCGCGACGACGACGATGCGGAGGTGACGTCATGACCACGCTGCCCAGCGACCTCGACGTCGCGCGCCAGCTCGTCGTCGGTGCGCGCGAGCGTCCTCGAGGCGACCCACCACGTGCGCAGCCCGAAGCGCTCGACGCGCTACCGCACGACGCGCAACCTGATCATCGCGGGCGCGGCGATCGCGGCCCTGACCGCGGGCGCGATCGTCGTCATCCAGTACGACGCAGAGACCATCGACACGGTCGTACGGCTGCTACCCGGAGCCGTCGCTCGACGAGCATGCCCGATCCTGATCGTCGCAGGAGCCCGGGCGCGAACGCGACCCCGTTCGAGCTCTGCGGCCTGATCTGGCGCAACGACCTGTTCGACCCGGCGAACAACAACGACCCGGATCCGAACGACGGCACCACGCCGGTCCCGCCGCTCGTCGCCTGCACGGGCGCGACGGACTGGCCGCGGTGTTCCCGCTGCCGGACGGGGCATCCGACGAAGACTTCTGCGAGACCCTCGGTCTCGCGGATTGGGACTCTGACTAGGGGTAGCAGAGTCCTCCGCGATCGGGACCGATTCTCGGTCTCGCAGGAGGAAGAAAGGGCGGTGCCCGCCGCAGTTGATCAGGGAATGACGGCGGCGGGCACCTCACCGACGACGCACGTCGTCACCACGACAGCGACGCCGAACGGCTGGCGACAGCATGCCACGGATCGGCGGGGTGTCGATCGAGGCGTCGCCCGATCGTCATCCAGGTGTCAGTATCGAAACCGGAAGGACGACACCATGCGTTACACGCTTCTCATGCACTACCCCGAGCTGATGGCGAGCGGGGACCTCACCGAGCAGCAGCTCGCCGAGGGGATGGCCGCTTTCGACGCCTACGCCAAGGCCCTCGACGGCGCGGGCGTCCTCGAGTCGGCCGAGGTGCTGCAGCCGAGCGTCCGCGACCACGACCGTCTCGCTCGCCGAGCGGCAAGCTCCAGGTGCAGGACGGCCCGTTCGCCGACACGAAGGAGCAGCTGGCCGGCACGTTCGTCATCGACGTGCCCGACCTGGATGCCGCCCTGCCTGGGCGGAGAAGATGCCGGCCGCGCAGTACGGCAGCGTCGAGATCCGCCCGAGCGCCACGCGCTTCGTCGATGGCGCCTGGACGCAGTGGTCGTAGGCGCCTCGGACTCTGCCGACGAGGTGCGTGCCGCCGCAGAACGCGCGGCCCGCACCTCGTACGGCCGGCTCGTCGCTCTTCTCGCGGCGCCGACGCGCGACATCGCGCTGGCTGAGGACGCGCTCGCGGATGCGTTCGAGCAGGCGCTGCGCACCTGGCCGCAGGCGGGGGTGCCGGACAACCCGGACGCCTGGCTCCTGACGGTGGCGCGCAACCGGCAGCGCGACGTGTGGAGGTCGGCAGCACACCGAACTACGGCTGTGGCGTACGACGAAACGCATAGGGAGCGTGACCGTACGTCTCCACCGTATTTAGAAACCTCAGACCGCACTGCACAGATGGATCCGGCACTCATGGACCTCGACGCGATCCCCGACCAGCGGCTCGAGCTGCTCTTCGTGTGCGCTCA
The DNA here is from genome assembly GCA_963730045.1 of uncultured Actinomycetota bacterium. Taxonomy (GTDB): domain Bacteria; phylum Actinomycetota; class Actinomycetes; order Actinomycetales; family Microbacteriaceae; genus JBDSKH01. The sequence goes on along the minus strand of CAVSPQ010000006.1, from coordinate 641,718 downwards.
CCCCGCGATCGAGGCCGGCGCGCGCACGCCGCTCATGCTGCAGACGGTCCTCGGATTCGAGGCGGCGCAGATCGCCCGCGCGTTCGCGATGCCGCCCGCCGCGATGGCGCAGCGACTGGTGCGGGCGAAGCGACGGATCAGGGATGCCGGGATTCCGTTCGCGGTGCCGGCGCGCGACGACATGCCCGCGCGTCTCGCAGCCGTTCTCGAGGCGATCTACGGCGCATACGCCATCGACTGGCAGGGCGATCTCGGGAGAGACGGTGCGCGAGTCGCTCGCCGCCGAAGTCGCTGTATCTGGCTGTGACGCTCGCATCGCTTGCTCGAGGGCGACGCCGGCGAACCCGAGGCGCTCGGTCTCGCCGCCCTCATCTCGCACTCGATGGCACGCGCCGCCGCGCGCGCGGCCCGGCGGCGCGTTCGTGGCGCTCGACGAGCAGGACACGTCTCTCTGGGACGCTGCGCTCATCTCCCAGGGAGAGGCCCTGCTTCGCCGAGCATCCTCATTCGACAGCATCGGGCGGTTCCAGTTCGAGGCGGCGATCCAGTCCGTGCACAACGCGCGCGCGAGCATCCGGTGTGACGGATTGGACCGCGCTCGCGAGGTTCTACGGCGCCCTCGTCGCGATCGCCCCGACCCTCGGATCACGCGTCGCGCTCGCCGCCGCGATCGGCCGCGCCGACGGCCCCGACGCGGGGCTGCGCGCGCTCGACGCGATCGAGGATCCGGCGCTCGCGCGCTTCCAGCCGGCGTGGGCCACGCGCGCCCATCTGCTCGCCGAGGCAGGGCGACGCGATCACGCGTCCGCTGCGTACGACACGGCCATCGCCCTGTCTGCCGACCCCGGCATCCGCGCATATCTTCAGGCTCGGCGCGACTCACCCGCTCTTAACCCGGCTCACGGATGATCGCCGCCCGGCGCTCTGACAGGATGGGTTGTCTACCCCCTCATCGCCCCCCGACGAGAGAGCGGAGTTCCGCGTGACGGCCGTGCCAAAGGTCGCCATCGTGCCCGAGGATCACGGGCCCGATCGAACTCGCGTGCGCCGGATGAGGAAGGCGGCATCCGAAGTCGCGCCGGTGCGCGAGCACGAGCACCCGCGACTCGGCTGGATCCCGGCGCCGCGCATCCGGATCGGGAGCCGCTACCTGCCCGTCTGGATCGTCCTCGTGGTGGCCTTCGCGGCATCCCGTCTCGTGTCGACGGGCATCCTCGCGCTGCTCTGGGCGACGACGCAGGGGCAGTGGTTCGCGCACTACGACGGCGGCACCGACTTCTGGGGCTACCTGCAGTCGTGGGACGTGCAGTGGTACCGCCGGGTCGCGTTCGAGTGGTACCCGCTCGAGCTGCCGATCGACGCGAACGGCGACGTGAAGCAGAACACCTGGGCGTTCTTCCCGGTGTTCCCGGCGATCGTGCGCGGCGTGATGGCGGTCACCGGGGGCGACTACTACGTGGTCGCGACGGTCGTGGCGACCGTGTTCGGGCTGCTCGCGACTCTCGCCCTGCACCGGCTGCTCGTGCAGCACTTCGCCCCCAGCCAGGCGCTCTGGGGCGCCATCTTCTTCGCGTTCGGACCGATGTCGTGGATGCTGCAGCTCGCCTACGCCGAGAGCGCCTTCCTCTTCTTCCTGTTCTGCGCGATGGCGGCGATGGTGTCGCGGCGGTACCTGATCATGATCCCGTTCGCGCTGGTGGCGTCGTTCACCCATCCCGGCACGCTCGCGCTGGCCGCTGCGCTCGGGCTGCAGGGCATCTTCCGGCTGGTGCGCCGGCAGCCGATCCGCTGGCACGAGTGGCTGACGGTCGGGGCTGGCGATCCTGCTGATCACGGCGGCGGCGCTGTTCTGGCCGGTGCTGATCGCGCAGCTGACCGGCGACCCCTCCGGCTACTTCGACACCGAGCTCGGCTGGTGGCGGCAGTACCTCGGGCGCGTGATCTTCGTGCCGTGGACGCCGTTCTTCCTGCTGTACGGATCGCTCTGGGGCGTCTGGGGCATCCTGCTGGTCGCGGTCGTGCTGGCGGCGGTCATCTTCTGGCTGACGCGCCCGTCGACGCGCGCGATCGGCGTCGACCTCTGGACCTTCACGGTCATGTACATCGCGTACCTGACGGCGGTCTTCCTGCCGACGCAGAGCCTGATCAGGATGCTGCTGCCGCTGTCGCCGCTGCTCGGTCACCCAGCGCTGTCGCGCACGCGGCGACGCGCGTGGACCACGCTCCTCGTCGGAATCCCGCTGCAGGCGTTCAGCGTGTTCTGGCTCTGGGTGGTCTACCCGCCGTAGTCGTGGACATTCCGTCAGATGGACTCATCGCGACTTATTACATCAGATTGCATATTCACAGATTATTACAGCTACACTCATATCCATGACACTCGAACCGACCGGCGTGGCGGTCATCGGCGACGTCGTCGGATCGCGGTGGAAGCACCAGACCGACTGGCACGCGTCGCTCGTCGCGGCGCTCGACCGCGTCAACGAGCAGGTTCCCGCGGTCCAGCGGCTGGCGCCCACCGTCGGCGACGAGTTCCAGGGGCTCTACGCGACGCCGAGGCGGCGCTGAAGGCGACGATGCTGGTGCGGCTCGAGCTCGACGACGAACTCGACTGCCGATTCGGGGTCGGCGTCGGCGGTCACGCCGAGGTCGGCGAGGGTGCCCTCGCGATCCAGGCCGGCACGGCCTGGTGGTCGGCGCGCGACGCGATCGTCATCGCGAAGGAGCTCGAGACCGTCCGTCAGCCGACCGTGCGCACCTGGTACGAGTACGAGCCCGACCCGGAGATCGCCCGGCTCGCCCCCGGAGGAGGCACCGACCAACGCGTACCTCCTCGCCCGCGACCACATCGTCACCCAGATGGATGTGCGAACTCGCCGACTCCTGCTCGGCCTCATCCAGGGGCACACGCAAGTCGAACTCGCCGGGCGCGAAGGCATCGGTCAGTCGGCGGTCTCGCGTAACCTCCGACGCAACGGCGCGTACGCCGTGCTCGAAGGGGATGCAGCTGATGGAACACGACCGACGTGGACGTGATGCTGCTCTCGGGCCTTCTCGCCGCGCTCGCGGTCACCGATCTGCTGCGTCCGAGCGACGCCGCGCCACGAAGCAACGCCGTGCGCGATCGTGGTTCGCCGGCATGGCGGCCGTCGCGATCCTCGGCTGGGGGCTCGGGCTCTCGCCGCTGGATCGCTCTCGCCGGTGCCGCGGTCGTCGCGCTCTGGCTGCTGTTCACGCCCGTGCGGCGTGGCAGCCCGTGGGCGCTGGCCGGGCTCGGCGTCGTCGTCGTGCTGACCGTCTTCGTGTTCGACCCGCTGCAGCCCGCAGCCGGCCGGGCCCGTTCGTCAACTGGTTCGAGCAGGCCGCCCCGGCGTTCCTCGCCGGCATGAGCTTCACGGCCTTCGCGACGGCGATCGCGGCGTTCCTGTTCCTGCTCAACTCGGCCAACTTCGTCGTGCGGATCCTCGTCGACCTCACCGGGGTCGAGGTGGCACCCGACGACACCGACGTCCCGGCGGCTACCCCGGCCGCGAAGAAGAAGGTCGCGCTGAAGGGCGGCCGGTTCCTCGGGCCGATCGAGCGGATCCTGATCCTCGCCCTCGGCCTCGCCGGGCAGTTCGGCGCGATCGCGGCCGTCGTCGGCGCGAAGAGCATCATCCGCTACCCGGAGATCTCCAAGAGCAACGACGGCGGCAAGACCGCCGAGTACTTCCTGATCGGCAGCGGTCTCAGCTGGGGTCTCGCCCTGCTCGCGCTCGCGCTATCGACGCTCAGTCGATAACTCGCGAGCATTGACGCGCGATCACACCTCGATCGCGCCGCCGATCGCCGCGAGGTGCTGGCGGAGCGTCAGCGTGGGGTCGGCAGCGCGCTTCTCGAGGTAGGCGGCGAACTGCAGCTGGTCGCGCAGCGACTGGCCGCCGCGCGACTTCTCCGCCTGGGCTCGCTCGGTGTCGCGGATCTGCTCGGCGGCGAGCAGCACGTCATCGATCGCGGCGGCCGGCACGAAGAGCACTCCGTCGTCGTCGGCGAAGACGAGGTCGTCGCGGGTGATCGTCCACTCGCCGAACGTCGCGGCATCCAGAGCATCGTCGGCACGCGGATCGAGTCGCAGCGGCCCGGTCGGCATCGAGCCCTGGCTGAACACCGGCAGCCCGATCTCGCGGATCTCGACCGTGTCGCGATGCAGCCCCCAGATCACGATGCCCGCCAGGCCGGCGCCGGCGGCTTCGAGCACCATGAGGTCTCCGACGCACGCCTCGTCGAGGCGACCCTGGTTGTCGACGACGAGCACGTCGCCGGGTTCGCCCCGCTCGAGCGCCTCGAGGAAGATGTCGACGCTGCCGGCGTGACGCACCGGCAGCGCGCGTCCGGCGAGTCTCGCGCCCGGTTCGACGGCCGCCATGCCCGCGGGGCCGCAGCGCACCTGCTGGCCGGCGCGCAGGCATCCATCGGTCAGGTGCGCGGTCGTCAGGTCGGCGAAGCGTGCCACGATGTCGGTCATTTCTCTCCCAGGTGCTTCTCGAACCAGTGGTCGCCGTGCGGCTCGTCGTTGAACGCCGGCACCTCGCGGTAGCCCGCGGAGCGGTACAGCGCGATCGCCTCGGTCAGCGCGCGGTTGGTCTCCAGACTGCACGGTATGGATGCCGTGCGCCGCCGCGTGCGATTCGAGCGTCGCGAGCAGGCGGCGTCCGAGTCCGACCCCGCGCACCTCGCGCGACACCCACATCCGTTTGAGGTGCGTCGTCCCGTCGCCCGTGAACTTGAGCAGCCCGAACGCGACCGGCTCGCCGTGCAGGGTTGCGAGCAGGGTGAGCCCGCGCGGCAGGCGCACCTCGTCGTCGTCGGCGCTGATCGCGTGCCGCCGCGTCGTATCCCGTACTCGAACCGCTCGTCGAGTTCGGCGAGATACCGGCGCGATCGCCTCGCGCGCCGCGGGCTGCGCGGGGTCGACGACCGCGAACTCGACCATCGATGCGGTGAGCAGCCGGTCGACGGTGACCATCGCATCCACCAGGGTCTCTTGCTGGCGAGGATCGAGCGCGGTCAGGATGCCGGCGGCCAGCTCGTCCGAGAGCCGTTCGTACTCGGCCCGCTCGGCTCGACCCTCGGCGGTGAGCGTCGCGCGGCGGACGCGGCGATCGCCGGGATCCTCGTCGATGCGCGATGAGCCCGTCGCGCTCGAGCGCCTGCAGCAGCCGGGTCAGGTATCCCGAGTCGAGATCGAGGTGCGCGCGCAGCTGCGCGGACCTCGCTGTGCCCGTTGTCGATCTCGTACAGGATGCGGGCCTGCGCGAGCGGGCGGGTGCGGCTGAGAAAGCTGTCGTCGAGCGCGCCGACCCGTTGTGTGACGGTGCGGTTGAAGCGGCGCACGGTCGGCGATGGTGCCCGGGTCGGAGGCGCGGTGCATTCTCTGACTCTAGTCAGAGAACGTGGCCGCCGAACAACCGGCATACCCGGAGCATCGCATGACACACTCGGCAGATGAACAAGCGCATCGTTACGGTCATCGTCGTGCTGGTCGTGCTCATCGGAGGTGCCGCAATCGGTCTCGCGGCCACCCGACTGGGCGGTCCGGCCGCCGGCGGATCGACAACACCGACCGTCAGCGAGGCACCCGGCGCCGCCGATCCGAGCGAACCCGCCGACGCTCCCATCGGAGCCACCCCGGGCGCGTATGTCGACTACAGCGACGACGCGATCGCGGCCGCTGAGGGTCGCATCCTGTTGTTCTTCCACGCCCCGTGGTGCCCGCAGTGCCGGTCGGTCGAATCCGACATCGACGCGCAGGGGGTGCCCGACGGCGTCACCATCATCAAGGTCGACTACGACAGCAACCAGGACCTGCGGCAGGAGTACGGGGTGACCCTGCAGACGACGTTCGTCGAGGTGAACTCCGCCGGCGAGGGCGCTGCAGAGCTACGTCGCGTACGACGATCCCGCACCTCGACGCCGTCATCGCGGCGATGCTCTAGGGCGCGGCCGCTGTGCTCGGGCTGCTGCTCGTCTCGTTCGTCGCCGGCGTCATCACGATCCTCGCGCCCTGCGTGCTGCCGTTGCTGCCGGTCATCGTCGGCGGCTCGATCGTGCGCAGCGACTCGGATGCCGGGGTCGCCGCCCGCCAGTGGTTCCGCCCCGTGGTGATCGCCGTCGGCCTCGCGCTGTCGATCATCATCTTCACGCTGGCGCTCAAGGCGACGACCGCCCTGCTCGGCGTACCGCAGCTGGTGTGGCAGATCATCGCCGGCGTCATCCTGCTGGTGTTCGGCCTCACGCTGCTGTTCCCGCAGCTGTGGGCGAAGGTCATGGAGGCGACCGGCCTGCAGAACCGCGCCAACGCCGCTCTCGACCGGTCGTACCGTCGTGGCGGATTCTGGGGCGACCTGCTGCTCGGCGCGGCGCTCGGTCCGACCTTCAGCAGTTGCTCGCCGACCTACGCGCTGATCGTCGCGGCCGTGCTGCCCGGTGTCGTTCGCCGAAGGCGTGGTGTACATCGTCGCGTACGCGCTCGGGCTGGCCCTCATGCTGCTGCTGGTCGCGTTCCTCGGTCAGGCGTTCGCGCGGCAGGTCGGCTGGCTGGCGAATCCGGGCGGCTGGTTCCGGCGGGTGGTCGGCATCCTGCTCATCGTCGTCGGGCTCGCCGTCATCTTCGGACTCGACAAGGCGTTCCAGGCGTTCGTGCTCGAACAGGGCTGGTACGACCCGATCGCCGATTTCGAGCGCTGGCTGACCGGCTGACAGGATCGAGGCATGGACATCTTCCTCGACATGCCGGAGCTGTTCCCGCTCATGCGCGGCGGCGGGGCGTTTCTCGCGGCGATCGGCCTCGGCATCCTGATCGGATCGTTCGGCAACCGCAGGTTCCGCACGGTCGCGCTGATCGCCGGCGCGGCGCTCGGCGTCGCGCTGATGGCGGTGCTCGGCGCCACGAAGATCGCGTTCGACGGGCTGCCCTATCCGCAGTGGTGGCAGTGGGCGTTCCTCGGGCTCGCGTTCGTCGTCGAGGGCTGGCTGGTCAGCATCGTGGTGCGCACGCATCCCCGACATCGAGTCACGCCGCTTCTGGCTCTGGATGCTGTTCATCGTCGGCGCGCACTTCCTGATCCTGCTGCCCAGTCACGGTCCGATCTGCGGACTGCTCGCCCTGGTGTGCATGGGCAACGCGCTTGATCGGACTGAAGCTGACCGCGGTCGATTTCCGGCTGTTCTGGGCAGTCGACGGCGTGCTCAAGATCATCGCCGGCGTGCCGATGGTGCTGGTCAGCTACGCGGGCTGAGCACCACGACCGCGGTCTCGGTCGAGCGCAGCTTCGAGTAGCCCGTCGACGTCGTCGCCGATCTCGCTGCCAGCGCGCCCAGAGACGCGTCGCGCTCCGCGCCGGTCGCGGCCGACGCGCGCACCGTCGCGCGTGCCGTCCTTCAGGATCACCGTCGCATCCGGATTCGCCTGCAGGTTCAGCCACCAGGCGGGCTCGCCCTCGCCCCAGCCGTTCATGGCCATGGTGACGAGGTTCGGCGCCGTCCTCGTAGTAGCCGAGGATGACGCTGCGCTCCTGGCCGGTCTTGCGGCCGATCGTGGTGACGCGCATCGTGCCCCACTTGTCCGGGCTTCGGCAGCCAGAGGCCGCGGCGGCCGCCGGTGACCTTGTAGATCGCGCGATGCACGACCCACGCGGTGCGGACGAACCAGCGCGGCGGGACGGTCGGCGGCTTCTCGGTCGTCGGTCATGTCGCTGCTCCTTCATCGGTTCGGGCGCCCGAGCGCCCAGATCGCGATCTCGACGCGATTGCGCACGCCGAGCTTGGTCATGAGGCTCGCGAGGTGGGTCTTCACGGTGCTGAGGGTGATGTGCAGCTCCGCCGCGATCTCGCTGTTGCTGAGGCCACGGGCGACGGTGGCCGCGACCTCCTCTCTCGCGCGCGGTCAGCGGTTCGGTCGGTTGCGCCGGCGACTGTGCGTCGGAACCGCCCGGCTGCGGCTGCTGGGCGAACGCCTCGAGCAGCCGCACGGTGACGTTCGGGGCGATGAGCGCCTCGCCGTCGGCGGCCGCACGGATCGCCTGGGCGAGCAGCGCGGGCCCGGCATCCTTCAGCAGGAAGCCGCGAGCGCCCGCCCGCAGCGCCGCGTACACGTACTCGTCGAGATCGAACGTCGTGATCACGACCACGGCCATCGGGTCCTCGACGCCCGGCCCCGCGAGGAGGCGGGTCGCCTCGAGTCCGTCGAGCCGCGGCATCCGGATGTCGAAGAGGCACACGTCGGGACGCAGCGACGTGCGCGAGGTCGACGGCCTCCGATCCGTCGACCGCCTCGCCCACGACCTCGATGCCGTCCTGCGCGTCGAGGATCGTGCGCAACCCGGTGCGCACCAGCTCCTGGTCGTCGGCGATGAGCACCCGGATAGCAGGGCCGGTCGTCATCGAGCCGCTCCCGCGACCGGCAGCTCGGCGGTGACGGTCCAGCCGCCGTCCGGATCCCGGCCCGCGGTGCAGGTCCCGCCGAGCAGCGCCGCGCGCTCGGTCATGCCCGTGATGCCGTAGCCCGCCGCGCCGGCCGCGCCTGCTGCCCCGTCGTCGTGCACGGTCAGGCGCACCCGCTCGTCCGCGACCGAGACCTTCACGTCGATGCGGGTCGCCCCGCGCGCGTGTCGCCGGGCGTTGGTCACCGACTCCTGCGCGATCCGGTAGACGGCGGCAGCGACCGGCGCCGGCACGCCGTCGACGTCGCCGATCGAGGTCCACCGTGACCGGACCGTCGCTCGAGGTTGCGCAGGTCGGCGACCGTGTGGGCCGGAGCGAGGTCCGCTGAGTCGTCGTTGCGCAGCACGCGCACCATCGAGCGCATCTCGGTCAGCGTGCGCGACGCCTCCGCCTCGATGACGCGCAGGGCCGCGGTCGCCGCATCCGGATTCGTGCCGACCGTCGCGAGTCCGGCCTGCGCCTGGATCGCGATCGCCGACACGTGGTGCGCGACGGTGTCGTGCAGATCGCGGGCCAGCTCCGTCGCGTTCGTTCGACTTCGCGCGGTCGAGCTCCCGCATCCGGGACCCCGCCCTGAAGCGGAGGAGCAACCCCAGCAAGCCGATCACGGCGACGAATGGCGAAGCCGCCGATCAGGTTCGAGGCATCGAACGGCGGACGAGCGTGGATGCCAGGGTGGACGCGATCACGATGGCCAGGCCGATGACGATCGCGCGTCCCGAGCCCCAGCGGAACACCGAGTAGATCAGCAGCAACAGGAAGGCGCCCGAGTAGAGCTGCAGCTCGTGCCCGGTCACCAGGTGGAAGAGGCCCGATGAGCCCGAACGAGATCACGACCATCAGCAGCGGGCGCGTGCGGCGCCAGAGCAGCGTCGGCACCATGACGATCAGGATGACGACCGCCGCGGCAGCGTTCGGCACGTCGGTGCGCACCAGGCCTTCGAATACGGCGAGCAACGGCAGCACGGCGATGAGCACCCAGTCGCGCCACACCCGCTTCGGCGGGGCCGGCGACGCGGCCGGCGCGTTCCACACCGAACGCAGTCGCCCGATCATGCCCCTCATGCTACGGACCGGCGGCGGATCGCGATCTCGGCGACGGCCAGGTTGATCACCCAGGCGGCTGCCATCAGCACGATGGTCATCGTCTCGTCCGGTTCGCCCGCGAAGATGCCGGCGAACAGGAAGACGAACAACTGGGTGCCGGCGCCGATGCCGATCGCGTACCCGCGCATCATCCAGGCCCGGTGCCTGGGGATGTCGCGCCGGAGAATCGCCAGAAGACCGAGCAGGATGCTGCCCACCATCAGGGTCGCGAACACCAGCCTGACGATGACATCCCCTTCGGGTCGCGGGTAGGAGAGCGCCAGCCACATGCCGGAGAGGCCGGCGAGAACGCCGGCAGGAACGAGGATGCGGCCCGCGATCCGGTGCCAGCTGGGCCGGCCGCGTCGGAGTCGCGGCACGAACTGGAATGCGCCGAGCATGCTGTACACGGTCGCGCCGATGATGTGCACGACGACCGGGAGGGGGTTGGCGAAGAATCGCGCATTTCCGTCGGTGATCTCGGCGCCGAGCGTCAGTTCGGTGAGCCGCATCGCCCCCGCGATGACGGGCACCAGGCTCAGCAGGATGAACCCGACCGGCAGCAGCCAGATGGCGCGGCCGGCTGCGCGGGCGGGCGGGTGGATGCCGGGGGCGCGGTCTGCTGTGTAGTCACGTACTCAGGCTGGCGGGGCGGCGAGCGCGGCGTATCGGGCGAAAGTACGGACTTCGGGTCGGCCGAATGGCTGGCCGACCCGTCATCCCAGTCGGGTGGGGTGTCTCGTTGCTGGAACACCGCGTCGGGCAGCGTCTGAAGCGAATCCCGCCCGCGTAGGCTCGAGCACATGGCCGACCTCAGCAATCCCCGCGTCGCCGTCTACATCGACTTCGACAACATCGTGGTCTCGCGGTACAACCAGCTGTACGGTCGCGCCGCCTGGACCAACGACTCCGCCCGCAACTTCTCCATGGCGGGTGGGACCACCGGTGCTGGGGGTCGCGGCGCCGCGGCGGCTGCCGAAGGCATCCCGGCCAAGCTCGAGCAGGCGCGAGTGGATATCGGGGCGATTCTCGACTACGCGTCCAGCTTCGGGTCGATCGTCGTCAACCGCGCCTACGCCGACTGGTCGGCGCCCGCCAATTCGAGCTACTCGCGTCAGCTGATCGACCGGGCCGTCGACCTGACCCAGCTCTTCAACACGGCGGGATCGAAGAACGGCGGCGACATCCGGCTGGCGGTGGATGTGGTGGACGACCTCTTCAGGCTCGACGACATCACGCATGTGGTGATCGTGGCCGGAGACTCCGACTACATCGCACTCGCGCAGCGGGCCAAACGTCTCGGCCGCTTCGTGGTCGGGATCGGGGTGGCCGGCGCCACATCCCGAGCCCTTGTCGCAGCGTGTGACGAGTTCACCGACTACGACGAGGTGCCGGGCGTCGTGAAGCCGACGGTGGAGCCGGTCGGCGAGAACCGGCAGACCCGCCGGTCGAGCAGCGGCAAAGCCGCGTGTCGAGACCCCGGTGCTCGAAGAGGCGCCCGGCAACCACCCGACGTTCTCGCACCCGCAGGACTCCCCCACCGATCAGGCCGAGGCGACCGACCTGCTGCGCCGCGCGCTGCAGCTCATCGACGCGAAGAACGACGAGGAGTGGCAGACCAACGGCGAGGTGAAGTCGCAGATGATGCGGCTGAACCCCGGCTTCAAGGAGAAGTCGCTCGGCTTCAAGTCGTTCACCGACTTCCTGAAGTCACGCGACGGCGACGTGATCGACATCCTGCCGAAGTCGAAGGCGAACGACCGGCGGCTGAAGCTGCGCAGTTAGAGATGCAGGTCCCAACTTGGAGGGTGACGCGGTCAGCCCGTCAAGGCGGGAATGATCGCGCCTGAGAACACCTGCCACGCCAGCGCGGTCTTCGCGACCAGGCTCAGCGTGATGTAGGTGCGCTCGCCTTGCAGGTAGCTCTTCCACGGGCCGACCTGCTTGTACTGCAGCCACTGGTTGATGGCGAACGTGTTGAAGAACACGAAGAGCGAGATCACGATGGCGACGACGAAGCCGGGAGCGGCGACCTCGCTCTCACTGCCGGGGCGCAGGAAATAGATGAGGATGAGGATCCAGGGAACGATGCCGACCATCGACCCGAAAATGAAGGGCAGAAGCTTGCCCGTTCCCGGCTGCTCGTACTTCTCCTGAAGCGCGCCGAACAGGATCATCGCGGCGTTGACCGCAAACACGGCGAACAGGGCCCCGATGTCGGTGACCCCGTTGATCGCCAGGATGAGCCAGATCATGATCGACGAGCTCAGCGAGTACTCGGCCCAGCGGAAGTAGTTGTGGTTCTGCTTCAGTCCGTTCTTATAGCGATCGAAGAACCACGGGCTCGAAATGAGGAAGTGGAAGAACGCACTCAGCGCGAGGAAGGCGACGACGCCGATCCCGATGTTCACTTCGAAGAGCGTCACGCGCTCGGGCGGCACCGGGAATCCGGGAGGGCCAGCGAGGTAGTCGGCGGTCACGGCGAACAGCACCTGACTGCTGAGCAACGTCAGAACCACGGCGAAGCCAATGGCCTGAATCAGGTGCAGGCTCCCGGCAACGACGTTGTAGATGCGCAGCCGGTCGATCTGCTGATCAACTGAATAGGCAGTCTTGGCCATGGCGAACTCCCTTGTCCGGCGTATGCGCGACGCTAGCACTCCCGCTTGAGGTGCAGGGCCGACCTCCTCGCCGAGTGCAGGTCCCCGTGTCAGACCCGCCAGACGGTCGACGGAAGTTACCCTGAGCCCGTGGCCGTCAGCGGAAGTCGTCGCGTGCGTGCGGCCCGGCGACGCAAACGCCGCCTGGACCTCGCCGACAACGACCTGACCTCCGAGCAGTGGACCGCCATCCAGCTCGCCTGGGGCGGCTGCGCCTACTGTGGCGCTGCCGCCCCCACGCCGCTGCAACGGGATTGCGTGCTGCCCCTTTCTCGCGGAGGTCGCTACACGCTCGACAACATCGTTCCGGCCTGCCGGTCCTGCAACGCGAGCAAGAGCAACGAAGAAGTCACGCACTGGCTGCGCCGCACCCGCCGGGATGAACCCGCGTTCCTGCTGCGCTGGCTGGAGGTCGCGGCGGTGCTGCGCGAGGCTCGTGGAACAACTCGAGCGCGGGGTGTCAAGCCCATCCCGGAAACTCGCGACCGTGCTTACGGTGTGTCCAGGGCGCCCCGTCGTACGGGGCGCCCGTCCACCACAAGTGAGGAGCGGGACATGAGCGACCAGAACATGGCCGGCAACAGCGACGACGGCATGACCAACGACGACGAGATGTCGGGCACCGAGTCGGGCACCACGGGGAGCGGGACCACAGGCACCACCACCACGAGCTGACACGGAGAACCAGCGAGGGGCCCCGGCTGAAACCTACTTCCCGCCGCGCCTTCTCACCTTGCTTGATCTCATGCTTCCTGACCTGCTCGACAGCTTCGACCGGATGCTTGTCGGACCACTCTCTCTTCATCCGGCTCGCGAGGGGCGCCCACAGTATGAAGGCTGCGCCCGCGCCGACCAGGATTCCACCCAACGTGTCGGTCGCCCAGTGGACTCCCAAGTACGTGCGACTCAGAGCCATCGCGATCGCGTAGACCGCCCCGAGGGTCCACACCCACCACCGACCGATGATGAGCCCGAGCATGACGGCGAGAGTCGCTGCGTTCGCCGTATGACCCGAGGGGAACGACGGCGAACCGATGTGCAAGAGAAAATCATCGGGACGAGCGCGGCCGAATGCGTTCTTCAGGATCTGCACGATCAGCCCGCTCAACGCGCTCGCAGCCAGAAAGTAGATCCCCGTCCACCTCCCCCGCAGCCACCAGAGCAAGAGTCCCCCACCGATCGGAATCAGGAAGACAGATACCCACCCGCCGCCGAGGTAGTTGAACACGAACGCCGTAACATCCAGCCCCGGGAGACGGTGCGTGACGATGTCCTCCATCCACGCCACCTCGAAGGCGTAGGGCGTGGGGCGCAGCGCAATGAGGAGACCGAGGGCTCCAGCGAGAGCGACCGCGACAGCGCCACTGATCAATGGCCAGCGATGGGTCACCTTTCGAGCTGTCGGGGGCGAGATCTGGGTCACCCAGCCGACGCTACCTGGACGAGGCGCCGATCACGACCCGCTGGCGCCAGCCTCCACTTCAGCTAGTATCCGAAACCGTGGCAGCCCCAGGAGTATCGACGCGGACCCGATCTCGGTCGCGTGAGCGGATGCGGCGGTTCCACGAGAAGTTCCTCGTGGAGGTGCGCGACGTTCCTGCGGCCACCAAGCGCGGGCTCTATGTGTGGGCGGGCGCGCTGTTCGTGGTCGGGATCACAGCATTCCTGCTTGTCCTCTTCGATGTGCTGGGCACCGAAGACCTCGCGGCCGTCGACCAGCCCTTCGCGGACTTCATGGGCACCTTGCGTTCCGACACCCTCACTGCGGTGATGATCTGGTTGGCCGTCATCTTCGGCCCGGTGGTGCTGCCCATCGTCGCGCTCGTTGTCACCGTCGCGTGGTCCTTCTTCTCCAAGCATGCCTGGCGCCCACTGCTCCTGGCGGGAGGTCTGCTCCTCGGTCTCATCGCCATCCAGGTCCTGACTCGGCTCGTCGGCAGGGAACGCCCTCCGGTCGACGGGATGCTCTTCGGCACGGATTACACCCCCTCGTTCCCTTCCGGTCACGTGATGGGTGCGTCGGACTTCCTGCTGCTCATCGCCTACCTGGTGTTCTCCCGCCGCCAGAAGCCGGCGCTCGCGGTGCTGTCATTCGTCGGGGCGGCGCTGCTCATCCTGGTCGCTGCGGTAAGCCGCATCTATCTCGGCTACCACTGGGCCACCGACGCGATGGCGTCGATGTCGCTTTCGCTGGCGGTCCTCGGCACGGTGATCGCTGTCGACACCTGGCGGACGACGCGTGTGAAGGGCGAGAGCGATCCACCGACGAGCGAGAGTGCCCCGTCACTTCTTGGTCGGTGACCGGGGACTAGAGCCGCGCGTACTTTGCCCGGACGAGACAGTAGATCCCGTACGCGATGAACCCGGCACCGACGACGCCCACGATGGGCGGGCCGCTCGGGAGGCCGAGGAGGGACTTCAGGGCACCGTCGAGGCCGGTCGCCGCACTCGTATCGGCGGTGAAGACGGCCGCGATGAAGAGTGCTCCGACGATGGCGAGCGCGATGCCTTTCGACACGTAGCCCCAGACGCCCAGGATCAGCACTGCTTTGCCTGCGGTTCCGGATGGGATCTGGATGTCCTGGGTGAACTTGCGGAGAACGCCCTTGCCCACGAAGTAGAAGCCGACGGCGAGGGCAACGACACCGATCAGGAAGACGACGAGGATGCCGCCGGGCATCGCCATCAAACGCGCGCTCGGATTCGTCGCGCCGCCTGAGTCGCCCGAAACGCCGGTGCGAATGAACGCGGTGGCCACGGCGGCGAGGACGAGGTACGCCAAACCCTTCCCGGCTTCGACGACCAATTGCAGAGCGCGCCTCTTCGAGTCCTGCGGCCGGATGAGGACCGCTCCGAGGATCAGCCAGATGCCGAGTGCCGCCAGGCCGATCGTCACCGCCCACAGCACGAACACCCCTCCGGGAGTTGCCGCGATCTGCCCGAAAGCGCCAGAAGGGTCTGCCTGCGCCGATGAACCTGTCGCGACCGAGATCGTGAGGTAGCCCATGACGGCGTGCACCAGACCGTTGACGGCGAAACCGCCCCTCGCCAGAAACCGCACCACCGGCAGGCGCCGGGCCTTGCGGGCCGCGCGGAGTGCTTTGGGAGGTGCCATGCGTGAAGATTAGGTGCCGTACGGGCACGGATGTCAACCCTGCCGCCGTTTTCGCCGGCGTGGATAGCATCGCGAGATGGCCCCCTCTTCGTCTGGCATCGCCGCCGTCATCTACAACCCGGTGAAGGTCGAGGCTGCTGATCTGAAGGCCGCCGTCGCCCAGGAGCGTGCGGCACATGGCTGGACCACGCTCTGGTTCGAGACGACCGAAGACGACTCGGGTGGCGGCCAGGCGCGGGAGGCGCTCGACGCCGGTGCGACCGTTGTGATCGCCGCGGGCGGCGACGGGACGATCCGCGAGATTGCAGAAGTGGTCAGAGGGACGGATGCCGCGCTCTGCCTGCTCCCGTCTGGCACCGGAAACCTCCTCGCCCGCAACCTCAAGCTCACGCTCGACGACATGGAGCACTCGCTTCACACCGCGTACGCCGGCACGGAGCGGATGGTGGACGTTGCCGTGATGAGCATCCACCGCGACGACGGCTCCGTCGACGAGCTGGCTTTCCTGGTGATGGGCGGGGTCGGACTGGACGCCAAGATCATGTCCAACACCGACGAGGAACTCAAGGCGAAGGTCGGCTGGCTCGCGTATGCGAAGGCGCTCGTTGCGACGCTTCGCACGCGCAATCCGCTGCGCGTGCGGTATCGCCTCGATGCGGGCGGCACGCGTTCGACCAGGGCCGAGGGGATCGTCGTCGGCAATTGCGGTTCGCTGCCCGCCCAGATCCTGCTGCTGCCCGATGCCGCGGTCGACGACGGACTACTGGATGTCGTCGTGCTGACCCCGGAGAGCATCCGGGGGTGGATCGGGCTCTTCGTCAAGATCTTCCTCGAGAACGGCATCGTCAAACGTCTCGGGATCGGCAGGGACTCTGACGGCCTCGACGTGGACGCGGTCGACTACCACCAGGTCAAGCTGCTCCAGGTGAAGCTCAGCCGCCCGGAGCTGGTCGAACTCGACGGCGACCCGTTCGGACACGCCGTCTCTTTCGAGTGCCGCATCGAGCCGATGGCTTTGCGCCTGAGGGTTCCCGATGAGTCGGACGAATCGGGCGGGGAGCGGTCAGCGGCCTGATCACGCCCGGAATGTCGAGAAGCGGCTTTCGGGTCCGACCCCTGCTCGTCGCCGCCTTTGCCGCGTGGCAGATCACGACGGCGGTCATCCTGTGGCGGCGCAGGAGCTGGTCGGCGACGCCGGTGCGTCCGGCGTAGGCACTCTTTGCGGCGTCGTATCGGGCGGGTGCTGGTTGACTCGGTGACATGGCGAAGACTCCGACCGTCGACGAATGGCTGGCCGACTTCTCTCACCCGCTCGCGGCCGAGCTGGAAGCGCTGCGCAGCATCCTGAACTCGATCGACGGGCTGAGCGGAGCGCATCAAGTGGAACGCTCCGAGCTACCACCACGATGGCGTCGACGTGGCGACGTTCATGGTGCGGTACGACGAGGAGCTGTTGCTGATCGTGCATCACCCGCTGGCGCCGACGATCGAGAGCCCGCTGCTCGAGGGCGACTTCGAGGACGGCAGGCGGGTCGTGCATTTCCGATCGATGGATGACGTGGTCGCCGGCGAGGACGAGCTGCGGCGGGTGTTCGGCATACTGCTGGGTTGATCGTCGGGCAGAGCGCCGACCCCCGAACTGGCCACTGCCGCTGACAAGCGCAGCGAGCAAGAATGTGAGCGGATACCACGACTACGTGGCCACAGGGGGCTCGCATGGTAGCCGGAGGGTCAGCAGGCACGCTTGCTCGCGATGCAGAGCGCGCTGCGAAAGCGATCTCCCAAGTCCTGACTGCTTTGAGTCACGACGCGCGCAACTTCGGTATCGCCGAACGCAGCGAGCAGGAGTTGCACACCGCACTTCGCCCGATCGAGTCGAGCGGCTACACGATACTGGCCGACCGCAAGTGGCCGGGCGGCACAAGGGCTCAGGTCGACTTCGTCGTCGTCGGGCCGGCCGGAGTCTTCATCGTCGATGCGAAGGACTGGCGCGACGTCGAGATCATCGACGTCGGCGGCCAGCAGCGGATCTATCAAGGCCAAGACGATGTCACCGATCGATTCGACAATCTGAGCCGTCTCGTCGACGAGTGCCAGAAGGATCTGTCAGAGATCGGGCTTCCGGCCGGCGAGATCCATGCGCTCGCGGTGTTCACGAATCGCACCGACGTGCGCGGCACGATCAACGGGGTCGAAATCCTGTCTCTCCCCGACGCCGCGAGGTTCATCAGCCGGCAACATGATCGTCTCGATCAGGCGCACGTGGCGATGGTTCTACGTGCCGTCGAGGAGCACTTTCCTCCGTACGCGAACGCCGAGCAGACACCGGCCTCCAGCATCGCCGATCCCGATTCTCGAGCCATCGATCGAAGCCGATCACCCAGCCTTGTTCAGCACCGACGAGGTCAACGACATCGTCGTGCAGGGGATGCTCCGCGAGCCCATCGAATCGTGGATGAGCTTTCTGCACCCCGACCAGGCGCGTCTGATTCGCCGGAGCTTCAGCGGCCCGAGCCGCATCCGTGGCGCAGCTGGTACCGGCAAGACGGTCGTCGGCCTGCATCGAGCTGCTCACCTGGCCCGCACCCTCCCTGGCAAGGTGCTCGTGACGACTTACGTCAAGACGCTGCCCGCCGTGCTCAGTCCCTGATGCGCCGGATGGCACCGGAGATCGCCGATCGCGTCGAGTTCGTGAACGTCCACGCTTTCGCCCAGTCGACACTGCGCGCGGCCGGGGTGCGGTCCCTGCTCGACCCGGAAGCAGCCGATCAAGCGTGGAACCACGCGTGGCGGACCGTCGGCAAGCGTTCGACGCTCAGCGATCGGACCCGAGCCCGAACTACTGGCATGACGAGGTGTGCAAGGTCATCAAGGGTCGTGCGCTCGTTTCGCTCAAGGAGTATCAGGCATGCTCTCGCGCCGGCCGCTCACGTCGGCTGACGGTCGAGAAGCGCGCGGAGGTGTGGCAACTGTTCGAGGCGTACGAACGCGAGCTGCAGCGCCAACGTGTCTGGGACTTCGAAGACGTCGTCAACAATGCCGCCGCCCTCGTCTCGGTCGTTCATTCGAACGCCTACAGCGCCGTCATCATCGATGAGGCTCAAGACCTCTCCTGCTCGATGGTGCGACTGCTGCACGGCCTTGTCGGCAACGCACCGGATGCCTTCAACCTGATCGGTGACGGGCAACAGTCCATCTACACGGGTGGATACACGCTGTCGGAGCTCGGCATCTCGATCGCCGGACGCGGCGTGGTGCTGTCACGCAACTACCGCAACACCGCCGAGATCGCTTCCTTCGCCTCGACCATCGTGGCGGGCGACAGGTTCACCGACATCGAGGGCGGGCGCGAGTCCAGCGACATCGCGGAGTTCACCCGGCACGGGCAGCGCCCGCAGGTCATTCCGTTCCCGACGCCGGCCGAACATGATGCGCGGCTCGTCGATCGCATCCAGGAACTGATCTCCGACGGCACCACGTCGGCCGGGGATATCGGCGTGCTAGCGCTGTACAAGCGCCAAGTCGATTCTCTGATCCGCAGCCTCGGCCGCGCGGGCATTCCGTCGGTCAATCTCGAAAGCTACAACGGAGAACGCGTCGACGCAGTCAGGGTCGGTACCGTCAAGCGCGCCAAGGGCCTTGAGTTCAAACAGGTGCTGGTCGCCCAAGCGCCGAAGTCGCTCCTCACCGCATCCGCCGCGGGTCGACCCGACGCTGTCGGAAGCTGACGGCGCGGACGACCTCATCCGGCGCGAGCTCTACGTCGCGATGACCCGCGCGCGCGATGGACTGTGGGTCGGGGTCGCGTAGATTCTGCTCTCATGGAGCTCGCCACCATCGCCGCATTCGCCATCGTCGCCGCCGTCGCGATCGTGATCCCCGGTCCGACCGTGCTGCTCGCCCTCTCGAACGGCTCGCGCTTCGGCACCCGCCGAGCCGTGTTCGGGATGCTGGGCGCCGTCGCGTCGGACGTCGTCCTCGTCACGGCGGTCGCCCTCGGCCTCGGCGCGCTGCTGATGGCATCGGAGGTCGCGTTCTCGTCGTCAAGTGGATCGGCGTCGCCTACCTCGTCTACCTCGGGATCCGGATGCTGCTCTCGAAGGGCAAGCTCGCGCACGTGGATGCGGACTCCGATCCGCGCGGATCGCGCCGTTCTGTGTTCATGCGTGCGTTCCTCGTCGCGGTGACGAACCCGAAGGGCTACCTCTTCGTCGGCGCCCTGCTGCCGCAGTTCATCGTGCCGTCGCAGCCGCAGGTGCTGCAGTACGTCGTGATCGGTCTCGTGTTCTGCGCGATCGACTTCACGATCATGTTCGCGTACGCGCTGCTCGGCTCACAGGCGATGCGTCTGCTGCGAGCGCGCGGCGCGGTGTGGATCGATCGCGTGTGCGGGGCGGTGCTGATCGGGCTGGCGGGGTGGTTGGCGTTCGCGCGGCGGGCGGCGGCGTAATTGGCTTCGATGCGTGCAACCTGAGTCGACATCACCGTTCCTGCCATAATCTGAGCAGGAGGCACCGAGTGCGACTAAAGAAGGTGGCAACCGAACGGTTACAAGCGACTTGCCCAAGCGTCATGCAATGTCGACGGGCACACGATGCCTTTGTTGGCCCCAATGAAGCCGGCAAGACGTCGGTGCTTCGGGGCCTCGAATGGCTAGGGCAGGCCGGGACTGCGTTGCCCGCAACTGCAGCCAGCCGAACGGATCCCCCCAGCGACGCCACGATGGTCGTTCGTGCCTTCTTCGCCTTGAGTCCCGACGACCTGGCAGATATCGCAAGCCTTGGGCTTGACTCCGATACAAAGATTGAACTGAACAGCGCCAGTTTCGAGTCTCAAAGAAGCTAGACGGCTCCCTGTTAACTGAGTTCTCGCCAGAGCTCGGCCATAGACCAGCCCCGTTTGATCGTGCAAGACATGTAGTGGAGGTAGCAGCGGATTTCCGCGAAACGCCGACCTGGCTGGGCGATGACTCGGACTTGCCGAACGCGAGGACTCTTATGGCTGAAGCCGCGGTAATCGCAATACCAGACTCGTGGGGATCGGCGGCCGCAGCACGGCTCGGCGAAATCGCGTCACAGCTGCGGGAGCGTGCAAACGACGGCATGGGTCTGGCGCATCGTGACAAGCAGATCGCTGGGAGACTGCTAAAGGCGGCCGAAGCTCTTGAGACCCTCGTGGCAGCGTCTCCTCTGGACGACCCAACTACGCAGGTGCGAGTTCTTCTCGAGGCCAGAGTGCCCCAGTTCCTCTTGTTTGCCGAGGCCGATCGGGATCTACCAAGCGAATACGACCTGAGCGATGAGGAGCTCCGCGCTAAGCCTCCGAGGGGTCTGAGGTCAACCTGTCTGACGTCGCGGGAACCACGTGTGAGGAGATCTGGGCCGCCGTTGAGGCGAAGAACGCGGCGACAATCCGATCGCTTGAGGGAAGAACCAACAAGCGCCTGCAAGAGCGTGTTCAGCCGATGTGGTCGCAGGCGGATCTCGCTCCTGAGATCGCAGTCAACCAGTCGGGTCTCCTTGAGGTGAACATTACGAACTAGACGGCGGAGATCACCGGACGCCAGTCGGCTGGCGAAGCGATGGTCTTCTCGCGTTCCTCGCAGTGGTTTCGTTCGTACTTGCGAATGAACCGGATGTTCCCCCGATCCTGATGATCGACGAGGCTGAACGGAACCTGCATTACGACGCTCAAGCCGATCTCGTTCGGGTACTAACGGTTGACCTAAAAGTGAGTCAAGTCTTGTACACCACTCACTCCCCTGGATGTCTACCGATGGACATGGGTCGAGGCATCCGCATAGTTGCGCGCTCGGCGATCAACTCGAGCCACAGCGAACTCGAGGATAAGTTTTGGACGAGCGAGGTGAGTGGGTTCTCGCGCTTGCTATTCGCGATGGGTGCAGAGGTTGCGGCGTTCTCTGCATTTCGCAGAGCGGTACTTACCGAAGGCGTGAGCGAGATGATTCTCCTCCCGACAATCCTCCGCAATAGTCACAGCGGAAAGGAACTGGACTTCCAAGTAGCGTTCGGGCTTTCCAACATGTCGATCCCCGAGATCTTGGGAAGGTGGCGTTGATTACGTGCTACCTCGTGGACGGTGACGCCAGCGGCCGCGAGATGCGTAAGCAGTTGCTTCAGAACGACGTCCCGGCCACGCACGTGATGCAGCTTCCAGCAGGAAAGGCGATCGAGGACCTCGTGGACCGCAAGCTCTATCTGGATACAGTCGACGGATTTCCCGACGCGGACAGCGTGAAGTCGAACGCCTGGCCTGCAATCCGACCATCGCAAAGGCGGTGGTGACCGCCTGAGGTCGAGGAATTGGCCGGCCGGCCACGAACTGGTCGCCCGTGACTGGGGCAGATGAGCCTCGGAGAAGCTAAAGCTGAAAGCCTCCGCCGAAGCGACACTTCGAACTATTCGTAGTCAAATCGAGTCTGCGTTGGAAGTTGCCTACACCATCGCGGGCTAGGCGAGTAGGTGCAAGCCCGTAATCATCCCATTCCTGTTGCGAAAGACGCCAATGCCAGTGAAGCCGACGGACGAAGCCAAATCCTGGCGCGTCTGGGCGCGCCTAACCGGGCCTGACCTCCCTCTTACGGACGTCACCATCGGTCGCGCGCTGGTGGGTCCGGGACCAAAGGGTTACCGTCCGACTGGGCCCCCGACCTCGCCCGTGCTCAACTGGAACAGCGACCTCACCTACTTCGCGGCATCTGCGCCGACTATGCGAGTGGTATCGGATTGTTGGGTCGTGATCTCCGACGTTGTGGCCACTAGTTCGGACAAGGCCATCGACCAAGTGGCGTCGGATGATGTTCCCTATATTGTCGCGGCCCTATCGGCTGGCGGCACCAAGAATCCGTACCGAGTTCAACTCTGGGGAGCGGACGACGGTTCGACCGGCGAATCTCCTTCGGGCGTTGTCAAGACGGCGGCGTTTCCGAAGGATGCCCTCGCGCCGGAACGACTTGAAGAGGTTCGTCAGATCCTAGAAGCGATCAAATCCGATTCGAAACTCTCGGTAGCCGCCGAGGTCTTCTACCGCGGTGTCCAGTACGGGGACTACGCCGCCGGCAGCCCGACGGCTGCCAGCGCTGTTCTGGCGTTCTATCAAGTTCTCGAGGCCTGTGCTGCAACGGTTGAGTCGGTGCCACCAGACGACTTCGAGGCACAGCGGGAGGCTATAGCTGGCTCGCTACGGACAGCCCTAAATAAGAAGAGCACAGCCAAGAAGCAGGCTGCTGCGATTCGCGCCGCAAATGATGCTCTCAATCGGCTGGACCTAAAATATGCGAGCCTTCGCATCGAGAATGCAGCGTCAGTGTTCGGACTTGACTCAGACTGGATTGACCGTTCACGCGACCTCGGCAAGTTCCGAAACACCAAGCTTGGACATCCCAACTCGCTACCGGCGCTTTCGGAATTTGGCAAATGGGAACGAGATACAGGAGACAAGATGGGGGCATACGGGCTAGCTTCGACGATGCTCCGGGCAGCGATAGCTCATGCGTTCCTCGGCTGAGACGAGGCTCCGGCCCTAGCTCTGCGCCCGCTCCAGCACCAGCTCGCGCACGCGCCCCGCGTCCGCGGACCCACCCATCGCCTTCATCACGGCACCGATGATGGCGCCAGCCGCCTGCACCTTGCCCTCGCGGATCTTCTCGAGCACGTCGGGCTGCTCCGCGAGCGCGGCGTCGATGGCCGCGATGAGGGCTCCGTCGTCCGAGACCACCTTGAGTCCGCGCGCAGCGACGACCTCCTCGGGGGTTCCCTCGCCGGCGATGACACCCTCGATGACCTGACGGGCGAGTTTGTCGTTGACGACTCCGTCGTCGACGAGCTTGACGACCGCCGCCACCGAAGCCGGGCTGATCAGCGAAGCCGGCTCGACATCCTGAGCGTTTGCGAGGCGGGCGATCTCGCCCGTCCACCACTTGCGGGCGGCAGCGGGTGACGCGCCAGCGGCGACGGTCTCGACGAGCTCGACGAGCAGGTCCGAGTTCAGCGACGTCGCGGAACTCCGCGTCGGTGAAACCCCAGTCGGACTTGAGGCGGCGGCGCATGACCGCCGGCGCCTCGGGCAGCTCGGCGCGCAGCTTCTCGATCAGCTCGGCCGACGGCTCGATCGGCAGCAGGTCGGGCTCGGGGAAGTAGCGGTAGTCGTCGGCGTCCGACTTGGGGCGGCCGGCGGAGGTGGTGCCGGTGTCTTCGTGCCAGTGGCGGGTCTCTTGCGTGATCGTTCCGCCCTTGGCGAGGATCGCCGCCTGCCGCTGGATCTCGTAGCGCACCGCCCGCTCGACCGAGCGCATCGAGTTCACGTTCTTGGTCTCGGTGCGGGTGCCGAGCTTCTCCTGCCCGCGGGGGCGCAGGAGCACGTTCGCGTCGCAGCGGAGGTTGCCGCGCTCCATGCGCGCCTCGCTGATGCCGAGGGCGCGCACGATGTCGCGGATCGTCCCCACGTAGGCCTTGCCGACATCCGGGGCCTTGTGTTCGGTGCCGTAGATCGGCTTCGTCACGATCTCGACCAGCGGCACGCCCGCGCGGTTGTAGTCGACGAGGGATGCGTCGGCGCCCTGGATGCGGCCGGTTGCGCCTCCGAGGTGGGTGAGCTTGCCGGCGTCCTCCTCCATGTGCGCGCGCTCGATCGGGACGCGTGATGAGCGTGCCGTCCTCGAGCTCGATCTCGACGGAGCCCTCGAACGCGATCGGCTCGTCGTACTGGCTGATCTGGTAGTTCTTGGCGAGGTCGGGGTAGAAGTAGTTCTTGCGGGAGAACGTGCGAGCGCGGGCGCGATCTCGCAGCCGAGCGCGAGGCCGAGGCTGATGGCGTACTCGACGGCCTTCTCGTTGACGACCGGGAGGCTGCCCGGGAGGCCGAGGTCGACGGGGGTGATCGTCGTGTTCGGCGGGGCGCTGGCCGGGGCGCCCGCGGCGGCCGGGTTGGGGGCGTCGCTGAACATCTTCGTCTGCGTGCTCAGCTCGACGTGCACCTCGAACCCGAGCACCGGCTCGAACAGCTCGAGCGCCTTGTCGAAGTCCATGAGTTCGGGCTTGGCCATGGGTCGATCCTATTTGGGATGCGGAGGCCGCCTGCCGCGCGGTGGCTACTCGAACGGGAGCGGCGGCGGGCGGTGCAGGACGCGGCGCCAGCAGCGGGATGCCGCGCCTTCGGGCGTCGGGCTCGACCCGCAGCTCCATCGCGCGGATCGCGGCGATGTCGCGCTCGGTCAGACGCATGTCTGGCGCCTGCGGAGTCGGGTGCACGATCGCCCGATCGAGCCGAGCCATGCAGGGAGCACGCGACTGCCGGCGTCTGTCGTGCAACGAGTGCATTCGCGCGTGAATCACCTGAGTCATACGCGACGGGCAGTCGCCGAACTCGCCGCTGCGTTACCGCGATCACTCCGCGCCGCGACCGGGCTGGGATGCACCGATGCGCCTGATCGCGTGCTGCTACTCGCAGAAGAGCATGCCGGCCCACGACGCCCGTATTTCGCGATGCACGACGGTGCAGAGGTCGCGTGCGATCTGAATGCCACATGCCGGCATTGCGGTGTTCGCGACGTCTGCGGTACCGCCCGGCCTGCTGCTGCCCACCCTCGTGATCGGCTGCCGCGGAGGTCGTCGAGATCAGCCGACGCAAGGCCGAGAAGCTCGCAATGCGGCACCCGTCGCTCGCCCCGACTACCGGCTGGTCGGCGCCGGTCAGCGACCTCGCGCTCGATCGTCGCAGCATCTGGCGCCTGGGTGCCAGCTGCACGATGGCCTGAGTCGATCCCAGCGATGCGCGGACGCATACGACTGATCCCGCGTCGGTCGCGACGGGCACACTGGCGGCATGAAGGTCGTCGTGCTCGATGCTCCGTCGAACCTGGGGCTGCGGCCGGGGCCGGGCGGCGCGATCTCGGGCGTCGACAGGCTGGCCGCGACCGTGCGTGCGGCCGGGCTGCTCGAGAAGATCCGGGATGCGGTGGGCACCCCGGTCACGGACGCGGGCGCCGTCGAGGCCCCGGCCTACGATCTGTCGGGGTGGGAGCCGGGACGGAGCCGTATAACGCTGCCGCGATCTCCGGCTTCACGGTCGAGCTGGCGGACCGGGTCGGATCGCTGTCTCGACCACAGCGGCACCGTTCTCGTGCTGGGAGGCGACTGCAGCATCCTGTTGGGGCCTGCACTGGCGCTTGCGCGGATCGGCACACCGGGGCTCGTGTTCATCGATGCGCACAGCGACTTCCGGCATCCGGGCAATGCGCCGCATGTCGACGCCCTCGCCGGCGAGGAGCTCGCCGTGGTGACGGGTCGCGGTGGCCACGCGCTCACCGATCTCGAGGGGCGCGGGCCGCTGATCGACGACAGTCGCGTCGCCGTGCTGGGCCTGCACGACCCGAGTGAGGTGCCGCACGCTCTGCCCTTCCCGACCGTGATGACGGTCGACGATGTTCGCGCCGCCACCCCGCCCGTGGCCTCGGCGCACGCGCTCGACGCCGTCCTGGCGGCCGGCGCGACCGACGTGTGGGTGCACGTGGATGCCGACGTCATCGATCCGGCGTTCCTCCCCGCGGTCGACAGCCCCGAGCCGGGCGGTCTTCATCCGGACGAGTTCGTCGCACTCCTGCAGCCGCTGCTCGCGCACCCGAGCGTGCGCGGCATCGACGTCTGCATCTATGACCCGGCGCTCGACTCCCCGCCCGGCGACGCGCCAGCCCCTCCCGGCGCTATCCCTGCTCGCGGATCTGCTCGCCCGCGCGTTCGCCCCGGCCGGCTAGCCCAGTCGGCGAGCCAGCTAGCCAGTCGGCGAGCCCTGCCGACTAGCCCAGCCCGGCTAGCCCTGAACACCGCCGCGATCCGACCCCAGAACAACACCGCGACGATCACGATAGCGAGCAGCACGCCCGGCACCCAGATCGCCGGGCGGAGGCGGCGTCCCGCGGGAGCGACCCTGTTGACCGCGAGGGGCCGCTCCGGATCGCGGCGCACCCGCTCGTCGCGGTACCCATCGGTCTGCGGCACGATCTGTGCGGCGATCGCCGCGGTGATGCGGTGCATGCGGGCGTGGACGGCGGGGTCGGTGACGTCCACACGATCGCCGAAGACGAACAGCTAGTCATCGACGATCTCGACCCGGCGGTCGGCGGCCTCGTCGATGAGTACCTGCATCACATCCGGAGTCAGCACGTAGAGCGCGTCCCGCTCATACCCCGCGGGAACGTGCAGCTCGAAGTGCTTGCCGAAGTCGCCCTCGAGCTCGAGCTCGGGGCCGTCGCCGGCGTAGAACATGCGCGCCGCGGCGGCGCTGGAGCACGATGTGCGGCAGCTTGCGGTCGAGCCGGATCGCCAGGTAGCCGGTGCCGGTGCTGTGGATCGCGCCGTTGCGATCGGCGCGACCGACGGTGCCGTAGTCGGGGCCATCGGGGCGCGCGCCCTTCACCTCGGCGGGCCAGACGTGCTCGAGCCGGTAGGTGGTGCCCTCGTCCCAGACCAGGCCGTGGAAGTCGCGCGCCGTCGACTCCGGCGAGAACTCGAGGGCGTTGTCGCGGGCGAAGGCGAGCACGCGCGCGAGTGCCTCCGGGCGACGGGACCACGCCGCCCACTTCTTCGGGCCCGTGCGGAGGCGCTTCTCCGCCTCGGCGAGCGCGTCGGGTTCGGCCGCCGCCGCATCGAACGCGCTGAGGTCGAGGTCGGTCACGCGACCATCCTGCCCCTCGGCCGCTCTAGTCGATAGCAGCGCCGGGCACCGGCGGGCCGTCGACCACCGGGTCACCGGGCGGGATGGCGCGGATCTTCGACGTGCGCAGGAACGGCGCGATCCCGATCGCGAGCACGATCAGGCCGACCCCCGCCGCCCAGAAGGGCGCCGTCACGCCGAAGCCGCGGGCGATGAGCCCGCCGAACAGCGCGCCGAGCGGCATCGCCCCGACGGCGAGGAACCTGTAGACGCTCGTCACCCGGCCGAGCAGCGCGTTGGGCACCATCGTTCTGCGGCCGTGCGGGCGTGGGGGTGGGGCACCCCTCCTCCACAACCTCTCTTGGCATGACTTGTCCACGAACATCGCTCAGCATCTAGAACATACGTTCGAATCTTGACAAAATGTTGACATGCTTCCCGCCGGCTGGCTCGCCACCCTCACCGATACCTCGGTGAGCTTCGCGACGCCTGCCGTCGACCGGTTCGCAGATGACGGCTTGCTCACCGCGCAGCGGCAGCTGGCCGAGATCCGGCGGCGGGTCGACACCGCGATGGCCGCGCTAGCCGCCGAAGTGGCGCATCGCTCGCGGGTCGAGCTCGGGCACGACGGGCTAGCACAGCGACTCGGTGCTCGCACGCCTCAGATACTCGTTCAACGCATCACGGGCGCCACCGCGCGCGAGGCGCAGACGCTTGTCAGAGTCGGCTCGTTGGTCGCAGGTGCGATGGATGCGGCGGCCGGCTCCGATCCCGCGGCCGACGACGGCGCCGATGCGACCGTGCCCTGGCTCGTCGGGGTCGCGCGCGAGGTGGCGGCGGGCCGGCTTTCGATCGCTGCGGCAGACGCCATACAGGCCGGGCTCGGATCGCTCGAAACCGCCCTCGACCCGACCGCACTCACCGCTGCCCTCACCGAGGCGGCCGAGAAGCTTCTTCGCGATGCCGCATCGATGACCGTCGAGCAACTCACAAATCGTGCCCGCGAGTTGCGGGCCGAGATCGATGAAGACGGCGTGCGCGAGCGGGAGAGCCTGCTGCGCGAACGACGGTATCTGCACCTGACGCGTCAAGGTGACGGCATGACGCGCATACACGGTCTGCTCGATCCGGAGTCGGCAGCCATCGTCGTCGGAGCATACGATGCGGCGACATCGCCCCGTCGAGGTGGACCGCGATTTGTCGACCCGACGGAAGCGGCACGCGCCGAGGCGGTGGCTCATGATCCGCGCACGACCGAACAGCTCGCCGTCGACTCGTTCGTCGAGCTGATCCGCATCGCGACCCGTACCGATCCCGGCGATGTGCTGGGCAGGCGTGGTGCTGTTGTGCAGGTGCTCGTCACCGAACGCGACCTCAGCCGCCGGGCCGGCGTGGGCCGCATCGAAGGCCAGCCCGACGCGGTGAGCATCGAGACGGTCGAGCGGCATATCTGCGACTCGGGGATCGTTCCCATCCTGTTCGACTCGAACGGCCAGGCGGTGAACGTGGGACGGGATCAACGACTCTTCAACCGACGGCAACGCATCGGCATGGCTGCTCGCGACGGTGGGTGTCGCTTCCCGGACTGTGACCGTCCACCATCGTGGACCGAGGCACATCACATCGATGAGTGGATGCGAGACTTCGGCAAGACAGACATCGCGGACGGGGTACTGCTCTGCCGACATCATCATCTGCTCGTGCACGACAACGGGTGGAGGGTCACACGTCGCGGCGGCGAGTACTTCGTCGTGCCCCCAGCGTCGCTCGACCGCGCCCGACAACCGATCCCGGCGCCCAGCAAGAGCGCCGCCCTGCGGCGACTTATCGCGAGCTGAACGTTGTGACCACCGCAGCTCATGACGAGCACCACCGGCTCATGACGACCCCCGTCGTCGGCCGCCCCTACTGGTACGGCAAACCAGGATTACGAGCACCGCCAGCTCATGACGACCCCCGTCGTCGGCCGGCCGCTACTGGTACGGCAAACCAGGATTACGACGGAGGATCCGCCGATGCCTCGGCATGCGCAGCCACTCCATCGAGTCCGAATGCGCGGCGTCGAGGTGCGCGGCGACATCCTCATTGCTGCGGGTGTCCGTCGCCCGAGCTGCGGCCAAATCCTGTTCCGACAGCCGGGAGCGGTGGACGTCGGGCTGCAGCTTGTGGAAGAGGTCGTAACCCTGCCGCGAGGTGCCCATGCCGAAAGTAAACCCGAGCCTGACTCAACCGCCGAGCGCGACTCAGCCGGAACTCAGCCGCCGCCGAGCGCGACTCAGCAGACGAGCGCGACCCAGCCGCCGAACGCAACCCAACCGCCGAACGCAACCCAACCGCCGAACGCAACTCAGCCGCCGAACGCAACTCACCGGCGCGCGCGACTCCCGGCGCGCGACTCAGCCGGCGCGCGCAACTCAGCCGCCGAGCGCGACTCAGCCGGGCGGGCCGGTACGAGAGGCAGACTCAGACGAGCGCGGGCGCCTTCGCGAGCAGCGGCCCGCCCCACGTCGGCGACGAGCAGCTGCTCGAGCGCCGCGCCCACGGTGTACAGCCGCGCGTCCTCGCGGGCCGGAGCCATGAACTGGATGCCGGCGGGCAGCCCGTCCTCGGGCGCGAGTCCCGAGGGCAGCGCGATTCCCGGCACGCCGGCCAGGTTCGCCGGGATCGTCGTCAGGTCGTTCAGGTACATCGCCAGCGGGTCGTCGATCTTCTCGCCCAGCTTGAACGCCGTCGTCGGCGCGGCCGGCGTCGCGAGCACATCGCACTTCTCGAACGCTGCAGAGAAGTCGCGCTGGATCAGCGTCCGCACCTTCTGCGCCGAGCCGTAGTACGCGTCGTAGTACCCGGCCGACAGGGCGTAGGTGCCCAGGATGATGCGGCGCTTCACCTCGTCGCCGAACCCGGCCTCGCGGGAGGCGGCCATCACATCCTCGACCGTGCCGCCGGGGACGGCGACCCGCAGCCCGAACCGCACCGAGTCGAACTTGGCGAGGTTGCTCGACGCCTCCGCCGGAAGGATCAGGTAGTAGGCGGCGATCGCGTAGTCGAAACTCGGCGCGCTCACCTCGACGAGCTCGGCGCCCTGCGCCTCGAGCATCGCGAGCGCCTCGGTGAACCGCTGCAGCACGCCGGGCTGGAAGCCCTGCCTCTCCTGCGACATCTCCTTCACGACGCCGATGCGCAGTCCCGTGACCGCGCCGTCGCGCTGCCCGGCCCGCGCGGCATCCGCGAACGACGGCCACGCATCCGGGATCGAGGTCGAATCGCGCGGGTCGTGCCCGCCGATCACGTCGTGCAGCAGGCCGGCATCGAGCACGGTGCGCGTGACCGGGCCCACCTGGTCGAGCGACGACGCGAGCGCGATCGCGCCGTAGCGCGACACCCCGCCATAGGTCGGCTTCATGCCGACCGAGCCGGTGACGGCGGCGGGCTGGCGGATCGATCCGCCGGTGTCCGAGCCGAGGGCCAGCGGCGCCTCGAACGACGAGACGGCCGCGGCCGAGCCGCCACCGGATCCACCGGGGATGCGATCGAGATCCCACGGGTTGTGCGTCGCGCCGTAGGCCGAGTGCTCGGTCGACGAGCCCATCGCGAACTCGTCCATGTTGGTCTTGCCGAGCGGCACCAGGCCGGCCGCCCGCATCCGGGCCACGACCGTCGCGTCGTAGGGCGGGATCCAGCCCTCGAGAATCTTCGACCCCGCCGTCGACGGCATCCCGAGCGTGCAGAGCACGTCCTTGATCGCGACCGGCACGCCGGCGAGCGGGCCGAGCTTGTCGCCCGCCGCCCGCTGCGCGTCGATCGCGGCGGCGGTCGCGAGCGCCTCGTCGTTGATGTGCAGGAACGCATGGATGTCGCCGTCGACCGCCGCGATCCGGTCCAGGTGCGCCTGGGTGGCCTCGACACTCGAGACGTCGCCCGACGCGAGCCGCGCCGCGAGTTCGGAGGCGTCGAGCCGGGTGAGGTCGCACGATCCAGCGGCGGCGCTCACTGCTCCTCCCCCAGGATCGACGAGACCTTGAACTGGTCGAGCTCGTGCTCGGGGGCTCCGGCGAGGGCCTGCGCCGGGGTCAGCGTCTCGCCGACCACGTCGGGTCGCGTCACCGTTCCGAGCGGGATGGGGTGGCTGGTCGCCGGGACGTCGGGCGTCGCGACCTCGGTCACCTTCGCCACCGAGTCCACGATCACCCCGAGCTCGCTGGTCAGCTTCGTGATCTCGTCGGGCGTGAGCGCGATGCGGGCGAGGTTCGCCAGATGGCTCACGACGTCGGGGGTGATCTCGGACATATGTCCAAGTCTAGGGTTCGCCGCGACCGCCGACTTACGGCCACAGGAGCAGCAGCAGCACCGCTGCGACGAGCACCAGCCGCATAGCCGAGCACGATCAGCTCCGCGCCAGCGTGGGACGATCCGCGACGTCCACATCGGCAACTCGCCCCAGCGCAGCACCACGCCCGGCAGCGCCCGCCGCGACGATGCCCACCGGGATGAACCACGCCCACGGCGTCAGCAGATCCCACGGCACGATGAAGCGCCCGATGATCAGCACGACCAGCGCGTCGAGTCCGCCGCCGATCAGGTCGACGCGCGACTTCGCGCCCCACTTGCCACGCGCGAACGCAGCGATCGGAAACAGCGCCGTGAAGACGATCACGATCACGGGAACGACCAGTCCCAGGACTCCGATGATCGCGTCCATCAGGCATCGCCTCCCGTGAGCAGCCGGAAGCCCAGCTCGTCGACGGGCACCGACGTGTTCGACATCACGATCACCGCGCGCCCGGCCTCGCGATCGAGCGCGACGATCGTCGCGAACCCTCCGGTGATGCCGTTGTGCCAGGTCACCTCGGTTCCGTCGATGTCGGTTGTGTACCAGGCCCAGCCGATGCGCCCGAGTTCCTCACCCGCGTCGAATCGCGGCTCCAATGCCTCGAGACCGGGCGCGGTCTCGTCGAGGATGCCGCCGACCCAGGTGCTGAGGTCCGCGGCCGTCGACCGGATGCCACCCGCCGGCGCGAAGGAACCGAGCGTCCACGCGTCGGCCGGGTTGCCGTTCTGGTTCCAGCCGGTGGGTGCATCCGGTTCCAGCTCCGCCTGCGACACGGGGACGTGGGTCGCATCGAGCGCGAGCGGACCCGTCAGCCGATCCTCGAGCAGCTCGGGGTACGACATTCCCGCGGCTGTCCGCCAGCGCGTGGCCGAGCAGCGAGACTCCGAGATTGGAGTAGACGACCTCGCCGCGGGTCTCGAGACTCGACGATCGTGCCGTTGCGAGCGCAGCATCCGGATCGTTCGGATACGGGTCGTCGCCCCGCAGCACGTAGCGCAGTTGTCCGAGGAACGCGCCGACCCCGCCGGGAACACTCGGCAGACCCGACCGATGAGATGCGAGCTCCTCGAGAGTCACGTCGGCGGCCGGTGCGTCGCCGAGCTCGAGAAGGTCGCCGAGCCGCGTCTCGGTGGTGACCTCGCCCTGCTCGATGAGCGATGGCGAAGAGGGCCGTCGTCATCGGCTTGGCCACCGATCCGATCTCGAACTCGGTGGTCTCGTCGGCGCCGAACCCGGCGACCGCGACCTCGTCCGGTGTGATCTCGACGACGACCAGACGCTCGAGCACCTGCGCGGGTTGGACGTCGAGCACACGCTGGATGAGGTCGCGGTCGGCGTCCGAGGCACCCTCGGTTCGCGCCTCTGCGAGGTGCGGCGGACGCGGCATCGCGACGACGCCGCCGCCGATCACCAGCGCGGCCGCGACTGCCGGCGAGCACCAGCCTGAGCGGGGACCGGCGCGACGGATTCACGACGATCGGACATGTTTCGACGTTACAAAAGCGCGACGGCGCAGTGCAGGTGAACTGAGGCAATGCCCAGGAACGCGGGCTGCGGACCGCGCCGAGCGAGCCTCACGCGCGGCGAAGGCCTGCGCGCGCGGCGCAGCGTCGACGACGCCATCCGGGTCGAGCACGAATCCGCCGCGCCCGATGCCGATCAGCGCCATGTTGCGGAACGACTCGCTGCCGCTCGTGAAGTAGTCCACGTGGCCGACCGACCCGGCGAGCGAGGCTCCCGTGATCGGGTCGACGGCGCCGTTCACGCCGAAGTGGCGTGCTCCGTACTCGGGGCTCAGCGGCTGGGAGCCGAACACGCCGGTGCTCGACACCGGATCCCAGGATGCGTCCGCGACCCAGACGTTGCCGTCGCGCACCTTGAGCTGGCCGACCGACTCCGCCGGGCTGCCGGGCGAGCCGACCATGGCGAGAGCGTCGACCGTGACGTCGTTCTCCTGCAGGGCGAGCAGGGCGGCGGTCGCGCCGTACGAGTGGGCGAGGATCGAGAGGTACGGCTTCTCGGCGCCGGCGATCCAGCGCCCGCGCGCGGATCGCATCGAGGCCGTGCAGCGACTCGGTGAGCGCGTCGCGTCCCTCGCGGGCGAGGTCGAGGGATGCCACGTTGACGACGGTCGGGGTCTGGTAGCCGATCCACGCGACGGTCGCGACGGCGGACGAGCGTCTCGCGCCGTGCGTACCGGTGCCGTACTGGTTCGGCGCGAGGCGCTCGAGCCACGCCGCCTGGTCGGCGGCGAGCTGATCGGCGGCGCCGGCCCAGCTGCCGATCTCGCTGTCGACGCTGTAGAACATGCCGGGGACCAGGTAGCTGACGTACTGGGCGGACGCCAGGTCGCCGACCGCGATGACGGCACGGCCGCCGTCGGTGATGTCGAGGTTGATGAGGGAGCGGACGAGACCGGAGTCGCCGGTCTCGACGGCAGCCGCGACCTGCTGGAGCATGTGCAGCTGCGCCTGCAGATCCTCGGATGCGGCACGGCCGACCGAGCCGCTCGCGATTCGCGACTCGATGCTCGCGATCGTGTCGGTCAGGAACGACCGGTTCGCAGCATCCCGGACCTGGTAGGGAATGCCCTCGAGGTTGCCGACCGCCTCGGGCGAGGAGGCGATGAGCGCGTGCTGCTGGGCGGGGCTGGCCGACGCCCACCAGTTCGCGACATCGGTCGCGGCGGCGTGGGAGGAGACCAGGTCGGCGAGCGTGCTGGGGCGGACCTGCTCGGGGACCAGCTGGGGATCGGTGCCGGTCGGCACGTCGCTGCCGGCCGTGCGGACGTTGCTGCGTGCCTCGAGCGCGCGGGCCCACGCGGCCTGCTCCGGCGTGGACCACGCCGGAGCGACCACGGAGGTCGAGGAGTGTGCGGGCACGGTGAACGCCTCAGCGACCGAATCGATCGCTGAGGTGGAGAGAATTGCTGTGACGTCCAACAGCAAGTCGGGGTATCCCCTTCGCCCAGCCGGCCCGAAATCGTCTCCCAGTGCGACGCTCGGTACCGCTTGAAATCGTACCCGGCGGCGACACCCGAAAGGGGGTAGAACCCGGATCGTGACTGCGTTTCCGGCGCATTTGGACCCGTTTTCACGAAATTGTCCCCCGATCGGGGGACATGTCCCGCGTTGTGGGGATAGAACGGGCGGGGTTCGGATGCACAAAACCGGGGGCGACGCGTCGTGCAACGTTCCACGATCTGTACCCCGGTTTCGGCCTCCGACACGCCGACTGCCTAGGGTGAGGGGGTGCCGATCACCCTCACCCGACTGCGCCGCTACCCGGTCAAGTCGTGCCGCGGTGAGGACCTCGAGACCGCCACGGTCGAGCCGTGGGGACTGCGCGGCGACCGCCGCTGGATGGTGGTCGATCAGGATGCGGTGGTCGTCACCGCGCGCGAGGTGCACCGGATGCTGTCGGTGCGTCCCGAGCTCGTCGAGCCGTTCGACGTGCCGGCCGTCGATGGGCCCGGCGGCGGACTGCGACTCTCGGCCCCCGATGCATCCGGCGCCCCCGTGCCCGAGTTGTTCGTGCCGACCCCGCGCCGGTGCCGCCCTCGAGCGGAACAGCGACGTGCAGATCTGGAAGAGCACGGTCGCCGCCGCATCCGGCGGACCGGAGGCCGACGCCTGGTTCAGCGACGTGCTGCAGCAGCCGGTGCGGCTCGTCTACCTCGACGACCCGACGCGGCGCGCCACCAACCCCGAGTTCTCGCTGCCCGGACGACGTCGTCTCGTTCGCGGACGGGTATCCGGTGCTGCTCGCGTCGGAGAACTCGCTCGAACCTGCTGAACGACTGGATCGCCGAGGGTCCGCGGCCCGACGAGGGGCCGCTCGACATCCGGCGGTTCCGCCCCAACCTGGTGGTGAAGGGCGCGGCGCCGTTCGCGGAGGACGGCTGGACCCGCATCCGCATCGGCGAGGCGACCTTCCGGGTGGTGAAGGGCTGCGACCGCTGCGTGCTGACGACCCTCGACCCGGAGACCGGCGAGAAGCAGATGGAGCCGATCACGTCGCTCGCGCGGCACCGCCGCTGGGACGGCAAGACCTGGTTCGCCGCGAACCTCGTGCCCGACTCGCCCGGTGCCGTGATGCGCGTCGGCGACGAGGTCGAGGTGCTCGAGGAGCGCGACGCGTCCGACGGGCCGATCCGCCCGGCGGCCTAGCGGGCCGGCTGCCAGCTGACGCGACGCGCCGGCGCGCAAGCGCCGCCGGCCCGCCCTCGACCAGCAGCTTGAACTGCGCCGCGTCGATGATGCGCAGGCCGAGCTCCTCGGCCTTGCCGAGCTTCGATCCGGCGCCCGGACCGGCCGCGACGTAGTCGGTCTTCTTCGAGACGCTGGATGCCGCCTTGCCCCCGGCGCGCAGGATCGCCTCCTGCGCCTCCTCGCGCGAGTACCCCTCGAGCGACCCGGTCGCGACCACCGTCAGCCCGGCGAGCGGGCCGTCCGCGACCGACGGACGCGCCCGGACCGCCGTGGCCCGGCGACGCGCCACGGCACCCCGGCCGCCGCCCACTGCTCGACGATCTCGCGGTGCCAGTCGACCTCGAACCAGTCGAGCACCGCGTCGGCGATGATGCCGCCGACCCCCTCGACGGCGGCGAGCTCGTCGCGCGATGCCGCGCGGATCGCGTCGAGCGACCCGAAGTACCCGGCGAGCGCGCGCGCGGCGACCGGCCCGACGTGCCGGATCGACAGCCCGACGAGGAATCGCCACAGGTCCTTCGACTTCGCCTTCTCGAGCTCGTCGATGAGCTTGAGCGCCGCGACCGACGGCACGTACTCGGCGTCGCCCGTGAACTCGGCGCCGCCGGGTCGAACGCGGGTCCGTCCTTCTTCTGCCGCCGGCGCTTGTACGGGCGTCTCGATGCTCGTCGCGACCCCCACACCCGCACCTGGATGTCGAACAGGTCGTCGCAGCGTCAGCTCGAACAGTCCGGCCTCGGTCACCAGCGGCGGGGGCACCGGGAAGACCGGCTGGGTGAGCGCGGCCGCACCGACCTCGCCGAGCCCCTCGACATCCAGAGCCCCACGACCGCCGATGTGCTCGACGCGCCCGCGCAGCTGCGCCGGGCACGAGCGCGCGTTCGGGCAGCGCAGGTCGGCGTCGCCCTCCTTCGCGGGGGCGAGCGGCGTGCCGCACACCGGGCAGTCCGTCGGCATCACGAACTCGCGCTCGGTGCCGTCGCGCAGCTCGACGACCGGCCCGAGCACCTCGGGGATCACGTCGCCCGCCTTGCGCAGCACCACGGTGTCGCCGATCAGCACGCCCTTGGCCTTCACGACGTCCTGGTTGTGCAGCGTCGCCTGCCGCACCTCGGAGCCCGAGACCCGCACCTTCTCCATCACCGCGAACGGCGTCGCGCGGCCGGTGCGCCCGATCGACACCACGATGTCGAGCAGCTTGGTCTGCACCTGCTCGGGCGGGTACTTGTAGGCGATCGCCCAGCGCGGCGCGCGGCTCGTCGCGCCGAGCTCGTCGTGCAGCGCGAGCTCGTCGACCTTGAGCACGATGCCGTCGATCTCGTGCTCGACGTCGTGCCGGTGCTCGCCGTAGTACTCGATGAAGTCGGCCGCGGCCTCGGCTGCGGTCTTGACGACCTTGAACGTGGATGCGGTCGGCAGCCCCCAGCCCGCGAGCAGATCGTAGACCTCGCTCTGCGATTCGACCGGGGCGCCGGACTCGTCCCGCGGGTCTGGCCATGCGCCGATGCCGTGCACCAGCATCCGGAGCCCCGGATGCGGTTCTCCATGCGCGCGATCGCGTCGGCGTTCTTGCCCTCGCGCTTCTGGCGCAGGCTGCCGGACGCCGCGTTGCGCGGGTTCGCGAACAGGCGGTCGCCCGCCTCGGCCTGCACGGCGTTGAGGCGCTCGAACGCGTCCTCGTTGAAGAACACCTCGCCGCGCACCTCGACGAGCGGCGGCGGGTTCGTCGGTGGCGAGCCGCTTCGGGATGCCGGCGATCAGATTGACGTTCTCGGTCACGTCTTCGCCGACGACGCCGTCGCCACGGGTCGCCGCGCTCACCAGCGTGCCGTCGATCGTAGCGCAGGTTCATCGCGAGCCCGTCGATCTTCAGCTCGCAGAGGTAGTCGACCCGGCGGCCGGCGTCGCGCTCGACCTTGGCGGCCCAGGCCAGGAACTCGTCGCGGCTGAACACGTTGTCGAGGCTCAGCATCCGCTCGGCGTGCCGCACCGGCGTGAACAGCGTCGAGTCGGCGCGGCCGCCGACGGTCTGGGTCGGGCGAGTCCTGGCTCTGCAGCTCGGGGAACAGCCGCTCGAGCTCTTCGAGCCGCCGCATCATGCGGTCGTACTCGTCGTCGGAGACGAGGGTCGTGTCGCGCTCGTAGTACGCGTCGCGCAGCTCGAGGATGCGGGTCGTCAGCGTGTCGGCCTCGACCTTGGCGGCGGCGAGATCGCCGGCCGTCTGATCGGGGACCTGGTCGATGCTCGACTGATCGCAGAGGGCTTTCTGACCGCGCGGCATGGGGCCAGTTTACGAGCGACCGCTGACGCTGACTGGCGGCCTCACCCGCGCGCTGCCGGCGCACAGCGGCAGAGTCAGGATGCCGTGGCCGGCACCGCGCTCACCGTGCGGTCGATCGTGCACTGGCCGAGCACGCGGGTGCCGACGTAGACGACGGCGGTCTGGCCGGGAGCGACGCCGATGAGCGGCTCGCGGAGGGTGACGACGCAGCTCGCCGTCCGCGCACGCAGCGCGCGTCGCGGGCACCGGGTCGCCGTGCGCGCGGACCTGCACCTCGCACTCGAACGGGGTCTCGGGGTCGGCGGGCGGCATCCCGGCCCAGCTGAAGCGGGAACCGGCCAGCTCGGCGATCGCGAGCGCCTCGCGCGGTCCGACGACGACCTCGTTGGTCTTCGGGCGCACCTCGAGCACGAAGCGCGGCTTGCCGTCGTCGGTCGGGAAGCCGATGTTGAGGCCCTTGCGCTGGCCGACCGTGAAGGCGGCCGCTCCGGCGTGGGTGCCGATGCGATCGCCGGCGCGGTCGAGGATCGCACCCTCCTCGGCGCCGACGCGACCGGCCAGCCAGCCGCGGGTGTCGCCGTCCGGGATGAAGCAGATGTCGTGGCTGTCGGGCTTCTGGGCGACCGTCAGCCCGCGGGCCGCGGCCTCGGCGCGCACCTCGTCCTTCGACGGGGTCGCGCCGAGCGGGAACATCGCGTGCGCGAGCTGCTCGGCCGTGAGCACGCCGAGCACGTAGGACTGGTCCTTGGCCCAGGCCGCGCTGCGGTGCAGCTCGCGGTTGCCGTCGGCGTCGGTGAGGATCGTGGCGTAGTGGCCGGTCGCGACCGCGTCGAACCCGAGCGCGAGCGCCTTCTCGAGCAGCGCGGCGAACTTGATCCGCTCGTTGCAGCGCATGCACGGGTTCGGGGTGCGGCCGGCGGCGTACTCGGCGACGAAGTCGTCGACGACGTCGGCCTCGAAGCGCTCGGTGAAGTCCCACACGTAGAACGGGATGCCGAGCAGGGTGGCGGCGCGGCGGGCGTCCATCGAGTCCTCGATCGTGCAGCAGCCGCGAGCGCCGGTGCGCAGCGTGCCGGGGTTGCGGCTGAGCGCGAGGTGCACGCCGACGACGTCGTGGCCGGCGTCGACCGCGCGCGCGGCAGCGACGGCGCTGTCGACGCCACCGCTCATCGCTGCCAGAACACGCATGCGTCCAGGGTACCGCGGCGTGCGGTGCGCAACTTCGCGGCGCGGGCGCACCTCCATCGCCGCAGTGGACTCGGTTGTACGCCGTGCAGCCGCAGTTGCGGACGCGGCCGCGGCCTCGAGGTCAGCGCCCGAGCGACGGCTCGCGCGCCGCGAGCCCGCCGCGCGCGCCTGCTCGACCACGCCCGGCAGCACCGCGAGCAGCGCGTCGACCTCGGCCTCCGTCGTGTCGTGCCCGAGCGTGAAGCGCAGGGCGCCGCGGGCGTCGGCCTCCGGCGAGCCCCATCGCGAGCAGCACGTGCGACGCCTCCGGCACCCCGGCCTGGCAGGCGCGATCCGGTCGAGACCGCGAAGCCCGCGACGTCGAGCAGGAAGAGCAGCGAGTCGCCCTCGCATCCGTCGAACGTGAAGTGCGCGTTGCCCGGCAGCCGTCCGGCGGGATCGGGGTCGCCGCGCAGCGTCGCGCCGGGCACGCTGCCCTGGATGCCGTGCACGAGCCGGTCGCGCAGCGGCCGCGAGGTCGCCGACGGGTCGCGCGGACAGCGAGTGCCGGCCGCGACGCCGAACGCCGCGGCGCCCGCCGCATCCTGCGTCCCCGAGCGGGCGCGCTGCTGGTTGCCGCCGTGCAGCAGCGGCTCGACCGATGCCGAGCGCGCGACGAGCAGCGCGCCGATGCCGACCGGTCCGCCGATCTTGTGCGCCGAGACGCTGAGCGCCGCGGCACCCGACGCGTGGAAGTCGATCGGCACCGAGCCGTAGGCGGCGATCGCGTCGAGGTGCACGGGCACGCCGTACCGCGCCGCCGCCGCGACGATCTCGGCGACCGGCTGGAGGGTGCCGACCTCGTTGTTCGCCCAGAGCGCCGTGACCAGCGCGACCTCGTCGCCGCCGGTCGCGAGCGCCGCCTCGAGGGCGTCGAGCCGGATGCGGCCGAGCTCGTCGACCTCGATCCAGTCGAGGATCGCGCCCTCGTGCGCGGCGAGCCACTCGACGCTGTCGATGGTGGCGTGGTGCTCGGCCATCGGGACGATGATGCGCGTGGGTCGCTTCCGCGCCCAGAACAGCCCCTTGATGCCGAGGTTGACCGCCTCGGTGCCGCCGCCGGTCAGCACGACCTCGACCGCATCCGCCCCCAGCGACGCCGCGATCTGCTCGCGCCCGGTCTCCAGCAGATCGCGCGCGGCCTGCCCGGCGCCGTGGATCGACGACGGGTTGCCGACCACGCCGAGCGCCGACGTGTAGGCCGCGCAGCACCTCCGGCCGGAGCGGCGCGGTGGCGGCGTAATCGAGGTAGATCATCCTGGTCCTAACCTAGAACCCATGTCGCCCGTGGACCCGCTGAGGAATCTCGGCGTCCAGGTGACAGGACGCGGCGGCGAGATCCGGGTCTGGAGCGCCAGCGCGACCGCGATCGACCTGTGCATCTTCGACGGCAAGGACCCGGCGTGGGTGTCGAAGACGGTGCCGCTCAGCCGCGACGCGCACGACGTCTGGAGCGCCACGACCAACGCCCTCTCCCCCGGCACCTACTACGCGCTGCGGGCGCAGGGGCCGACCGGGCCCGATGCACGCGTTCGACCCGCAGCCGCAACCTGCTCGATCCGTACGCCCGCGGCCTCGCCCGCACGCCCGACGGCGAGTGGCGCGGCTACGTGCAGGACGGCTGGTTCGACTGGGGCGGCGTGCAGAAGCCGCGCGTCCCGCTCGATCACACCGTCATCTACGAGGCGCACGTGAGCGGGCTCACGAAGCTCAACCCCGACATCCCGGATGAGCTGCGCGGCACCTACGCCGGTCTCGCCCACCCGTCGACGATCGCGTACCTCAAGAACCTCGGCGTCACGACGGTCGAGCTGCTGCCCGTGCACCAGCACGTCGACGAGCAGCGGCTGCAGCAGATGGGCCTCGTCAACTACTGGGGCTACAACACGCTCAACTTCTTCACGCCGCACGGCGGCTACGCCACGCCGCGCCGCCCAGTTCGGCGGCACCGGCGCCGTCCTGCGCGAGTTCAAGGGGATGGTGCGCCTGCTGCACGAGGCCGGTCTCGAGGTCGTGCTCGACGTGGTCTACAACCACACCTCCGAGGAGTCGCGCGGCGGCCCGACCAGCAGCTTCCGCGGACTCGACGACGCGAACTACTACCGCCACCTCGAGAACGGCGACTACCTCGACGTCACCGGATGCGGCAACACCGTCGACTTCTCGACGGCCGCGGCCCAGCGGCTCGTGCTCGACTCGCTGCGGTACTGGGCGAACGACGTGCAGATCGACGGGTTCCGGTTCGACCTGACCGCGACGCTGGGGCGCGACGAGCGCGGCGAGTTCGATCCGCAGCATCCGCTGCTCGAGGCGATCGTGAGCGACCCGGAGCTCGAGGGCGTCAAGATGATCGCCGAGCCGTGGGACGTCGGCGACGGCGGCTGGCAGGTCGGCGCCTTCCCGCGCGGGTGGTCGGAGTGGAACGACGGCTACCGCGATCGCATGCGCAACTTCTGGCTGCGCGACATCGCCCGGGCGCGCGCCGACGGCATCCCGAGCGAGGGCATCGGATCGCTCGCCCGCCGCCTGGCCGGCTCGAACCACGTCTTCACCCTCGAGCGCGGACCGCTCGCCAGCGTCAACTTCATCACCGCGCACGACGGCTTCACGGCCGCCGACCTGGTCGCCTACGACGACAAGCACAACGAGGGCAACGGCGAGCACGAGCGCGACGGCTCGAACGACAACAAGTCGTACAACCACGGGGTCGAGGGCGAGACCCAGGATGCCGCGGTGCTCGCGGTGCGCCGGCGCGCGATCCGCAATCTGCTGGGCACGCTGCTGCTGAGCGCCGGCATCCCGATGCTGACCGCCGGAGACGAGTTCGGCCGCACCCAGCGCGGCAACAACAACGCGTACTGCATCGACGGCGAGCTGACCTGGGTCCCGTGGGAACGCGACGACTGGCAGCGCGAGCTGTTCGCGGTGGTGCGGCAGCTGATCCGGCTGCGGCGCGAGAACCCCGCGCTGCGCCCGGTGCGGTTCGGGCGGTTCGGCGAGCACATCCCGAGCGCGTCGCAGATGGACTGGTACAACAAGCAGGGCCTGTCGATGTCGCTCGACGACTGGGACTCCCCCGCCGAGCGCACGCTGCAGTACCTCGCGGCGTCGACGCCCGAGTTCGAGGAGTTCAACCGCATCCTGCTCGTCGTGCACGGGCTGGAGACGTCGGTGACGGTCACGCTGCCCGAGCACGAAGGGGTGGCGGGCTACACGCTGCTCTGGGATTCGTCGCACGACGATCCGGACGAGTTCGACACGGAGCGCGCGGAGGCCGAGCACGTGCCGGGCGAGGAGCTCGTGCTCGGCCCGACCTCGATGCGGCTGTTCCGCGCGCACTGAGCGCGGTCGAGGCGCCCGCGTGTAAACTTGGCCAGCATGTCGGATCCGAACGCAGCACCGATCGCCGGGTGGTACCCCGACCCGGAGAACGAGGCCGGCGACCGCTGGTGGAACGGCGCCACCTGGTCCGACCACCGCCGTGCGCGCAACGCCGGTCCGGGGTGGGCTCCGTCGGGCGCCGCACCAGCGGGTGCCGCACCCGCGAGCGCCGCCGCCGGTGCTGCCGCCGCACCCGCCGCCGCCGCCGCTGCCGGCATCCCGGTGCCCGCCTGTCGCCTCGGCGCCCGGCGACCGCCCGAACCCGTACGGCGGCGCCGC
The DNA here is from genome assembly GCA_963730045.1 of uncultured Actinomycetota bacterium. Classification (GTDB taxonomy): domain Bacteria; phylum Actinomycetota; class Actinomycetes; order Actinomycetales; family Microbacteriaceae; genus JBDSKH01. The sequence goes on along the minus strand of CAVSPQ010000006.1, from coordinate 598,996 downwards.
CGCACCCGCCACGACCTACCCGGCGCGGGCACCCGCGCAGCCCTACGCTCCGCCGTACGCGTACAACTACGCGCCGCGCACGCCGATGCAGAACGTGCCTGCCTTCGCCGGCATGATCACGTCGCTGTCGGCGCTGCTCTTCAACTGGATCCTGTTCGGGCTGCCCGGGCCTCGTCGGCGGCGGCATCTCGATCTACGGGCTGCATCAAGGCGAACCAGCTCATCGCATCCGGCGTCACGACCGGCCACGGCAAGGGCTACGCGATCATCGGCATCATCGCGGGCTTCGCGGGCGCGCTGCTCTGGGACCTCTTCTACTTCGCGGTGTTCCAGCCGTTCACGTTCTCCTGAGGCCGGACGATGCACCGATGAGCGGCACCCCGGCCACGGTCGCCCTGCGCGCCGCCGGCATCCCGTTCACCGAGCACGCGTACACGCACGACCCGGCGAACACGAACTTCGGGCTCGAGGCGGCGAGCGCCCTCGGCCTCGACCCCGACCGCGTGTTCAAGACCCTGCTCGCCGACGTCGACGGTCGCCTGGTCGTCGGCATCGTGCCGGTGACCGGCAAGCTCGACCTGAAGCGGCTGGCGGCGGCGGTCGGCGGCAAGCGGGCGACGATGGCGGATCCCGCGGTCGCCGAGCGCCGGACCGGGTACGTGGTCGGCGGCATCAGCCCGATCGGGCAGAAGACCGCGCACCCGACGGTCATCGACGAGACCGCGGAACTCTGGGACACCGTCTACGTCAGCGGCGGGCGCCGCGGCCTCGACCTCGAGCTCGCGCCGGCCGATCTGGTGCGCGCGACGAACGCGACCCTCGCCGACATCGCGGCCTGAGCCTACGATGCATCCATGACGAATCCCGCTACGCGCCGACCCCGCAGCCCGCTCCCGGCTACTGGACGCCGAACGTCGGCACCGCGGCTGGCGACGCAGCCCGGCCGTGCGCGTGAACTACATGGCGTGGACCGGCCTGCTCGTCTCGGTCAGCGGCTTCATCTTCCCGCTCGGGGTCAACGGCATCGTCGGGATCATCTTCTCGGTGCTCGGGCTGCGTGAGGCGCGGCGCCTCGCCGAGGCGGGCCAGCAGAGCACCGGACGCCAGCTCGCGGTCGCCGGGATCATCACCGGCATCGCGCACATCGTCGTGACGGCCGGGATCATCGTGCTGGCGGTGTTCGCCGTACGTCTGGTTCACCGACTGGATCGACCATGCTGACGACCGAGATCCAGAACTCGAACCTCAGCTCGCGGTTCAGCTCGGCTTCTAGCCGAGCTCGCGCAGCTCCGCGGTCCGCTCGCCGCCGGCGTCGCCGGTGTTCACCGTGCCGGCTCGCGTCGACGCATCACTCGGAGTCGGCATGCCGACGGCCAGTGCGCGCGATCAGTGCGCGACCGCGACCAGGCCGAGCTCGGCCGACGACGCCAGCGACGCGTTGCGCGGCACGACGCGCACCGTGTAGCCGAAGCTGCCCGAGCGCGCCAGCGACACCTGCCCGGCGAACACCGCCGGCTGCCCCAGCTCGGTCGACTCGAGCGTCAGCGGCTCGTGCTCGACGTCGCTGAGCGTGTCGCCGGCGCGGGCGCGGCCGTGCACGAGCTCGACCGCCACGTCGTCGGGCGTGAGCTCGCCGAGCTCGACGAACGCGCGCACGTGCAGCTGCTCGCCGACCTGCGGCGTCGCGTCGACGCCACCCGATTCGACGTGGGCGACGTGCACGGCGGGCCAGGCGGCGCGCACCCGCGCCTTCCATTCGGCGAGCGCCCGCGCGGCCGCGAACGACGACGCGCCCGACCTCGCGTCCGGCGTGCGCCGCGGGCAGGTAGAGCCGCTCGACGTACTCGCGCACCATGCGGTCGGCCGAGAGCTCGGGGCTCAGCGTCGCGAGGGTGTGCCGGATGTCGGCGACCCAGCGCGCGGGGACCCCGTCGGATCCGCGGTCGTCGTAGAACCGCGGCGCGATCTGGTGCTCGATCAGGTCGTACATCGATGCCGCCTCGAGCGCGTCGCGCTCGGCGGCATCCCCGGCGCTGTCGGCGGACGGGATCGCCCAGCCGTTGTGGTCGTCGAAGTACTCGGCCCACCAGCCGTCGAGGATCGACAGGTTCAGCGACCCGTTGAGCGCCGCCTTCATGCCGGACGTGCCGCACGCCTCGAGCGGGCGCAGCGGGTTGTTCAGCCAGATGTCGGTGCCCGGGTAGAGCAGCTGCGCCATGCCGATGTCGTAGTTCGGCAGGAAGACGATGCGCTCGCGCACGTCCGTCTCCTGCGAGAACTCGACGAGCTTCTGGATGAGGCGCTTGCCCTCGTCGTCGGCCGGATGCGACTTGCCGGCGATGACCAGCTGCACCGGGCGGTCGGGGTCGGTCAGCAGGGCGCGCAGCCGCTCCGGGTCGTGCAGCATCAGGGTCAGGCGCTTGTAGGTCGGAACGCGGCGCGCGAACCCGATCGTCAGCACCTCGGGGTCGAGCAGGCTGCCGAACCACGTCGGGTCTCCGATGCCGGGGTTGTTCTCCGCCCACGCGGCGGAGACGCGCGCGCGTGCATCGGTGACGAGCTGCTGCCGCAGCCGGCCGCGCAGGGCCCAGAGCTCGGCATCCGTCACCGCGTCGCTCGCCCAGTCGGCGGCCGTCGTGTCGGACGTGCCGAGCTTCGACTCGGCGAGCCCGCTGCACCTGCGGGTCGGTCCAGGTGGGGGCGTGCACCCCGTTGGTGACCGAGGTGATCGGCACGTCGTCGGCGTCGAAGCCCGGCCAGAGCGCGCCGAACATGTGCCGGCTCACGTCGCCGTGCAGCTTCGAGACGCCGTTCGCGCGCTGCGCGAGCCGCAGGCCCATGACGGCCATGTTGAAGACGGCGGGGTCGCCGCCCTCGTAGTCCTCGGTGCCGAGCGCGAGCACGTCGGCGACCGGCGACGCCCGGCAGCAGATCGGTGGAGAAGTAGCGCTCGATGAGCGTCGCGTCGAACCGGTCGATGCCGGCGGGGACGGGCGTGTGGGTCGTGAACACGGTCGCGGCGCGCACGGCCTCGAGCGCCTCGGCGAAGCGTCAGCCCCTCGCCGATCAGGTCGCTGATGCGCTCGAGCCCCTGGAATCCGGCGTGGCCCTCGTTGGTGTGGAAGACCTCGGCGGCGGGCACGCCGGCGAGCGCGGTGTAGGTCTTCACGGCACGGGCGCCGCCGATGCCGAGCAGCAGCTCCTGCAGCAGGCGGTGCTCGCCGCCGCCGCCGTAGAGGCGGTCGGTGACGCCGCGCAGCTCCTCCGAGTTCTCGGGGACGTCGGTGTCGAGCAGCAGCAGGCAGACGCGACCGACCGACGAGCTGCCAGATGCGCGCGGTGAGCGCCTCGCCGCCGGGAAGCGCGAGCACGACGTTCGCCGCCGAGCCGTCGGCGTTGCGCAGCACGCCCATCGGCAGGCCGTCGGGGTCGAGCACCGGATAGCTCTCCTCCTGCCAGCCCTCGCGCGAGATCGCCTGGCGGAAGTAGCCGGCGCGGTAGAACAGCCCGACGCCGACGATCGGCACGCCGAGGTCGGATGCGCTCTTCAGGTGATCGCCGGCCAGGATGCCGAGGCCGCCGCTGTACTGCGGAAGCGCCGCCGCGATCCCGAACTCCGGCGAGAAGTAGGCGATCGTGCCGGGGCGTCGCCCGTCGAGACGCCTGGTACCAGCGCGGCTCCGCGAGGTACGCGCGCAGTTCGTCGCGCAGGCCGTCGGCACGCGCGACGAAGGCCGCGTCGGCCGCGAGCTCGGCCAGCCGGGCGCTCGGGACCTCGCCGAGGAGGCCGACCGGGTCCTTGCCCTGCTCCGCCCACAGCTCGGGCGCGACATCCCGGAACAGGTCGAGCGTGGGCTGGTGCCACGACCAGCGCAGGTTGGCGGCGAGCTCCTCGAGGGCGTTCAGCGACTCGGGAAGAACGGTGCGGACGGTGAACCGGCGGATGGCTTTCACTCGCCAACCCTAAGTCAGCGATGTGACCGGCAGGTTACGCGCCGGGCGGAGGCGCCTGATGCCAGGCGGGCTGTGGCGGCTGCTCGGCGTCGACCTGTCGGTGCCGGCAGCGTACTCGCGCGCGAGCTCGTCCCGCTCGGCACGCTCCCGCGCGGCCTGCTCGCGCGCCCACTCGCGCGGCCGCGAGCTCGTCTTCCTCATCGCGCTGCCGTGCGGCGGCGCTTGTCGATGCGGCTGGTGACGATCGACCAGCCGGCATACAGGAAGAGCAGGCCGGCGACGATCGGGATGACGATGGCGCGCAGGTCGCCGTTGACGATGTTGTTGACCCAGCCGATGAGGGGCACCGAGTACCAGACCGACCCGCGCAGCTGCACCGTCATCACCGGCTTGGCGTCGGGCGCCGAGTTGGCGTCGCCCTTGGTGATGAAGCTCGGGTCGCCGCCCGGGCAGGTTCGGGCGACTGGATCTCGATGACGCGGTGGGTGACGACCGCGGGCTCGCCGGAGTCGAGCTGGTACGTGATCACCGTGCCGATCTGGACGTCGGTCGGCTCGATCGGCTTGACGATGACGAGCGTGCCCGGCGGCAGGCCCGGCTCCATCGAGCTGGTCAGGATCGTGTACGGCGTCGAGCCGCTGACGGCCGGGACGACGACGACGACGGATGCGAGAAGGAGCACGAAGGCGAGCAGGCCGAAGCTCAGGCCGACGCCGATGTAGTACAGAAGGCCGTGCTCTCGGGTCAGACGACGACGACCGCGCTTGCTGCTCATGCGTACGACCCTCCGGTGCGTAGATGTCCTCCGGGTCCCTGCTCCGCCGCCATGCTGCGAAGATACCGCCGAGGATCAGCAAGACGATCCACGCCACGACGTCGAATTCCTGGAAGAACCGGCCGGTGTTGGGCTGGATGATCGCCGCGGCGACGCCCTGGCAGTCGATCCCCTCCTGCCCGTCGAACGCGTCGTCTGTCGACGAGGCGGTCTGGATGTCGTCGCCCGTCTGGCAGGCGTTCTCGCCGGCATCCCCGGGGAACGAGCCGTCGGCAGCGCCGGAGACGACGCTCGAGTCGATCTCACCGGGCGTCGTCGAGTGGCCACCGCCGCCACCGCCACCGCCGCCGGTTCCACCGCCGGGGGTCGGCGGTGTGACCGCCGCGCATCCGTCGGGTGCGGTGACATCCGTGCTGGTCAGGGTGACGCCGCAGGTTGAACTCGCCGACCGAGCTCTGCGACGTGACCCCGCTGAGCGACGACGCGAGCTTGAGGCGCACATCGACGCGGACGACGCCACCAGGGGCGAGTCCGATACCGGAGACCAGCGACCGGCACGGCGCCGCAGCGGTGAACGGCACCGACGGGCCCGTGCTGCTTCCCGCGATCAGCTGCGACCGAGAGGGCCGAGATCATGACGCTGTCGATGCCGGTGACGTCCTGCAGAGCGACGGCGAGGTTGCCGGCGTCGGCCGCGCGGTTCTGCACGTAGAACGACCGCAGCAGGTCGTCACCGGGCACGATCAGCGCGCCCGCGTACAGCGAGGTCGGGCAGGTCGTCGGTGTAGGTGACGCCGTCGAGCGACAGCCCGATCGGCTTCGGTGCGGCGAACGCGGGCGCGGCGGCCCAGAGGCCGAGGCCGGCGACGAGCAGACGCGACCACGGCGACCATCGAGAGGAATGCACGGCGGCCCATCGTCAGCACCGAGCGTAGAAGTAGTCGACGATGACGAGCCACTGATATGCGGAGGCGACGGTGATCGTAGTCGGTGCCGACGACGTCGACCGGCGGCGTTCAGGATCTGGACGTTGTAGGTGCCGTTGCCCCAGGTGGTGAGCGGTGCGCCGATCGGCGCGCACGGCGACCGACGCACGGGGTGGTGCCGCCCGAGGTCCAGGGTGACCCAGGCGGCTCGAGGACTCTCGCGCGCCTGGATGGTGTACGGTCCCGCCGCGTAATCGGTCGGCCACGTGTACTGCACCGAGCGTGTTGCTCGTGCTCCCGATGTTGACGCAGCGCGAAGGTCACCGAGCGGCATGACGGCGCGCTGCGTGAGCGTGAACCTCTGGTCGGCGCCGCCGTTGCAGGTGACCTGCGTCGTCGCACCGGTGCTCACGGTCGGCATGCTGAGGCACAGGCCCGAGTACTTGTTCACGAACTGGTAGGTGCCGGCTCGACGACGAGCTGCGCCTGCCACTGCTGAGCCGGCGTCGGTGGTGTTCGCGGTGATCATGGTGACGGCGGATCCGGATGTCGTGGAGGCCGCCGCGCGCGACCCGGATGCGCCGTCGTGTGACGTGCCTGGATGTCGCCGTACCCGTCGCCGTCGGCGTCCATGAACCGGAAGTCCTGGTTCAGGTCGGCGTTGTTCTTGCAGGCGTACGAGATCAGCAGCGAACCCGAGGCCGTGCCGGATCCGCTGACATCCCAGCACCACTCGGTGGTGGCGCGCTTGACGTAGTACCAGTAGCCGGCGCTGATGGTCTGCAGCGGGAAGATGTACTCGGTCGAGATCGCGCTGGTCGTCGTGGCGCTGTTCGTGAAGTTGCTGATCGACGAGCTGCGGCGACGGCCTGCGGCGTGAAGCTGCGCGTGCCGTCGGTGTCGTCGACGTTCTGCCGGTCGGCGATCGTGTTGCGCAGGCAGTAGGTCGCCGACGCGCCCGGGGCGAGGCTGCGCGTGACGACGACGCCTGCCGACCAGGTTCCGCGTCACCGGGCTGACCGGCACCGCCGCCGCCGTGCACGACGCGGCGGATGCGACGTACCAGGCGGTCAGCGTGGTCCCTGCCGCGAGGGTCGCTGTCGCCGGACGCGCTCGAGAACGTCGCGGTCAGCGTCTGCGACTGCGTGCTCGTGGTGCTCGTCGTGTTGGTGAACGTGATGCTGCCGGTCGAGCTCAGCGAGGCGCTGCCGGTCGCTGACGACGTTCTCGTTGCCGAGCGTCGTGGCGGTCCAGCCGGTCGTCGTCGAGCTCAGCGTGGCGGCGCCGACTCCGAGCGTTCGCGCTGCGCGGTCGCCGACCAGTAGGCGTAGCTGCCCACGGTGCCGGCGATCACCGAGAAGGCCACGACGGCGGCGATGATGCCGGCGCGGAGGGGCTTGCGGATGCGCTCGCTCACGGGACCTGCACCCCGTCCACGATGAGGGAGAGCACCGGGGTGGTGCCCTGGATGGCGTTGGCGGCCGTGGTCGGCAGCACCGCCTGGATGCACATGGTCGAGCGAGGCGCCGGCGGCGATGGTCGCCCACGCGGTCGAGGTCGTCGAGAGGGCGGCGCCCGGGAATCTGGGTGACGGGGCACGCGCCGGATGCGACGCGGAACTCCCACGCGGATGCGGCGTTCAGAGCGGGTCGAGACCGCCAGCGGAGTGTCGCCGGTGTTGTGCACGGTGACCGTCTGGCCGACGATGTCGCCGGGGAGCATCCGGTTCCAGACGGTGGTCGGGCAGCGTGATCGAGTGCCGGCCGGGTTCGCGCCGGACTGCAGCGTCAGCGTGCTGGTGCCGGCGGTGACCGTGGATGCCGTGCCGACCGGGGCGCGTCGCGTTCAGGTAGGCGAAGCTGCCGGCCGCGGTGCCCGCGGCGGCGAAGACGCCGAGCAGGATGGCGGCGGCGGTTGCCGCGATGCGGCCGGGAGTGACCCGCAGACCGACACGGACGCGGCGGATCGACGGCCGGCGGCCGCCTTCCAGCACGTGCCGCCCGTGGCGGTTCGCGCGTCGCATCGTGGTCATGGCAGGGCCCATCGGGTCGGTGAGGGAAGAGGTGGAGAGAGGTGTGCGGGGCGAGGAGCCGGGCGTCTGGGTGACGCGCCGGCTCCCCGCGTGCGGCTTACGGGGCCGCGACCTGCGTGAGGGTGATCGAACCCTGCGACAGCGAGACGGCACCGGTCTTGGCGGTGTTGACCGCCGAGGCGCCGAACGGGAAGTCGATCGTCCAGGTGACCGTGATGGTCGACGGGGTGCCGGCGTTCGAGCTGACCTTGTAGGTGCCGGGCGTGGTCGCCGTCGCGACGACGGTGCCGCCGGTGACCGACGCCGACCGTGAACGCGGTGGTTCCCGAGGCGTTGATCTGCGCGGCGAGCGCGACGTCGGCAGCCGCCGGCCGACGCGGCGGTCACGGCGCCGGCGGTGCTGCCGATCGTGAAGTACAGGTCGTCACCGGTGCCGACGACGTTGAACGTCTGCGTGTAGACGAGGCGGTTGCCGGGAACGACGCGGACGGCCGACAGGTTGGCGACAGCGGCGGGCGCAACCGATCTGACGTTCCGGCGTTGTTGTACATGCCCTTGGTCCAGCGTTCCGGCGTTGACGGCGGTGACGGTCAGCGTGCCGGCGGTGATGCTGTTGCTGCCACGCGCCGGGGCCGGCGTTGGCGGAGTCGTTCCAGTAGGCCAGCGAGCCAGCGCCACCCATGAGGAGGATGATGCCGGCGGCACCGGCGATGGAGCCCTTGACGAGCTTGTTCATTTCGGTGTTCCTTTCTTCGGCATCTCGCGATGCCTGCCTGTCGGCGGCCGGCCGGGACCAGGGTGACCGGTCCGGCCGCCGACGCGAGGCGTTCGGATAGTTCGGGTTTCGCGACCAGGGGTCGGTCCGCGACGAGGTATGTGATTTCCCCCGCCAACGACACTACGGTCCCCCTTAGTGCGGACAAAGGGGACGCCGTGCCCCACTCCGGGTGCCCACCCTAATGGGGGCAGACCGGATTGGAATGGGCCTCTGATCAGGGTTTTTAATTCGTATCGCCAAGAATTCGCTCGGGTTAACCCGTCGCGATTCGGGGTACAGCAGGTCTGCTGTACCCCTCGTGTCCTCCTTTCGGGAGGGCCGGCCTCCGAACCCTCTCCGAGATCGCGGGCCGCCCTCGTGCCCGCTCCGGCGACGCGATACGGTCGGGATCGTGGCCACTCCGCACACTCCGCGCATCGGGCGGATCCCCATCCGCGGCATCGCTCCGCGCCAGCCCGAAGACCGCTGGCCCGCGAAATCGTTCGTCGGCGAGGTCGTCCCGTTCGAGGCGACCATCTTCCGCGAGGGCCACGGCGAGCTGTTCGCCGAGGTGCTGCTCACCGATCCCGACGGCACCGAGACGCGGCACCGGATGCGGCTGGTCGGGTCGGGCACCGACCGCTGGCTCGCCGAGGTGCCGGTCACCCGCGACCGGGATGTGGTCGTTCCGCATCCGCGCGGCCGCCGACGACTGGGCGTCGTGGCTGCACACCGCCGACATCAAGATCGAAGCCGGTCAGGATGTCGAGCTCGTCTTCGCGATGGGCGCCGAGCTTCTGGAGCGAGGTCGGATCGGCCTCCGCGATCTTCGCGCAGGCGCGCACCGCGCTGCTGGATCCCAAGCTGACCCCCGCCGCGCGCATGAAGGTCGCGCACGACGCGCGCCTGGCATCCGCCATCGCCGCCGCTCCGCTGATCTCGCTCGAGACGCACGAGCGAGCCGTCGCCGCTGCGCGTCGAGCGCACCGCCGCCGCCGTCGGCGCCTGGTACGAGTTCTTCCCGCGCTCGGAGGGCGCCAAGAAGGGGCGCGACGGCACCTGGAAGTCGGGCACGTTCCGCACCGCCGCCAAGCGCCTGCCCGGCGTCGCCGCGATGGGGTTCGACGTCATCTACCTGCCGCCGATCCACCCGATCGGGCACGAGTTCCGCAAGGGACCGAACAACTCGACGACCGCGGGTCCGGCGGATCCCGGCAGCCCGTGGGCGATCGGATCGAAGGACGGCGGTCACGACGCCATCCACCCCGACCTCGGCACCGAGGCCGACTTCGCGTTCTTCGTGAAGGAGGCGGAGACGGCGGGCCTCGAGGTCGCGCTCGATCTCGCCCTGCAGTGCGCGCCCGATCACCCCTGGGTGACCGAGCATCCGGACTGGTTCACCCAGCGGCCCGACGGCATCGATCGCCTACGCCGAGAACCCGCCGAAGAAGTACCAGGACATCTACCCGCTGAACTTCGACCGCGACCCGGAGGGCATCCGCGGCCGAGGTGCTGCGCATCGTCGAGCTCTGGATCTCGCGCGGGCGTCAAGATCTTCCGCGTCGACAACCCGCACACCAAGCCGCTGGACTTCTGGGAGTGGCTGCTCGCCGACGTCAACGGCCGGCATCCGGAGGTCGTCTTCCTCGCCGAGGCGTTCACCCGGCCCGCGATGCTGCACTCGCTCGCCGGCGCCGGATTCCAGCAGTCGTACTCCTACTTCACCTGGCGCAACACGAAGCGCGAGCTCGAGGAGTTCTTCACCGAGATCTCGGGGCCGGACGCCGACTATCTGCACCCCAACCTGTTCGTGAACACCCCCGACATCCTGACCGAGTTCCTGCAGTTCGGCGGTCGGCCGGCCTACAAGCTGCGGGCGGCGCTGGCCGCGACGGCGTCGCCGCTCTGGGGCGTCTACGCGGGCTACGAGCTGTTCGAAGACGTCGCGCGCCCGGGCAGCGAAGAGAACATCGACAACGAGAAGTACGAGTACAAGCAGCGCGACTGGGACGAAGGCGGAGGCCGCGGGCGCCTCGCTCGCGCCGTACCTGACGGTGCTGAACGGCATCCGGTCGCGCGCACCCGGCCCTCGGCCAGCTGCGCAACCTGCGCGTGCACTGGAGCGACGACGAGTCGATCCTCGTGCTACACCAAGTACCTCGACGGCGAGTTCGCCGAAGCCGGGCGCCCGACGGGCTCATCATCGTGGCCAACGTCGACCCGCACTCGGTGCGCGAGTCGACCGTGCACCTCGACCTGACGGCGCTCGGCCTCGAGCCGGGCGCGAGCTTCGGCGTGCGCGAGCTGATCTCGGGCGCGAACTGGATCTGGACCGATTCCAACTATGTGCGCCTCGACGCGTTCACCGAACCGGTGCACGTGCTCGCGGTCGACTACCGGAAGGTGCCCTGATGGCCGAGGCGAAGAAGCCCGCGGCGAAGAAGCCGGCGGATGCCGCGCCCGCCGACACGAAGAAGCCCGCCGCCGCGAAAAAGCCGGCGGCGAAGACGGCCGCCGCGAAGCCGAAGCCGGCGACCATGCCGGCCCTGCATCCCGATCACATCGCCGCGCTCGTCGAGGGCCGCCACCCGCGCCCGCACGACGCGCTCGGGCAGCACCCGCACGGCGACGGACTGGATCATCCGCGCGGTGCGCCCGCTCGCGAAGTCGGTCACCGCGATCCGCGCCGACGGCACGCCGCGTCGCCCTCGAGCACGTCGACCGCGGGCTCTGGCACGGCATCGCGCCCGGCCCGGGCCAGGCGTACGAGCTCGAGGCGACCTACGACGAGGCGCCCGACTGGGTGTCCGGCGACCCGTACCGCTTCGTGCCGAGCGTCGGCGAGACCGACCTCTACCTCTGGGGCGAGGGCCGCCACGAGCAGATCTGGCAGGTGCTCGGCGCCCACTTCCGTCCGCACGAGGACGTGCGCGGCACGAGCTTCTCGGTCTGGGCGCCGCACGCGCAGGCGGTCCGCGTCGTCGGCGACTTCAACTCGCTGGGACGGCACGCAGCACGCCATGCGCCGCCTCGACGACAACGGCGTCTGGGAGATCTTCATCCCGGGCCTCGACCCCGGCACCACCTACAAGTTCGAGCTGCTGACGCCGGCCGGCGAGTGGGTGCAAGCGCGCCGACCCGATGGCCCGGTACACGCAGGTGCCGCCCGAGACCGCATCGGTGGTCGGGCAGTCCTGGTTCGAGTGGGGCGACGGCGCGTGGATGGATCACCGCGCCGCGACCGATCCGCACAACTCGCGCGATGAGCGTCTACGAGCTGCACATCGGATCGTGGCGCCCCGGCCTCGGCTACCGCGAGCTCGCCGATCAGCTCATCGAGTACGTGCACGAGCTCGGGTTCACGCACGTCGAGTTCCTGCCCGTCGCCGAGCACCCGTACGGACCGTCGTGGGGCTACCAGGTCACCGGGTACTACGCACCGACCAGCCGCTTCGGGCACCCCGACGACTTCAAGTACCTGATCGACCGGCTGCACCAGGCCGGCATCGGCGTGATCATGGACTGGGTGCCCGCGCACTTCCCGAAGGACGAGTGGGCGCTGGCGCGACTTCGACGGCGAGCCGCTCTACGAGCACTCCGACCCGCGGGTCGGCGAGCACCCCGACTGGGGCACCCTGATCTTCAACTTCGGGCAGTCGCAGGTGCGCAACTTCCTGGTCGCCAACGCCCTCTACTGGCTCGAGGAGTTCCACATCGACGGCCTGCGGGTGGATGCGGTGGCGTCGATGCTCTACCTCGACTACTCCCGCAAAGAGGGCGAGTGGCTGCCCAACCAGCGACGGCGGCCGCGAGAACCTCGAGGCGATCTCGTTCCTGCAGGAGGTCAACGCGACCACCTACAAGCGCAACCCCGGCATCGTGATGATCGCCGAGGAGTCGACCTCGTTCCCCGGCGTCACGCGGCCGTCCGACGGCGGCGGGCTCGGCTTCGGCATCAAGTGGAACATGGGCTGGATGCACGACGCCCTGCAGTACATCCACGAGAACCCGATGTGGCGCTCGCACCACCACAACGACATCACCTTCAGCTTCGTCTACGCGTTCAGCGAGAACTTCCTGCTGCCGATCAGCCACGACGAGGTCGTGCACGGCAAGGGCTCGCTGCTGGCGAAGATGCCGGGCGACCAGTGGCAGAAGCTCGCGAACGTGCGCGCGTTCCTCTCGTACATGTGGGCGCATCCGGGCAAGCAGCTGCTGTTCATGGGATCGGAGTTCGGCCAGCCCTCCGAGTGGAGCGAACAGCGCGGACTGGACTGGTGGATCCTGGAGCAGCCCGCGCATCAGGGCCTGCACCGCCTGGTGCGGCAGCTCAATCGGGTCTACCGCGAGCAGCCGGCGCTCTGGGAGCAGGACAACTCCGAGCGCGGGTTCGAGCTGCTCGCGTCCGACCCTGGAAACAACGTGGTCGCGTTCCTGCGCTGGTCGGCAGGCGGCGACGCGCTCGCCTGCGTCGTTCAACTTCGGCGGCAACCCGGTCGGGCCGTACCGCATCGGCCTGCCGTACGCCGGCACGTGGAGCGAGATCGTCAACTCCGACGCCGAGGAGTTCGGCGGCTCGGGTGTCGGCAACTTCGGCGCCGTGCGCGCGACCGACGAGCCGTGGGAGGGTCGCCCGGCATCCGTCGAGCTCACGCTGCCGCCCGCTCGCCGCGCTGTGGCTGAAGGGTTCACCTGGAGGGCTAGCGGCTCGCTCCGCCCTGCCCGGCGCCGCCTGCGGCCTGACGACGCTGCTAGCGTTTGAACCAACCTCGAGAGGAGCCCATCGTGGCAAAAGAAGGCGGCATTTTCGGAGACATCTTCGGAAAGAAGGACGACGAGAAGGAACTGAGCGCGGCTGACAAGGCCAAGGCCAAGCAGAAGGCCGAAGCTGCGGAGCGCGCCGCGAAGGCCGAGAAGGCTCTGGGCGGCAAGGGCGACGGGCGCATCCCGAACAAGCCCAAGCAGGAGAAGTCGATGTCCAAGAAGGGCGCCGATCTGCCCGGTCGACGGTCAGTGGGGAGCCGCGACGACCGCGGCCGTCCAGGCAGCTCTCGGTCAGCCGCTGACCGGCGAGGCGTGGATCAACAACTCCGACGCGACCGTGCTGCAGCAGAAGCTCGGCGTCACCGCCGACGGCCTGTTCGGCAAGGGCAGCAACACCGCTCTGCAGAGCTACCTCGGGGTCACCGCCGACGGCATCTTCGGTGTCGAGTCGGTCAAGGCGCTGCAGACCCGGCTCAACGCGGGAACGTTCTTCAGCTAAGCAGCACCCGAACGTTCCGAGACGCCGCTCGAGTCCATCACGGGATTCCGGGCGGCGTCTTCGCCCGCTCCGCGGATACTCGCCAGCTTCGCGTTTCTGCGCTGAGGCTCAGTACAGCAGCATCGTCAGGCGTCGGCGGGCCTCGAGCACCCGCGGGTCTTCGGGTCCGGCGATCTCGAAGATACTCGAGCAGCCGCGTGCGCACGGCGTTCTTGCCGTCGGTGTCGAGCGACGGGAACAGGTCGAGCAACCGGGCGAACGCGTCATCGAGGTGTCCGCCGCTGACGTCGAGGTCGGCGACCGCGAGCTGCGCGTCGACGTCGGAGGGCTTGGCTGGCGGCGGCCGCGCGCACGTCCTCGGCCACGCGCGCCGTCGAGGCGCTGCAGCAGAAGCACCTGCGCGAGGCCTGCGACGGCGAGTGCGTCGCGCGGGTTCTCGGCGATCGCCTTGCGGTACTCCGTGACGGCGGTGGCGAAGTCGCCCGCACGCGATCGCGTCGTACGCCTCCTGGTGGTGCGGAGGCAGCGGCTCCTCGACGGGCTCGGGCGCCTCGGCCGGCTCAGCGCCCTCGGCATCCGGGTCCGGCGGCCGCGACCTCGAGCCGTCCGGTCACGCCGTTCTGGGTCGCGAGAGCGAGCAGCTCATCGAGCACGCCGCGGACCTCGTCGTCGGACGGCATCCCGAGGAACAGATTGACCGGGACGCCCGCCGATCACGGCTGCGACCGCCGGCACCTCGCGTACCTGGAACGCCTGTGCGAGCTGCGGGTTCGCCTGCCCGTCGACGGTGGCGAGCGCGAGCCGCCCGGCGTATGACTCGATGAGGCGGCCGAGGGCCGGCTCGATTCCGGGGGCGTAGAACTCGACGACGACGGGGACCCGCGACGAGAGCTCGAGAACGCTCTCGAACGTCGCGTCGGTCGCCGCGAAGACGATGCCGGCCGCACCTGCGGCCGTGCAGCGCCTGCCGCCGCAGCATCCGATCCCGGCGCAGGCGCATTGGCACGGCGGACCAGGGCTGACAGATCGACGGCGCCCCGCAGGCTCGGGCCGGGAGGGACGTTGCTCAATTCACTTCCTTCGCCGAGATGAGGCCCTGGCTGAATCCGAGCAGCTGGATCTTCGCGTCGGACCCGTCGCCGAGCGGCGGCACGTAGAACAGCAGCTGCACGCCATAGGTGGCGGTCACGCCCTTCGTGCTCAGCGCGGAGCCGGACAGCGCCTTCACGGCGGGCGGGGTGTTGATGGCCGCTCCGGCCTCGATGGGCGTGATCGTCTCGGTGTCGTCGAGCGACGACGGCGACCAGCTGCCCGGAGTCGTTGGTCGGGAACGAGATCGGCGCCTCGGTGCCAGGGCCGTTGGTGAACTCGATCTTCGCACTGGCCGGGATCGCCGCCTTGCGCGCGGCCTTCGCGTCGAATCCGATGTCGACCCGCAACGTGTCGCCCTCGACGTCGAACAGGTCGACGTGCGTCGGCCTCCTCGCCGAGGATCAGCACGTCGCCGTACGCCTGCGCGAGCTCGTTCGGCGTGCCAGCAGTCCGAAGCCGTTGTCGGCATCCAGGCTCGGCGACCCGATCTGGGCCGGGGCGACCGGCGGCAGCACGAAGCCGGGCTCGAGCGTGATCAGGTAGTGCACCTTGTAGTTCTCGCGCGGCGACTCCTGCACGAGCATCAGCGCGACCGGCGCGAGCGTGGTGTCAGATGGGCTGGACGATCGCGAACACCGAGCGGGCCCACTGGTCGTTCTGCTGCGGCAGCACGACCTCGACGGTGCCCTCCGGGAAGGCGGGCAGCGTCGCCAGCGCCGGGTCGTTGGTGGTGATCGTGTAGTTCGCGGAGCGCAGCGCGAGCGCTGGTCCGGCGAGTCGGGTCGCGGCGAGCGTGGAGTCCTTCGCCTCGTCGGCCGCGGCGACGGTGTCGGCGATCTTGTCGACGATGCGCCCGAGCTGCTGCTTCGTGACGGCCGGCGGCTTGAGCCCGTTCTCGCTGGCGATGTCGCTGCTCGTCGGGGTCGGCACCGGGTCGAGGCCGGATCCGAGCACTCCCCCGCCTGTCGAGCAGCCCGCGAGCAGCAGAGACGCGGTCAGGATGCCGCCCGCGGCCGCGATGGACCTGCGCCGCCCGCGACGGGGTGCGTCCGGTGCTCCCGACCGGGGCCGGCGGAAGCGAGACCGATCGAGCCGCCGGCGGGAAGCGCTGCACGCTTCGGCGCACGCTTCAGCCGCTTCGGCTGCGGAGCCCTCGGCAGCGACTTGCGTCGCGGACCACGACGGCGCCGTGCGTGCACGAGAGCCCAGAGGAACGCGGCGAGACCGGCGAGAAGGGCCAGGATGCCGCCGATGATCAGCGGACCGGAGAGCGGCGCCGAGTTGTCGAGCGGCCAGAGACCGTGATCTCGGCGGGAGCAGGCGAGCAGTCCGTCGGACATGATGATGAGCGAGATGTCCTGCGGGGCGTTGATCTTGCGGATGAGCTGATCGGTGCCAGAGAACTCCTGCACCCAGACGTCGGCGGATCGCGGGTCGGGCACGTCGCCGGTGAAGCCGACCGGGTCCTCGTCGACATCGGCATCCGCTGTCGGGGTGGGCGTCGGGGTGGCACCCGGCGTCGGGTCGACGGCCGTCAGCGCCGCCGACCGTGTCGGTGCTGAACTCGGTCGCGCCCTGCTCGAACGTCACGTGGTTGTAGGGGAGGTCGTCGATCCATGCGAGCACGTCGCCGGTGCGGCCGTAGGCGAGGAAGATGTCGCCGTCCCCCTCGACGGTGACCGTCTGCGTGCCGGGCAGCGCGTTCAGAGCAGCGCCTTCGACGACGGTGATCGGCGCCGACCCCGTCGTGACCTCGGTGCTGAAGGATTCAGGGCCTGCCAGGACGGTGCGCTGGGCGATGCCGAGGCCGATGGCGAAGAACGCTGCGACGAACAGCACGATCGCGATCACGAAGCGCACGGAGGAATCTCCCGAGAATGGCGGCAAAAGACATCCCAGGTTACCTCCCCGGCACCACGAGGCCTGGGAGGAGACTGTGCGCCGCCTCCACGTGGCGCGTCGCCCGGAGGCATCGTCAGAGGCGGTATCGGCGCTGCGAGGTTAGACTCGGCAGGTTCCCCCTCCCCAAAAACCCTTCGAACACCCTTTCTGTTCGAAGGAGCACACCGGTGGCGGCAGAAGACGCGTTCAGCACTGAACTGCGCGGATACAAGAAGGACGAAGTCGACAAGGTCGTCGGCGACCTGCGCAGCGATCTCGTCAAGACCAATGCCGACAAGACCGAGCAGGCGAAAGAGATCAAGCGTCTCCAGGCTGTCGCAGAAGATCTGCAGGCCGAGCTCGACGAGGTCGGCAGCCCCACCTACTCCGGACTCGGCACCAAGCTCGAGAACACGCTCCGCGTGGCCGAGGAGCAGTCGCTGCGCCTCATCAGCCAGGCAGACATCGACGCCGAGAAGCTGCGTTCCAGCGTCCAGGCCGAGCTGGCGGCGCAGCGCGCCGAGATCGATGCCCACGCCGCAGAGCTGATCGCCGACGCGCAGGCACGGGTGGATGCCATCCTGGGCGACGCGAACGAGCGGGCGTCCGAGATGATCGCGCGCGCCACCGAAGAGTCCGAGACCGCGATCGCCGACGCCACGCGCGAGGCCGCCGCCATCCGCGGAAGCGTCGCGACCGAGGCGGCAGAGACCCGTTCCGCCGCGAAGCGCGAGACCGCCGCCCTGCGCGCCGAGGCCGACCGCGAGGTCGCCGAGGCCCGCACCGCCGCGCAGCAGGAGCTGGCCGCGGCCCGCGAAGAGGCAGCGGCTCTCGCCCGCGAGACCGAGCAGGCGCGCGCGACGTTCGAGGCGGAGGCGGCACGGCTCCGCGCCGAGCTCGACGCACGACCTCGAAGAGGGCCGCACCAACCTGGCCCGCGAGACCAACGACGCCCGCATCGCGCTCGAGAACGACACCGCGGCCGCCAACGCCGCCCTCGACGCCGACACCGAGCGCGCCCGCGCCGAGCTCGAGGCCGCGACCCGCACGGCGAACGCCGAGCTGCAGGCCGCCACCGCGCAAGGCCCGCGCCGAGCTCGAGGCCGAGACCACCCGCGCACGTGCCGAGCTCGAAGCCGAGCTGTCGAGCGGCCGCGCCTCGCTCGAGGCCGAGCTCGCCGGCGCCCGCGAGGCGTGGGAGGCCGAGCTCACCGGAGCGCGCGAGACCCTCGAAGCCGAACTCGCACACCGCCGCTCCGACGCCGACAACGAGATCGCCCAGGCGCGAGCGACCCTCGCCTCCGACATCGAGAAGAAGCGCAGCGACATCGACCGCGAGGTCGCCCGCAAGAAGGCGCAGCTGGCCGAAGAGCTCGAGTCGACCCGCGCCCGCATCCAGCGCGACACCGATGAGCTCGCCGCCCGCCTCGCCACGACCGCCGAGCAGGCCAAGACCGACCTCGAGCTCGAGCTCACCGCCCGCCGCGACGAGGCCGAGAAGGAGTACGCGGCCAAGCACGCCGAGGCGTCCGCGAGCACGCAGAAGTTCCTCGACGAGGCGCAGGCGCAGCTGGCAGCCGCCAGCAAGCGCGCCGCCGACAAGCGTGCCGAGGCCGACTCGATCGGCACCAACGCCAAGTCCGACGCGAAGACGCTGGTCGCCGACGCGCGCGCCACGGCCAAGGAGATCGCTCCAGCAACGCCGAGACCCGCGCCAAGGCGCTGGTGTCCGAGGCCGAAGTCCCGCGCCGCGGCCCTGCTGGGCGACGCCGAGAGCCGCCTGACCCAGATCCGCTCCGAGCGGGAGTCGGTCGCCGGCTACATCGAGAACCTGCGCGGCGTGCTGGCGCAGGCCGAGTCGGTTGCCGCCGACCACGGCTTCCCGACGAGCCCGCCCGACGACACCGTCGAGGTGGCGACGCAGCGGCAGGCACCCGCCGAGGCCGAGGCCGACGACGAGGCACGAGACGAGGACGCCCCGAGCGCGAGCACGCGAACTGACGCCTGTGCCGATCCGACGCTCGCCGTTGCAAGCGTGAGCGCCCGCAGCCGATAGCCTTTCGGTACCAGTGACCGAAGGGGCATCAGAGCGGTGAAGATCCAGAACGCGTTCCGGCTCGGCCTCTTCGGGGGCCTGGGCGTGCTCGTCGCCGTCGCGATCGGCGGGGGCTTCACGATCCTCGGCCCGATCATCACCTACGTCGGCGCCGCCCTGTTCCTCGCCCTCGGCATCGACCCGGCCGTCTCGTGGCTCGAACGCCGCAAGCTGCCGCGCTGGCTCGCCATCCTGATCGTGCTCGTCGGCATCCTGGCCGTGTTCGCCGGCCTCGTGCTCGCGATCATCCCGGTCATCGCCGACCAGGTCGGCAACCTGATCGCAGCAGGCGCCCGACATCATCGACGCGGTCGTCAACGACGGGGTCGTCGAGAGCTGGTGGCACGAACAACCTCGCCTGGCTCCCCTACGACGACGTCGTGAAGAACGTCACACGACTTCTTCAACGACAACCTCGAGCAACATCACCACCGGGCGTGTTCACCACCGTGCTGACCATCGCGACCGGCGCGTTCGGCGGGGTCATCGTGCTGATCCTCACCCTCTACTTCGTCGCCTCGCTCTCGAGCATCAAGCGCGGCCTGTACCAGCTGATCCCGGCCACCAAGCGCGAGAAGTTCATCGACATCGCCGAGCAGATCTCCGACTCGGTCGGCAAGTACGTGCGCGGGCAGGTCGTGCTGGGTCTCGCCAACGGCGTCCTGACCCTGATCTTCATGACGATCCTCGGCTGCGTGCTCGGCGACCCGATCGAGTACGCGGCGCTGTTCGCGTTCCTCGCGTTCCTGTTCTCGCTCGTCCCGCTGGTCGGAACGATCTCGGGCGCCGTGCTCATCACGCCTGAGCATCTGGCTCTTCGAGGGCTGGCCGGCCGTGCTGATCGTCGCGATCTACTACCTGATCTACATGCAGGTCGAGGCGTACGTGCTCAGCCCGACCATCATGAAGCGCGCGGTCAAGGTGCCCGGCGTCGTCGTCGTGGTCGCGGCCCTCGCGGGCGGCACGCTGCTCGGCATCCTGGGAGCCCTCATCGCCATCCCGGTCGCCGCGTCGATCCTGCTCATCATCAAGCAGGTCATCGTGCCGCGGCAGAACGAGCTCTAGCTCGCGGCTCAGCCGCGCACGACGGGCAGGCCGACGGCCTCCCACTCGACGATGCCGCCCTCGATGTTGCACGGCGTCGTAGCCCTGCTGCTCGAGGTAGGCGACGACGCGCGCGCTGCGGCCGCCGGAGTGGCAGAGCACGTAGATCGGCTCGCCCGGCAGCTCGTCGAGGTGGTCCATGAAGGTGCTCATCGGCATCGGCTGCGCGCGGTCGGTGCGCACCGTCGGCCAGCTCGTCGGGCTCGCGCACGTCGATCAGCGCGACGGCCGATCCGAGCGCGTCGAACTCGGCGGGGGTGACGGACTTCACTGGACGACAGCCTCTCACGCGCAGCTCAGGCTTCCAGACCGTCGGCAGCGGCAGCGCCGCCGGGATTGACGCGCGCGACGATCTCGGTCAGCACGCGGTAGGTCTGCTTCTCGCCCACCCACAGGTGCTTGCCGCCCTCGACGCGCGACCAGCTCGACGTGCGGCACCGAGGCGAACCGCGCCGCGGCCTCGGCCGGGCGCAGGTAGTCGTCGAGCTCGGGGATGATCGCCACGAGCGGCACGCCGGCGCCCGCCCAGGCGGCGACCTCGTCGGGCGTCGTGCGGTGCAGCGGCGGTGAGAGCAGGATGGCGCCCGCGATCGGATGCTGCAGCCCGTACTTGAGCACGAGCTCGGTGCCGAACGACCAGCCCAGCAGCCACGGCTGCGGCAGCCCGCGCTCGGCCACGAACGCCATGGCGGCCGCGAGGTCGCGTCGCTCGTCGACCGCGTCGCCGAACTCGCCCTGCGACGTGCCGCGCGGCGACGTCGTGCCGCGGGTGTTGAACCGCAGCACCGCGAGCTGCGCGAGCGCCGGCAGCCGCGCCGCCGCCTTGCGCAGGATGTGCGAGTCCATGAAGCCGCCGTGGGTCGGCAGCGGGTGCAGGCACACCAGGGTCGCGACCGGAGGCGCGTCGAGCGGCGACGCGAGCTCCCCGACCAGGGTGAGCCCGTCGTCGGTGTGCAGCTCGATGTCCTCGCGCCGGGAGGGCAGCTCGACGCCGCCGGCGATCTCGATCGTGCTCATGCTGCCCGGTCACGTCCTGATCTTCCAGCAGTGCGTGTGCCAGTGCCGACGCCCCGCCAGGTCGTCGGCCTCGCCCATGAGCCCGTCGGCACGCCACGCCACGACGTGCGCGGTGCCGGGGGCGATCTCGAGGCCGCATCCGGGGCAGGTGTAGGTCTTGGTCGCGGCGCCGGAGCCGTGCGGCTGCACGTTCCAGACTGCCGTCGCGCTTCGTCTCGGTGCGCGCTCGGCCGAGCAGCGCGCGCTCCAGGTCGAGCTCCGGAGCCTCGTCCCCGGCGCCGCGACGGCGCGGACGGTTCGAGCGAGGCATGCTTCCAGCCTAGATGCCGCCGCACGTCGACGTCAGTCCAGGCGCCCGCCGGTGTCGATCTGCTCCAGGCGCGCCTCCTCCAGGTCGAGCAGCACCTGCGCGCGCGTGAGGATGCGCGACGGGTAGGTGCCGCAGCGAGCGCGCCTCGAGCAGCACGGCGCGTTCGGCCTGCAGCACCTCGCGGCGCAGGTCGCGGTACTGCTGGTGCGGCGAATCCAGGATGCCGTCGTCGCTGTCCGCGTGCTCCGCACGCTCCCAGGCGGCCTGCGACGCGAACAGCGTGTCCTGCCGCACCCGCTCGAGCACCGCCCAGTCGACCTTCTGCCCTTCGGGGAGCTCGAACTCCGGGTTCTCGAGCACCTCGATGCCCGCGGCGGCCATGTCGTCGAGCAGCTCGGCGAGCTCGCGGCGGTCGGCGGCGCGGTCGCTGCCGCGCACCTTCGTCAGCCGGATCAGGAGCGGCAGCGTGCCGCCCTGCAGCAGCAGGGTCGCGATCGCGACCGTGAACGCGATGAGCACCAGCTGCTCGTAGTACGGGGTCTCCTTCGGCAGCGACTGCGCGGCGGCGAGCGTGACCACGCCGCGCATCCCGGCCCAGCCGATGACGATGGTGCCGCGTGCGCTCAGCCCCTCGTCGCGCAGCACCGCGATGTCGTTCTGCCGGCGGTCGACCGCACGGTCGAGCTGCGCCCGCCGCTCGCTCGAACCGCTCGGCGCCGCCGCGGGCCGAACGCACCCGGTCCGGCGAACGCGCCGATGCGCGAGCGCTGCGACACCGCACGGCGCTCGCCGCGGCGCACGACGGCGAGCAGCGGCCACACGAACGCGAAGCGCAGCACGATCAGGATGGCGGTGGCCAGCAACCCGAGCTAGCACGGCCTGGTCGGCCGACAGCTTGTCGGCGTGCACGTCGCCCACGATGCCGGCGAGCTGCGCGCCCATCAGCAGGAACACGCCGTTCTCGAGCACGAACTGCAGCGTGCGCCAGTTGAACCGCTCGGCGATGCGCGACTGCGGCGAGAAGCGCGCGCTGCTGTGCCCGCTGTAGAGGCCGGCGGTGACGACGGCGATGACGCCGGACGCGCCGAGCTCCTCTGCCGGGATGTAGGCGATGAACGGGACCACGAACGAGATCGCGGTGTCGAGGATCGGCTCGTCGAGCTTGCGCCGGACGAACACCGACACGACGCCGACGACGAGACCGATCGCGAGCGCCAGCGACGAGCGCGTAGACGAACGAGCCCGACCGCGCCCCAGGCGTTGAAGTCGCCGGAGGCGGCGAGGGCCGTGGCGGCGATCGCGGTTCGCAGCATCACGAGGGCGGTCGCGTCGTTGACGAGCCCCTCGCCCTCGAGGATCGACACCAGCCGCGGCGGCAGCCCGAGCCGCTTCGCGATCGAGGTCGCCGCGACCACGTCGGTCGGGCTGATGACCGCGCCGAGGGCGATCGCCGCGCCGAGGTCGAGGTCGGGGAGCAGCATGAACAGCACGAACCCGGTGACGAGGGCGCTCACGACGACGAGCACCACCGAGAGCGCCGAGATGCTGAGGAAGTTGCGGCGGAAGTCGACGACCGGCACGTTGATCGCGGCGGCGTAGAGCAGCGGCGGCAGCACGCCGAGCAGGATGATCTCGGGCTCGACGTGGATCTCGGGAACGCCGGGGATGAAGCTGTAGCCGACGCCGAGCACGACGAGGAGCAGCGGCGCGGCGATCCCGAGCCGCCGCGAGAACGCGGCGGCCACGACCACGACGACGATGCCGAGAACGGCGACGAGGGCGTAGTCCATGCTCCAGGTTACCGGCGGCGCACGAGACTAGCGCTGCCTCAGTACCAGCCCTTGCGCTCCGAGTGGTCCCACGCGCCGCACGGGGTGCCGTAGCGCCCCGCGATGTAGCCGAGTCCCCAGATGATCTGCGTCTGCGGGGTTGGTCTGCCAGTCGGCGGCGACGGTCGCCATCTTGTTGCCGGGGAGCGCCTGCGGGATGCCGTATGCGCCGCTCGTCGGGTTCTCGGCGTAGACGTTCCAGTGCGACTCGCGATTCCAGAGCGCGACGAGGCAGTCGTACTCGGCGAGATCCCATCCGCGGTCCATGACCATCGCGTAGGCGATGGCCTGCGCGCTGCCGGGATCGGGGATGCCGCCGGCCGGGGCCTTCGGGCGGAAGGGTCACGGTGTAGTCGCCGCGACCGTTGGCCAGCATCGCGCTCGCCCGCGACGACGAGCGACTGCCCGCCGGTCGGTGACGCCGGCGCCTGCACCTCGGCCTCGGCGCTCGGGGTCGGCGGGATCGCCGTGACCAGCACGAACGCCAGCGTGGTCACCGACGCGAAAACGGGCAGCGACCATGGCGCCCGCACGTGCCGTTCGACGACGGCCACCTGCGTGCGCGGCTCTGCTGGCGTCCCCCGACGTCGATACCCGCTCACAGTTGCCACAGTGTACGCGGGACTTCTGTCAATCCCCAGGACCCCGTACGTGGGCGCGTCAGCGCACCGCGAGCATGACCTGGATCACGGCGTCGAGCACCGTGTCGACCTGCGTCTCCTGGTATCCGCCGCGCTGGCCCTTGAACGCAGAGGTCCGGATGTCGTCGACGCTGATCGGCCGGCCCGCCTGGAAGTACGCGGCGATGCGATCCGACAGCATGTCGACCTCGCGCACCGAGTAGCCGAGCGTGAACCAGCCCACCCGCTTGAAGCGTCGTCCGCGCGGTCGCACCACGCGATCCAGGAGCACCTGGGCCATGTCGCGCGCCTGCGCGTACCAGGCCTGATCGCCCGGCGGCCCGGAACGCGGCGTCGCGCTCCTTGACGGCGAAAGCGTCTTCGAGGCGCTCGAGCGCGGCATCGACGTGGGTGGGCGAGTAGCCGCGCTTGCGCATCGCGAACGCCTGCTGGCGGATGGTCTCCGCGGTGACGACGGTCGTCTCGCCGGGCTGGGCGTGGTACGCGCGACGGGCGTCTTCGAGGAAGTCCTCGACCTGATCGACGTCGTAGCCGAGCTTGCGGGCTCGCGGAAAGGTCGTACTCACCTGAGCAATGCTACCCGCGCGAGTTCAGCAGCCCGGCCAGCGCTCGTCGTGCAGCGACCCGTCAGGCGCTGACGCCGATGTACTTCACCTCGAGGAACTCGAGGATGCCCTCGGAGCTGCCCTCGCGGCCGAGACCGCTCTGCTTCATGCCGCCGAACGGCGCGGCCGGGATCGCTGATCACGCCGCGGTTGACCGCCACCATGCCGGCGTCGATGCGACCCGCGACGCGCAGCGCGAGCGCCTCCTCGCCGAACACGTAGGCGATCAGCCCGTAGATGGTGTCGTTCGCCATCCGGACGGCGTCGTCGACGTCGTCGAACTTCACGATCGGCCGAAACCGGCCCGAAGATCTCGGTCTGGTTGATCGTGGAGCCGTGCGCGACATCCGTCAGCACCGTCGGCGGGTAGAAGGCGCCGGGGTCGATCTTCTCGCCGCCGAGCGTCACCGTCGCGCCCTCGGAGACGGCGGTGTCGACCAGGTCGGCCACCTTGTCGCGCTCCTTCAGCGAGACCAGCGCGCCGAGGTTGTTGTCGCGCTCCAGGCCGGACCCGGTCTTGTAGGCCTTCAGCTTCGCCGTCAGCTTCTCGACGAACTCGTCGTGCAGCGAGCTGTGCACGTAGATGCGGTTGGCTGCCGTGCACGCCGAGCCGCCGTTGCGCATCTTGGCGAGCATCGTGCCCTCGACGGCGACATCGAGGTCGGCGCCGGGCAGCACGAGCAGCGGCGCGTTGCCGCCGAGCTCCATCGACGTGTTCATGATCGTCTCCGACGCCTGCGCGAGCAGCACCCGGCCGACCTCGGTCGAGCCGGTGAACGACAGCTTGCGCACGGCGGGATGCTTCATCATCGCCGCGACGGACGGCCCGGTCGGCACCGGGGTGACCAGGTTCACCACGCCGGCCGGCAGCCCGGCACGCGTGAGCACGTCGACCATGTACGCCGCGGTCAGCGGGGTCTCGGATGCCGGCTTCAGCACCGTCGTGCAGCCGGCGGCGAGCGCCGGGGCGAGCTTGCGGGTCGCCATGGCGGCCGGGAAGTTCCACGGGGTGATGAGCAGCGCGACGCCGATCGGCTGGTGCGTGACGAAGATGCGCTTGTCGCCGGCCGGCGAGAGGCCGTACTCGCCGGGGATGCGGACGGCCTCTTCGGAGAACCAGCGGAAGAACTCGGTGGCGTAGCCGGCCTCGGCCATCGCGTCGGTCCACGACTTGCCGTTCTCGCGCACCATGATCTCGGCGAAGATCTCCTTCTCGGCCGTCAGGATCTCGAAGGCCTTGCGCAGGATCTCGCCGCGGACGCGCGGGGCCGTCGCCGCCCATCCGGGAAGCGCCTTCTCGGCCGCATCGACGGCGGCGAGGCAGTCGGCCTCGCTGGCGATCGCGAACTCGGCGATCGTGCTGCCGTCGGAGGGGTCGATCACCGGGAAGCGCTCGCCGGTCGGAGCCCGCCCGCCAGGTTCCGTCGATGTGGAGATCGGCGAAGTACGTCATTGCAGTGCCTTTCACAGTGGTGCTCGGTGGCGGGAGCGGGGTGGTCGAGCGGCAGGATCAGGATGTCGCGATGAGGTAGATCACGTAGGCCACGACCGAGCTCGGCAGGATCGAGTCGAGCCGGTCGAGGAATCCGCCGTGACCGGGAAGCCAGGTCGAGATGTCTTTGATGCCGAGATCGCGCTTGATGAGCGACTCGGTGAGGTCGCCTGCCGTGCCGACGAGGGCGAGCAGTACTCCCATGATCGCACCGACCCACCACGGCTGCTGGAGCATGAGCGGGGCGAGGACGGCGCCGAACGCGATCGCGGTGACCAGCGAGCCCGCGAAACCCTCCCAGGTCTTGCCGGGGCTGATGACCGGGGCGAGCTTGTGCTTGCCGAACCTGAGACCGGACGCGTACGCCCCGACGTCGGTGAAGACCACGATGATGAGCGACGCGAGCGTCCACCACTCGCCGTGCTCGGATCCGGTGAGCGCGACATAGATGCCGGCCATGAACGCGACGTAGACCTGCACGAACGCGCCGGCCCCGACATCCAGGAGCACCTCGCGGGTGCCGGTGCGGTGGCTCGGGCGCAGCAGCTCGACCAGGCGGTAGATCGTGATGAGCACGCAGCCGGCGAGCAGCGCGAGCCAGAGGCCCTCGACGCCGAAGAAGAACGCGACCGGCATGGCGGCGAGCCCGACGACCGTCGACGCGACGCGCGGCACGTTGCGCCCGGCGTAGCGCAGCGCGCTGGCCAGCTCGAACGTCGTGAAGCCGACGAGGAGGCCGCCGAAGACGATGAAGAGCGGCTTCCAGATGAGCAGGCTGACCAGCAGCAGCGCGCCGAGGCCGAGGCCGATGCCGATCGCCGCGAACAGGTTGCGGCCGGTGCGCGCCTGGATCTTCTCGTTCGTCGCGTCGAACTGGGCCTTGCGCCTCGCGCACGCCCGCCTCGATGTCCGAACGGGTCGCCTGAGCGCGCGCTTCGAGCTCGGCGCGGGTCGGGGGATGCGGACGCTTCGCCATCAGACCTCGAGCAGCTCGGCTTCCTTGCGCTTCAGGGCCTCGTCGATCGCGTCGACGTGGCTCTTCGTGATGCGCGTCGAGCTCTTTCTCGCCGCGCGCGATGTCGTCTTCGCCGACCTCCTTGGTGGCGTCGATGTCGTCCTTCGCCTTGCGGCGCAGGTTGCGGATGACGACCTTCGCGTCCTCGCCCTTGGCGCGCACGATCTTGACGTACTCCTTGCGACGGTCCTCCGTCAGCTCGGGCATGGTCACGCGGATGATGTTGCCGTCGTTGCTCGGGCTCGCACCGAGGTTCGGGAAGTTCGACGATCGCGCGCTCGATCTCTTTCAGCGCCGTCTTGTCGTACGGCGTGATGATCAGCGTGCGGGCCTCGGGGTTCTGCAGGCTCGCGAGCTGCTGCAGCGGGGTCGGAGTGCCGTAGTACTCGACCATGATCTTCTCGAAGAGCGCCGGGTTCGCCCGGCCGGTGCGCACGGTGGCGAAGTCGTCTTTGCAGACGTCGACGGCCTTCGTCCATCTTCTCTTTGGCTTCCGCGAGAGCGTCACTGATCACGGTTCGTCCCTTCGATGATCGGTCGGTCCAGTTTAGGTGGCCGGGCCGGGGTGGTCAGAGGCTCAGCCGCCGAAAGCGCTCGAGACGCGTAGCTGACGATCCAGGCGACGATGATCGTGCCGAGCAGCGACGGCGGCGAGCCACCAGCCGCGCAGCCGCAGCACGCAGCAGCCCGATCGTCGCGGCGCTGCCGAGGACCAGGACGCCGAGCAGCACGAGACCGGTCGTCGTGACCGTCTCGCCGCCGCAGGTGCCGGTTGGGCAGTTGCCGAACAGCGCGATCCCGAGCAGGCCGATCAGGGCGCCGGTGAGGTACGCGCCGATCGACAGGATGATGAGCACGATCGAGAGGGCGATGTCCCAGAACTTGCGCTCGCGCTTCGGCGGCGGGCGCGGCCGCGTCGGTGCGGTCGACTCCGGATGAGGTGCGCGGCTTGGGTCCGCCCTCGCCGGGCTGCAGCACGGTCGGCTTGACGGGCTCGGCTCCGGCGTCTTCGCGTCGCTCATGCGGTGACCAGGGTGCCGATCTTCTCGCCCTTGAGGGCCTTGGTGATGTTGCCGGCGGGCTCCATGCCGAAGACGACCATCGGCATCCCGTTGTCCATGCAGAGGCTGAACGCGGTCGAGTCGACGACCTTGAGGCCCTGGACGAGCGCGTCCTGGTAGCTGACGCGCTCGAGCTTCTTGGCCTTCGGGTTCTGCTGCGGGTCGGAGTCGTAGACGCCGTCGACGCCGTTCTTGGCGACCAGCACGGCGTCGGCGCCGATCTCGAGGGCGCGCTGGGCGCTGACGGTGTCGGTGGAGAAGTACGGGCAGGCCGGCGCCGGCGCCGAAGATGACGATGCGGCCCTTCTCGAGGTGGCGCTCGGCGCGCAGCGGGATGTACGGCTCGGCGACCTGCGTCATCGCGATCGCCGACTGCACGCGCACCTGCGCGCCGGCCTGCTCGAGGAAGTCCTGCAGCGCGAGCGCGTTCATGACCGTGCCGAGCATGCCCATGTAGTCGGCGCGGCCGCGGTCCATGCCGCGCTGGCTGAGCTCGGCGCCGCGGAAGAAGTTGCCGCCACCGACGACCACCGCGATCTCGACGCCGCCCGTGTCGTTCGCGTCTTTCGGGGCCGCCTCGGCGATCTCGCGCGCGAGGCCGCTGACGATGTCGGGGTTCACGCCGAGCATCCCCCCGCCGAACGCCTCACCGGACAGTTTCAGGAGGACGCGACGGCGCTTCGGCATGGGTTCAGGTTACCGGTGCCGGTTGCTCGCCGGTCGAGCGCGCTCGAGCACATGCGCTGGGCACTCTCAGCCGTAGAGCCACGTAGAGTGACGCCGTGAGCGACTACCAGGTGATCGAGATCGGCGCGCTCGACGAGTGGCGCGACCACTTCGGCGGGTTCCGGCCGACGACGTCGCGCGACGGCCGCCGCGTCGTCGACCACGAGCTGACGATGCAGTACATCGGCATGACGGCGAACGCCCTCGAACCCGGCGAAGAGGCGGGCTACTGGCACGCGCACGCGCAGCATCGAGGAGCTGTACGTGTTCCTCGAGGGCCGCGGGTCAGATGGGGCTCGACGACGAGGTGGTGGATGTCGCGGCCGGCTCGGTCGTGCGCGTCGGCCAGGGCGTCTGGCGCACCTGGCGCGCCGCACCCGAAGTCGCCCGGGCAGCTGCGCTGGCTGTGCATCCGGGCGGGCGGCACCGAGCTGCCGGAGTTCCCGGACGACTCCGAACGCGACGACGCCCGCCCCTCACCGTGGTGAGAGAGCGGGCGCCGGTGATCGAGGTGCGTGGCTACGCGCCGACCTTGAAACGCGCGAAGCCGGTGATGCCGAGCCCGGCATCCTTCAGCACGTTCTGCACCGACGAGCTTGTTGTCGCGGGCGTAGTCCTGCTCGAGCAGGGCGACCTGCTTGAAGAACGCGCCGACGCGACCCTCGACGATCTTGGGCAGAGCCGCCTCCGGCTTGCCCTCGTCGCGGCTGATCTGCTCGACGATGCGACGCTCGTTCTCGACGTCGTCCTCGGGCACGTCGTCGCGCGTCAGGTACTGCGGGTCGGCGAACGAGATGTGCTGCGCGATGCTGCGAGCCGTCTCGGCGTCGTCACCGGTGTACGAGACGACGACGCCGATCTGCGGCGGCAGGTCTTTGCTGGTGCGGTGCAGGTAGACGGCGAACTTGTCGCCGGCCAGACGCACGACGCGGCGCAGCTCGACCTTCTCGCCGATGATCGCGGCCTGGTCTTCGATGAGGCTGCCCACGGTGCCGCCGTCCGCCGGCGCGGCGAGTGCGGCATCCACGGTCTCGGCGCCCGAGTCGGCCAGCGCGCTGCACGACCTGGTGTCGGCGAGCGCGATGAACTTCTCGTTCTTCGCGACGAAGTCGGTCTCGCAGGCGAGCTCGATCATCGTGACGGCGGTCGACGACTCGACGACGGCGATGAGGCCCTCGCTCGTGGAGCGATCGGCACGCTTCGCGTTGCCCTTCGCACCCTTGAGGCGCAGGATCTCGACGGCCTTCTCGACGTCGCCATCGGCTTCGACGAGGGCGTTCTTGGTGTCGACCATGCCGGTGCCCAGGCGGTCGCGCAGGGCCTTGATGTCTTCCAGGCTGACGTTGGCCATGGATGTGTTCCTTACTTGGCTGGTTCGTCTACTTCTTGGCGGCGGGCTTCTTGGCGGCGGGCTTCTTGGCAGCCGGCTTCTCGGCCTTCTCGCGTCGGCGTCGGCCTTCTCGGCGGCCGGCTTCTTGGCGGCGGAGCCTTCTTCGCGGCGGGCTTCTTCTCGGCGTCGGTCGCCTCGGCCTCGATCTTGGCCTCGGTGTCGGCGTCCGACTCGGGCGCGTGCTCGGGGACGATCGTCGGCATCGGCGGCGGCCTCGTGCTCGGCGACCACGGCATCCGCGTCGTTCTCCTCGGCGGGTCGTCGGCGACGCCTCGGACGGCGTGCAGCAGCTCGGCCTCCCACTCGGCGAGCGGCTCGACGCGCGGACACGTTGCCCTCGGCCGGCGCTCGACTGGTGACGCTGGATCAGGCCCTCGGCGGCGGCGTCGGCGATGATGCGGGTGAGCAGGCCCACCGAGCGGATCGCGTCGTCGTTACCGGGGATCGGGTACTGGAGCTCGTCGGGGTCGGCGTTGGTGTCGAGGATGCCGATGATCGGGATGCCGAGCTTGGTCGCCTCGTTGACGGCGAGGTGCTCGCGCTTGGCGTCGACGATCCAGATGGCGCTCGGGGTCTTCGTCAGGTTGCGGATACCACCGAGGGTCTTCTGCAGCTTGACGAGCTCGCGCTGCTGGATGAGGAGCTCCTTCTTGGTGAAGCCCTTCGTGGTGTCGTCGAAGTCGACCTCTTCGAGCTCTTTCATGCGCGCGAGGCGCTTCGAGACCGTCTGGAAGTTGGTCAGCAGACCACCGAGCCAGCGCTGGTTGACGTAGGGCTGGCCGACGCGCGTCGCCTGCTCGGCCACGGCCTCCTGAGCCTGCTTCTTGGTGCCGACGAACAGGATGCTGCCGCCGTGGGCGACCGTCTCCTTGACGAAGTCGTAGGCCTTGTCGATGTAGCCGAGCGACTGCTGCAGGTCGATGATGTGGATGCCGGAGCGCTCGGTCAGGATGAAGCGCTTGACCTTCGGATTCCAACGGCGGGTCTGGTGCCCGAAGTGCACGCCGCTGTCGAGCAGCTGGCGGATGGTGACGACGGCCATGATGGCTCTCTTCTTTCTGGCAGGCTTGCGCCTGCACTTGGTTTCTCAGTTGTTGCCGCACCTTCTGGTGCGAGCCCTGGTGCCCTGGCACATCCCACTTCTCCGACTTCTCGCGAAGTGACTGAAGGGATGTGTGCCGACTGGCTGGACACGCGAAGTCACCCGCCGGAGCGGGTGCGTCGATCAGTGTACCACCGGGGCTCCGTTCCTTCCCTGTCGCGGCGAGGGGCCGCTCGCACCGGGTCCGGTCGTGCCCGCTCGGCATGCCTGCGCCGACCAGCGTCGAGCCGTGTCCATGTCCGTCTCAGCCGGTCTCCGCCGCGTCGGAGCCGTCCTCGCCGTGCTGCTCGCCCTGACGGCCGCAGCGGCCGATCCGCCGCGGTGCCCGGCGCGCGCTGGTCGTGGCCGGTCGGCGCCGCCGCATCCGATCGCGCGGCCGTACGTCGCGCCGGCCACCGAGTACGGCGCCGGGCACCGCGGGCATCGACATCCGGGCGCCGGCCGGCTCGGTGGTGCGCGCCCCCGCCGACGGAGTCGTGCACTTCGCCGGGTTCGTCGTGGATCGCCCGGTGCTGTCGATCGCGCATGCGGGCGGGGTGCTGTCGAGCTTCGAACCGGTCGAGGCCGTCGGTCGCCGCCGGAGATCGCGTGCGTCGCGGGCAGGTGATCGGCGTGCTGCTCGCCGGGCACTGCGCGTCGACGTGCCTGCACCTCGGCGCGCGGGTCGGCGGGCGAGTACGTGAACCCGCTGCTGTTCCTCGGGGAGGTGCCGCGGGCGGTGCTGCTGCCGGTGCGCTAGCGCTGACGGGTCACGCGCGGGGGTGAGCGGTGGCGTAGCTCTGCTTCAGCCGCTCGGCCGAGACGTGCGTGTAGATCTGGGTCGTCGACAGGCTGGCGTGGCCGAGCAGCTCCTGCACGGCGCGCAGGTCGGCGCCGCCGTCGAGCAGGTGGGTGGCCGCGGTGTGCCGCAGGGCGTGCGGACCGGAGGGTCCGGTTCCGGGCAGCTCGCGGAGCAGGCTCGCGACCAGCTCGTACACGGTGCGGGTCGGTGATCGGCGCCGCCGCGGGCGCCGAGGAACATGCGGCCCGAGTCGGGGCGTGGCCGCGAGCAGCAGCGGGCGAGCGTGCGTGACGTACGCGTCGAGGGCGCGCGCGGCGGGGACGCCGAACGGGACGACGCGCTCCTTGTTCCCCTTGCCGAGCACGCGCACGGTCAGCCGGGCGCGGTCGAGATCGCCGACCCGGAGGCCGGCCAGCTCGCTGACGCGGATCGCGCTCGCGTACAGCAGCTCGACGATGGCGAGGTCGCGCACGGCGACCGGGTCGCCGGTGTCGGCGCGAGGTCGCGAGGCCGTCGAAGATCCCGTCGATCTGCGAGCGCGTCAGCACGCGCGGCAGGTGCTGGTCGGGTCGCGGCGCTTTGAGTCGGGCGCCGGGGTCGGCGGCGAGCGCACCGGTCGCGACGAGCCACTTCGTGAAACCGCGCGCCGCCGCCGCGTGGCGGCCGAGGGTCGATGCGGCGAGCCCGGATCCCGAGCCGCGCCACAGCCAGTCGCGCAGCAGCTCGAGGTCGATGGCGCCGACGTCCTCGCGCGCCGGTGAGCTCGGCGAAGCGCGCGAGGTCGACGAGGTCGCCCTGATACGCGCGCAGCGGTGTGCTCGCTGAAGCCGCGGTCGCTCGCCAGATGGCGTGCGTAGCCCGCGATCGCCGCGTCCCACTGCATGCCACCATGGTGCGGCATCCGGAGCCCGATCGTGCCGGTCGGCGCGCTCGCGCTACTCGATCAGCGCGCTGCTCTCGGCTTCGGCGACGTTGAACGTCGACGTCTTGTTCGAGAACGCCTCGCGGCGCTCCTCCGGGCGTCATCTCGGCGAGCGCGTCGAGCACGACGCCCGAGAAGCCGGCGACCTGCGGCGCATCGAGCACCGGGACGATCGAGTGCACGACGGAGTCCTCGTAGACGTTGCACGAGGTTGATCGACTGGCCGCCGTCGACGCCGACCAGGCTGCCCGCCGCGGCGCTGTTGTCGATCACGTAGCAGGTGGCCGCGGCGACCGAGACCGGGATGCCGGCGAACGTGCCGGAGGTCGAGTAGTGCAGGTGCCCGGCCAGGATCGCGCGCACGTCGGTGCCGCGGATGACGTCGGCGAGCCTGTGCTGCTCCTCGCAGTTCGAGGATCGCCATGAGCTCGATCGGCGACGGGATCGGCGGGTGATGCAGCGCGATCAGCGTGCCGTCGGCGGCGGGCTCGGCCGAGCACGTCGCGCAGCCAGTCGAGCTGCGAGTCGAGGATGCGGCCGTGGTGGTAGCCGGGCACGGTCGAGTCGAGGGCGATGATGCGCAGTCCGCCGAAGTCGTAGACGCGATCCTGCGGGGCGTCGCTCTCGTCGCCGAAGAGCGCGGCCGAGTACGGCGGGCGCTCGTCGTGGTTGCCCATGACCCAGATGATCTCGGCGCCCATGCGCGCGGCGGCCGGCTCGACGATGCCCTTGAGGCGCTCGTAGGCGTCCGGCTCGGCGAGGTCGGCGAGGTCGCCGGTGAAGACGATCGCCTCGGGGTTCGCGCCGGACCGTTCGAGCTGCTCGAGCGCCTTGAGCGAGGGTGCGATCGGTGTCGACCTTGCCGTACAGGGGGCGCTTTCCGCCGAGGAAGTGGGTGTCGCTGATGTGCGCGATGACGTGCGTCGGCGGGGCGTACTGACCGAGTTGGATCACAGGCGAAACTCTACGCGCGACGCCTGTCGGGAGTGCCTCTTATCGTGTGCTCATGACCGCACGAATCCAGATCGAGGACCACAGCCCCGCCGGCTATCGCAGGGTCAATGCCCTCGACTCTTATGTCCACGAGAACCTCGACACCGAGCTCGTCAACTTCATCTACCTGCGGGCATCGCTCATCAACGGCTGCACGTACTGCGTGGATGCCCACTCGGTCGATCTGGCGGCGGATGGCACGGACCCTCGCCGCATCTACTCGGTGACGACGTGGCGCGAGTCGGAGTTCTACACGGACCGTGAGCGCGCTGCCTTCGCCCTGACCGAGTCCGTGACGGTGCTGGGCGAGGGCGGGGTCGACGACGCTGTCTGGGATGCTGCGGCCGCGCTCTTCGAGGAGAAGGAGCTGACCGACATCGTGCTCGCGATCGCGACGATCAACGTCTGGAACCGGATCTGCATCTCGACGCGGATGCCGATCTCGCCGCTCGTGGAGTCCGGCCCGCGCCGCCTAGGTCTGCTTCCGCCGCATCCAGCCGCTCGGCCGCTCGAGCACGAAGCCCTCGAGTTCGAGCAGACCGAGTTCGGCGCGGACCCGGTCGAGCGCGAGTCCCGACAGTTCCGCGATCCTCTCGACCCGGCGCGGCGTGCGGTCACTGATCGCGTCGAGCACCCGGAGCCGGGTGCCGGTGGGGTCGGTCGGGCTCGCGGGTCGTCGGTGCCGTCGGCGGCGGCGCTCGTGCGGGCCGAGGCTCTCGGCGGACGGGACGAGCTCGGCCATCTCGTCGGCGGTCGTGACGCAGATCGCGGCGAACTCGCGCAGGAGGCGATGGCATCCCGCACTCGCGGCGCTCGTGACCGGGCCGGGGACCGCCCCGATCGGCCTGCCGAGCGTGGCCGCGTGGCCCGCCGTGTTGAGCGATCCCGAGCGCCAGCCGGCCTCGACGACGACCGTCGCGCCGCTGAGCGCCGCGATCAGCCGGTTGCGCAGCAGGAACCGCCACTTCGTGGGCGTCGTGCCCGGCGGCACCTCGGCGACGACGACGCCGCGGTCGGCGATGCGGCCGAGCAGCTGCTCGTGCCCGCTCGGGTAGAAGCGATCGAGGCCGCCGGCCAGCACGGCGACCGTCGTGCCCTGGCTCGCGAGCGCCGCGCGATGCGCCGCGCCGTCGATGCCGTAGGCCGCCCCCGACACGATCGCGAATCCGCGGTCGACGAGCCCGCTGGCCGCCTCGATCGTCACGTGCTCGCCGTAGCCGGTCGCCGCCCGCGCGCCGACCAGCGCGATCGACCTGTTCGAGCGCCGCAAGCCGGCCCGGTGTCACCGCGCACCCAGAGCGCGAAGGGTGCGTGCGTCTCGAGGTCGTCGAGCTGCGCGCGGCCAGTCCTCGTCGCCGGGGACCAGCAATCGCATCCCGAATCGCGCGGCCTGCCGCAGTGCGAGCATCGCCGGGGCCGAGGCGCTCCGCGGCCGCCAGCGCTTGAGGGCGTCGGTCCACTGGTCGGCGGAGATCTCCGCGTCGGACACGTCGGCCAGCTCGGCGGCCAGTTCGTCGGCCTCGACGCCGGAGACGACGACGCTCGAGCGCAGCGACCGGCCCGATCGCCGCCATCAGCACCCCGGCATCGCGGTCGCCGGGTTCGGCGATGGTCGTCCAGGCCGCGCGGGCGAAGCGCTCGGCGACGCCGCGGCGATCGAGCTCCTCCCCCGCGAGCGCGCGGACCAGCGGCGCGAACTGCGCCTCGGCGACTCCCGCGACGCTCATGCGACCGCCGCCTGCCGGAGGAGGAGCGCCCGTCCGACCTGATCTTCGCCGGGTCGGTCGACGCCGTCGAGGTCGGCGATCGTCCACGCGAGACGCAGGACGCGGTCGTAGCCGCGCATCGTGATGCCACCGCGCTCGAGAGCCCGGTCGAGCACGACGGTCGCCCCTTTCAGCGGCACCCCGGCCGGCGACCGCAGCCACGATCCCGGCACGTGGCCGTTGAGCCGCCACGGAGTAGTCGCGCAATCGGTCCGCCGCGCGAGCACGTGCCGCGTCGATGCGGACGCGTGCCGATGCCGAGCTCGGGCGATCGCCGCGCCGCGCCATCCGCAGCTGTGCGGCGGTGATGCGTCGCACGTTCAGCCGGATGTCGACCCGGTCGAGCAGCGGACCGCTGAGCCGTGCGAGGTACCGCCGCCGCGTCGACGGCGCGCAGGTGCAGTCGGCGTCGCGCGACTCCGTAGTTGCCGCACGGGCACGGGTTCGCGGCGAGCACCAGCTGGAACCGCGCGGGGAAGCGCGCCGATCCGTTCGCCCGCGAGATGGTGATGACGCCCGACTCGAGCGGCTGGCGCAGGGCGTCGAGGGCCGCGGGACTGAACTCCGGTGCCTCGTCGAGGAACAGCACCCCGTGTGCAGCCCGCGCGGCCGCGCCGGGGCGGATGAGCCCGCTGCCGCCGCCGACGATGGCGGCGGCGCTGGCCGTGTGGTGCGGCGCCTCGAGCGGTGGCCGTCGCACCAGTTCGGCGCCGACCGGCATGCCGACCAGCGAGCGCATCGAACTCACTTCGAGTCCCGCCATCGGATCCAGGTCGGGCAGAAGCGACGGCAGCCGCGACGCGAGCATCGTCTTGCCGGCGCCGGGTGGTCCGAGCAGGTAGATGTGGTGCCCGCCCGCCGCGGCGATCTGCATGGCCTCGACCGCATCCGGATTGCCGATCACATCGGCGAGGTCGCCCGTCTCGTCGGTCGGCACAGCGAGCGCGACCGGCATCAGCGGCACGACCGGCTCGGGCGCGAGTTCGGCGCCGTGAAAGATCGCGGCGTCGCGTAAGCGAGGTGATCGGGATCACGCGCAGGTCGGGCACCAGCGCGGCCTCGGGCGCGTTGCCGGTCGGCACGAGGACGGTGCCGAACCCGGCCCGGGATGCCGCGAGCGCCGCGGGCAGGATCCCGGTCACCGGACGCAGCCGCCCGTCGAGGCCGAGCTCGCCGAGGTGCACGACTCCCGCCACCGATTCCGCCGAGACCTGGCCGTCGGCGGCGTAGGCCGCCATCGCGATGCCCAGGTCGAATCCTGCCCCGTGCTTCGGCAGCGACGCCGGCGACAGGTTGACCGTCAGCTTGCGCGATGTCAGCGGGATGCCGGCGTTGGCCGCGGCTGCGCGCACCCGATCGCGCGCCTCGCCGAGCGCGGCATCCGGCAGTCCGATCAGCACGAAGTGCGGGAGCTGCGCCGAGATGTCCGCCTCGATCTCGACCACAGCTCCGTCGATGCCGAGCAGCGCGACGGAGTGCGCGCGTCCGATCGGCATCAGAAGACCCGTTCCAGATGGTCGACGGTCGCCGGCGCGTCACGCGGGGCGACCACCGCGACCGCGTCGATGCGGATCCGGCCGATGCCGGGATGCGCCGCGCACCACGCCGCCGCGAGGCGCCGCAGCCGGGCGAGCTTCGACGACGGTGATCGCCTCGAGCGGATGCCCGTAGGCGACGCTCGACCGGGTCTTCACCTCGACGAACACCGTCTCGTCGCCGTCGTTCAGCACCAGGTCGATCTCGCCCTGCGGGCACCGCCAGTTGCGGTCGACGACCGTCATGCCGCGGGCGACGAGGTGCCGCTCCGCGATGCGTTCACCCTGGATGCCGAGTCGATCCTTCGCCGCCATGGGTCGAGGATGCCGGTGACACGTGCGACCGGTCGGGGCACGCGGCGAGACGGTGGAGAACGCGAGCGCGCGTCGGAGGAGAGCGACAGGACGGGAGTGGTGACGGCTACTACTCGTCGAGCGCGAGTTCCTTCGGCAGCTCGAGGTCCTTGTCGCCGCGCACCTCGACGTTCACGTCTTTGAAGGTCAGCACCCGCACGCTCTTCACGAAGCGATCGTTGCGGTAGACATCCCAGACCCAGACGTCGGTCATGGTCAGCTCGAAGTAGAAGTCGTGCTCGGTGTCGTGCCGCTCCAGCTGCACGTCGTTGGCGAGGTAGAACCGTCGCTCGGTCTCGACCACGTACTTGAACTGACCCACCACATCGCGGTACTCGCGGTAGAGAGCCAGTTCGACCTCGCGGTCGTAGTCCTCGAACTCGTCCTCGTCCATCCGGTCGAGTCTAGGCCGACTGCTCGAACCCCGCCGACTCGGGGGCGAAGCCGTCAGCGAACTCATCGGGACCCGCGAATTCGTCCTCGACGCCGAATCCGAGATCGAACAGCCCCGGCTGCCGGATCCAGCTCCAGCGGTGCAGCGCCGACGTCGCCGATGCGGTCGATCGCGGCGTAGTGCTCGGTCGACGCGTAGCCCTTGTTCGAGGTCCAGAGGTATCCGGGATGCACGGCGTCCGACGCGATCATGAGCCGGTCGCGGTGCACCTTGGCGAGCACGGATGCCGCGGCGACAGCAGCGCAGGTGCGGTCCGCCTTCACCTTGGTCGTCACGCGCAGGCCGAGGGCTCGGTCGTCCGATCGCAGCGCCGGGGTCAGCCAATCGTGCGATCCGTCGAGCAGCACCACGGCATCCTGGATCGCGACGCCCGACGCACGCAGCGTCTCGATCGCGCGCGCCGCCGCCAGCCCCAGGGCGGCGATGATGCCGATGCTCTCGATCTCTTCGTTGGAGGCCAGCCCGACGGCGTGGCGGCTCCAGGCCGCGACCGCGGGCTGCAGCTCTTCGCGCCGCGGTTCGCTCAGCAGCTTCGAGTCGCGCAGGCCGACCGGGCGCGCTGCGGGTGTGCTCGTGCACGACGCTCAGACCGACGCCCACCGGGCCGGCGAGCGCGCCGCGGCCGACCTCGTCGCACCCGATGACGAGACGCGCCCCATCGCGCAGCAGCTGACGCTCATGCCGCAGGGTGGGGACGGGGCTCGACACGGGCTAGCCGCCGTCGTCCGCGCCGGTGAACACGAACTCGTAGTTGTCGAGCCAGGTCCAGCGGTCGATCGGCCAGGTGATCAGGATCGCGCGGCCGACGACGTTGTCGAACGGCACGAAGCCCTTGCTCGGCCCGTCGCTGGTTGTACCGGGAGTCGCTGCGAGTTGTAGCGGTTGTCGCCCATCACCCAGAGCGAGTCGTCGGGAACCGTGACCTCGAAGTCGATCCTCCGAGACGGCCGACGCGTTCGGCGGCAGCTTGCACGTACGGCTCCTCGAGCGGGACGCCGTTCACCGTCATCTGCCCGAACTCGTTGCAGCAGGCGACCGTGTCGCCCGGCAGGCCGATGACGCGCTTGATGAGGTGATCGTTGCTGTCGGGAGCGGTCAGCCCGACGAACGACAGCAGCCAGTCGAAGAAGCCGACCACCGGGTTCTGCTCCGGCGCGACGACTGCGGCTCAGCCAGCCGCCCGGGTCCTTGAACACGACGACGTCGCCGCGCTCGATCGGGGTCACGTCGGGCACCAGCTCGTTGACGATGATGCGGTCGTTCTTGATGAGCGTCGCCTCCATCGACTCCGACGGGATGTAGAACGAGCGGATCAGGAACGTCTTGATGAGGAACGAGATGACGATCGCGGCGACCAGGATGATGGCAACGTCGCGCAGGAACCGGACGACGCCGCTGCGCTTCGACTTCGACTTGCGCGGGCGCAGCGCCCGTCGTCGTCTCGCCGCCGCCCACGGGAGCGACCGGGTCGTCGTTGCGCTGATCGAGCGCCTCGTAGTTCGTCATCACACCTCTGGGTCTAGGACAGCATAAGCGCCGAGCCCGGCCCAGAGACGACGAAACCCGGCGCCGCGCGGGCACCGGGTTTCGGGAAGTATTCAGCAGCGACTACGCGTCGCGCTTCTCCTTGATCTTGGCCTTCTTGCCGCGCAGATCGCGCAGGTAGTAGAGCTTGGCGCGACGCACGTCGCCGCGGGTCACGATCTCGATGTGGTCGATGACCGGCGAGTGCACCGGGAAGGTGCGCTCGACGCCGACCTGGAAGCTCACCTTGCGCACGGTGAAGGTCTCGCGCACGCTCTCGCCGGTGCGGCCGATGACGACGCCCTGGAAGACCTGGATGCGGGAGCGGGTGCCCTCGACGATGTTGACGTGCACCTTGACGGTGTCACCGGGACGGAAGTCCGGAACGTCGGAACGGAGGGAGGCAGCATCGACGGAGTCGAGGATGTGCATGGGAGTTTTCGCTCTCTGCGACCGCCACAGGTCGAACGCGTGTTCAGTGGTTGGCTAGAATGGACGTGCCCTGTGTCGCCCTCCGGGCGACAGACTCCCCCTGTGGCAGGAGCGTGCCGGGCACAATCGTTCATTCTGCCACACGTGGCGGCCCGCCCGCGACGCGAGCACTAGGCTCTTCCGGTGATCGAACTGCGCACCCCCGCCGAGATCGAGCAGCTGCGCGCCGCCGGCGCCTTCGTCGCTCGCGTGCTCGAGGCGACGCGCGACGCCGCCGATGTGGGCGTCAACCTGCTCGAACTCGACGCCCTGGCGCACGACATGATCCGCGCCGAGGGTGCCGAGAGCTGCTACATCGACTACCACCCGTCGTTCGGCGGCTCCCCCTTCGGCAAGGTCATCTGCACCTCGGTCAACGACGCCGTGCTGCACGGCCTGCCCTTCGACTACGACGCTCCAGGATGGCGACCTGCTGTCGCTCGACTTCGCCGCGTCCGTCGGCGGCTGGGTCTCCGACTCGGCGATCTCGCTCGTCGTCGGCAACGTCGATCCGGTCGATCAGAACCTGATGGATGTGACGGCCAGGGCCCTCGACGCCGGCATCGCCGCCGCCGTGGTCGGCAACAAGATCGGCGACATCTCGGCCGCCATCGGAGACGTCGCCCACGGTGCGGGACTCACCGTGAACACGGACTTCGGCGGCCACGGTGTCGGGCGCGTCATGCATGGCGACCCCCACATCCCGAACGACGGTCGTCGCAAGCGCGGTCTGCCCCTGC
Source organism: uncultured Actinomycetota bacterium (assembly GCA_963730045.1). Taxonomy (GTDB): domain Bacteria; phylum Actinomycetota; class Actinomycetes; order Actinomycetales; family Microbacteriaceae; genus JBDSKH01. The sequence continues at coordinate 558,389 of CAVSPQ010000006.1, read as the reverse complement.
GCGCCGGTCTCGTGTTCGCGATCGAGCCGTGGTTCATGCTCGGCACCGACGAGATCTACACGGATGCCGACGGCTGGACGCTGCGATCGGCCGACGGCTCGCGCGGCGCGCACTTCGAGCACACCATCGCGGTCACCGACGACGGCCCGATCGTGCTCAGCGCGCGGAGCTCAGGCTAGCTCGGCGCGTCCGGGGCGACGGGGGCCGGCACGGCGGGCGCCGACACGTTGCGGGGACGGCTGGCGTTTCGCGCACCGGCCGTGATCGCGATGGCGGTCGCCAGAAGGATCACCAGCGGCCAGGTCGAGAACGGCGAGCCCGAACGTGTTGCCGTCGGGATCCGTGTAGAAGTGGAAGAGCAGCAGCAGGGCGATGAGCACGCCCTCGATGATCAGCAGCACCTTCTCGACCGTGCTGATGCCGATCTCCCGGTGCAGTCGCATGATCAGGGCATTCACGATCAGCGATATCACCAGGCCGGGGAACACCGCGAACGACTGGATGCCGCCGGCGAAGCTGAAGGCGAGCTCGGGCAGGTCGAACACCGCGATGCCGAAGATGCCGAGCAGGCTGATCGCCAGCAGGACGGCCGCGACCGCCAGCTGGGCGACGATCCAGGGGTTACGCATCGGTCTCCTTCGTGTCGAGCAGCTCGGGACGCACGCGACGGGTTCGCTCGACCTGCTGGTCGCGACGCCAGGCGGCGATCGCGGCGTGGTTGCCCCCGAGCAGCACCGCCGGAGTCTCGAGTCCGCGCCAGACGGCCGGCTTGGTGTAGCTCGGATACTCGAGCAGGCCGTCCTCGTGGCTCTCCTCGACGAGGCTGTCGGGGTTGCCGACGACGCCTGGAACGAGTCGTCCCGCCGCCTCGATCATCGCCATGGCCGCGACCTCTCCCCCGTTGAGGACGTAGTCGCCGAGGCTCAATTCGAGCACCTCGACGCCGGGGCGCGCGGCCGTGTGGTCGATCACCCGCTGGTCGATACCCTCGTAGCGGCCGCAGCAGAAAACGAGGTGGTCGCGCTCGCTCAGCGTCCGGGCGTTGGCCTGCGTGAAGAGGGCCCCCGCCGGCGTGGGGAAGACGACCGTCGCGGGGCGTTCTGGGTCTGTGGCGGCGAGCACGGCATCCAGAGCCTCTGCCCACGGCTCGGGCTTCATGACCATGCCGGCGCCGCCGCCGGCCGGGGTATCGTCCACCGTGCGGTGCCGGTCGTGCGTGAAGTCGCGCAGATCGTGCACGCGGATGTCGAGAACGCCGGTCTCACGCGCCCGACCCAGCAGCGACACGTCGAGCACGGAGAAGAACTCCGGGAAGATCGTGACGATGTCGACGCGCACGTCGTTCAGCGTATCGGCGTGGGCTCGGCCGCCAAGCACGGCAGGAGTGTGCGCCGGAGTTCATCAGAAGGATCGAGGCACGCCTGTGCCGTATCTGCACAGCGGCCGCGCATGCCGAGCCATCCACCGATCGATGGCGAACGGAGTCACGCGGCCGAGCAGGCACCGACCGTTGTGGTGTGGATCACGGCATCGCATCTCGGCAGCAGCTGCTTGATGCTGGCGTGTCTGCCGGCGAGATCAAGAGATCGGTTGCCCTTGGCACACTCGTGCGCCTTCGGCGGGGCTGGTATTCGAGTCCCCTTGCCGATCCACGGACAGCGCGTGCCGTACGTGCCGGCGGCGTGCTGAGCTGCGCGTCCGCGCTGTCCATGCATGGCGTCTGGATGCGCCGTGATCCGCGCCTTCATGTGGCGTTCGATCATGGCGCGCATCGCAGTGCGCCCCCTGAGGTCGTCGCACATTGGGTCAGCGATGCACTTCAGGACGGACTAGTCGAGAGCCCGGTCAGGGCCTTTGATCACTTCGTGAGGTGCGGCGATCCGCTCGACATCGTGATTGCCGCCGACTCGCTACTCAACCTTCATCTGATGACCCTCGAGCAGGTCGAGAGCGTCTTGGGCCGAACGGAGCGCGGACGACGCATGCTCGGTCGGGTAGACGGGAGAGCGGAGTCTGGCACCGAGACAATCGTGCGCACTCGGCTACGAACGAGGGGCGTGCAGCTGCGATCGCAGGTGGCAATCATCGGCATCGGTCGGGTCGATTTCGTGGCGGGAGACCGGCTGGTGATCGAGGTGGACGGCCAGCAGTGGCACGACGGGCCATCGCAGTTCGAACGAGACCGTCTTCGCGACACGCGACTGGTCGCACGAGGTTACCTCGTCATGAGATTCAGCTACCGGCGCGTGATGAACGAACTAGCGGAGGTCGAACGCGAAGTCCTCGCCGTCGTGCGCGCCCGAGAGCATCTGCGGCGGCCGCGACACGATCGCGTCGCGCGCAACTACGGCGGAGGCGTGCACCCGCGGCCATAGTCGTCGCGGGGGTACACGTGAGCCGTATTTAGTCGTCGCTGCCGGTGGCGGCCGGCTCGTCGGGGAGGTCCTCGAAGAGACCCGGCGGCGGCGTCAGGGTGACGGTGCCGGCGGTGACGTCGACGTTCGGGACGATCGCTGAGACGAAGGGGACGAGCACCTCGCGGTCGCCGACCGCGATGGCGAGCAGGTCCTGAGCGGGGAGGTGATCGACGCGAGCGACCTTGCCCACCTCGACGCCGTCGCGGAGGGCGCGCAGCCCGACCAGCTGGTGGTCGTACCAGGCGTCGGGCTCGTCGGGAACCTCGGACTCATCGTGATCGACCCAGAGGATCGCCTTCGCGAGCGCCTCGGCCTCGGTGCGGTCACCGACGCCGACGAAGAAGCCGACCGCCTGACCGTTGTACCAGCGCAGTTCTGTCAGCTCGAGCGTCTTGCCGTGCCAGGGGGAGGACGTGGGCACCTGCAGCGTGAACGTGGCGCCTGGCGTGAACCGGCGGTCGGGGTCGTCGGTGTAGAGCTCGACCTTGAGCGCGCCCTTGAGACCGTGCGCCTTCGTCAGCCGACCGACGCGCAGTTGTGTCGTGCCGGGGCGAGGCGAGGACGCCTTGCCGGGAGCCGGATCTGCGTTCACGCCTCGTCGGTGTCGACGACGTCGACGCGCACGCGCCTGCCGTCAGCAAGCGCGTTGATCAGGGTGCGCAGGGCCTTGGCCGTGCGACCGGAGCGACCGATCACGCGGCCGAGGTCCTCGGGGTGCACTCGCACCTCGAGGACCTCGCCACGCGATGAGGTCGACGAATCCACCTTCACGTCGTCCGGGTGATCGACGATCCCCTTGACGAGGTGCTCGAGGGCGGATGCCAGCATGACTAGGCCTTGTCGTCGGCGGGCGCCTCGGCGTCCGCGTCGGTCGCAACTGCCTCGTCGACCGCGGCCTCAGCATCGGTGACGGTCTCGGCGGGAGTCTCCGTCGGTGCCGCGTCGGCAGGAGCCTCGGCGGCGGGCTCCTCGGCGGCAGCCTCGGCGGCGGAGCGTCCTCGGCGGCAGGCAGCCTCGGCGGTCTCGGCAGCGGCCTCTTCGGCGGCGGGAGCGTCCTCGGCGACGGGCGCCTCGGCCTCCGGAGCCTCAGCGGCGGGCGCCTCGGCCTTCGGCTCGGCCTTGGGCTTCTCGGACTTCGGCTTCAGAACCGGCTTCTTCTTCTCGTCGGCGACGAACGGAACGGCGTCTTCCTTGGTGCGGATGGTGCTCTTGGCACCCTTCTCACCCTTGAAGGTTCCCCAGTCGCCGCTGAGCTTCAGCAGCGCGGTGACCTGCTCGGTCGGCTGCGCGCCGACGCCGAGCCAGTACTGCGCACGGGCCGAGTCGATCTCGATGAACGAGGGCTCCTCGGTGGGGTGGTACTTGCCGATCTCTTCGATCACGCGGCCGTCGCGCTTGGTGCGCGAGTCGGCGACGACGATGCGGTAGTACGGGGCACGGATCTTGCCGAGCCGCTTGAGGCGGATCTTGACAGACACAATTCTCCTGGATCTCGACAGGCTCGTTCACGGAGCCTGCGTTATGTGTATTGGTCGAACTGCAAACCGTGCGCGTGGGGGCACACTCGGCAGAAAGCTCTGAGGGGGATAGCACGTGCCTGATAGAGGGTCGGGCGGCGGCGTTCCAACGAGCTATTCTGGCAGATTTTCCGGCAGTGACGGGGACGCGCCCCTTTCTGCGGGACACCGCGACCCCGATGAGGCAGATCACGCCGCCGACGATGGCGAGCGGCGCAGGCACTTCGCCGAAGAAGATCAGGCCCATGATGATGACCAGCGGCGGCACGATATAGGTCGTGACTCCGAGCTGCCCGGCGGGCATGCGGCCGAGCGCGTAGCCCCAGGTGGTGAACGCGAGAGCGGTCGGCACGATGCCGAGATACAGGATGCCGAGCCAGGCTCCCGTCGACGCCGTCGCCAGCTCTGACGCGAGCTGGCCCGCGAAAGGCAGGCACGCGATCGCGCCGATCACCGCCCCGATGAGCGTGATCTGACTTGCCGGAAGGCGCCCGGCCATCGGCTTCTGCGCCAGGACGCCGATCGCGTAGGTGAGCGCCGCCGCGAGGCACCACAGAACACCGATCGGGTCGATCGGGCGCCCCACGCTGGTGACGAGACTCGTTCCGATGCCGATGAGCAGCACGCCGAGGAACGCGACCCCCGCGCCGATGGCAAGCCAGCGCGGGATTCCCTCGCCGAGGAACAACCCGGCCCCGAGTGCGATGAGGATCGGCCCGATGTTGACGATCATGGCCGTCGTGCCCGCGTCGAGCGTGTGCTCGGCGAGGTTCAGGGCAACGTTGTATGCCGCCGAACCAACCGACGCCGTAGATCACGAGCCGCACCCAGTCGCTGCGGGTCGGCCAGACCCAGCGGCGCTGCACGGCGACCAGGATGCCGAGAGCCAGCACGCCGACGAGCAGGCGTCCCAGCGCAAGGGCTCCGCCGCCGACCTCAGGCGCGACACCCCGGATCACCACGAACGCGCTCGCCCAGGCGAGCACGGTGAACGCGATCGCCCCGAACAGCAGGACCCGCAGACGCGTTTCGTTCGCTGCCGGTGCAGTCGTCGTGGTGGTCACGTTGTCACGCTATTCCCGACAGATGACACAGCATCAGGTCCGCCACGGACACTGTGGCATGACTTGCTGCCACCGTTTCAGGCGTTGACCGAATCCCGCCACTTCACGAGCGCGCGGACGGGTCGTGAGTTCGTCGTTCGCCTCGATCGGGATCTCGAACAATCGGAAGCCCGAGCTCGTACTTCTCGTTCGCGTTCCGTAGGGCGCTGTCGTGGCGTGGGGTGTATCCGGTGGACAGTTCGACCTCGTCGGGATCACGGCCGATCTCGGCGCAGCGTTCCCGGAAGACGGTGATCTTGTGGCGCAGCGTCTCGACGTTGCCGAAGCAATGCCAGATGTCCGCGTGCTCGGCCACGATGCGGAGGGTCTTCTGCTCCCCTCCCCCGCCGATGAGGATCGGGATGCGGCGGGTCGGCTCCGGGTTCAGCTTCTCCCAGCGGGCCCGGATGCGAGGGAGGTCTTCCGCGAGGGCGTCGAGTCGTGATCCGGCGGTGCCGAACTCGTACCCGTACTCGTCGTAATCGCGAACCTGCCAGCCGGAACCGGTGCCGAAGATGAATCGGCCCACCCCATCCCGAGCGCTGATGTGGTCGATGGTGCGGGCCATGTCGGCCTGCAGGTCGGGGTTGCGATAGCTGTTGCAGTTGACGAGGGGTCCGAACTCGACTCGGGATGTCTGCTCGGCCATGGCGGCGAGCATCGTCCAGCACTCGTAGTGGCGGCCGTCGTGATCGCCGGTGAGGGGGAAGAAGTGGTCCCAGTTGAAGATGATGTCGACGCCCAGGTCTTCGAGGCGCGCGACACAGTCGCGCATCTCGGCGTACGACGCGTGCTGCGGGGCGATCTGCACGCCGACGCGCAGCGGTCGGTCTGGTGACATGTCCCCAGACTAGGCGGCTGAGGTCAGGGCCTGCCCTTGATGAGGAGCACCAGGAAGAAGAGGATCAGGGCCACGATGACCGCCAGCACGATCCAGAGCCACCACACGTCGAAGTCCTGGTTGACCACCGGGGGCGGCGTCGGGGAGGCGCTGGAGCTCGGCTCGGAGCTCGGGCTCGACGAGGGCGAGGGGCTGGATGTCGGGGTCGCGCTGGGCGCAGGCGTTTCGGTGGTGGTGGCGAACGTGGCGAAGACCGACGAAGCGAACCGGGTTGCCTTCTTCGTGGTCGGCGTGGGAGCAGACGGAGGGGCGTGTCCGCACGGTTGGCCCGTGTGATCGATGACCACCGTCACCAGGAACGAGTCGGTGATCGCAACACCCGGGAACTCGAGCTGACAGGAGTTCACGGCGATCGGGCCGCCGCCCGCGTCCAAGGAAACGACGGGGTAGTACGACCCGTTGATGGCGAACGTGATCGCGTAGTCGCCGGCCGTCGTGCCGAATAACTCGACGAATCCGGTGGGATCGGTGTCGAAGACATCGGCTTGGACCAGACCTGCTGCACCGTGGTACAGAAGTCGCGACGTGACCATGTCGATCGGGTTCGCCGCCGGGTCCTCGACGTACAGGTCCCAGGTGATCGTGCCGTCATCGGGGAACAGATCGAAGTCGTACGGCCCGGAGTGATTGACGATTCCGGCGGGATCGACCTCGATGAGGTCCGACCCGCATCCGCAGCCACTTCGATGGTCCCAATTCTGATCTGCGTAGGCACCCAGCGGGTCGTAGACGCTCAGCTCATAGTCGTCGCCGAACGGGACCGTGAACCTGTAGGTGGCGACGCCGGGTGCCGTCAGCGGGTCGACGATCGAGCTGCCGAAGTCGGCGTACAGGTTGAGTGCGTTGAAGTAGCAGCCCGCTCCGGGGTTGAGGGTGCCGCATGCTCGAACAGCCTTGTCGGGGAGGTTCGCACCGGTGCCGGCGTCGCGGATCGTGCCGCTGAGGACCACCCCGGGGACGATGTCGAGCGACTCGAGGGTATCGGTGAACAGCGGCACAAAGTTCGTGCCCTGCACCCAGCCGTCGCCCGCATCGGCGACGACGAGGTAGATGCCTTCTGGCAGGTCAGGGACGTGGATCACGCCACCCGGTCCGGTGAGTCCCTGGAAGATCGGCGGCAAGAACACCTGGCTTGCCGACGACGAGAGCTCCTGGCTCACGTAAACCGGAACGCCCTCGACGCTGGGGAGGTCTGCGCTCGTCACCGTCACGTCCAAATCCCAGAAATCGCCGGGCGCAGCCTTCGCGACGGAGGAGCTGCCGAGGACCACCGCAAGTCCCGCCACGAGCACGCCGACGACCGCAAGCGCGAGCGCGCGAAAACCGCCGACTGCCAGCATGTGATCGCCTCGTGTCACGGAACGGGGATGCACGAGAATAGCAGTTGCTGAGAGTGGCCTGATAGTCCGAAGGCGCAGTTTCGATCGACGCCCCGCGGCAACTCACTCCGCTGAGGGCACCTACCGCCCGAGCATCTTCTGCAGCGCGGCGAGCTCTTCTTCGGTCGGCCCGTCGTCGCCGCCCGGCCCCTTGCCGAGACCGAAGCCCGACCCTCCGCCGCCGGCTGCCTTCGCACCCTCGGCGAGCGCCGCGTTCTCGGCCGCGCGCTTCGCCGGGTTGCCCGACTTCGACTTCTTCGACGCCACCTGCTTCTTCTTGCCGGCGTACGCCGCCCCGGGGATCGGCCCCATGCCCGGGACCTGCGGCACCCCGCCCTTGGCGACGGTCTTCATCATCTTCGCGGCCGCCTCGAAGCGCTGCACGAGCTGGTTGACCTCGGTCACCGTCGTGCCAGAGCCCTTGGCGATGCGCAGCCGGCGCGATCCGTTCAGCAGCTTCGGCAGCTGCCGCTCCTGCAGCGTCATCGACTGGATGATCGCCTCGGTGCGCGTGATCTCGCTCTCGTCGAAGTTCTCGAGCTGCTCCTTCATGCCGCGGGCGCCGGGCAGCATGCCCAGCATCCCCTTGATGGAGCCCATGTTCTTGAGCTGCTGCATCTGCTTCAGGAAGTCGTCGAGCGTGAAGGTGTCGGTCGCGAACTTCTCGGCGACCTTCGCTGCCTCTTCTTCGTCGAAGTTCTGCTGCGCCTGCTCGATCAGGGTCAGGATGTCGCCCAGATCCAGGATGCGGCTGGCCATGCGATCCGGATGGAACGGCTCGAAGTCGTCGAGTCCCTCACCCGTGGACGCGAACATGATCGGGCGCCCGGTGATGGAGGCGACCGAGAGCGCCGCGCCACCGCGTGCGTCACCGTCGAGCTTGGTGAGCACGACGCCGGTGAAGTCGACGCCGTCCTGGAACGCCTTGCGCCGTCGTGACCGCGTCCTGACCGATCATCGCGTCGATGACGAACAGCACCTCGTCGGGATCCACGGCCTTGCGGATGTCGCGCGCCTGCTTCATGAGCTCGGCGTCGATGCCGAGCCGGCCGGCGGTATCCACGATCACGGTGTCGTACTGCTTGCGCTCGGCCTCTTTGACGCCGTCCTTCGCGACCTTGACCGGATCGCCGACGCCGTTGCCCGGCTCGGGCGCCCAGACCGCGACACCGGCCTGCTCGCCGACGACCTGCAGCTGCGTGACGGCGTTGGGGCGCTGGAGGTCGGCGGCGACCAGCAGCGGGCGTGTGCCCCTCCTTGGCGAGCCACTTGGCGAGCTTGCCCGCGAGGGTCGTCTTTCCGGCGCCCTGGAGGCCCGCGAGCATGATGACGGTCGGCGGCTTCTTCGCGAACTCGAGCCGGCGCTGCTGCCCGCCGAGGATGCCGATCAGCTCGTCATTGACGATCTGCACGACCTGCTGCGCGGGGTTCAGCGCCTTGTTGACCTCGTCGCTGAGGGCGCGATCGCGCACCTTGCCGGTGAACTCCTTGACGACCTCGAGCGCGACGTCGGCGTCGAGCAGGGCGCGACGGATCTCGCGGACGGTTCCGTCGACATCCGCGGGCGTGAGCTTGCCCTTGGTGCGGAGATTGCGGAAGGTCGCGGTGAGACGATCCGAGAGCGTGCCGAATGCTGCCATGGTGCACCGAGTCTAATAAACGCGTGCCCCGTCGCCGTTGCCGGGCGCGGACTGAGGCTGCAGCTGTTGGCGATGCGCAGCAGCACGATCGCGACACCGGGGATGAGCGCGATCAGCACGGTCGATCGCCGACAGGATGCGGTGGCCGCCGCGCACGAGGCCGACGATGCCCGATGATGGCGGCGATCACGGCGACACCCGCCGCCGATGAGGAACAGCGCGATGAAGAGGTGCGCTGTTGCCGTCGCTGCCGTTCAGCGCCGCGGTGATCCCGTTGACGAAGCTGAAGTACATCAGCGCGATGCGCGCCGACCGCGAGCAGGATGCCGATGATGCCGGGTGCGGATGGAGCGGCGGTCGGCCGCGGCGTGGTGCGAGGTCTCGGACATGGCTCGGAGTCTAGGGCTGCGCTCGTCCTGGGCGGAGACGCGTCGCCGGTAGCCTGAGCGCATGCCGCTGCTGCCCTTCGACGATGTCCGAGCCCGTCGTCGACCGACGACCGCCTGGATCGCCGACAACGCCACCCTGATCGGACGCGTCACCGTGGAGGCCGGGGCCAGCGTCTGGTTCGGCGCGGTCATGCGCGGCGACACCGACGACCTCGAGCTCGGCGCCGGCAGCAACCTGCAGGACAACGTCGTCGTGCACGCCGATCCCGGCTCGCCCGCCATCATCGGCGCCGGGCGTGAGCGTCGGGCACGGCGCCGTCATCCACGGCTGCCGCATCGAGGACGGCTGCCTGATCGGCATGAACGCGACCGTGCTGAACCGCGCCGTCGATCGGCGCCGAGTCGCTGGTCGCCGCCGGCGCGGTCGTGCTCGAGGACACCGTCATCCCGCCGCGGTCCCTCGTCGCCGGAGTGCCGGCGAAGGTGCGGCGCGAGCTCACCGACGACGAGGTCGCGGCGATGAAGCTCAACGCCGACACCTACGTCGCGCGCGCCGCGGTCTACGCCGGGCGCTAGCCGAGGCGGAAGATCGTCTCCTCGACCTCGCGCCGACGCCGGCCGCGAAGCCGACGTCCCGGCCCATCTCGACGAATCCGCCTTGCGCAGCACGCGGTGTTCGCGGAGGATGACGTACCATCAGCCGACCAGCTGCTGCGCGAAGACGTGCGGCGTGAACCCGGTCAGGTCGCCGATGCCCTCGCCCTGACCGACGAGCTTGATCGGGATGCCGGTCTTCTCCTGCACCGCGAGCACGAAGCCGCCCTTCGCAGATCCGTCGAGCTTCGTGAGCACGAGGCCGGTGACGCCGGCGTGCTCGATGAACGCCTCCGCCTGGGCGAGCCCGTTCTGACCGGTGGTCGCGTCGAGCACGAGCAGCACCTCGGCGATCGGGGCGAGCTTCTCGATGACCCGCGCACCTTGGTCAGCTCGTCCATCAGGCCGCTCTTGGTCTGCAGGCGTCCGGCCGTGTCGATCAGCACGATCTCGATGCCGTCGCGCTGCGCCTGCTCGACGGTCTGGAACGCGACGGATGCCGGATCCTGACCCTGCTGCTGCGGTCGCACGACCTCGGCGCCGGCGCGCTCGACCCAGGTCGACGAGCTGCTCGACCGCCGCCGCGCGGAACGTGTCGGCCGCGCCGACCAGCACCGTCTTGTCGTAGTTGCGCAGGAACTTCGCGAACTTGCCGATCGTCGTCGTCTTGCCGACCCCGTTCACCCCGACGACCAGCACGACGGCGGGGCGGTTCGAGAGGGTGAGGGTCGGGTCGAGCTTGGCGAGACGCTCCTCGATGACCTCGCGCAGCATCCGCTGCAGGTCGGCCGGGTCGTCGGTGCGGAACTTCGCGACCTTGCCGCGCAGCTCGTCGACGATCGCGTCGGTGAGGTCGGGGCCGAAGTCGGCGCTGATCAGGGCGTCCTCGAGGTCGGCCCAGGTCTCGTCGTCGATCTTGCCGCGCGCGAACATGCCGCGGAGCGCGGTACCGAGCGACCACGACGGTGCCATGAGGCAGCCTACGTCGCCTAAGCGCGCTCTAGGCTCGAGACGTGTTCGCCTTCATCCGCCACGGTCAGACCGACTGGAACCGTGACGACCGCCTGCAGGGTTCGAGCGACATCCCGCTGAACGACACGGGGCGGGCGCAGGCGCACGAAGCCGCCGACCTGCTGCGCGACGAGCGGCTGGCGAGGTCATCGTCAGCTCGCCGCTGGTGCGGGCGCGCGAGACCGCGCAGATCATCGCCGACGACCTCGGACATCGAGCTCGGGCCGAGCTACTCCGAGCTCGTCGAGCGCGACTACGGGTCGCTCGAAGGCGAGTCGTCGAGCGAGATGGTGGCGCTGCTATCCCGGACCGCGACTATCCGGGCGCCGAGACGCTCGCGTCGGTCGTCGCGCGCGGGCATCGCCGGCGCTCGCCCGGATCGCGGCCGACTACGGCGACCGCGACGTCGATCATCGTCTGCCACGGCACGATCATCCGGTACACGCTCGCGGCGCTCGCCGGACGCCGGCTCCCCGGCATCATGAACGGCTCGATGCTCGACGTTCCTGCTCGATGGCGACGCGTGGGAGGTTCTGACCGTCAACGGGATCCCGCTCGACGAGGTCCCGATCCCGCCCGACGAGCGGCCCGCCGACGGCGACACCGTCACGCGGTAGCGCACCCTCCCGATCCCTGGGCACGCCCTGGGAGCCTGCTGCAAGCGCTTGCCGCTCTCGTGCGCGCTCGGACGAGGCTCGAATGGTGACGACGGTCGGATTCCACGCCTCGCACGAGCAGATCCCGCCCGGCGCCCTGCTTCGTGCCGTGACCCGCGCCGAGGCACGCCGGGTTCGACGCGGCGATGTGCTCCGACCACTTCGCCCCCTGGACCGACGCACCAGGGCGAGTCCGGGTTCGCCTGGTCGTGGCTCGGCGCCGCGCTGGCGTCCACCTCGCTGCCGTTCGGCGTCGTCACCGCGCCCGGGCAGCGCTATCACCCCGCGATCACGGCGCAGGCGATCGCGACGCTCGGCGAGATGTTCCCCGGCCGGTTCTGGGCGGCGCTCGGCAGCGGCGAGGCGATGAACGAGCACATCACCGGCGACGGCTGGCCGGCGAAGGACGGTCCGGACGCCCGGCTGCGCGAGTGCGCCGACGTGATCCGCGCCCTGCTCGCCGGCGAGGAGGTCACGCACACCGGCACTCATCACCGTCGACCGGGCGCGCCTGTGGACCCTGCCATCGCATCCGCCCGCGCCTGCTCGCCGCCGCCGTCAGCGCCGGCACCGCCGGCCGGGTCGCCGAATGGGCCGACGGGCTCATCACCGTCGCCCAGGCGCCGGATGCCCTGCGCTCGCGTCGTCGACGCGTACCGCTCGGCGGGCGGTCGCGGTCCGATCGCGCTCCAGGTGCACCTGAGCTACGCCGACTCGGACGCCGAAGCGCTGCGCATCGCGTCGGAGCAATGGCGCGCCGGAGTGGTCGGCCCGCCGCTCGCGTGGGACCTCGACAGCCCCGACGCGTTCGAAGCGGCGAGCGCCGACGCGACCGAGGACGACATCCGCGCGGCGGTCATCGTGTCGGCCCGACCCGAGCGAGCTGGCCGCGCGGATCGCCGCGCTCGTCGACGCTCGGATTCGACAGCGTGTACCTGCACCACGTCGGCACCGAGCAGGACGCATTCATCGACATGGCGGGAGCCGAGCTCGTCGGGACATTACGAGGAGACGCGTGAAGATCACCGATACCAGCGACCTGTGGTGGAAGTCCGCCGTCGTCTACTGCCTCGACGTCGAGACCTTCATGGACTGGAACGGCGACGGGTGCGGCGACTTCGAGGGGCTCTCGCACCGGCTCGACTACCTCGCCGACCTCGGGCGTCACCTGCCTGTGGCTGATGCCGTTCTTCCCCACCAACGAGCGCGACGACGGCTACGACATCACCGACTTCTACGGTGTCGATGAGCGCCTCGGCTCGCACGGCGACTTCGTCGAGTTCATCCGCACCGCGAAGGACCGCGGCATGCGGGTCATCGTCGACCTGGTCGTCAACCACACGTCCGAGAAGCATCCGTGGTTCGTGGCATCGCGATCCAGCCTGGACAACCCGTACCGCGACTTCTACGTCTGGCGGGACAAGCCGCCGGCGAAGCAGGCCGCGACCGTGTTCCCCGGCGAGGAGACGAGCGTCTGGGAGAAGGACGAGAAGACCGGGCAGTACTACCTGCACAGCTTCTACCAGCGAGCAGCCCGACCTCAACGTCGCGAACCCGCAGGTGCGCGACGAGATCGCCAAGGTCATCGGGTTCTGGCTGGAGCTCGGGATCAGCGGGTTCCGGGTCGACGCCGTCCCGTTCCTCATCGAGCCGCCGGCGGGCACCGACGATCGGCGACCCGCACGAGTACCTGCGCGACCTGCGCCGGTTCCTGCAGCGGCGGTCGAGCGACGCGATCCTGCTCGGCGAGGTGAACCTGCCGTACGACGACCAGGCGAAGTACTTCGGCGGGTCGGACGCGAGCGAACTGAGCATGCAGTTCGACTTCATCGGGATGCAGCGGCTCTACCTCTCGCTCGCCCGCGGCGACGCCGCCCGCTCGCCGAGGCCTTGCGCGAACGGCCCGTGATCGCGCCGGAGTCGCAGTGGGCGAACTTCGTGCGCAACCACGACGAGCTCACCCTCGACAAGCTGACCGACGCCGAGCGCGACGAGGTGTTCGAGGCGTTCGCCCCGGATGAGGCGCATGCGCATCTACGACCGCGGCATCATCCGCCGCCTCCCGCCGATGCTCGACGGCGATCCGCGCCGCATCCGGATGGTCTACAGCCTGCTGTTCTCGCTGCCGGGCACGCCGGTGCTGTTCTACGGCGAGGAGATCGGCATGGGCGAGAACCCCGAGATCGGCGGGCGGCACTCGGTGCGCACCCCGATGCAGTGGGACGGCGAGCCGCAACGGCGGATTCTCGGACGGCGATCCCCTCGCGGCTGATCGCGAAGCCGCCGGAGGGCGGATACGCGCCCGAGCACGTGAACGTCGTCGAGCAGCGCCACGACCCCGAGTCGCTGCTGCTGCTTCGTCACGGCGCTCGTGCAGCGGTACCGCGCGTCGTCCGAGATCGGCTGGGGCGACGTCGAGGTGCTCGAGCACGATCGCCCCGCGGTGCTCGCGCACTCGCTGCGGGCCGACACCGGCCGGATGATCGCTCTGCACAACTTCTCCGCCGAGCCCACCGAGTGTCCGGATCCGGATCGCGGATGAGCCGGAGGGTTCCGTCGCCGCCGACCTGCTCGAGCGGCGGGTCACGGAGCTCTCGGCGCGAGGGCACGCGAGCTTCGACCTCGACGGGTACGGGTTCCGCTGGCTGCGCGTGGTGCGGCCGGGGGGTCAGCGGCTGACCTAGGTTGATCGCTCGGGCGCCCGGACGACGAACCGGAGCAGGATGGCGCTGATCACCGATCCCCGTGCAGCAGGGGGCTAGCTCGCCTCGTCCCGCGCGACGCGCTGGCCGACGACGGCGCTCACGCCGTCCTGGCGCATCGAGACGCCGTAGAGCGCGTCGGCGATCTCCATCGTGCGCTTCTGGTGCGTGATGACGATCAGCTGCGAGTTCGAGCGCAGGTCCTGCGAGGATCGAGAGCAGCCGACCGAGGTTCGCGTCGTCGAGCGCCGCCTCCACCTCATCCAGGATGTAGAACGGGCTGGGGCGCGCCTTGAAGATCGCGATCAGCAGCGCGACCGCCGCGAGCGAGCGCTCGCCGCCCGAGAGCAGCGAGAGCCGCTCGATCTTCTTGCCGGCCGGACGCACGGTCACCTCGATGCCGGTCGTGAGCAGGTCGTCGGGGTCGGTGAGGTGCAGGCTGCCGGTTCCGCCCGGGAACAGCACCGGGAACACCTGGTTGAACGCCGCCTTCGTGTCCTCGAACGCCGACGCGAAGATGTCCTGCATCTTCTCGTCGATCTCGTCGATGATCGTCAGCAGGTCCTTGCGGGTCGCGGTCAGGTCGGCGAGCTGCTCGGTGAGGAACTTGTGCCGCTGCTCGAGCGCCGCGAACTCCTCGAGGGCGAGCGGGTTGACGCGGCCGAGCTGCGCGTACTTGCGCTCGGCGGTCGCGAGGCGCGCCTCCTGCTCCTTGCGCACGTACGGCTTGGTCGGGCGGCTCGCCGGTCGCGGAGCGTCGGCGTCGGCGCGTCGGCGCCCTCCACGGCGCTCGTCGTCGGCGCTCGCCTCGACCGGCTCGCGCCTCGACCGGGCACGGTCGTCGACCGGCACCGGCACCTCGGGGCCGTACTCGGCGACGAGCACGTCCTCGTCGAGCCCGAGCTCCTCGGCCGCGCGCTCGAGCAGCGTCGACAGGTGCAGCTTCTTCTCGTAGGCCTGCATCTCGAGCCCGTGCACGTTCTCGTTGAGCGCGGCGAGCCGCTCGCGCAGCGCGCTCTCGTTGCGGCGCAGCTCGCCGAGCTCCTCGTTCTGCTTCGCGCGGTCGGCCTCGGCGCGCGGCGAGCGCGACGCGCGCCTCGCGACACCGAGCGGTCGGCGGTGTCGAGCACGGCGGGCAGCGCCGCGAGCACGTTCGTCGCCGCCTCGCACCTGGTGCTGGCGCAGCACCGCGAGGCGCGCGGCCTCCTCGGCGGCGGCGCGCTCGGCCTCGAGCTGGCGCTGCAGCGCGTCGGCCTGGGCGTGCTGGGCGCGCACCCGCTCGCGCGCGGTCTCCAGGTCGATGCGGCTCTGCACCTCGGCCGCGCGCGCGGTCTCGAGCTCGACGCACCAGGGCGTCGCGCGATGACGACATCCAGGATGGGGCGCGGCGTCGACGCGTGCGCGTCGCGTTCCGCGATGGCGGTCTCGACCGCGGCATCGGCCTCCTCGACGGACGCGGTCAGCGCCGCGCACCGCCTCGGCGAGGCGCTCGCCCTCGGCGGACGCCGCCTCGAGCGCGACGCGCGAGCGCCCGAGCGCCTCGCTGCGCGCGGCGAGCTGGGCGTCGAACTCCTTGAGCGCCGCGACCGCCTGCGCGAGGTCGATCTGGGCGAGGTCGAGGGCCTCGCGCTTCTCGGCGAGCGCGAACTTGCGCCGCTCGATCGCGGTGGTGACCTCGACGAGGCGCTCCTGGGCGGCATCCCGCTCGGCGACCAGCTCGAGCTTGCTGCGACCGGCGCCCGACCCGCCGCGCAGCACGTGCTCGGTGAGCACGTCGCCGTCGCGCGTGATGACGGTCAGTCCGCCGATCTTGTGCAGGCGCCGGCCACGCGGCGCGGGCGGCGTCGAGGTCGTCGACGACGACGACGCGGGCCAGCAGACCGCGCACGCCGTCGGGTGCGGTCACGAGCGTCGGCCGCGGCCTCGGCGCCCGCGGGGAGTCCGTCGAGCGCCGTCGGCCGCGCGCGGCATCCGCCACCACGATCTCGACGCGGCCCGCATCGCCGGACCGCACCGACGCGAGGGCGGCGAGCGCGGCATCCCGGTCGTCGGCGAGCACCGCGTCGGCGAGCGAGCCGAGCGCGGCGGCGATCGCGGCCTCGTAGCCGGCGCGCACCTGCATGTGCTCGGCGACCAGGCCGCGGATGCCGCGCGCGCCGACGATCGTGCCCGAGCCGTCTTTCTGGTCGACGGCGAGCGAGAGGGCGCCGGTGCGGGCGGCGAGCGCGTCGCGCTCGCGCTCGGAGGCGTGCAGCTCGTCGCGCAGCGTCTCGACCTCGGCCTGCAGGCTCTGTGACCGCGGCCTCGGCCGCGTCGACCGCTGCCGCGAGCGCGCCGTCTTCCGACGGCGCCGCCGTCGGCGCCCTCGAGCGCGAGCAGCTCGGCGCGGGCGTCTTCGCGACGCTGCTCGGCCTCGTCGAGCGCGGTGCGCGAGCGCTCGAGCTCGACGTGGGTGGCGGCGCGGCGCGACTCGGCCGCGTTGACCAGGCCGGCGAGCCGGCCCTGCTCGAGATCGTGCTGCGAGACGAGGGCGCTCTGCTCGCTGATCTCCTCGTCGAGCGAGTCGAGGCTGCCCTTGGCGGTGGCCGTCGCGGCCGACGTGCGGCCGAGCGCCTCCTCGGCCTCGCCGACACCCGATGCGAGGCGCTCCGCCTCCTCGCGCGCCTCCTCGATCATGCGCGGCGAGATCGTCGTGGTCATGCCGGGCAGCTCGGCCTGCTGGCCGAGCAGGGCGAGCCGCTGGTTGGCGAGCGTGAACAGCGAGCGCAGGTGATCCTGCACCTGCTCGAGACCGAACGCGACGCGGCGGGCGTCATCGACCGCATCCCCCGACATCGTCTGCTCGATGCGCGTCTGCCGCAGCTTCGCCTGATCGAGCTGCTCCTGCAGCACGAGGCGCTCGGTCTTGCGCTCGCTCTCGCTGCGGCTGACGACGTCGATCGACGCGCGCAGCTCGACGACCTCGTCGGCGAGCAGGCGGGCCCGCGCGTCGCGCACGATCGCGGCGATCGTCTGCGCCTCGCGGGCGATCTCGGCCTGCTGCCCGAGCGGCTTCAGCTGGCGCCGGATCTCGCCGGCCAGGTCGCTCAGACGCGTCAGGTTGGCCTGCATCGCCTCGAGCTTGCGCAGCGTCTTCTCCTTGCGGCGGCGGTGCTTCAGGATGCCGGCGGCCTCCTCGATGAACCCGCGTCGCTCCTCTGCCGTGGCATGCAGCACCTGGTCGAGCTGACCCTGCCCGACGATGACGTGCATCTCGCGGCCGAGGCCGGAGTCGCGAGAGCAGCTCCTGCACGTCGAGCAGCCGGCACTGCTCGCCGTTGATCGCGTACTCGCTGCCGCCGTTGCGGAACAGGGTGCGCGAGATCGTGACCTCGCTGTACTCGATCGGCAGCGCGCCGTCGGCGTTGTCGATGGTGAGCAGCACCTCGGCGCGGCCGAGCGGACCGCGGGTGGCGGTGCCGGCGAAGATGACGTCCTCCATCTTGCCGCCGCGCAGCGTCTTGGCGCCCTGCTCGCCCATCACCCAGGCGAGGGCGTCGACGACGTTCGACTTGCCGGAGCCGTTCGGGCCGACGACGCAGGTCACGCCCGGCTCGAACGCGAACGTGGTCGGCTGCGCGAAGGACTTGAACCCCTTGAGGGTCAGGCTCTTCAGGTACACGAGCACTCCCAATGACGCGGTCGCGGCGAACGATCTACGGTACCGGATGCGCTTTGACACGTTCTCACGGCCCGCCGATAGCCTGAGCCACGACCTGACGGAGGAAGTCTCATGGTGTGGCGCGGCCGGCAGTGCGCTACTCGGGGTCCCGGTCCTGCTCGCTCCTCGCGGGCTGCGTCGGCGCGCCGGAGCCGGCGCCGACCCCGAAGACGCCCGGCCGAGGCGTGCGCCGATCTCGAGGTCGCCGTCCGCGAGTTCTACGACATCGCGAGCCCCGAATGCGACCGTCACCGAGCTCGAGCCCGCGCAGCTGCCCGATGGTGCAACGGGTTCGTCATCCCCAGGCCGACCTGCTCGTTCGAGGTGCGGCCCGACCCGACCGTGCTGCCCGGCGACGGTTCACGATCGAGAACTTCTACCTCGACTACGACGAGGAGATCACGCTCGCTCATGAAGAAGCGGCTCGAGGCCGCCGGCTTCCGGCAGACGCGACCGCGAGATTCTGAACTGGACGTCGACGCGGCTCGGCACGTTCTACAGCGCCAGCGATGCTCGTCTTCCTCGACGGCGACGGCCAGGCCTACACCGAGGCCGCGGACGGACACGGTGCTCGACCTGACGATCGGCCAGGGCTGACGCGTGGCCGGCTTCACGATCGAGCAGCTCGCCGATCCCCGACACCCTCGACGGCGCCGGGCGGCGCGGACTTCGTGGCGAGCATCGACGCGCGCAACGCGGCCGAGATCGCCGGCTACGGCACGCCCGACGTCGCCTATCCCGCCGAGGAGCTGCTCCCGTATCTGGCACGACTCCGCACGAGCCCAAAGTGCTGTGGGGCGCGCGGGTCGACGGCCGCATCGTCGGCGCGCGCCACGCACGAGTGGCAGCTCGACGACGACGACGGTCGGGCTGGGTCGACCGTGCAGGTGCACCCCGACGTCGAGGGCCGGGCATCGGCCGCGCGCTCGCCGACACGGTCGAGGAGCACGCCGCGGTCGCTCGGGCGATCGCGGCTCATCACCTACGCCGTGTCCGCCGACGCCCCCGGCGAGCGTCTCGTGCCGCCGACCGGCGCCGGCTCGGTGCCGGCCGGCAACCGCGAGGTGCGCTTCCTGCTCGCACGCGGCTGGCGGCTCGAGCAGATCGCGCGCGGCGAGTCGCTTCCCGCTGCCCGTCGACGCGGCGGATGTCGCGGCCCGCCGCGCGGACGCCGAGCGTCAGGCCGGCGCGGACTACCGCATCCACCCTGGAGCGGACCGACCCCCGAGCGCTGGCTCGACGACCAGGCGATGCTCTTCACGCGGATGAGCACCGAGGAGCCGACGGCCGGCCTCGAGAGCCCGGAGGACCCGTGGGACGAGGAGCGCGTGCGCGAGCTACGACGCGCTGCAGGCGACGGCGGGCCGCGCGACCTGTTCACCGCCGCCGCCGAGCACGTCGCCACCGGGACGCTCGTCGGCGTTCACGCAGCTCGGCGTGCCCGCCGACGTCGAGCGCCCGGTGACCCAGGAGGACACCCTCGTGCTGCGCGAGCACCGCGGCCACCGGCTCGGGATGCTGCTGAAGGTCGCGAACCTGCAGTACCTCGAGCGAGGTGGCGCCCGGTCACCCGTGCGTGCTGACCTGGAACGCCGAGGAGAACCGCGCCATGCTCGACGTCAACGAGGCGGTCGGCTTCGTGCCGATCGGCTACGAGGGCGCCTGGCGCAAGGACCTCTAGCTGCAGCCGGACCGCGGACGCGCTGGCAGTGCGCGCAGAAGTGCGACCCGCGGTTCATGAAGCTCTCGCGCACGATCGGGCGGCCGCAGCGCGGGCACGGCAGCCCGGTCTGGCCGTAGGCGTTGAGCGACTGCGAGAAGTAGCCGGAGGCGCCGTTGACGTTCACGTACTGAGAGTCGAAGCTCGTGCCGCCCTCGGCGAGGGCCTTGCCGAGCACGAGCCGCACCTCGGCGAGCAGGGTCGTCGCGCGCGCGCGGCTCAGCGAGCGGGTCGGCTGGTCGTAGTGCACGCGGGCCGCCCAGAGCGCCTCGTCGGCGTAGATGTTGCCGATGCCGCTGATCAGGGTCTGGTCGAGCAGCGCGCGCTTGATCGTGGTGTCCTTCTTGCGCGAGCGCGCGCGAGGAAGCGGCGGTCGTCGAAGAGCGGGTCGAGCGGATCGCGCGCGATGTGGGCGACCTGGCTCGGGATGCGCTGGGCCGGGCGCGTCGGCGCGTCGGCACGAGCTCGTCGAGCGCCATCGACCCGAAGATGCGCTGGTCGACGAAGTCGATGCGGAGCGGGCCGGCGTCGGGATGCGTCACGTCGAGCACGATGCGGGTCAGCCGGTCGCGCGGCGCGTCGCGGTCGCGCAGCAGCACCTGCCCGCTCATGCCGAGGTGGACGACGCAGCGCCTCGTCGGTAGCCGGCGAGCCGCACCGGCAGCCAGAGGAACTTGCCGCGCCGCTGCGGCTCGTCGAAGCGTCGCGCCCGGTCAGCCGGGCGACGAAGTCCTCGCGCGGGCCGTCGTGCCGGCGCAGCGAGCGCGGCTCGAGCACCTCGACGCGATCGACCGTGCGCGCCGGTCGCGGCGGGCTGCGAGGCCGGCGCGCACGACCTCGACCTCGGGGAGTTCGGGCATCCGGCTCGGGTCCTCAGCGCTTGGGTCGCTGGAGGACGGCCCAGGCCGACAGCGCCGCGGCCATCTCGGCCTGCTTCTTGCTCGTGCCGTCGCCCTCGGCGATCGCGTCGCCGGCGAGCAGCACCGTCGCGTGGAACCGCTTCGAGTGATCGGGTCCGCTGTCGGTGACCGCGTACTGCGGGCAGACCCTTGCCGAGGCGGGTCGACGAGCTCCTGCAGGCTCGTCTTCGGGTCCATGGAGGCGCCGAAGCGGTCGGGGTCGGCGAGCAGCGGCGCGATGAGGCGCAGCACCATGCGCGGTCGCCTCGTCGGCCCCCTCGGAGAGGTAGGTGGCGCCGATCAGCGCCTCGACGGCATCCGCCAGGATCGACGCCTTCTCGCGGCCGCCGGTCAGCTCCTCGCCGCGGCCGAGCAGCAGGTGCGCGCCGAGGCCGATGTGCACGGCGATCTCGGCGAGCGCGACACTGCGAGACCAGGCTGGCGCGGCGCTTCGCGAGCTCGCCCTCGTCGAGGGTCGGGTTCTCGCGGTAGAGCATGACCGTCACGGCCTGCCCGAGGATCGAGTCGCCGAGGAACTCGAGGCGCTCGTTGTGCGCGAGCCCGCCGTTCTCGTACGCGTACGAGCGGTGGGTCAGCGCGAGCTGGAGCAGCTCGGGGTCGATCGACGACGCCGAGCGCGTCGCTCAGCTGGAGCGATCGTCAGCGGCGTCAGTGACGTTCGGAACGTCTGCGTCGCCCGAAGGGCGAGCCATGGACGCTAGACGTCGGCGACCTTGCGGCCCTTGTACTCCATGTACAGGGGGGTGCCGGCGGAGTCCTCGACGACCTTCGCGCGGTGCGGAAGGCTGTAGACGGTCTTGCCGTTCTCGATGGTCTTGACGAGCTGCACGGGAGTGGCCTTCCACTGCGAGCGGCGGGCGTGCGTGTTCGAGCGCGACTGCTTGCGCTTGGGAACGGCCATGGTTGATCTCTTATTTCTTCTCGGAGTCTGGGGTGAAACCTTCGAGCGCCGCCCACCGGGGGTCCAGCACCTCGCGCGGGGATCGATCCGGATTGTCCGCCAGTTTCTCGCCCGTTTCCGGGTCGAGGCCTGGGCAATCCGGCCGGCAGACCGGCTGGAACGGCAGTGCCAGCACCACCGCATCCCGCACGACGGGTTCGAGATCCACGTGATCGTCTCGAACCGCGAAGTCGAAAGCTTCGTCTGCAGAATACGCGAAAAGCTCTTGGAATTCGACCTGGACCGGGATGCTGACCGGGTCGAGGCAGCGCACGCACTCCCCCGTCGCCTCGGTGTCGATCTCGGCGCTGACCAGGATCCCCTCGTGCAGGCCCTCGAGCTTGCACGTCGATCTCGCAGCGGGGTGCCCTCTTTGACACGATCGCGGCGCCGGCGCCGAACTGCTCGGGCGCGGGCAGGTCGAGGGTGCGCTCGCGCATCTCACCGGGACGGTGGACGAGGTCGCGCACGTTGAGGTCGAACGGCGAAGTTGCAGCAGGCACGAGGGATCGAGTCTTACGCGCTCAGAGCGCGCCTCCACCGCCGTGAACGCCTCGTCGTAGATCGTGAGCGCCTTCTTCACCTCGGCGTCGGTGACCGTGCACGGCGGCACGACGTGGATGCGGTTGTCGGCCGACGAACGGCAGCAGGCCGCGCTTCATCAGCTCGGTCTTCAGCAGCGCCGATCGTCGCGGGCGCGACCGGCTCGCGGGTCTTCGCATCCTGAACCAGGTCGAGAGCCCAGAACACGCCGAGCCCGCGGACCTCGCCGATCATCGGATGCTTCTTCGCCAGCGCCTCGAGGCCCGGGCCCGAGCACGTCCTTGCCGATCCGGGTCGCGTTCTCGAGGATCTTCTCGTCGTCCATCGCGTCGATCGAGGCGACGATCGACGCCATCGCCAGCGGGTGACCCGAGTAGGTCAGACCGCCCGGGAACACCTGGTCCTCGAACGCGTTGGCGATCGACTCCGAAATGATCACGCCGCCGGCCGGCACGTAGCCCGAGTTGACGCCCTTCGCGAAGGTGATCAGGTCGGGCACGACGCCATCCGGGTTGACGACCTCGTTCTGCCAGGCGAACCAGTCGCCGGTGCGGCCGAAGCCCGACATGACCTCGTCGAGGATCAGCAGGATGCCGTAGCGTGTCGCAGAGCTCGCGCACGCCGGTGAGGTAGCCGGGCGGCGGCACCAGAACGCCGGCGGTGCCCGGGATGCCCTCGAGGATGATCGCCGCGATCGAGTTCGGCGCCCTCGGACTGGATGACGCGCTCGAGGTGGTGCAGGGCGCGCTCGCTCTCCTGCTCGGGCGTCGTCGCCCAGAACTCGGAGCGGTAGAGGAAGGGCCCGAAGAAGTGCACGTGCCCGCGGGCGAACTCGTTCGGCACGCGGCGCCAGTCGCCGGTCGCGACGACCGCCGCGCCGGTGTTGCCGTGGTAGCTGCGGTAGGTGCTGAGCACCTTGTCGCGGCCGGTGACGAGGCGCGCCATGCGGATGGCGTTCTCGTTCGCGTCGGCGCCGCCGTTGGTGAAGAACACCTTGCCGAACGCCGGGCCGGCCTTCGCGAGGATGCGCTTCGCGGCCTCGCCGCGCGCCAGGTTCGCGTGCGCGGGCGCGACGGTCGGCAGCAGCGCCGCCTGATCCTGGATCGCCTTCACGACCTTCGGGTGCAGGTGGCCGATGTTGATGTTGACCAGCTGGCTCGAGAAGTCGAGGTAGCGGGTGCCCTCGTCGTCCCAGACCTCGCAGCCGAGCGCGCCGGCGATGACGAAGGGCTTGAGCGCACCCTGGGCTGACCAGGAGTGGAAGACGTGGGCTCGGTCGAGCTCGTAGGCGAGCGACTCGCTCATGGTATGCTGCTTTCTGTTGAGGTGGCGGCGCCGGTGGCGGCTGCCACCGGGCCGCCCGGCGTTACGTGGTTACTGGCCGCCCTCGGTGAGGATGACGTCGATCGGCGTGTACGCGCCGTCGACGACGACGCCCTCCTCCTCGAGCTCGGCGAGTGCCTGCTCGATGTACTCGTTGGAGTACGCCGAGTCGGCGGGCTCGGTGGTGATCAGCGTCAGGCCGTCCTGGTTGACGGCCGAGAGCGCACCCGCGACCGTCTTGTCCCAGGCGCCCTGGTCGATGAGACCGAAGTCGCCGCCGGCCCAGATGAGCTTGTTGACCTCGTTCATCTGCCACAGCTGGTGGACGGGTCCGACCGGGAAGGCCGCCTCGGCGTTGATGGCGGCGTCGTAGGTGATCGCGGCCGCCTCCTCCGGGTTGTCGCGCGCGAAGATCCAGCCCTTGGTGATGGCCTTCAGGAAGCGCACGGCGGCGTCGGCGTAGGCCGGGTCGTCGAGGCGGGCGGTGTCGGCCCAGATCGCGTCCTGCAGCATGGCGCCGTCGGTGTCCTCGTACGAGACGACGTCGAAGTCCTCGGGCTGGTAGAGCTCACCCGTGTCCGGGTTCACCACCTCGAGGATCTGCGCCCACTCGTTGTAGGTCATCGCCTGAGCGGCGTCGACGTCCCGGTCGAGCAGGGCGTTCATGCTGAAGTCCTGCGTCGTGATCGAGACGGTCGAGGCGTCGAGACCCTCGGCCGCCATGGCGGCGAAGATCTCCCACTCGTTGCCGAAGCCCCACGAGCCGATGCGCTTGCCCTCGAAGTCGGCGGGCGACGTGATGCCGTCGCCCTTGTACGACACCTGCAGGGTGCCGGACTTCTGGAACACCTGCGCGATGTCGGTCAGCTCGACGCCGGTGGCCTCGAGGGTGCCGAGCACCTTCGGAACCCACGCGATCGCGAAGTCGACGTCGCCGGCGACGAGCGCGTCCTGCGGCACGATGTCACCGCCCGAGGGGATGATCTCGACGTTCGTCGAAGCCCTCCTCCTCGAAGTAGCCCTGGTCGAGCGCCACGTAGTAGCCGGCGAACTGCGCCTGCGGCAGCCACTGCAGCTGCAGCTTGATCGAGGTGATCGGCTCGAAGTCGCCGCCGTCCGTCCGGGGTGGGCGCCGGCGAGGAGCACGCTGCGAGCGCGATGGCCGAGGCGACGGCGGCGGCTCCGAGGAGGCCGCGCCTGATGCTGTGTCTCATGCTGTTCCTTTCATTGGATGGTGCGGGTGGGGCAGGGGTGCCGGTCAGCCCGGCGACCGCCTCGTCACGAGCCGCTCGAGCAGCGACGTGACGAGGAAGAAGACGAGGCCGATGGCGATGCCGCCGGCGACGTAGGCCCAGGCGAGCGCGGCCCTGCCCGACTTGGCGTAGGTGGCGATCGCGGTGCCGATGCCGTCGCTCGGCCCGCCGAAGTACTCGGCGACGAGCGCGGAGATGACGGCGAGCGACGCGGCGATCCGCAGGCCGGTCAGCAGGTACGGCAGCGGCGGTCGGCAGGGTGAGCACCCGGAAGGTCTGGACCGCCGGTGGCTCCGGACGCGCGCAGCAGGTCGCGATGCACGGGTCGGGTCTGCCGCAGCCCGCGCAGCACGTTGATGAACACCGGCACGAACGAGGCGATCGCCGCGACCGCGACCCGCCCGAACTGGCTCGACGCCCCGAACATCGTGTTCAGGATCGGGCGTGACCGCGACGATCGGCACGACCGCGATCGCGGCGACGAGCGGGCGCGAGCATGCCGTCGATCGGGCGCGCCAGGCGGCGGCGAGCCCGGCGAGCAGGATGCCGACGAGCGAGCCGGCGAGCAGGCCGATCAGGGCGTTGGTCGCCGGTGATCAGCATGTCCTCGCCGATGATGTCGCCGTGCAGCGCCAGTTCCGCTCCGATCGCGAGCGGGCTGGGCAGCGCGCGCGGGGCGGCGTGCAGCACGTCGACGACGAGCAGCCAGAGCGCGACGATGAGCACGCCCGACCGCGACCGGGGCGGCGAACCGCACCCAGGCGGGGTAGGCGCGACTCGGAGGCGTCGAGCTCATCGCTCGTTCGCCCTCTCGACGGGCGTGCCGTGCAGCGCCTCGCGCACGGCGGTGACCTTCGCGAAGTAGTCCTTCGACTCGCGCAGCGACTCGTCGCGCGCGTCGCCGAACGCCGGTCGGGATGATCTCGGTGATGCGGCCGGGTCGCGGGCTCATCACGACGACCCGGTCGGAGAGGAACACCGCCTCCGGGATCGAGTGCGTCACGAAGACCACGGCGGCGCCGGTCTCGGCGGCGATCCGCGCGAGCTCGGTCTGCAGGTACTCGCGGGTCATCTCGTCGAGCGCGCCGAACGGCTCGTCCATGAGCAGCAGCCGCGGGTGCTCGGCGAACGCGCGCGCGATCGCGACGCGCTGCTGCATGCCGCCGGAGAGCTGGTCGGGGTAGCGGTCGACGAACTCGGTGAGCCCGACCAGCTCGGCGAGCTCGGCGACCCGCGCCGTGCGCGCCGCCGTGTCGCTGCCGTGCAGCTCGAGCGGCAGCGCGATGTTGCCGGCGACCGTGCGCCACGGCAGCAGACCCGCCTGCTGGAACGCGATGCCGTACTCCTGGTCGACGCGCGCCTTCGACGGGGGTCTTGCCGAAGACCTCGATGGATCCCGTGGTCGCCTCGTCGAGGTCGGCGATCAGCCGCATCAGGGTCGACTTGCCGCATCCCGACGGGCCGATGAGCGAGACGAACTCGCCCGCGGCGACCTCGAGGTCGACGCCGGTGAGCGCGACGACGTCGTCGCCCTTGGTGGCGAAGGTCTTGCCGACGCCGGTGCGCGCTGTGACTGCGAGGTCGGTCATGCGGTGGCTTCTCCTCGTCGGTAGTTGGCGAGCACGAGGCCCAGGATGGCGACCGATCCGGCGGCGACCAGTCCCATGGCGATCGAGCCGAACGTCGGGCCCCAGGGCGCGGCCGGATCGCTCGACCCCTGCCCGGCGAGCTGGATGAGCATGCGCCCGATGCCGCCGCGCATCCCGATCGACACCTCGGCGACGACCGCGCCGACGACGGCGTTGGCGGCGGCGAGGCGCAGGGCGGGCAGCAGGTACGGCACGGCGGCGGGAAGCCGCAGGCGCAGCAGCGTCGGCGCCGTAGCCGGCGGCGTACGAGCGCATCAGGTCGAGGTGGATGCGGTCGGGGGCGCCGAGCCCGCGCAGCGCGCCGACCGCGACCGGGAAGAACGCGAGGTACGACGCGATGATCGCGACCGACAGCCACTGCGGCCACGGCGGCCCGCCGCGCGCGATCTGCGTGCCGATCGCGTTGACGACCGGGGCGAAGGCGATCAGGGGCACGGTCTGGCTGACCACGATCCAGGGCAGCAGACCCCACTCGGCGAGACGCCAGCGCTGCATCACGATGCCCAGCAGCATCCCGACCGCGACGCCGATGACCCAGCCGACCGCCGCGATCCCGAGGGTGAGGGCGGCGGCGCTCACGACCGAGACGATGAGCGGCGGGGTGTCGCCGCCGCTGGTCGACTGGAACAGCCGCGCGAACATCTCCCAGATGTGCGGCATCGCGCGGTCGTTGGTGCGCGGCAGGAGCAGGAAGCCCGACCCGGTCTCGCCCGCGGTCGCGCCGACCGAGCACGCCCTCGGCGGGGCCGAAGAACTTGTACGCCTCCCAGATCGACCGCGACGAGCAGGATGCCGGCGGCACCCCAGGCGACCGCCGACAGCCGCTTGCCCGCGGGCGTGCGAACCCGGAGAGCCGGGGGCGCGTCGGAGGCAGTCGTCATCCGGTCAGGCCTTCGCCGTCAGGTGGTCGCTGAGCGCCGGGATGACGGTCTCGCCGTAGACCCGCAGCGTCTCCTCCTTGTTGTCGTGCTGGAGGTAGCCGGCGAACTGGTCGACGCCGATCGACTTCAGCTCCTCGAGCTTCTCGATGTGCTCCTCGGCCGGTGCCGAGCACGCAGAACCGGTCGACGATCTCGTCGGGCACGAAGTCGGTGTGCGTGTTGCCGGCCTTGCCGTGCGAGTTGTAGTCGTATCCCTCGCGGTCCTTGATGTAGTCGGTGAGCGCCTTCGGCACGGTGCCGTCGTCGCCGTACTTCGCGACGATGTCGGCGACGTGGTTGCCGACCATGCCGCCGAACCAGCGGCACTGGTCGCGCATGTGCTCCACGCTTCTGTCGTGCGTCGCCGATGTACATCGGGGCGGCGACGCAGAACGTGATCTCGTCGGGGTTGCGCCCGGCCTTCTCGGCGGAGTCGCGCACCGTCTTGATCATCCACTTGGCGATGTCGACGTCGGCCAGCTGCAGGATGAACCCGTCGCCGACCTCGCCGGTGAGCTTCAGCGCGAGCGGGCCGTACGCGGCGACCCAGACCTCGAGCTCGCTGCCCGTGCGACCACGGGAACCGCAGCATCGACGCCGTTGTACTCGACCTCGCGCGAGTTGCCGAGCTCGCGGATCACGTGGATCGACTCGCGCAGCTCGGCCAGCGTCGTCGGCTTGCCGTTGGTGACGCGCACCGCCGAGTCGCCGCGCCCGATGCCGACGACCGTGCGGTTGCCGTACATCTCGTTGAGCGTCGCGAACACGGATGCCGTGACGGTCCAGTCGCGCGTCGCCGGGTTCGTGACGAACGGGCCGACCTTCACGCGCCGCGTCTCGGCGAGGATCTGGCTGTAGATGACGTACGGCTCCTGCCAGAGCAGGTGCGAGTCGAAGGTCCAGACGTGGCTGAAGCCGTACTGCTCGGCGAGCTTGGCGAGGTGGATGGTGCGGGTCGCGGGCGGGTTGGTCTGGAGTACTGCGCCGAAATCCATGCTGTGTCGCGTCCGTTCTCAGATGAGGTACTGCGTCAGGCCGCGCTTGATGAACTTGCCGTCGCCCTTGGCGCCGAGGTACTCGCCCTCGTCGATGACGACCTTGCCGCGGCTGAGCACGGTGTCGACGTGGCCGTCGATCTCGAAGCCCTCCCACGCGGAGTAGTCCATGTTCATGTGGTGGGTCTCCTTGCGAGATGCGTCGTGTGGCCCTTCGGGTCGTACACGACGATGTCGGCGTCGGCTCCGGGCGCGATGACGCCCTTCTTGCCGTACATGCCGAACATGCGCGCCGGGGTGGTGCTGGTCAGCTCGACCCAGCGCTCGAGGGTGAGCTCGCCGGTGACGACGCCCTGGTACAGCAGGTCCATGCGGTGCTCGACCGAGCCGATGCCGTTCGGGATCTTGCGGAACTCCTCCTTGCCGAGCTCCTTCTGACCCTTCATGCAGAACGGGCAGTGGTCGGTGCGAGACCATCTGCAGGTCGTTGGTGCGCAGCGCCTGCCACATGTGATCCTGGTGGCCCTCTTCGCGGCAGCGCAGCGGCGTCGAGCACACCCACTTGGCGCCCTCGAAGTCGCCCCACTCCTCGCTGCGTCGCGCCGAGCTGCTCCTCGAGCGAGAGGTAGAGGTACTGCGGGCAGGTCTCGCCGAACACGTTCTGGCCCTTGTCGCGCGCCCAGGCGAGCTGCTCGACGGCCTGCTTCGCGCTGACGTGCACGACGTAGAGCGGCGCGCCGGTGAGGTTGCCGAGCATGATCGCGCGGTGCGTCGCCTCCTCCTCCATCTGCCAGGCGCGCGCGATGCCGTGGTAGTAGGGGGAGGTCTTGCCGGCCGCGACCAGCTGCTCGGCGAGCACGTCGATCGCCGGGCCGTTCTCGGCGTGCATCATCGTCAGCAGCCCGAGGTCGGCCGCCTTCTGCATGGCGCGCACGATCTGGCCGTCGTCGGCGTAGAAGACGCCGGGGTAGGCCATGAACATCTTGTAGCTGGTGATGCCCTCGTCGACGAAGCCCTCCATCGCCTTGAGCGAGTCCTCGTCGACGCCGCCCACGATCTGGTGGAAGCCGTAGTCGATCGCGCAGTTGCCCGCGGCCTTCTCGTGCCACGTCGCGAGGCCGTCCTGCACCTTCGTGCCGGTGGTCTGCACGGCGAAGTCGATGACCGTCGTCGTGCCGCCCCACGCCGCGGCGCGGGTGCCGGTCTCGAAGGTGTCGCTCGCCTCCGTGCCGCCGAACGGCAGCTCGAAGTGGGTGTGCGCGTCGATGCCGCCGGGGATCACGTACTTGCCCGTCGCATCGACCACCGTGTCGGCGGTCTTCGACAGGTCGCTGCCGAGCGCCGTGCTGCCGGGGCTGACCAGCGCGACGATCTTCTCGCCGTCGATGAGCACGTCCGCTTCGGTGCGGCCGGTGGCCGACACCACGGTGCCGCCCTTGATGAGTGTGGTCATGGTGGCTGTCCTCTCGGGCGACTACGGCTTCGGGATGCTGGTGTACGACTCCGGGCGACGGTCGCGGTAGAACTGCCAGTCGTCGCGCATCTGCTGCACCATGTCGAGGTCGATGTCGCGGACCAGGATCTCCTCCTTCGTGCCCGAGCCCTTCTCGCCGACGAAGTTGCCGCGCGGGTCGATGACCTGGCTGGTGCCGTAGAAGTCGACGGCGAGGTCGCCGTACTCGTTGTCCTCCTTGCCGACCCGGTTGGGCTGCAGCACGAAGTAGCCGTTGGCGACGGCGGCGCACGGACCCTCGACCTCCCACAGGCGGTTGCGACAGACCGGGCTTGGTGGCGTTCGGGTTGAAGACCATGTGGGCGCCGTTGAGGCCGAGCTCGCGCCAGCCCTCCGGGAAGTGCCGGTCGTAGCAGATGTAGACGCCGACCTTGCCGACCGCGGTGTCGAACACCGGGTAGCCCAGGTTGCCGGGACGGAAGTAGAACTTCTCCCAGAAGCGGTCGAGGTGCGGGATGTGGTGCTTGCGGTACTTGCCGAGGATCGTGCCGTCGTTGTCGACCACGACCGCGGTGTTGTAGTACACGCCGGTCATGTCCTCCTCGTAGATCGGGAGGATCATCACCATCTTCAGCTCCTTCGCCAGCTTGGCGAAGCGCTGCACGATCGGGCCGTCGGACGGCTCGGCGTAGGCGTAGTACTTCTTGTCTTCGGTGATGCCGAAGTACGGGCCGTAGAACAGCTCCTGGAAGCAGATGATCTGCGCGCCGTCCTTGGCCGCGTCCCGCGCGAACTGCTCGTGCTTGTCGAGCATCGACTCCTTGTCACCCGTCCAGGTGGTCTGGGTGATGGCTGCGCGGACGACGGTCATGGGCTCTCCTCGTGCTCAGCCCCTCAGCATCGAGGGGCTTTTTGTTATTCTTCGCCGTAAACATTTCTTCGACGTTACGTACTGTGACGTAGGCGTAAAACTACGGCGGTTCTCATGAAGTCGGTAGCCCTCTCGATCGATGAGCGGTCGCCGCAGGGGATCGCCAGCGGCATCGCGCGCCTCATCACGACCGGCGACCTCGCTCCCGGCGACCGGCTGCCGACGGTGCGCGAGCTCGCGTCCGACCTCGGGGTCAGCCCGGCGACCGTCAGCCACGCCTGGCAGACCCTCGCCTCGACCGGTCTCATCATCAGCCGCGGGCGCAGCGGGTCGTTCGTGCGCTCCAAGCCCCGCGAGTGGATGCCGCGGCGCTACCGCGGGCTCGACGGCACCCTCGAGGCCCGCCTCGACCTCTCGCGCGGAACCCCCGACCCCGAGCTGCTGCCCACCCTCGGCCCGGCGCTCGCCCGGGTCTCGGCGCGCGAGAACGCCTCGACGGCGTCGCCGACCAGCTACATGGCGAAGCCCGACATCCCCGAACTGCACGACCTGCTGCGCGAGACCTGGCCGTCGCGCGTCGAATCGATCACCGTCACCAACGGCGCGCTCGACGCGATCGACCGCACGCTCGCGGCGCTCGTCCGGTTCGGCGACCGGGTCCTGCTCGAGAACCCGACCTTCCCGCCGTTCCTCGACCTGCTCGAGCACTACGGCCTCGAGCCGATCGGCGTGCCGCTCGACGACGAGGGCATGCGGCCCGAGGCGTTCGCCGCCGCGCTCGGCCGCGGACCCGCCGTCGTGCTGCTGCAGCCGCGCGCGCACAACCCGACGGGCGTCTCGATGACGCGGGCCCGCGCCGAGCACCTCGCCGTCATCCTCGCCCGCCGCCGCTACGGCGAGAACGCGATCGTGATCGAAGACGACCACTCGGGAGCGATCAGCACGGCCCCGGATGTGACGCTCGCCACCTGGCTGCCCGATCGCGTCCTGCACGTGCGCAGCTTCTCGAAGTCGCACGGCCCCGACCTGCGCATCGGCGCGCTCGGCGGACCCCGCGCGCTCGTCGACCGCGTCGTCGCGCGCCGGCTGCTCGGGCCCGGCTGGACCTCGCGGATGACGCAGGCGCTGCTGTTCGAGCTGCTGACCGATCCGGATTCGGTGGCCGACATCGGGCGGGCGCGCGACACCTACGCGGCCCGGCAGGTCGCGATGGCGGCGGCGCTGACCGAGCACGGGGTGCCGTTCGCGGCCGGCGACGGCATCAACGCGTGGCTGCGGGTCGCGGACGAGCGCGACGCGATCGTGCAGCTGACGGCGTCCGGGATCCGGGTCGCGCCGGGCACCCCGTTCCAGCTCGGCGAGTCCGACGAGCCGGGCGGCTTCGTGCGGGTGACGGTCGGCGTCGCGCGCGACGAGGTGCCGGGGATCGCCGCGGCACTGGCGGCCGCGACGCGCGCATGACCCCGTCGCGCCACGCACACCGTGACACGGTGGGCCCGCGACGCAGCGAACCATGGCGCAGCGGCGCTATCGTGGCAACGGACCCCCGAGCCGCTTCTGGCCCGGTGCGACCGCTTCTCCTCTGGAACGGCACGGCCCTCCGCGCGCCTCTCGCGCCGCGATCGCCGTTCGCCCCTGCCCACGCGCAGGCCATCTCTGGAGGTCCCATGTCTCGCCGTCCCACGCTCGTCGCCCTCGGCAGTGCCGCCGCCGCGGGGGTGCTGGCCGCCACCATGCTGTCCGGCTGCGCGCCCGCGCCGGTCACCGCATCCACCCCGACCCCCACCGAGCTGTCGCTGACGAACTGCGGCGTGACCGCTCGAGATCGGCGCCGCGCCAGAGCGGGTCGTCACCATCAAGTCGACGTCGACCGAGATGCTGCTCGCGCTCGGGCTCGGCGACCGGATCGTCGGCACCGCGTTCCAGGACGGACCGGTTCCGGATGAGTGGGCCGCCGACGCCGCAGGACTGGTCTCGATCTCGGACTAGATGCCGAGCGAAGAGGTCGTGCTCGAGCTCGAGCCCGACCTCGTCTACGCCGGCTGGGAGTCGACCTTCACCGCCGACGGCGCCGGCGAACGCGACGAGCTCGCCGCGTTCGGCGTCACGTCGCTACGTGCGCCCGCCGCCTGCCAGTCAGCGCCCAG
Source organism: uncultured Actinomycetota bacterium (assembly GCA_963730045.1). GTDB lineage: Bacteria > Actinomycetota > Actinomycetes > Actinomycetales > Microbacteriaceae > JBDSKH01. The sequence continues at coordinate 525,646 of CAVSPQ010000006.1, read as the reverse complement.
GTGCCGGCCAAGCTCGACTTCGACGAGGTGTTCCGCGAGATCACGCGAGGTCGGCGCGATCTTCCGCGTCGACGACGCCGCCGCTGCTCTGGTCGAGCAGCAGAGCAGCAGCTCGCCGACGATCGACCCCGATGCCGGGTGACCTCACCGCGCTCTGGTTCTCGTCCGGCAGCGACACCCCGTACGTCGGGCGGCGACATCGGCAGCCCGCAACTCGTGCTCGAGACCGCGGGCCTCACGAACATCGTCGACCGACATCGAACGCGACCTGGACGCCGCTCAGCTGGGAGGCGGTCATCGACGCCGACCCCGACGTGATCGTGCTGATCGACGCCGACTGGAACACCGCCGCAGAGCAAGATCGACCTGCCTGCAGGGCAACCCGGCGACGGCGCAGCTCGACGGCGGTGCAGAACGACCGCTACATCGATCGTGCCGTTCGCGGCGAGCGAGGCGGGGGTGCGACCGGTCGAGGCCGCGCGCATCCGTCGCCGAAGCAGGCTGACGGGAGCTCGACCTGCCGTGAAACGTGCCGCTGATCGTCGGCGCCGGGCTCGTCGTCGTGCTCGTCGCCTCGATCACGGTCGCCGTCACGATCGGTCCCGCCGACCTCGCGCGTCGACGAGGTGTGGGGTGCCATCGCGCGCGCACCTCGGGCATCGGTGAGAACCCGCTCGACCCCGCTGCGCGACGGCATCGTGTGGGAGCTGCGGCTGCCCCGCATCCTGACCGCCGCCGCCGTCGGCGCCGGACTCGCGCTGGCGGGCGCCGTGATGCAGGCCGTCACCCGCAATCAGCTGGCCGACCCGTACCTGCTGGGGCTGTCATCCGGGGCCTCGCTCGGCGCGGTGAGCGTGCTGCTGCTCGGCGTCGCGATCCTGCTGCCGGTCGCGGCCTTCGCCGGCGCGCTCGCGGCGCTCGCTGCTGACGCTCGGGCTGGCGAGCGCCCTCGGACGGATCACCCCGACCCGCACGGTGCTCGCCGGGCGTCGCCGTGTCGTCGCTCGCCGGCGCGATCACCAGCTTCGTCATCTTCTGGACCGTGACCGGCGACTCGTACCGCGAGATCCTCGGCTGGCTGCTCGGGTCGCTCAGCGGCGCGCGCTGGCCGGCCGTCGCGATCGCGGGCATCGCGCTGCTGGTGGTCGGGCGTCCCGCTGGCGCTCAGCGGCCGCATCCTCGACGCCTTCGCGTTCGGCGACACCACCGCGGCGTCGCTCGGCGTGCCGGTGCAGGGCGCGCGCTGGGTGCTGCTCGCCGCGACGGCGCTGCTCACCGGTGCGATGGTGTCGGTGAGCGGCGCGATCGGATTCGTCGGGCTCGTGCTCCCGCACGCCGTGCGGCTGCTGGTCGGGCCGGGGCATCGCGCGCTGCTGCCGCTGTCGGCGCTGGTCGGCGCCGTGTTCCTGGTCTGGGCCGACACGCTCGCCCGCACCGCTCTTCGACCCGCGCGAGCTGCCGGTCGGCATCGTGACCGCGCTGGTCGGGGCGCCGGTGTTCGCGCTGCTGCTCGCCCGGCGACGGAGCGAGGCATGACCGCCGGGCTCGTGGTCGCCGGCGTGACGGTGCGCGCCGGCGCCGCGACGCTCGTCGACGACGCCGGCGTTCACGGCGCCCAGCCGGCGTCGCTCACCGCCCTGCTCGGACCGAACGGCGCCGGCAAGTCGACCCTGCTGCGCGCGGTCGCCGGCATCGAGCGCCCCGCCTCCGGCACCGTCGTCTTCGACGGCGACGACCTGCTCGCGCTGCCGCGCCGCGAGCGCGCCCGCCGGCTCGCCCTCGTCGAGCAGGAGGCCGGCACCGAGCTGCCGCTCACCGTGCGCTCGGTCGTCGGCGCTCGGCCGGACCCCGCACGAGTCGTTCCTGGGCGGGCGCGATCCGGATGCTGCGCAGCCATCGAGAGCGCGATGCAGACCGCCGGCGTGGCCGGGTTCGCCGACCGCGAGTTCACCAGCCTCTCCGGAGGCGAACGCCAGCGCGTGATGCTCGCCCGCGTGCTCGCGCAGCAGCCCCGCATCCTGTTGCTCGACGAGCCGACCAACCACCTCGACGTCGCGGCGCAGCTCGAGGTGCTCGACCTGCTCGGCGCGCTCGCCGCCGCGGGCACGACCGTCGTCGCGGCGCTGCACGATCTGACCCTCGCCGCCGCGCACGCCGATGCGGTGGTCGTCATGGCGCACGGACGCGTGGTCGCGAGCGGCCCGACCGCGGAGACGCTGACGCCCGAAGCTGGTGCGCGAGGTCTACGGCGTCGACGCGCGCTGGATCGACAACCCGCTCACCGGGCAAGCCGCTGCTGGCGGTCGCGCGAAGGCCTAGCCCGTCCGGGTCGCAGCGGAACCGCGCCATCAGCGACGCCGGGCAGGAAGATCGCGCGCAGCCGGTCGCGCCGGTCGACCGTGCCGGCGATCGCCCTGCGCACGGCGCGCAGCTCGTCGACCGTCGGGCACCCCGCGGCCGGGCGGCGCGAACGCCGACTCCTCGACATCGGAGCGGAACCCGGCGATCCGCTCGCGGTCGGCGCTCAGCACGACCGCGAGTCGATCGGCGAAGTCGCGCGGTGTCTCGCTGTCGGGCGCGGCCCAGCCGTAGTCGCGAGCCGTGTCGCGCAGCTCCGCCCAGGCGGCGGCCGCCGGGTCCCGACCCGACCGGATGTCGCGCAGACGCCGCGACCGGATCACGGCGCGGATGACGCTCGGCGCGATACCCGCCCAGCAGCAGGATCGCGAGCAGCGAGACCAGCACGATCGGCAGCGGGTTCGTGGATGTGACCGAGACGCCGCCGGCACCCGGCGTCGACGCCCTGCTCGTCGGGACGCTCCGGGCGTCGCTGCCCGGCGTCGACGTCGAGGACGGGGCGGGCGTCGCCTCGTTCTCGGGGGTCAGCGGGTCGTCGACGGCGGCCGGCGTCGAGTAGTCGGGGACGATCGCCGCGACCCGGCGTCGGCTCGAAGCGCAGCCAGCCGACGCCGTCGAAGTACAGCTCCGGCCAGGCGTGCAGGTCGTGCGAGCTGACCGTGTAGGTCGTCACGCCCTGCAGCGACGACTGCATCGCCGGGCTGGAATCCGACGGCGACCCGCGCCGGGATGCCGAGGCTGCGCGCCATGATGGCCATCGCCGACGCGAAGTGGACGCAGTATCCGGACTTCTTCTCCAGGAAGCGTCGCGATGATCTCGACGCCGCTGCCGTCGTAGCCCTCCTCGACCGGCGCGTCCTCGGAGTAGGTGAAGGTCGCCGCTCGGTGAAGTAGTCCTGCAGCGCGATCGCCTTGTCGTAGCTCGTGACGCCCGGCAGCCGTGACCTCGGCGGCGGTCGCCGCGATCGATCTCGGGCAGCCGGGCGGGAAGCGCGAGCCACGGGTTGTCGGCCCCGGCTGCGGGCATCGCGACGCTGACCTGCTCGATGTTCGGCTCGCACGTCGAGGAACGTCACGTCGTACCGCTGGCCGCGCACGCCGGCGTCGCCGCTGCGGGCCGAGAGCCCGTTCGGCTCCCAGTACCAGCTGCCGACCACTCCGGTCACGGTCTGGCTCGGGTACGGCAGCGGCAGCCAGCGGCCCGAGATGTCGCCGACCTGGATGTCGGCGGCGAACAGGTCGCGGGCGACGTCGGATCTCGAGTCCCATCGGCTGCGGGAACTCGGCGACCGTGTTGTCGGGGTCCGCCTCGACGAGGGTCGGCGACCAGGTGCGGCCGTTGAACGTGTCGAGCGTCGCGAGACGCAGGTACAGCCCGGCATCGGCGGTCGTCGTGTAGGTCAGGGCGGTGACCGGATCGCCGCGACGCAGATCGTCGCCGAGGTTGATCAGCGGGTTGATGCCGGTCGCGACGCCGCCGCCGATCGGACCGGGATCCTCCTCCACCTGCGGCAGGAACGTCGGCGTGAGCAGGCTCGCCGCCGATCACGATCGCGCCCACGAGACCGAGGACCGGCGGTCGAGGTCGGCCGTCGCCCGAGTCGCAGGATGACGAGGAACAGGATGGCGGTGACGAGGTACCAGAGCGGGTCGGCGATGTCGGGGCGCACCGCGACCGGGAGCGCCGAGGATCGTGAGCAGCGGCGGAGCCACCAGGGCCGGCGACTCGATGACCGAGATCGCGGCGTCGGCGAACAGCGCGCAGCCGATCATCAGGAACACCAGCAGCAGCACGATGCCCGGCTCGGGCTGTCGCCGGGACGCGCTGCTCGGCGATCGACTGCCAGCCCGAGTTGATGACCTGGTTGAGGTGGTCGCCGGTCTCGAACGTCGGCAGGATGCCGAGGAACGGCGTGTCGCCGCCGAAGCCGATCGTCACGCCGAGCACGCAGACGCCGATGGCGACCAGCGGCGGGATCCAGCGCGGCGGTCGTGAAGAACCGGGTGATCGTGCGTCGACGCCAGCACCAGGGCCGCGAAGAGTGCCGCCGACCCACCACCAGCTGAGGTCCTGCAGCACGACGTGCATGCCGGCGTACGCGGACAGCAGGGCGACGAGGATCAGCAGGCTGCGCGGCCAGTGGACGGGCGGGCGCACGCGCGCCGGCGGGCGGAGCTGCGGGACCGCCGGACGGCCGCTCGGGCTGCGACTCGCGCCGCCGGACGTCGGTCGTGCGCGCGTCATGCCCGCACCGCCACGTCGTGCCCGGCCGAACGCCAGGCGTCGCCCGGCTCGGTCCCCTCGTGCACGTTCGACGCATCTCCCAGCCGCCGCGGGTCGAGCCGCTCCTTCACCTTCGGGTGCGGGTTCGATGCAGGAACGCGATCGCGGCCTGCCCGGCTCGGCGCCGCTTCAGCAGCCAGGTGACGGTCGTCTCGTCCGGATCGGACAGCAGGGCGAACACCGGACCCTCGGGGTCGGCGATGACCGACGCGCCCACGGCATCCTGAGCCCGGTCGATGAGCCGCACGGCGGCGAGGCTGGTGAGGAAGCCCTCGGAGCGGCGGCCGCCCTGCCAGCGCTCGCCGAGCGGCTCGACCTGCGGCACCGCGGTCTCCTCGATCAGCACGCGGAAGCCCGACGACTCGAGGTGCGCGCCGAGCGATGCGGTCATGCGCACCACCCACTCGAACGCCTCGCTGTGCGCGGTCGGCGACCAGGTGTCGCCCGGGTCGGGCACGGCATCCGGATACCCGCTCTGCCGGGTGTCGACGACGATGCGCGCATCGGGGTGGCTGCGGTGCTCCTCCTGTCGCACCATCAGCTCGCCGTGGCGGGCGGACGCGCGCCAGTGCACGCGGCGGAGCGCGTCGCCGGGGCGGTACTCGCGCGTGGTCAGGTCGTCGTCGTTGCCGGTGACCCGGCGCTGCACGAGCTGGGCGGTGCCCTCGCCGTCGGCGAGCGTCGGACCGCCGGGCGGAAGCTCCACGACATCCGGCACCACGACCAGCCGGTCGGCCTCGCCGACCGCGAGCACGGCGTTGACCATGCCGAACGGGTCCTCGTACTCGACCACGAACGGGCCGATCGGGTACAGGCCGCGGCGCGGCGGGAGCAGCTCGTAGTCGACGGCGCGCACGCGCTTCGCGGCCGAGCCGATCGCGATGCGTGTCGAGCACGTGCGGTTCCATCGGCTGCGCCCACGGGATCGCGTCGTTCCAGAGCAGCGGGGTGCTGGCGCTCGAGCCGACGTTGCGCACCCGCACCGTCACCCGCGTGAGGCCGCCCGCCGACACCACCGGCGGCGAGAACAGCCGGATGACCTCGAACTTCGGCTTGCGGAGCCGCACCACGATCGCGCCGACGATCACCAGCAGCAGGGCGAAGCCGGCGATGACCAGCACCTCGTCGCGTCCGGCGATGTAGCCGATCGCGAGCGACGCCAGTCCGAGGATCGAGCGTGACGATTCCGCGAGGCGTGAGGCTGGAGGTGCGCTTGCGCAGGAGCGTCTCGCCCTCTTTCCGGCGCTTCGCGGTTCGAGATGCACAGCGGTCGGGCCATCAGGCGGGTCCGGCGGCTCCCAGCGGCACGGGCGTCGAGGCGACGATGCGCGCGGTGATGTCGGCGAGCGCCTCGACGCCGAGCGGGCTGGAGCCGACGCCGGAACGCGTCGTCATGAGACGGTGCGCGAGCACCGGCACGGCGAGCGCGTCGATGTCGTCGGGGAGCACGAAGTCGCGGCCGTCGAGGGCGGCGCGCGCCTTGGCCGCGCGCACCAGCTGCAGCGTCGCGCGGGGGCTGGCGCCGAGGCGCAGCTCGCGGTCGACGCGGGTGGCCGCGGCGATGGCGACGGCGTAGTGCTCGACCGCCGGGCTGACGTAGACGGCGCGCACGGTCGCGATCATGCGTCCGAGGCGGTCGAGCGTGACGACCGGGGTCAAGCGCGTCGAGCGGGCTGCCGCCCTCGCGGCTGCGCAGCATCGCGGCCTCGTTCGCGGCATCCGGATACCCCATCGAGATGCGGGCCATGAAGCGGTCGCGCTGTGCCTCGGGGAGGGCGTAGGTGCCCTCCATCTCGATCGGGTTCTGCGTCGCGATGACGGTGAACGGAACCGGCAGCGCGTAGGTCGAGCCGTCGACGGTGACCTGGCGCTCCTCCATGCTCTCGAGCAGGGCGGACTGGGTCTTCGGGCTGGCGCGGTTGATCTCGTCGCCGATGACGATGTTCGCGAACACCGGGCCGGGCTTGAACTCGAACGCGCGGTCGGCCTGGTTGTAGATGCTGACGCCGGTGATGTCGGCGGGCAGCAGGTCGGGCGTGAACTGGATGCGGCTGACGCTGCAGTCGACGCTCTTGGCGAGCGCCTTGGCCAGCATCGTCTTGCCGACGCCGGGAACGTCTTCGACCAGCAGGTGGCCCTCGGCCAGCAGCACGGTGGTGGCGATCTCGACCGCTTCGCGCTTGCCCTCGATGACGGTCTCGACCGCGGCCATGACGGCGCGGCTGTCGAGCAGGAATTCGGCGATCGGAAGCGACTCGGCCGACGTGGCGGAGTCGGTGGTCTCGCCGTCGGTCGTCTGGTCCCCCGTCTTCGCGGGATAGGCGTTCATCGCGTCAGTCTGCCATCTCTGAGACTTCGTCCCTACTGTGAAGTTGCCGCATCACCTGTTCACGAGATGCGAGGGCATTCGGTTCATCACGGGCAAGCTGGCGCGGCGAAGTGACCTCCGCGTCGACGTGCCGGCCTCAGGATGGCGGGCGCCACCGACGATCGGTGATCGAGGTCGTCCGTCATGCGCGACCGTGGAGGGAGACGACGACGACCCCGTTGTCGAACGTGGTCGTCGCCGAGTGGTCGAAGGTGACGTTCAGGCCGGGCTCGAGCAGGAGGTCGTCCGGGCCGCCTGCGCCGGCGAAGACCGGGTGGTACCAGAGGTGCAGCTCATCGAGCAGACCCGCGGCGGCAAGACCCTTGGCAACCGGCCCGAAGCCGTGCATCAGGATGGTGCCGATCGTGTCCTTGAGCTGGGCGGCGGCCTCGAAACTGCCGACCACCGTGGTGGCGTTCCAGGTCGGATCGGTCAGCGTCGTCGACACCACGTACTTCGGGATGGCGTTGATCAGGTCGGCGTACTCGCCATCGCGCTCGGGCCACGTCGCGGCGTACACGTCGTAGGTGTTGCGGCCCATCAGCATCGCGTCGGCTTCGCGTAGCTGCCGCAGCGCCAGATCGTTGGTCTGATCGCTGGTGTAACCGGTGTGCCATTTGTCCATGTGGTTGATCACCCCGTCTGCTGAGACGAAGGTGGAGTTGACGAACTTGCCCATGATGATGCCCTTCTTGCGGTGGTGATCGATCAGCGCAGCACGCGGTAGCGGATGTGGGTGGCGTGCGGGGTGTCGATCACCTTGATGATCTCCAGCTCGATCTCTGCGGGCAGCTCGTCGAACAGGCGATGCCCTCCGCCCAGCAGGACCGGCATCAGGTGCACCTGGATCTCATCCAGCACGCCCTCCTCCAGCGCCTTCTGCGCCGTGTACCCGCCCTGCACGTAGACGTCGCGCTCACCGGCGGCGGCGACCGCCTGCGCCATCGCGCTCGTCACGCCGTCCAGCACGTAGGTGACATTCGGGTAGCCCCAGCGGGCGGCAGGACCGGGCGGGCGATGGCTCGGGATGAAGATGGGGACGCCGTTGTGCACGTCGCCACCCCAGTGGTCCATGAGCTCAGCCGTGCGCCGACCGGTGACGACCGCGCCGATCTCGTCGAGCTCGCCCGCCAGCGCCTTCGCATCGCCGGTGAGTGCCGCCGCGTCGCCGCCCGGCGCGTACCACTCGTGCAGCCGGTTGCCGTCGGCACCGCCGAGGAAGTCGTCGGGCGTCGACACGTACCCGTCGAGGGACACGGACATGTACAGCACGGTTGCCATCGTTCTTCTCCTTGAAATCGTTCAGGTCGTTCGCCCGCCGAGGCGGAGCAGTTGCGTGTCATCGGTCGCGGGGTCGAGACGCCGTCGCCCCGCCAGCGACTTGACGTACCTCCGGCAGACGACATCGACCGGGCCGTCCTGCGTCGACGCGCCGTACCGGAACTCGCCCTCGTCTCGCCATCCGCACCGCTCGTAGAAGCGGCGGGCACGCGTGTTGTCGGCGATCACCGCGAGCCAGGCCCGCAGGTAGCCCGCCGGCGGTGATCGTGGCCTCAGCCGCGCCCAGCAGAGTGCTCGCCACCGAGCCGCTGCGCGCACCCACGTCGACGTACATCTGCTCGACCTCGTCGTCGACCGTGACCACGAACCCGAGGACGGAGTCGTTCACCGTCGCCACGATGGTGTGCGGGATGTTGTCGCGAGCCCTGGTGACGAACGTCTCGCGCGTACGCGCCCGCGCGAGTGCCTCTGGCACGTAGCCGAGGTGCACCTCCCGCCACCCCGACTCCCAGATGCTGGCGATGACCCCGGTGTCGGATCCTTTCGCCGGGCGGATCGCGACCTCGACCATCACCACAGCAGCGTCACGATCAGGATCAGCGCGCCCATCCCGAAGTCCAGGACCGCGCAGAACTCGGCGTATGTGCGCGACACCACGCGGTCGCGGCGGTGATGCGCGATGTCCCAGACGCCGTGTCCGATGACGCCGGCCGCGGCCACGTAGGCGGCGATCTCGGGCCCGACCCGCAGGGCGAGCACGGCGACCAGGGTGAACGCGGCGAAACCCGCGACCTGCAGCGCCAACTCACGACGACCCGGGGTGGTCAGGGTCAGCAGGCCGTATCCGGTCAGCGCGCCGGCGACGATCACCACCGGGATGGTGAGATCCCAGCGGGTGAAGATGCCCAGCGGCACGACCGGCGAGGTGATCACAAAGGTCAGCCACGCCGAGCGGCGGTGCGCGGTGGCCGCCGCCGCGAGATAGATCAGGGCGGCGAGCATCGTGACCAGGGTGACGACGTACACGTCGGCACCGCGGACCGACGACGCCGCGACCATCGCGAGCCCGAGGGCGGACGGCCAGCGCGACCGCAACAACCGGCCGGCGCTCGGCCGAGTGGCTGTGGAGGTGGTCATATGCGTGCTCCTCGGCGCGACTAAGTTGAATAGGGATGATCGAGTTATACGGTACTCCTTAACTTGAACATGTCAATTCGGTTTAGGGTTGGGTCATGGCCGATACCGCATCCCCGCCGGCGCTGCGCGCCGACGCTCGCCGGAACATCGAGAAGATCATCCAGGCTGCGATCGAACGCCTCGGCCGCAATCCGGACGCGACGCTCGGAGAGATCGCGGCAGCGGCCGGCGTCGGCCGGGTGACGCTGTACGGGCATTTCCCGTCGCGCGAGCTGCTCATCGAGGCGGCGGTGGTGCGCGCCCTCGCGGACGGCGAGCGCGTGCTCGAGTCGGTCGACCTCGACGGCCCGCCGCTCGACGTCCTGCGCGCGCTGATCGAGGCGAGTTGGAAGCTCACCGCCCAGGCGGGCGGGGTGGTCGATGCCGCGCAAGCCGTGCTTCCGCCCGGGCGACTGCACGAGCTGCACGCCACGCCCGAGCGACGCGTCAACGAGCTGATCGATCGCGGCCAGCGCGAGGGTGCGTTCCGCGGCGACCTCCCTGCCGCGTGGCTGGTCAGCACGATGTACTACGTGATCAAGGGCGCCGCAATCGACGTGGCCGCCGGCCGACTCGATCAGGATGCCGCGGGCAGCCTGATAGCGGACGTCGTCGTGGGTGCGTACACGCCCCCGCATCGCTGACCACACCTCATCCGCTCGGACGGTCCCCCTCGGCACGAAGGCCTGCCTCGTAGCCCTCGCGCCAGGCCTCCTCGCTGCCGAGACGGAACATGTCCTGATCCGCGGGCCGGATCAGCGTGCGCGCCCCCGGCAGATCGAGGTCGCCGACCAGGTGGCCGAGCCCGCGCACGATCGCCACCGGCATCCCGCTCGCCTTGCCCTTCACCAGGTCGGCCGCGCCGGCGATCTCGTCGGCGACGGCCGCGATCGTGGCTTCGAGCAGGTGACCGGATGCGTCGGTCGTCCCGCGCAGATCGTCGACGACGCGCAGGCCGGCGGCGCCGATCGCGGCGTCGGTCTGGCCCTCGCGCCACGGGCGGCCGAGCGTGTCGCTGAGGATGACGGCGATCCGCTTGCCGGTGCGCTCGCGCAGGGCTGTCGCGATGGCGAGCGCGCTGGCGTCGGGGTCCTCGGGGAGCAGCAGCACGATGCCGTCGGGCGCGTTCGAGGCGTCGACCCCGGCCGCCGCCATGACCAGCCCCTGCGGGTTCTCGACGATGCGCGTCGATGCCGCGCGCGTGCTCGCGCGTCGCGACCGACGCGCACGGTCTGCTCGGTGATCGCCTCCTCGCGATCGGCGGCGGCGACCTGCCGGCCCTCGGCCTTGCTCACGATCTTGGAGGTGATCGCGACGATGTCGCCGTCCTGCAGGGTGTCGCCCACGGCATCCGCGATGATCGCCGCCAGGTCGTCGCCCGCCGCGATCTCGGGGATGCCCTCGACGCCCCACACCTCGCAGCGTCATCGCACCAGCTTCGGCAGCACGTCGCGCCCGAAGACCTCGAGCCACTCGCGCTGGTTGCGTCCGACGTTGTGCAGGTAGATGCGGTCGAAGCCGAGGTCGACGAAGCTCTGGATGTGCGCGCGGTGCGCGTCCGGATCGGCGCTCACCAGCATCCGGCCCTCGAAGTCGTCGGGGCGCACCATGCGCGCGATCTGCTCCAGCTCCTGCGGCGAGCGGATGTCGCTCTTGCTGAACCGCATGCCGAGGTTCGGCCACTCGGTGAGCGCGTTCTGCATCGCCTCCTCGTCGGTGTCGGCCCAGCTCAGGTGCAGGCGCAGCACCTTGGGCATCGTGCTCGCGTCGCGGCCGGCCTCGCTTGGCGCCCTCGGCGAAGCGCGTGAGCAGCGTCTCGAGCTTCTCGCGCGGGGCCGCCTCGGTGATGAGGCCGTCGACGGTGCGGCCGGCGCGCTTGGCGGTGACCGGGCCGGATGCCGCGACCAGGATGTCGGGCGCGCGCTCGGGCATCGTCCACAGCCGGGTCGATTCGAGCCGGTAGTACTGGCCCTCGTGGCGGACGTCCTTGCCGCTGTGCCCGCTCGCGAACAGCTTCTTGATGATGTCGACCGCCTCGAACATGCGGTTGATGCGCTCGGGGGCGTCGGGCCAGTACTGCCCGACGACGTGCTCGTTGAGCGCCTCGCCGCTGCCGAGGCCGAGCCAGTGCCGTCCCGGATACATGGCGGCGAGGGTCGCGGATGCCTGGGCGACCATCGCGGGATGCATGCGGAACGTGGGCGCGGTGACGCCGGTGCCGAGGTCGCCTGTCGTGCGTCTGGCCGAGGGCGCAGAGCACGTTCCAGACGAAGGATGCCTGACCCTGCTGCGGGATCCAGGGCTGGAAGTGGTCGGCGGCCATCGACGCCGGAGAAGCCGTGCTGCTTCGGCGTGCGGCGGCGAGCTCGAGGACCTCGGTCGGGTGGAACTGCTCCAGCATCGCGGCGTAGCCGATCTGCGGCTGCGCCTGCTCGTCGGGCGGCGCGGCGGAGGGCATGGGTCCATTCTGGCGGTCGCGAGACGGCGCGCGCGATCGGGTGCCGCAGACTGTCACCATGCCCGCCAACCGCTCACGCCACCTTCTGAACGACGCGCACCGCCGCATCCTGAAGCTCACGCGCGGCCGGGTCGGCTGGCACGCCTACGGGATGCCGATGCTCGAGCTGACGACCACCGGGCGCAAGAGCGGCGAGAAGCGCACGACGATGCTGAGCTCGCCGCTGCAGCGGGGCGAGACGATCGTCATCGTCGCGTCGCGCGGGGGCAGCGACCGCGCACCCGGACGTGGTACCTGAACCTGGTCGCACGAGCCGCGGGTCGAGGTGAACTTCGCGGGCGGGGCACGCGGCCGATGCGTGCGCGCGTCGCCGACGCCGCCGAGCGCGCCGAGCTGTGGCCGCAGGTCACGAAGGATCACCCCAACTACGCGGCGTATCAGCGCAAGACCGACCGCGAGATCCCGTTGGTGCTGCTGGAGCCGATCCGCTAACGCGACGGGTGCTTCTCGGTCTTTCGCAGCGTGCCGTCCTTCGCGTAGTGCTTCCACTCGCCGGACCGCTTGCCGTGCACCCACTCGCCCTCGTCCATGAGTGCACCCGTTGTCGTGCCAGCGCTGCCAGAAGCCGTGCTGCTCGCCGTCGACGAAGGCGCCCTTCTGCAGCAGCTCGCCGTTCTCGCGCCACCAGATCCAGTCGCCGGTGAACACGCCGTCGAGCGAACTGCCCCTCGGACTTCTTCTGGCCGTTCTTGTACCAGTACTCGCACGCGCCCGACTTCACGCCGGCCGTGTAGTGCTCGATGCCGTTCAGCGTGCCGTCCGTGAACAGGATGCGGTGCTCGCCGTCGGTCGTCGTCGCTCCCATGTCTCCACGGTATCCGGACGCCACCGTCATACTCGTGGCATGACCGATCCCATGGCGCCTCAGGACAGGCAGCGCAAGTACGGCATCCTGCTGATCGCGCTGGGGGTCGTGTTCGTCGTGCTCGACATTGCCGTCGTCGCCCTCACCGGGCAGCTGTGGGTGCTGGCGGTGTGCATCGTCGCGATCCCGAACTTCTACCGGGGCATCAAAGCGCTTCGGGATGCCGAGGGCGACTAAGAGGGCAGGCGGGCCGGCTCGTCAGCGGGAGGCCAGCGCGGTCGCGAACCGTTCGACCGCGAACCGGCACGCCGCGAGGGCCGTGCCGAGGGGCTCGTCGAGGTCGAACACGGCGGCGAGCACGAGCTGCTGGCCCGGCACCCGGAGCTGGATGACGTGGCCGTCGTCGGCGGCGATGATCACGTACTGCGCGTGCGCCGATCGTGAGCTCGCGCGCGACGGCCTCGCTGAGCCCCTGCATCGACGACGCCATGCTCGACAGCCGGTCCTCCTCGTAGGCCGGCACGCCATCCACCTCGAAGCCGTCCTCGGTCAGGACGGTCGCGTACCGCACCGACGGGACGAGGTCGGTCAGGTCGTGCAGGGCGGTCGTCGCCAGGCCGATGACGAACGGGTCCTTGTGGGGCGCGACCGCGGTCGCCGTCTGCATGCTCATGCGAGCACCCGCGCCGTAGCGTCGGCACGCATCTCGAGGTTCGCGATCATGCTCATCAGCAGCATCTCCATGTTGCCCCGGTCGCGCGGGTCGACCGGCATCACCGGCACCATCAGGTCGGGTCGCTCGCGCTCGAGCACGTCGGTGTAGTCCGTGAGGGTCGGGCCGGGGCCGACGTCCATGCGGGTGATCCCGACCGCGACGCCGCCGCGTTCGCACAGGTCGGCGAACTCGATCAGGAACTCGCGCATCGCATTCACCGGGTCGGGTGCGTCGTTGTGCACCAGCAGCACCATGCCCTCGGCCCGATCGCGCAGGATGCGCCACATGAAGTCGAACCGGCGCTGCCCGGGGATGCCGTACAGCCGGATCTTCTCCTCGTCGTTCACGTTGATCTCGCCGTAGTCGAGCGCGACCGTCGTGGTCGCCTTGTCGGCGGTGTCGCGGTCGGAGTTGGCCGCCTCGGTCGCGATGACCGGGATGTCGCTGAGACTCGTGATCGCGGTGGTCTTTCCCGCGCCCATCGGCCCCGCGAACAGGATGATGTGCTCCACGTCAGCGGCCCCACCTCTCGCGCAGGCGGGCGAACAGGCCGGTGGTCCGGATGCGGTGGGCGCCGTGAGACTGCGACGGCCGGCTCGGGAGCGAGGCGCGCCCGCCGACCGCCGCAGGAGCCCGGCGACGCTGAGAGCGTTGACCAGCCGCCGCGCATCGTCGGGGTGGGTGCGCGCGGCGGCGGCCAGCTCGTCGGCGGTGGCGAACGCGTTGCCGAGCATCGCGATCATGCGCACCTGGTCGAGATCGATCGGCGATGCCGGACAGCGAGGGCCAGCGCCGGAGCCGGTAGCGGTTGCCGGGGACCAGCCACGGCGCGGGCTCGTCGCCGAAAGCGTGGAACCCGATCGACCAGAGGAGCGGGTCGAGGCGCGGCCCGGAAGTTCGATCGTCGGTGCGTCGGGCAGCCCCGGCCGGGTCTCGACGAGCACGCGTCGCCGGTGCTCGGCGGGAAGTCGTCGAGGGATCCGACCACTCGAAGGCGTTGTAGGCGAAGTCGATCGCGATGACGTCGTGCCCCGCGACGTCGAGGCGCAGCGTCATCGGTACGGCCATCTGCTGGCATGCGTGGACGGCGGTCGCCGCAGCCCGCCCATCCCGCGAGCTCCGGAGGAGCCTCGACGGTGGGACGGGTTCCGACGGCGAGGCCGGAGTCCGAGGACATCTAGACGGCTTGTCCGGCGCGGAATCGAAGAGTCGACGAATCCATGGTGCGGCCCCCAGCCTTGATCCCCATCCGGCCCACCCCCGGAGCGGGGCTGATGTCGCCCCCGCTCGCTCAGCATAGGGTCGAGCGGGGCGATCGGTCTACCCCCGTTGCGGGGGTGTCCGGCGCTGTCTGTCCGCACCGGGTGCGGAGCGTCGTCCAGACGCTAGAGCGCGCGCAGCGCGGCGCCAGGTCCTTCTCGAACAGCTCGAGGAAGCGGCGCTGGTCGGCGCCCGGCCCGTGGAAGACGAGGTGGGTGAAGCCGGCGTCGACGTACTCGGCGATGTCGGCGACGACCTTGTCGGGGTCGCTGCCGACGATCCAGCGCGAGGCGATCTGCTCGATGGGCAGGGCGTCGGCCGCCTTCTCCATCTCCACAGGGTCGGTGATGTCGTGCTTCTGCTCCTTGCTGAGCGCGAGCGGCGCCCAGAAGCGCGTGTTCTGCAACGCTGTGTCCGGGTCGGTGTCGTAGCTGACCTTGATCTCGATCATGCGATCGATGTCGTCGAAGTTGCGGTCCGCCTGCTCGGCCCCCTCCTTCACCGCCGGGATCAGCTGCTCGGTGTAGAGGTCCATTCCTTTTCCGGAGGTGCAGATGAAACCGTCACCCGCTCGGCCCGCGTACCGCGCGACGACCGGGCCACCCGCGGCGACGTAGACCGGGATGGGGGGGTCGGGCCGGTCGTAGATGCTCGCGTCGTGCGTCGAGTAGTACTCGCCGTCGAAGTTGACCCGGTCGTCGCGCCAGAGCGTGCGCATGAGGTCGACGGCCTCGCGGAGTCGGGCGAAGCGCTCCTTGAACTCGGGCCATTCCTGCTCGCCGGCGCCGCGGAATCCGGTCGCGATCTCGTTGAGTGCCTCGCCGCGTGCCGACGCCGAGGAAGATGCGGCCCGGATACAGCACGCCCATCGTCGCGAACGCCTGCGCGATCACGGCCGGGTTGTAGCGGAACGTCGGCGTCATGACGCTCGTGCCGATCCGGATGCTGCTGGTGCGCTCGCCGACCGCGGCCATCCAGGTGAGCGAGAACGGCGCGTGCCCGCCCTCGTGGCGCCACGGCTGGAAGTGGTCGCTGACGGCGACGCTCTCCATGCCGTGCGCCTCGGCCGCGACCGCGATCTCGACGAGCTCGCGCGGGTCGAACTGCTCGGCGCTGGCCTTGTATCCGAGTGTGAGGGGCATGGGGTCCATTGGGCTATCGCTCCCCTCCTTCCGAACCTAGATTCGAGAACTTCTCCACAGATTGCTCCAGACTAGTAGAACTGATGTTCCCTCGTCTGAGAGAATGGAGCCATGTCCACCACCGCGACGATCACCCTCGAGGTCCCCGACCTCGGCGGGCTCGATCGCGCCGAGCGACCTCGAGCTCATCGAGTGGATGCGGCGCTGGGGTGAGGCGCGACGGCTCATCGACGCCGGGCTGTCGCGGCTGGCCGCAGAGGTGAAGGCGCGGTCGTCGCTCGAGCTCGGGCACGACGGGCTGGCGCAGCGGTCGGGCATGCGCACCCCCGATGCGCTGGTGTCGAGCGTGACCGGCACCTCCGGCGCCGAGGCGCGCGCGATGGTCACCGTCGGCGAGATGATGGATGCGCCGTCACCCTGGCTGGCCGAGGTCGCCAACGGGGTGGGCGCCGGCGACGTGTCGGTCGGAGCCGCGGCCGCGATCCAGCAGGGGCTCGGGATGCCGTCTGCCGACGTCGCCGCCGACGACCTGGCCGATGCCGCCCACACGCTCGTCGTCGAAGCCGGCGATCCTGCCGCCCGAGAAGGTGGCGCGGCGCGCGCGCGAACTGCGCGATCAGCTCGACGCCGACGGCGTCGCCGACCGCGAAGCGCTGCTGCGCGAGAAGCGGTTCCTTCGGCTCACGCCGCTGCCCGACGGCATGACCCGCATCTTCGGGACTGCTCGACCCCGAGTCGGCGGCTCTCGTCACCGACGCGATCGACCTGGTCACGGCACCCCGCCGCGGCGGACCGCGCTTCGTCGACCCGACCCAGAAGGCTCGCGCCGAGGCGATCGTCGACGACTCTCGCACCACCGAGCAGCTCGCTCTGGACGCGCTGGTCGAGATGGTGCGCATCGCCGGCTGCCGCCGATGAGGGCCGCGTGTTCGGCACCCGCAAGCCCGGCGTCCGGGTCCACGTCACCGCTCGCCGACCTCGACCGTCGCGCGGGTGCCGCACACCTCGAGGGTCAGACGCGCGTCGATCTCGGTCGCCAGCGTCGAGCGTCGTGCGTGCGCCGACGGATACCTGCCGATCCTGTTCGACGACTGCGGTCGGGCGCTCGACCTGGGTCGCACGCAGCGACTCTTCTCCGAGAAGCAGCGGATCGTGCTCGCCGCGATCTGGGGCGGGTGCGCGATCCCCGGATGCGATCGACCACCCTCGTGGACCGAGGCGCATCACGCCGACGAATGGGAGCGGCATCGCGGCAGCCACCGACGTCAGCAACGGGGTGCTGCTGTGCCGACACCACCACATGATGGTGCACAACAACGGCTGGCGAATCCGGCGACGCGGCGTCGAGTTCTGGCTCGAGCCACCGCCCGGCGACGCGCTGAACCGCAAACCGGTCAGGCTGGAGTCGAAGAACCCGGTGCAGCGGCGCGAGCGCGCACGGGAGTAGCGGTGCCGAGCGGAGCTAGGCTTAGCGCGATCCTTCTGCAGGAACGCCGCCACGACCTTCGGCACGTACGGCGCCACGTCCCCGCCCAGCGCGGCCACCTGGCGCACCAGCGAACTCGACACGTGCGCGTGCGCCGGATCCGGCAGCATGAAGATCGTCTCGACGCCCGCGAGGTTGCGGTTCACGATCGCCATCGGCGTCTCGTAGGCGACATCCACCTGCGACCGGATGCCCTTCACCAGAACGCTCGCGCCGACGTCCGTGCAGTAGTCGACGAGCAGCCCGACGCTCCAGCTGGTGACCAGGATGTTGTCGCCCACCTTCGCGTCCGCGATCGAATCCTGGATCAGCGACACCCGCTGCGCGATCGGCAGCAGCGCCGTCTTGTCCGGGTTGTGCACCACCAGCACATGCAGCTCGTCGAAGATGCGCGCCGCCCGCCCGATCACGTCGAGATGCCCGAGGGTGACGGGGTCGAACGACCCGGGAACGACGGCGATCCGGCTCATGGTCGGGAGCCTATCGGACACGTGTTACGCGTCCGTGACGTAGCCGACGACAGCTGGCTACGCCCTTCGCGAGGAACGCGCGCTCCGCCTCGTCGAGACGACGAGCCAGCGCCTCGCGCAGCGCGACGTGCGCCGACAGGTCGGGGTCGGCGTCGAGCACCGCCTCGGCGGCCGCCCGCGCCTCCGCGATCAGGTCGCCATCGCGCACCACGCGCAGCAGCTTCAGCGACGAGCGCCCGCCCGACTGGTTCGCGCCCAGCACGTTGCCCTCGCGCCGCAACTCGAGGTCGACCTGCGCGAGCTCGAAACCGTCGAGGGTCGCGGCCACCGCATCCACCCGCTCGCGCGCGACCGTCGCCGGCTCGGAGCGCGTCACGAACAGGCCAGCCCCGGCACCCCGCCGCGGCCGATCCGGCCGCGCAACTGGTGCAGCTGCGCGACACCGAACCGGTCGGCGTCGAGCACCACCATCGTCGACGCGTTCGGCACATCGACCCCGACCTCGATCACCGTCGTCGCCACCAGCACGTCGATCTCACCCGGCCGCGAACGCGCGCATCGTGGCGTCCTTCTCGTCCGACGACATGCGGCCGTGCAGCGGCTCGACCCGGCGACCGGCGAACAGCGGATTCGCGCGCACCTTCTCGAGCGTCGCCACCACCGAGGCCGGCGGCGGCGCGCCCGGCTCGGCGTCGTCGACGAGGGCGTCCGGGTCGTCCTCGGCCGCCGGCGGCCCCCTTCAGCGGCCGTGTCGATCGCCGGGCAGACCACGAACCCCTGCCGCCCCTGCGCGAGCTCCTCGCTGAGGCGCTCCCAGATGCGGTTCTCCCAGCCGGGGTGCTCGGCGAGCGCGACCACGTGCGACACGATCGGCGAGCGCCCGGCCGGCAGCTCGGCGATGGTCGAGACGTCGAGGTCGCCGAACACCGTCATCGCCACCGTGCGCGGGATCGGGGTCGCCGTCAGCACGAGCACGTGCGGCTCGGCGCCCGCGGCCGCGGCAGGCGCCGCACGCCGAGCCCGGCGCCGTCCAGGGTGTCGCAGCTGCCCCGGTGCTGGTGCTCACCCCTCCCGCTGCGCACCCCCTTCAGCCGCAACGCCTCGCGCTGGTCGACGCCGAACCGGTGCTGCTCGTCGACGACGACCAGACCCAGCTCGGCGAACGACACCTGATCGCCGAGCAGCGCGTGCGTGCCGACGATGATCGACGCACCCCCGGATGCCGTGGCCAGCAGCGCGCGTCGCCGATCGGCCGTCGGCAGCTGCCCGGTCAGCAGAGTCGGCCGCAGCCGCGCCGCCAGGTCCGGGCCCGAGACTCGCCACCAGCGACCGCAGGTGCTGCCCCGCGAGCACCTCGGTCGGCGCGAGGAACGCCGACTGCCCACCCGAGTCCGCGACCGCGAGCATCGCCCGCAACGCGACCAGCGTCTTGCCCGACCCGACCTCGCCCTGCACCAGCCGGTTCATCGGGACCCCGCTCGCCAGGTCGCGCTCGATCTCGGCGCCGACGGTCAGCTGGTCGTGCGTCAGCGTGAACGGCAGCGACTCCTCGAGCTCGGCCGACGACCTGCCCGGCACGCCGCACGGTCGCGGCGGCCGCCCGGCGCTCGGCGCGCTGGCGCAGCAGCGCCGCCTGCAGCACGAACGCCTCCTGAAACCGCAGCGCATCCTGCGCCGCTGCCAGTCGGCGTCCGTCGCCGGCCGATGGACCAGCTGCAGCGCCTCGCCGAACGGCAGCAGCCCGCGGGCGGTCCGCACGGCATCCGGAACCGGGTCGTCGAGCGTCTCGGGCAGGATGCCGAGCACCTGCTCCATCGCCCGGGCCAGCTGCCAGCTCGCCAGCGTCGACGTCGCCGGGTAGATCGGGATCGGCTGCTCCGCCCACTCGCGCGCCAGCTCGGTCGGCGACCGAGCATGATCGGGCGGCAGCGTCCCCTCGAGCCCGCCCGCGGCACGCCGCGTCCGCCTCGGTGAACAGCTCGTAGTCGGGATGCGCCAGCTGCCGCACCCCGCGGTACTCGCCCACCTTGCCGGCGAAGATGCCGCGCACCCCCGGCCGCAGCTCGGCCGCGCGCCACTTCTGGTTGAAGAAGGTCAGCGTCAGGAACCCGCGCCCGTCGGTGATCGACACCTCGAGGATCGAGCCGCGCTTGTTGCGCATCGGCCGCTCGGTGACGCTGCGCACCTCGGCGACGATCGTGACGCTCTCATCCACCTCGAGCTCGGCCAGCGACGTCAGCTCGCCGCGCCGCGCGTACCGCCGCGGGTAGTGGGAGAGGAACTCGCCGACCGTCTGGTACCCGAACGCCTTCGTGATCGCCTGCCCGGTGCGCCCGCCGAGCGCAGTCGAGAGCTTCTGGTCGAGCGGGCGACTCGGAGTCGGGGCAGGGGCGACGTCACACGACGAGCGTAACTACAGCCACCCGCGCCGCTTGAAGAGCACGAACAGCATCACGCTCGACGCGAGCATCGCCACCGAGCGCCGACGGGTACCCCCACGGCTGGTGCAGCTCCGGCATGAAGTCGAAGTTCATGCCGTAGATCGACCCGATCAGCGACGGCGCGAACAGGATGGCGGCCCACCCCGAGATCTTGCGGGTCTGGTCGGCCTGGCGGTTGCTCGCCTCCGAGAGGCGCTGCGCCTCCTCGGTCTGACGCTGCCCGACGAGCGACGTGTTCACGGTCGAGGATGTCGCGCAGCAGCACCCGGAACTCCTCGATCCGCTCCTTCGCCTGCACGACGTGGTCGGCGACATCCCGCAGGTACTGCTGCAGCTTCTCGCCGACGTACCCGTCGGCGAATCCCGACGAGAGCACGTCGATGATCCCGATGAGCGGCGCGACGGCACGCTCGAACTCGATGACCTCGCGGTTCAGCTCGTAGACGCGGCGCGACACCTTCGGGTCGCCGTCGAACACCTGCGTCTCGATCTCGTCGATGTCGTTCGCGATGCCCTCGACGACCGGCTTGTAGCCGTCGACCACCGCATCCAGGATCGCGTACAGCACCGCCTCGGCGCCCTCGTCCATCGCGCCGGGGGTCGACTCCATGCGCTGCCGCACCAGCGCGAGGTCGGGCGACTCGCTGTGCCGCACCGTGATGACGAAGTTGGCGCCGGCGAAGACGTGCAGCTCGCCGAAGTGCAACGCGCTCGTGCGCGTCGTCGTAATGCGCGGCCCGCAGCACCATGAAGAGGGTGTCGCCGTACCGCTCGATCTTGGGGCGCTGATGCGCGTTGACCGCGTCCTCGATCGAGAGCTCGTGCAGGTCGAACTCGTCGGCCAGCTGGTCGAGCATCTCGCGCGCCGGGCGGTAGAGGCCGATCCAGGCGAGGGCGTCGGGATGCTTGTCGAGCGCCTTGAAGGTGCCCTGCAGCGAGGCGGGGCTCTCGACGCGCTTCCCGTCGACGTACACCGCGTTGTTGACAGCCGGGCGAGACGCGGGCGCCGGGTCGACCGATGCGCCGGCGGCGCCGGTCGGTCGCGCTCGGTCGGTCGGCTCGCGTGGTCACGCCCGAATGCTACGCCGAACCGGGGGTGGGCCGGCAGGTGCGGAGCAGGTGGCGGGTGGTGCGGTCAGGTGGGCGGCCGTCAGCTCACAGCGCGAACGGGTAGCCGCCGCGGTCACGAACGGTCCGGCCGATCTGCGCGACGTACTTGTCGTCGTTCACCTCGAGTCCGCGCAACTCGCGTCCGACCTCGCGCTCGGTCTTCTTGAGGTAGTTCATCGCGACCGTCTTCTCGGCGCCCGAGATCAGCTGCGCCGTCCCGCGCGAACACCGCGCTCGCCCGCGAGATCACGGCCACCTGCGAATAGATCCCGGATGCCGCCTCGGCCAGCCGCTTCTGCACCAGCTGCTTCTCCTGGATCTTCTTCCCGTGCTTGCGCAGCGCCGCCTCCGCGCTGTCGCGCAGCCGGATCGACCTGACCGGCGAGCTTGCCGACATGCCCGGCGAACGCGGGGTGCGGCACCCTGCAGCTGCTCGGGACGCAGAGTCCGGTTGATGCGGCCCTGCACGTACGGCGCGAGTTCTCCGAACGCCCGGCCCGGGTCGCTGAGCTTGATGCTCGCGACATCGGGCAGGTCCTCGCTCAGCGCCTTCAGCCCGTTCGAGCGCCGACGTAGGCGCGCATCACGTCGTTGGAGCCCTCGAAGATCGGGAAGATCCGGAAGTCGCGCAACGCCTTCGCCAGCGGGTGCCGGTTCATGAAGGCCTCGCCGCCGAGGATCTGGAACGCCCGGTTCAGCGCGTACCAGCCGCGATCGGAGGCCTCCACCTTCGTCATCGCGCTCTCGAGCGAGAAGTCGGCGACGCCGCGATCCACCAGCCCGGTCGTCAGGTAGCTGCTCGACTCGAGCCCGTAGATCTGCGCCGCCATCCAGGCCAGCTTCTCCTCGACCATCTCGAAGTCGATCAGGTGCCGGTCGAACTGCTTGCGGGTGCTCGGCGTGCTCGAGAGCCAGCTCGAGGAAGCGCTTCATGCCGCCCGAGATCGCGGTGCCCATCGACATCCGGCCGTTGTTGAGGGTGTTCATCGCGATGCGGAAGCCGTCGCCCGGCTCGCCGAGCAGGTTCTCGGCGGGCACGCGCACGTTCTTGAAATGCACGCGCTGCAGGTGGTTGGCGCGCAGGCCGAGGGTGTCGAAGCGCGGGCCCGGTGGTCAGCCCCTCCATGCCCTTCTCGACGATGAGCGCGACGTGACCGAGGTCGCTGCGGGCGAAGACGGTGAGCACGTCCTTGTCGCCGTTGCCGATCCAGCGCTTCTCGCCGTTCAGCAGCCACGACCCGTCGGACTGGCGCTCGGCCCAGGTCTCGAGGTTGTAGGCGTCGCTGCCGACGTTCGGCTCGGTCAGCACGAACGCCGCGAGCTTGCGACCGGCGGCCAGGTCGGGCAGCCAGCGCGCCTTCTGGTCGTCGGTGCCGAAGAGGTACAGCGGCTTGGTGCCGATCGACTGGTGCACGCCCATCACGACGGCGAGGGTGCCGTCGACGTAGCCGAACTCCTCCATGACGCGGCAGTAGCCGGACTGGCTCAGGCCGAGTCCGCCGTACTGCTCGTCGATGAACATGCCGGTCAGCTTGCGTTCGCCCAGGTCGCGGATGACGTCGTCGCCGACCCAGCCCTGCTCCTCGGCCTTCCAGACGTCGAACGTGCTCAGGTAGTCGCGGGCGCGAGGCGACGGCGGCGTCGACGCGCGCGCGCTCGTCGCCGGCGAGCAGCGGGAACGGCATGACCAGCTCGGACTGCGTGTTGCCGAGGAAGAGCCCCTTGGTGAAGCTGGGCTTCGGCGTGCGGTCGACGGCGCTGGCGGGCGTTGCCGGCGCAGCGGTGTCGATGGTCTTGGCGGTGGGCGAGTCGGCCGCGGAAGTCTTTGCCATGCTCCAATTGTCGAATGGCGGCGGTCATGCCTGCCAATCGCTTGTGCGATGTCTCCAAGCGCCCGCACCGCCGCGCAACGGCGATACCGTGGGAAGGTGAAAGCGACGCGTGGAACCGGGCCGCATGAGAGCCGTCGTGTTCCTCGTCCTCGCCACCCTGTTCTGGGCGGGCAACTTCGTGTTCGGCGCCGCCGCCCTCGACACGCGTCGACCCGATCAGCCTCACCTGGATCCGGTGGGCTGCTCGCCCTCATCCCGCTCGCGATCGTCGCGCAGCTGGTCGAGAAGCCGGACTGGCGCGCGGCGGTGCGCCACCTGCCGCTGCTCGGCGCTGCTCGGCGTGCTCGGCATCACCGGGTTCAGCCTGCTGCTCTACTTCGCGCTGCAGTTCACCAGCCCGCTCAACGCATCGCTCATCAACGCGGTCAACCCGGCGCTGATCGTGATCCTCGCCGCCGTCCTGCCCGGCGTCGCTGCAGGGCGGCCGCCGCGAGCGGATCAGCTGGCGGTCGGCGCTCGGCATCGTGCATCGGCCTGATCGGCGTGGTCATCGTCATCACCGACGGCGACGTGCTCGCGATCGCTGCGCAACGGGCTCAACCCCGGCGACCTGCTGATGCTCGGCGCGATCCTGGCCTGGTCGATCTACACGCTCGTCGGACGGCGCATCCACGACGTGCCGCCGATCACGGCGACGACGGTGCAGGCCGCGATCGCGGTGGCGCTGCTCACCCCGTTCGCGCTCGATCAACGGGGTGCACCTGGCCGAGCGACGTGCCCGGCTGGAGCGCCGTCGGGTACATCGTGCTGTTCCCGTCGCTCGGCGCGTACGTGCTCTGGAACGCGGCGACCCGCAAGGTGCCGGCCGCCACCGCATCCATCTACATCAACCTCATGGTCGTGTTCACGGCGCTGATCGGGCTGCCGTTCGGGTTCGGCATCTCGCTGGGTGCAGGTGCTGGGCGGCGCTGCTCGTGATCGGGGCGGTCGTGCTGCTGGCGCGCGGCGCGACGCACGCCCGCTCTCGCGGCGCCGGCACCCGCGACCGGGCCGGTCGAGGTGCCGGCCGATGCCGCGCATCCGCCCGGACGCCGGCCGTGCGAAACCTCGGCGACCAGGTGACCCGCATCATCGCCGGGTTCGCCGGATCGCTGCGGCTCGAGGTGCCCAAGTTCGGCACCCGTCCGACCAGCGACCGGGTGCGCGAGGCGATCTTCTCCGCGCTCGAAGCCCGCGACGCGATCGACGGAGCGCGCGTTCTCGACCTGTACGCCGGATCCGGAGCGCTCGGCCTCGAGGCCGCATCGCGCGGTGCCGCGCACGTCACGCTCGTCGACAAGTCGTGGGGCGTCAGCAAGATCGCGCAGGCGAACGCGGCGCACGTGCAGCCGGCGGCACCGCGCGGCGCGGCACCCGAGATCGTGGTGTCGAGTCATCCGGCGCAGAGCTTCCTCGGGGCGGCGGGCCAGGCCGGCGACCGGTGGGACGTCGTCTTCCTCGACCCGCCGTACGAGCTGGGCGGGCTCGAGCTGGTGCACAACCTCGAGGCGCTCGTGCGGTGCCTGAATCCGGATGCGGTGGTGGTCGTCGAGCGCTCGTCGCGCGACCGGGCGCCCGAGTGGCCCGACGGGCTCGAGCTCGATCGGCGCAAGGACTACGGCGACACGGCGCTGTACTGGCTGAGTCGCCGGACGACGCTAGCCCGGCTGCCGCCGTTCCAGTCGTCGTACGGGATCCCAGCCGCCCGCGCTCGCCGTACTCGCGGCCGTCGATCGGTCAGACCCGGAGCCCGCGCGCACGGTGCCGATGCGGCGGAAGCCGCCGGGCAGGGTCCGCCGGCTGCCGAGCGCGCGGGAAGGTGGCGAGCAGCGCATGGTCCTCGCCACCGGCGAGGGCGACGGGCGAGCCGATCGCCGACGAGTCCAGGTCGATCGCGACACCGCTCGCGTCGGCGATCCGGCGCGCGTCGATCGCGAGACCGTCGCTGACGTCGAGCATCGCGGTGGCTCCGGCGAGCGCGGCGGCGATCGCCGTCGGCGAGCGGCGGGCGCGGGGTCAGCTGCGCGGCGAGCGCGGCCGGGAACTCGGCGCGCAGCTCGTGCGCGCGCGTCGCATCGGGCACGCCCGTCGGCGTCGACGGCCCGCTCGAAGAGCAGCGCGAGTCCCTCGGCGGCGAGTCCGAGCGCACCCGGAGACCGCCACGATGTCGCCGGGCCGCGCGCCGGAACGCAGCACCGGCATCCCGGCCCTCGAGGTCGCCGAACGCCGTCACCGCGATGACGAGCGTCGCGGAGACGCTCAGGTCTCCCCCGACGACGCCGCAGCCCGGCGCGAGCTCGGCGCACGCGTCGCGCAGCCCGTCGGCGAGACCCTCGAGCAGCGCGACCGGCGGTCTCGGGCGGCGCGGCGACCGCCACGACGAGCGCCGTCGGCGCGGGCACCCATCGCCGCGATGTCGGAGAGGTTGGTCGCCGCGGCCTTCCAGCCCAGGTCGTGCGGCGTCGACCAGGCCAGCCGGAAGTCGGGGCCGTGCACCATGGTGTCGGTCGTGACCACGTAGCGTCCGTCGGGGGCGGCGAGCACCGCGGCGTCGTCACCCGGGCCGACGAGGGCGACCGCGGCATCCGGCAGCCGCGGGAAGATGCGCCGCAGCACCGCGGCCTCGCCCAGCTCGCCGAGGGTCTCGCGCGCGGGATCGCCGTCGCTCAGGACCCATCACGCGCACCACGCTAGCCTGAGAGCGATGAAGCACCGTCGTCGCGCCGCTCGTCGCCGGTGGCCGTCGCTCGCCTCGCGGTGCCGGCTCGCTCGCCGGGTGCTCGCCGATCGTCGCGCTGCAGCCGGCGCCGGACGCGAACAACCCCGACTGCGCCGCCGTCATCGTGCGCCTGCCCGACCAGGTCGGCGGGCTCGCGAAGCGGCAGACCGACGCGCAGGCGACCGGCGCCTGGGGCGAACCCGATGCCGTCGTGCTCACCTGCGGCGTCGACGGTGCCGGCGGCGTCCGAGCTGCCCTGCATCGACAAGGGCGTCTTCTGGCTGCGCGACGACAGCAACGACGCCTACTGGCTGTTCACGAGTTTCGGGCGCGACCCGGCGGTGGATGTGGTGGTCGACCGCGACATCGTGTCCGGTCCCGGCGTGGTGCTCGACGATCTCGAGAACGCGGTCTCGTTCACGCCCGAGAACGGGCTGGAGTGCACCGACACCGAGGAGTCACGGTGACCGGGACGCGCTAGCGCGAGCCGAGTCAGCGCGGCGTCTCGCAGGCCCAGCTCGATCAGCTCGGTGATCAGGTCGGGGTAGCTCAGCCCGCTCGCCAGCCAGCACGCCGGGAACATCGAGATCGGCGTGAAGCCCGGCATCGTGTTGATCTCGTTCACGATGAAGTCGGTGCCGGTGAAGAAGAAGTCGACGCGCGCGAGCCCGCGCCCGCCGATCGCGTCGAAGGCGCGCGCGGCGATCCGCTGCATCTCGTCCAGCTCGCCGGGCTGCAGGTCGGCGGGGCAGACCAGCTCGATGCCGGGCGCATCGCGGTACTTGGCGTCGAAGTCGTAGAACTCGCGGCCGGTGAAGACGATCTCGCCGGCGACGCTCACCCGCGTCGGGCCCTCGTCGCGGCCCTGCAGCACCGCGCACTCGACCTCGCGCCCGGCGATTGCCGGACTCGACCAGCACCGTGTGATCCTCGGCGAACGCGATGTCGAGGGCGGCGTCGAGCTCGTCCCAGTCGTGCACCTTGCTCACGCCGACACTCGACCCGGCACGGGCCGGCTTCACGAACGCGGGCAGACCGAGGCCCGGATGCGGCGGTCCCACAGCTCGGGCTCGCGGGCCAGCTGCGCGCGCGACACGCGTCACCCACGGGGCGACCGTGCACGCCGGCCGCCTGGAGCACCGATCTTGGTGAAGTGCTTGTCCATGCCGAGCGCGGAGGCGAGCACGCCGTTGCCGACGTACGGCATCCCGATCAGCTCGAGCAGGCCCTGGATGGTGCCGTCCTCGCCGAAGGGTCCGTGCAGGATCGGGAACGCGACGTCGAAGTCGCCGAGCGATCGGGTCGCGCCGCCCGGCGTCGGTGACCGTGAACTCGCGGCTGACCGCGGACTCCGGGAAGTGCACGCGCGTGCCGTTGTCGCCGATCGCGGGCAGCTCGGCGCCGAGCGCGAAGCCGCGCGATGACATCCGGGTCCTGCAGCGTGAACGCGCCGTCCTTCGTGATGCCGATCGGCACCACCTCGAACCGCGAGCGGTCGATCGCGCCGAGCACGCCGCCGGCGGTCGCGCAGCTGATCGAGTGCTCGCTCGACCGGCCGCCGAAGAGCAGGGCGACGCGGATCATGTGGGGTCCTCGCGGGGTCGGCGGGCTACTCGCCTTGCGGTTCGCGGCTGTCGGTGGTCAGGTGGGGCGCGATGTCGCGCGGCTCCAGCGTACCGGCCAGCACCTCGGCGACCTGGCTGACGATCGGCATCTCGACGCCCTTCTCGCTCGCCGAGCTCGAGGATCGGCGCGACCGAGCCGAGACCCTCCGCGGTCTGGTTCATCTGCGCGATGACCTCGTGGTAGTCGTAGCCCTGCCCGAGCAGCCGCCCGGCGGTGTTGTTGCGCGAGAGCGGCGACTCGCAGGTCGCGATCAGGTCGCCGAGACCGGCCAGCCCGCTCATGGTCTCGGGCAGCGCACCGAACGCGACCGCGAAGTCGGTCATCTCGACGAGGCCGCGGGTGATGATCGACGCCTTCGTGTTCTCGCCGTATCCGACGCCGTCGACGATGCCGATCGCGACGGCGATCAGGTTCTTCAGCACGCCGCCGAACTCGGTGCCGATCACATCCGTGTTCACGAACGAGCGGAAGTACGGGTTGGTCGCGGTGCGCGCGACCTCGGATGCCGTGGCCAGCACGCGTCGAGGAGACGACCGCCGCGGTGGGCTGCTCCTTCGCGATCTCGAGCGCCAGGTTCGGGCCGGAGACCACGGCGATGCGCTCGGGGCCGCATCTCGAGCTCCTGCTGGATCACCTCGCTCATCCGCAGCCGGGTGCTCATCTCGACGCCCTTCATGAGCGAGACGATGATCGCGTCGGGCGGGATGACGTCGCGCACGATGCGCAGGTTCTCGCGCAGCGACTGGCTCGGCACCGACAGGTAGACCTGGCTGGCGCCCTCGAGCACCTCCGGCAGCTTGCTCGACGCCGAGATGCCGCGCGGCAGGTTGATGCCGGGCAGGTAGTCGGAGTTGCGCCGCGACTGCATGATCTCGCGTGCCAGCTCGGGCCGGCGCGCCCAGACCGCGACCCGCGAGCCGCCGTCGGCGAGGATCTTCGCGAACGTGGTGCCCCACGACCCCGCGCCGAGCACGGCGACCTTGCGCGGTTCGCTGGGCAGGTCGGCGACCGCATCATCCACCCGGCCATTCTTGCCTACCGGTCTGCCGTCGCCGCACCGGTCCCGCTAGCGTGGCCGCATGGCACGCCTCGATCGGACCTGGCCACGCCCCGGACGACCCTGCAGGCGGCGGGTCAGACCACCACCCGCGCCGCCGGCGTCGTCAGCGAGTTCTTCTCCGGGTTCGCCACGCTGTTCCGGGGTTTCACGCTGGTGGAAGCGGCGCCCCGGCCTCATGCTGCTCGGCCTCGTGCCGCCGCGCTGATCGTGGCCGCGGGCCTCATCGCGCTCATCCTGGTGATCGCCGCCAACGCCGAGGGCATCGTCGGGTTCGTGACCCCGTTCGCCGACTCCTGGGATCCGGGCTGGGCGAGGCTGTTCCGCGTCGTCGCCGCGCTCGCGCTGCTGATCGGGTTCGTCGTGCTCGCCGCGTTCGGGTTCACCGGCGCTGACCCTGCTGATCGGCGACTGGTTCTACGAGCGCATCTGGTGGGCGGTCGAGACCGAGCTCGGCGGCATGCCCGAGAAGCACGAGACGGGATTCTGGCGCTCGGTGGGCGATTCGTTCCGGCTCGTGGTGCGCGCCGTGCTCATCTCGCTGCTGCTGGCGCTGCTCAGCTTCATCCCGCGTGGTCGGCACCGTGCTCGGCGTCGGTGCTCGGGTTCGTGTTCACCGCGCGGATCCTCGCGCTCGAGCTCACGACCCGTCCGCTCGAGGCGCGCGGGTCTGACCCGGGTCGAGCGGCGCGCCGCCCTGCGTACCCGGTCGCCGCGCGTGCTCGGGTTCGGCGTCGGCGGTGCAGCTGTGCTTCCTGGTGCCGGGCGGCGCGATCGCTCGTGATGCCCGCCGCCGTCGCGGGGGCGACGCACCTGGCGCGGCATCTGATCGACGGAACCGAGGGCGTCCAGAGCTAGGCCGGACGGGACCCCGTGCTTAGGGGCCGGCCTGCGCGTGAGTCGTGGCTCCCGCGCGGACCGACGCCGCATCCAGAGCCCGCCCGAGGTCGGCGATCATGTCGTCGTACGCCCTCCAGCCCGATCGACAGGCGCACCAGGTCCGTCGCGGGCTTCGCCTCGGCCGCGACCGGACGGTGGGTGAGCGACGCCGGATGCTGCAGCAGCGACTCGACTCCGCCGAGCGACACGGCGTGCGAGAACATCCGCACCCCGGCGGTGAACGCCTGCGCCGCGTCGAAACCGCCGCGCCAGGCGTGATCGAGATCATCGCGCCGGTCCCGCGCATCTGGGTTCCGATGCAGCCCGCGCGGGTCGCCGTCGAGTCCCGGATAGTGCGACCTCGGCCACCGCGGGATGACCGCCCAGCCACTCGGCCACCCGCGGCGCCGTCGCCTGCTGCGCTGCGCATCCGGATCGGCAGGGTCGCGAGCCCGCGGTGCAGCAGGTAGGCGCCGAGCGGATGCAGCAGCGCCCCCGGTGATCGCGCGCACCCGTCGCAGCGCCTCGGCCTGCTCCTCGCTGCAGGCGATCACACCCCCGATCACGTCGCCGTGCCCGCCGAGGTACTTGGTGGCGCTGTGCAGCGCCATCGCGGCGCCGAACGCGAGCGGGTTCTGCAGGACCGGCGTCGCGAACGTGTTGTCGACGAGCACCGGGACGTCGCCCGCCTGCTCGCACGATCGTCGGCGATGTCGACCAGCTCGAGGGTCGGGTTCCCCGGCGACTCGATGCACGACCATGCCGGTGTCCGGGCGCACCGACGCGGCGACCTCGGTCTCCGAGCAGAACGTCGTCTCGACGCCGAGCAGACCGGAGTCGAGCAGGTGATCGGTGCCGCCGTAGAGCGGGCGCACGGCGACGATGTGCCGCTTCACCGGACCGTCGCCGGTCGCCCCGGAGGTGGTGGACGCGAGGATCGCCGCGGTCATCGCCGCCATCCCGGACGAGAACGCGACGGCGGCCTCGGCCCCCTCGAGCTGCGCGAGTGCCGACTCGAATCGTGCGACGGTCGGGTTCCAGAGCCGGGCGTAGACGTAGCGACCCGCTCTCGAGCGGGCGGCCGCCGGTCGCCAGCGCCTCGTACGAGTCGCCGCCGTGCTCGATGTCGGGAAGCGGGTTGGTGGTCGACAGGTCGATCGGGAGGGCGTGCACGCCGAGCCCTTCGAGGTCCTCGCGCCCGGCGTGGACGGCGAGGGAGTCGACGTCGAGATAGTCGTAGCCGCTCTGCTCCATCTCCCCAGAGTGAACGAGAACCTCAGTCGGTGCCAGAGTGCTTGCGGAATGCGCAACAAATGGCTCAAAATTGAGAGTTTCGGTCAACGTCGACACCACAGAACAGGGGCATCGCTTGACGAAAAGCCAATCGGAACTCGACCGGCATCGACCTGGCGATCCTCCGCGCGCTGGCGGTCGACAGCGACATCAGCAACAAGGCGCTGGCCGCCCGGCTCGGGCTCGCCGAATCCACCTGCGCCTACCGCGTGCGTTCGCTCCGCGAGGCGGGGGTCATCACCGGCGACCCGCGTACAGCTCGACCTCGCCGCGCTCGGGTTCCCGATCCAGGCCGTGATCAAGGTGCGGCTCGGCAGCCATGGCGCCGAACACGTCAACACGCTGTACGACGACCTGGTCCGCGTCCCCGGCGTGCTGGACGCGATCCACGTGGCCGGCGCCGACGACTTCCACCTGCACGTCGCGGTCGAGAGCCCCGAAGCGCTGCGCGACCTCGTGCTGCAGCACATCACCATTCACCGCGTCGTGCGTCAGACCGAGACGCAGCTCATCTTCGAGGCACGCGACGGGTCGGTGTGCTGGCCGAGGCGCCCGGGCCGCCCAAGGTCGGCGCCTAGCTGCGGGCGCCTGGTTGCGGGCGCCTGGTCTGTCGGCGCCTGGTTGCGGCGCCTAGTTCTCCTCGAGCCGCCCGAACTCGGGCTGCCCGTGCTCGGCCGGGTCCCAGCGCTCCGCGGGCGCCGTCTCGCCACGCAGCTCCTCGACCAGGGCCGTGATCGCCTGCATGATCGCGAGAGTCGCCTCGGCGAGCGCGACCTGATCCGTGTACCTGGCCCGCCCAGCGCGACAGATCGACCGGGTCGCCGAAGATCACCTCGATCGGCTTGCGCGGGAAGACGCTGAGCCTCTTCGACCAGCGGGGCAGCACGCGCTGCGCTCCCCAGGTGGCCATCGGGATCACCGGGACGTCGTAATGGAGGGCGAGCCGCGCGGCACCGAACTTTCCGCGCATCGGCCACAGGTCGGGATCCCGCGTCAGCGTGCCCTCCGGGTAGATGATCAGCGCGAACTCGTCTTTCACGAGCTCGAGCCGCCGCGGCCAGCGGGTCGGTGCCGGGCGTCGGCGCGCTCGACCGGGATCTGCCCGGTGGCGCGCATCGCCGCCCCGAGCACCGGCACCTTGAACAGGGACGCCTTGGCCAGGAACTGCGGGACGCGCCCGTGCTTCCAGACCGCGTACGCCGCGACCAGCGGATCGAAGTCGGTGTAGTGGTTGGGCGTCATGATGAACGCCCCGCGCGCGGGTACCTTCTCGGGGTTGCGGAAGGTGTAACGTGCCGAGGATCAGCAGCGGCGGGCACGACGATGCCGGCGAGGAACCGCCAGATCGCGGTCTTCTCGCGGGTGGCAGGCTTGCGAGGCGCTTGGCCACGCGCTAGCCCTCGATGGAGAAGTCCGCCCCGAGCGCCTCGAGCTTCTCGAAGAAGTGCTCGTACCCCCGGCTGATGATGCCCAGATTCGTGACGCGTCGACGTGCCCTCGGCGGTCAGCGCGGCGATCAGGTAGCTGAACCCGCCGCGCAGGTCGGGCACGCGCACGTCGGCGCCGTGCAGCGCGCGTCGGGCCGGTGATGACGGCGGCCTGCTCCAGCTTGCGACGCGGCACGCGCCGGGTCAGCGACTCGAGCCCGTCGTTGTGCACGACGATGTCGGCGCCCATCTCGACGAGCGCCTCGGTGAAGCCGAGCCGGTTCTCGTACACGGTCTCGTGCACGACCGAGACGCCCTCGGCCTGGGTCAGCGCGACGATGAGCGGCTGCTGCCAGTCGGTCATGAATCCGGGGTGCACGTCGGTCTCGACCTGCACCGGCTTGAGCGGCCCGCCGCGGTAGAAGCGGATGCCGTCCTCGTGCACGTCGAACGCGCCGCCGGCCTTGCGGAACACGTTGAGGAACGTCATCAGGTCGTGCTGCTTCGCGCCCTCGACGAAGATGTCGCCGTCGGTCGCGAGCGCCGCAGACGCCCAGGATGCCGCCTCGTTGCGGTCGAAGATCGCGCGGTGCGTGTAGCCGTGCAGCTTGTCGACGCCCTCGATGAAGATGGTGCGGTTCGGCTCCATCCAGATGATGGCGCCCATCTTCTGCAGGATCGCGATGAGATCCATGATCTCGGGCTCGATCGCCGCGTTCTTCAGCTCGGTGACGCCCCGCGCGCGCACCGCGGTGAGCAGCACCTGCTCGGTCGCCCCGACGCTCGGGTACGGCAGCTCGATGTTGGCGCCGTGCAGCCCGTCGGGCGCCGTGATGCGGATGCCCTCGTAGGACTTGTCGACGACCGCGCCGAACGCACGCAACGCATCCATGTGGAAGTCGATCGGACGGTCGCCGATGCGGCAGCCGCCGAGGTCCGGGATGAGCGCCTCACCGAGGCGGTGCAGCAGCGGCCCGCAGAACAGGATCGGGATGCGGCTGGAGCCGGCGAGCGCGTCGATCTCGGCGAAGTGGGCGCGTTCGACGTTCGTCGGGTCGAGCAGCAGCTGCCCGTCTTCGGGAGAGGTGACCGCGACGCCGTAGGCGCCGAGCATGCCGCGCACCACGTCGACGTCGCTGATGTTCGGCACGTCGAGCAGCAGGCTCGGCGTCTCGCCGAGCAGCGCCGCGACCATCGCCTTGGTCGCGAGGTTCTTGGCGCCGCGCACGTTGACGGTGCCCGTGCAGCGGCTTGCCGCCCTCGATCACGATCGAGTCGGACTTGAGTCCGACGCGAAGACCCGCCTTCTGGGCGTCCAACGCGTTCATCGAGACTGAATCCACTGGTGCACCTATTGCCTGTCGTACGTGCCGGACCGGGAAGCTAGAGAACGGGAAGAGTGCGGGGCCGCCAGCTTTCGCGTCGTCCCTCGAACTCCGTGATCCGCGCTTCGTCGCGCAGGGTGAGACCGATGTCGTCGAGGCCCTCCAGGAGCCTCCATCGAGTGTAATCATCGATCTCGAAGGGGGCTACGAGGTCGCCGATCGCCACCGTACGAGCAACCAGGTCGACCGTCGCGGCTATTCCCGGCTGCGCCGTGATCGCGGCCCAGAACGCCTCGAGCTCGGCCTCGGTGACGGTTCCTGTGAGTAGCCCCTGCTTGCCGGAGTTGCCCCGGAAGATGTCGCCGAACCGGGTCGAGATGACGGCCGTGAAGCCGTAGTCGCGCAGCGCCCAGACGGCGTGCTCGCGGCTCGAGCCGGTGCCGAAGTCGGGTCCGGCGAACAGGATCTTGACGCCGGCCGGGTCGTCGGCGCCGAACGCCGGATCGTTGAGCACGAACTCCGGGTCTTTGCGCCACTCGTGGAAGAGCGCGTCGTCGAACCCGGTCTTGGTGACCCGCTTGAGGAACACGGCCGGGATGATCTGGTCGGTGTCGACGTTGCTGCGCGTCAGCGGGACGGCGGTGCCGGTGACCTGGGTGATCTTGTCCATCACGCGCTCACCTCGCTGCGTCGGCTGCGCGACCGAGGTCCCACGGGCTCGAGAGCGTGCCGCGGATGGCGGTGGCCGCCGCGACCAGCGGCGACACCAGGTGCGTGCGCCCGCCCTTGCCCTGGCGGCCCTCGAAGTTGCGGTTGCTGGTCGACGCGCAGCGCTCGCCCGGCGCGAGCTGATCGGGGTTCATCCCGAGGCACATCGAGCAGCCGGCGAACCGCCACTCGGCCCCGAACTCCTCGACGATCTTGTCGATCCCCTCGGCCTCGGCCTCGATGCGCACCCGCGCCGAGCCCGGCACGACCATGACGCGCACGTGATCCGCCTTCTTCTGGCCCTTGATCACCGAGGCGAACGCGCGCAGGTCCTCGATGCGGCTGTTGGTGCACGAGCCCATGAACACCGCGTCGACCCGGATGTCCTTCATCGGGGTGCCGGCGGCGAGGTCCATGTACTCGAGAGCACGCTCGGCGGCGGCGCGATCGTTGGGGTCGCCGTAACCGGCCGGGTCGGGAACGCTGTCGCTCAGCGAGACGCCCTGGCCGGGGTTGGTGCCCCAGGTGACGAACGGCTCCAGCTCGTTCGCGTCGAGGTAGACCTCGGCGTCGAAGACCGCGTCGTCGTCGGTCGCGAGCGTCTCCCAGTAGGCGACCGCGGCATCCCAGTCGGCACCCTGCGGAGCGTGCGGGCGGCCCTGCAGGTAGTCGTAGGTGATCTGGTCGGGCGCGACCATGCCGGCGCGCGCCCCCGCCTCGATCGACATGTTGCAGATCGTCATGCGCCCCTCCATCGAGAGGGCGCGGATCGCGGAGCCGCGGTACTCGAGCACGTAGCCCTGCCCGCCGCCGGTGCCGATCTGCGCGATGACGGCGAGGATGATGTCCTTCGCCGTGACGCCGGGACGCAGCTCGCCCTCGACCGTGATCGCCATCGTCTTGAACGGCGTCAGCGGCAGCGTCTGCGTCGCCATGACGTGCTCGACCTCGCTGGTGCCGATGCCGAACGCCATCGCCCCGAAGGCGCCGTGCGTGCTGGTGTGGCTGTCGCCGCAGACCACCGTGATGCCGGGCTGCGTCAGGCCCAGCTGCGGGTCCGACGACGTGCACGATGCCCTGCTCGATGTCACCGAGCGGGTGCAGCCGGATGCCGAACTCGGCGCAGTTCTTGCGCAGCGTCTCGATCTGGGTGCGGCTGGTGAGGTCGGCGATCGGCTTGTCGATCGCGAGCGTCGGGCGTGTTGTGGTCTTCGGTCGCGATCGTCAGGTCGGGGCGGCGCACCGGGCGCCCGGCCATGCCGGAGCCCGTCGAACGCCTGCGGGCTGGTGACCTCGTGCACGAGGTGCAGGTCGATGTAGATCAGGTCGGGCTCGCCGTTCTCGCCCTTCGTGACGAGGTGCGCGTCCCAGACCTTCTCGGCCAGTGTCTTGCCTGCGATGTCGTGCTCACGGTTGCTTCCTTCTTCGCTCAGAGGTGCCGGCCGACGAGGAGACTCCGCGACGAGGATGGCCGGGGAGCTAGGCCTCGTCGCGGCGACGAAGGAGAAGGTGCCGAACGAGCATGGATCGAGGGTAACAGGGTCAGCCGAAGACGTTGTGGACCATGTCCGCGGTGTAGCCGCTGGGTCCGTAGTTCAGCCAGTGGGTGGCGAAATACAGACCGCCGCGGACGATGTGCGATTCGCCCATCGGGTAGCTTTCGGCGGAGTCGCCGACCGCCCAGACATAGCGGACGCCGCCGAGCTCGCTGATCGCCGAGTACCCCAGTGAAGCGAGCCGGGAACTGATCGCGCTGGCCTGGGAGGTCGTGACCGCGGCGATCGTCGTGTCGACGCCGACCTCTCCGCCGCCTCCTGGATTGAGCCAGCGGCAGCTCAGCACGACCCTTCCTCGTGCCGCTCATCATGCCGCACGGGAGTCGTGGGCGGAGGTCGGATTTCACGACGCCCGCCCCAGGATCACTCGGGAGTGTCGCGGGCGCTGCGCCCGGCATCCACCCGCAGCTTGATGACGCTCGCGATCACCGCGACCGCCATCGCCCCGACGATCACGCCGAGCGACGTGAACGTGTCGATCTCGGGCGCCCACTCGACGTGCTGGCCGCCGTTGATGAACGGCAGCTCGTTCTCGTGCAGGGCGTGGAAGAACAGCTTCACGCCGATGAACGCGAGGATCGCACGCGATGCCGTACTTGAGGTACACCAGCTTGTCGACGAGGTCGCCGAGCAGGAAGTACAGCTGCCGCAGCCCCATCAGCGCGAAGACGTTCGCGGTGAACACGATGAACGGCTCCTGCGTGATGCCGAAGATCGCCGGGATCGAGTCGAGCGCGAACACCAGGTCGGTCGTGCCGAGCGCGATGAACACGATGAGCACCGGGCGTGAAGACCCGCCGTGCCGTCGATCGTGGTCTGCAGCTTCGCGCCGTCGTACCCGTCGGTGATGGCGATGCGGCGCCGCAGCATCCGGATCAGGCGGTTCTCGATCGTCCTCCTCGTCGTCGTGGCTGGTGAACGCCTGGTTCGCCGCCGTGTAGATGAGGAACAGGCCGAAGATGTAGAAGATCCAGCTGAAGTTCGAGATCAGCGCGGCGCCGAGCAGGATGAAGATGCCGCGGAACACCAGCGCCAGGATGATGCCGACCATCAGGATCTCCTGCTGGTATTTCCGGGGCACCGAGAACCTGGCCATGATGATCAGGAACACGAACAGGTTGTCGATCGACAGGCTGTACTCGGTCAGCCAGCCGGCGACGAACTGGCCGGCGTGCTCGGTGCCGCGCGAACACCAGCATCAGCCCGGCGAAGATCAGCGCGAGCACGACGTAGAACGTGATCCAGAGCGCCGACTCGCGCGTCGACGGCACGTGCGGACGGCGGTAGGCGAGGAAGACGTCGGCGGCGATGATGAGCAGCAGCGCGACGTACGAGCCGATCTCGAACCAGAGCGGGATCTCGAGGGACATGGAGGCCTTTCGGGGTGGGGGCGTGACAGAGACCCGAACGTCTCTCCCGCACGCACCGATGGCGTGCGGTCGCGACCGGGGTTGCAGCACTGGAACCCGTGATGACGGCCGCGACGAGGTGGGATACTCCCCTTCGCGGTGGCCAGCCTATCGGCAGCTACCGGCTGTTGCCGACCACCTCGATCAGGTTGATGACGGCCGGGCCCGAGCACCACGACGAACAGCACCGGCAGGATGCAGAACATCAGCGGGAACAGCACCTGCACCGGCACCTTCATCGCCGCTCCTCGGCCCGCTGGCGGCGCTTGCCGCGCAGTTCCTTCGCCTGGCCGCGCACCACGTTGCCGACCGAGACCCCGTACTGGTCGGCCTGCATGATGGCGCGGGCGAACCGGCGCAGGTCGGTGACCGAGGTGCGCTCGGCGAGCGCCAGGTAGGCCTCCTTGCGGGTGAAGCCGACGCGCATGTCCTGCACGGTGCGGGTGAGCTCCTGCGCGAGCGGCCCCTTGCCGTACTCGCCGGCGCGGGCGACGGCGGTCTCCAGGCTCGAGTCCGGCCTCGATCGAGATGGTGATCTCGTCGAGGGCGTCCGCGAGCTCCTGCTGGATGAGCGTCCTGGCGCTCGCGGGCGCGGCTGGCGACCACGACATCCGGAAGCAGGTAGACGCCGAGCACGACGGCGGCGGCGATCGCGAAGCGCAGCAGGCTGGGCGCCGGCACCACGAACAGGATGCGCGAGCGGCGAGCGCGACGCCGCTGGCGATCAGCTTGATGCGCAGCACCCGCGCGACCGGCCACGGGGCGCTGAGTCCGGCGAGCGACAGGTTGCGCTCGAGGCGGGTGCGGGCGCTCGCGGTCGAGATCCAGCGCAGGACGCGCGGCAGCTCCTGCGCGTCGGCGGGGGCGGCGCCGGGAGCGCGGGCCGGGAACGGGGCGGGAGAAGCGGCGGCCGTCGACGCCGGCGCGTGCCGGCACCAGCCCGTAGACGGCGAGCGGCAGCGCGACGGCGAGCAGGATCGCGGCCAGCAGGGTGATGGTGAGCACCGACATGGTCTGTCCTCCTAGAACTTGATCTTCACGATGGCGCGCAGCCAGAGCGCGCCGACGATGAACAGCACGAGCGAGATGCCGATCAGCACCATGCCGATCGGCGTCGTCACGAACAGCGACACGTAGTTCGGCGAGACGAACGCCAGGATGCCGGCGATCGCCAGCGGCAGCGCGATCAGCACGTTGGCCGAGATGCGGCCCTCGGCGCTCAGCGTGCGCACCTGGCGGCGGATCTGGTTGCGCTCGCGGATCGTCTCGCCGACGTGGTCGAGCACCTCGCCGAGGTTGCCGCCCACCTCGCGGTGGATGCCGACCGCCTGCGCCGTCCAGGCGAGGTCGTCGCAGTGCATGCGCTCGGCGCACTCCTCGATGGCCTGCGCCAGGTCGTAGCCGATGCGGTGCTTGTTGAGCAGCCGGGCGAACTCCTCGGCGGTCGGCGACTCGGCCTCGGCCGCGACGGCGTCGAGCGCCGCCGGCAGGCTGTGCCCGGCCCGCAGTCCGCTCGCCATCAGCTGCAGCGTGTCGTCGAGCTGCTCGGCGAACGCCGCACGGCGCTTCGCGACGCGGCGGGCGATGACGGCGCGAGCACCCAGCACGACGAGCAGCACGAGGGCGACCGGCAGCAGCCAGGCGATCGCGGCGCCGCGCACGAGCGCGAGCACCGACCCGAGCAGGGCGGCGCCGGCGGCGAGCAGGGTGACCAGCGTCACCAGGCTCGCCGGGCGCATGGCGATGCCGGCCAGCTCGAGCCGCTCGCCGAACCGGGCGTACCAGCCGCGGTCCTGCAGCATCCGGTCGGTCACGCCGATGGTGCGGGCGCGCATCGACGGCGCGCCCGCCGCGCCGCGGCCGCACGCTGCGCGGCGCTCGGCTGCAGCACGACGACGGCGCCCACGGCGAGCGCGAGCCCGCAGAGCACGAGGCCCAGCACGAGGGCGGTCATTTCGCGCCCACCGTCTCGCGCTGCTCGAACAGCTGCGGGTCGATCGCGATGCCGAGCTCCTCGAAGCGGTCGGTGAACCGCGGCCGCAGCCCGGTCGGCTTCGCCGATCCGAGGAAGCGGCCGAAGCTGTCGACGCCCGCCGAGTAGTCGAACACGAACGCGTCCTGCAGGGTGACGGTGTCGCCCTCCATCCCGAGCACCTCGGTCACGTGGGTGACCCGGCGCGAACCGTCGCGCAGGCGCGACACGTGGATGATCACGTCGATGGCCGACGCCACCTGCTCGCGCACCGCGCGCAGCGGCAGGTCCATGCCCGCCATCAGGCTCAGCGTCTCGAGGCGGGCGATCGCGTCGCGCGGCGAGTTGGCGTGCACCGTGCTGAGCGAGCCGTCGTGGCCGGTGTTCATGGCCTGGAGCATGTCCAGCGCCTCGCCGCCGCGGCACTCGCCGACCACGATGCGATCGGGCCGCATGCGCAGCGAGTTGCGCACCAGATCCCGGATCGTCACCTCGCCCTTGCCCTCGATGTTCTGCGGGCGGCTCTCGAGGCGCACCACGTGCTCCTGCTGCAGCTGCAGCTCGACGGCGTCCTCGATCGTCACCACGCGGTCGTCGGCCGGGATGTACGACGACAGCACGTTGAGCAGCGTCGTCTTCCCGGTTCCGGTGCCGCCGGAGATGATGATGTTCAGCCGCGCCTGCACGCACGCGTACAGCAGCTCGCCGATCGCCTCGGAGATGGTGCCGAAGTCGATCAGGTCCCGGGTCTGGAACGGATCGTTGGCGAACTTGCGGATGGTCAGCGCCGACCCGCCCACCGCGAGCGGCGGGATGATCGCGTTGACACGGGAGCCGTCGGGGAGCCGCGCATCGACGAGGGGAGAAGATTCGTCGATGCGCCGCCCGACCCGGGAGACGATGCGCTCGATCACTCGACGCAGTCGTTCCTCGCTTCGGAACGAGCTCGAGGAGCGCAGCAGGCGCCCCTTCCGCTCGACATAGATGTGGTCCGGTCCGTTGACCATGACCTCGGTGATGCTCGGGTCGTCGAGCAGGCGCTGCAGCGGGCCGAGCCCGAGCGCGTCGTCGGCGAGGTCGTCGATCAGGAAGCGGCGCTGCTCGGCGTTGAGCGACGTCGCCCGCTCGCCGATGATGGTCGCCAGCTCCTGCCGGGCGAGCTCGTGCAGCTGCTGCTCGCTCAGCGTCGAGTCGTTGAGCCGGGCGCCCATGCGCTCGTACAGCTCCTCGGTCGCGGCGGCGCGCAGCTCCTCGAGGCCGTCGGGCAGCTCGACCTCGTGGGTGTCGACGGCGTCGTCGGCGCTCGTCTCCACCTTCGGGCCGGACTTGCCGGCCGCGCGCGCGGCAGGTCGATGACGGGCGCGTCGAGCGCTTCGCCGGCGAGCAGCGGGTCGCCGGGACGCAGGTACACGCCGGAGCGGGCGCGCTGCGTGCGCGCGGATTCGAGTCGGTCGGACAGGCTCACGAGACCATCTCCCTCGGGTCGGTGATGCGCGGATCGGAACGGTGATCGGTGGCCGGGAACAGCTCTCGGCGGCTCAGGACGTCGTGCAGGCGGTGTGCGAGCGCGCGCATCGCCTTCGACGCCGGGTCGCGCGGCGCGGACTCGAGGACCGGGATGCCGCGGTTGAGTCCCAGCGCGACCGCCCGGCGAGACGGGATCACGACGTCGACCGGGGCGGCGAGCACGTGCTCGGCGTCGGCGACCGATCATGCCGGCCTTCGGCGCGATCTGGTTGATCACGATCTGCCGGGCCGGCGGCTCGAGGTGCAGCTCGCGCAGCATCTCGAGCGACGTGCGCAGTCCGCGCGTGCTCGGGAACGTCGAGGCCGGCGATCGCGACGAGCGCGCTGGCCTGCTCGATCGCGGCGAGCGTCGCCTCGTCCAGGCCCGGCGAGGTGTCGACGACGATGTAGTCGAAGTCGGCGACCAGCTGCCGCAGCATGTGGCCGACGCGGGCGGCGTCGAGGTGATCGGCCGCGGCCGGCGAGGCCGGGGCGGCGAGCACCGCGATGCCGCTCTCGTGCTGGGCGAGGAACGTGCCGAGCACGAAGCTGTCGCGAGCGGCCGCCTTGCTGAGTGCGTCGACGACGCTGTGGCGGTGCGCCAGCCCGAGTGCCGTGGCGACGTCGCCGAACTGCAGGTCGAGGTCGACCAGCGCGACGCGGCGCCGTGCGTGCCGCACCGCGCGACCGCGCCCCAGATCGTGCAGCGCGATCGCCAGGTTGGTGGCGATCGTGGTCTTGCCGACGCCGCCCTTCGGCGAGGTCACCGCGATGACGGCTCCCGGCAGGCGGCGCGCGGCGTCCCGCGCCGGGGACGGCGTGCCGCTGATCCGGATGACGTGGTCGCGCGAGCTGGCGAAGAGCGCGTCCAGCTCCTCGAGATCCACCTCGGTGCCGAGGAACTCGGTCACCCCGGACGCGAGCGACTGCTCGTACACCGCCGGATCGTCGCCCACCATCGCGATCGTGTCGGCCAGATCCCGCACCGAGCGCGCGATCCAGAGCGCGAGCACCGGCGGCATGTCGCCGCCGAGGATCACGAGCTCCGGCCGCCGGTCGAGCCAGATCAGGCGCGACACCAGCACGTCGGAGCTGGCGGGCGCGAGCACGACGACCTCGTCGCCGAGCAGGCGCCGCGCCTGACGCTCCAGCACCGCGTCGGCGCCGATGAGGACGACCCGGCTCATTTCGATGCCCCGACGCTTCCGTCGGGCGACGCGCCCGGCAGGGCGGTGTCGTCGTTCTGCGCCGACATCCAGATGTGCCCGAACTCGGCCGCGTGCACGACAGCGATCGCGTCCTCCGCGTCGAGCGCGAGCGTGACGAGCACCAGGCCCTGGGCCTGCTGCTCGTCGGCGTCCGGATCGACGGTCGAGGCGATCGACGTGACGAGCACCTGGTTCAGCAGCAGGCGTCGGTCCCGCTGTCGTCGAAGCTCGCGAACACGCCGACCCGGTCACCCGGTCCGACGGCGCCGCCGGCGATGCGCTGCAGGTCGACCGCGATCGACACCTCCTGCATCCCCTCCGGGCACCGAGGCGTGGATGCCCGCCGACGCCAGCTGCTCGGGACTCGAGAAGCGCGAGGACAGGATCTGCTCCCCCGGCTTCAGGTCGACGGCGGCGACGAGCCCCTCGAGGTCGTCGACGTCGCTCACGGCGTCGTCGGCGACGTAGCGGGCCGGGATCTGCTCCACCGCGACGGCGTCGCCGAGGTGGTCGGCCGCGGTGCCCGCGGGCACCTCGGCACGGACGACGAGCACCGACGTCAGCTGCGCACCTGCGGTGGCGGCCTGATCGGCGCTGCGGACGGCCACCACGAGCACGACCGCGCCGACGATGGCGAGGACGGCCGCGATGGCGACGGCGATGATTCGGGTCTTCATCGTTCTTCTCCCTTCAGATCGATCAGTTGCACGCCGACGAGCCGCTGCGCGGCCTCGGCGGGGGTCAGGTATCCGTGGAAGACGCCCTGCAGGCCCTGGCAGGCCGGCACCTCGATCGGCAGGATCGGCAGGTTCGGGCAGTGCGGCCCGGTGGCCGGCATGTTCTTCGGGCCGATGGTGGC
The DNA here is from genome assembly GCA_963730045.1 of uncultured Actinomycetota bacterium. Taxonomy (GTDB): domain Bacteria; phylum Actinomycetota; class Actinomycetes; order Actinomycetales; family Microbacteriaceae; genus JBDSKH01. The sequence continues at coordinate 482,817 of CAVSPQ010000006.1, read as the reverse complement.
GGTCACGATGTTCAGCATGTTGAGGCTGAGCGTCTGGAAGTCGTACCCGGTCACCTCCATGAGCGCGTACTTCTCCACCTCCATGCCCTGGTTGCAGCAGCACGCCGTTGACGACGATCGGCACCAGCACGCGGTCGTAGACGGGCAGCAGCACCTGGCGCCCGATCAGCGACGGCAGCAGATGCGAGCACTGCGTCGGCAGCACCTTGGTGAGCGTCGTCGACACGTAGGCGACCAGGTCGATGTCGAACGGAGCAGTCCGAGGTCAGCAGGCTGAGCCCGTCGTCGAGCGAGATCAGGTCGGTCTGGGTCACCCAGCCGGGCCCGAGCAGGTCGACGACACCGGGGACCAGTCCGCAGCTCGCTGAGGCTGAGGTCGAGCAGGTCGTAGCGCAGGAACTGCACCGCCGACGACGACGGGGCCGGCAGCGCGCACTGGTGGTACGCGAGCGGCAGCGGCGTGGCCGGCTGACCCCACTTCGCCGTCGCGTCGGTGTTGACGGTCAGTCGCGGTGATGTCGAAGATCCGCGCGAAGAAGCTCGGCTGATCGCTGGTCAGCGTCACCTTGACGGTGTTCGACGTGAAGACGACCGAGGTCACCGCGGCCGACGCGTCGTTGACGTTCTCGACCGCGTAGCCGGATGCGATGGCCGTCGCGTTGCCGGTGACGCCGCCATCGCAGGCGGCGAGCATCGTGAGGGCGGACTCGAAACAGCGCTGGGCGAGGCCCATCGCGGCGGCGTCCGCGGCATCCTGCAGCTGGGCCTTGCGCGCCTGGGCTGCGCCGATGTCGATCACCAGCGCCGCCATCCCGAGCACGACCGTCATGCAGATCGCCATCAGGATGGTGACCGCGCCGGACTCGTCGCGGGCGCGGCGGATCAGCGCGGTTGATGGGCCGCAGGATGCCGCTCGCGTGCGTGGCATGCATGTCACCCTCCGCAACGACGCGTCGCGAGGCCGGTGAGGTCGACGGTGGCGCCGAACATCCCGGTCAGGAACGGCTTCTCGTACGAGATCGTGACGGTCACGTCGGTGCCCGCCGCGCATCCCGATGGTCGAGAAGGCGATGTCCCCCGACGATCAGCGCCGGCACGAGGCCGGGTGAGGCGGAGAGAGCAGCGGCGCGCGCGTCGCCGGCGTTGCCGGTCAGCGACATCTCGCGTGCTGCTTCGCGTGCTGCTCCGGTCACCATGAGCTGGGCGTTGTAGATCGCCCCGTACTCGATGACACCGAACAGCACGAGCATGAGAAGTGGAAAGACGAGCGCGAACTCGACAGCTACCGCGCCGCGCTGGTCTCGCCACCTGCGCCAGGTCATGACACAGATCCAGACTGCGATTACCGAAGCAGTCCGTCGGGCACGCGTGAGTTGGGCAACGCGTGCCCGGCGGGGTCTGCTACGGCGTGCTCAGCCCGGTGTTGATGTCGTTGAACCACCCGAGCAGCGTGCCCCCGAGTGTGCCGACGGCACCGATGATGACGACCGCGATGAGGCCGACGATGAGGCCGTACTCGACGGCCGTTGCGCCCTTCTCGTCAGAGACGAGTTTGGACTGCAGAGTGACCCCGATTCGGGTCAGCAGAGCGTTGAACATTATTCCCCCAATTAGTTCATTGCCTGATTCCGGGTCACTCGGAGGTTCAACGGGTGGTTGGCCCGACTCCCCTTCGAGTGGTTGTTGGCGACGACTGTACGCCCGGGTGACCGGCGGGTGATAGAGGGATGAGGTCCCCAGTATGGGGGACTCCCAGGCGGGTGACAGACTCCTCCGGTCCGTCGGGGGATAGCCCCCTGGGGCCGCGTCGCGGCCGCCGGATAGGGTGGTCGCCATGACCGACGAGGAGCTGCGCAAAGCCGCACGCAAGAATCTCAAATCCCGCAACGACTTCAAGGTGATGCTCGCGATCTTCATCGTGATCGCGCTGATCCTGCTCGCCGTCTGGTTCTTCTCGACCGGCGGCACCGGGTACTTCTGGCCAGCCTGGCCGTTGCTCGGTCTCACGATCGCGGCCGTGTTCACCGGCCTCGACGCGTACGGCATCACCCGCCGCACGATCACCGAGTCCGACGTCGACGCCGAGATCGCGCGCATGAACCGCAAGTCGGGCGGCGGGACTCCGGCCGCCTAGCCCGCGCTACCCGGCCGGGACGCCGACCGGAGTCATCGGCTCGACGCCGTCGGCCTGTTCGGCGACGTGTCCCGACAGCGGCTTGACCTGGTTCACCGGGAACTCGGTGTGCGAGATCTCCGAGTCGTCGAGCATGCCGTCGTCCTCGTAGTCCGACCACGAGTTGGCGTGATCGAGCGGGAAGACGTTCCAACCGGCTCGGCCGGGGACGTCGCCGCTCGGGACGACCATGCCGCCGGATGTCGTGCCCCAGAAGTCTGCGGACGTGTCGCCGACGAGGTCGAGCGGATTGCCGTCCTGGTCGAAGAGCTGCACCTGCGTCGATCGGGTTGCCGCTCGCGTCGTAGGCGAAGATGTTGTCGATCTGCCGGCCGCTCTGGGTGAGCCCCTGCGGCGTGAACGTCTCGTCGTAGCTGGGGTACATCGCGGTGTTCCAGGCGTTGAGCAGCCAGCGCGAGGATGAACGGCGCGGCGATGATCGCGATCGACGCTGGCCACGCGGGTCGCCCAGAGCACCCCGAGTCGATTCAGCATCCGGCCCCTGCCGAGCTGGACGCTCAGCACGACCATCGCGACGCCGATCGGCCAGAACGAGAGGCCGTTGACGCCGAGGAAGGACGCGAGCACGGCGTACAGGGCCGCGCCGCGGAAGCACCCACCACACCGGGCGGATGGCCGCGAAGAAAGCGACGACGCTCGCGAGCCACGGCGTGGCGGCCGACGCAGAGCCGCCCAGCCGTCGCGGACCCGCTGAGGCAGCGTGCGCAGGTTCGGCAGCGTCGCCCCGAGGTGCGACCGCGCCGTGCGCGGCGGGTAGCCGGCGGCGGCGCGCAGCTCCTCCGCATAGGCGAGCGGGATCGCCGAGGCCGGCCGCAGCATCCGGTGACTCGTCGAGCCGCTCGGACAGATCGGCTTCGAGCCCGTCGGTGAGCTCGTCGAGCTCGTCGGGCGGCAGGTCGGAGAGCGCGGCCCGCACGGCGGTGGCGAACGCGGCGACCTCGGTGCCGGGAAGGACGGTGGCGGTCATGCTTTCTCTCCGATCGTGCGGACGGCGCGCGGCCGTCTGGCGGTGGTTGCGGGGCCGGTGAGCAGCGTGCTCATCGTCGTGGCGAACTCGACCAGCTGGTGCGCTGCTCGGCGAGCATCGCGCGACCCTGGTCGTTGATGCCGTAGTACTTGCGGTGCGGACCGCCGTCGCTCGGGACGACGTAGCTGGTCAGCGCACCGGCGCCGTAGAGGCGGCGGAGGGTGCCGTAGACGGAGGCGTCGCCGATCTCGGCGAGGCCGGCGGCGCGGAGGCGTCGGACGATGTCGTAGCCGTAGCCGTCCTCATGCTGGACGGCGGCGAGCACCGCGACGTCGAGCACTCCCTTGAGGAGCTGGGTGGTATCCATGCATCAGACAGTAGTGCGCGTTGCGCAGTAGTGCGGATTGCGACACGCCGGGTCTCAGCCAGCACCCTCGAGCCGGCGACGTGCCAGCTCGACGTACTCCGGATTGAGCTCGCAGCCCACGAACCGCCTGCCGAGCGCTGCCGCCGCGACGGCGGTCGTGCCGGAGCCGACGAACGGGTCGAGCACGAGGTCGCCGGGCCGCGACGCGATCCGGATGCATCGTTCGGCAAGGCTCTCGGGGAAGGTCGCGAAGTGCCCGCTCGCTTCTCGCGACGGCTGGGTGTTGAGGTCCCAGACGCTGCGCAGACGGCGGTCGTTCGGACCGCGCACGGCGTCGATGTCGTAGCGGTACTTCTCGTTCGCGCTGAGCAGGAAGAGGTACTCGTGCGACCGCGTCGGGCGGTCGGTCGACGCTCTCGGGCTGGGCGTTGGGCTTGTTCCAGACCAGGTCGGAGCGCAGGTACCAGCCGCGCTCCTGCAGCGCGAAGGCGAGGCGCCACGGCACGCCGATCAGGTCCTTGGGCTTGAGGCCGTCGGGGGTCGGCGGGCGGGTGCTCATCGCGCGTGCGACGTTCTTGCGATCGGGCGCGCGCCACCGCGGTTGCCCGACGTGTACGAGTCGCCGATGTTGAGCCAGAGGGTGCCGTCGGGGGTGAGCACGCGGCGCACGTCATCGAACAGCTCGGCGAGCGCCTCGACGAAATCGTGCACGCTCGCCTCGAGACCGAGCTGGCCGTCGATGCCGTAGTCGCGCAGCGACCAGTACGGCGGGCTGGTCACCACGGTCTGGGCGATCCCGTCGGGCAGGGCGCGCAGGATGTCGTGGGCGTCGCCCTCGATCAGCGCCGAGCCGGTGGTGGCCAGGTCGCGATACGCGGCGGCCGCGGGGGGCGGATGGCGGAGCACCTGGAACGCCGGCGCCGCTGTCACGGCACGAGTCTACGAGGCGGCGCTCGAGTCGCCCTATGGCACCGTGGGGATCGCCCCGGTGACCATGCCGACAAGTTGCTCGTTGGAGACATCCTCCGTGCGGGTTCCGCCGACGACCCGGCCACCGCGCATCACCCAGACCTGGTCGGTCAGGCGCTTCACCTGCTCGAAGTTGTGCGACACGACCAGGACCGTCTGGCCACCGTCGACGACACGCCGGATGAGGGCTTCGACCTGGGCGGTCTCATTCAGTCCCAGCGCCGCGGTCGGCTCGTCGAGAATGATCATGCCCTTCGCCCACATGACGCCCCGGGCGATGGCGACCGCCTGACGCTGACCCCCGGACAGGCGTTTGACGGGACGGGTGACCGGCGGCACGTTGACCGCGAGCTCGGACAGTAGCTCCTTCGCCTTGTCGCGCATGGCTCTGCTCCTCAGCAGCTTGAACGGGCCGATGCCGGCGGTGAGCTCCCGGTCGAGGTAGAGGTTCTGCCAAACGCTGAGCTGATCGCATAGCGCGAGATCCTGGTACACGGTCTCGATGCCTGCCTCACGCGAGCCTTTGGGCGAATGGAACGCCACGGGTGCCCCGTCGATGAAGATCTCGCCTGAGTCGGGTGTGTAGAGGCCGGTGAGACATTTGACAAGCGTCGACTTGCCCGCGCCGTTATCTCCGACGATGGCCGTGATCTCCCCTGCCCTCACGGTGAGCGATGCGCCCTGAAGCGCCTGGACGTTGCCGAAGGACTTCCTGAGGTCGCGGACCTCGACTTTGATGTCAGTCATCTGCGTCCTCTCATCAGTGTGGCAGCCGCGATGACGACGATGCCGATCACGAGCGGCGAATAGAACGCGCTCACTCCGAGAAGGGTGAGGCCCGACTGCAGAAAGGTGAGCAGAATCGCCCCGAGCACCGGGCCGTAGATGGTCGCACGACCGCCGAACAGGCTCACACCACCGAGGACAACAGCTGCGATCGCTTTGAGCAGGTAGTCGGTATTGGTCGCAGGCTGGCTCGACCCGATGTAGCTCGTCAGCATGACGGCACCGACGCCGCCCATCAGGCCACAGATCATGTAACCGGCGAGTTTGATGCGCGACACCTTGAGTCCCATGGCAGTCGCGGCGTCAGGGTTGTCGCCCACGGCGAGCACGTGCGTCCCGAATCGTGTGTGGAACATCACGATGTGCAGTATCACCGCGATTCCGATCACGATCAGGAAGTTGAAGCGGATCCCGGCAATGTTCTGGGTACTTATGGCGGTGAGTGCCGACTCCTGGATGAGCACCGGCTTGCCTTGCGAGATGATCAGCCCTGCGCCCATCACTAGGCTCAGCGCGCCGAGGCTGACTATGAAGTCGGGGATCCTCACCCATCCGATAAACGTCCCGTTCAGCGCGCCCACCGTGAGCCCGGTCGCCAAGGCGACGAGGCAGCACAGGATGAGCGGCCATCCCGCCTGGTACGCCACGGCCATGGTGACACTGCCCAGAGCGACCGTCGCAGCGAGCGAGAGGTCGATGCCGGCAAGCGTGACCGCGAAAGTGGCTCCCAGTGCGAGGGCGATCGGGATCGTCGAGTCCGCCAGCATGCTCGTAACGCTCGGCCACGACGCGAATCGCGGCTTGAGGATCGAGAACACTGTGAAGAGCAGGACCAGGGCGACCGGGGCGGTCAGCTTCGTCCATACATCTTCGGTGCGGAAGCGTCGCAGCACTTCGCGCATTCGGTCGGAGCGTGTGACTCCGGCGGAGGACATCGGTTCGGTGGTGGTCATGAGGGTGAGGATCCCCGTTCAGATATTCCGGACTACTCGAAGGGGTTCGGCACGACGAACGACGCCGGGGGCGCCGGGAACGCGTCGAGCGCATCCTGGGCATTGGTGGAATCCGCGATGAGCACGGGTGTCTCAACCGAGGTGGGGATCTCCGTGCCGTCGATGGCCGCGAGGCACGCCTGCACCGACTGAGCTCCCATAAGGTACGGGAACTGCTCGATCGCTGCCGGCTGCCCGCCCGCGATGATGTCCGCGAGCTGATCCTTCGTCCCGTCGATCCCGATCACCGCGATCTGGTCGTTCAGGCCGGCTTCGTCAACGGCCTGCTGGATGCCCATCGCCATGTCACCGGACGGGGTGAAGAAGCCCTTGATGTCGGGATTGGCGAGGATGATGGTCGCGGCGGCGCTTTTGGCCTTCGCCTTGTCGAAATCGGCCGCAACCGTCTGGGTGATCTCGAGCTTGCCGTCGACCGCGTTGGAGAAGCCCTCCATGCGGGCATTACTGCCCGGGTCTGCCACGAGCCCGCCGATAAGCGCGACCTGGCCGCCCTCCTCGACATACTGCAGCATCGCCTCACCGCCGGCCTCACCGGCTGTGATGTTGTTGGTGCCGACGTAGGTGGTGACGTCGACCCCCGCGTCCTTCGCGGCATCCAGGTCGATGGGCAGGTCGAGGTTCACGATCGGCGTGCCCTCCTGCGACACCGGCACGAGACCCGTGAGCAGGTTCGTCTGGCTCGTGGGGTTGACCACGTAGCAGTCGTAGCCTTCGGTGACGAGAGCGTTGAGCTTCGACGCCTGGCCTGAATCGTCGGTCACGTTCTCGGCAGCGACGACGGTCAGTTCGACGCCGGCCTCATCGGCGGCAGCCTGTGCACCCTCGGCCATTGCGCCGAAGTAGGTGTTGTCGAGCGGTTTGATGATGAACGCGATTCGCGGCGCGGCATCGCCGTCTCCGCCGTCGTCGGCCGGCGCGGAACAGCCCGTGAGGGTGACCGCTAGAATCATGCCTGCCGCTCCGGCCGCGAGGCCGAACCGCTGGGTGCGAGTGAGATGCTTCATCTCTTTCTCTCCTTTGAGTGTGGACTTGATGGTGCGTTGTGCTCATGTCGAGCGGGTGACGCGGTGGCCGGCTGTGGTGGTCTGGAATGGTTGCCTCAGCCGGCCCTCCTCGGGGCGTGCGTCGCCGCCGCGCTCAGGTCGGCATCGGGCCGACCATGAGCGGTGAGGTCAGAGGCACGCACCCGCACGTCGTGCCGAATTCGATATCGAGGTCGACGGTGACGGTGCGGGGCGGCAGCGTGGGGTCGAGCTGACGCTCGGTCAACATGTTCATTGCGCGCGCGGCGACGGTCTGTACTGGCACAACGGCCTGCGTGGGCTGCAGCCCGGTGACGGTCGCCTCGCCGATCGAGTCGATGGTGGTGACGAGCACGTCGCTCGGAATGTGCAGGCCGAGGCGGGCGATGGCCGCCATCGCCCCCCAGAACATGCGGTTGTTGGTGGTGAAGACACCGAATGGCGGTTCGAGGGTCTGAAACAGTGCGTAGGCGCCTGCGGCGGCATCATCCGGGGTCATGTGCCCGCTGCTGATGTGAAGCTCGAGCCCTGCCTGCTTCATGACTCGCGTGTAGCCGATCTGTCGGTCGCGCACATTGGACGCATTCGTGTTGCCCGCGATCAATGCGACGTGACGGAGGCCGTGATGCTTGACCAGGTGACTCACGAGCACCTCGCCCGCCTTGCGGTTGCCAGCGAGCACGTGGTCGGCTGTGTCCTTCACGGAGGGCACCGTGCGGTCGACGATGACGGTGGGGATCTCTGACACGGCATCCGGCAGGCTGGGTGCGCCCGCGGGTAGCACGATGAGGCCGTCGACGTGCTGCTGACGGAACGTCCGGAGGTATCGCTCCTCCTGCTCGATCTCCTCGTCGGAGTCGCCGAGCAGCAGCGTCGGGCTGGCGGGTGACAGGCGTTCCTCGATGGCACGCGTGAGCAATGCGAAGTAGCCGTTGCGCACATCCGGAATGATCAGACCGATGAAGCCCGAACGCTTCGTGCGAAGCCCGGTCGCCGCGGCATCCCCGACGTAGGCGAGCTCTTTCACGACGGCCAGTACCTTCTCGCGCATGGCCTCGGTCACATACGGCTCGTCGTTGAGAACCCGCGACACCGTCTTGACCGAAACCCCAGCATGCTCGGCGATGTCCACCAGGCGCGACGGACGACGCAGTCCGCCGCTCGCTGTCTCGGTGCTCATGACGAGCACCGCGACGATGATGAACGCTCCATAGGGCGATTCCCTTCTGCTACGCACGTGATGACCCTGTTCCGCGAACGGGTTCGCCCGTGGTCATCGGCACGATGTCGGCCGCGGGGTACGCTTCGGCCTCCCACCATCCTGCCGCCACGCCGGCGAGCAAGGCCGCACCGCGCGACACCGCCTCGCGCTCGGATGCCATGGCGACAGGGTGCTCGGCGCGGCGCAGCTTGGCCTCGATCCAGCGGCGCGAGCGCAGCCCGCCGCCGATCAACAGGGTGGCGCCGGTCACCCCGGCCAGCGTGCGCATGCCGCGCTCGGCCTCGGACGCCGCCGCCGCGTACCCTTCCAGCGTCGCGGCCCATGCGATCTCGGCGGGAAGGGCGAGCAGATCGTCGGGGATCACGCCGTCCTGCATCCCGACCAGCGTGTCAAATGACAGCGGGTTGGCCTCGATGCGGATGGCCGCGAACTCGATGTCGTTGCGATCCTGGCCGATGACCTTCAGGAGGTGCTTGAGCGCGAGACCCGGACGCAAGGTTTCCCAGAGCAGCATGGATCGCGTGGTGCCCGGCCAGGCGGTGACGGTCAGGTCGCCAGGCTGACCGAGGAGCTCAGGGTGGGGAACGCCAGAGGTGGACTTCCACGCCACCACGAGGGGCTCACCCGTTCCCATCGAGTCGATGACCTCGGTGTGCTCTCCACCCGCGCCGACGACGCCCACCGGGTGGTCGTGTCCGGCGATGGTGACCGGGATGCCCTCCGGGAGGCCGCTCCACGTCGAGCCTCGCGATGTGACGCGCCCAAGGACCGTGCCGGCCGTGCGCGCAGGCGCCCAACTGATGTGGTCGAGACCAACCGCCTCGAGAATCTCGCGGTCGTACCGTCCGGCGATCGGGTCGTAGGCTCCGCTTGTCGCGGCGAGCGAGTGCTCCTGCCCAAGTGCCCCGGTGAGGCGCCAGAGCGTCAAGCCTGCGACCCCCGTCCAGGTGCCTGACACCTCATGACCATGCCGCTGAAGCCAACCCAATTTGGCGATGCTGGTGACGTTGCGAGGGCGGCGGCCAGTGCGACGCAGGATCTCGTCCTCGCCGAAGGCCTCGACGAGATCCTGGACGACCTCGTCGCCGCGGGAGTCGTGCCACGCCACCAGGGGGAGGTCGCTGGGTCCATCCGCGCGGATCACCGTGCCGGTCTCACCCATGCTGGCGATGCCTACAGCCGCTACTCGGGAGCGCAGCTCACCCAGATCGACGATGGCGGCGCGGATGGCCTCGAAAAGAGCGGAGGGGCTCATCTCGATGCCGTGAGTTCCACTGGCGAACGGGGTGGAAACCACACCCATTCCTCGCGAACGCCCGTGGCGATCGACCACGTTCGCCTTGATCGACGACGTGCCGAGGTCGATGCCGAGCAGCAGCTCGTCTCGCATGGGGTTCACGTCTCCTTCGACGGCGGTTTCTGACTATCGATGGACAAAGTAGCACCGTGGCCGTATTCTGTCCACCGTTGTCAGAAACTCTTCGGAAAGGCTCATCGTGCCCCTCATCACTCTCCGCCAGGCGCTCGACGCCGCACGCGACGGCGGCTACGGCGTCGGCGCGTTCAACGTGACCGACCTCGCGCAGGTCGAGGCGGTGCTCGATGCAGCACGCGAGACCGACTCCCCCGTCATCGTCCAGACCATCGTCGGCTCCTCGGTCCACGCGTCCGACGAAGCGTTCTGGGAGGCCGTGAAGGGCCTCATCGCGCACTACCCCGACGTCCCCGTCGTGCTTCACCTCGACCACGGCGCCAGCTACGAGGACTGCGTGCGCGCCATCGACGCCGGCTTCACCAGCGTCATGATCGACGGCAGCCTGCAAGAGGACCACGTCACCCCGGCGACGTTCGAGCAGAACACCGACGTCACCAGAAGAGTGGTCGAGTACGCACGCGAGCGCGGTGTATCCGTTGAAGGGGAGCTCGGTACCATTGGAGGCTCCGAGGACGGCGGGGCAACGGTCAAGGAGATCATCCTGGCCGACCCGGACGAGGCCGAGGCTTTCGTGGTCGCCACGGGCGTCGACGCCCTCGCCGTCGCAATCGGCACATCACACGGTGCCTACAAGTTCACCAGCCCACCCGACGGCAATGTGCTCCACATGGACCTCATCAGCGAGATCGCTGGACGAATCCCCGACACCCATCTCGTCATGCACGGATCATCGTCGCTGCCCGCTGACCTTCGCGAGGTCATCAACGCACACGGCGGCACCCTGCCCGAGTCCTGGGGCGTTCCCGAAGACGAGAAGGCCAGATCGACCAAGCTCGGCGTCCGCAAGATCAATCAGGGCATGGATTCGCACATGGCCTACTCAGCGACGCTGCGGACCGTCCTCGCCAACGACGGCCTCACCATGGATCCCGCTCCGTCACAGCGGAAAGCCCGCCAGGCGATGCAGCACATGGTGGCCGAACGCATGCACGTCTTCGGCCAGGCAGGGCAGGCATACCGGCACCGCTAACGGGACCTTCTCCTGTCGTGCCACCGGGCCCCGCGTGCCCCGTGATCGGCGGCGACCAGCCGCGTGAGACGGAACGAGCAGATCGCGGGCTTTCGTTGCGATGACCCCAGCGGGACTCGAATCCGAATTACTTCGGCGAGGTCGGCGTACTAGGCATCGAGCTGGGCACGACGGTTTGCTGCAGACCTGGATCGCCGGGTCGCTGTCCCGTGCCGAGTCAGGAGGTAAGCGCATGCTCGAGTTGGACCGCAATCCCACCGTCGTGTCGCCGAGGAATACGCCGCGACCGGTGACCAGTTCCACGCTGAGCAGCTCGGAGTATCGGCGCACGAGAATCGCGAAGGAGCGGCTTTCCTCACGGCGCGGCTCCGCGGCCGCTGGCCAGGTCGCGAATCCATCGGCGTCTAGCCACCCGTCGCGCCCGCACGACGTGCGCAGAAACACGAAAGCCCTGGCTGACCAGGGCTTTCGGTGGGTGACCCCAGCGGGATTCGAACCCGCGTTACCGCCGTGAGAGGGCGGCGTACTAGGCCTCTATACGATGGGGCCGTCACGACAACCGTTCGAGTATACAGGCCCCGAACGCGCGCCGAGCACAGCCGAAATCAGGGCAGCGGAGCCAGCACCCGCACCGCGCCCGGCACCACCTCGACGTCGATCGGCAGCGGCCCGATGCGCTCGCCGTCGCCGTACGCGACCATGTCGTCGGCCTCGATCCGGATGCGCTTGGCGCGCTCGATCGTGACCCGCGGGTCGGTCGTGTGCTCGCCCTTGAAGACGCGCGGGAAGATCCGCATGAACGCCACCCGCCCGAGCGGCTTGACGATCAGCACGTCGAGCAGCCCGTCGTCGACCTTGGCGTCCGGCGTGATCTTCATCCCGCCGCCGAGCGAGACGCCGTTGCCGATCGAGACCAGGGCGCCTTCGGTCTCGATGACACGGCCGTCGAGTGTGATCTTGTACTTGATCGGCCGCAGCTTCGTGAGCTCGATCATGAGCGCGATGATGTACCGGCTCGGGCCCTTCGGGTTGCGCATGTTGTTGGCGCGCTCGTTGACGATCGCATCGAACCCGGCGCTGAGCGCGCACAGGAACCAGCGCTGAGCCGGCTTGCCGGTCGCGTCGTCGATGTACGAGATGCGCGCCGCGTCGATGGTGCGCGGCCCGTCCTGCAGCGCCTTCGCCGAGCACCTCGATGGCGGCCTCGGTGTTGTCGTGCGGGATGTTCAGCACGCGGGCCATGTCGTTTCCGGTCCCCGAGGGCACGATGCCGAGCGGCACCTTCGTGCCGGCGACGAGGTTCGCGCCGAGGTTCACGATGCCGTCGCCGCCGACGACGACGAGCGCGTCGGGCTTGGTCTTCACGGCCGCGCGCGCCGACTCGAGCAGCTCGACCCAGCTCGGCTCGGTCAGCGACTGGACGTCATGCCCCTCGGCCCGCAACGTCTGCACGAGCGCCGGCCCGATCTCGGACTTGGCGCCGAACGACGCCGACGGGTTGATCGCGACGACGACGCGCTTCGGTTTCACGGGCTTCGCACGCTTGCCGGTCTCGCTCGGGTTGCTGGATGTCACGGTCGGGCCCTTCGTCGCGCCTGCGGTCGCCCCAGATTAGTGGCACACGCGACTGCAGAGGTATTCGCAGCGGCATCCACCCGCGACGGGTGCGGCGCGGTCGGCTGCGGCCTGCCACGCGTCAGCGGGCGAAGCGCACCCGCCGCAGCAGCTGCGCGTTGAGCGCGACCACGATCGTCGACACCGACATCACGGCCGCCCCGACGGCCGGCGGCATCAGGAACCCGACGCCCGCGAGCACACCCGCCGCGACCGGCAGCCCGATCGCGTTGTAGCCGGTCGCCCAGACCAGGTTCTGCAGCATCTTGCGATAGCTGGCGTGCGAGAGCGTGATCGTGTCGGCGACGCCGCGCGGGTCGCTGGATGCCAGCACGACACCCGCGGACTCGATCGCGACATCCGTGCCGGCACCGATCGCGATGCCGAGGTCCGCGCGAGCGAGCGCCGGAGCGTCGTTGATCCCGTCGCCGACCATCGCGACGCGCTTCGCGCCCTCCTGCTGGAGCCTGGCCACCACATCCGCCTTCTGTCCCGGGCAGCACCTCGGCGAAGACCTCGTCGATGCCGAGCTGCGTCGGCCACGTGGTCGGCGACCTCGTGCGAGTCGCCGGTGAGCATCGCGACGCGCACCCCGCGCTTGCGCGAGCAGCGGCGACGGCCTCCGCCGACTCGGGGCGCACGACATCGGCGAGCGCGAACATGGCGAGCGCGTGGTCGCCGTCGAGCAGGTACACGACCGTCGACCCCTGCGGCGCCCGCGTCCTTCGAGCGCTGCCACGAGCTGCGGGTCGAGCCGGATGCCGCGCTCGTTCACCAGCCGCGCGCTCGCCACCGTGAGCGCGCGGCCGCTCGACCGTCGCCGAGGCCCCGCGTCCGGCGAGCGCCTCGAATCCCGTCGAGCGCGGAATCGTCAGCTCCGCGCTCCTGTGCCGCCGCCACGATGGCGCGCGCGACCGGATGCTCGGAGCGATCCTCGACGGAGGCCGCGAGGCGCGAGCACGTCGTCCTCGCTCTGCCCCGGTGCGGCGACCAGCTGCGCGAGACCCTGCCGGCCCTCGGTGAGCGTGCCGGTCTTGTCGAACAGCACCACATCCACATCCCGTGCCTGCTCGAGCGCGGCGCGATCGCGCACCAGGATGCCGCGGCGCGCGCCGATCGCGGTCGAGAGCTGCGCGACGAGCGGGATGGCGAGCCCGAGAGCGTGCGGGCACGCGATGACCAGCACGGTCACGACGCGCTCGAGCACGAACGCCGGGTCGTCGGGCTTCAGCAGGAACCAGGCGATCAGCGTGATCGCGGCCGCACGCGAGCGCGACGTAGAACAGCAGCGCGGCGGCGCGATCGGCGAGCAGCTGGGCGCGGCCCTTGCTCGCCTGGGCGTCGGCGACGAGCTTCATGACGCCGGCGAGCGCGGTGTCGTCGCCGACCTTCGTGACCTCGACGACCAGCGCGCCGCTCGCGATCGAGCCGCCGACGACCGTCGTCGCCCGGATGCTTGCGCACCGGCGCCGACTCGCCGGTCAGCAGCGACTCGTCGACCTCGGATTCGCCGTCGACCACGCGCCCGTCGACCGGGATCGCGGCGCCGGGCCGCACGATCACGTGGTCGCCGACCTTCAGCTCGGAGACCTTCATCGTCATGCGGTGGTCGCCGTGCTGCACCTCCGCCTCGTCGGGGATCAGCTTCGCCAGCTCGCCGAGCGCGTTCTGCGCGCCCATGACGGCGCTCATCTCGATCCAGTGGCCGAGCAGCATGATCGTGGTGAGGGTGGCGAGCTCCCACCAGAAGTCCATGCCCTCGAGGCCGAGGGTCACCGCGAGCGAGTAGCCGAACGCGACGAGCAGGGCGAGCGAGATCAGCGTCATCATGCCGGGGCTCTTCGCCCGCAGCTCGTCGACGGCGCCGCGCAGGAACACCCGTCCGCCGATCAGGAAGATCAGCACGCCGAACGCCGCCGGGATGAACTGGCTGCCCGCGAAGCGCGGGCCCGGCAGACCCAGGATGTCTTGCAGACCCGTCGAGAAGACGAGCGTCGGGATGGTGAGGACCAGGCTCACCCAGAAGAGGCGGCGGAAGACGGCGGGGTCGTGGTGCGGCGTGGGCGCCGTGGTCGTGGGCGCCGTGGTCGTGGCCGTCATGGCTCCGTGGCCGTGCGCCTGGTCGGCATGCGCGCCGTGTCGGTCGTGCCGCGGTGGTCGTGCGTCGGGTGCTCGTGGTCGGTCCATGTCATGCTCCCGGTTGTTCTGCAGCTCGAACACGGTCAGCAGCTCGGCGACCGCGGCATCCCGCTGCGCCCCGCCCTCGTCGAACATGTCGGTCACGTGGGTGCGCAGGTGGTTCTCGACCAGCAGCTTGTTGAGGCTGCGCAGCGACTTCTGGATCGCCAGGGTCTGCGTGATGATGTCGACGCAGTAGTCCTCGTTCTCGATCATCTTCTCCACCCCGCGCAGCTGCCCCTGCAGGATGCGGGAGCGGTGCAGCGCACGCTTCTTCAGGTCGTCGATCATGCTGTCAACCCTATACCCCCTAGGGGGTATCTCGCAGGCGTATGGTCGGCACCATGAAGGTCACCAAGTTCGAGCACGCCACCCTGCTGGTCTCGATCGGCGACGACAACCTGATCATCGATCCGGGCGTCTTCCTCTCCCTCGTCGACTTCGCCAAGGTGCTGGCGGTCGTCATCACCCACGAGCACCAGGACCACTGGACCCCCGACCAGCTCACCCGCATCCTCGAGAAGAGCCCGGATGCCCGGATCTTCGGTCCCGCCGGCGTCGCCAAGGCGGCGGCCGAGTTCGAGATCGAGGTCGTGAAGCACGGCGACACGATCGAGGTCGGCCCGTTCACGCTCGAGTTCTTCGGCGAGAAGCACGCCGTGATCCACGAGTCGATCCCGGTGCCCGACAACGTCGGCGTGCTGGTCAACGACGAGCTCTACTACCCCGGCGACTCGTACACGGTGCCGGATGCCGAGGTCGGCACGCTCGCGGCCCCGATCGGCGCACCGTGGCTCAAGATCGGCGACGCGATGGACTTCATCCTCGCGGTCAAGCCGCAGCGCGCGTTCTACGCACACGACATGACGCTGTCGGTCGCCGGCAAGGAGATGCACGTCGAACGCCTCAAGTGGGCGACCGAGCAGGGCGAGGGCACGTTCCACGCGCTCGAGGTGAACGAGTCGCTCGACGTCTGAGTCGCGGAGCGACGCCTCGCGGAGGTTAGGGTAGCCTTACTTGCAGGGGCGGCGCCAGCGCACGGGTGCCGCCCCGCACTCGTCCGCGATCGTGGCTCGTCACGCCGCGAACGGTGGCGGCATGCGTGACCGCATGTCGCCCGGCCGAGCTGCGCGTCGTCCCCGTCACCGACGCGCCGTGGGACGACGTGCGCACGGTCTTCGGCACCCGCGGCGATCCGGCCAGGTGCTGGTGCCAGTACTTCAAGGTCGATGCCGCGACCTGGAAGGCGCAGGACGTCGCGGCGTTCGAGCGGGCGCTGTGCGATCAGACCGAGCAGGCGCGCGCGTCGCACGGCGCCGGACCCGGCGTGCTCGCCTACGACGGCGACGAGCCGGTCGGCTGGTGCGCGGTCGAGCAGCGCACCGCCTACCGCCGCATCCTGAATTCGCAGGCTGGTCGACCGAGAGTCCGGACGATCTCGACGCCGACGACGTCTGGTTCGTGTCGTGCTTCGTGGTGCGGGTCGGGCACCGCCGCAAGGGTGTCGCGGCGGCGCTGCTCGACGGAGCGGTGGCGCACGCGCGCGCGCATGGTGCACGGGTGATCGAGGCGTTCCCGGTCGATGCCGGGCCGGGCACCTCGAGCGCCGACCTCTACCACGGGCCGCTCTCGGTCTTCGAGGCGGCCGGCTTCGAGACCGTGGCGCGGCCGAGCGAGCGCCGCGCGGTCGTGCGGCTGAGCGCTGCGCTAGAGGTCGGCGGGCGGAGGCTCCGCGCGTCTCCGCGCCGCACGATCGGCACGTGACGCCCGGATGGCTCGCTGGGTCAGCTCGACCGCGACGATCAGCATCAGGATGCCGAACAGCACGGCCGACAGCCGCGGCGGCAGCAGGAACGCGAGTGCGACCCCGCCGAAGCTCGCGGCGACCGCGGACGCTCCGACGATGAGGCCGTCGCCGAGCCGCACGAGTCCGGCGCGGGTGTTCGCGAACGTGCCGGTCGCGGCCGTCGGGATCATCGCGATCAGCGAGGTCCCCTTCGCGACCAGGTCGCTGACGCCGAAGAACGCGATCAGCACCGGCACCGCGAGCACGCCTCCTCCGACGCCGAACATGCCGGCCGCGATGCCCATCACCACGCCGAGCACCACGAGCGCGACGATCGTCCACGGGGTGAGCGCGAGCTCGGCCCCGCGGGCGGGCACCTCGAAGAACATCCGGATCGCGACGAGCACCAGGAACGCGACGAACAGCCAGCGCAGCCAGCCCGAGCGGCAGCGTGCGCAGCAGCTTGGTGCCGATGAGCGAGCCGCCGATCCCGCCGACGGCGATGAGCAGGGCGGCCGCCAGGTCGATCTCACCGGCGATCGTGTAGCTCGCGGCTCCGGAGATCGCGGCGGGCACGATCGCGGCCAGCGAGGTCGCGGCCGCACGGCGCTGATCGAATCCGAGCAGCCAGATCAGCAGCGGCACCATGATCGTCCCGCCGCCGACGCCGAACGCGCCGGAGAGCGTTCCGCCGAGGAGCCCGACGAGCAGGAGGGCGAGAACGCGCCGGGCCGAATACGGCTCGCGCACCGGGCCGGATTGCGTGAACCTGTTCACTGCTGGGGTACCTGGACTCGAACCAAGAACAACTGAACCAGAATCAGCCGTGTTGCCAATTACACCATACCCCAAGGAAAACCCCCGGTCAGAGCCGGTTTTCCTGGTTGGCCGCCCGCGCCGCGAGGCGTCGAGGGCCGCCGACCAGCATACGGCACATCGCGCGAGGCACGAATTCACCGGCCTCGCGTAGCGTGACATCGTGACCACGCGCATCTACGTGACCTCGGCCGAAGGCGGCACCGGCAAGTCGACGGTCGTGATCGGACTGCTCGACGCCCTCGAACGCACCGTCGGCCGGGTCGGGCGTGTTCCGCCCGATCGCGCGCACGGCGACCGGACCCGGCCGATCGCGACTACGTGCTCGAGCTGCTGCTCGAGCACGCGACCGCCGGGCTGACCTACGACGAGAGCGTCGGCACGAGCTACGAGCACGTCCACGACGACCAGGATGCCGCGCTCGCCCTGATCGTGGACCGCTTCGCCGCGATCGAGGACCGCTGCGACGCCGTCGTCATCGTCGGCTCCGACTACACCGACGTCGGAACCCCGACCGAGCTCTCGGTGAACGGACGCATCGCCGCCGACCTCGCCGCATCCGTGCTGCTCGTCACCGGCGGGCAGAGGCCGGACGGTCACGGGCCCGCGGTCGGCGCAGGATGTCGCCGACGTGACCGACCTCGCCCTCGCGCAGCTGAACCACGAGCACGCCCCCGTCGTCGCCGTCATCGCCAACCGGGTCGACCCTGCGCACCTCGACGAGATCGCGACGGCCGTCGCCGCGCGCGATGCCGGAGGGCGTGCCGAGCTGGGTCATCCCCGAGGAGCCGACCCTGGTCGCCCCGCTGCTGCGCACCGTCTTCGAGGCCGCGCGCGCCGAGCTGGTGCGCGGCGATCCCGCCCTGCTCGAGCGCCCCGTGCTCGCGACGGTCGTCGCCGCGATGTCGCTCGAGAACGTGCTGCCGCGGCTGCATCGAGGGCGCCGTGGTCGTCGTGCCGGGTGACCGGTCGGACGTGCTCGTCGGCACCCTGGTCGCACAGCTGTCGCAGACCTTCCCGTCGCTGGCCGGCATCCTGCTCAACGGCGGCTTCCCGCTGAGTCCCGCGATCGAGAAGGTCATCGAGGGGCTCTCGACCGCACTGCCGATCGCGCGCACCGAGCTCGGCACGTTCGACACGATCACCGCTCTCGCCGGCGCGCGCAGCCGGCTGGCGGCCGACTCGCCGCAGAAGTACGCGCTCGCGCTCGGGCTGTTCGAGCGATCCGTCGACTCCGACGCACTCGTCTCACGGCTCTCGCTCACGCCCGCGACCGTCATGACGCCCGCGCGGTTCGAGCACTCGCTCGTGCAGCGTGCCCGCGCCGACGTGCGGCACATCGTGCTGCCCGAGGGCGACGACGACCGGATCCTGCAGGCGGCCGGCATGGTGCTGCAGCGCGGCATCGCCCGGCTCACGATCCTCGGCGACGAGGCCGTCGTGCGGCCGCGCGCCGCAGAACTCGGCGTCGATCTCGGCGAGACCCAGGTCGATCTCGACCTTCGACCCGGAGCTGCGCGAGAAGTTCGCCGCCGAGTACCACCGGCTGCGCGGCCACAAGGGCATCTCGCTCGAGATGGCGGCCGACACCGTCACCGACGTCTCGTACTTCGGCACGATGATGGTGCACTTCGGGCTCGCCGACGGCATGGTGTCGGGTGCCAGGCACACGACGGCGCACACCATCCGGCCGTCGTTCGAGATCGTGAAGACCCGTCCCGGCGTCTCGGTCGTGTCGAGCGTGTTCCTGATGGCGCTGGCCGACCGCGTGCTGGTCTACGGGGACTGCGCCGTCATCCCGGAACCCACCTCCGACCAGCTCGCCGACATCGCGATCTCGTCGGCGGCGACCGCCCGGCAGTTCGGCATCGAGCCGCGCGTCGCGATGCTCAGCTACTCGACCGGCGACTCGGGCTCCGGCGCCGAGGTCGACAAGGTGCGCGCCGCGACGGCGCTGGTGCGCGAACGTGCGCCCGAGCTGCCGGTCGCCGGGCCGATCCAGTACGACGCGGCAGCGGATCCGGATGTCGGGGCGAGCAAGATGCCGGGCTCCGATGTCGCGGGCCACGCGACGGTCTTCGTCTTCCCCGACCTCAACACCGGCAACAACACCTACAAGGCCGTGCAGCGCAGCGCCGGAGCCGTCGCCATCGGGCCCGGTGCTGCAGGGCCTCGCGAAGCCGGTCAACGACCTGTCGCGCGGCGCGCTGGTGCGCGACATCGTCAACACGATCGCGATCACCGCGATCCAGGGGGCGGCGCCGTCGAGGCGCCGAGCCGGAGGCGTGGCGCGTGACGACGGTCTTCGTGCTCAACGCCGGATCGTCGTCGATCAAGTACACGGTGCTCGAGGTCGGCACGGCGCGCACGGTGCTCGCCGACGGAATCGTCGAGCGCATCGGCGTGCCCGGCTCGGGCGTGCCCGATCACGCGGCGGCCCTCGACGACCGTGCTCGCCGCGATCGGCGACACGGCCCGATCGATGCCGTCGGGCACCGGATCGTCCACGGCGGCGAGCGGTTCACCGACGCGACCCTCATCGACGACGACGTCGAGGCCGCGATCGAAGGGCTCATCGAGCTCGCGCCGCTGCACAATCCGGCCGGGCTCGCCGGCATCCGGGCCGCCCGCGCCGCCCTGCCCGACGTGCCGCAGGTCGCGGTGTTCGACACGGCGTTCCACGCCACGATCCCGGCGGAGGCCGCCACCTACGCGATCGACGCCGAGCTGGCGGCGCGCCACGGCATCCGGCGCTACGGGTTCCACGGCACCTCGTACCAGTACGTGTCGCGCGTCGCGGCCGAGCTGCTGGGGCGTGACGACGCGCGGATCGATCGTGCTGCACCTCGGCAACGGGGCCTCGGCGGCGGCGATCCGCGGCGGGCGCTCGATCGACACCTCGATGGGGCTGACGCCGCTCGAGGGACTCGTCATGGGCACGCGCTCCGGCGACCTCGACCCCGCCATCCTGTTCCACCTGAACCGCGTCGCGGGTCTCGCGCGTCGATGAGCTCGACGACCTGCTGAACCGCACGAGCGGGATGCTCGGGCTCTCGGGTCACGCCGACATGCGCGAGGTCATCGACGCGGCGGACGTCGGGTGACGAGCGCGCGGCCTGGCGCTCGAGGTGTATCTGCACCGCATCCGGCACTACATCGGCGCGTACGCCGCCGTGCTCGGCGGGCTCGACGCGCTGGTCTTCACCGCCGGCGTCGGCGAGAACAGCGCCGAGGTGCGAGCGGGATGCGGTGCGCGGACTCGAGTTCCTCGGCATCGAGCTCGATCCGGATGCCAACGCCGCTCGCGGACGACCGGGCCGCGTTCGATCTCGCGCGCCGGGTCGCGCGGTGGCGGTGCTCGTCATCCCGACCGACGAGGAGCTCGAGATCGCCCAGCAGACCGCCCGTCTGGTGGGCTGAGCGGCCGTCGCCGGCGCCGCTACGGTGGAGGCGTGACGGACGAGCGCCAGCGAGGTATCCCCGTGCTCGTCCTCATCGTCCCGGCGGCGCTGGTCGCCGGCGGCATGGCGGTGCTGTTCGCCCGCGCGCTGTTCGAGATCCCGGTCACCGCGTCGTTCTTCGTCACCTACCCCGGCGACGGCGCCCCGTGGCCGGACACCCCGGTCGGGCTTCCCGGCCTGGCTCAGCTGGACGCACTTCCTCAGCGGCTTCTTCCTGCTCTTCATCGTGCGCTCGGGGCTGCTCATCCGCGGCGGGCACCGCCCGCCGGCGTTCGTGACCCGGCGCGCGCCCGGCGCCCGGCGGCACGGGCTCCACACCTGGTGGCACCTCGTCGTCGACACGCTGTGGGCGCTCAACGGGATCGTGTACCTGGTGCTGCTCATCGCATCCGGGCAGTGGAAGCGCCTGGTGCCGGCATCCTGGGACATCGTGCCGAACGCGATCTCGGCGACGCTGCAGTACCTCTCGCTGGACTGGCCGCAGCACGACGGCTGGACCCACTACAACGCGCTGCAGCTGCTGCTCTACGGGTTCACCGTGTTCGTCGCGGGCCCGGTCGCGGTGGTCGCCGGACTGCGGCTCTCGCCGATCTGGCCGCCGCGGCTCGCCCGGCCGCGAGGGGCTGCTCGGCGACCGGTTCGCCCGCACCGTGCACTGGCTGACCGCCGTGTACTTCATCGCCTTCACGGTCGTGCACGTCGCGCTCGTGCTGCTCACCGGCGCGCTCGCCAACCTCAACCACATGTACGCCGGGCGCGACGACCAGACCTGGATCGGCGCCGGCGTGTTCGCGGTCTCGCTCGTGGTCACGATCGTCGCCGCCGCGCTGCTGCGCCCGCGCGCGCAGACCCGCATCGCCGAGCTCGCGCGCAACGACGTGAAGCGGATGCCGCCGGCGAGCTAGCGCACGCGCTGTGCGCCTCGAGAGCGCACTGCGCGCAGCTGTCTCGATGCGCGCGAGCGTCGACTCCTTGTCGAGGATCTCCATCGACTCGAAGAGCGGCGGGCTGACGCGGCGGCCGCGCAGCGCGGTGCGCAGCGGTCCGAACGCGATGCGCGGCTTGAGGCCGGCGCCGTCGATCAGCGCGGCGCGCAGCGCGGCCTCGATCGCCTCGGCCGAGAAGTCGTCGAGGTTCTCGAGCGCCGCGTACGAGGCGTCGAGCACCAGACGCGCCTCGTCGGTGTCGGCCGGCAGGGCGTCCGCGTCGTACTCGATCGCGTCGTCGCATCGTGAAGAGGAACGCGAGCATGCCGCGCGCCTCGCCGAGCAGGTTGATGCGCTCCTGCACGAGCGGGGCGGCCTCGCGCAGGATCGCCTGGTCGGCCTCGCTCGGCGGATCGCTCACCAGTCCATCGAGGTAGGGCACGATGCGGGCGGTGAAGTCCTCGCGTGCCAGCATCCGGATGTGGTCGCCGTTGATCGACTCCGCCTTCTTCAGGTCGAAGCGGGCCGGGTTCGGGTTCACATCGACGACGTCGAACGCGTCGACCAGCTCGTCCTGGGTGAAGACGTCGCGGTCGGGGCCGATCGACCAGCCGAGCAGCGACAGGTAGTTCAGCAGGCCCTCCGGGCACGAACCCGCGCTCCCGGTGGTGGAACAGGTTCGACTCGGGGTCGCGCTTGCTGAGCTTCTTGTTGCCGTCGCCCATCACGTACGGCAGGTGCCCGAAGCGCGGGATGAAGTCGGTCACGCCGATCTCGATCAGCGCCGTGTACAGGGCGATCTGCCGCGGGGTGCTGCTCAGCAGGTCCTCGCCGCGCAGCACGTGCGTGACGCCCATGAGCGCGTCGTCGACCGGGTTCACGAACGTGTAGAGCGGTGCGCCGTTCGGGCGCACCACCACGAAGTCGGTCGTCGCACCCGGCCGGGAAGGTGATCGGCCCGCGCACCAGGTCGTCGAAGCTCAGCTCGGTGTCGGGCACGCGCAGGCGCAGCGCCGGCTGGCGCCCCTCGGCCCGGAACGCCTCGCGCTCGGCGTCGGTGAGGTCGCGCTCGAAGTTGTCGTAGCCCTGCTGCTTGTCGCGGCCGTTGGCGCGTTGCGGGCGTCCATCTCCTCGGGGGTGACGAAGCTCTCGTAGAGGAAGCCGGCATCCCGCAGCTTCTCGATCATGTCGAGGTAG
Source organism: uncultured Actinomycetota bacterium (assembly GCA_963730045.1). GTDB lineage: Bacteria > Actinomycetota > Actinomycetes > Actinomycetales > Microbacteriaceae > JBDSKH01. The sequence continues at coordinate 459,834 of CAVSPQ010000006.1, read as the reverse complement.
ATCTCGGTGCGCTGCGACTGGCGGTACGGCTCGTGCGGGCCGCCCAGTCTCGACGCCCTCGTCCCAGTCGAGGTGCAGCCAGCGCAGCGAGTCGATCGAGCTGGAGGTAGCTCTCCTCGCTGTCGCGCGCGGCGTCGGTGTCCTCGATGCGGAAGATCATCGTGCCGCCGGTGTGCCGCGCGTACGCCCAGTTGAAGAGCGCCGTGCGGATCATGCCGACGTGCGGGGTGCCGGTCGGCGAGGGGCAGAACCGCACGCGCACGTCGGCGCCCTCCGCCGTCGAGAAGGGCAGTGCGCTGGAGAAGGGGCTGCGGATCGGAGCTCATGACCCGTCAAGCCTACGGCCGGTCGGTCCTCGGTCGCGGCGGCCGCCGCGACGGCGGCGACCAGCCGCGCCTGGATCGCGTCGACGGCGGGAAGCAGCGCGTCGTCGTCGGGGTCGTCGGACGCGGAGCTCACGAGCACCGCGAACGGGCCGTCGCGCAGCATCCACTGCTCGTTGAAGTCCGGCGTGTCGGCGCCCGGCGGGCGCCGTCGATCTCGAGTCTGACCACGAATCCGTCGATGTCGTAGCCGGCATCGGTGACCGTCTGCGTCACCACGATGTCGCCGTCGGACGCCCTCGACCGTGAACGCCGGCAGCTCTCGAGCAGGTCGCGGTAGTCGGCGAACCAGGTCGTCGGCGTCGGCCGCGCTCGGGAACTCGCGCCCGGTCTGCAGCAGCTCGTACGCCGTTGGCGAGCACGACGCGCGGCGCGGCGTAGATCGTGCCGGCGGCACCGGCGTCGCGGTCGAGCAGCACGAGGTCGACGACCGCGTCGCCGCACTCCTCCGGGTCGATCGGCGGGATGCCGGTCGCGTGCAGCGCGAGGTAGTCGTCGACGGTCGAGGCGAACGGCTCGGTCGCTTCGGCCGCCGTCGCCCCCTCGAGCTCGCCCACGTCGCCGCCGGTGATGAGCACCTCGTCGCGCATCGACCGTCGCCCCGGCCAACGGGTCGGAGATGGGGAAGACGAGGGCGCACCCGGCGAGCAGGGCGACCGTCGAGCTGACAGGAGCAGGAGGCGAGGGGCGCGTCGGGACACCCCGGCAGACTACCCAGCGCGAGCGCGTTGCCGTCGCATCGCCGACACGAGCGCGGCACCCGCCGCCGCGAGAGCGACGAACGCCACGGCAACCGCCGTCGCGAGCACCGGCCCGCCGGGCTGCACGATCGACTGGCCGATGAGCGCCTGCCAGGCCGTGAGGCCGATCACCGCGAGGTAGGTGGCCGCCGCGATCGCGACGAGCCGGAACCGCAGCACGCCGTCGGCGAGCACCGGGATCCGGCGCGCCAGCAGCTCGAGCACGATCGCGAAGATCGGCAGCGCCTGCAGGCCGTGCATGCCGACGAAGTGCGGGACGCGGAGGTCGCCGGCCACGGTGCTCCAGCCGAGCAACGGCAGGCCGGGGCCGCCGTCGGGCACGCCGACCGTGTGGGCGCCGACGATCCCGTTGTAGTTCGAGATCTGGTCGCCCTGCGGGCCGGTCATGAGGAACGCGAGACCCATGCCGAGCACGGCGAGCAGCGCGCCGGAGCGGATCGCGAGCGTGCGAGCCGGGTCGCCCAGCCGATTGCGGAACAGGGCGAACGCGACGACCAGCGTCACGACCCACACGACGACGATGGAGAAAGCCATCGTCGCCCACGCCGCAGTGTGCAACGGCGTCGTCACGTTGAAATGGCTGGTGTCGGCGGCGGCTGCGAACCCGGTGATGATGATGAGCTCGACGCCGAGGGCGACCGCGGCGAAGGTGCCCGCGATCCACGCCAACCGCTTCTGGCGCACGAGCTGCCCGAGCAGCCAGGCGAGCGTCACCGAGTAGATCGCCGTCGAGACGGCGAACTTGAACGGCTTCATCCACACGTTGAGCCCGGTGACCTCACGCGGGTCGACGAACATCGCGACCGCGGTGAACGCCGCGAGCGCGACCATCGCGGCGGCGAGCGCCAGCAGCGGGCGGTGCCAGCGCACCGGGCGCAGCCCGGGCGAACCGGATGCGGCGGCGGGCGCAGGGTTCGTGGCAGTCTCGGTGGCGGTCATGACGTCTCCTTCGGGGTCTGGGTGAGTACGGCCGCATGGCCGTGGGACTGTGCGATCTCGGGCGGCACGGGGAAGACCGTGCGCGAGACGTTCTCGTGCGCCATCCGGCGCAGCCCGGCGAACAGCGAGTCGCCGAGCACCGTTCCGACGACGACGGTCTCGGTCATCGCGGCACGCCCGTCCGAGTCGGCGACCGTCTGCAGGTCGGCCTCGGCGATCAGCTCGGCGGCCTGCGCGTAGACGGGGAGCGTGGTCAGCAGGTCGTCGCGCCCGAGTGCGGCGTAGTCGTCGATGACGCGGGCGGCGAGCGCCCAGCCGGGGTTGGCCGGATCGACCGTCCACGCCGCGCTCGGCGACGAGGTCCACGAGGTCGCGTTGCCCGCGTCCGGCATCCGCACCCTCTGCGGGTTCGACCGGCGCGGGACCGTTCGGCAGTGCCGCGGCCGCGATCCCGACGGCCACGCCGAACGGCAGGGTCTCGTCGTCGATCGCCGCGAGCACGGCGCGGGCGGACGCGACCGAGAGGCCGCCCACCTCGATGAACGCCCGGATCAGGCGCAGACGGGAGAGGTGAGACGCGTCGTAGCTCGCCTGGTTCTGGCTGGACTTCTCACCGGGCGGCGAGCAGGCCCTCACGCAGATAGAACTTGACGGTCGCGACCGGCACGCCCGATCGGCTGCTCAGTTCGGAGATCTTCACACACGGATAGTAACACTATCGATAGTGTCACTGTCTATAGTCTGTCTCCAGGTGCCTGCCTACCGCGTGACCACCGTGAGCGCGATCACCCCGGCGATGGCGAGCACGATGCCGATCACCTGCACCACGGTCAGGCGCTCGCGCAGAATCGTGATGGCGAGGAGCACCGTTCCGAGCGGGTAGAGCGACGTCAACACGCTCATGACCGCGAGATCCCCGAGGTGGAGGCCGACGACGAGCAGGATGTTGCCGGTCACCAGCAGGGCGCCGGCGCCGATTGCCAGCCACAATCGCTCTTCGATCCGTCAGCCCCCGCAGCTCGGCGGGACCGTTGCGCACGCGACGCCAGGCGAGCACGACCGCGAAGAGCGCCCCGCCCACGACGAGATCGACCAGCAGCGGCACCAGACCCGACTCGACCGGGGTCGCGTCGATCGCGATCACGTAGGCGGCGAGCGCGACGCCGGCCGTGCCCGCGTAGGCGAGAGCCCGCCCGCTCGGCCGGGTCGCACCGCCGCCGGGCTCCGTCGCCGCCGCCAGCATCACGCCCGCGATCACGACGACGATCAGCGCCGCATACCCGACCGGCGGGAACCGTTCCCCCAGCACGATGCCGACGATCGCCGGCAGCACGGCGTAGATCGCGGCGACCCCGGGCGAGAGCACGCTCATCGGTCCGACCGCGAGGCACGCGTACAGCGCCCACGTGCCGATCGCACCGGCGACCCCGGCGAGGGCGCCGAGCACCACCGCCTCGGTCGACCACACCGGCTGCTCGATCAGCAGCGCGACCGTGGTGACGATCGTCGCGACGACGAAGCCGATGAAGCTCGCGAGCAGAGCCGACATCCGGCGCGAGGCGAGGCCGCCGAGGAAGTCGGACGCCCCGTAGACGACGGCGCTGACGAATCCCAGGATCGCGACCATGGCGACAGTCAACCGGATGCCGGTGACGCCGGGCGAGCGGTCAGGCGACCCGCTGCGCCCGGGTCGCGGTCCGGAACGCGACGGCGATCAGCACGACGACGACGAGCGCGACCGCCGCGAGCGCGAGCCCGTTGTAGGCGAGCAGCGCCAGCGCCGGCCCCGCGAGCGCTCCGCCGACCGCGCCCGACGCGCTCATCAGCAGGTCCGCCCGACCCTGGATCACGGTGCGCCGCAGCGGATCCGCCGACTCGGCGACCAGCGCCGACGCCGCGACGGTCGAGGCGCTCCAGCCCAGGCCGAGGAGGATCAGCCCGGCGATCACCGCTTCCTGGTGGTCCGCGCCGAACGAGGTCAGCAGCAGCGCGGCCAGCAGCAGCACCTGCCCGAGGGCGATGATCGCCTCGCGGCCGACCCGGTCGGCGAGCCAGCCGAACACCGGCGACAGCCCGAACATCCCGGCGACGTGCAGGCTGATCGTCAGCCCGACGATCACGAGCGTCGCGCCGTTCTGCACGAGATGCACCGGGGTCATTGCCATGACCGACACCATCGTCGCGTGGCTGAGCGCCAGGGCGATCAGGCCGGTGCGCACGCCCGACGGGTCCGCCTTCGGCATCTCGACGACCCTGAGCCCGGCCTCATCGCGTTCGCGCCCGATGCGCTCGGCGAGCTTCAGCGGATCGGGTCGCAGGAAGATCAGGTAGATCGCCGCAGCCACGACCTGCGCGGCGATCGTGAAGAGGAACGGACCGGAGAGCGATCGGCAGCCCCAGGCTGCGCCCGAACGCGTCCGCGGGTGCGATCAGGTTCGGCCCGAGCACGGCGCCGACCGTCGTCGCCCACACCACGAGGGCGAGGTCGCGCCCGCTGTTGCCGGGCTCGGAGAGATCGGTGGCCGCGAATCGCGACTGCAGGTTCACCGCCGTGCCGACGCCGATCATGCACCAGAGCCACGAGCAGCAGCGGCAAAGACACCAGCACCGCGGCGAGCAACCCGACACCCGCGCCGGCGGCCGCGATGAGAGCGCCGGTGGCGAGCGAGGGGGCGCGTCCGGCGCGGTGTGCGAGAGCCGCGAGCGGGATCGCCGCGATCGCAGCCCCCACGGTCGTGCCGGTCGCCGCCATGCCCGACAGCGCCTCGGATCCGGAGACCTGCGTCACCAGCAGCGCGCCCGACGAGAGCGTCGCGCCCATGCCCACCCCGGCGAGCGCCTGCCCCGAGATGAGGACGATGTGACCCCTCCGGCGCGCGACCCGGATGTCGGCGGGAGTGAGGGTCACGAGGCGGCGTCGCGGATGCGTGCGGGGTTCGAGAGCGTGCCGATCCCCTCGATCGTGATGTCGACGACCTGGCCGTCGACGAAACCGCCGAGCCCCGAGGGCGTGCCGGTCATGATGATGTCGCCGGGCAGCAGCGTCCACACGTCGGAGATGTACGCGATCAGCTCGGGAATCTTGTGGATCAGATCCTTCGTGTTGCCGTGCCGCCGCGGACTCGCCGTCGACCGTGCTCGAGATCTCGAGGTTCGTCGGATCGAGCTCGGTCTCGATCCACGGCCCGATCGGCGCGAAGGTGTCGTAGCCCTTCGCGCGCGCCCACTGGCCGTCGGCGAACATCTGGTCGCGTGCCGAGACGTCGTTGCCGCAGGTGTAGCCGAACACGTAGTCCGCCCAGCGCGCCTTCGGCACCTGCTTCGCGATGCGGCCGATGACGACGACGAGCTCGCTCTCGTGGGTGATGCGCCCCTCGACCGGCGGGATCTGGATGGCGTCGCCCGGCCCGATCACCGCGGTGTTGGGCTTGAGGAAGATCAGCGGGTTCTCGGGCGCATCGACGTTGGCGGCCATGTCCTGGCGGTGCTCCGGGTAGTTGAGGCCGACGCACACCACCTTCGAGCGCGGGATCACCGGCGCGAGCAGCTTCGCGTCGGCGAGCTTGACGCGATCGCCCGTCGTGTCGAAGCCCTGGAAGATCGGGTCGCCCGCGAGCACGACCAGCTCGTCGTCGTCGACGATGCCGAAACGGGGGTCGCCGCCATCGACGCTGAACCGGGCGATACGCACCGTGCCAGCCTATGGGTCGCCGCCCTACGGCGCCGCGCTCCGAGCACCTGCGCATCGGTAGCCTCGATCCATGAACCTGCTGTGGGCCGGGCCCGAGTCGCCGGCCGCCACCGTCGTGCTGGCGCACAGCGCGGGCGCCCCGATGGACTCGGGCTGGATGAACGAGCTGTGCAGCCTGCTCGGCGACCGCGGCATCCGGACCGCGCGTTTCGAATTCGCCTACATGGCCGGCCGGCGCGCAGGGCGTGCGACGCCCGCCGCCGAAGGCCGAGCTGTCGATGGGCGAGTACCGGGATGCGGTGGCCGAGATCGTCGCGGATCGCCGGCTCTCCGGTGGTGATCGGCGGCAAGTCGTACGGCGGCCGCGTCGCGAGCCTCGTCGCCGACGAGCTGCACGCCGCGGGCGCGGTGAGCGGGCTCGTCTGCCTGGGCTACCCGTTCCACCCGCCCGCAGAAGCCGGAAGCCGCTGCGCACCGCGCACCTGCTGGCGCTCCGGACGCCCGCGCTCATCTGCCAGGGCACCCGCGATCCGTTCGGCGGGCCGGACGAGGTCGCCGGCTACGGCCTCGCCGCCACGATCGAGGTGCGCTGGTTCGACGGCGACCACGACGTGCAGCCGCGCACCCGCCTCGGCGCGGTCGCCGACGCGGTGGCGGAGTTCGCTGCCTAGGCGCTAGCGTCGAGCCGCATCATCCAGCCGTGGCGGTCCTCGACGCGGCCGTACTGGATGTCGGTGAGCTCGGCGCGCAGCGACAGCGCGACGCTGTCGCGCGGCGCATCCGGCATCGTGATCTCGACGTCGGCGCTCTTCAGCTCGCCGATCGGGGTGACCACGGCGGCGGTGCCGCAGGCGAACGCCTCGACGATGTCGCCGGACGTCGACGCCGTCGCGCCACTCGTCGATCGTGACCGGGCCGCTGCTCGACCGTGTAGCCGCGGTCCTTCGCGAGCTGCAGGATCGACTCGAGCGTGATCCCCTCGAGGATCGAGTCGCTCTCCGGGGTGATGAGCCGCTTGTCCTTCGTGACGAGCACGACGTTCATGCCGCCGAGCTCTTCGAGGTACGTGCCCTCCTGCGCGTCGAGGAACAGCACCTGCTGGCAGCCGTGCTCGTACGCCTCGGCCTGGGCGACCAGCGACGACGCGTAGTTGCCGCCCGTCTTCGCCTGACCCATGCCGCCGTGTCCGGCGCGGGTGTACGTGGTCGACAGCCAGATCGACGAGCGGCTTCACGCCGCCCGGGAAGTAGGCGCCGGCGGGCGAGGCGATCAGGTAGTAGTTGACCTTCGCCGCGGGGCGCACGCCGAGGAACGCCTCCTTCGCGAACATGAACGGGCGCAGGTAGAGGCTCGTCTCGTCCTGCGTCCGGCACCCAGGCGGCGTCGACCGCGATGAGCTGCTTGAGCGAGTCGATGAAGTACTCGGTCGGCAGCTCGGGCAGGGCGAGCCGGCGGGCCGACTGCTGCATGCGCGCCGCGTTCTGCTCGGGGCGGAAGCTCCAGATCGAGCCGTCGGCGTGACGGTAGGCCTTGAGGCCCTCGAAGATCTCCTGCGCGTAGTGCAGCACGGCGGCGGCCGGGTCGAGCGAGATCGGCCCGTACGCCTGCACGCGCGGCCGGTGCCATCCGCCCTTCTCCGACCAGCAGATGTCGACCATGTGGTCGGTGAAGACCTTGCCGAAGCCGGGGTCCTTCAGCAGCTCGGCGCGCTCGGCGTCGGTCTTGGCCGCGTCGTTGCGCGTGACCTGCCAGAGCAGGTCCTGCGTGGCCATGGGAAGCAGGTTGATCGGTCATGAGTGTCCTGTCCTAGTCTGCGCTCAATCGGGCCGCGATGGCAGAGCCGATCTCACTCGTCTGGCGTGGTTGCGGCTCCTCGCTCGGCCAGGTCGGCGATGACCGCCGCCTCGACGCGCGCCGCCGCATCCGCCAGCCCGAGGTGGTCGAGCAGGAGCGAGATGGACAGGATCGCCGCGGTGGGGTCCGCCTTCTGCTGCCCCGCGATGTCGGGAGCCGAACCGTGCACGGGCTCGAACATCGAGGGGAACGTGCCGTCGGGGTTGATGTTGCCCGAGGCCGCCAGTCCGATGCCGCCGCTGATTGCGCCGGCCAGATCGGTGAGGATGTCGCCGAAGAGGTTGTCTGTGACGATCACGTCGAACCTAGCAGGATCGGTGACCAGGAAGATCGTGGCCGCATCGACGTGCAGGTAGTCCCATACGACATCCGGATGCTTCGCCGCCTCGGCCGTGACGATGCGGCTCCAGAGGCTGCCCGCGTTCGTCAGCACGTTGGTCTTGTGCACGAGCGTGAGCTTCTTGCGGCGCTTCGCGGCGAGCTCGAACGCGTACCGCACGACCCGCTCGACGCCGAACGCGGTGTTGACGCTCACCTCGTTGGCGATCTCCTGCGGGGTGCCGACCCGGATGCTGCCCGCCGTTGCCGACGTACGGCCCCTCGGTGCCCTCCCGGACCACGACGAAGTCGACGTCGCCGGGGGCGGCCAGCGGACTCGTGACGCCGGGGAAGATGCGCGTCGGCCGCAGGTTCACGTAGTGGTCGAACGCGAAGCGCAGCTTGAGCAGCAGCCCGCGCTCGATGATGCCGCCGGCCAGCTTCGGGTCGCGCGGGTCGCCGCCGACGGCGCCGAGCACGATCGCGTCGTGCTTCGCGAGCGCGGCGAGGTCGTCGTCGCCGAGGATCTCGCCGGTCTCGAGGTAGTGCGCCGCGCTGAACGGGTAGTCGGTGACCGCGACCTCGGCCTCGCCGGCGACCGCGGCCGGAGCACCGTGATCGCCTCGGCGGTCACCTCGGGTCCGATGCCGTCTCCGGCGATGACGGCGAGATCGAGGGTGCGAGTCACGTTTCAGGGCTCCTGTAGGCGACGGTCAGGGTAGTGCCAGCCGGTTCCCAGAGAGGGCTGTGCGTCCCGGAATTCCGGGGAACCACGACGGTCGCCAGCCTACCGTGACGGCCCGAATCGGCCGTTGGAGCAATCCTCGCCGAACCCGGCGATACGGTCGGCCCATGAGTATCGGAGTAGGAATCTTCCTGTTCGTGGTCGGCGCTGTCCTGACCTTCGCCCTCAACGTGGAGCTCGGCTGGATCAACCTCGACCTGGTCGGCTACCTGTTCATGGGTGCCGGAATCGTCGTCGTGATCATCGGCCTCGTGCTGCTGATGCGTCGCCGCCAGCTCGGTCACCACCGAGCGCACGGGCGTCGACGCGCGAGCGGCGAGCGGGTCACCGCAGCGCGCCACCAAGACCGACCCGCTGGCGTAAGCCGGCCGGTCCGCGAGAGCGCCCGCGTACAGCGTGGGCGCTTTCGCGCGGGTGGATGCTCGCGGTGAGTTCTAGAGACCCGGCGAGATCAGCGGCAGAACGAACGTCGCGAAACCGACGATCGCCGACGCGACGCCGACCAGCCCGATGCCGAGGCCGACCCCCGCGGCCGCATGCGGGAGGCCGGGCGTGGAGACGCCGATCAATCCGAAGATCAGGGCCACTGTCGAGATCACGGCGTGGATCGACGTTCGCGACCCCGTAGATCACCCCGATCGACCCGGACGTCTGTCCCGCATCGATCAGCTGCGGCGATGAAGATGCCGACCACCTGCATGCCCAGACCCAGCGCGGCGGCGACGAGCGCGGCGGCCAGGGCGATGCGCCCCGGCCGGTTCACGGCTGGCGGTGGGGGCGGGCACCGGAATCCCGGCGCATCAGTCGATCGACCACGTCGATCTCGCGCATGACATCCGCCTGGATGTCGGCGCGCAGGCTGTCGAGCAGCGCGGGATCGACCGGATCGTCGACCGTGATGACCGCCAGCGCCGAGCTGCCGCGGCGGCCCTTGCGGGCGATCTGCAGTCCGGCGATGTTGACGTCGGCCGCGCCGAACGCGGGACCGAAGATGCCGACGATGCCCGGGCGGTCGGTGTAGATCATGACGACGAAGTGCTCGGCCATCGAGCACCTCGACGTCGTAGCCGTTGATCTCGACGATCTTCTCGATCTGCTTCGGGCCGGTCAGCGTGCCGCTCACCGAGACCCGGCTGCCGTCGCCGGTCGCCGCCGCGGATCGTCAGCACGTTGCGGTAGTCCTCGCTCGCCGCGTCGGTGAGCAGCCGCACGCCGATACCGCGCTGCTCCGCCAGCAGGGGCGCGTTGACGTACGACACCTGCTCGGTGATCGCGTTCGAGAAGATGCCCTTGAGCGCCGCGAGCTTGAGCACGCTGACGTCGAGCTCGGCGATCTCGCCGCGCACCTCGACGTCGATGTTCGACAGCGCGCCGTCGGCGAGGCCGGCGATGATCTGCCCGAGCTTCTCCATCAGCGGGATGCCGGGCCGCACCGTCGGGTCGATGACTCCCCCGGCGACGTTCACCGCATCCGGCACCAGCTCGCCGTCGAGCGCGAGGCGCACCGAGCGCGCGACCGAGACGCCCGCCTTCTCCTGCGCCTCGTCGGTCGAGGCGCCGAGGTGCGGCGTGACCAGGATGTTGGGCAGGCTCGTCAGCGAATCGTCGGCCGGCGGCTCGCTGGTGAACACGTCGATGCCGGCGCCGGCGATCTCGCCCGCCTTCAGCGCGGCGGCGAGCGCCTTCTCGTCGATGAGGCCGCCGCGCGCGACGTTGATGACGTAGGCGGTCTTCTTCATCGCCTTGAGCTGCTTGGCGCCGATCATGCCGGTCGTCTCCGGCGTCTTCGGCATGTGGATGGTGACGAAGTCCGATGGTGGCGAGCAGCTTGTCGAGCGGCAGCAGGCGTACGCCGAGCTGCTGCGCGCGCACGTCGGTCACGTAGGGGTCGTAGGCGACGATGTCGACGCCGAACGCCTGCAGGCGCGCCGCGATGAGCGCGCCGATGCGGCCGAGGCCGATGATGCCGACCGTCTTCTCGTACAGCTCGGTGCCGGTGTACTTGCTGCGCTTCCACTCCCCCGCGGCGAGGCTGGCGTGCGCGGCCGGGATGTGGCGGGCGAGGCTCAGGATGTGGCCGATGGTGAGCTCGGCGGCGCTGATGATGTTCGAGGTCGGAGCGTTCACGACCATGACGCCGGCGGACGGTCGCGGCCGGCAGGTCGACGTTGTCGAGCCCGACGCCGGCGCGCGCGACGACCTTGAGGTTCTTGGCGACGCCGATCGCCTCGGCGTCGATCTGGGTGGCCGAGCGGATCAGCACGGCGGACGCCTCGGGCAGCGCGGCGAGCAGCGCGGCACGGTCGGTGCCGTCGACGTCGCGGACGTCGAAGTCGGGGCCGAGGGCCTCGACGGTGGCGGGCGAGAGTTGTTCGGCGATCAGGACGATCGGCTTGGCCACGGAGGGTTCCTTCGGGGTCGGCGGCCGAGTGGCCAGCGAGTGCGCCGTCTGCAATGGCGCAGGCCCCGAGTTTAGTGCGTCCGGCGGGCACGGCCTCGCCGCATTGCGCCGTGCGACGATGATGCCCATGGATGCGGTGGAGCTCGGCGTGTGGATCCTGCGGGTCGCGCTCGCCCTGATCTTCGCCGGCATGGGGATCTCGCACTTCGTGCCCGCGCGTGCGCCGCGGCATGCGCGCGATGATCCCGCCCGCGCTGCGGCGTCCGGGGTTCCCGTCGCCCGCCGTGCTCGTGGCGTTCACCGGGCTGTGCGAGCTGGCGGGTGCGATCGGCCTGGTCGCGCCGTGGCAGCTGCTCGGGCTGGAATGGGTGCGCTGGGTCGCGGGGGCGGCTCTCGTCGTCGTTCCTCATCGCGGTGTTCCCGGCGAACGCCTACGCGGCCGAGCATCCCGAGAAGTTCGGACGTGCGGCGTTCCCGTTCTGGCCGCGCTACCTGGCGCAGCTCGGGCTGATCGTGCTGGTGACGCTGGCCGCCGCGCCCGTGATCGCCTAGCGCTCGAGCGCGCCGAGGAAGGTCAGCAGCACGGCGTCGACGTCGTCGGGTGCGTCGAGGTTGGCGATGTGACCTGCACCCGCGATGACGTGCTCGGCGACACCCTCCGCGGCCGCCCACCGCGGCATCGCGGTCGCGATGTTGCCCGTGCGATCGCGCGCTCCGCGGATCAGCAGCAGGGGCACGGGCGTGCGGTACGCGGGGTCGGCGTCGAGCATGCCCACCGTCGTGCGCCAGGCATCCAGGAACTCGGCCTTCGTGAGGGAGCGGAACGCCGCCTCCGCGTAGCGCCTCGCACCGGCGGTCTCTGCGGATGCACCCGCCATCACGCTCGGCAGCCGCCCCGCCGGGATCGGCGCAGCGCCGCGGCGCGGTCACGCGCCCGCCGAAGGCCGGCTGCAACGCGGCGACCAGCGCGGCGACGCTCAGCGCGATCGCGTTCGTCGCGCCGAGCGAGACGGCGAGCAGCAGCACGCGGTGCGCGAGGCTGCGCCGACGCCCGAGCAGCACGGCGGCGGCGAACAGCACGCACGGGCGCGACGACGCCGACGATGAGCAGCCACCACGGCACGGCGTCGCCGATGCCGACGAGGTCGTACACGCCGGGCAGGGCCACGAGATTCGAGATCGCCAGCAGCAGGGTGTAGCCGTGCAGCAGCGGCGAAGAGCAGGGTGACGAGCACGATCGAGAGGCGGCCGGGAAGGCGGCGCAGCGACGTCGGGCGCGCTGGCGTCGGATGCCGGGCGGTCGGCGCTCATGCGGCGGCCGCCAGGAGCGGGAGCAGCGGCCACGGCACCAGCAGGCCGGCCCCGAGAGCGAGCCAGCCCGCACGGGTGACCGAGCCGGCCGGCGCGGGTCAGCGTGAGCGTCGCGCCGAACCAGAGCGGGGCGGCGACGATCGCCGTGAACTCGCCGAACTGCCAGAGCACCTCGGTGAGCAGCGCCGTGCTGCCGGATCCGGTGAACTGCACCGCGAGGATCCAGCCGACCGTCAGCGCGAGGTACACGACCCCGAAGACACCGCGTGAGCAGCGCGCGCGAGAACCCGATCGCAGGCCGGGTTCGGCGACCGCGACGTCCGCGGCGGACCGGCCACCGCATCCTGAGTCTTCTTGTCGGGGAGCCGAGCACCCTCACGCCCACCGACCTCATCACCGGCCCAGTGGAACGCCTCCTCGTCGTCGTCGTCGTCGACCGACCTCAGCGGTCCAGTCGCAGCTGGACGACCTCGACCACGTGCGGGAAGAGCGGATGCGACGGCTCGAGCCCGGTGATGGTCGCGGCGATCTCGTCGGCGGGGCGCCGCTCGGCCAGCAGCGCCTGCAGCTCGACGCTCTCGGCGTCCTCGGGCACGTCGAAGCGCAGAGCGGCGCCGACGGCGTTGAGCAGGTCCCACGCGGTGTGCCCGCGCTCGACCAGCTCGGCGGCCGGGCCGATGAAGCGCTCGTGCCGGCTCATCTTGCGCAGCGGCCCGCGACCGACCCGCTCGCAGGTGTCGGGCAGGTCGGGGTTCGAGATGCGCTTCAGCGTCTTCTCGATGTACGCCTGCTGCTCGTCGTCGGTGAAGCCGTGCTTCGCGACCAGCAGCGCCTTGGTCTCGTCGAGCACGGCGCGCACCTCGGCCTGCAGCTCGGGCGTCGCGAGCGCCTCGCGGATCTGCACCCAGCCGCGGTCGAGCCCGTGGTACGCGGCGGCGGCGTGCGCGGTGTTGACGGTGAAGAGCTTGCGCTCGATGAACGGCTCGAGGTCGTCGACCCAGGTGACGCCCGAGATCTCGGGCTCGGCGCCGTCGAACGGCGTGCGGTCGACGACCCACTCGAAGAACGACTCGATCGTGACGTCGAGACCGCCGGCCTGCTCCGGCACGATCCGGTCGATCGCGCAGTTGGCGAAGATGGCCCGCTCGTCGGCGGCGGCGTCGTGCTTGCGCACCTCGGCCGGCCAGGATGTCGGTGCCGCCGATCGCGTTCTCGCACGCGATCACGGTGAGCGGCCGGGCATCGGCGGCGCGGGCCGCGAGACCCTTCGCGATGACCGGGGCGACGAACGCCAGGATGCGGGCGCCGACCGCCGTCGTCACGAGCGTCCGCCTCGGCGATCGCCGCGACGACCTCGTCCTCGTGCGTGCGGCTGTTGATCGCGCGGTAGCCGTCGACGACGTGGTCGCGGGCGCCCTCGCCGATCTCGTGGACCAGGTAGCTCGGCTGCTTCTGCAGCGCCCCGATCAGCTCGTCGCTCACGTCGGCGAAGACGACCTCGTATCCGCTCTCGTGCAGGAACTGCGCCACGAACCCGCGGCCGATGTTGCCCGCGCCGAAGTGGACCGCGATCTTCTTCACGGTGCCATTCTCTCCCGGTGCGGGCGACGGCTCTAGAAGAGCTTCAGGATCGCCTTCAGCAGCCCGCCCAGCGTCAGCTTCTGGAACCTGAACGTCGCCGAGTGGGTGCTCCCGTCATCGAGCGCCATCGTGAACACCCGGCAGGTGCCCGACCACGACGACGCCGACTTCCAGAGGTACCAGTACGTCTGGCTGGCGCGCACGTAGCTGAGCTCAGTGCGCGGGGTCGCTGAGACCGCCGACTCAGGGGATCCCTGGAGCGCGCCCGTCGAGCAGTTCACCCGCTGGGACACGGGCGGTCCGTTGAGAATGTCGGTGCCTCGATCTCCACCCACCTTGAAGCGGAACGGCACGATCGTCCCGGCGAACTCGGTGTTGACGCCCGAATTCGAGACCGGCGCGAGGAATCCCTCGAATGGCCAGAAGACGGGCGCGTCGGGAATGCCGATCGCGAAGGGCGAGAACGACGTCGTGATCGCGCACAGCGTGCCGAACTCGTGGACGTCGTCTCGAGCGGGACCCAGTCGGGTGCCTCGTAGTGGAAGAGCTCCAGCGACTCCCACAGGCCGTCGCCTTCTACCCAGGCGCCGGTGTCGTACGAGATGCAGATCTCAGCGGTGCCGAAGTCAGCGGTCGAGGACAGCTCGTAGTACGTCGAACCGTCGAGCGTGAAACCGCTCGGCGGCGGACCCGACGTCGAGGTCGACACCGTCACCACGCCGTCGCTCGTGATCTCGTCGAAGGTGAACGTCACCGGCGTGTTCCCGAATTGATCGACGGGCGTCACTGTGACCGGCACACCGGATTCCGACGTCACGGCCCCGCGCGGCGAACCGGGTTCGACGACGAGGTTGCGGAGGAGCCCGCCCCCTCGCCGCCGAAGAAGCCGCCGGTCGCCGGCCCCGCGCTCCAGGTCTGGGTCACCGGGTCTCCGGCGATCACAGCGTAGTCACCGGGCTCGAGGTCTGCGGGCAACTGCACATCGACCGACAGCCGACCGGCGACGACCGGCGCGGTGGCCAGCGCGATTCCGTCCTCCACGTTCCAGGGGGCGAAGCTCGTCAGCCCCTCGAACGCAAGGAAGTCCTCACGTGCGTCCGCTTCTGGGACCAGCCACACTTGCGCGGTCGTGCCGCCCATCCAATCGGTGGACGATACGTTCACCGCCTCACCCGCGCGGGCTACCCCGGAGCCCACGGCGATCCGCGTCCCCCATTGGAGGCGAGTCCTGTCTCCTCGGTCCCCTGGACGATGAACGGCATGAACTGCCCGGGAATCTGGTACTCGCCGATCTGCACGGGAACGGTGTCGTAGTCCCTGTAGAAGACGAGTCGCGCGCCCGTGTACGCCGGCAGCCAGTGCTGGAAGGTCTGCCCCGGCTCGATGACCTGGCCCGCCAAATCCGCCAGATACTCCCAGGAGCTCGTCCACAGGTACTCGATCGTGTTCGGGTTGTGCGTGGTGGCACCCAGTCCGAAGCTCATCGGAACCGCGGAGTGGTTCGTCACCCGGGCGTTGTACTCGCCCGGCCCGGCTTCGGTCAGCAAGATCGAATAGTCGGCCGTTTCCTCGAGATAGACCGTGTCCCCGACGGCTGCGCGGCCGGAGTGAGGAAACCAGCGACGAGGCCAGGACGGCGACGGGAACGGCGAACAGGAACCGACGGGTACGGGGGCGGGATCGGCTCACGGTGACTCCCAGGGGGGTACCCGGCCGCCCAGCGCGGCCGAGATCGCGCCACCATACGCGCAGTCGGGGTCGGCGATATCCCCCGGTTCCGCAAACGGGGTACAGCCGGGCTCCAGCTACCCGCCGAACAACCGCGCCACGTACGGGGTCGCCGGGCGTGCGGCCAGCTCGTCGATCGTGCCGCGCTGCGTGATCCGCCCGTCCTGCAGCACGACGACGTCGTCGGCGATCGCCGCGACGTCGGCCGCGTCGTGGGTCACCAGCACGGTGGGGCGCCCGAAATCGCGCAGGTGCCGCGCCAGGTCGGCGCGCACCTCATCCCGGATCTCGACATCGAGCGAGGCCATCGGCTCGTCGAGCACCAGCACCTCGGGGTCGGAGGCGAGGGCCCGCGCCAGCGCGACCCGCTGCGCCTGACCGCCCGACAGCTGCGCCGGATGCCGCGTCGGCCAGGTGATCGAGCTCGAAGCGCTCGAGCCAGGGCTGGGCCTCGTCGCGGGCGACGGTGCGCCCGGCGCCGCGCACGCGCGCGGCGAACGCGATGTTGTCGCGCACGGTGAGGTGCGGGAAGAGCAGGAAGTCCTGGAAGACCACGCCGACCCGGCGCAGCTCGGGCGGCACGAACGCCTCGCCGCGCGCTGACGATCAGGTCGCCGATCGCGGATGATGCCGGATGCCAGCGGCAGCAGGCCGGCGATGGCGGCCACCAGCGTGGACTTCCCCGCGCCGTTCGGGCCGACCAGCGCGAGCGGCCGGCCGGGGAGCGCCTCGAACGCGGCCGCCACCGTGAACGCGCCGCGCTCGACCGTCGCGTCGACGGCGAGCGCCGCGCTCACGCGCGCACCCCCGGCAGCCAGCGGTCGCGCAGCGCGAGCAGCACCACGACCGAGACCACGAGCAGCACCAGCGCCAGCGCGATCGCCGCCTCCGGGTCGGTCTGCAGCGCCAGGTAGCTGGCGATCGGCAGCGTGCGCGTGACGCCGGGCAGCGACCCGGCGAAGGTGATCGTCGCGCCGAACTCGCCGAGCGCGCGCGTGAAGCAGAGCACCGCGCCGGCCGCGACCCCCGGCGCGACCAGCGGCACCGTCACCAGCCGGAACACCTGCCACCGGCTCGCGCCCAGCGTCGCCGCCGCCCCCTCGGTGCGGCGATCGGCGGCGCCGAGCGCGCCCTCGACCGCGAACACCAGGAACGGCATCGCCACGAACGTCTGCGCCAGCACCACCGCGCCGGTCGTGTACGGGATGCCGAGGCCGGCATCCGCGAAGAACTGGCCGATGAGGCCGCGGCGGCCGAGCAGCAGCAGCAGGGCGATGCCGCCGACCACCGGCGGCAGCACCAGCGGGACGGTGATCGCGGCGCGCAGCAGGCGCCGCGGGAGGAGCCGCCAGCGGGCGCTGTGCGAGAGCAGCAGCGCGAGCGGGACGCCGAACACCAGGCACAGCGCGGTCGAGATCAGCGGCCGGTGAGCAGCGAGAGTCCGAGCGCCTGCAGCACCGGCTCGCTCGCGAGCAGCTGGGGCAGGTCGCCCCACGGCGCACGGATCGCGAGCGCGACCAGCGGCAGCACCAGGAACGCCAGCGCGATGCCCGCGACGATCGCGAGCACCGGGCTCATGCGCTCGCGCGGTTCGCCGGTCATGGGGTCACGGTAGCGGCGCGCCGGTCAGGGTGCGACGAATCCGGCGTCGGCGAGCGCCGCCTGTCCGTCGTCCGACAGCACGAAGTCCACCCAGGCCTGCGCGCCCTCCGGGTTCGGGGCCCCGGTGACGACCGCGATCGGGTACCTGTTGATCACGTCCGCCGCCTCGGGCACCACGATGCCCTCGACCCTGTCGCCCGCGGCGACCACGTCGGTCACGTAGACCAGGCCGGCGTCGGCCTCGCCGAGCTCGACCTTGGTCAGCACCGCCTTGACGTCCTCCTCGAGGGTGTCGGGTGCCGCGCGTCAGCCCGGCCAGCGTCGCATGCAGCGTCTCGGCCGCGGCGCCGCACGGCACCGACGGGTCGCAGAGCGCGATCGCCAGGTCGGGGTCCGCGAGGTCGGCGAGTCCGGTCGACGCCGGCGGGGTTGCCCGCGCGGCACGGCGATCTCGAGCGTGTTGGTCGTGAAGATCGTCGGGTCGTCGGCGTCGCCGGCGTCGGTGACGGTCGTCATCGGCGCCTCGCTGGCGGCCGCGAACACGTCGGCGGGTGCGCCCTCGGTGATCTGCGTCGCGAGGGCGCCGCTGCCGCCGAAGCTCAGCACCACATCCGCGCTCGGGTGCTGCTGCTCGAACTGCGATCTCGAGCGCGCCGAACACCTCGGTGAGCGACGCGGCGGCGAAGACGGTGATCGTGCCGGTGACGGGTCGGGGAGCTCGGTGCCGGATGCGCCGTCGTCCGGTCCGTCGCCGGCGGCGCAGCCGGCGAGCGCGAGGGTGACGCGTCGCGGCCGCAGCGAGCAGGATGCGGCGTGCGGTTCATGGATGCTCCGGGACCTCGATGCTGACGACGGTTGCTTTCGCGCTCGCCGACGCGAGCACGCCGGGCTCGAGGCCGAGCTCGTCGGCCGCCTCCCGGCTCATCAGCGACACGACGCGGAACGGGCCTGCCTGCAGCTCGACCTGCGCCATCACGCCGTCGCGCTGCACCGCGGTCACGATGCCGGTGAACCGGTTGCGAGCCGAGGCCCGCGCGGTCGGGAACGTCTCGCCGAGCGGGGATTCAGCCGCGAGCTCGGTGAGCAGCGGCACCAGCTCGGTGCCCGCGATCACCTGCCGGCCCGACGGGCCCTTGCCGATGCGCAGCCGGCCGTTCTCGGCCCAGCGACGCACGGTGTCGTCGCTCACCCCGAGCAGCACTGCCGCCTCGCGGACCGAGAACTCCTTCATCGCCGCACCTGCGTTTCCACGGGTCGATTCTACCCGCGTCTGCGGTCCCGTCCGCGATTCCGCCGAATGTACGGACCTCTGTCGCGCGGGCGTCGTCGGAGCAGCAGACGTCCGTACTCCGGCGATCACGACCTGCGAAGAATCGACAGCATGCCCGTCGACCCGGATTCCCCGCGATACGCACGGCAGCGCGTGCTCACCGGATTCGGGCGCGACGCCCAGCAGCGCCTCGCCGGCGCGCACGTCGTCGTGATCGGCGCGGGTGGCCTCGGCAGCACGGTCCTCCCGGCGCTCGCGGCCGCCGGCGTCGGCACCATCGCGATCGTCGACGACGACACCGTCGACGTCAGCAACCTGCACCGGCAGACGCTGTTCTCGCCGGCCGACGTCGGCCGGCCCAAGGCCGATGCGGCGGCGGATGCGATGGCCGCCCTGGCACCGGACGTCACGATCGTGCGCCACCCCATCCGATTCGCCCCGGGCGCCACCTTCGACCTCCTGCTGGACGCCGACCTCCTGATCGACGGCAGCGACAACCTCGCCACCCGCTACCTCGCGAACGACGCGGCGGCCGTCCGCGGCATCCCGATGGTGTGGGGCTCGGCGCTGCGCTGGTCGGGGCAGGTCGGCGTCGCCTGGGACGAGCGCGGTGTCGACTACCGCGACCTCTTCCCCGAAGAGCCGGGCGCCGACGAGGACACCTGCGAGGTCGCGGGCGTGCTGCCGACGGTGTGCGCCGTGACCGGCGCGATGATGGCGACCGAGGCGCTCAAGCTGCTCACCGGCGTCGGCGAGCCGCTGATCGGACGCGTCGCCGTGTACGACGCGCTCACCGGCACGACGCGCGAGATCGAGTACCGCCGCGATCCCGACGCCCCGCGACCCGGCTCGCTCGAGGAGCGCACCGCGCTGCGCGAGCCGGACGCGGCACGATCGGTCACGCCCGAGCAGCTCGCGAAGCTGCTGGCCGGGCCCGAGACCGCCGGCATCCACGAGACCCCGCCGGTGCTGCTCGATGTGCGCGAGCGTGCCGAGGCGTCGTTCGCGTCCCTGCCCGGCTCGGTGCTCATCCCGCTCGGCGAGCTGCCCGACCGGGTCGGCGAACTCGATCCCGACGTCTCGGTCGTCGTGTACTGCCACCACGGCGTCCGGTCGGCGCGCGCGCTCGAGGTGCTCGAGAAGAGCGGGTTCACCCGCGCGCGCCACCTCACCGGCGGCCTCGACGCGTGGTCGGTCAAGGTCGACGCCGCGGTGCCGAGGTACTGATGGCCCAGCGGACGCTGGTCGGCGAGCACGCCGCCCGAGTGGACGCGCTGCTTGCGCCGCTGCGTGACCGGCATGCCGAGACCGTGCCGTTGCTCAACGCGCTGGGACGCGTCACGGCCGCCGAGGTCGCATCGCCGATCGCGCTGCCGCCGTTCCGCAACTCGCAGATGGACGGGTTCGCGGTGCGCGCGGCCGACGTCGCAGCGGCGACCGATGACGCCCGGTCTCCCTGCCGATCGCCCGCGAGATCGCAGCGGCTCCCGGCGAGCCCGGCGCCCTCGAGCCCGGGCACCGCGATCCGCATCATGACCGGTGCACCCGTCCCGGACGGGCGCCGACGCCATCGTCCCTGTCGAGGACACGACGGTCGACGGCGCCACGGTCTCCATCTCCCGCGCTCGTTCGGCCGGCGAGTACGTGCGCGAGGCGGGCTCCGACCTGGCCGCCGGCGCGACGCTGCTCCCGGCCGGCACCCGACTCGCCTCGCGGCACATCGCCGCGCTGGCGGCCGCGGGTCTCGCCGAGGTCGACGTCCGCACCCGGGTGAAGATCGCCGTGATCAGCACCGGCAGCGAGCTCGTCGCGCCCGGTGGCGAGCTCGGTCCCGGGCAGATCCCCGACGCGAACGGCGCCGCGCTCGGCGCGGCCGTCCAGGCGGTCGGCGCCGACTTCGCGATGCAGGGCCGGGTCTTCGACGAGCCGGCGACGCTGGCGGCGGTGCTCGACCAGGCGATCGCCGAGGGCGTCGAGCTGGTGCTGACCAGCGGCGGCATCTCGATGGGCGACCACGAGGTGGTGCGCGAGCTGCTCGAACCGCTCGGCGCGCACGTCGACGTGCTGGCCATGCAGCCGGGCGGTCCGCAGGCGCTGGCGACGTACCGCGGCATCCCGGTCGTCTGCTTCCCGGGCAACCCGGTGAGCAGTCAGCTCAGCTTCGAGCTGTTCGTCGCGCCGATGCTGCGCGAGCTCGCCGGGCTGCCCGCACCGCGGCGCGCGACGCTGGCTCTGGATGCGGCGGTGACGCTCGATTCCGGGGCGGCGGCAGTTCCTGCGCGGGCGGCGACTCGACGGCGATCGGGTGGCGACCGTCTCCGGACCGGGGTCGCATCTGGTCGCCGCGCTGGCGGCATCCGACCTCATCATCGAGATCCCCGAGGACGTCGTCGACCTCGCGGCGGGCGATTCCGTGGAAACCTGGGAGCTATGACCGAGCTGAGCCACCTCGACGGCGAAGGCCGCGCGCGCATGATCGACGTCGGCGCGAAGCCGGTGACCCGCCGGGTCGCCGTCGCCGGCGGACGGCTCGACACGACGGCCGAGGTCATCGGGCTCGTCCGCGCCGACGGGCTGCCGAAGGCCGACGTGCTCGCCACCGCACGCATCGCCGGGATCGCCGGGGCGAAGCGCACGAGCGAGCTGATCCCGCTGGCGCACCTGCTGCCGCTCGACTCGGTGACGATCGAGTTCGAGCTGGACGAGACATCCATCGCCATCACGGCGACCGTCGCCGTCACCGCCAAGACCGGCGTCGAGATGGAGGCGCTCACCGCCGTCGCGATCGCCGGGCTCACGCTGCACGACATGATCAAGGCGGTGGATCCGGCGGCGACCCTCGGCGACGATCCGCCTGCTCGAGAAGTCGGGCGGCAAGCACGGGCACTGGATCCGCGCGGCGAGACGGCCGACGCGGCGGGCGACGCGGCGACCGTCGCGGCCCGCGGCGCCGCCATCGTCATCGTCTCGTCGACCCGCGTCGCCGCGGGCAGCGCCGAGGACCGCACCGGTCCGCTCATCGTCGAGTGGCTGCGCGCCCGCGGGTACGACGATCGACGCCCCGGTGATCTGCCCCGACGCCGACATCGCGACGGCGATCCAGGATGCGGTGGCCGCCGCGCCCGCGCTGATCCTGACGACCGGCGGCACCGGCATCCATCCCGGCGACCGCACCCCGGAGGCGACGCGCGCCGTCATCGATCGCGAGCTGCCCGGCGTCGCCGAGGCGATGCGCGCGGCGGGCTGCGACGCCGTGCCGACCGCCGCCCTCACCCGCGCGGTCGCCGGCGTCGTCGGCATCGACCGTCATCGTGAACCTGCCCGGGTCGTCGGGCGGCGTGCGCGACGGACTCGCCGTGCTCGATCCGCTGCTCCCCCACCTGCACGACCAGCTCGCGGGCGGCGACCACGCCGTCGACGGGCACGCCGGTGCCGATGGCTGACGCCTCGACGCCGTCGTTCGCCGCGATCACCGACGCAGCCGATCGATCGCGCCGCGCTGGAGACCTTCGTGCGCTCCGACGCCGACGGCGCGCTCGTCGTGTTCGAGGGCGTCATCCGCGACCACGACCACGGTGCGGCCGTCACCTCGCTCGAGTACTCCGCGCATCCCGACGCCGAGCAGTTCCTCGCGGAGCTGTGCTCCGAGCTCGCTGCCGAGACCGGCCTGCGCGTCGCCGCGACCCACCGGATCGGCACCCTCGTCGTCGGCGACGTCGCCCTCGTCGCGGCCGTCGCCGCTCCGCACCGTGCCGAGGCGTTCGCCGCGTGCGCCCTGCTCGTCGACCGCCTCAAGCAGCGCGTCCCGATCTGGAAGCGTCAGCACCTCGCCGACGGCGAGACCGAGTGGGTCGGGCTCTGAGGTTCAGCCGCCCGAGAACGGCGGCAGCACGTCGACGCGCGCGCCGAGCGCGCGCTCGGGATCCCGCGACACGACCCCGTCGACCAGGAACGAGCCCGAGCGCAGCACGCGCGCCATCGGCTCGCCGTAGCGTCGCCTCGAGCAGAGCGCGCAGCTCGCCGACGGTCGCGGCGTCGAGCGATCTCCGCGTCACGCCCGGCGGCCTCCGCCGCCGCCGCGAAGTACCGCACCTCAGCCACCGATCGCCCCCATCGACCGCACCGGCGGCGCGAACCCGGCCGCGTCGATCCCGTGGCCGGCCTGCTTGCCCCACATCGCCGCGCGCCAGCGGTCCGCGATCGCGCTCATCCGGCGCGCCCGAGCGCAGCAGCCCGCGCAGGTCGGTCTCGTCGTCGCCGAAGAGGCACGAGCGCACCGTGCCCTCGGCGGTGATGCGGGTGCGGTCGCACGCGGCGCAGAACGACCGCGTCACCGACGCGATGATCCCGACCGTGGCGGGCCCGCCATCCACCGACCACTCCTCGGCGGGCGCCGACGGGTCGTCGCGACCGACCGGCGTCAGCGCGAACCGCGACCCGAGCACCGACGAGCAGCTCGGCCGCGGGCACCATGTTGTCGCGGCGCCAGGCGGCGTCGGCGTCCAGCGGCATCTGCTCGATGAAGCGCAGCCGCAGCCCGTGCGGCAAGCGCGAACGCCAGCAGGTCGGGCGCGTCGGCGAGCGTCTCGCGCATGAGCACGGCGTTCACCTTGATCGGCCCGAGCCCGGCGTCGGCGGCGGCGCGCAGCCCGGCCAGCACGCGCGGCAGCCGGTCGCGCCGCGTCAGCCGGGCGAAGTGCTCGCGGTCGACGGTGTCGAGCGAGACGTTGATGCGCGACAGCCCGGCGGCCCGCAGCGCGGCGGCGCGCGTGTCGAGCCCGATGCCGTTCGTCGTCATCGACAACGGGATGCCGGGGGCCGCCTCCGCAGACAGCCGCACGATGTCGACGAGGTCGCCGCGAGTCAGCGGCTCGCCGCCCGTGAACCGCACCTCGCGCACCCCGAGCCTGCTCGCCGCGATCCCGACCAGCCGGGCGATCTCGGGCGCCGACAGCAGGTCGTCCCGCGGGATCGCCGGCAGCCCCTCTTCTGGCATGCAGTACGTGCAGCGCAGCGAGCACTTCTCGGTGATCGAGACCCGCAGGTCCTGCGCGACGCGACCGAACCGGTCGACGAGGCCGTCGACATCCGGACGCCCGTCGATCGACGGCGCAGCGCTCGGGTCGCGCCGCACGCGCCGGCATCCCGAGGGCCAGGGTCATGCCTTCACTCTAGGCGGGCGCGTCACTAGAGTCGGGGCAACGGAAGGGGCGCCATGTCGTTCATCACCCGCGGATTCTCCGGTCGCAACCGGGAAGAGAACCCCCGCCTCCCTCCCGGTCAGACGCTCGTCGAGGACTGGCCCGTGCTCAGCGCCGGCCCGACCCCGCGCGTCGAGACCGACGAGTGGAAGTTCGAGATCAAGGACGAGACCGGCACCGACCACTCGTGGACCTGGGATGAGATGCAGGCCATGGTCGAGGACGTCACCGTCGACATCCATTGCGTCACCCACTGGACCAAGCTCGACATGGCGTGGCGCGGCGTCCCGCTCGACAAGCTGTTCGAGAACGTCGAGTCGGAGTACGACTACGTGATGGCGCACAGCTACGGCGGCTACACGACCAACGTGCCGCTGGACGACCTGCTCGATGGCAAGTCGTGGATCGCGTTCGAGGCCGACGGCGAGCCGCTCGACCCCGAGCACGGCGGGCCCGCCCGGCTGCTGGTGCCGCACCTCTACTTCTGGAAGAGCGCCAAGTGGGTGCGCGCGCTGACCATGATGCCGACCGACGACCCCGGATTCTGGGAGCAGTCCGGCTACCACCTGCACGGCGACCCGTGGCAGGAGGAGCGCTACTGGTGATGGGCCGCCGCCCCGCTGCCTGGCACGCCGGCACCGTCGTCGAGGTCACGCCCGAGACGCCGACCGCCCGCCGCATCACCCTCGACGTGCCCACCTGGCCGGGCAACGACGCCGGGCTCGCACCTCGACGTCCGGCTCACCGCGCCCGACGGGTACCAGGCGCAGCGCTCGTACTCGATCGCGTCGGCCGGCGAGGGCACGCGCGTCGTCCTCGCGGTCGACGAGCTGCCCGACGGCGAGGTGTCGCCGTTCCTGGTGCACGACGTGGCGGTCGGCGACCAGGTCGAGCTGCACGGTCCGCTCGGCGCGTACTTCGTCTGGCGGCCGCCCGGCCGCCGATGACACCGCGCCCGCCCCGGTGCAGCTGATCGCCGGCGGCTCGGGCGTCGTGCCGCTCTATCGCGATGCTGTCGGCGCACGCCGCGCGCCGGCGACGCGACCGAGTTCCGCCTGCTGTACTCGGTGCGCACGCCCGCCGACGTGTTCTTCCGCGACGAGCTCGACGCGCTCACCGGCGTCGACTTCATCTACACGCGCGAGACCCCGGATGGCTGGCCGACCGCCGCCGGCCGGCTCACCAAGGCGGCGCTGCAGGCCGCGACCCTCGCCCCCGACCGCGCTCCCCGCATCTACGTCTGCGGTCCCACCGCGTTCGTCGAGGTCGTCGCCGACTGGCTGATCGAGCTCGGCCACGCCGCGACATCCATCCGCACCGAGCGATTCGGAGGCTCCTGATGACCACTGACCCACGTCGACGGCAACGCCCTCGCCGGGCACCTCGCCGACCTGTTCGCGTTCGACGGCACCATGGCATCCATCCGCTGCCCCGGATGCGGCACCGTCGAGGTGCTCGCGACCGCGATGGTCTACCTGGATGCGATGGGCGCCGTCGCGCGCTGCGTGCAGTGCGACGACGTGCTGCTCACCATCGTCGAGAGCGAAGACCGCGTGTGGATCGGATTCGCCGGGCGTGACCGCGATCGAGGTCTCGAAGGGCTAGCGCGCCGCGCTGCCCTCGGTGTAGTCCGCGTCCTGCTGCTTCCACGCGAAGAGCGCGCGCAGCTCGCGGCCGGTCTCCTCGATCGGGTGGGCGGCGCCCTTGGCCCGCAGCTCCAGGAACTCGGGGGCACCGGCATCCTGATCGGCGATGAAGCGCTTCGGCGAAGGCGCCCGAGGTGATGTCCGCGAGCACCTCCTTCATGTGCTCCTTGACCGACGGGTCGATGACGCGCGGGCCGGAGACGTAGTCGCCGTACTCGGCGGTGTCGGAGACGCTCCAGCGCTGCTTGGCGATGCCGCCCTCCCACATCAGGTCGACGATGAGCTTCAGCTCGTGCAGCACCTCGAAGTAGGCGATCTGCGGCTGGTAGCCCGCCTCGATGAGGGTCTCGAACCCGTACTGGACGAGCTGCGACGTGCCGCCGCAGAGCACGGCCTGCTCGCCGAAGAGGTCGGTCTCGGTCTCCTCGGTGAACGTGGTCTTGATGCCGCCGGCACGCAGGCCGCCGATCCCCTTGGCGTAGCTCCAGGCGAGCTCCCACGCGCCGCCGGTCGCATCCTGCTCGACGGCGACGATCACGGGCACGCCGCGACCGGCCTCGTACTCGCGGCGCACCGTGTGGCCGGGGCCCTTGGGCGCGACCATGATGACGTCGACGCCGGCCGGCGCCTCGATGTAGCCGAAGCGGATGTTGAAGCCGTGCCCGAACAGGATGGCGTTGCCGTCCTCCAGGTTGTCCTTGATGTCGGCGGCGTAGAGGCCGCGCTGGTGCTGGTCGGGAGCCAGGATGACGATGACGTCGCCCCACTTGGCGGCGTCCGCGGCGGTCAGCACCTCGAACCCGGCCTCCTCGGCCTTCTGGATGGACTTCGAGCCCTCCTTCAGGCCGATCTTGACCTCGACGCCCGAGTCGCGCAGGTTCAGCGCGTGGGCGTGGCCCTGCGAGCCGTAGCCGATGACGGCGACCTTCTTGCCCTGGATGAGGGAGAGGTCGGCATCCTTGTCGTAGAAGATCTCGGTCACTGTGTTCCTGTTCTCGTTGCGGCGAGTGCGACGTCAGCCCGTTCGCTGGCTCCGTACGGGTTGATGGTCAGTTCTTGAAAACTCGTTCGGTGATGCTCTTGCTGCCGCGGCCGATGGCCAGCAGGCCGGACTGCGCGATCTCTTTGATGCCGTACGGCTCGAGGATGCGCAGGAACGCCTGCACCTTGCCGCTGTCGCCGGTGACCTCGATGACGAGGGCGTCCGTCGACACGTCGACGACGCGCGCCCGGAACAGCGTCACCGCCTCGAGGATCTGCGACCGGGTCACGTTGTCGACCTTGACCTTGACGAGCAGATGCTCGCGCTGCACGGCCTGCGACGGGTCGAGCTCCACGATCTTGATCACGTTGACGAGCTTGTTCAGCTGCTTGGTGACCTGCTCGAGCGGAAGGTCCTCGACATCCACCACGACGGTGATGCGCGACAGCCCGTCGATCTCGGAATGACCGACGGCGAGCGACTCGATGTTGAACCCGCGACGGGCGAACAGGCCGGCGACGCGGGTCAGCAGACCCGGCTTGTCCTCGACGAGGAGGGAGAGCACGTGACGCTGACATGGCTTACTCCTCCTCCCATGCCGGGGCGTGGTCGCGGGCGTACTGCACCGACGAGTTGCCCACCCCCTGCGGAACCATCGGCCAGACCATCGCGTCACGGCTGACCACGAAGTCGATGACGACCGGACGGTCGTTGGTCTCGATCGCGAGCTTGATCGCGGGGTCGATCTCCTCCGGCTTCGTGACCCGGATGCCGAGCGCCCCGTACGCCTCGGCCAGCTTCACGAAGTCGGGCACCATCCGGGTCTGCTCGGTCGAGCTCTTGTGCCCGGTGTTCAGGTCGGTGAACGAGTGACGGCCGTCGTAGAACAGGGTCTGCCACTGCCGCACCATGCCGAGCGACGAGTTGTTGATGATCGCGACCTTGATCGGGATGTCGTTGATGGTGCAGGTGGCGAGCTCCTGGTTGGTCATCTGGAAGCAGCCGTCGCCGTCGATCGCCCACACCAGGCGGTCGGGCTGCGCCACCTTGGCGCCCATCGCCGCCGGGACCGCGTAGCCCATCGTGCCCGCGCCGCCGGAGTTGAGCCAGGCGTGCGGACGCTCGTACTTGATGAACTGCGCGGCCCACATCTGGTGCTGGCCGACGCCGGCGGCGTAGATCGCCTCGGGTCCGCTCAGCTGCGCCGATGCGCTCGATGACCGTCTGCGGCGCGAGCAGCCCGTCGTCGGGGTCGTCGGTGTACCCGAGCGGGAAGTCGGCGCGCAGCTTGTCGAGGCGCGTCCACCACTCGGTGAGGTCGGGCTTCTGCTTCTTCGCCGCGTCGGTGTACGCCGCGAGCAGGTCGATGATGACCTCCTTCGCGTCGCCGACGATCGGCACGTCGGCCTGGCGGATCTTGCCGATCTCGGCCGGGTCGATGTCGACGTGCACGATCTTCGCGAGCGGCGCGAAGTCGGCGACCTTGCCGGTGACGCGGTCGTCGAAGCGGGCGCCGAGGGCGATGATCAGGTCGCTCTCCTGCAGGCTCAGCACCGCCGGCACCGAACCGTGCATGCCGGGCATGCCGAGGTGCTGCGGGTGCGAGTCGGGGAACGCGCCGCGCGCCATCAGCGTCGTGATGACGGGCGCGTCGGTCTTCTCGGCGAGCTTCAGCAGCTCGGCGTCCGGCACCCGAGCGGATCACGCCGCCGCCCACGTAGAGCACCGGCTTCTTCGACGCGACGAGCAGCTCGGCCGCCGCGACGATCTGCTTGCCGTGCGCCTTGAGCACCGGCCGGTACCCCGGCAGGTCGATCTTGGGCGGCCAGATGAACGGGGCCGACTTCTGCTGGGCGTCCTTGGTGACATCCACCAGCACCGGACCGGGGCGGCCGGTCGTCGCGATCTGGTACGCGGCGGCGAGAACGCGCCGGCACCTCGGCCGGATCGGTGACCAGGAACGAGTGCTTCGTGATCGGCATCGTGATGCCGACGATGTCGACCTCCTGGAACGCGTCGGTGCCCATGCTGGTCGAGAACACCTGGCCGGTGATCGCGATCATCGGCACCGAGTCCATGTGGGCGTCGGCGATCGCGGTGACGAGGTTGGTGGCGCCGGGGCCGGAGGTGGCGATCGCGACGCCGACGCGTCCGGATGCGGCGGCGTAGCCCTCGGCGGCGTGCCCGGCGCCCTGCTCGTGACGCACCAGGATGTGGCGGATCGACGTCGAGGCCATCAGCTCGTCGTAGAACGGCATGATCGCGCCGCCGGGGATGCCGAAGACGTCGGTGACGCCGAGCTTCTCGAGGCTGGCGAGGATCGCCCCCGAGCCGGTCATGATCGGCGGCTCTTTGCTCTTGGCCGGCGCTGGCGCGGAGCCGGAGCGGGTGCGGGGTCTGCCGAGGCAGTCATGGTGGTCCTTCGTCGAGATGGTGAGCGGAGGGCGAATTACCCCGTGACCGCACCCTCGGATGCCGAGTGCACGAGCTTGGTGTACTTCGCGAGAACGCCACGGGTATAGCGCGGAGGCAAAGGAGCCCAGCCGTCGCGGCGGGCTTCCAACTCGGCCGGATCGACGAGTAGGTCGATCGACCGGGCAGCTATATCGACCCGTATCAGATCACCATCCCGCAGGAATGCGATGGGACCTTGGTCCACCGCCTCCGGCGCGATGTGGCCGATGCACAGGCCGGTTGTGCCGCCTGAGAATCGTCCGTCCGTCAATAGTAGGACATCTTTTCCGAGCCCAGCGCCCTTGATGGCGGCGGTGATGGCGAGCATCTCGCGCATGCCCGGTCCGCCCTTCGGCCCCTCGTAGCGGATCACGACCACGTCGCCGTGCTTGATCTCGCCGGCGGTCAGGGCATCCATCGCCGCGCGCTCGCGCTCGAACACGCGGGCCGGTCCCTCGAAGATGGCGGCGTCGAAGCCGGCCGTCTTGACGACGGCGCCCTCGGGGGCGAGCGAGCCCTTGAGGATCGTGAGACCGCCGGACGCGTGGATGGGGTTGTCGAGCGTGCGCAGCACGTCGCCGTCGAGCGGCGGGCGGGTTCAGGTCGGCGAGGTTCTCGGCCATGGTCTTGCCGGTGACCGTCATGCAGTCGCCGTGCATGAGTCCCGCGTCGAGCAGCGCCTTCATGAGCACCGGGAGGCCGCCGCGACGGTCGACGTCGTTCATGACGTAGCGGCCGAACGGCTTGAGGTCGCCGATGTGCGGCACCTTGCTGCCGATGCGGTTGAAGTCGTCGAGGGTCAGCTCGACCTCGGCCTCGTGCGCGATCGCCAGCAGGTGCAGCACGATGTTGGTCGAGCCGCCGAGCGCCATGCCGACCGCGATGGCGTTCTCGAACGCCTCCTTGGTCAGGATCTGGCGCGCCGTGATGCCCTTGTTCAGCAGGTTCACGACGGCCTCGCCCGAGCGGTGCGCGTAGTAGTCGCGGCGGCGCGTCGGCGGCGGCCGGGGACGCCGAGCCGGGCAGGGAGAGCCCGAGCGCCTCGGCGACGCTCGCCATCGTGTTCGCGGTGTACATGCCGCCGCAGGCACCCTCGCCGGGAGCGAACGCGCACTCGATGCGGTGCGCGTCCTCCTCGCTCATGGTGCCGGCCTTGACGCCGCCGACCGCCTCGAACGAGTCGATGATCGTGATGTCCTTCTCGGTGCCGTCGCTGAGGCGCACCCAGCCGGGCGCGATCGATCCGGCGTAGAGGAACACGGATGCCAGGTCGAGCCGCGCGGCGGCCATCAGCATCCCCGGGATCGACTTGTCGCATCCGGCCAGCAGCACCGAGCCGTCGAGGCGCTCGGCCTGCATGACGACCTCGACCGAGTCGGCGATGACCTCACGGCTGACCAGCGAGAAGTGCATGCCCTCGTGGCCCATCGAGATGCCGTCGGAGACGCTCACCGTGCCGAACTGCAGCGGGTAGCCGCCGCCGGCGTGCACGCCCTCCTTGGCCGCCTGCGCGAGGCGGGCGAGGCGACAGGTTGCACGGGGTGATCTCGTTCCACGAGCTCGCGATGCCGATCTGCGCCTTGTCCCAGTCGGCGTCGCCCATGCCGACCGCGCGCAGCATCCCGCGGCTGGTGGTGGCCTCGATGCCGTCGGTGACCGTGCGGGAGCGGGGCTTGTGGTCGATGGATGCGGGCTTGTCCGGCATGAGTCGAGGGTACCGCCGCGCGAGAGCGGTCGCTGACGCGCGTCGCTCAGAGCAGCGGCACATGTCCGAACGACGCGCGAGGCGCGCTACTGCTCGTGCACGTCGCCGTCGCGGAAGGTCGCGAGCGCGGTGAGCACGGCGGCGATCTCCTCGCGGGCCGCGACCCGGAACGCCGCCTCGGTCGGGCCCTGGCCCGCTCTTCACGCCGACGTCGTGCGGCAGCAGCGCCGCGAACGCGTCCTCGTCGGTGACGTCGTCGCCGGCATAGAACACGGCGTCGGCCGCGACGTAGCGCCGCAGGTGCTCGACGGCCTCGCCCTTCGTCGTCGAGCGCACCGAGAACTCGAGCACGTTCTTGCCCTCGCGCACCGTGAGTCCGTCGATCTCGGCGCTCGCCTCGCTCAGCGCGACCAGGTGCGCGACGCGCGAGTTGTGCTCGGTGGCGAGCCGGGTGTGCAGCGCGAATCCGGCCGGCTTCACCTCGAGCCAGACCTGGTCGATCGCGTCGGCGACCTCGCCGAGCACCTCGTGCAGCACGTCGACCTGCTCGAGCTCGGCCGTGTTCAGACTGACGCGGTCGTCGGGATGGTCGAGCCGGATCTCGATGCCGTGCGATCCGACGAGCAGCGTCTCGTCGGGCAGGTCGGCGACCTGCTCGAGGCTGCGCAGCGAGCGACCGCTGACCAGGGCGACGCGGGTGCTGGGCATCCGCAGCAGCCGCAGCACCGCATCCCGCGACTCGGGCAGCGCGCGCGCCTGCTCGGGCGAGTCGACCTCGGGCGCGAGCGTGCCGTCGAAGTCGAGCGCGACGAGCAGCCGGCGCTGGCGGGCGAGTTCGCGCAGCGACGCGAGCAGTCGCTCGGGGAGCCTCTCGGTCATCGGCGGCTGTTCATCGACGCCGACGCATCGGCCGGTCGACGGTCCACTCGAGGTCGCCGAGCGGATTCTCCTCCGAGGCGCCGGAGCTGGCCGCCCGCAGCGCCGAGAGGAACGTCTCCGACCAGTGCTGCACGTCGTTCTCGCGCACCCGTCGGCGCATCGACCGCATGCGCTTGCGGCGCTCGGGACGCGGCATGTCGACCGCGCGCACGATCGCGTCCTTGACGCCGTCGATGTCGTGCGGGTTGATCAGCAGGGCGGCCTTCAGTTCGTCGGACGGCACCGGTGAACTCGCTCAGCACCAGCACGCCGTCCTCGTCGAAGCGCGCGGCGACGTACTCCTTGGCGACCAGGTTCATGCCGTCGCGCAGCGCGGTGACCAGCATGACGTCGGCGGCCAGGTAGAGCGCCGCCATCTCCTCCCGCGGGAAGCCGTGGTGCAGGTAGCTCACGGCCTGGTGGCTGATCGTGCCGTAGTCGCCGTTGATGCGCCCGACGGTCAGCTCGATCTCGTCGCGCAGCTGCTGGTACGCCTCGACCCGCTCGCGGCTCGGGCTCGCGACCTGCACCAGGGTGACGTCCTCGACCGCGAGCCGGCCCTCCTCGAGCAGTTCGCCGAACGCCTTGAGCCGGTGGCCGATGCCCTTGGTGTAGTCGAGCCGGTCGACGCCGAGCATGATCGTCTGCGGGTTGCCGAGGTCGTCGCGGATCTGCGCCGCGCGCGCCTGCACGTCGGGCTGCTGCGCGAGCTGCTCGAAGCTCTCGACGTCGATCGAGATCGGGAACGGGCGCGCCATCACCCGGCGGGCCGGGGCTCGTCTCGGTGGCGGGCACCTCGATGAACGGGCTCTTCGTCGAGAAGCCGAGCAGCCGGCGCACGGCGCGGGAGAAGTTGCCGGCATCGGCGATGCGCTGGAACCCGACGACGTCGGCGCCGAGCAGTCCCTCGATGATCTGGGTGCGCCACGGCAGCTGCGAGTAGATGCCATATGCCGGGAACGGGATGTGGTTGAAGAACCCGATCGTGAGGTCCGGGCGTGCCAGCCGCAGCATCCGGGGCACCAGCTGCAGTTGGTAGTCCTGCACCCAGACCGTCGCGCCGGGCGCCGCGATCGCGACCACGGCATCCGCGAACCGCTGGTTGACGTCGTGGTAGCTGTCCCACCAGACCCGGTGGTACCCGGGCTGCGCGATCACGTCGTGGTACAGCGGCCAGAGGGTGTCGTTGCTGAAGCCCTCGTAGTACATCTCGAGGTCGTCGGGGCTGAGCGGCACCGGCACGATGCGGATGCCGTCGTTGTCGAACGGGGCGAGCTCGAGATCGGGCTGGCCCGCCCAGCCGACCCAGGCGCCGTCGGTGGATCGCATGACCGGTTCCAGCGCCGTGACGAGACCGCCCGGGGAGGCCTTCCATCCGGCGTTGCCGTCGTCGTCGACCACGTGGTCGACCGGAAGACGGTTGGACACGACGACGAAGGAATACTTCTCGTCGGCCATTCCGTCACGCTATCAGCCGGAACTCGGACGCACCTCCGGGGGTTGCGTCGGCTCCGAATCACCCGTCACGGACATTCCCCGCCGCGTCACGCGACCGACACATCCGCCCATTAGGTTGGACGGAATGATCTCCATCGGCATGAGCACTTCGTGTGCCTTTCCCCTCGGTCTCGAAGCCGCTTTCCGACTCGGTCGCATCGCGGGCTACGACGGCATCGAGGTCATGGTGACCAACGACTCCGCGACCCAGACGGCCGCGCCGTTGCTCGCCCTGAGCGACCGGTACTCGATGCCGATCCTCGCGATCCACGCGCCGGTGCTGCTGCTCGACCAGCAACGTGTGGGGCCGGGATCCGGGGGTCAAGCTGCTGAGGTCGGCCGAGCTCGCCGCCGAGGTCGGCGCGTCATCGGTCGTCGTGCACCCGCCGTTCCGCTGGCAGGCGACGTACGCGACCGACTTCGAGCGCATCGTGCGCGAGGTCGGCGAGAAGACCGGCATCGAGATCTGCGTCGAGAACATGTTCCCGTGGAAGATCGCCGGCAAGAGC
Organism: uncultured Actinomycetota bacterium; assembly: GCA_963730045.1. GTDB lineage: Bacteria > Actinomycetota > Actinomycetes > Actinomycetales > Microbacteriaceae > JBDSKH01. The sequence continues at coordinate 426,338 of CAVSPQ010000006.1, read as the reverse complement.
CTCAAGGCCTACGCCCCGAGCCCCGATCCGCTCGACCTCGACGTCGACGCCATGACCCTCGACTTCTCGCACGCCTCGCTCTCGGGGCGCGACTCGCTCGAGATGGCGATGGCGATGGGCGACCGCCTGCGCCACATCCACCTCTGCGACGGCACCAAGTCGGCCGACGATGGCAACATCTTCGACGAGCACCTCGCGCCCGGCCGCGGCACGCAGCCCGTCGCCGAGACGCTGCAGTACCTGGCGACAGCGGCTGGTCGGGCTCGGTCGTCGCCGAGGTCGTCACCCACAAGGTGCGCGACTCGCGCAAGAAGCTCGCCCTGCTGATCGAGACCGTCGCCTTCGCGCGCGAGCACCTGGCACAGGACCACGCGGTGCGCGAGCCGCTGCCGGTGCCCGCCGGTGCGTCGGGCCGCGATGCGCGCCGCGCGCGCAAGGCCGCCCGAGGCTGACCCGCGCCTGGGAGTCGCCGGGGTGCGGCTGCCGGGTCGCGGCCGACGGCGGTAGCGTTGAGGCGAACCGTTCCGGAGGTCGGCGCATGCGCAAGTTCCTCCTCAACACCAGCGTGTTGAGCGCCCTGTTCGGCGCGTTCGGCCTGGCGAAGACGACGAAGAGCGGTCCGCGTGACTGGCGCCTGATCCTGCTCTGGCTCAGCTGGGGCGCGACGCTCGCGATCGCGATCGGCACGGTCATCGAGAAATCGCGTGATGACGAATTGGAGGACTACTGATGTGGGGTTACGGCGACGGACGACCGGACGGCATCTTCGGGGTCTGCTGGGGATCGGCTGGAGCATCACGGCCTTCATCGCCTTCCTCATCTGGATCGCGATCCTCATGCTGCTGGTGCGCTTCCTGCTGATCGCCACCCGCGCCGCGAAGCTCTACCTGACGCAGAACGGCCACGACGCCGGCGTCTTCCCGAAGCGGCCGACGCCTCCCGTCGTCGCCGCGGCGGCTGCCGCGCACCGACCGACGACCGCACCGGCGGTCAAGCCGGCGACGCCCGCGACGAAGCCGGTGCCGAAGCCGCGCAAGCCCGCGAGCTGACCGGAGCCTAGGTCAGGAACCCGCGCAGCAGCGCGGCCGAGCCTTCGAGGTGCTCGCGCACCGCCTCCGCCGCGCCCTCCTCGTTGCCCGACAGGATCGCCAGCACGATCGCCTCGTGCTGCCGGTTCGAGTGCTCGATGTTGCGCGGCAGCAGCGGGAAGCTGTCGAGCAGCTCGTTGAGCCGCGTGCGGTTGTCGGCCAGCACCGTCACCAGTGACGGCACCCCGACGATCTCGCCGATCGTCAGGTGCAGCCGCGAGTCGAGTCGGCGGTAGTCGGCGGTGGATGCTGCGGCGACCTCCCCGAGGCGCGTCCAGAGCAGGGCGCGGGCTTCGCCGTCGAGGGTGCGCGTCGCGGCGGCACGTGCCGCACCCACCTCGAGGATCTCGCGCAGCCCGAGCAGGTCGTCGAGTTCCGTCGCCGTCGGCGGCATCGACCGGGGCGACGGGCGGCGCCGGGCAGCGGATCGCTGACGAACGTGCCGCCGTACCGCCCGCGGCGCGAGCGTCAGGTAGCCGGTGTCGCTCAGCTCGCGGATCGCCTCGCGCACGGTGTCGCGGCTGACCGAGAACCGCACCGCGAGCTCGCGCTCGGAGGGCAGCGTGCCGCCGGGCGGGACGACGCCGAGCCGGATGGTCTGCATGAGCCGCGCGGTGGTGTCCTCGAGCGAGTTGCCGGCGCGGACCGGGCGGAAGACGGCGTCGTCGAGCGCGCTGGAGCTCTGAGCAGGTCCATTTCCGGACCTTGCTGCGACGCCAGCGCCGAGGCCCGTCCCGGGTCCGGGTCTCGTGAGCGGGCATGGTCAGAGCGGGGTCACGTAGGCGGCGCTGATGCCGCCGTCGACGAGGAACGTCGACGCGGTGATGAACGAGGCGTCGTCGCTGGCGAGGAACGCGACCGCGGCCGCGAGCTCCTCCGGCTCGGCGAACCGGCCGACCGGCACGTGGATGAGGCGGCGCTGCGCGCGCTCCGGGTCCTTCGCGAACAGCTCCTTGAGCAGCGGCGTGTTCACCGGCCCGGGGCAGAGCGCGTTGACCCGGATGCCCTGGCGCGCGAACTGCACGCCGAGCTCGCGGGTCATCGCGAGCACGCCGCCCTTCGACGCCGTGTACGAGATCTGCGACGTCGCCGAGCCGAGCACCGCGACGAACGAGGCGGTGTTGATGATCGAGCCGCGGCCGGCCGGCACCATGTGCCGCAGCGCGGCGCGCGAGCAGAGGTAGACGCTGGTGAGGTTGACGAGCTGCACCCTGTCCCACGCCTCGAGCTCGGTGGTCTCGATCGAGTCGTCGTCGGGAGGCGAGATGCCCGCGTTGTTGAAGGCGATGTCGACCGAGCCGTAGGTCGACGCCGCGGTGTCGAACAGCGCATCCACCTCGGCCTTGTCGGTGACGTCGACCTTGACGAAGGTACCGCCGACCGTCGCGGCTGCGGCGTCGCCCGTCTTCGCGTCGACGACGTCGCCGATGACGATCTTCGCGCCCTCGGCGGCGAAGCGCTTCGCGGTGGCGAGGCCGATGCCGCTGGCGCCGCCGGTGATGACGGCGACGCGGCCGGCGAGACGCTTGGTGAGATCCATGCTGATGTCCTAACTCGGAGGCGAAGAAGACGTTCTTGGTGTCGGTGAAGGCGAGGGCGGCATCCGGTCCCAGCTCGCGGCCGAGGCCGCTCTGCTTGGCGCCGCCGAACGGCGTCGTGTAGCGCACGGACGAGTGCGAGTTGACCGACAGGGTGCCGCTCTCGATGCCGCGCGCGACCCGGATCGCGCGGCCGAGGTCGTTGGTCCAGATCGACCCGGACAGCCCGTAGACGCTGTCGTTGGCGAGCGCGATCGCGTCGGCCTCGTCGTCGAACGGGCAGCACGCTGACCACCGGGCCGAAGATCTCCTCGGTCGCGACGCGGTCGGTGCGGGATGCCGGGCAGCAGCACGGTGGGCGGCATCCAGTACCCGGGACCCTCGGGCGCCGATCCGCGGAAGGCGACCTTCGCATCCGGCCCGTCGAGGAACGCCTGCACGCTCTCGCGGTGCGCCTTCGAGACGAGCGGGCCCATCTCGGTCGCCTCGTCGGCGGGCGAGCCGACCTTGAACGCCTTGCACGGCAGGCTCGAGCAGCTCCAGGAACCGATCGAGCACGCTGCCGCTCGACCAGGATGCGGCTGCGCGCGCAGCAGTCCTGGCCGGCGTTGTCGAACACCGACCCCGGCGCCGTCGCGGCCGCCTTCTCCAGATCGGAGTCGGCGAACACGACGTTGGCGCTCTTGCCGCCGAGCTCGAGCGTGACCGGCTTGACCTGCGCCGCGCATCCGGCGGCGACCTGCTTGCCGACCTCGGTCGATCCGGTGAACACGATCTTGCGCACCTGCTCGTGGGTGACGAAGCGCTCCCCCACGACCGAGCCGCGACCGGGCAGCACCTGGAAGAGGTGCTTCGGCAGACCCGACTCGAGCGCGAGCTCGCCGAGGCGGATCGCGGTCAGCGGGGTCCAGTCGGCGGGCTTCAGCAGCACCGCGTTGCCGGCGGCGAGCGCCGGGGCGAATCCCCACGACGCGATCGTCATCGGGAAGTTCCACGGCACGATCACGCCGACCACGCCGAGCGGCTCGTGGAACGTGACGTCCATGCCGCCGGCGACCGGGATCTGCTGCCCGATCATCCGCTCGGGCGCGCCCGCGTAGTAGTTCAGGACGTCGCGGACGTGGCCGGCCTCCCAGCGCGCCGAGCCGATCGGGTGTCCCGAGTTGCGCACCTCCAGCTGGGCGAGCTCCTCGACGTGCGTCGTCGACGGCTGCCGCGAAGCGCGCGCAGCGCGCCGGCGCGGTCGGCCGGGGCGAGAGCCGGCCCACGACCGCTGCGCCTCGCCCGCGCGGGCGACCGCCTCATCCACCTGCTCGAGCGTCGTGTGCACGACCTCCTGCAGCACCGTCTCGTCGGACGGGTTGATGAGGGTGGTGGATGCTGCGGCGCTCATGCGCGCACACTCCGGTGCTGCCCTGGCGGCGTCGATCAGTCCCGCGAAGAGCCGCACGTCCTCGGCGGCGTCCTCCTCGGGATGCCATTGCACGGCGACGCCGAACGGGACGCCCTCCAGCTCGAGGGCCTGGATGGTGCCATCGCCGGAGCGGGCCGTCACGCGCAGGCCCGCCCCGACATCCTGTACCGCCTGATGGTGGTAGCTCTTGACGTCCAGCTCGCGGTCGCCGTCGAGCATGCCCGACGAGCTCGGTGCCCGGATCGATCTCGACGCTGTTGGTCGAGAAGTTGCCGCCGCCCTTGTTGTAGCGGTCGTCGCCGACCACGTCGGGCAGGTGCTGCAGCAGCGTGCCGCCGCGGTTGACGTTGAGCACCTGGAGGCCGCGGCAGATGCCGAGGAACGGCACCTCGCGCTCGATCGCCGCCGCGAGCAGCGCGTCCTCCCAGGCATCCCGCATCGCGTTGAGCGGATCGGTCTTCTCGTGCCGCTCGGCGCCGTAGCGCTCGGGCGCGACGTCGCCGCCGCCGGTGACGATCAGCCCGTCGAGCCCGTCGACGCACCTGCGTGGCGACGTCGGCGTCGACCGGGTCCTGCGGCGGCAGCAGCACGGCGATGCCGCCGGCCTTCGTGACCGCGTCGATGTAGACGGCGGGCAGGAACGAGGCCTGCACGTCCCAGACCCCGGTCTGCGCGCGCTGCCGGTAGCTGGTCAGCCCGATGACCGGCCGCACCTCAGAACCTCTCGAAGCCACGGACCCGCTCCCAATCGGTGACGGCCGCGTCGTAGGCGGCCAGCTCGACGCGCGCGTTGTTCAGGTAGTGCGCGACGACGTCGTCGCCGAACGCCTCCTTCGCGACCTTCGACTTCTCGAACAGCTCGGTCGCCGAGCGCAGGGTCGACGGCACGCGCGGCTTCTTCGAGGTGTAGCCGTTGCCGGTGAGCTCCGGCTCCAGCTCCAGCTCGTTCTCGATGCCGTGCAGGCCGCCCGCGATGATCGCGGCGACCGCAAGGTACGGGTTCACGTCGCCGCCGGGCACCCGGTTCTCGACGCGCAGCGACGGCCCGTGGCCGACGACGCGCAGCGCGCAGGTGCGGTTGTCCATGCCCCACGCGACCGCCGTCGGCGCGAAGCTGCCCTCGACGTAGCGCTTGTACGAGTTGATGTTCGGCGCGAAGAACAGCGTCAGCTCGCGCATGGTGGCGAGCAGGCCGGCGGTCCAGTGCTCCATGAGCTTCGAGAACCCGTTCGGCCCGTCGCCGGCCATCACGGCCTTGCCCTTCGCGTCGCGCACCGACAGGTGGATGTGGCAGCTGTTGCCCTCGCGCTCGTTGAACTTGGCCATGAAGGTCAGCGCCTTGCCGTGCTGGTCGGCGATCTCCTTGGCGCCGTTCTTGTAGATCGTGTGGTTGTCGCAGGTGGCGAGCGCCTCGGTGTACTTGAACGCGATCTCCTGCTGGCCGAAGTTGCACTCGCCCTTGACGCCCTCGCAGTACATGCCGGCGCCCTCCATGCCCAGGCGGATGTCGCGCAGCAGCGGCTCCATGCGGGTGGATGCCAGGACGGCGTAGTCGATGTTGTAGTCCGACGACGGCGTCAGGCCGGTGTAGCCCTTCGCCCACGCCTCGCGGAACGTGTCGTCGAAGACGATGAACTCGAGCTCGGTGCCGACGAACGCGGTCAGCCCCGCCTTCTCGAGGCGGGCCAGCTGGGTGCGCAGCACCTCGCGCGGGCTCTGGATGAGCGGCTCGTCGCTCGTGCTGGTCAGGTCGGCCATCAGCATCGCCGTGCCGGGCAGCCACGGGATGAGACGGAGGCTGTCGAAGTCGGGCTTCAGCACCATGTCGCCGTAGCCGGTCTCCCAGCTCGAGAGCGTGTACCCGCCGACCGTGTTCATCTCGACGTCGACGGCGATCAGGTAGTTGCAGGCCTCCGCGCCGTGGGCGGCCACCTCATCCTGGAACAGCCGTGCCGACACCCGCTTGCCGACCAGCCGGCCCTGCATGTCGGGGAAGGCGAGCAGCACCGTGTCGATCTCGCGCTTGTCGATGAGGCCGTTCAGCTCGTCGAGGGTCAGGTTCCCGGAGCGGACGCCCATGTGCTCTCCCATTCGGTGGATTCCGACCATTACACACCATCGCCGATCGCGGAAGTCCCGAAGGTGTAACGAGTCGTTTACATCCAAAGGTAGACACGGGGTACCAATGAGCGCCATTCTCTCTTTCAAGCGTGGACGCCGTCGTTCCTGGCTGGCTCCACCGTTCCCCCCTGCGGAAAGGACTGGAATGTCAGACACCAAGAAGGCCGGAGGCGCGACCTATACGGCCGCCGGCGCCGGATACTTCGAGAAGCGCAGCCTGAAGCGCACGGCTGGAGTGTGGGGGCTCTGGGGCCTCGGCGTCGCGGCCGTCATCTCGGGCGACTTCTCCGGATGGAACTTCGGCATCGGCTCAGCCGGCTTCGGCGGCATGATCATCGCCTTCGTGATCGTCACGATCATGTACTTCGGCATGCTGTTCTCGATCGGCGAGATGGCGGCGGCTCAGCCGCACACCGGCGGCGCCTACTCGTTCGCCCGTTCGGCGATGGGTCCGTTCGGCGGATTCGTCACCGGCCTCGCCGAGACGATCGAGTACGTCGCGACCACCGCGGTGATCGTCTACTTCTCGGCGTCCTACCTCGACGGCGTCACCAGCGGCCTGATGGGCTTCAGCCTCGTCGACCAGGGTCTCGCCTGGATCTGGTGGATCGTCCTCTACCTGATCTTCATCGCGCTCAACTCGGCCGGCGCCGCGGTGTCGTTCCGGTTCGCGCTGATCATCTCGTTCATCTCGCTGGCGATCCTGGCCGTCTTCGTGATCATGGCGTTCGGCGCCAACGCGGTCGACTTCTCCAGCCTGTGGAACATCGAGCCGACCGAGGGCAACTCGGTCTTCCTGCCGTTCGGATTCGCGGCCATTCTCGGCGCCCTGCCGTTCGCGATGTGGTTCTACCTCGGCATCGAGGAACTGCCGCTCGCGGCGGAGGAAGCGCACAACCCGGCCAAGGACATCCCGAAGGCCGGCATCGTCGGCCTGATCACGCTGGTCATCTCGGGCATCGTCGTGCTGTTCGTCAACACCGCGGTCACCGGAGCCGAGTTCATGGGCAGTTCGGTCGAGCCGCTGCTCGACGGCTTCCGGGCGTTCCTGCCGCCGGAGGTCGCGGCGCTGCTCGCGGCGTTCGCGCTGCTCGGGTCTGCTCGCCTCGCTGCAGGGCATCATGTTCGCCTACGGGCGCAACATGTACTCGCTGTCGCGGGCCGGCTACTACCCGAAGGCGCTCTCGCTGACCGGCAAGCGCCAGACCCCGTACATCGCGCTGATCGTCGGCGCCGTGATCGGGTTCATCGCGCTGGTCGTGGTGGATGCGACCGGCGGCTCGGGAAGCCCCGCCGGTGCGATCGTGCTGAACATCGCGATCTGGGGTGCGGTGCTCTCGTACCTGCTGCAGATGGTGTCGTTCGTGATCCTGCGCCGGAAGTTCCCGAACGCGTCGCGTCCGTACAAGAGCCCGCTCGGAATCGCCGGTGCGGTCGTGGCGGGCATCATCGCCGCGCTCACCTTCGTCGGGTTCCTGCTGATCCCGACGTTCCTGCCGGCGATCATCGCGATCGCGGTGGTCTACGTGGTCGCGGTCATCCTGTTCGCGCTCATCGGGCGGCACAATCTGGTGCTCTCGCCCGAGGAGGAGTACGCGATCAGCGGCGGCAAGCACGGAGACCCGCAGAAGGAGGGCTACGACGCCATGGAGGGCGAGGTCTTCGGCAAGAAGGACGCGCCCAAGAAGAAGTAGCCCGCAGTTCGCAGTGAACGGGAGCCCCCGTCCGGTCCGCCGGGCGGGGGCTCTCGCGTCAGGTCATCGCGGTGCTACGGCACGACGTTGTGGTTGGCGTGCAGGAGGTTCTGCGGGTCGTAGCTGCGCTTCACCTCGCGCAGCCGGGCGAGCGTCTTCTCCGGATAGATGAGGGACGTCATCGCCTCGCCCGACTCCTGCGCGAAGTTGCCGTAGGTGCCGGAGGTGACGGACAGCAGGGGCTTCCAGGTCGCGTGAACCCCGTCGATCAGCTCGCGCGACGAGTTCGGCGGCAGGAAGGCCGCGAGCATGAGCATCGCCTCCGCGTCGCGGAACGCCCACGCCGTCGGAGTCAGCGGGCACCCGGTTGAACGCGCCCCGCAGGTAACGCACCATGAGAAAGCCGACGGCGAGGGATGCATGGGCCGCGACGAGCGCGTCGATCGTCGCGTCGTCCAGGTCGGCCGCGAATCCGTTGTCGCCCGTGATCGTCGGCATCTCGCCCTCGAACGGGTGCGGGTCGTCGAGCGCGTCCGTGTAGTCCTTCGCGGCGATGTCCTCGCTGCGGAACCCGGGAAGGGCGCGCAGCTTCTCGAGCTGCGGCTCCGCGGCGGCGACGACCCGGCCCGGGTGGAACACGATCGACCTGCGCGGCGGCCTCCATGCCCGGGCCCATCGCCGGCATGACCAGGAAGGTCGAATTGAACTTCTCCGGTGCGTCGCGCATGACGTCGCGCCAGCCCTTCAGCACGTCGGCGGCACCATCGACCGCGTAGCTCAGGGTGCCGAACACCACGCCGTCGAGCGGGTGCGCCTGGAACACGAAGGTGGTGACGACGCCGAAGTTGCCTCCACCGCCGCGCAGCGCCCAGAACAGGTCGGGGTGCTCGTCGGCGCTGGCCGTGACCACCTCGCCCGACGGAAGCACGACCTCGGCCGCGATCAGGCTGTCGAGGGCGAGCCCGTGCTCGCGCACCATCCAGCCGACGCCTCCGCCGAGGGTCAGGCCCCCGACGCCGACGCTCTTGGTGTCGCCGGACGTCAGGGCGAGGTCGTGCTTCGCGAGTTCGGCCGCGACGTCGCCCCAGACCGCGCCGCCGCCGATACGCACCGTGGTGCCGTCGACCTCGATGCCGGTGAAGTTCGACAGCTCGATCACGAGACCGCCTGTCGTTGTCGAAATGGCCACTGCCATGGCCGCCGCTGCGAACGCCGACCCCGATGCCGTGCGTGGCCGCGAAGCGCAGTGCCTCACCGACCTGCTCTGGCGTCTCTGGCCTGACCACGGCCACCGGGGTCACCGGGCGGCGGATAGATCGGCGGGTTCGCGCCCCAGTCCTCGTCGCCGGGAAGCACCGCCGTGCCGGCCCGTCCGTCGCGCAGTTCGTCGATCATCGCGTATTCACCTTTCATCGGCCTCGTGAGCTCGTGCCCGATGGCGCGGGCACACAATGTGGACAGTGTAAACAAGAGGGCGGACATTGCCCAGCCCCAGCCGGTCACTCGGATAACCACCGCCGTCCTTCCGACGAGATGGAGGGCACGAATGTCAGGCGCCGCGCAGCACGCGTCCCGCGGCGACCGAGGTGCGCGCCGCATCCTGGACCACGTACTCACCGGCGATCAGCACGTCCACGATCCCGGCCGCGGGCAGGCGGGGCTCGGCGAACGTCGCCCGGTCGATCACCGTGTCGGGATCGAAGAGCACCAGATCCGCGACCGCGCCCTCGCGCACGACACCGCGATCCGGGAGTCCGAGGCGATGGGCCGGCGTGCCGGCGAGGTGGCGCACGCACTCCTCGAGACCGAGCACCCCGAGCTCGCGCGAGTAGTGGCCGAGGTAGCGTGCGAACGTGCCCCACGCCCGCGGGTGGGGCCGCCCGCCGACCAGGATGCCGTCGCTTCCGGCGCAATGATTCGGGTGCCGCATGATCGCGCGCACGTTGTCCTCGTCGCCGACGTGCATCAGGATGCCGGTGCCGAGCCGGTCGGAGCGCATCAGCTCCAGCGCGGCCGTCGTCGGATCCTCGCCGCGCAGCTCCGCCCACTCCGCGACCGTGCGGCCGACGGCGGACTCGAGCTCCGGATCGGACACCCCCGAGATCTGAATCGCCGACCAGTCGACGGTCTCGCCATGGGCCCCGTCGGAACCGGTCTCCTCGAGCGCCGCCCGGATCCGCTCGCGCGCCTCGGTGTCGCCCAGCAGCAGAAGCGTCGCGTCCGGCCCGCCCGCGTGCGCCCACCCCGGCAGCAGGGCGGCCAGCGTCGTCGACCCCGGCAGGTACGGATAGGTGTCGAGCGTGATGTCGGCGCCCGCGGAGAGCGCGTCGTCGATGAGGGCGAGCAGCTCAGCGGCACGCCCGCGGTTCGCGGCGAAGTTCATGGTCGCGTGCGTGAGGTGCACGGGGCAGCCGGTACGGACGCCGATGCCGATCACCTCGGCGTACGCGCCCAGCGCTCCCCGGCCGTAACCGCGGGTGTGCGGCGCCCAGTATCCGCCGTGCTCGGCGACCACCGTGCACAGCGCCTCGAGCTCGGCCGTGCTCGCGAACATCCCGGGCGTGTAGGTGAGGCCGCTCGACATGCCGACCGCCCCCGCGGCCAGGCTCTCGGCGAGCAGCCCCCGCATCCGGTCGAGCTCGGCCTCGCTCGCGGGTCGGTCGGCGCTGCCGACGGTCAGAAGCCGCAGGTTGCCCTGGGGGACGAGGAACGCGGTGTTCGTGCCCAGCGCAGCGCCCTCCAGGCGTCCCAGCAGCCCGGCGACGTCGCGCCAGGCGAAGGCGTCGTCGTCGAGGTCGCCGTTCCAGCCGCCGATCTGCCGGCGCACCAGCGCGAGCGCCGGCGTCGTCGACCGGCGCGTACGCGACGCCGTCCTGCCCGATGACCTGCGTCGTGACGCCCTGCGAGAGCTTGGCGAGCTGCGCCGGGTCGGCCAGCAGCGCGAGGTCGGCATGGGCGTGCATGTCGATGAACCCCGGAGCGAGGGCGAGTCCGGATGCCGGGCTCGCGTCGCGCTCGATCCGCGCGATCCGCTCGCCCTCGATCGTGACGTCCGCCACGTAGCGCGCAGCGCCCGTGCCGTCGACGACCGTGACGCCCTCGAACCTGACCACCTCCCCACGCTAACCCCGCCGCCCCTCGCGATAACGTGAACGCATGACGCTCAAGCACCGTGTCGAGACCACTCTCGCTCCCCCGCCGCTGCCCCAGTTCTCGCAGGGGGTCCGCAAGGGGCCGCTGCTGCAGGTGGCGGGCCAGGTCGGGGTCGACCCCGCCAGCGGCGAGTACGTCGGCGACGACGTGAGCAGCCAGACCGCGCAGGTGCTGAAGAACATCAACGCCATCCTCGAGGCGGGCGGCGCCACGTTCGACGACGTCATCTCGATCCGGGTCTACCTGCGCGACAGCGCCGATTTCGCGGCGATGAACGCCGTGTACGACGCGTTCGTCCCCGCGCACTCGCCGAGCGGTGTGCTCCCGGCGCGCACCACCGTGGTCGTGGCCTTCGCGGCGACGCAGATCGCTGTCGAGATCGACGCTCTCGCGGTGCTCTCGGGCTGAGCGTCCGCTCTCGCAGCCGCGGCATCCCGAGCAGTAGAGTGCCGGAATGAGCGACGACAACGCCGCGTTCACCCTCGATCTGACGGGCGGCGAGGACGAGACTCCGGTCGCCACGGTCGGTCGCGTCATCGGCGGCTTGGTGCTCATGATCGTCGGCGGTGTCGATCGCGCTCGCGAGCGCCGTCGCGTGGATCGGCGGCGCCTTCATCCCCGTCGTCATGGACTGGCACGAACTGATCGGCGACGGCTTCATGATCGTCGGGATCATCGGCTTCGTCATCGCCGTGACCGGCTTCGAGATCGTGCGCCGCAGCCGCAAGAAGCGCAAGGCGGCCGAGGCGGCTGAGGCCGCGGCCGATCATGACCAAGCTGAAGGCGGCCGGCGTCTACGACGGCACATCGACACCGCGAGTCGATCGCAGCAGGCGATGGCGCAGGCGGGTGACGCGCTGTCGAGAGGCGATGCGGCGGAGACGGATCGAACATCACGCCGACGAAGCCGCCCATCGACGGGCCGACGATCACCTAGGGGCGACGCCCCGGCATCCGGGCCCCGGACGAGGGCACTACACCTGGTGCCCGAGCTTGAACCCCTCGTCGGTGTCGCCCTTGCGCGTGTACGAGAAGCCGTCGGCGCCGACCGTCACGGCCTGCTCGCTGGGCTCGTCGCGCTCGACGAGCGGCTGCGGGTTGCCGTCGAGATCGAGCACGGGCGACGCCTCGGTGTACCAGCTCGGCACCACCGGGTTGCCCCACCAGTCGCGGCGCTGGTTGTCGTGCACGTCCCAGGTGACGACCGGGTTGTCGGGATCGCCCGTGTAGTAGTCCTGCGTGTAGATCTCGATGCGGTGACCGTCGGGATCGAGGATGTAGAGGTAGAACGCGTTCGAGACGCCGTGGCGTCCGGGGCCGCGTTCGATCCGATCCGACATCCGCAGTGCGCCGAGCTTGTCGCAGATGGCCAGGATGTTGTGCTTCTCGTGCGTCGAGAACGCCACGTGATGCAGGCGGGGACCGTTGCCACCGGTCAGGGCCGTGTCGTGCACGGTGTCCTTGCGCCGCATCCAGGCCGCGTAGGTGACGCCGTCCTCGTCCTGGATGTCCTCGGTGACGCGGAAGCCGACGCCCTCGAGGTACTCGATCCCGGCCGGCACGTCGGGCGTGACCTGGTTGAAGTGGTCGAGGCGCACCAGCGCGCCGGGCGTGTACAGGTCGTAGCGCCAGGCGAGCCGCTCGACGTGCTCGACCTGGTAGAAGAACTCGTACGGGAAGCCGAGCGGGTCGGTCACGCGCACCGAGTCGCCGATGCCGGCGACGAAGCCGTTCTGCTTGCGCTCGGTGCGGCAGCCGAGTGCCGTGTAGTACTCCTCGGCGCGGTCGACGTCCTCGGGCGTGCGCACCCGGAATGCGAGCGCCGCCGCCGCAGCGACCGGCCCCTGCCGCAGCACCAGGTTGTGGTGGATGAACTCCTCGAGGCGTGCGCAGGTAGATGGCGCCATCGTCCTCCTCGGTCACGGTCGAGCCCGAGCACGTCGACGTAGAAGTCACGAGACTGCGGCGAGATCGGTGACGACCAGATCGAGGTATGCGCACCGAACGATGTCGGGAGGGCTGGGCATGGAGGGGTTGACCATGAGAATCTCCTTGATCTGGGCCAGGTCAGGCGGCGCCGAAGCGCGCGGTGTGGACGGGGCCGAGCGAGATGTGCACGGCCTGCTGGTCGGTGTAGAAGTCGATCGAGCGGTAGCCGCCCTCGTGCCCGAGGCCGGACGCCTTCACCCCGCCGAACGGCGTGCGCAGGTCGCGCACGTTGTGCGAGTTGAGCCACACCATCCCGGCCTCGACGTTCTGCGCGAACGTGTGGGCGCGCGTGAGGTCGCTGGTCCAGAGGTAGGCGGCGAGGCCGTACTTGACGCCGTTCGCGAGCGCGAGCGCCTCCTCGTCGGTGTCGAAGGGCGTGATCGCGACGACCGGGCCGAAGATCTCCTCCTGGAAGATCCGCGCGGTCGGTGCGACGTCGGCGAAGACCGTGGGCGAGACGTAGTTGCCGGTCGGGAGGCCCTCCGGTCGCCCGCCGCCGGCCAGCAGCCGGCCCTCCGTCTTGCCGATCTCGACGTAGCTCATCACCTTGTCGTAGTGCTCGGGATGCACGAGCGCGCCGACCTCGGTCTTCTCGTCGTGCGGGTCGCCGACGACGATGCGCTTCGCCCGCTCGGCGTAGCGCTCGCAGAACTCGTCGTAGATCGGCGCGCTCGACCAGGATGCGGCTGCCGGCCGTGCAGCGCTCGCCGTTCAGCGAGAACACCCCGAACAGCGTCGAGTCGATGGCAGCGTCGAGGTCGGCGTCGGCGAACACGACGGCCGGCGACTTGCCGCCGAGCTCCATCGAGAGGCCCTTGAGGAACGGCGCCGCGTTGCCGAAGATCAGCTGGCCCGGTGCTGCTCTCACCGGTGAACGAGATGAGCGGGACATCCGGATGCTTGACCAGGGCATCGCCGGCCTGCTCACCGAGCCCGTTGACCAGGTTGAACACCCCCTGCGGCAGCCCGGCGTCCTCGAAGATCCCGGCCCACAGGCTCGCCGACAGCGGCGTGAACTCGGCCGGCTTCAGCACGACGGTGCAGCCCGAGGCGAGCGAGGGGGCGAGCTTCCAGCTCTCCAGCATGAACGGCGTGTTCCACGGGGTGATGAGCCCGGCGACGCCGATCGGCTTGCGGTTGACGTAGTTGACCTGCCTGCCGGGCACCTTGTAGGTGTCGTCGGACTGGGCGACGATCAGGTCGGCGAAGAACCGGAAGTTCTCGGCCGCGCGCTGCGCCTGGCCCGAGTGCCTGGGTGATCGGCAGGCCGGTGTCGAAGGTCTCCCACTCCGCCAGCTCGCGGTCGCGCGATTCGACGGCGTCGGCGATCCTGTTCAGCACGCGCGCGCGGTCGCGTGGCAGCATCCGGGGCCACGGTCCGTCGCGTGAACGCCCTCGTCGCCGACGCGACGGCCAGGTCGATGTCGGCCTTCGTGCCGGCGGCCGCCTGCACGTAGGTCTCGTTCGACACCGGGTCGAGCACGTCGAAGGTGCCGCCCTCCACGCTGTCGACGAAGGCGCCGTCGATGTAGTGCCGGATGCGGTCGGGCAGGTTCTTCGGGATGAAGTGCGTCATGTGCGGTTCCTTCACGAGGCGAGCGGTGACCGGATGCTTGTGCCCGGCCTGGTGGGTGAGCACCGCGTCGAGCGTCGCGGTGCGGTGCCGGCGTGCGGCGAGTTCGATCTCGAGGGGGTCGGCGCCGCTCTCGATGAGCTGCAGCAGAGCCTCGTGCTCCTGCGACCGACTCGCGCGCGCGGCCGGGCACGAAGCTGAAGCTGGAGTCGCGCAGCACGGTGAGCCGGTTCCAGCCGCGCTGCACCAGGTCGAGGATGTGCGGGTTCGGGCACTCCTCGAAGAGCACGGAGTGGAACTCGAGGTTGAGCTCGGTGAAGCGCAACGGCTCGAAATGCTCGAGGCACTCGATCATGCGGGCGTTGATGGCGCGCGCCCGCGCGATGTGGTCGGCCGTGAGCGCCGGGACGGAGAGCGCCGTCGCCGCCCCCTCGACGAGCGCGAGGGTCTGCATCGTGTAGAGGTACTCCTGCTCCTCGAGCAGGGCGACCTGCGCGCCGACGTTGCGCTCGAAGGTCACGAGCCCCTCGGCCTCCAGCAGCCGGATCGCCTCGCGCACCGGCACGACGCTGACGCCGAGCTCCTTGGCGATGGCGCCGAGCACCAGCCGGTAGCCGGGGACGAACCGGCCGTCGTCGATGCGCTCGCGAAGGTAGTTGTACGCCAGTTGCGACTCTTGCTGAGGGCGGTCACTTCTTCGCCTTCTTCGATGCCGCGCCTCGTACTGTCGCGCGCCACTCGGCGTTCATCGGGAACAACCCGTCGACCGACGCGCCGCCGGCGCACCTGCTCGGCGATGAACTCCTCTTCCCTCTCCTGCTCGACGGCAGCGGCCGCGACCTCGGCGACCAGCGCCGGCGGGATCACGACGACCCCGTCCCCGTCGCCGACGATGACATCACCGGGCTGCACCGTCGTGCCGCCGCAGGCGATCGTCACGTCGGTCTCCCACGGGATGTGGCGGCGGCCGAGCACGGCGGGGTGCGCCCCGCGCGCGAAGGTCGGGATGTCGAGCGCGCCGACCACGTCGGCGTCGCGCACCGCTCCGTCGGTCACGATCCCGGCGGCGCCGCGCACCTGGGCGCGCAACGCCAGGACGTCGCCGACCGTTCCGGCACTCGCGTCGCCGCGGGCCTCGATGACGATGACCTCGCCGGGGCCGACCGCGTCGAACAGCCGCTTCTGGGCGTTGAACCCGCCGCCGTGCTCGGCGAAGAGGTCGGGGCGGAAGGGCACGTAGCGCAGGGTGCGCGCGGTTCCGGCGAATCGTGCGCCGGGGCGCAGGGGGGCGACGCCGTCGATCGAGGCGTCGTCGTATCCGCGCTGACGCAGTTGCACGCTGAGGGTGGCGACGCTGACACTGCGCAGCTGGGCGAGCACCTCGTCGCTGACCTGCTGCTGCCCGAGGCCGGCCGGCCGCCGCGTCGCCCCAGGCCTCGATGCGCTGAGCGTCGTCCACCTCGGGCAGTCGACCCGACGTCGCCGAACGGCACCGTCCCCTCGGTGATGCGCGTGACGAGCCGTCCGGTGGTGAGCCCGGAAGCCGGAGCGTCGACCTCGACCTCGACCGTGTCGCCGGGGACGACGACCGACGAGCCAGCTGGCGTGCCGGTCAGGATGACGTCGCCGGGCTCCAGCGTCAGCAGCTGCGAGAGGTCGGCCACGAGCTGCCCGAACGGGAAGAGCAGCGTGTCGGTCGTCCCCTCCTGCACGAGGTCGCCGTTCACCCAGGTGCGCACGCGGAGTGCGGCCGGGTCGAGTCCTGTCGCTGGGATCACGACCGGTCCGAGCGGCGTGAAACCGTCGCCGCCCTTGGAGCGCACGTTCGACCCGCGGTCGGCGGCGCGCAGGTCGTAGAGCCCGAAGTCGTTCGCCGCGGTCACACCCGACACCGCCGCCCAGCCCTGCTCGGGCGTGACGCGGCGCGCACGGGTGCCGATGACGAGCGCGATCTCGCCTTCGAAGGCGAGCAGTTCGGTGCCGGCCGGGCGCTCGAGTTCGTCGCCGGTCGAGGCGATCGACGACGACGGCTTGAAGAAGTACGACGGGTTGCGCGGGAGTGCGACCGCGCTGCTCCGCGCGCGAGCGGAAGTTCAGGTGCACCGCGATGATCTTGCCGGGGCGGGCGAGCGCGTCGGTCATTTGCCGCCTCCTGTGATGAAGCGGGACGCGAGATCCTCTGTACCGCGGGCGAGGATCGACACGTCCGCGCCGACGCAGACGAAGGAGGCGCCGGCCGCGATGTAGCGGTCGGCGAGCTCCGGATCGGCGGCGTAGACGCCGGCGGGCTTGCCGGCCGCGCGCGCGAGAGCGAGGCAGTGCTCGACCGCGGCGACGACATCCGGATGCCCCGACTCGCCCAGGTGGCCCATCGACGCCGCCAGGTCGGCGGGGCCGACGAAGATCGCCGTCGACGCCGTCGACCGCGAGGATCGCCTCGGCATTGGCGACCGCGGTGGCGGTCTCGATCTGCAGGTAGAGCGAGATCGAGTCGCCGACGTTCGTCAGGTAGCCCTCGACCCGTCCCCAGCGCGAGGACCGGCCGAGCGAGCTGCCGACCCCGCGGACGCCGTGCGGCGGATAGCGCACCGCGCGCACGAGCTCGGCCGCCTGCTCGGCGGTGTCGCACAGCGGGATGAGCAGGTTCTGCGCGCCGATCTCGAGGTACTGCTTGATGAGCACGGTGTCGCCGATCGGCGGCCGCACGAGCGCGGTGACCGGGTACCCGGCGAGCGCCTGCAGCTGCGGGAGGATCGACGTGAGGTCGTTGGGACCGTGCTCGGCGTCGATGAGCACCCAGTCCAGACCGCTGCCGGCGCAGATCTCGGCGACGAGCGGGCTCCCGGTCGACAGCCACATGCCGATCAGCGGGCGTTTCGCGGCGGTCAGGTCGTCACGGAGGGTCGGTGCGGTCTTTGACCGGTCACTCGAATCGGCATGCGATGGTCCCCAGTTCCTTGTAGTCGGCGAGCAGCTCGTCTCCGCGCTCGATCCAGATCGGGCGGGTGAACGATCCGGCGAGGATGGTCTCGCCGGCTGCGAGCGAGGCGCCGTGCTGCGCGAGCTTGCCGGCGAGCCAGGCGACGCCGGTGGCCGGATGGTCGAGCACGGCCGCGGCGACGCCCGACTCCTCGATGTCGCCGTTGCGGCGCAGGATCGCGGAGACCCACGGGAGATCGACAGCCGCCGGGTCGGTGTGGGTGTCGCCGAGCACCATGGCACCCATCGCCGCGTTGTCCGAGATCGTGTCGACGATCGTCCGGCCCTCGAGCTCGATGCGCGAGCTGAGGATCTCGAGCGCGGGCACGACGTACTCGGTCGCGGCGAGCACCTCGTCGACCGTGACCCCGGCGCCCGTTCAGCGGCTTCGCGAGCACGAACGCCAGCTCGACCTCGACCCGCAGCGTCGTGAACGCGTCGAACGGGATCGTGTCGCCGCTGGCGTAGACCATGTCATCGAAGATGACGCCGTAGTCCGGCTCGGTGATGCCGGTCGCGACCTGCATCACCTTCGAGGTCAGTCCGATCTTGCGCCCGACCAGGCGACGACCGGCGGCGAGCTGCCCGTCGGCCCAAAGGCCCTGGATGCGGTACGCGTCCTCGACGGTCATGCCCGGATTGCGGGTGGTCAGCAGCGGCACCTGGGCGTGATCGCGTCGCGCGACGTCGAGTTCGGCGGCGATCTCGGTGATGCGGGTCTCATCCAGCACGCCACCGATCGTATACGATCTGCGATGTCAATGCGACAGGTGCTCCGCGCTAGCATGCGCCTCGGTGCTTCAGAACGCGGTTACTGGAAGTCGGCCGCGTTGTCCTTCGTCACCATCTCGGTACCGGTGTCGATGTTCGGCTCGACATCCTTGGCCGAAAACTGGGCAACCGAGGCGGTCTGTGTTCCTGCCAGGACGGCCTCGATCGTTCCTGCCGGATGGCCTCGATCGCGTTCCTGGCACTGACCAGCCTCCTCGCTGAATATTGCGACTGTAGCCGCTCAATCATCCGATGTCTACCTCGATATTGCGCCATGTTCAGTCCTATTCACCGGTTTTCGACGCGCAATAGATCGGATCAGTCCAGATTCGTCTGATCGTCCGTACACTGTGCGTCATGGCCGACGAGGACGCAGACCAGAAGCCCCGCTCCCAGACCGATGTCGTCATCGACGGCGTCAAGGGGATGCTGACCCGCGGCGAGCTCGAGCCCGGCTCCCGGCTGCCGATCGAGAAGGACCTCGCGGCGCAGCTCGGGGTGTCTCGCGGATCGCTGCGTGAGGGCGTCCGCGCGCTCGCGGCGCTCGGCGTGCTCGAGACCCGGCAGGGCGACGGCACGTACGTGACCTCGCTCGACCCCGGCATCCTGCTCAGCCCGCTGGGTTTCCTGGCCGACCTCCACCAGCCCGTCCACATCGCCGACATGCTCGCCGTGCGGCGGGTGCTCGAGACCGAGAGCGTCGCGCTCGCCGCGACCCGGGTGACCGATGACGACCTCTCGGAACTCGACCGGGTGCTGGGCGTCGTCGACGCCATCCTCGAGAGCGAGCCCGACATGGATCTCGAGGCGTTCATCCACGCCGACACCGAGTTCCACCGCCTCATCGCGCGGGCCAGCGGCAACCGTCCGCTCGCCGCCATCATCGACACCCTCGTCGGACGGACCTTCCGCGCGCGGCTCTGGCGCGCGATCTCGCATCGCGGATCGGTGCGCGAGACGCAGGCCGAGCACCGCGCGATCCTCGACGAGCTGCTGCGGCACGATCCGGAGCGCGCGCGCATCCGCATGGCGACCCACCTGCTCGGTGTCGAGCAGTTCAGTGCGGCGCACGCGGACGAGGACCCCGAGGCCGACTAGGAGACGGCAGCCTAGATGCCGTAGAACTCCGAGGCCGTCCGCCACCCGAGCTGGGCGCGCTCGTCCGGCGACGCGCCGAGCGACGACAGCACGAGGTCGAACCATTCGCCGGGCTGACCGCTGCGGTGATCGGTCAGCGACGAGACCGGCCAGTCGCTGCCCACCATGCACCGCGCCGTGCCGAAGGCGTCGACGGCCGCTTCGAGACAGAGTGCCGCCTGGGGTCCGACCGGCAGCGCCGGGATCGGCCTCGGGAGGCACCCCGGACAGCTTGATCGAGACGTTGGGCAGGCCGGCGAGTGCCAGCAGGTTCGACTGCCACTCCGGTTCCGGCGGCTGAGCGGCATCGGGCTTGCCGAGGTGATCGAGCACCACCAGCAGCTCGGGCACCCGCGCGACCAGTCTCGCGAGCGCGGCCAGCTGGTGATTGCGGACGCAGGCGTCGAAGGTGAGCTCGCGCTCCGCCACCCGCCGCAGACCGGCGACGAGCTCGTCGGAGTCGAAGGTCTCCAGCGGCTCGTCCTGCAGGTTCCAGCGCACGCCGACCACGCCATCCACGCGCCGCCACGTCGTCGATGCGGGCCGGCGAGCATCACCCCGCGTCAGGTCGACCTGCGCGACGATGCCGACCCGCTCCGGCCAGTCGAGGCCGGCCACCCACGTCGCCTCGCGCAGCCCGTCGACGCAGCCGGCCTCGACGAAGATCATCGACGTCTCGCCGCGGCCGACGGGGGATGTCGGCCGGGAGGTAGGGACGGTCGTAGTCGCCGGTCTGCCATGGATAGCTGAGCACCGTGGATCCCAGACGTGCACATGGGTGTCGATGATGCGATCCACTCAGCGCTCCTTCACCGGTCGGACGCGCAGGTGGTGGGTGCCGCCGTCGACCTCGAGCGCGGTCCCGGTCGTGGAACCGGACAACGGGCTCGCCAGGTACACGATGCCGCCGGCGACCTCTTCGGCGTCACCATCCGCCCGGTCGCCTGGCGCGCGTCGAGAGCGGCGCGCTCTGCGACCGGATCGTCGAACCCGGCGAGCATCCGCTCGACGAACGGCGACGAGACCGTGCCGGGGCTGATGCAGTTGACGCGGATGCCCTCGCGCACGTGATCGGTCGCCATCGCGAAGGTCAGCGCCAGCACCGCGCCCTTCGAGGCCCCGTAGAGCGCCCGTCGCGGCAGGCCGTTGAGCGCGGCGATCGAGCACACGTTCACGATCGCCGCGGCCGGCGATGCCCGCAGCCACGGAAGGGCAGCGGCGCTCACCCGCGCCATGCCCGTCACGTTGATGTCGAGGACGCGAGCCCACTCGGCATCGTCGTTCTCATCGACCGCGCCCACGGCGCTGATGCCGGCATTGTTGACGACGACGTCGATGCGACCGAAGCGCTCCGCGACCGCGGCGACCGCCGCATCCACCGACCCCCGGTCGGCGACGTCTGCGACGAACCCGTGGAGCCGATCATCGAGGCCGTCGACGGAGAGGTCGAGCACGGCGACCGTCGAGCCGCGGGCGGCGAGCGCGAGCGACGTCGCGAGTCCGATGCCCGACGCGCCGCCGGTGACGATCGAGACCAGGCCGTCGAACTCGGTCACGGCGTCACCATAGCCTGATCGATCAGGCCTCGCCATCCCGCGACGTTCGAGCGAGTGCCCGCCCGGCTCCAGTAGGCGCCGTCCGGGAAGGAGAACTCCGTCGACGGACGCGCCGAACATCTCGGCGCTGTAACCCGGCGCTCCGGGGAGCACGTACGCGCCGTCCACCACGATGCACGGGTCGACGAAGTGCTCGTGCAGGTGGTCGACGAACTCGGTGACCCGGTTCTCGAGAGTTCCGGACACGGCGACGTAGTCGAAGATCGAGAGGTGCTGCACGAGCTCGCACAGCCCGACGCCGCCGGCATGCGGGCAGACCGGGATGCCGAACTTCCGCGCCATGAAGTACACCGACGAGGATCTCGTTCACGCTTCCGAGGCGGGCGGCGTCGAGCTGGCAGAAGTCGATCGCCTCGGCCTGGAACATCTGCTTGAACAGCACCCGGTTCATGCCGTGCTCGCCGGTGGCGACCCCGATCGGCGCGACGGCCGTGCGGATCGCCGCGTGGCCGAGCACGTCGTCGGGGCTGGTCGGCTCCTCGATCCAGAGCGGCTTGAACTCGGCGAGCCGTGACACCCACTCGATCGCCTCGGGCACGTCCCAGACCTGGTTGGCGTCGATCATCAGGTTGGCGTCCCATCCGATGACCTCGCGGGCGATGCCGAGCCGGCGGATGTCGTCGTCGATGTCCGCGCCGACCTTGAGCTTGATGTGCCGGTAGCCGGAGTCGACGGCCTCCTGGCAGAGGCGCCGCAGCTTGTCGTCGGAGTAGCCGAGCCAGCCGGCGCTCGTCGTGTAGCAGGGGTAGCCGCTCGCCTCGAGTTCGGCGATCCGCTTGCGCGCGCGTGGGCTCGAGCTCGGTGAGCAGCGCGATCGCCTCGTCGCGGGTGATCGCGTCGGAGAGGTAGCGCAGGTCGGCGGCGTCGACGAGCTGCTCGGGGTCATGTCGACCAGCAGCCGCCAGAGCGGCTTGCCTGCGCGGCGGGCGGCGAGATCCCAGACCGCGTTCATGACGGCGGCGAGCGCGAGATGCACGACGCCCTTCTCCGGTCCGAGCCAGCGCAGCTGGGTGTCGCTCTGCAGGTCGCGGTAGACGGCGCCGAGGTCGCCGACGAGCTCGTCGACGTCGCGGCCGATCAGAGGCATGCGCCCGCTGGCGCGCCGCCTCGACGCACAGGTCGTTGCCGCGCCCGATCGTGAAGGTGAAGCCGAAGCCCGACAGCGCCGGGTCGTCGGTGGTCAGGGTGATGTACGCGGCCGAGTAGTCGCCGTCCTTGTTCATCGCGTCGGAGCCGTCCATGCTCAACGACGTCGGGAACCGCACATCGCTCGCAGTCACGGCGGTGATGGCAGTCATGGAACGAGGCTCCTGTCGAAGGCGTGGGTCACATCCTAGAGCTAAACATTAGATGTATTCGCCCGAAAGTTGCCGAGTTCAGCGCGAAACCGCGTGATTAGGCGCCGATAGATCAGTTCTATATGCTGAATCCCACGAGAAGAAGGGATGCCGTCAGTGCTGACAGCTCGATACGCCGGCAACCGCACGATCAGCATCGACACCGCGGAGCCGTCGCCGCCCGCGCCCGGCGAGGTGCAGGTGCGGGTCGCCTTCACCGGTCTCTGCGGCACCGACCTGCACATCCTGCACGGCAACATGGATGCCCGCGTCAGCACCCCCCTGATCTTCGGTCACGAGATGAGCGGCACGATCGAGTCGGTGGGCGACGGCGTCACCGGCTGGTCGCCGGGCGACGCCGTGACCGTCATGCCGCTCGACTGGGACGGCACCTGCCCCGCCTGCCTCGCCGGCAACTCGCACATCTGCCAGAACCTGAACTTCATCGGCATCGACTCCCCCGGCTCGCTGCAGCAGCTCTGGAACGTGCCTGCCGAGGTGCTCGTCGCTCTGCCCGCGGGCTTGCGCCTCGACCACGCCGCGCTCGTCGAGCCGGTCGCGGTCGCGGTGCACGACGTGCGCCGCGCGCAGCTCGCAGCCGGCCAGAAGGCGGTCGTCATCGGCGGCGGCCCGATCGGCGTGCTCATCGCGACGGTCGCCCGCGAGTTCGGCGGCGACGTCGTCGTCATCGAGCTCGACGCCGGACGCCGCGCGCAGATCGACGCGCTCGGCTTCACGACGATCGATCCGATCGCCGACCGACCAGGTCGCCTGGGTCGAGGAGTGGACTGGCGGCGCCGGCGCCGATGTCGTGTTCGAGGTCTCCGGTGCCGCCAGGCCGTGCTCGGAGCCACCGCGCTCGCCAAGGTGCGCGGCACGATCGTCGTGGTCGCCATCCATCCGTGCCGCGGGAGATCAACCTGCAGCGCGTGTTCTGGCGCGAGCTGTCGATCCTGGGGGCGCGGGTCTACCAGCGCATCGACTTCGAGACCGCGGTCGACCTGCTCGACAGGGGCCGCATCCCGGCCGACCTGCTCATCACCGAGATCGTGCCGCTCTCCGAGACCGCTCGCGGCGTTCGACGACCTCGAGAACGGGCGCGCGATGAAGATCCTCGTCGACGTCGGCAGGTGCGGCATGACCGGCCCGTTCGACCTGACCGGGACGACCGCCGTCGTCACCGGCGCGAGCCGCGGCATCGGTTTCGCGATGGCCGAGGCGCTCGCCGCCGCCGGCGCCGACATCATCGGCGTCAGCGCGCACGCTCGACGCGCGGGCAGCGCGATCGAGGCCGCGGTCACGCGCGCACGGGCGATCGTTCACCGGCATCGCGACCGACTTCGCGGATCGCGACGCGGTCGCAGGCGCTCGCCGAGCGGCTCAGCGACACCCGGGTCGACATCCTGGTCAACAACGCCGGCACGATCGAGCGCGCCCCCGCGGTCGACCACCCGCTCGACGCGTGGGACCGGGTGCTCGAGGTGAACCTCTCGAGCCAGTTCGTGCTGACCCAGGCGATCGCTCGCGGGATGCTCGAGCGCGGCCGCGGGCAAGATCATCTTCACGGCGTCGCTGCTCAGCTTCCAGGGCGGCATCAACGTGCCCGGCTACGCCGCCGCGAAGTCCGGGATCGCCGGACTCACCCGTGCCCTGGCCAACGAGTGGACGGCCGGCGGCGTCACCGTGAACGCGATCGCCCCCGGCTACATCGCGACCGACAACACGCAGGCGCTGCGCGACGACCCCGACCGGTCGGCGGCGATCCTGTCGCGCATCCCGGCCGGCCGCTGGGGCGAGGCGGCCGACCTCGCCGGCGCGACGGTGTTCCTGGCGTCGCCCGGCCTCCGACTACGTCTCCGGTATCGTCCTCCCTGTGGACGGCGGCTGGCTCGGACGATGACGACGGTCATCGAGTCCCTCTGCCGCCGCGCGCATCGTGCCGGTCATCGTGATCGACGATGCCGCCCGCGCCGGTGACCTCGCCGCAGCGCTCGCCGACGGCGGCATCCGGCGCGTCGAGGTCACGCTGCGCACGCCGACGCGGGCCTGGATGCGATGGCCGCGATGGCGGCGCACGGCGGGCTGATCGTCGGCGCCGGCACGGTGCTCACCCCGGACGCAGGTCGACGCGTGCGCCGCCGCCGGAGCGCAGTTCATCGTCAGCCCCGGCTTCGACGACGAGGTCGTCGCCCGCGCGCAGCGAGCTCGGCCTCGGCGTGCTGCCCGGCATCGCCACGGCGACCGAGGTGCAGCGCGCCCTGCGGGCTCGGGCTCTCCGAGCTCAAGCTCTTCCCGGCGGATCGGCTCGGCGGGCTCGCGATGATCGACTCGCTCGGCGGGCCGTTCCCCGGCATCCGGTTCATGCCGAGCGGCGGGGTCAGCGCCGCGAACGCCGTCGAGTACCTCGCGCATCCGTCCGTCTTCGCGATCAGCGGCAGCTGGATGGCGACCCGCGCCGCGATCGCCGCCGGCGACTTCGACGGCATCCGGGATGCGAGCGCCGCGGCGATGGACCTCGTGCGATGACCGGCGGTCGCGTCGTCACCTTCGGCGAGACGATGGCGCTCCTGCGCCCCGACGAGACCGGGTCGCTCGCCGACATCGATCGTCTGCGCATCGGCATCGGCGGCGCCGAGAGCAACGTCGCGATCGGTCTCGCGCGACTGGGCGCCGACGTCACCTGGCTCGGGCCGGATCGGCGCCGACGGCCTCGGTGACCGTATCGTGCGCGAGCTGCGCGGCGAGGGTGTCGAGGTGCACGCGGTGATGGACGCCGACGGCGCCCGACCGGCCTGATGATCAAGGAGCACCCCACCACCGATGAAGCGCGCCCGGTGCTCTACTACCGCACCGGCGAGCGCGGGCAGCCGGCTCTCGCGCCGACGACCTGCCGGCGCTCGGCATCCCCGATGCGGCGCTGCTGCACGTGACCGGTATCACGCCGGCGCTCTCCGCCGACCGCGCACGACGCCGTGCTCGGCGCGATCGCTGTCGCGGCCGACGCCGGCGTCCCGGTCTCGTTCGACGTCAACCACCGGGCGTCGCTCTGGCGCGACCGCGATGCCGGCGCCGATCTACCGGCAGATCGCCGCCGCCGCCTCGATCGTCTTCGCCGGACTCGACGAGGCACAGCTGCTGCTCGGCGTCGGAGCTCGACGCGGCCGAAGCCGCCGCACGCGTTCGCCGCGCTCGGCCCGACGCCAGGTCATCATCAAGCTCGGGCCCGACGGATGCCTCGCCCTCATCGACGGTGAGCGTCACGACGTGCCGGCCGTCGCCGTGCAGGTCGTCGACACCGTCGGTGCCGGCGACGCCTTCGTCGCCGGATACCTCGCCGAGCTGCTCGCCGGCCTGCCGCGCGGACCAGCGCCTGGCGACCGCCGTCGCCACCGGGGCGTTCGCGTGCACGAGCCCGGGCGACTGGGAGGGTTTCCCCCGCCGCGACCAGCTCGGGTCCCTCGACCACTCGCCCGACCCGGTCACCCGCTGACGCGCGCGCCGCGGGTTGCTAGCGTTTTCGCATGCGCGAACTCCAGGCCGAGATCATCCGGGCCCTCAACGTCTCCCCCGAGATCGATCCGGCCGCCGAGATCGAGCGGCGCGTGCAGTTCCTCATCGACTACCTGCAACGCTGCCCGCGCGGCCGGCTTCGTGCTCGGCATCAGCGGCGGTCAGGATTCGTCGCTGGCCGGGCGGCTGTGCCAGCTCGCGGTCGAGCGGGTGCGCGAGAGCGGGGCCCGCGCGACGTTCACGGCGGTGCGACTGCCGTACGGCGTGCAGGCCGACGAGTCGGATGCGCAGCTGGCCCTCGACTTCATCACGGCCGACCAGGAGGTGACCTTCAACATCAAGGAGGCCGTGGACGGCATCGAGGCCGAGTACCCGCGGGCGACCGGGTCCGAGCTCTCCGATTTCGTCAAGGGCAACGTCAAGGCCCGCGAGCGGATGGTCACCCAGTACGCCATCGCCGGCGCCGAGAACCTCCTCGTCGATCGGCACCGACCACGCTGCAGAGGCGGTGACCGGCTTCTTCACGAAGTTCGGCGACGGCGGTGTCGACCTCACTCCCCTCACCGGCCTGAACAAGCGGCAGGGCAAGGCGCTGCTCCGGCACCTCGACGCCCCGGCCCGCCTGTACGAGAAGGCGCCCACCGCCGACCTGCTCGACAGCAAGCCCGGTCAGACCGACGAGACCGAGCTCGGCGTGACCTACGACCAGATCGACGACTATCTGGAGGGCAAGAACATCGACGCGGCGGTCGCCGAGAAGATCGAGGCGCGCTACCTGGCGACCGAGCACAAGCGCCGCACCCCGGTGACGCCGTACGAGGACTGGTGGCGCTAGCCGGTTGACGCTTGACTGATTGTTAGACAATCCTCTAGATTGTCTGGCAATCATGAGCAACGATGCCGCCTCCTCTCTCCGCCCCGCGGCGATCTTCGAGAGCCTGCGCGCCGGCATCCTGGATCAGAGCGTCGCCCCCGGCAGCACGCTGACCGAGTCGGCGGTCGCCCTGCGATTCGGCGTCACCCGCCCGACCGCGAAACTCGCCATCGAGCGGCTCGTTGCCGAAGGACTGCTGCGGCGCGAGGCGCACCAGGCCGCGCGCGTCCCCGAACTCACCCGCGACGACATCGTCGACCTCTACGACACCCGCGCCATCGTCGAGTCCGCGGCCGTCGAAGCCCTCGCCCGCGGTGGTGAGCTGCCCGCCGAGGCGCTCGCCGCTCACCGGTCGCTGCTCGCCCACACGAGCGACGAGTCGTTCGCGCACGACGACATCGCGTTCCACCGCGCGATGGTGAGCGGCGCCCCGAGCGCCCGGCTGCCGCGCATGCACGCCCTGCTGATGGGCGAGATCGAGCTCTGCATCGGGCAGGTGCAGGCTCACCATCTGCTCACCGCATCCGAGGTCGCCGCGCAACACCAGGGCATCCTCGACGCCGTCACGGCCGGCGACGCCCCGCGTGCCGGGGCCCTCACCCGAGACCACATCAGCGGTTCGCGCGACCGTCTGCTCGCGCACTACGACGCGACCCACTAGCCCCACGCACGACACGGAGACGAGACCCGAATGGTGGATCCAGACATCTCAACAGCCAAACGCCCCAAGCCGATCAAGATGGTCACGCGGCAGTTCCCCCGCCCGTGCGAGATCCTCGATCTGATGCGCTTCAAGAAGCCGACGTTCGGCGCCAAGAAGCGACGGCTGCAGAGCGCGCTCACCATCGCCGACCTGCGCGACATCGCGAAGCGCCGCACCCCGACTGCCGCGTTCGACTACACCGACGGCGCCGCCGAGGCCGAGCTCTCGCTGACCCGCGCCCGGCAGGCGTTCGAGGACATCGAGTTCCACCCGTCGGTGCTGCGCGATGTCTCGTGCCGTCGACACCTCGTGCACCATCTTCGGCGGACCCTCGGCGCTGCCGTTCGGCATCGCCCCGACCGGCTTCACGCGCCTGATGCAGACCGAGGGCGAGATCGCCGGAGCGTCCTCGGCGGGCGCCCACGGCATCCCGTTCACGCTGTCGACGCTCGGCACGACGTCGATCGAGAACGTCAAGGCGGCGAACCCGCGGGGGCGCAACTGGTTCCAGCTCTACGTGATGCGCGATCGCGAGGTCTCGTACGAACTGACCCGGCGTGCCGCGGCCGCCGGCTTCGACACCCTCTTCTTCACCGTCGACACCCCGGTCGCGGGCGCCCGGCTGCGCGACAAGCGGAACGGCTTCTCGATCCCGCCCGCGCTGACGGTCGGCACCATCGTCGACGCGCTCCCGCGCCCGTGGTGGTGGTGGGACTTCCTGACCACGCCCAAGCTCGAATTCGCGTCGCTGAAGTCGACCGGCGGAACGGTCGGCGAGCTGCTCGACTCCGCCATGGATCCGACGATCTCGTTCGCCGACCTCGACGGTGATCCGCGAGCTGTTCCCCGGCAAGCTCGTCATCAAGGGCGTGCAATCGGTGGATGACGCGAAGACCCTCGCGAAGGCCGGCGTCGACGGCATCGTGCTCTCCAATCACGGCGGACGGCAGCTCGACCGCGCCCCGATCCCCTTCCATCTGATCCCGGATGTGGTGAAGCAGGTCGGCAAGGACGTCGAGGTCACGATCGACACCGGCATCATGAACGGGGCGGACGTCGTCGCGTCCATCGCCCTCGGAGCGAAGTTCACGCTCATCGGCCGCGCGTACCTGTACGGGCTGATGGCCGGCGGCCGTGCCGGCGTCGATCGCGCGATCGAGATCCTGGCGGGCGAGGTCGTCCGCACCATGAAGCTGCTCGGGGTGCATTCGCTGGAGGAACTCGAGCCGAAGCACGTGACGCAGCTGACGCGGCTGGTGCCGGTGCGGCGGTGATCGGTACACCCCCCGGGACTTGAACCCGGAACCCACTGATTAAGAGTCAGTTGCTCTGCCAATTGAGCTAGAGGTGCATGGCCCAGAAACTGCCGGGCCGAGGGACAACGATAGCATGCACGCTGTGACCGCTCCCACTCGCCTCGAGGCCGGCCAGACCGCCCCCGACTTCACGCTTCCCGACCAGAACGGCGAGCCGCTGACGCTCTCGTCGCTGCGCGGCGAGAAGGTGATCGTGTACTTCTACCCGGAGGCGATGACCCCCGGCTGCACGACCCAGGCGTGCGACTTCCGCGACAACCTGAACCAGCTGCAGACCGCCGGATACCGGGTCGTCGGCGTCTCGCGGGATGAGGTGGCCGAAGCTCGCGGCGTTCGTGAAGAACGACCACCTGACGTTCCCCATCCTGAGCGATCCCGACCACACGGTGCACGATCAGTGGGGCACCTACGGCGAGAAGCTGCTCTACGGCAAGCCGGTCATCGGGGCGATCCGCTCGACCTTCGTGCTCGACGAGAACGGCGTCATCACCCACACGTTCTACGCCACGAAGGCGACGGGACACGTCGCGATGCTGAAGAAGCAGCTCGGGCTGACCGCCTAGCCGCCTAGGAGTCGGCGCGCTCCTCGCGATGCGAGGTCGCATCCACGACCGGCCTGGTGAACAGCAGCACGAACGTCACGAGCGCGACGATCACGAGCGGCCAGCCGATCGCCGGCGTGCTGAACGTTCCCGAGATCGCGCTGGCCCCGACCGCGAACTGCAGCACCTGCCAGACGATGGCGGCGCCGCGGATCCAGGCCTGGCCGCGCAGGGCTCCGACGACGATCGCGCCGAGCCAGACCGCGGCGATGACGGCCAGCACGGTCAGCGCGATCGCCGCTCGCGAACGACGTCGGCGTCGCCACCAGCAAGCTCGATCACCAGGGTCACGGCGAGCGCCGGCGACGAGCAGGAATTCAGCCGCCAGCAAGACGATCAGCACCCAGAAGAGGGGTGGTCTTTGTCGATCACTCACAGAGATATCCCATTCAGACCTATTGAATCGTCGTAACAAGTATGAAACCCTAAAGACGGTTGATGTGACGCCTGCAGAGTCGCAGGTGAGTCCGGAATCCCACCCCCCACGTTTCCGTTCTCTCTTCGACCGTGCGCGAAAGCACCCGATACCCGCGCACGTCACCTCTCTGCAACATCATCAAGGAGCACCACTATGGACTGGCGTGACAAGGCCGCTTGCCTCACCGCCGACCCCGAACTGTTCTTCCCGGTCGGCAACACCGGCCCGGCAGTCGACCAGATCGAGAAGGCCAAGGCCGTCTGCGCCCGCTGCTCCGTCACCGAGATGTGCCTGCAGTACGCGCTCGAGACCAACCAGGACTCCGGCGTCTGGGGCGGCCTCAGCGAAGACGAGCGTCGCGCCCTCAAGCGCCGCGCCGCTCGCGCACGTCGCGCTAGCTAGCCGTCGCTCTCCACCGCGCATTGCGCGTCGCGTCGACCGTGCGAGCGCGTGCGTCTCACGGTCAGTCCGCCGTCAGCCAGAGCAACGGGATGTCGATCGTCACCTCGGTGCCCTCGCCCTCGAGCGTGTGCCAGTCGATGGTGCCGCCGAGCTCGCCCTCGATGAGCGTGCGCACGATCTGAGTGCCGAGGCCCGAGCCGACCTTGCCCTCGGGCAGGCCGACCCCGTCGTCGCGCACCCGCACGCGCAGCACGTCGTTCTTGCGCTTCGCCGAGATCTCGACCTCGCCGTCGCGGCCGGCGAGCCCGTGCTCGACGGCGTTGGTCACCAGCTCGGTCAGCGCGAGCGACAGCGGCGTCGCGTACGCGCTCGGCAGCGTGCCGAACTTGCCCGTCTTGATGGGTCGCACGGTGGTGTTGTGACTGGATGCGACCTCGGCGATCAGCATCAGCACGCGATCGAAGACGTCGTCGAAGTCGACGTTCTGGCTGAGCCCCTCGCTGAGGGTGTCGTGCACGACCGCGATCGCGCTGACCCGCCGCATCGCCTGCGAGAGCGCGTCGCGGCTGGCGTCGTTCTGCGCCCGCCGGCTCTGGATGCGCAGCAGCGACGCCACCGTCTGCAGGTTGTTCTTCACCCGGTGGTGGATCTCGCGGATCGTCGCGTCCTTGGTGATCAGCTCCTGCTCCTGGTGCCGCACCTCGGTCACGTCGCGCACCAGCACGATCGCGCCGACCCGCTCGCCGTGGTGGCGGATCGGGATGGTGCGCAGCGTCACCGTGACCCCGCGCGCCTCGATGTCGGTGCGCCACGGTGCCCGGCCGGTGACCACCAGGGGCAGCGACTCGTCGACGACGAGTCTTGCCCTTGCAGCAGTTCGGTGGTGACCTCGGCGAGCGACTCGCCCTCGAGCTCGCCGTCGAATCCCATGCGGTTGAACGCCGACAGCCCGTTCGGGCTCGCGAACGTGACGATCGCCGTCGATGTCGAGCCGGATGAGACCGTCGGATGCGCGCGGGGCTCCGCGTCGCGGTCCGGTGGGTGCGCCGAGGTCGGGGAAGTCGCCGGACGCGATCATCGCGAACAGGTCGTTGGCGCACTGGTTGAACGTGAGCTCCTGACGGCTCGGGCGTGCGCGCCTCGCTCAGGTTGCTGTGCCGGGTGAGCACGGCGATCGGGGTGTTGGTGATCGCGGCGCCGCTCGCGCTCGAGGCGCCGCAGCACCGGCACGGCGCGCACGCGGGTCGGCGTCTCCTCGTACCAGTCGGGGGCGGCGGTGTCGACGATCTGCGCGGTCTCGAACGCCTCGGTGACCTGGCGCTTCCACTCGGGCTTGATCTCCTGCCCGACGAAGTCGCGGTAGAAGAGGGTCGCCGCGCTCGACGGGCGCGAGTGGGCGACCGCGATGAAGCTGCCCTCGGTGGTCGGGACCCAGAGCACGATGTCGGCGAACGCGAGGTCGGCGATCAGCTGCCCGTCGGCGACCAGCAGGTGCAGCCAGTCGATGTCCGCCTCGGTCGGGTCGCCCCTGGGCGACCATGAGATCGGAGAGCGTGGTCACGCGTTCCAGGCTAGCGGCGCGCGACGGCGCGAACGCCGTCTCGCGCAGCCCGGCGCGCAGGGTCGATCGCGCGCGGCGGCATGAGCCGATCGAGCGACGAGCTGTGCGCGATCGCGAGCCGGCCGGGCGACCGCGGCGCAGCATCCCGCAGCGCCCTGCCGCCGAGGAGGGCCGCGTCGAACGCCGCCGGATCCCACGGGATCAGCACCGGCTCGGCGATGCCGCCGAACCGGGACAGGGTCTGCGCGATCTGAGCCTGCGGATTGAGGCCGATCGCGCTGGAACGCACCTTGTTCACGACGGTCGTCACCGCGATCCGGCGCCGCCGTCTCGAGCAGTTCGGCGTGCGCCCGCAGGTAGCGGGTCAGCCCGATCGGGTCGGCGGCCGCCGACCGCGACGACGTGATCGGCGGCGCGGAGCGCCGCGATGGTCGCCGCGTTGCGGCGGGGTGCGGCGACGTCGCTCGACAGCTCCTCGTCCTGCTCGAGGCTCGACGCGGTGTCGAGCACGAGCACGTCGACCCAGTCCCGAGCCGCGGCGATCACGCCGGCGACCCGCTCGCGCCGTCAGTTCGGGCCAGCGGCTCGGGCGACCGAGGCCGGTGAGCACCCAGAAGCCGGAGTGGCCGGAGCGGCTCCACTCGGCGATCGCGCTCGAACTCGGCGATCGGTCAGCGCGCCGGTGCCGGCGAGCCGGCACGCGGCGGCGAAGCCGGGTGCCTCGTCGAGCAGACCGAGCGCGGGGTCGATCGATGCGGCGTGGGTGTCGGCGTCGCCGAGCGCGACCGTCGACCCGGCGTCGGCGAGCTCGGCGGCGATCGCGATCGCGAGGCTGGTGCGGCCGGGGCGCCGGCCGGACCCCAGACCGCGATCACGGTTCCGCGTCGCCGGCGCGGGCCGCCGGCGGGTCGTACGGCGTCGGAGGCGTCGACGTCGACGACGGTCGGCGGCGACGGCTCGGCACCGCCGGCATCCGGTGCCGCGACCTGCCAGGTCGAGCGCGCCGTCGACCGCGTCGACGATGCCGAGCGATGCGCGCGAGCCGATGCTGCTCGGGCCTGCGGCGCGACGACGATCAGGCGGACGCCGGCGGCGTCGCAGGCGGCGACGAGCGCGCGTTCAGGTACTGCGGATCCGCCGCGACGAGCGCGGCCTCGACCGTCGACCGCGGCGAGCCGCGCGGCCAGCTCGTCGGCGCCCGAGCACCGCACGACGACCGAGTGGCCGTAGCGCGGCGCCTCGGCGACCAGCTGCTGCTCGTCGTCGAACGGCACCGCGAGTGCGAACGAGGTCATCGATCGCGCCAGCGGGATGCCGGCCGGCACGACCGCGAGCGCGTCGCCGTTCGCGATCGCCTGCAGCAGCCGCGCGATCCGCGATCGCGGGCACGAGCACCTCGACCGCGTCGCCGTCGGCCGCCGACGACGATGCCGTCGTCTCGACCACGCTGACGACGACCGCGTCCGCGGTCAGGACGATCGGCGGACCGAAGCCCGCCGACGATCGCGACGTCGCTCGGACGCGCTGCGGCCGCCGCCCAGACGTCGACGAGCGCGCCGGCGACGACCGCCGCGCTGACCCGGCCGCGTGAGCTGCGAGCACGAGGGAGGTCGATCGCTCGCCCTCGACGCTGGCGACCGCCGCGACGCGGCACCAGCTCGCCCCGGCGCGACCACCGCGGTCGACGATCAGGCCGCCGTCGGGCACGTCGCCCGGCGCGAGGTACAGCGTCTCCGCGCCGTCGAGCGAGACCTGGCGCGGGAGCAGGTCGTCGGCGTCGACGCGATCGCCGGGACGCGAGGCGTCGCGCGGCGGCGTAGACGGTGACGCGGCGATCGGCGGCGCTCACGATGGCGAGCGACGCCGGCGACCGAGCCGACGACGAGGCCGAGGCCGATCAGCAGGCGGACGTCGAAGACGGGACGACGGCGGGATGCGGTGGGCAGGTCGGGCACGGAGCTCCTCGGATCGTGGGGCGAGCACCATCGTGGCGGCGCCGGCGCCGACGCCGCGCGAAGTTATCCACACCCCGGTTCGGCGCCGGGGCGCCGCCGCATAATCGAGGCATGACGGCCACGGATCACCCCTTCCGCGGGCCTCGGGCGCTTCCTGACCCTGGTCGACGTCGCCGAGGTCCTGAACATCTCGGCGAGCCAGGCGTACGCGCTGGTGCGCACCGGCGAGATCCCCGCGATCAAGGTCGGCGGCCACGGCCACTGGCGCATCGAACGTGACGTGCTCGAGAGCTACATCGCCGACAAGTACGAAGAGAACCGCCGCCGCGGGCTCTGGCACCAGGCCGAGTACGCCTCGGTGCCCGAGCTCTTCGTCACCTGACTCAGAACCGCACCAGCACGATCTCGGCCAGCGGCAGCATCCGGATCGCGCGGACGGCGCGATCCCGGCGTGCGACGCCCGGGTTCGTGCTCGGCCAGATCGAGGTGATCGCGCCCGACGCGGTCGATCGTGCCGTGCAGCAGGCTCGCGCGCGGGTCGCGACGTGCAGGGCGGCCCGGCGGCGGCAGAGGTCGCGCAGCACGAACGGCAGCCCGAGTCGCCCGGCGAGCGAGCCGACGCCCGACTCGCCGCCTCGGCGTCGACGACTCGCCGCGATCTGCGCGGGCGTCGGGAAGGCACCCGGCGATCGCGGCGATCGGGATGACGCACGAGAGCGGCGCGCTGACCGTCGCCACGCAGCTCGCCGGCGATCCAGTCGCGGCCGACCGCGCCGAGCGTCGAGCGCGATGCCGGGTGCCGTCGACCAGCAGCAGGCGGAGCGGGTCGGTCGCCGACGGCGTCGGCATCATCGCGCGGAGGCGATCGCGCAGGCCGAGCCGCCCGAGCCGCAGTCGCTCCTCCTCGGCGAGCAGATCGATGTCCTCGGCGCCGAGTTCGTGCTCCAGCTGGCTCTCGAGATCGTCGAACAGGTTGTCCCAGCGCATGGCGCGACGCTAGTCACGCGACAGCCGAATGTGACGCCGTTTTTCCACAGGTTGGCGACATGCTCTCGACAACTGAGTCGATCCTCATGGTTAGAGTGGATCCGCCCCGTCGACGGGGTCTCGCAGCCGAAGTGTCAGGGGTGGACATGAGCAGGTGCGACCGACAGCGTACGACGAGCGCGATCGACGGGGTCGGCAGCGCCGATGCTGAAGCCGCGGTTCGACGACGACGAGTTCTTCGGTCAGCAGCCGACACCCGACCGCAGCACTGCCCGACCCGCGTCCGCTGCTCGAGAACCTGACGCGGTGCGTGATCGAGATCCTCGCCGGCGCGCGCGAGCTCGAGCAGATCGCCCGCTGGGTCAGCGACGACGTCTACCGCCACCTGCTGAAGCGCGTGGTCATCTCGTCGCGGGCGCGGCAGGCGAAGGGTCAGAAGCCGACCCGGCCGTCGTTCACGATCGGCTCGACGACGCTCTGCGAACCGCGCGACGGCGTCGTCGAGGCCGTCATCATCGTGCGCGGCCGGGCGCGCGTGCGCGCGGTCGCGCTCCGGCTCGAGGGGCTCGACAACCGCTGGCGCGCGACCGCGATCAACGTGCTCTGAGAGCGAGGCTACCGCCCGCGCTTCTCCTGCGCGCGACGCTGGGCCCGGTTCATGGGAGCCTGCTCGCCGCCATCCGTGCGCTGACCGAAGGCACCACGCGCGGCCGGCGCCTGCTGGCCCTGACCGGACGGACGAAGCCCGCCCTGCTGCGGAGCCTGCGGCGGCTGCGGCTGACCCTGGCCCTGCTGCTGCGCGATCGCCGCGGCGGCCGCGGCCTGCTGCTGCTGCGCGCGCGCGGTCGCGGCCTGCTCGAGCTGGCCGCGCTGGTTGCGCACCTCGACCTCGCCCTGCGGCGTCGGCGCTCGGCGCCGAGTACGACAGCCCGTGCGTCGGGGCGCCGGACTCGCCGAGACCCTTCGCCGCGACGGTCGCCGTGCCGGCGCCGCCGGTCACCTCGACCTCGAGGTTGAACAGGAAGCCGACCGACTCCTCGCGGATCGCGCCCATCATGTTCTGGTACAGCGCGAAGCCCTCGCGCTGGTACTCGACCAGCGGGTCGCGCTGCGCCATCGCGCGCAGGCCGATGCCGTCCTTCAGGTAGTCCATCTCGTAGAGGTGGTCGCGCCAGCGGCGGTCGATGACCGAGAGCACGACGCGGCGCTCGAGCTCGCGGGTCGCCTGCGCACCCAGCGAGGCCTCGCGCCGCTCGTAGGCGAGCTTGGCATCCGACAGCACCTCTTCGCGCAGCGTCTTCGCGCTCAGCCGGCCCCTGTTGCCGACCTCGCTGAGCACCTCGTCGACCGTGATCGACACCGGGTAGAGGGTCTTGCAGCTCGGTCCAGAGCGCCTCGAGATCCCAGTCGTCGCTCTGGCCCTCGGCGGTGTGCTCGTCGATGACCTCGCCGATCACGTCGTCGAGGAACTTCTGCACGCGATCGTGCAGGTCGTCGCCCTCCAGGATGTGGCGGCGGTCGCTGTAGATCGCCTCGCGCTGGCGGTTGAGCACGTCGTCGTACTTGAGCACGTTCTTGCGGATCTCGGCGTTGCGCGCCTCGACCTGCGACTGCGCCGAGCGGATCGCCCGCGACACCGTCTTCGACTCGATCGCCATGTCGGCGGGCGCGCGGCCCATGAGAGCCTCGGCGGCGCCGGCGTTGAACAGGCGCATCAGGTCGTCTTCGAGCGAGAGGTAGAAGCGGCTCTCGCCGGGGTCGCCCTGGCGGCCGGAACGTCCGCGCAGCTGGTTGTCGATGCGGCGCGACTCGTGGCGCTCGGTGCCGAGCACGTACAGGCCGCCGGCGTCGACGACCTTGGCGGCCTCCTGCTCGACGTGCGCCTTCACCGACTGGAACACCGCATCCCACGCCGCCTCGTACTCGTCGGGGGTCTCGACGGGGCTGAGGCCCTTGTCGTGCATCTGCGCGACGGCGAGGAACTCGGCGTTGCCGCCGAGCATGATGTCGGTTCCACGGCCGGCCATGTTGGTGGCGACCGTCACGGCGCCGAGCTGCCCGGCCTGCGCGACGATCGCGGCCTCACGTGCGTGGTTCTTCGCGTTCAGCACCTCGTGCTTGACGCCGCGCTTGGCGAGCAGGCGCGACAGGTACTCGCTCTTCTCGACGCTGGTCGTTCCGACGAGCACCGGCTGGCCGGTCTGGTGGCGCTCGACGATGTCTTCGACGACCTGGTCGAACTTGCCGGTCTCGCTCTTGTAGACCAGGTCGGCCTGGTCTTTGCGCACCATCGGCATGTTGGTCGGGATGGCGACCACGCCGAGCTTGTAGGTCGACATGAACTCGGCGGCCTCGGTCTCGGCGGTACCGGTCATGCCCGAGAGCTTCTCGTAGAGGCGGAAGTAGTTCTGCAGCGTGACGGTCGCGAGGGTCTGGTTCTCGGCCTTGACCTGCACGCCCTCTTTCGCCTCGATCGCCTGGTGGATGCCCTCGTTGTAGCGACGCCCGACCAGGATGCGGCCGGTGTGCTCGTCGACGATCAGCACCTCGCCGTTCATCACGACGTAGTCCTTGTCGCGCTTGAACAGGGCGCGGGCCTTGATGGAGTTGTTGAGGAACGAGATCAGCGGGGTGTTCGCCGACTCGTAGAGGTTGTCGATGCCGAGGTAGTCCTCGACCTTCTCGATGCCGGGCTCGAGCACGCCGACGGTGCGCTTCTTCTCGTCGACCTCGTAGTCGGTGCCCTCGATGAGGCGGTTGGCGACGTTGGCGAACTCGCCGAACCAGCGGTTCGCCTCGCCCGACGACGGGCCGGAGATGATGAGCGGCGTGCGGGCCTCGTCGATGAGGATCGAGTCGACCTCGTCGACGATCGCGAAGTGGTGGCCGCGCTGCACCATGTCCTGCGCCTGCCAGGCCATGTTGTCGCGCAGGTAGTCGAAGCCGAACTCGTTGTTCGTGCCGTAGGTGATGTCGGCGGCGTACTGCTCGCGCGCTCGTGCGGGGGTCTGGCCGGAGAGGATGACGCCGGTCGTCATGCCGAGGGCGCGGTAGACGCGGCCCATCAGCTCGGACTGGTAGCTGGCGAGGTAGTCGTTGACCGTGATGACGTGCACGCCCTCGCCGGCGATCGCGTTGAGGTAGGCGGCGGTGGTCGCGACGAGGGTCTTGCCCTCACCGGTCTTCATCTCGGCGATGTTGCCGAGGTGCAGGGCGGCGCCACCCATGAGCTGCACGTCGAAGTGACGCAGGCCGAGGGTGCGCTTCGACGCCTCGCGCACGGCGGCGAACGCCTCGGGCAGCAGGTCGTCGAGCGACTCGCCGGTGGCGTGACGCTCGCGCAGCGCGACGGTCTCGTCGCGCAGCTCGTCGTCGGTGAGCTCTTCGAAGCTCTCCTCGAGGTGGTTGACGGCCTCCGCGTAGTTCTTGAGACGCCGCAGAAGACGACCCTCACCGACGCGCAGGACTCGCTCGAGAACGTTGGCCACGTACTACTCCTCAGGTTCCGGCGCGCACGCAGCAGCGCCCGCCGTTACCGGCGCGTTACAGCCTATAGGCGCTGACCTGGGGAAAGCCCGGAGGGTCAGACCCTCGGCGGCCTGGCGACGATGCCCGACCGCCGACCACGACGAGCAGGCTCACTGACACTGTAGTCGACGACGTGAACCCGAATCCGTCGACAGTCCGTGTCGCCGCTCGAGCTGCCGCCGGGCGCGTCAGGACGATTGCGGCTGCGTGTTCGGCGACCGCGACGCGTGCGCGGGCGGCGGGCACGGCATCCCCGTTCGCCTCCGGCTGTCCGGCGCCGGCTTCGGCGAGCGCTCGCAGGCTGTCGCGCACGAAGAACGCCCACGCGTTGGAGCAGACGTCGTAGCACTCCAGCTCGGGCACGAGCCCGTGCTGGGTGAAGGTCAGCTGTGTCGCGCCACCCACGTCGGCGAGCTCGAACACGATCCGGTCACCCACCCATTCGGTCTGGTCGGCCACGAACGTGAACTCGTTCTCGAGCACGACCCATTCGATCCTGCTGTCGGGCGTGATCTCGTTCACCCGCATCCGGGTGCGATGCAGATCGGGGACCTCGAACCAGAACTCATCCCCCACCTGCGTGGTCGAGCCCTCGATCCGCTCGTTCCACCAGGCACGCGTCTCCAGCACGGCGGCGAACACCTCGGCCGGCGGACGGTCGATCGTGAC
Source organism: uncultured Actinomycetota bacterium (assembly GCA_963730045.1). GTDB lineage: Bacteria > Actinomycetota > Actinomycetes > Actinomycetales > Microbacteriaceae > JBDSKH01. The sequence continues at coordinate 387,403 of CAVSPQ010000006.1, read as the reverse complement.
CGTGGTCGTGTAGTCCCTCGTGGCCGGAGCAGACGCCCGTTCGGTGATGAGCTTGCGCAGGCTCCCGTTCACGTACGAGCCCCATGCGTTCGAGCACGCGTCGAAGCACTCGATGTCAGGGGTCAGCCCGAGGTGCGAGAACCTGAGTTCGGTCTTTCCGTCCCGCCCGGTGATGTCGAATCGGATCTCGGTCCCGATCCATTCGGTGCGGTCGTCGACGAAGGTGAGCTCGGCATCCTCGACCTGCCAGACGACCCGCACGCCGGGGATCGATTCGGTGACGCGCTGCACGCTGCGGTGCTGCGGGTCGTGGCGATAGGTGAAGACGTCGCCGACGTTCGCGGTCTCTCCCTCGATGTCGCCGATCCACCAGGCGCGCACGTCGATGATCGCGTCGAAGACCTGCTGCGGTGATGCGTCCACCGTGAAGGTGGTGGTGAAGTCGTTCATGATGCCTCCCGTTGTATGTGCAACTCGATAGTTGCACGATTCGAACGGGACTGCAACTTGCGGGTTGCACTACCGCGCAGCGCGGGCGGCCGCCAGTTCGTCGGCGGACTCCTCGAGCCCGATGACGCCGTAGTCCCAGCCCTTGCGGCGGTAGACGACGCGACGGACGGTCGGTGCGGGCGTCGATGAAGAGGAAGAAGTCGTGGCCGACGAGCTCCATGTGGTCGACGGCGTCCTCCTGCGTCATGCGCTCGCCGGGGAAGACCTTCTGGCGGATGACGACGGGCGTCCACTCGGCCTCCTCGGCCGGCGGCGTCGGGCACCGGGATCGAACCGGTCGAGACGGCGTCGATGACGTCGGCGCTGGCCGGCACGACATCCAGGACGCGGCCGTTCGAGGTCGCCTCGCCGCAGCGAGACGGGACGGTGCTGACCGCGGTGCACCTTCTTGCGGTCCTTCGCCTGGCGGATGCGCTCGATCATCTTGTCGAGCGCCATGTCGAAGGCGGCGTACTTGTCGGCGGCGCCGGCCTCGGCGCGCACGACCGGTCCCGGACCGATCAGCGTGAGTTCCACACGATCATCACCCGAGCTGCCGTTCGTCTCGTGGTGACGGACGAGCTTGATCTCGAGGGCGAGGGCCTTCTCGGCGAGCTGGCCGACCTTCTCGGCCTTCTCGGTGGCGTAATCCTCGAACCGATCCGGGATCCCCACTCCGCGACCGGTGATCGTGATGTCCATGGCACACCCTCCCCTTCATTCGGCGTCGGCCGCTTCCGGGTGAGGCGGTTCCGACGCCTTTGTGGGCCACGCTAGTCCCCGGCACCCGGGAAGTCACGGATCGGTAACTGTGCAAGCGCGCAGAGTCTCACAGAGTCCGCTCCGGCGGCGGCGAACCGGCGCTCGGTCGACGCGACGACGGCCGCCCCGACCACCTCGGCCCCGCCCTCGCGCAGCACCCGCGCGGCCTCGCGCAGCGTCGCGCCGGTCGTCACGACGTCGTCGATGAGCAGGATGCGATGGCCGGCCACCGAGCGCGCGCAGCCGGAACGCGCCGCGCAGGTTGCGATCCCGCTCGTCCACCGCGAGCTCCTTCTGTGCACGGTGAGGCCGCGCCGCCGCGAACACCCGGACTCGCCGCAGCCCCGCGCGCGAGCCATGAGCAGCCGCACCGGGTCGTAGCCCCGGCGCCGGTACGCCGCCCGCGTGCCGGGAATCGCCACCGCATCCACCCCGCCCTCGGCCGGCCTCGCGCACCGCAGCCGCGACCGCCTCCGCGAGCGCCGGCGCGAGCGCCCGCGCCGCATCCACCCGCTGCTGCGCCTTGAGCGCGAGCATCACCGACCGCGCGACCCCGTCGTACTCGAGCCCCGACCACACCCGCAGCCCGCCGACGTCGCGCGACGCGCGCGACCGGGCTCGAGCGCCGCGCGGCACGCGTCGCACACCGCGCGATCGCACGCCCCGCACCCGGCGCACTCGACGGGAAGCAGCACCGCGAGCGCATCGAGCGCAGGCGCGCCTCGCAGCATCGTGAGCACGCTCCAGCGCTCGACCGACCGCGCGGCGCACGAGCAACTCGCCGAGCAGCGCGAGACGACCGGTGGAGAACCCCTACTGCTGCGTCGCGAGGAAGGAGGCGACGAGCCCGGTGCTCTGCCAGCTGCTGCCGCCGCCGGGTCGCAGCACCTCGCCGTCGGCATCCAGCACGCGGGTGCCCTCGAGCCCGTTGCCGCCGACGATCGCGACGCCGTTGACGGGCGTCCCGAGGCGACATGCTCTGGCCGCCGATGACGAACGAGTCGACCGATCGTCGTGCCGCCGGTGCCGCGACAGCGCGACGACGGTCACGCCGTCGACCCAGGCGGCGTCGACCAGGGCCGCGGCGCCGATCGGCAGGTCGATGACCTCGGGGGTGAGGCTGACCGGCACGTCGTCGGCGTTCGCGCACGATGCCGGCGACGATCAGGCGCGGTCCGCTCGCGGTGTCGAGCGCCGCCAGCACGCGCGCGCCGTCGCGCGACACGTCGAACGAGACGATCCGTCCGTCGGTCGGGCAGGCCGGGCACCGAGAACGCTGTCGCCATCGGGCGCGATCGCCGGCGAGCGCCCCGGCGCGTCGGCCGGCACGGTCCAGGTGTAGCCGCTCGGGTCGAGCGACGGCGGCGACGCAGACCGGGCCGCGCGTCGAGCAGCAGCGGTTCGGCGCCGTCCTCGACCAGGCGAGACCGCGCCGTCGGCGCTCGAGCACGGCGATCGCCGTGCGCTGCCGCGACGAGCGATGCCGCGGTGCACCGCGAGCGAGTCGGCCGACGCGCCCGATCGCCGTGAGCGCGCGTGATGCCCGAGTCGCGTCGACGATGCCGATGCGGCCGTCGAGCCCGCCGACCGGCTCGTTGCCGACGAGGTAGCGGCTGTCGGCGGGCGTGCCGCCGTCCGGGATCGCGAGCGTGAACCCGGCCGACCGTGATCGTCGACGTCGCGCACCGAGCTGATCGAGCCGAGCGACTCGGTCAGCTGCTGCAGCATCCGGCGCTTGGTCGTCGCGTCGGCGCTCTGCACCTCGGAGCTCAGGTCGACACGGTCGCGACGCCCGAGCTGATCTCGGGCGCGTCGTCCTGCTCCGTGCCGGTCGGGAACGCCGAGAACAGCACGCCCGCGCCCTGCCACGGCGACGGGCCGAGCAGCAGCTGGCTCACCACGCCGGTCGCGGCACGTTCGATCCGCTCGGGAACCAGCGCAGGTCGGGCACCAGGAAGTCGAACGTCGGGTCGAAGAAGTACAGGTCGTACGGCGTGAAGATGCCGGTGAACGCGGTTGGGCGGCAGCAGCGTGCCGTCGGGAGCCGACGAGATGCGCCACTGGCCGTCGGCGTCCTGGACGAGGCCGAACGGCAGGTCGACCGAGTCGGAGGTCGACCGCGTAGTGACCGTCGGCATCGAGGCTGGCGGACGTGGTGACCGTGACCGACCAGGTGTTGTCGGCGAGCGCGACCGGCGCGATCGGCGTCGCGCTGATGAGGGTGCGCGCGCCCGGCGATCCAGGTCAGGCGGAAGTCGTCGGTCAGGTACTCGCGCGCGACCTCGTAGTTCTTCTGCGGTCCGCGGCCGGCGCGGATGAAGCCGGAGATGATCTCGGCCGGCGACGCGTCGGCGGCCGGGCCCGGCGGCAGCGAGGGCAGGTTCTCGTCGGTGCCGCTGGCGTCGATCTGCTCGGTCGTGACGCCACCGCCGGTCGGGATGCTGACGCAGCCCACCAGCAGACCGGCCAGCAGCAGGGCGGCCGGCCCCGCGATCCAGCGCGGCGCCTCATGACGCCTCCCCCTGCGCGCACGAGGTCGAGCTCGTCGTCGGGCGGGAGCGCGAGCGGCGACTGCCGCCGAGCAGCTCCCCGCGGTGCCGCGGGAGCGTGAGGCGGAAGCAGCTGCCGCGCCCCGGCTCCGACCAGACGTCGAGCTCGCCGCCGTGCACGATCGCGTCCTCCTGCGAGATCGCGAGCCCGAGCCCCGTGCCGCCGGTCGAGCGCTGCCGCGACGGGTCGGCTCGCCAGAACCGGTCGAACACCCGCGCCATGTCGGCCGGCGCGAGCCCGACGCCGAAGTCGCGCACGGCGATCGCGACGGCGTCGGCGTCGCTGTCGACGTAGACGACGATCGGCCGGCCCTCGCCGTGATCGATCGCGTTGCCGAGCAGGTTCTGCAGGATGCGGCGGATGCGGCGCGCGTCGACCTCCGCCTCGAAGTACCCGCCGGGCGCGACGAGGCGCACCTCGGTGTCCTTCTCCTTGGCGAGCGGCATGACGGCCTCGATCGCGTCCTCGACGAGGCGCACCAGGTTGGTCGGCTCGACCTCGAGCTGCACGGCGCCGCGTCGTAGCGGCTCATCTCGAGCAGGTCGGCGAGCAGCAGCTCGAAGCGCTCGGTCTGGGTGTGCAGCAGCTCGGCGGTGCGCGCGGTCGCCGGCGGGAAGCTCTCGCGCTGGTCGTAGAGCACCTCGCCCGCGAGCCGGATCGTGGTGAGCGGCGTGCGCAGCTCGTGCGACACGTCGGAGACGAAGCGCTGCTGCACCCGCGACAGGTCGGCGAGCTGGCGGATCTGGCGCTGCAGGCTGTCGGCCATGCGGTTGAACGAGCGGGCCAGGGTCGCGAGCTCGTCGTCGCCGCGTCTCGGGCAGGCGCTCCTCGAGCTGGCCGGCGGCGAGCTTCTCGCTGGTCTCGGCCGCGACCCGCACCGGGCCGACGACGAGCCGCACGACGAGGTACGCGACCGCGCCGATCAGCAGCACCAGCGCGAGCCCGCCGAGCACCAGCGTCTGCTGCACGAAGTCGAGGGTCTGCTGCACGTCGCTGAGGTCGTAGACGAGGTAGAGCTGGTAGTCCTGCGCCTGCACGCTCAGCAGCGAGCCCGTGATGATCGCCGGGATCGCTGCCGATCCCCGACGGATCGGCGATCGAGAGCGACTGCCACGACACGGTGTCGCCGTCGCTGCTCGAGCACGGCCGCGCGCAGCGAGTCGGACGCCATCGCCGGATCCCAGGCGTCGCTCGCGCGGTCGATGAACGGCGCCTGGCCCTCCTGGTCCGGGCGCCCGCAGGATCGCGACGAGCGGCGCCGTCGAGACCGATCCCGTTGATCGCGCCGACGCGCATCCACGATGACGCTCTCGAGGTCCTGCGCCTCGCTCGCCTCGCCCGCGGTCGTGAAGATCTCCTGCGCGCTCGTCGCCGCGCGGCCGGCCTCGGCGACCACCTGGTCCTTGCGCGACTCGAACAGGTTGGTGCGCACGCTGGTCGAGATGTACGCGCCGATGATCGTCACCGCGATCGCCGACAGCGCGACGGTGATCGCGACCGTGCGCACCCGCAGCGACCTGCGCCAGAGCCGGCGGAGCCGGTCGAGCGCCGCCCGCCAGTCGAAGCGCCGCATGGGACGCCTAGCTGACGGCGCCCGCGCGGTATCCGACGCCGCGCACGGTCATCACGATGCGCGGGTTGTCGGGGTCGTGCTCGACCTTGGCGCGCAGCCGCTGCACGTGCACGTTCACCAGCCGGGTGTCGGCCTTGTAGTGGTAGCCCCAGACCTGCTCGAGCAGCATCTCGCGGGTGAAGACCTGCTGCGGCTTGACGGCGAGCGCGAGCAGCAGCTGGAACTCGAGCGGCGTCAGGTTGATGCTGCTCGCTGCCGCGACGCACCTCGTGCCCCTGCACGTCGATCACCAGGTCGCCGATGCCGACGGTGTCGGCGCTCTCGGGGAGCACCGGGCGCAGGCGGGTCTTGATGCGCGCGACGAGCTCCTTCGGATTGAAGGGCTTGACCACGTAGTCGTCGGCGCCGCTCTCGAGGCCCTTCACGACATCCGTCGTCTCGCCCTTCGCGGTGAGCATGATGATCGGCACGCCGCTCTCGGCGCGGATCGCGGCGCAGACCTGGATGCCGTCGATGCCCGGGCAGCATGAGGTCGAGCAGCACGAGGTCGGGGCGCATGCGTGTGGAACAGCTCGATCGCCTCGGCGCCGTCGCCGGCGAACTGCGGCTCGAAGCCCTCGGCCTTGAGCACGATGCCGATCATCTCGGAGATGGCGGTGTCGTCGTCGACAACCAGGATGCGTGCGTTCATCGTTCTCAAGAGTAGTCGAGTGTGAAAACATGAACGTGAGATGCGCCCGCCTTTGATCCGGAGTGAGTCGTGAGCGACAACGAGAACTGGCAGGCGCCCGAGCGCCCCGACGCCGCCGCCCGCGCCGCCCGGCGGATCGGCCCCGCCGCCGCCCGCCCGACCCGTACGCGCCGCGCGCCTCCGCCGGCGCGCCGCACGGCTGGACCCCGCCGCCGAAGCCCGGTCTCATCCCGCTGCGGCCGCTGACGCTCGGCCCGATCCTCGGCGGCTCGTTCCAGGTGATGCGACGCAACCCGCGCGCGACGCTCGGGCCCGCGCTCATCCTCTCGGTCGTGCTCGCGATCGTCACCGCGATCGGCGTGACCGCGTACGTCGGCGCGATCAGCCGCATCGCGTTCGCGGCGCAACGCGCACGACGCCGACGCCCTCGCCGCCGGCAGCCTCGTCGTCGTCGCTGCTCGTCGTGCTGCTCGGCGGCGCCGTCGGTCACCGTCGCGACGGCGGTGCTGCAGGCCCTCATCGTGACGGAGGTCGCGCGCGGCACCGTCGGCGAGAAGCTGCGCCTCGGCCAGCTCTGGGCGAAGGCGCGCGGGCGCCTCGGCGCCGTCGTCGGCTACACGGTGCTGCTCATCCTCGCGGCGGCGATCGGCATCACCCTGTTCTTCGGCATCATCGTCGCCGTCGCCGCGGCGACCGTGATCGGCACGCGTCGACCGACGTCGCCGGCGACCTCGTCGGCGTCGATGTTCGCGACGTTCGGCGTCGTGATCCTCGGCTACCTCGGCGGCGCCGGCCGTGGCGCTCTGGCTCGGCACGAAGCTCGGCGTTCGTGCCGGCGGCGATCGTGCTCGAGCGGCTCCCGATCCGCGCCGCGATCGTGCGCTCGTGGACGCTGACGCGCGGGTACTTCTGGCGCACCCTCGGCATCCAGCTGCTGGTCGCGCGTGATGATCTCGTTCGCGACCCAGATCGTCGACGATCCCGGTGTCGCTCATCCTGTCGCTCGGCGTCTGACGCTGCTCGTCCCGACCGGCGGCGTCGCCGATCCCGCCGAGATGACGCGCCGGCCATCATCGCGCTCGTCGTCAGCTCGGCGATCGTCGCCGTGGTCACCGCCGTCGGTCTCGTGTCTGCAATCGGCGACGGCGTCGCTGCTGTACCTCGACCTGCGCATGCGCAAAGAGGGACTCGACCTCGAGCTGCTCCGGTTCGTCGAGGCGCGGCAGACCGGGGCCGAGGTCGCCGACCCGTACCTGCCGCACGCCAGCCGCCGCGGCGCCTGCCGCATCCTGATGCCGCCATGCTGTCCGCTGCCGCTCGACGTCCCCGTCGATCCCGACGCGCCCGAGGCGCGCGACTGGCTGCTCGACGAGCTGAGCAAGCAGCCGTACCAGGCGGCGCAGCCGACCTTCATCGACCTGCTCGCGCAGCAGATCCTGCAGTGGTTCGGCGACCTGATCGACTGGCTGTTCGGCAACGGCGCCGGCGGCGCGCAGACCGACGTGCCCGCTCTGGCTGCTCGCCGATCCTGATCCCGATCGTCGTGATCCTGCTGCTGGCGTTCCTGCTCTACGGGCTGCCGCGGCTGAACCGGCGCAGCGCGGTGACCGGTGCGCTGTTCGGCGACGACGACGCGCGGGATGCGGCGAGCATGCGGCGGGCGGCCGAGCGCGCCGCGGCGGCCGGCGACTACACGACGGCGATCGCGGAGCTGTTCCGCGCGCATCGCCCGCGGGCTCGCCGAGCGCACCCTCGTCGCGACCTTTCCCGGGCACGACCGCGCGCGAGTTCGCCCGGCGCGGCGGCCATCGTCTTCCCCGCCGAGGCCGACCCGCTCGACGTCGGCCGCGCTCGACTTCGACGGGGTGCGCTACCTCGACCGCGTCGGCACCCCCGAGCAGTGGGACGCGATGGTCGCCCTCGAGCGGCGGCTGCGTGCGGCGCGACCGGCCGCGGGCGTCGACGCCGACGCTGCCGGAGCGGGAGTGCCCTCGTGAGCACGGAGCTGCGGGTGCGCCAGGAGGATCCGGCGCAGGAATCCCTGACGCCGACGGTGCGCCGCACGGCGCGACGGGCCGCGTTCTGGGTCGTGATCGGCGTCGTGCTGCTGGTCGTCGTCGTCGCTGCTCGTCGCCCTGCGCGGCGGGCGCCGACGGCCGGCGTCCCGCTCGCCGCCGACAACCCGGCGCCGCAGGGGGCGATGGCCGTCGCCGAGGTGCTGCGGCAGCAGGGCGTCGACGTCGTCGAGACCGCGACGCCTCGCCGACACCGAGCACGCGGTCGAGCGGCCGGGCGAGCGACAGCACGGTGCTGCTCTGGGACGTCGAGCTGCTGCTCGACGCCGACCAGCACGACCGGCTGCTGCTCGCGACCGACGACCTCGTCGTGCTCGACCCGACGTTCCTCGAGCTCGAGGATCTCGCCCCCGGCATCGCGCAGGCCGGAGCAGCGGACGGCGACCTTCGACGCCGACTGCGACCTGGCCGCGGTCGAGAAGGCGGGGACGGTGGATGCCGCCGGGTCGGCCTACCGCATCGTCGACGCGCCGCGGACGCGACCGGCTGCCTCGCCGACGACGACCGCTACGCTCGGCTCGTGCAGACCGGCCACGACGGCGCGACCGTCACCGTGCTCGGACTCACCGAGGTCCTCACGAACGGCGAGATCGCGAAGGCCGGCAACGCGGCCCTCGCCCTCAACCTGCTCGGCGCGCACGAGACCCTGGTCTGGTACATCCCCGGCGCCGACGACCTGAGCGACCAGGCGCCGCTGTCGATCGGCGACCTCACGCCGCCGTGGGTCACGCCGTTCGCCGTCATGCTCGTGCTCGTCGCGCTCGGCGCGGTCTTCTGGCGGGCGCGCCGCGTCGGTCCGCTCGTCGTCGAGAACCTGCCCGTCGTCGTGCGCGCGAGCGAGACGATGGAGGGCCGCGCCCGCCTGTACGAGCGCAGCGACTCGCGGCTGCACGCGCTCGACGCGCTGCGCATCGGCACGGTCGCGCGGCTCGCGCGCTCCTGCGGGCTGCCGCGCACCGCGACCGTCGGCGAGGTGGTGGATGCCGTGGCGGCACTCACCGGACGCGACCGCGGCGCCGTGGCCGACATCCTGATCGACCATGCCCCGAGCACCGACGCCGAGCTCGTGCACCTCTCCGACCAGCTGCTGCGCCTCGAGAGCGAGACCGCACCGAGCGCAGCCGACCAGAATGGACGCCATGACCGCGACAGCAGTTCCCTCCGCGATTCGTTCGCGCGCGTCCGCACCGAGGTCGGCAAGTCCGTCGTCGGGCAGGACGGCGCCGTCACCGGCCTGCTCATCGCGCTGCTCGCCGGCGGGCACGTGCTGCTCGAGGGCGTCCCGGGCGTCGCGAAGACCCTGCTGGTGCGCACGCTCAGCCGCACGCTCAACCTCGACACCAAGCGCGTGCAGTTCACGCCCGACCTGATGCCGGGCGACATCACCGGCTCGGTCGTCTACGACCCGAAGTCGGGCGAGTTCGAGTTCCGCGAGGGTCCGGTGTTCACCAACCTGCTGCTCGCCGACGAGATCAACCGCACGCCCCCGAAGACCCAGTCGGCCCTGCTCGAGGCGATGGAGGAGCGGCAGGTCTCGGCCGACGGCGTCACCCGCGCCGCTGCCCGTGCCGTTCCTGGTGGCCGCGACGATGAACCCGATCGAGTACGAGGGCACCTACACGCTGCCCGAGGCGCAGCTCGACCGCTTCCTGCTCAAGCTCGTGCTCGACCTGCCGGAGCGCGACGCCGAGATCGAGGTGGTCACCCGGCACGCCGAACGGCTTCAACCCGCGCGATCTCGCGGCGGCCGGCGTCAGCCCGGTGCTCGACGCGAAGACGCTCGCCGCTCGCCCAGAAGGACGTCGCGACCGTCACCGTCAGCCCCGACGTGCTCGGCTACGCCGTCGACCTCGCCCGCGGCACGCGGCAGAGCCCCTCGGTCAAGCTCGGCGTCAGCCCGCGCGGCACGACGGCGCTGCTCGCCGCGTCGCGCGCGTGGGCGTGGCTGACCGGCTCGGCGGGCGTGACACCCGACCACGTGCAGGCGATGGCGGTGCCGGTGATGCGCCACCGCATCCAGTTGCGACCCGAGGCCGAGCTCGAGGGCGTCGCCCCGGACGCCGTGCTGCGGTCGATCATGCAGCAGGTGCAGGTGCCGATCTGATGCGCTCGCCGCTGATGGCCGTCTCGGGCTGGTTCGTCGCGCTGCTCGCCGTGGGCACCGTGCCCGTCGTGCTGCTCGGCGGCTGGCCGGGCGTCGGGCTCTGGCTGGCGCTGGTGGTCGTCGCGTCGTGACGATCGACCTGATCGCTCGCCGGGTCGCCGCGGGCGCTGCGCTTCGCGCGCGAGGTGCCGGCGCGGGTGCGGCTCGGCGAATCGGTGGCGGCCGACCTGTTCGTGACGAACGGCGGGCGGCGCACCGTGCACGGCATCCTGCGCGACGCCTGGCAGCCGTCGGCGGGTGCGCGTCCGACGCGGCGAGCGCTGCGCCTGCGGGCCGGCGAGCGGCGCACCGTCACCACCACGCTGACCCCGGTGCGACGGGGCGAGCGGCGTGCCGCGCACGTGACGGTGCGCTCGTTCGGGCCGCTGCGGGTCGCGGCGCGTCAGGCGACCATCCGGGTCGCGGGGTCGATCCGGGTGCTGCCGCCGTTCACGTCCCGCAAGCACCTTCCGTCCCGGCTCGCGCGGCTGCGCGAGCTCGACGGCCGCACCAGCGTCATGGTGCGCGGCCAGGGCACCGAGTTCGACTCGCTGCGCGAGTACGTGCGCGGCGACGACGTGCGCTCGCTCGACTGGCGCGCGACGGCGCGGCGACGGGACCCGGCGAGCGGCGGCGTGAAGCTCGTCGTGCGCACCTGGCGGCCGGAACGCGACCGCCGGGTCGTGCTGGTCGTCGACTCCGGGCGCACGTCGGCCGCCCGCATCGCCGACGAGCCGCGCATCGACACCGCGTTCGAGGCGTCGCTGCTGCTCGCCGCCCTCGCCTCGCGAGCCGGCGACCGCATCGACCTGCTGATCTACGACCGCCGGGTGCGCGGACGCGTGCAGGGCGCGACCGGCGCCGAGCTGCTCGCCCGGATGGTCGACACCATGGCGCCCATCGAGCCGGAGCTCATCGAGTCCGACTGGAGCACTGGTCCCCGGGCTGGTGCGCCAGGTGACCTCGCAGCGCGCGCTCGTCGTGCTGCTGACCTCGATCGACACCCCGGGCGCGGCGCGCGGCCTGCTCGTCGGTGCTGCCGCAGCTGACCCGCAAGCACACGGTGGTCGTCGCATCGGTCGCCGATCCGGATGTGGTGGCCGCCACGCCGCGAGCGCGGCGACCGCTCCGAGGTCTACCGCGCCGCCGCCGCCGAACGCGCCCGGCTCGACGCGGCGCGGGTCGCCGCGGCGATCCGCCAGTCCGGGGCCGACGTGGTCACGGCCGCGCCCGCCGACCTGCCGCCCGCCCTCGCCGACCACTACCTCGCGCTCAAGGCGGCGGGGCGGCTGTAACTTCTCGCGCGGTCGCGCCTCTCCGCTGGCGACTCGTCTTCGGCGTTGTAATCCTGCGGGCATGGCCAATGCAACCGCTCCGTACTCGCTCGTCAGTCGCCTCATCGCCGAGGTGTTCGGAACCTTCGTCCTCGTCTTCGGTGTCATCGGCACCGCCCTCTACGCCAGCTCGAACGTCGGCTTCCTCGGCGTCGCGATCGCCGTCGGTCTCGCCGTGCTCGTCGCCGCCTACGCCGTCGGTCACATCTCGGGCGGCCACTTCAACCCGGCCGTCAGCCTCGGCGCCGCCGCCGCCGGCCGCATGCGCTGGGCCGACGTGGCGCCGTACATCATCGCCCAGATCCTGGGCGGCCTGCTCGCGACCCTCGTGATCTGGCTGGTCGTCACGCTGAGCGGCTTCACCGGCGACTTCGGCGCCGTCTCGAACGGCTTCGACGCGCACTCCCCCGGCCAGTACTCGATGGCGTCGGTGATCGTCGCCGAGATCGTCGCCACCGCCGTGTTCGTCTGGATCATCCTCGGCGTCACCGCGCCCGGCTCGACGACGGCCGGCTTCGCGCCGCTCGCGATCGGCCTGGCGCTGACGATGCTGCACCTCGTGATGATCCCGATCAGCAACGCGTCGCTGAACCCGGCGCGCTCGATCGCGACCGCGGTGTTCGGCGGACCGGACGCCCTCATCCAGCTCTGGGTGTTCCTCGTGGCGCCGGTCGTCGGCGGGCTCATCGCCGGGTTCACCTGGAAGGCGCTCTTCGCCCGCAAGTAGGCAGACGCGGCGGCGCTAGGCGCTGACGATCTGCCGCGCCCCCGCGTCGAACTCGCCGAGGTCGCCGGTCTGCCCGGCGCGGAAGGCGCGCCCGCCGACCACCCACTGGTACACGAGCACGACGGCGAGCGCGACGGTCCCGATCCCGATCTTGATCACCCACGGCCAGTCCTGGCGCGTCACGAAGCCCTCGATGATGCCCGAGATCAGCAGGAAGAGCACGATGCCGACGACGACCGTGAAGAACGCGCGGCCGTCCTCGGCGAGCGCCTGCCGGCGCGTGCGGGCGCCCGGGGCGATCCACGACCAGGAGATCATCAGCCCGGCCGCCGCCGCGAGGAAGATCGAGTACAGCTCGAGCTGCCCGTGCGGGGCGATGTAGAGGAAGAAGTGGTCGAGCCGCCCGAACTCGTTCATGATCGCCGCCGACTGGCCGAGGCCCATGGCGTTGCTGAACACGACGTACGGGCACCCAGACGCCGGTGATGCCGAACATGATGCACTGCGCCGCGATCCAGGCGTTGTTGGTCCAGACCTGCCCGGCGAACCCGGCCTCGGAGGACTGCGAGTAGTAGCTCGACGAAGTCCTGCTCGGCGTAGCGCTCGAGAGCCGAGCGCGGGCCGAGCGTCGCGAGCACCCGCGGGTCGCTCGAGTACCAGACCGCGAAGACGAGGGCGATGAGCACCGTCGCCAGCGTCACCGCGAGCGTCAGCCAGCGGATGCGGTACAGGGCCGCCGGCAGCTGGTGCACGAAGAGCACGGTCAGCTGCCGCAACGGGTTCGCCGCCGTGCCGGTGAACCGCTGCCGCGCACGCCAGAGCGCGAGCGACAGCCGGTCGCCCTGCGGCGAGTCGCCGACCGTCGTGCGGATCACCGAGAGGTGCGTCGAGCCGGCCTGGTAGTGCTCGATCAGCTCGTCGGCCGCGGCGCCGTCGAGCGCCCCGTCGCTGCGCGAGCTGGGCGAGGCGGTCCCACTCCGCGGCGTTCGCGGCGGAATAGGCGTCCAGGTCCATCTGCTGCGATGATAGCCGGATGGCAGGCCAGCCGATCCCGGACCTCGCGGACGCGACGACACCGAGTCCGTTCTCACCGGCGAAGCCGTCGCCCTCGACCTGCGCCCGACCGGCTTCGCCCTTCGCGCCGCGGGCACCATCATCGACTGGATCGTCTACTTCGGCGGCTACATCGCCATCGTGCTCGCCCTCTTCACCCTGGCCGGCGGTTCGAGCACCGAGGATGCCGTGTTCAGCATCCTGGCGATCGTCGCGCTGGTCGGCTGCCTGGTCGTCGCCCCCGTCGCCGTCGAGACCCTCAGCCGCGGCAAGTCGCTCGGCCGCCTCGCCGTCGGGGCGCGCATCGTGCGCGACGACGGCGGCGCGATCGGTTTCCGGCACGCCGCGATCCGCGCACTGGTCGGTGTCTTCGAGATCTTCATGACCTTCGGCGGCGCGGCCGCCCTGGTCGGGCTGTTCAGCACGCGCACGAAGCGCCTCGGCGACCTGCTCGCCGGCACCTACAGCCAGTACGAGCGGATCGCGCCGCGCACCCGCGCCGTTGTTCGGCGTGCCCGCACAGCTGACCGACTGGGCGCAGGTCGCCGACGTCGCGCGCATGCCCGACGCGCTGTCGCGGCGGGTCGCGCAGTTCCTCGTGCAGGCGCCGCACCTGACCCCGGAGCGCCGGCAGCTATCCAGGCCGCAGCAGCTCGCCGGCGAGGTGTCGCGCTTCGTGTCACCCGCTGCCGCCGGTCGAGCCCGAGCTGTTCCTCGCCGGGGTCGCCGTGGTGCGCCGCGAGCGCGAGTACGCGGCGCTCCTGCTCGAGCGCGATCGACTGCGAACGGGTCGCCCCGGCTGCTCGCGCGGGCTGCCCGCACGGGTTCCCGGAGCGCGGCTGAGCGTGGCGACCGTCGCGTCAGTAGCGGTAGTGGTCGACCTTGTACGGGCCCTCGACCGGCACCGAGATGTAGGCGGCCTGCTCCGGCGTCAGCTCGGTGAGCTCGACGCCGAGGGCGGCGAGGTGCAGCCGGGCGACCTTCTCGTCGAGCACCTTCGGCAGCACGTACACGCCGATCGGGTAGGCGTCGTTGCGCGTGTAGAGCTCGAGCTGCGCGAGCACCTGGTTCGAGAACGAGTTGCTCATCACGAACGACGGGTGCCCGGTCGCGTTGCCGAGGTTCATCAGGCGACCCTCGCTGAGAACCAGGATGCTGCGGCCGTTGGGCAGGTGCCACTCGTGCACCTGGGGCTTGATCTCGACGCGCTCGGCACCCGCGAGCTTCTCGAGCCCGGCGATGTCGATCTCGTTGTCGAAGTGGCCGACGTTCGCGACGATCGCCTTCTCTTTCATCCCCTGCAGGTGCTCGAGGGTGATGACGTTCTCGTTGCCGGTGGTCGTGACCCAGATGTCGACCTGATCGAGCACGCTCTCGATGCGCGCGACCTGGTAGCCGTCCATGGCGGCCTGCAGCGCGTTGATCGGGTCGATCTCGCTCACGATGACGCGTGCGCCCTGGCCGCGGAGGGCCTCGGCGGAGCCCTTGCCGACGTCGCCGTAGCCGGCGACGAAGGCGACCTTGCCGCCGATGAGCACATCGGTGGCGCGGTTGAGGCCGTCGGGCAGCGAGTGACGGATGCCGTACTTGTTGTCGAACTTCGACTTGGTGACCGAGTCGTTGACGTTGATCGCCGGGAACAGCAGCTCGCCGCGCTTGTGCAGCTCGTAGAGGCGGTGCACGCCGGTGGTGGTCTCTTCGGAGACGCCCATGGATGCTCGGCGGCGACCGTCTGCCAGCGGTCGGGGCTGCTCGCGAGCGAGCGACGGAGCACGTCGAGGATGACGCGACAGCTCGTGGCTCGCGCCGGCTTCGGTCTCGGGAACGGCGCCGGCGAGTTCGTACTCGCGGCCCTTGTGCACGAGGAGGGTGGCGTCGCCACCGTCGTCGAGGATCATGTTGGGGCCGTCGAAGCCCTCGGCCGACCAGTCGAAGATCTGCTCGGTGCACCACCAGTACTCTTCGAGCGTCTCGCCCTTCCAGGCGAACACCGGAACGCCGGCGGGTGCGTCGACCGTGCCGGTCGGCCCGACGGCGACGGCGGCCGCCGCGTCGTCCTGCGTCGAGAAGATGTTGCAGCTGACCCAGCGCACCTGGGCGCCGAGCGCCACGAGAGTCTCGATGAGCACCGCGGTCTGCACCGTCATGTGCAGCGATCCGGCGATGCGGGCGCCCTTCAGGGGCTGCGACGGGCCGAACTCCTCGCGGAGCGACATGAGCCCGGGCATCTCGTGCTCGGCGAGGCGGATCTGGTGACGTCCCGCCTCGGCGAGCGACAGATCGGCGACCTTGAAGGGCAGAGCGGTAGAGGTGCGTGGAAGAAGGCATCCGGCAATTATGGCAGGTCGAATCACAGAGGCGACGACGTGGCGGACGACCTGCCAGCCTGCCGGCGCCGAGAGCCGCTCGGCGTGGCGCGGGCAGAGGTCGTAGCTGTGGGGCTCGGAACGGTAGCTCAGCGGGCCGAGCACCGCCATCGCATCCGCGTAGTCGTAGGTGAGCGTCGCCACGGCATCCTCGCCGCAGGCCACCTTGCTGCACAGACGGGCCTTCACGGCGTCAGGATACTGCGGCCGCCCAGCGGCGCCGATCTAGACTTGCCGACATGGCCCGATCCGTTCGTCGAGTGTCGGCCCGCTCGGGCTCGCACGACCGGCACGGGCGCGGTCTGCGCTCCCCGGTGACCGGACCGCACCTCGACGTGCTGCGCACCCGCTCCGAGTTCTTCGACGCCTGCATCGCATCGGCCGTCGAGTACCTGCGCGAGCTGTGGCCCGACGAACTCGCCGGCGTGCGCTTCGAGGTCGCCCGTGCTCCGGGCGGCGAGCCCGGGCCGCAGGGCGTCGACCGCTGGCGGGTGAGCGTGCCCGAGAAGCGCATCGTGCTCTACCGGCTGCCGATCGAGCGGCTCGCCCACCTGCACCGCGACGACGAGTGGCATCGGCGATCGTTCATCGAGAGCTGCGTGTTCCGCGCCGTCGCAGAGCTGCTCGGCAAGGACCCGTGGGAGATCGCGCCGGAGCGCTACCGGCACTTCTGAGGCTGACCGGTGGTCGCGGCGGCGTGTCAGATCTACGGACGGATCAGGATCGGGCCCGACACCGGTCGCGCCGAGCTGACCGGGTAGCCCGCCATCCGGTCGTCGGCCGCGTAGCTGACGGCCGCGTACAGCCCGTCGGGTTCGCGCAACAGGTAGGTCGTGCCCGGCCACGACCGGCGTGCTCGCCGCTCCGCCCGCCGGGACGACGAGGGTGATGTCGGCGCCGCCCTGCGCCTCGAGCACGACCGCGATCTCGGAGGTCGTCGGGTTGACCGCGGTCAGCGTCGGATCCGGTCCCGGCGCGATCGTGACCAGGGTGTCGCCCGTCAGCACCGGCGACGCCGAGTACCAGGCGAGGTCGGAGACCGGTGCGTCGACCGGCCCCTCGGTCTCGACCGGGCCGATGTCGGCGGCAGCCGAGACGCGCACTCCGCCGACGATCGGCTGGTCGGCCGACATCGTCACGGTGTACAGCCCGTCGGCGAGCGCGACCCCGGTGTCGACCTCGGTGCCCGCGTCGAGCGGCACGTCGGTCACGATGCCCGGCTCGGCCTGGACCGGGAAGCTGGTCCCCTCGATCGACGGGTCGAGCGGCGTGACGCTGACGGTGACCTCGGTCGTCGTCGTGCCCGGGTTCAGGATGCGGACGATCGGGGCGACGTCGCTCCAGTCGTCCAGCGAGAGGGCGCGATTCGTGCCGACCGAATCGAAGATGCGCACGCCGGGAAGGTGAGGTCGGTCGCCGGGTCGGGGGCGGCATCCACCAGGTCCACCCCGACCGCGTCGAGACCGCGCACGATCGACTGCTGGAGGGATGCGGTGACCTGTCCGCCGCGTGCCTCGACGTGCACGACCGGCGAGACGAGCCCGGGCGCGAAGCCGGCGAGCGAGAGCACCCGCTGGCTGCCCGCCGGCACGTCGATGCCGTTCATTCCGGGCGCCTCGACGGGCCCCTTCTCGCCGAGGATCGTCAGCGTCACCAGCGCACCGACCGCCGTCGGGTTCGTGAGGGTCAGGATGCTGGTGCGGCCGACCGCCATCGACCCGCCTGCCAGCCAGATCGATCCGCTCGGCTCCGAGCACGCCGCGGCGGCGAATCCGACGAAGTCGCGGGCCTCGACGACCTGCGACTGCGCGCCGGCGATCGCGGCGCCGTCCCCGGGCTGGATGCGCAGCACCTGCGGCGCCGCCGACGTGCCGCCGGTCGAGGCATCGGACTGGCACTGATCGGGCTGCTGGTCGAGCGAGGCGCCGATCGCATCGGCCCGGACCGACGGGACGCCGATCGCGATCGGGGTGTCGGCGTTCTCGCCGCTCTCGTCGCCGAGGCGCAGCACGGATCCCGGACACACCCGCAGCTGGTCGGCGGCGACCGGGACGACCTGCACGCCGGGCGGCACGATGCTCGGCCGTCGGGATCGGGACGAGGCCGACGACGGCGATCGTGACGACCGCCGCCGCCGACCGACACGGTCCCGGCGACGAGGCGCAGGCTCAGCAGGGCGACGCGGCGGGCGCGGCCGCGGGAGCACGGACTGCTCGTCGGGCTCGTCGCGTCGACCGGCGTGGGCTCGGCGGCGGTCGGCGCTCGGGCGTCGGCCGGTCCGTCGTCGGCGCGTCGGGCTCAGCCATCGTCGTCCTCGTCGAAGGTGTCGGCCGGGTCGGACTCGAGTGGCCCGAGCTCGCGGACCGCACGTCGCCGGCGGCTGGTCGGGATCGCGAGCAGCAGCGCCATCACGAAGACCGCGCCCTGCGCGATCGGGACGCTGCGGCCGATGACGCGTCGGGAGTCGCGGTCGGCGCCGGCCCCTGCCTCGAGAGCGTTGTACTCCCAGAGCGGGTGTGTTGCCGGTCGGCGTCAGCACGGCGGTCGCGTCGAGCGCCTCGGTCGTGCGCTGACGGGTCGCCGCCTGCGGGCCGGTGGCGGCGTCCCCGACGTCCGGCACGACGATGAACGCGATCCGCAGCTCTCTGCAGCGCCGGCTCCGGGATCGAAGCCGCTGCGCGACGCCAGGTTGCCGGCCAGCTCGGCCAGCTCGGCATCCTGATCGCGCAGCTCGGGACGGGTCGTCACCAGCGTCGACGTCTCGTCGAGGGTCGTGCCGGCGTCGCGCGCGATCGTCGCCGCGAGCGATCCGTCGCGCTGCGCGGTGAGCACGAGGGTGCCGATGCCGGGATCGGCGTCGGCCCGCGCCTCGCACGAGCGCGGGGAGCTGACGCGTCGTCCCGGACTCGACGCCGGACGTGCCGAGCGGCGATGCGACGAGCAGCGGCGCGACGGCCGCTCCCGGTCGGCCAGCGAGCACGACCAGCCCGGTCAGCACGCTGGCGCGCCCGATCGCGTCGAGCCCGACGACGGCTGCGCCGCTCAGACCCGAGCCAGTAGAGGCTGAGGGCACTGCCGACCCACGGAGTGACCGCGTCGGCGCCCGACGACGCGACGGCGACGTGCGCGGCCAGCACCGCCGTCCCGAGTCCCGTGAGCGAGACCGCGAGCGCCGGGATCGCGCGGCGAGCGCCGGGCAGGAACACGGCGAGCAGGGCGACGACGGCGAGCGGCGCGAGCAGCACCGCGGGCGCGAGGGTCGCGAGCGGCAGTCCGAGCGCGTCGCCGATGGCACCCCAGCGGTCGTCGGCGACGCTCGGGTGGCCGAGCAGCAGCAGCCATCCGGACGGCGCCGCGGCGGGGACCGCGGGACCGGGGTCGGCGAGCAGCGCGAACGGGGTGCCGCGCGTCAGCTGCCAGAACACGATCGGCGCGAACAGCGCGGCCGCCGGGATCACGATGCCGAGCACGCGCACGATCGCCCGCGGGTTGACCGCGGCCCAGGCGACGACCAGCACGACCAGCGCCGGCGCCAGAACCGGCGACGCCGCGACGACCACGGCGAACAGGATGGATGCCGTTGCCGCTGCGCTCCACGAACGTCGGCTCTCGATGCCGGCGAGCATCAGGAACGGCAGCACCAGGTGCACCAGCACGCCGGTCGGCCGGCCGTCGGTCAGCGCGGCCAGCAGCGGCGGAGCGAGCGTCCAGAGCAGGGCGGCGACGATCGGGGGCCAGCGGCGCTCGCTCAGACGGGTCGCGCACCACCAGGCGCCGAGCGCAGCGAGCGGAAGCGCGGTCAGCCAGAGCAGCACGAGCGAGAACGACGGATTCCACGCCGTGAGGCTGCCGAGCACCGCGAGCACCGCGCTGAACGGGTCGGCCGGGCCCGATCAGATCGACGGCACCCTCGCGCGGTCCGATCACGAGATTCGTCCACAGGCTCGGGACGTCGCCGCCGATCGGCAGCAGCGCGCCGCCGCGCAGCACCTGCGCCTGCAGCAGCCTCCAGAACACGCCGAGGCCGGCGAGCGCGGCCACCAGCACGATCCACGCGCCGCCGCCCGCGAAGAACGATGCGCGCACCAGTTCGGGTTCGTCGGCGGCTCCCGACGTCACGCTCCCGCTGCGCAGCCCGTCGCTCGCGCAGCTCGTCGGACGGAACCCGCAGCGGCGCGATCGCCGACCACGGGATGCGGCGGGTGCGGCGCAGGGTCGCGTCGCGCGGCCGGCACCGACCGTCGAACGCCGCCGCGAATCCGCTGGCGAGCTCGCCGCCGATCAGCGTCGGTCGCTTGCCGAGCAGGTGGCCGATCGAGCGCAGGACGGCGAGGGGCACGAGCGCCAGCCAATGGAAGAGGAGCGCGCCGCCGGGCGCGTAGACCAGGCGGCGGTGCAGCTGCGCCGCGCGGCCGATCCGGAATCGCACCCGCTCGGACGCGGGCTTGCGCCGACCGTAGTCCTCGGGGCGTGCGCCACGCGCGACCCGGGCGTCCGGACACCCGCACGACGCGGGCGCCGGCCAGCCGGGTGCGGATCGAGAAGTCGAGCCCGGCATCGGTGGTCGGCAGGCCCGGGATCGAACCCGCCGAGCTCGGTCCAGGCACGAGCGGCGCACGAGCATCGCCGACGAGGTCACGCCGAGCACGTCGCCGTCGGCGTCGTACTGGGCCTGATCGAGTTCGCCGTCGACGAGCCGCACGGTCTCGCCGAGCCGCGAGATGCTCTCGCCGTAGGAGAGCAGGGTCGCCCGATCGTCGGGGTCGACGAGCTTCGGACCGGCGATCGAGACGGACGGGCGCCACCTCGACCGCCGCCAGCAGTCGCTCGAGCGCGTGCGGCTCCGGGGCCGTGTCGGCGGTGAGCAGCCAGAGCCACTCGTCCGGCGGACTCGCACGGGTGCCAGAGCGCGCAGTCCGTGCGTCACGGCGGCGCCGAACGACAGGGCGGGTGCCGTCACGAATCGCGTCGGGCTCGGCCTCGGCGAGGCGCGCGGCACTGCCGTCGCTCGAGGCGGCGTCGACGAGGACGAAGTCGTCGGGCCGTCGCGTCTGAGCCGCGAGGGCCGGAAGCGTGCGGTCCAGCCACTCCTCGCCGTTGCGCACGACGAGGATCGCGGTGACTCGGGGCTGCATCGTTTCGAGGCTAGGGGCGGGGCTCAGGATGCGGTGCGCCGACACGCACGCGTGCTCGGCGATGCTCAGGACGCGCCGCAGGCGACGCTTAAGCGGAGCGCGCGCGGCGCAGCCGGCGGCGTTCGCGCTCGGAGAGCCCGCCCCAGATGCCGAACCGCTCGTCGTTCGAGAGCGCGTAGTCGAGGCACTGAGCCTTGACCTCGCACGTGGTGCAGATCTTCTTCGCGTCGCGAGTCGATCCGCCCTTTTCGGGGAAGAAGGCCTCGGGATCGGTCTGCGCGCACAGCGCGTCGGTCTGCCAGGCCAGCGGGTTGTCGTCGTCCTCGTCGGGACGCGCGGACCGGATGCCCGGAATGCCCAGGCGGACCGGATCGACGAACCAATCCTCGGGTACGGCGGGACGGTACTCGTTCCTCGCCATTTCCCACCTCCGCTGCTTGTGAGGAACACTGCGGGCCGAACTCCCCTGGCCGACCCGTTCCTTGGAGGTAATTACACCGTTGTCATTACCCCCGCGTCAAGTCGCGGATGATATTTCTTTCGGCTTTACGGCGTGTCATGCCGCGCCGGTCGCCCCGGATGCGGTTCGCGCGGCCCACGCGCTGGCCACCATCTCGTCGAGCGAGTGCCGCATCCTCCAGTCCAGATCGCGCGCGGCGAGCTGCCCGCCGGCCACGATCCGCGGCGGATCGCCCGGCCTGCGCGGGCCCGATCTCGGGGTCGAAGGCGATGCCCGTGACGCGGGCCATGGCATCCATGATCTGCCGCACCGAGAGGCCGTCGCCGCTGCCCAGGTTGTAGGCGGGCTCGAGTGGCTCGCCCGCATCCAGCCGCCGTGCGGCCGCCACGTGTGCTGCCGCGATGTCGCGCGACGTGCACGTAGTCGCGCACGTTCGTGCCATCGGGGGTCGGATAGTCGTCGCCGTTGATCTGTCGGGGTGCGCCCCTCGACGAGCGCGTCGAACACCAGCGGGAAGAGGTTGTGCGGGCTGGTGTCGAACACATCCGGATAGCCGGATCCGACCACGTTGAAGTAGCGCAGGCTGGTGTGCCGCAGGCCCGCGGCGACCTGCCTGATCGCGCAGCAGCCACTCGCCGATGAGCTTCGACTCGCCGTAGGGCGACTCTGGCGCCTTGGCGGTGTCCTCGGTGACCAGGTCGACGTCGGGCGTGCCGTAGACCGCCGCGCTCGACGAGAAGACGATGCGATCGACGCCGGCCTCCTGCATCGCGGCGAGCAGCACCGTCGTGCCGTCGACGTTCTGCTCGTAGGTGTGCAGCGGTCGCTGCACCGAGACGCCCGCGTACTTGAACCCGGCGACGTGGATGACGCCCGTCACCTGGTGGTCGTGGAACGCGCGCAGCAGGTGCCCGCCGTCGAGGATCGAGCCGCCGACGAACGCGACGCCGGCCGGCACGAACTCCTTGTGCCCGCTCGACAGGTCGTCGACGACGACCGACGGGCAGATCGGCCTCGATGAGGGCGCGGACCACGTGTGCGCCGATGTAGCCGGCGCCGCCGGTCACGAGCCAGGTCATAGGCCCAGGCTAGCGGCGGAGCGAGGTCCCCTAGCAGCGCGCGACGCCGATGCCGGCGCCGCTGTACCAGTGCCCCGCAGGTCGCTCATCGAAGAAGACGAATCGTCGTCCGGTGCGATCGGCCCAGTCCGGCAGCGACGGCGAGGCGTGCGAGTTGTCGCTCAGCACGAAGGCTCCGGGAGAGAGGTTGGGCCCGACCGCCTCGAACTCCCGCAGCTCGTATGCGGCCGAATGGTCGGAATCGTGGATGAACTGTCGACGCCGGAGAGGGTCGCGAGTGTCGCGACGCCATCGGCGATGATCAGGTCGGTCACCTCGGCGTAGGGTCCGGAGAGCAGGTAGCCCGCCGCCGGGTTGATGTCGATCGATGTGAGCCGGCCGGTGCCGTTGCGCATCAGCGCCGCCGCGATCACCAGGGTGCCGAGTCCCTTGTCGGTCCCGGTCTCCACGACGTTCTTCGGCTTCAGCGCGCGGACGAGGGCGTACCAGCCGATCCGCCGGCCGTACTTCGCATGGGTGTCCGCGAGCCAGTCGATGCGGGCCGTTCTTCGTGGCGGCGGCGATGTGCTCCGAGAGTGCGCCAAGGCGGTTTCGATCTCATCGAGGTATCCGCGGACCTCGATCACCTTCGCCGTCGACGAGGTCGGCGCACGAACCACCGCCAGATGCTCGCGATTGGTCGGCGTGAGGTCGTAGATCGCAGTTCGTGTTCTCGCGCGAGGTGAACAGCCATTTCGTGCCGGCCCCCCGCGCGTGCCGTCGCCTTGCCGTCGCGGCGAGCCTCCAGGACGAAGGTCGCCTCGACCGTCGATCGCACTGGCGAGCACGCGGCGAGCGCCGGCGCTCCTCACAAGGCGTCACGTAGACCAGTCATTCCGGCAGCCGACCGATGGCCGGCAACTGGTCGTGGACCTGAAACGCGCTAGTGTGCGGGACGGCTCGAGTGGGTCGGGCACCTGGCGGTACCCGTCCGTCATGGCGATGCGGACGTTGGCGACGATCGCCGCGGCGACTGCCACGACTCCTACTGCGATTGCGATCTCCATGGCAGTAAATCTACGCTTGACCACTGACAGCCACGAGTGGCATGATCGACACACATCGTCGATAAACTGCCAAGGAGGCCGACCGTGCTGCACAAGATCGTCGTTCTCGCCATCCCGGGCACCGCGCCGTTCGAGTTCGGCGTGATCTGCGAGGTGTTCGGCATCGACCGCGTCGACAGCGGCGGGCCCGACCTTCGACTTCCACGTCGTGACCGCCGATCCCGGCCCCGTCGAGATGAGCCTCGGCTTCACGATGAACATCACAGAAGACCTCACGGCGGCCGCCGACGCCGACCTGATCGCCGTGCCCGCCCACCACCGCGGGCGGGTCGACGAGCGCTACCTGGATGTCATCCGGGCCGCCGAGGCACGCGGCGCCTGGGTGCTGAGCGTCTGCAGCGGCGCGTTCGTGCTCGCGCAGGCCGGCATCCTCGACGGTCGTCGCTCCACCACGCACTGGATGTACACCGACGCCCTCGCCGAGCGCTACCCCGGCACCGAGGTCGACCCCGACGTGCTGTTCGTCGAAGACCGCCGCGTCGTCACGAGCGCCGGCACCGCGGCCGGCATCGACGCGGCCCTGCACATCGTGCGCACCGAGCTCGGCGCCGCCGCCACCAACATCATCGCCCGCCGCATGGTCGTGCCGCCGCAGCGCGACGGCGGGCAGTCGCAGTACATCGAGTCGCCGGTGCCCGAGTGCAGGAGCGACTCGTTCGCCCTCGTCACCGAGTGGATGCTCGAGAACCTCGAGAAGGACCTCACCGTCGACGTGCTCGCCCGCCGCGCCCTCATGTCGTCGCGCACGTTCGCCCGCAAGTTCCGGGCCGAGACCGGCACGACGCCGGCCGCCTGGCTGAACCGGCAGCGCATCCTGCGCGCCCAGCAACTGCTGGAAGAGACCGACGAGGGCCTCGAGCAGATCGCCCAGCTCGCCGGGTTCGGCACCGCGTCGGTGATGCGGCACCACTTCCTCAAGGTGCTGCAGACCACGCCGACGAGCTACCGCCGCGCGTTCGGGGCGCGCGTCGCGGGCTAGCTCGCGCGTCCGTAGCCGCGAGGAAACAGGAGCCCGTCGCCGGAGACGTGCAGTGTCGCCTCGCCGGCAGACGTAGGCCGCCGCACCCGCTCGAGCGTGAACGATGCTTCCGCACCGTCGAGGGTCACGGCGCCCGACGCGACGAACGCGATCGCGGGGCCGCCGCCCGGGATCGCGAGTCGACGCCGCGCGCCGCGGCATCCGGAGTCACCACCGTCAGCACGAAATCGGGCACATCGGGGCGGAACTCGCGCACGCCCGGCTCCGACGCTCGACGCCCGGCAGGTACGGCGCCGGCAGCGGGCGGAAGTCGAGCACCTCGAGCAGCTCGGGCACGTCGACGTGCTTCGGGGTGAGGCCGCCCGCGCAGCACGTTGTCGCTGGCGGCCATCAGCTCGATGCCGAGCCCGCCGAGGTAGGCGTGGATGTTGCCGGCCGGCAGGTAGAGCACCTCACCCGGCCGCAGCGAGATGGTGTGCAGCAGCAGCGAGATCGCGATGCCGGGGTCGCCCGGGTAGTACTCGGCGAGCAGGCGCACGGTCTCCCACGACGGCCCGTCGGCGACTGCGCCGGCCTCGACGACCGCCGCGATGACGTCATCGACGCCGGGGCCGCGCGAGATCAGCCACGTGAACACGTCGCGCAGCGAGCGCGTCGTCGACCAGGAGTCGCGACAGCAGCGGCTCGAGCCGCGCGTCGCCGGCGACCGGCTCGAGCACCGCGAGCGTCTCGGCGACCGGCCGGAATCCCGACAGCGCCGTGAACGGATCGCTCAGCGCGTAGATCGATCTCGGGCTTGTGGAACGCGTCCTTGTAGTTGCGCTCGGGCGCGTCGAGCGGGACGCCGGCGGCGTTCTCGCGCTCGAAGCCCGCCTGCGCCTGCTCGGGGGTCGGGTGCGCCTGCAGCGACAGCGGGCGCGGATGCCGCGAGCACCTTGAGCAGGAACGGCAGCCGCTCCGGCACCAGGTCGGCGAGCGTGCCCTCGCGCCCGACGAGCCGCGACGGCGACCCCGGATGCGCGCCGAGCCACAGCTCCGCCTGCGGGGCGCCGGTCGGCGCGACCCCGAGCAGCTCCGGGATCGCGGTCGTCGAACCCCAGGCGTAGTCGCGCGGTGTGTTGGTGATTCCGACGAACATTCGGGCGATTCTCCTGGAGGTTCGCTACGAAATTGGGCGCGTCCTACAACGGGGCGCCGGGATCGCAGACCGGCTTGCACCAAAGTACCAAGCGCCTTTGGGGCGGCTCAGGCGCCCGGACGTAGGCTCACGGCATGACTGTGACCGCCACCACCACCTTCACGCCCATCCCGAGCGACTTCTACGGGCTGGAGGCCAAGCTCGCCGACCGCGAGAAGGACGTGCTGATGCGGCTGCGCGCCTGGATCGAGGCCGACGTCAAGCCCGATCGTCAACGACCACTGGGCGCGCGCCGAGTTCTTCCCGATGAGCGTCGTCAAGGGCCTCGCCGACCTCGGCCTGTTCGGGATGCCGTGGGACGAGACGCAGCCGTTCGAGAACTCCGCGGTCTTCCGCGGCTGGGTCGCCCTCGAGCTCGGCCGCATCGACGCGAGCCTCGCCACCCTCGTCGGCATGCAGAACGGCCTCGTCATGGGCGCGATCGGCGTCGGCGGCTCCCCCGAGCAGCGCGCCGAGTGGCTGCCGAAGTTCGCGAGCGCCGAGTAGCTCGGCGCTTCGGGCTCACCGAGCCGCTCTCCGGCTCCGACAGCGCGCAGGGGCTGCGCACCACCGCCGACGCGCGACGGCGACGAGTGGGTCATCAACGGCGCCAAGCGCTGGATCGGCAACGGCACCGTCTCGACCCACACCATCATCTGGGCCAAGGACACCGACGACGGCCAGGTCAAGGGCTTCATCGTCGACACCACCGACCCCGGTTACCAGGCCACCAAGATCGAGAACAAGCAGGCGCTGCGCATCGTGCAGAACGCCGACATCGTGCTCAACGACGTGCGGGTGCCCGAGGCGAACCGGCTGCAGAACGCGAACTCGTTCCGCGAGACCGCCGCCGTGCTGCGCCTCACCCGCGCCGAGGTCGCCTGGGCGGCCGTCGGCAACTCGATCGGCGCCTACGAGGCGGCCGTGAAGTACGGCGCGAGCGCGTCCAGTTCGGCAAGCCGATCGACGAGCACCAGCTCATCCAGGAGCACTACGCCAAGATGCTCGGCAACATCACCGCGTCGATCGCGATGTGCGCGCGCGTCTCGCGAGATGCTCGACGAGGGCACCCAGCGCGACGAGCACGCCGCGCTCGCCAAGGAGTTCACGACGAGCCGGATGCGCGAGACGGTCGCGTGGGCGCGCGAGAGCATGGGCGGCAACGGCATCGTGCTCGACAACGACGTGATCCGGCACTTCGCCGACGCCGAGGCGATGTTCTCCTACGAGGGCACCCGCGAGATGAACACCCTCATCGTCGGCCGCGCCATCACCGGCAAGGCCGCGTTCGTCTGAGTCGGTGGTCGACCGCCGCCCTGCGGCGACGCCGCGAGCGCGTACCGCTCGCCCGATAACCTGACCGTATGAACGAGACGGGCGTCTACCGCCGCACCCTGGCGACGCTCGGGCTGTTCTCGCTCGCCGCCGGCGACGTGTGGCGCTACCTGCTCGAGCTGGTACGGCTGGGGCGCCGTCGCTGCTCGTCATCATCGCGCTCGTGATCATCGAGCTCGATCCGGATGCGCGTCGACCTGCGGCGGCTGCCGTACCCGCTCATCGGCGTTCCTGGTGCTCTGCGCGGCCTCGATCGCGTGGTCGGCCTACCCGGCGCGCGAGCGCGCTCGGCGTCGCCGTCCTGCTCGTGACGACGATGTTCGGGCTCTACCTCGCGACGGCCATCGACCTCACCACCTTCGTGCGCTGCCTCGGCACGGCCCTGCGCTGGATCCTCGGCCTCTCGCTCGCTCTTCGAGCTGTTCGTCGCGACGGTCATCCGCGACAAGGTGCTGCCGTTCTGGGTGGACTGGTCGCGACCTCGACAAGATCCCGGCCGCCTTCTACTGGTCGCGCAATCTGCTGTTCGAGGGCGGCCGCATCCAGGGCATCGTCGGCAACGCCAACCTGCTCGCGTTCGCCGCGCTGCTCGCCGTGATCGTGTTCGGCGTGCAGATCGCCGCGCGCTCGACGTCGCGGTTCTGGACGAGCGCCTGGATGCTGGTGCGCGCTCGGCACGCTCGCCCTGACCCGCTCGTCGACGGTGCTCGTCGCCGGGCGCGGCCGTCGCGATCGTCGCCGCTCTACCTCTGGCTGGTGCGCCGCGTGCCCGCCGAGCGCCGCATCCCGTGGTACATCGTCGGCTCGGCCATCGCGGCCGCCGGCGTCGCGCTGGTGCTGGTGTTCCGCACCACGCTGCTCGCCCTGCTCGGCAAGAGCCCCGACCTGACCAACCGCCTCGACATCTGGGACACCGTGATCGGCCTCGCCAACCAGCGCCCGGTCGTCGGCTGGGGCTGGATCGGGTACTGGGCGCCGTGGGTGGAGCCGTTCGACGACCTCGTCGTCATCAAGGGCGTGCACCTACCTCCAGGCGCACAACGCCTGGATCGACGTCTACCTGCAGCTCGGGCATCGTCGGGCTCGTCGTCTTCGGCGGCACTCGTGATCTCGACGCTCGGGCGCTCGTGGGCCCGCGCCGTCGACCTGCCCCGCGCGCGCGGCAAGGCGATCGGGCTGCTGCCGATCCTGGTCATGGTCATGCTGATCGTGCACAGCCTCGCCGAGAGCCGTCTGCTCATCGAGATCGGCTTCGCGCTGCTGGTGGTGTTCGCGATCCGCACCCGGTCGAACCGCGGCCAGAACCTGCACCTGCCCGGGAGGGCGACGCCGGCATGAGCGACGCCGGTCGCACCGGGTCGACGCTGGTCCGCGAGATCGGCGCGTCGCCGCGACTCGCCCAGACGCTCGCGACGGTCGGGGTCGGGCTCGCCGCGGCCGCCTTCCCGCTGCAGCGGCTGCTCGGCTGGCCGGGGCTGCTCGGCGGCGATGGCCGTGCTCTGCTCGCGCTGATGGCCGGGTCGTTCGTCGCCCGGCGCACGCGAGACCGACTGGCGCGGCATCCTGCCGATCTCGCTGCTGGCCTTCCTGGGCTGGGCGGCGATCTCGCTGGTCTGGAGCCAGTACCAGTGGGCGACGGTCGGCGGCCTCGCCTACCTGCTCGGGTTCACGCTGATCGGGCTCTACGTCGCGCTGATGCGCGACTCGATCCAGATCGTGCGGCTCTTCGGCGACGTGCTGCGGGTGCGTGCTCGCTGTGTCGCTCGTCATCGAGATCTTCTCCGGCCTCCTGATCGACACCCCGATCCCGCTGCTCGTCGGTGCAGGGACAGCTGGCGTCGGGCGGCCCGATCTCGGGGATCGTCGCGCACCCGCAACCAGCTGGGACTGCTGGCGATCATCGGCGCGATCAGCTTCGCCACCGAGCATCGCACGCGTTCGGTGCCGCGGCTGACCTCGATCTCGTCGCTCGTGCTCGCCGGCGCTCTGCATCGTGTTCACCCAGTCACCGGTCGTGCTCGGCACGGCGCTCGTGGTCGGGGTCGCCGCGGCCGTGCTGTACGGACTCCGCCGGGTGCGCGCCGACCGCCGCCAGCTCTGGCAGCTCATCGTGCTCGGGCTCGCCGTCGGCGCGGCGCGATCCTCGCCTGGCTGCAGCGCACCGTCGATCGTCGAGACCTTCAACGCGACCGGCGCACTCACCTACCGGCTCGAGCTCTGGAACAAGATCTTCGACCTGGTGCGCCTGAACCACCTGCAGGGCTGGGGCTGGATCGGCCGCTGGCGCACCGAGATCGTCCCGTTCTCGACCCTGACCACCTCGACCGACCGTCCCGCGCAGTCCGCGCTCAACGGCTACCTCGACGTCTGGTTCCAGCTCGGACTCATCGGCCTGGTGATCTTCGTCGGGATGCTGGGGCTGGCCTTCGTGCGCTCCTGGCTGCTCGCGGGCCGGCGGCGCAGCGTCGTCTACGCGTGGCCGGCGCTCGTGCTGGTCGCGCTGATCATCGATCTCGCTCGCCGAGAGCTCGGTGCTGTCCGAGTTCGGCTGGCTCACGTTCGTGATCTGCTGCCTCAAGGCGTCGCAGGAGCTGAGCTGGCGGTCGGCGCCTTCACGGACGCCCGAGCGCGCCGGAATCGAGCCCGGAACCATCCGACTAACATGGGATGGTGCAGGAGCAAGTATGACGACTCGCCCACCCTCCGTGCAGGACACCGCGGACGTCGCGGAGTCGGCGACCATCGGTCCGGGCACGAAGATCTGGCACTACGCCCAGGTGCGCGAGGACGCCCGGCTCGGCGCCGACTGCGATCATCGGCCGCGGCGCGTACATCGGCATCCGGCGTCGTGATGGGCGACGACTGCAAGGTGCAGAACTACGCGCTCGTCTACGAGCCGGCGCAGCTCGGAGGCCGGTGTCTTCATCGGCCCGGCCGTCGTGCTGACCAACGACCACTTCCCGCGTGCGATCAACGCCGACGGCACGCCGAAGTCCGCCTCACGACTGGGAGCCGGTCGGCGTCACGATCCGCGAGGGCGCCTCGATCGGCGCCAGCGCGACCTGCGTCGCCCCCGTCACGATCGGCCGCTGGGCGCTGGTCGGCGCCGGCTCGGTCGTCATCGCGGACGTTCCCGACTTCGCGCTCGTCGTCGGCAGTCCCGCGCAGCGCGTCGGGCTGGGTGGGCAAGAGCCGGCGTCCCGCTCGTCCGCAGACGGCGACGGCACTCTGGCGCTGCCCGCAATCCGGCGAGACGCTACATCGAGTCCGACGGTGAACTGAGAGAGGCGACCTCGTGAACGACTTCATCCCCCCAGCCAAGCCGATCATCGGCGACGAGGAGCGCGCAGCGGTCGATCGCGTGCTGCGCAGCGGCATGGTCGCGCAGGGCCCCGAGGTCGCGGCCTTCGAGACGCGAGTTCGCCGCAGCACTTCGTGCAGCGGTCGCCCGACCGTCGCCGTCAACTCCGGCACCGTCGGGTCTGCACCTCGGCCTGCTCGCCGCCGGCGTCGGCGCGGGCGACGAGGTCATCGTGCCGTCGTTCACCTTCGCGGCGACCGGCAACTCCGTCGCGCTCACCGGCGCGCACCCCGGTCTTCGCCGACATCGAGCCCGACACCTTCACCCTCGACCCCGCGGCCGTCGAGGCGGCCATCACGCCGAAGACCAAGGGCATCATGCCGGTGCACCTGTACGGTCACCCGGCGCGGATGCGCGAGCTCGCCGAGATCGCCGAGCGTCACGGCATCGCCCTCTACGAGGACGCCGCGCAGGCGCACGGCGCTGCGCTCGACGGGCAGCCCGTCGGCACCTTCGGCGACGTTCGCGATGTTCAGCCTCTACCCGACCAAGAACATGACGAGCGGCGAGGGCGGCATGATCACGTCTGCGTCGACGAGGCCCTCGCACGGCGCGTGAAGCTGTACCGCAACCAGGGCATGGAGAAGCAGTACGAGAACGAGGTCGTCGGCTTCAACGCCCGCATGACCGACATCCAC
The DNA here is from genome assembly GCA_963730045.1 of uncultured Actinomycetota bacterium. Lineage (GTDB taxonomy): Bacteria > Actinomycetota > Actinomycetes > Actinomycetales > Microbacteriaceae > JBDSKH01. The sequence continues at coordinate 356,370 of CAVSPQ010000006.1, read as the reverse complement.
GCCGCCATCGGCCGCGTGCAGCTGACCAAGGTCGATGCCTGGACGGCGACCCGCCAGCAGCAACGCGGCCTTCCTCGACGAGAACCTCGCCGGCGTCGTCGTGCCGCCGGTCGCGGCCGGCGCGGTGCACGTCTACCACCAGTACACGATCCGCGTCGCGGAGGACCGCGACGGTTTCGTGAACGCCCTGCGTGAGGAGCACCAGGTCGGCAGCGGCGTCTACTACCCGATCCCGAACCACCGCCTCCCGTCGCTCGCGCCGTACGCGCCGGGTCTCGACCTGCCCGAGACGGAGCGCGCCGCGCGCGAGGTCGTCTCGCTTCCGGTGCACCCGTCGCTCTCGCAGGCCGACCTCGAGCGGATCGTGGACGCGGTGAACGCAGTCGCGAAGGCCGGCGCCTGATGACGCTGCGCGCTGGCCTCGTCGGCCTCGGGGTGATGGGGCGCAACCACGCCCGCGTGCTCGGCGTGACTCGACGGCGTCGAGTTCGTCGGCGATCTCCGACCCGGCTCCGACCGTTCCCGACACCGTCGACGGCAGCCCGGTCGTGCGCGACCTCGACGAGCTCATCGCCCTGGGCATCGACTACGCCGTCGTCGCCGCGCCGACGGTCTTCCACCTCGACATCGGGCACGCGACTGGCGGAGGCCGGCATCCACGCCCTCATCGAGAAGCCGGTCGCGTCGACGGCCGACGACGTCCCGCACCCTGCGCGACCTGTTCGCCGACCGGGGGCTGATCGGCGGCGTCGGTCACATCGAGCGCTACAACCCCGCCCTGCAGGCGGCCCGGCAGCGGATCGAGGACGGCCTGCTCGGCGAGATCTATCAGATCGCGACCCGGCGTCAGGGTCCGTTCCCCGGCCGCATCGCCGACGTCGGGGTCATCAAGGACCTCGCGTCCCACGACATCGACCTGACCGCCTGGGTCGCCCAGCAGGACTTCGTCTCGGTCAACGCGCGCACGGCGCACCGCAGCGGTCGCCCGCACGAGGACATGGTGGTCGCCGTCGGCACCCTCAGCGGCGGCATCATCACATCGCACACCGTGAACTGGCTCACTCCGTTCAAAGAGCGCGTGACGATCGTCACCGGCGAGAAGGGCGTCGCTCGTCGCTGACACCCTCACCGCGAACCTCACCTACTTCGAGAACGGGCGCATCCAGGTCGTCCTGGGATCCAGGCGAGTTCCGCGGCGTCTCGGAGGGCGACTCGACCCGCTTCGCTCTCGACCGCAAGGAGCCGCTGCTGCGCCGAGCACGAGGCGTTCCGCGACTCCGTGCTCGCCGGCGAGCCTCGCGGCATCGTCACCCTCGGCGAGGGCGTCCGTACCGTCGAGATCGCCGAGCTGCTCGTCGCCGACGGGGCCGAGCGTCGGCTGTAGGAGTGACCATGGAGACGGCTGGATTCCGCCGAGTTCAGCGCGAACCGTGAGGGTACTCATCACCGGCACGGCCGGCCTGGTCGGCGGCGCCATCGCGCGTCTCGCCCTCGAGCGCGGACACGACATCGTGCGGACGTGGAACACCGTGGCGCCCGCTCCCCTGACGGGCGCGCAAGATCTGCAATGCGACCTCGCGGATCCAGCGGCCGTCGCATCACTGCCGACGGACGTCGAGGCCGTCATCCATGCGGCGGCACGGATCCCGGCCGGCGACTGGTCGGATGAGGCGGCCGCGGCTGCGAACCGGAGTACGGACCAAGCCGTATTGCAGCACTACACGGACGCGGCCTTTCCCGGCAGGTGGGTCTTCCTGTCCAGCGTCGCCCTGACGGACGATTGGTCGCGCAACGGCCACTACGCCGTGGAGAAGGCCGAGGCCGAAGAGCGTGCCGGGCTCGCATTCCCGGACCGGACGCGCAGCCTGCGTATCAGTTCACCGTACGGCCCCGGCATGCGACATCTGAACGTCTTGCGGCGATTCGCCGAGGCGGCGTCGGTCGGCCGGCCCATCACGCTCCTGGGGACAGGCGAGCGCACGCAGGACTTCGTGCACGCGGATGATGTGGCGGCCGCTGCCCTTGCCGCGATCGACGCCCCGGGAGGCGATCCCGTCATCGTCGCGTCCGGCGAGCCGGTCTCGATGGCGACACTGGCCCGGATGGTCGTCGAGACCGCCGGTTCGGCCTCGCACATCGAGCGCATCGATCGCCCAGACCCCCAGGAGGGATTCCGGGCGGACTACGACCTCCGGCCCGCTTTCGAAGCCCTCGGCTGGGCGCCGGCGATCCGACTCGAGGCAGGCCTTCGATCCATGATGCAGGCGCTATGAAAATCGTCCTGTTCTCCGACGTGCACGGCAACGCCGTCGCCCTTCGCCAGCTTCTCGATGACCCACCGTTCGCGTCGGCCGAGGTCAGAGTGTTCCTGGGGGATGCCGTCGGGTACTTTCCGGGCGGGTCCGAGGTCGTCGAGATCCTGCGCTCGATCGCCGACGTCGCCGTGCAGGGCAATCACGACGCCATGATCACCGGTGCCCTCCCGATCGACCCGGTCGCGGACGCCGTGTACCGTCTGACGGCGCAGCGGGAGGTGCTCGACGACTCGGCTCTCGCCTACCTGAGCCATCTCCCCCGCACGGCAGAGCTGGAGGGCGCATTCCTCGTGCACGGCAGCCCGAGCGACCCCCTCCTCGGCCGCCTCGAAGCCGACACCCCCGACGACCGGATCGGGGTGGTACCTGCGCCGTTCGTCTTCGTCGGGCAGACCCATCGGCCGTTCGTGCGGCGGATCGGATCCTCGACGATCGTGAACGTCGGCTCCGTGGGTCTTCCCCGCGATGGCACCGGCCACGGCTGCTACGCTGTCTGGGATTCCGCTGGCGGCGAGGCGCAGCTGCACTCGATCCCGCTCGATGCGAGGGCCATCCTGTCGGAGTATCCCGACGTGCATCCCGATGTGCGCGCGAAAATCGCGGAGGCATGATGTCCGCACGACCGAAGGACTCCCGCCCGTGCTGAATGTACTCGTCACCGGAGCAGGCGGCGGCGGCGTCGGCGAGCAGTTGATCAAGACACTGCGGCTCTCCGGAATAGACAGCCGCATCGTCGCCACGGACACCTCCATGGTGAGCACCGCGACGGTGAGCGCCGATGCGTTCCAGCTCGTCCCGCCCGCGCGCGACGCCGGCTACCTCGACGCACTGCTCGAACTGAGCGAACGTGAGTCCATCGATGTCCTGCTGCCGGGATCGGAACCCGAACTGCGGGTCGTCAGCGATCACCGCGAACGTTTCGAAGAGCTCGGCGTCTTCCTGCCCATCAACCCGAAGTCGGTCATCGATCTCAGCCTCGACAAGAGCAGGACCGCACAATTCTTCCTTGAGCACGGGCTCGCCTTCCCCCGCAGCGCCACGATCACCAGCGCCGAGGATGTCGATCGGGTCGACTTCCTGCCCGCGGTGCTCAAGCCCTCGATCGGAGGGGGTGGCTCGGCGAACATCATGCTCGCCCAGTCGATGGACGAGCTGCGGGTCTTCGGCCGCTATCTCCTCGACATCTACTCCGAGTTCGTCGTGCAGGAGTACGTGGGCACCGAGGAATCCGAGTACACGGTCGGCGTGCTGCTCGACATGGAGGGCGAGATCGTGAACTCCATCGCGATGCGCCGCATCATCCGCACCGGACTCGGCGCCAAGCTGCGTGTCGCGAATCGCACCGGCCGCACCGAGCTCGGCGAGCATCTCGCCATCAGCAGCGGCATCTCGCAAGGCGAATTCGTCGCCCCATTCGACCTCAACCAGGAGTGCGAGCGCATCGCCAGCGAGCTCGGCGCGCGTGCGGCCATCAACATCCAGTGCCGGTGGGTGGACGGGAAGGCGGTCGTGTTCGAGGTGAACCCACGGTTCAGTGGGACATCGTCGAGCCGCGCCCTCGTCGGCTACAACGAACTTGCCGTGCTGCTCCGTGCTCGATTCGACGGCGTCGAACCCGAACGGGGATTCGCCTACCGTCACGGCTACGTGCTGCGCGGGCTGCAGGAACGTTTCGTGTCGGTCGCAAGCTAGAGGGGCACCGCGAGCTCCGCGCTACAGCACGTCGACGACGCACACCACCCGAGCGTCGGGAAGCAGCTCTGTCAGGGCCGTCGCCAGTCGAGGCCCGAAGGTCTGCGACATGATCAGCACCGTATCGGTCGGGCGCGCGATGAGCGCCTCTCGGCTCTCGATCGCAGCATCGAAGCCCGGATAGAACTTGCCATGAGCGCTCTCGTCGTCGTCGAAGAACCGAAGGGAGTCGGCGTTGATGGAGCCGATCCTGGCCACGTTCACGAATCGGCTCGGCACGTAGACCCCGAGCGAACGACCGCTGGACGTCGCCTCCGCGACGAAATCGCGGATCCGGAGGCTATTGGCCTGTGCCGTGCGGGCGTATTCCTCGGCAAGCGCGATGGCCTCATCGACCCCGACGGGATCGGCGGGACCGTCGGCAGGCGTCATCGTCGCGTACAGTGATCCGCCGAAGGAAGCCGTGTCCAGACGGTCGACGGCCAGACCGGCCAGCCGAGCGGTGGCGACGAGCGTGCGACGGTCGAAATAGCTCCAGTGCTCGTGGAACAGGGTGGAGACATCCCCCGACATGATGTAGGCGCTCTCGTCGGGGACGCCGATCAGGATGCGGCCGCCCGCAGCGAGCTGCCCGTGGAGGCCGCGAAGGAACTCCACCGGGTCCTCGAGATGCTCGAGGACATTGCTCAGGACGATCAGATCGAACGAACCGATGACCTTCGGGGAGGGGAAGAAGTCGTGGACGATCTCGACGCCGTACTCGCGGGCCCCATCCTGACCGTGAGAACCCGGCTCGATCCCCAGAACCGTAGCGCCACGGTCGCGCAACTGGGCGAGGAGGTACCCCGTGCCGCTCCCGATCTCGAGGACCCTCTGACCGGTGATGTCCGGGGCCTCGGCGTCGATGAATGCCAGGAAGTCATCCGCGTAGACCCGCCCTACGCCGGAAGCGTCATAGTTGCTCGGCATCGCGTCCGCGGTGCGATAGGCCAGGTCGAGGGCGCTGCCCACCGCGGAGTCTGCTCCCTGGCTCACGAGCCCGGTTCGCGGATCCACCCCCAGCACGAACGGCAGCGAGTCGGGCAGACCTGAGCCGTTGTGCGGCAGGTCGAGGGCCCCGAGTACGAACGGCAGGGTCTGGACGTGCCACAGCGGGGTCACGCGTCGGCTAGGAGAAGTCACCAGATCGAGGTTAGTGCAGAGGTCGTGGAGGTCGGTCGAGCACCTCACGCAGGTCGGCGGTGGTCGCGGCGCCGTTGATGCTCGCCGACGCATGGTCACGCACCCATTGCGCTCCACGTCGCGCGAGCGGTTCGAGCCGCTCCGGCTCATCCAGGAGCAAACGCAGGTGCTCGACGATCCGATGAGCCGGGGTCACCAGCCAGGCCTCGGCCGAGTCTGCGGGCAGCTGCGGCTCCACCAGCGGGTCCGCGCTGGTCATGAGGGCCGCCCCGGCAGCCATGGCTTCGACACCGAAAACGCCGGGGGTGAATGCCAGGAACTCGTTCAACGCGATGTGCGCACGCCCCAGCTCCGCCTTCACCTGCGCATTCGGCTTGTCGATGAGCTCCACGTACTCGAAGTCATAGCCGTCCTCGTGCAGAGCGGCCACCGCCGCCCTCACCAGCTGCGTCCCCTTGATGATCGGCGACGAAGGGGCGTGGACGACGACCAGCCTGCTGAGGTCGGCGAACCGCTCGAACGAGGTCGTGATCTGGTCATCCGGGTAAAAATAGCGGGTTCCGAGAACCGGGCGCTCGAGATATCCCCGTTGATCCACGTCGGCGTTGTAGATCAGGTCGGCGTAGCGATCCGTCACGGCGGCGATCCGCCGTTTGAGGTCGTCGTACGCGTCGGTGGCGAACACCGGATTGAGGTCGGCCAGATAGGTGCCGAGGTTCGGACGCTTCAGCTCCCGCTCCAGCTCGCGCATCCGCTTCGGCGAGCGGATGTCGTTGCCGGTGAACGAGCAGACGATCCTGATGCCGCGGCGACGGAGGAACCTGAACTCGTGCTCCCGCTGATCGCGCTCGGGGTTCAGGAAGCCCTCCGAGCCGACGTAGATGAACCCGCGGGTCCGCGTCGCGAGCTTGCCGAGCTGCCACGGCCCGAGAAACACGCTGCGGAGGACGGTCACCGCGCGCCCCCGTCGCTCTCGCGGAGCCCAGCCGTAAGGAAGGTCGTAGTAGCGGTGCCTGTCCAGCACGACAGACATCGAGTCGGGGACCGCGCGACCGATGTCATAGACGATCGAGGCGATCTCATACGGCCCGACCACCCAGTCGAGGTCCGGCTCCGTACGCCGGCGCGCCACGCGCGCGAGCAGGTGACTGACGCGCAGGACGACGACCTGGACGGTGAACCGGAGAGTTCTGACGATGCGCTGCATCCCTATGGCCTGCAGAACTTGACGTAGAAGCTCTTGGGCACCCGGTTGAGCTTCATCAGTATCCAGAACAGGGGGCGCAGCAGCTCGAACCACTTCTTGTAGGTCGGGTAATCGCGATAGGTCCGCTTCGGCGCGGCCATGAGCGCATCGAAGCGTGCGTCGTCCCATCCGAGGCGCTTCTTGACGAGCTCGATCAGCTGCGGATCGGGATACCGCGACGAGAAGAATCGGTCCATCGCCGCCTGACGGTCCATCTGACCGGATCTGATGAGTGCTGAGAACTCGATCTGGCGGAAATTCACGCCGAAGCGCTTCGGCATGAAGTAGCTGTGGCAGAAGGCCGACCACCGGTTCTCGAGATGATGACCGCCGTACCACTCCCATCCGTAGTTCTCGGCAAGGAAGCGCTTGGCATCCTCCTTGTGATAGTCGACCCAGTACAGCGGCCGGGTGCGCTCGATCCCCGAGAACGCGGACCATTTGAGAAAGCTGCCGAAATCGAGATTCGGGAAGGTCTTCATCGGCACGGTGCCGAACCGCCGGTGCACGGACTTGATGTACCCGCCGTCCATGTAGATCCAGCCTCGCGGGGCGATTCCCTCCGTTCGGAACGAGTGTCCCTCGACGATGTGCTTGATGCCATGCTTCTCCGCCGCGCGATACAGCACACCCATGAAACCGATGTCGGTGGGCGCATCGATGTCGATGACCCCGGCCTCGATGAAGGACCGGTAGATGTCGTCGTACTCGTTGTTGTCCACCACGTAGGTTTCGAGGTCGACCCCGAGCTTGTCGAGAACGGCGTAGATGTTGGAGGTGGCGACCGGTGAATTCCAGGTGTTGTCGAAGTGCACCGCCAGCGGGCGGACGCCCATGCCTACGAGCAGGTGTGCGAGGTAGGACGAGTCCGTTCCCCCGCTCACACCGATGATGCAGTCGTACTTCTTTCCTTCTCCGGACCGCTTGAGTCGTTCTGCGAATGCATGCAGGGCTGCGGTGCTCTCGGCACCGATCGGATACTGCGCGTCGACCTCGTCGTGGAGTTCGCAGTAGTAGCAGATGGGCCCCTCGTCCAGCTTGGAGCCCGGAACGTCGGAGGTTGTGATGCAGCGCTTGCACATGACCGTGGAGGAGAGGTCGCGCCCGGAGATCTCGTATCTCGGGTCGACGTGGGCATCGTCCTCGATCCCGACCGACCGGTGCTCGCGTTCCTCCTTGAACAACTGGGTGAGCTGGGCACCGCTGGGATAGTTCACGAGCACGCTGTCCCTGCTGCCCTGCATGACGAACTGGCTGCCGGCGGCGACCGCCGATGCGCCTGCCTCGAGAATGGGCTCGGCGAGCTGCTCGCGCGTTCCCGCGCCCCCGTGGGCGATGACCGGCACCTCCGGCAGGAGCCGGGTCACCTCGCGCACGAGGTCGAGATCGATCCCGGTGCGCGTGCCCTCCCGGTCGATGCTGGTGACCATGATCTCGCCTGCCCCGACCTCCGTCGCGATGCGAGTCCAGTCGTGCAGTCGCAGCTCGGAGAGTTCGGTGCCGCCTCGGCCGTAGATGCGGTACTCCCCGTCGAGGGCACGCACATCGACGGCGACGACCACCGCCTGCCCGCCGAGCGCGCGGACGGCGTCGGCGACGACTTCCGGCTTGTCGAGCAGTGTCGAGTTGAAGACGATCTTCTCGAAGCCCTCACGCACCAGGCGGTCGGCCTGCTCCACGGAGTCCACTCCACCGCCGTAGGCCAGCGGGACGAAGCACTCGGTCGTGAGACGCTGAAGATAATCGAATTGGATGGGTTTGCCGCGCGCCGCACCGATGTCGAGCAGCAGCATCTCATCCACCTCGAGGTCGTTGAAGATGCTCAGGACATTGACGGGGTCGCCCACGTACTGCGCGTCGGCGAATCTCCGGGTCTTGACGAAACGGTCGTTCTCGAGAAGCAGGGCCGGGATCACCCGAGGGCGGACGCTCAGCATCAGGACCTCGCGAAGTCGGAGAGAAGGCGCGCCCCCATGCGGTGACTCTTCTCCGGGTGGAACTGTGCCCCGACGACGTTGCCGCGGCGGATCATCGACGTGAACGGGACGCCGTACTCGGTGACCGCCATCGTGTCGGCCGAGTCTGCCGGGTCGGCGTAGTACGAGTGCACGAAGTAGAAGCGATCTCCTTCCTGCACGGCCGGGAGGGCGTCGGCGTTGCCCCGCCGGGCGATGGTGTTCCAGCCCATGTGAGGCACGCGGAGCGCCTCGTCGCCGATCGTGCGCGGAAAGCGCCGGACGGTTCCCGGGACGATGCCAAGTCCCGGCTCGTCGCCCTCCTCGCTGCTGTCGAGCAGCAGCTGCATTCCGAGGCAGACGCCGAGGACCCGGTCGCCTGCCGCGGCCTTCGCCGAGACGACCTCGCCGAGTCCCGAGAGGCGGAGCTTCGACGCCGCCGTGTCGAAGGCGCCGACCCCGGGCAGGATGATGCGGTCGGCCGCCGAGATCACGTCGGCATCGCCGCTCAGCTCGCTGGTGAAGCCCGCCTTGCGAATCATGTTGGCGATCGACGCGACGTTGCCGACGCCGTAATCGACGATCGTGACGTCGGCTGTCATGACCGGCCGGACCTCACGGTGGCGATGGCGTTCACCAGCGTGTCGACGACCCTTCCGACATCGGCGCTGGTGAGTTGCGGATACAGCGGGATGGTGAGCGCGGACCGGTGCGCACGGGTCGCCGCCGGCAGCGCGTCATCCGAGATGCCGAATCGCTCTCGGAAGTAGGGCTGGAGGTGCATCGAATAGGTGCCGAGGGTGACCTCGACGTCGTCCGCCTTCATGGCGTCGATGACCAGGTCCCGCTCGATGTCCTCGTCGAGGAGCACGACGTACGACTGATAGGAATGCTCGAGTCCCTCCGGGACGACCGGGCGCGCACGCCATCGACATCGGCTAGCGCGAGGTCGTACTCGGCGGCGAGGTCGCGTCTGCGTTGCAGGATGTCGTCGAGCCGAGTCATCTGGGCGATCCCGATGGCGGCATGCACGTCGCTGAGGCGGTAGTTGTAGCCGGCGTCGACGAAGGACATGAAATGCGATCCGCGGACCGAGCCATGCGATCGGAGCACCCGGATGCGCTCGGCGAGGGCCGCATCGGAGGTCGTGATCATCCCGCCCTCTGCCGTGGTGATGATCTTGCGCGGGTGGAAGGAGAAGACCCCGGCCAGCGACAGCGTTCCCGCTTCGCGGCCGTGATAGGTGGCGCCCAGCGCGCATGCCGCGTCCTCGATGACGGGAATCCCGTGCTGTTCGGCGATCCGGTTGATCGGGTCCATGTCGGCCGTGAGGCCGAACGCGTGCACCGGCATGATGGCGGTCGTGCGCGGGTGATGGCGGCTTCGAGGCGAGCCGAATCGAGGTTGAAGGTCGCGAGATCGATGTCGACGAACACCGGGGTTGCACCCTGCTGGATGACGACATTCGCTGTCGCCGGGAAGCTGAAGTCCGGCACGATGACCTCGTCCCCGGACGTCACACCGGCGGCGTGGAGCGCGAGGTGCAGGCCCGTCGTGGCAGAGCTGACCGCGAATGCGTCCTCGCTCCCGATCCGCTCGGCGATCAGGCGCTCGAATTCCGCCGCACGGGTGCCCTGGGTGAGGAAACCCGGATACAGCACTTCCTCGATCAGCCTGAGCTCCTCGGCTCCGGTCGAGAGGGACGTTCAGCCTCATGCGAATACGGCCTGGTACCAGGCCACGGTCTCGCGAAGTCCCTCGTCGCCGAGCGCCGCGGGCTGGCGGCCGAGATGTGAGACGAGGCGCGAGACGTCCGCCTGATGGGACCGTACGTCGCCGGGGCGCTCCGGCGCGTGGATGACCGGGTGATCCGGAGCACCCATGATCTCGAGGATCTGGGCGACCAGCGCGTTGATCGACGTCGGTACGCCCGTCGCGACGTTGAACTCCTGACCGCTGCAGGCCGGATCCTCGGCGATGGCCACCGTGATATCGGCCGTGTCCCGCACGAATGTGAAGTCGCGGGTCTGCTCGCCATCACCGTGGATCTCGATGGGCGCGCCGTTCATGACCCGCTGGATGACGATGGGGATGATCCCCGCGTAGGAGCCAGGATTCTGGCGGGGGCCGTAGTTGTTGAAGGGCCGCACCGTGGTCGCATCGATGCCGAAGGTGCGCACGTACGAGCGGATGATGTGGTCCTCGGCCGACTTCGCGGCCGCGTACGGTGTGATGGCGTCGTGCGGATGGTCCTCATCCATCGGGGTGTACCGACTTGTTCCGTACGCCTCCGAGCTGGACATGTGCACGAGCCGCTTGATCAGGCCGCGACGTGCAACCTCACAGAACGTCGTGCTGATGCCGATGTTCGTGTGGATCGTCCAGGACGGATAGGTCAGCGAGGTCGGAAGCGGGACGACGGCGAGGTCGAAGACCGTGTCGACCTGGTGAGCGGTCACCACGTCTTGCATGGCTGCGAGGTCGGAGGCGTCGAGACGCAGGACCTCGATGTCGAACTTGCTGCGCGCGTCGGCGAGATTCTCGTCGTTGCCGAGGAAGAAGTTGTCGACCACCACGAGGGTCTTCGGCTCCTCGAGCACGAGACGATCGACCAGATGACTTCCGATGAAGCCCGCGCCTCCCGTCACCAGCACCGAGCTATTGCGGATCGACACGTTGGATCTTGCCCTTCTGGCGGTGGGAGGCGCACAGAAACCCGCGCCTAACGATTATACCCAGCGCAAGGTTTGGTCTCCTGCGCCGGGATGATCGCTCCCGGTCCGCGAACTCAGCCCGTCGGTTCGGGCGCGTCCGGAGCCATTCCGTCGCTCGTGACGGACAGCATGGAGTCCCAGCCCGTCTCGACCACGGTCGTCGGCTCGATCTGGCCGCCTCCGGTGCCGCGGTACAGGCGGCCGGTGTTGCCGTTCCTGATCCAGAGATCCGCGAGCCCGTCGGCGGTGAAGTCGCCGGCCGCGTAGACGACGGCACTGGACGCGAGGCCCGACCCGATCTGGATCGGTGTCTTCAGGCCGCCGGCGCAATCGCCCGGGTAGAGCATCAGCAGGCCAGACGTGACCGCCACGAGATCGCCACAGCGATCACCGTCGAAGTCCGCCAACCCGGTCATCGCGGTCGCAGTGGCAAATCCGCCGCCGATCTTCACGGCCGTGCCGAACTGGCCCGCGCCCGATCCCGGCCAGAGCCAGAGGTCCCCCGCAGCATCCACGGTCAGCACATCCGGCGTCGCGTTGGCGTCGAAGTACCCGCCGAACAGGATCAGGCGAGCCCCCGACCAGTCTGCCGCGATCGAGCAGCACGTTGGATAGTCCATGCGCCCGTCGCCGGGATAGAACCACGACCTCCCAGCGGTATCGCGCGCGATCAGATCCCGGAAGCCGTTGCCGTCGACGTCCCCGACACCCAGGATCTCCTTCGCCCCGGCCCAGCCGACACCCAGGCTCACTCGCGGCGCCCAGTTCCCCTCAGCGTTCGCGGGGTAGGCCCAGAGCGCGTTCTTCGGATCCCTCATGATCAGATAGCCGGCGAACATGTCGGCCGTATCTCGACACCGTCGTGATGGCCGGCGGACGCGTCGGCGTGGGAGTCGGCGTCGGCGTCGGTGTCGGTGTCGGAGTCGGCGTGGGAGTCGGCGTCGGCGTGGGAGTCGGCGTCGGCGTCGAGCCCTCGGGCGGCGGAGCGTCAGGGGCCATTCCATCGCTCGTGACGGTGAGCATGGAGTTCCAGCCCGTCTCGACCACGTAGGTCGACGTGAGCTGGCCGCCTCCGGTTCCGCGGTACAGGCGTCCGGTATTCCCGGTCCTGATCCAGAAGTCCGGAATGCCGTCGTCGGTGAAATCCCCGGCCGCGTAGATGACGGAGTCCGCTGTCACACCGGACCCGATCTCGATCGGTGCGCGCATGGCGCCGGCACAATCGCTGCGGTAGAGCAGAAGCCGCCCCGTCGCCGTCGCCACCATCAGGTCTCCGCAGCGATCGCCGTCGAAGTCCCCAACCCCGGACACCGTGATCGCATCGGCGAACCCGGCGCCGACCTTCACGGCGGCCCCGAACTGGCCCGCGCCGTCCCCAGGCCACAGCCACAGGTCGCCCGCGGCGTCGACAGTGAGCATGTCCGGCGTCGCGTTGGCGTCGAAGTACCCGCCGAACAGGATGTGGCGCGCCGTCGACCAGTCCGCCGAGATCGCGCGGCGGAACGGATAGTCCATACGACCGTCGCCCGGATAGAACCATGACTTGCCTGCGGTGTCGCGCGCGATCAGGTCGCGGAAGCCGTTGCCGTCGAGGTCGCCCACACCGATGATCTCGTTGGCACCGGCCCAGCCCACACCCAGGCTCACCCGTGGCGCCCAGTTGCCGGCGGCATTCGCGGGGTACGCCCAGAGCGCGTTGCTGGTGTCCCGCATGATCAGATAGCCGGCGTACATGTCCTCGGTGGAGGAGACCGTGGTGATGAACGGCGGACGTGGCGGTCGCATCCCGGCACCGGAGATGATCGACATCTCATTCCAGCCGTGGTCGAGCACGCCGGTCTCCGCGATCGCCCCGTTGCCGGTACCCCGGAACAGGTGCATCACGCCTGCCGTGTCCTTCGCCCAGACATCGGCGCGCCCGTCGCCGGTGAAGTCGCCGGTCGAGTACAGACCGGTGTAGCCGACGAACCCGCCGCCGATGCGCACCGGCTGGGACAGGCCGCCCGCGCAATTGCCGGAGAAGAGCATCAGATCGCCGGACGGCGCGATGCCCAGGACATCACCGCATTTGTCGCCCGTGAAGTCGCCCACGCCCGATAGCGCCGAGTATCCGCCGAAGCCGGATCCGACATTGACGGCGGCGCCGAAGTTCCCGGCGCCGTTCCCGGGCCACATCCACATCTCCCCTGCGGGGTCGATGGTGAGGACGTCGGCGTCCTTCCCGGCGTCGAAGTAGCCCGCGTACATGACGTTCACCGCCTGCGACCAATCGACGCTCAGCGCGGTGCGCGTCGGATAGGCGAGCTCCGCCGAACCCGGATAGAACCACGATCCACCCTGGGCGTCGCGAGCCACCATGTCGCGATACCCGTTCTTGTCGAGATCGCCGACCCCGAGGATCACGTCGCTGCCGCCCCATCCGGACCCCAGACTGGTTCGCAGCCCCCATCCGCCGCCCGGATTGACCGGGTACGCCCAGAGGTCGTTGGCCGAATCCCGCGTGATCAGGTAATCGGTGTCGACCGTCGACACCATGTACTGCAGCCCGTCTACGGAGCCGAACCAGTCGTTGAAGTACTTCCAGAAATTGCGATTGCCGTACGACGAGCACGAGTTGCCCGTGCCACCGAGGTTGGCGAGCGCGGCCGCATTCGGCTGGTACGGCGTGTAGCTGTACAGGGCAGCGGTCGCATAGTTCCGGACGGTCAGGTACGTGCCCCCGCAGGAGGCGTTCGGGCTGTACTGGATGAACTGATAGCCCGGCTGCTTCGCGAACCGACCCGCCTTGTAGACCTTGAGTTGCGCGGCGCCCCGATAGACCTGAGTGGCGAGCCCGGCGAACGCCGTGTCGCACGGTGCCGTATCAGGGCACGCCATCCCCATCGCGGCCGTCAGCGCCCAGTCGGAGGGCGCGCGGCTGGTGACGAGGCCCTGCTCCTTCTGCAACGTCGCGAGGATGACCTTGGCTGAGATGCCGCACGCCACCTGCACTCGGTACAGGAACAGCGAGAACGGCATCGTGCCGCCCTGCAGGGGGCTGCAGACCAGATTGCCGGTGGTGTCCGAGTACCGCGCAGCGGCACCGGGATGGGACACCTGGATGATGTTGAGACAGCGATTGGTGGTGCAGGAGCCGATCTTGCCGTCGAGAAAGCTCTGGATCTGCGCGGCGCTCATCGCGTTGCCGTCGTAGAACAGGCTGTCCGAGATGATGAGCTCGGGGTTGAACTGCGAGCCGGTCACAGCCGCTGCCGGCGCGGGGGCCTCGACGGCGATCGGTGTCAGGACGCCGAGCAGCAGCGCGATAGAGGCGACGATTGAAAGCCACCTCACCCGCTTTCCACCCGACATGTCCCCACCTCGCTGTCGGCGCACTCATACCGGCGCAATCCTCGATGCTGATAAGTATGTGCGAGAACCCCCTGATTCGCGACCCAGGCGCGCAGGAAACCGGCGATGCGCGGGGGCGGGACGGCAGCGCGCCTCGGGTGAGCGTGGCCCGATCTCAGCACCTACCATTGAAAAGCTCACCTCACTCTGGAGACTCCTCTTGAAGATCGCCGTCATCGCCCTCGGCAAGATCGGGCTCCCGCTCGCCGTCCAATTCGCCAGCAAGGGCCACGACGTGGTCGGGGTCGACGTCTCCCAGCGGACCGTCGACCTGATCAACCAGGGCGATCGAGCCGTTCCCGGGCGAGGCGCATCTGCAGGAGCAGCTCTCGGCAGCTCGTCCCGGCCGGCAAGCTCCGCGCGACGACCGACTACGCCGACGCCGTGCCCGGCGCCGACGCCGTCGTCCTCGTCGTGCCGCTCTTCGTCGACGAGGAGACGGCGGAGCCCGACTTCGGCTGGATGGATGCCGCGACCCGCTCGCTCGGCGAGGTGCTGACCCCGGGCACGCTGGTCTCGTACGAGACGACCCTGCCGGTCGGCACCACCCGCACGCGCTGGAAGCCGATGCTCGAGGAGACCTCCGGGCTGACCGAAGGCGTCGACTTCGACCTCGTCTTCTCGCCCGAGCGCGTGCTCACCGGCCGCGTCTTCGCCGACCTGCGCAAGTACCCGAAGCTCGTCGGCGGCCTGACCGAGCGCGGTGCCGCAGAAGCGCCGTCGAGTTCTACGAAGCGGTGCTCGACTTCGACGAGCGCACCGACCTCGCCCGTCCGAACGGCGTCTGGGATCTCGGCAGCGCCGAGGCCGCCGAGCTCGCCAAGCTCGCCGAGACCACCTACCGCGACGTCAACATCGGCCTCGCGAACCAGTTCGCCCGCTACGCGTCGACCGCCGGCATCGACGTGTACCAGGTGATCGAGGCGTCGAACTCGCAGCCGTACTCGCACATCCACCAGCCCGGCATCGCCGTCGGCGGCCACTGCATCCCGGTGTACCCGCGCCTCTACCTCTGGACCGACCCCGAGGCGACCGTCGTCTCGGCGGCGCGCGCCGCGAACGCCGGCATGCCCGACTACACGATCGGCCTGCTCGAGGGCGCCTACGGCGACCTCACCGGCGCGAAGGTCGTCGTTCTCGGCGCCGCCTACCGCGGCGGCGTGAAAGAGACCGCGTTCTCGGGCGTCTTCGGCGCGGTCGAGGCGCTCGACTGCCGCGGGGCGCCATCCCGGTCGTGCACGACCCGCTGTACACCGACGACGAGCTGAGCAGGCTCGGCTTCACGCCGTACCACCTCGGCGACGACGTCGACGCCGCGGTCGTGCAGGCCGACCACGACGGAGTACCGCGCGATCGGCCCCGCCGACCTGCCCGGGCATCACGCGCCTTCATCGACGGCCGGCGGGTCTCGTCCGCCGAGCGGTGGCCGGGTGTCGACGTACCGCGTCATCGGGCGGGCTGTCTCCGAGGTGTGAGCCCGGCCGGATCAGAGCCCGGCGGCCAGCGCCTGCACGGCATCCTGAGCGGCACGCCCTTCGCCGAACGGGTGATCGGTCCGCGCCGCGCGCGACCGCGTGAAGAGCGCCAGCGGGTCCTGCGTGAGATCCGGGTCGATGACGTTCCAGTCGTCGATCAGGGTCTCCGGCCATTCGGTCTCGGTGCGCGCCGTGATGCATGGGGTCGCCAGCAGGAACGCTTCCTTCTGCAGGCCGCCCGAGTCGGTGATCACACCCTGGGCACGTGCGACCGCGTAGACCATCTGCGAGTAGGTCATCGAGGGGATGGTGGTCAGTCCGTCCCGATCGAGAGCGATGCCTGCGTCGTGCGCCTTGTCCACCAGGCGCGGGTGCGCGACGAGGAGCACCGGGGCCTGCACGGCGGCGAGGCGGTCGATGAGCAGGGACAGTCGCTCGGGGTCGTCGGTGTTCTCGGCGCGATGAAGGGTGGCGAGCACAGGGGCGACGCCGGGTTTCCATGCCGCCGGCATCTCCGGTGCGCGCTCGTCGGTCGCGGTGCGCACCCGCAGCAGGACGTCGGCCATCACGTCGCCGACGAGCACCGCTCGGGATGCCAGGCCCTCCGTCGCAAGGTGGCCCATCGCGGTGCGCGTTGGAGCGAGCAGCAGGTCGGAGACGTGATCCGTCACCACGCGATTGTGCTCCTCGGGCATGCGGCGGTTGCCGGAGCGGAGACCCGCCTCGAGGTGGGCGATCGGCCGTCCCAACTTCACGGCGGCGAGCGCGGCGGCGAGGGTGGAATTCGTGTCGCCGTAGGCGAGGATCCAGTCGACGGGGCGATTCTCGAAGACGGCCTCCAGTCCGGTGAGCATCGCCGCGGTCTGCATCGCGTGGCTGCCAGAGCCCACGTCGAGGTTGAGGTCTGCCGCGGGGATCGCCAGGTCGGCGAACAGTGCGCTGGACAGCTCCGCCGAGTAATGCTGCCCGGTGTGCACGATCACGTGCTCGTGACCGTCCTGGCGCAGCGCCAGATCGACCGGCGCGAGCTTGACGAACTGCGGCCGCGCCCCGACGACGCTCATCACCCGCACCCCCTCATCCTACCGAGGCCCTTCGGCACCCGGCGCCGATAGGATCGACGGGCCATGGCCGACCGATCCGCGCTGACCGCCTACTGCACCTACTTCGACTCCGGCTACCTCAGCCGCGCACTCGCCCTCATCGAGTCGCTGCGCGAGCACGGCGACCTCTCCACCGGTCTGGGTCATGGCGCTCGACGACGATGTTCCGCGCGCGTCTGGCAGAGCTGGCGCTCCACGGGGGTCGAGGTGGTCACCGTCGCCGACCTCGAATCCGAGGTCCCCGCGCTCGCCGCCGCTCAAGGCGAGCCGGACCGCGCATGGAGTACTACTTCACCTGCACGCCCCTGCTCGATCCGGCACGTGATGAGACGCTCGCCGGCGGGCACGGCGGTCGCCTACCTCGACGCCGACCTCTTCTACTTCGACGACCCCGGCGTCGGTCTTCGAGGCGATGGGCGACGGCTCGGTCGGGATCATCGAGCACCGCTATCCCGCGCGTCTCGAGCGGCGGCTCGCCAAGTACGGGCGCTTCAACGTCGGCTGGGTCGGCTTCGCCGACGATCGAGCGCGGCCGGGCGTGTCTCGACTGGTGGGGCGAGCGCACCCTCGAGTGGTGCTTCGACACGCCCGAGGACGGCAAGTACGCCGACCAGGGCTACCTCGACCGGTTCCCCGAGCTGTTCGACGGCGTCACGGTCCTGCGTCCGGTCGGCATGGATGCGGCCCCGTGGAACTCGAGCCGCTGGCATTGGCACGACGATGCGCCGGCGGCGTGAAGTCGGCGACGACCCGCTGGTGTTCTTCCATTTCCACGGCCTCCGACGCGTCGGCTCCTGGTGGGTCTCGTCGCAGCTGGTCTACGGCGCACCGATCGGTCGCGTCCTGCGCGAACGGGTCTACCGCCCCTACGTCGCGCGTGCTCGAGCGCTGGGAGGCACGGCTCGGCATCGCGGCACGACCGGCATCGCGGGGAACCGGGCTGCGCGGAGTGCTGTTCCGTGCGCAGAAGGCGGCGCTCACGATCGTGAGCATCGCGACCGGCAATGCCGTGCGGCGTTAGCGGCCGGCCAGCTCGCCCGCCAGGTCCTCCCCCACCACCGAGATCAGCGCGTCCAGCAGGTAGGGCGCCAACGTCGCGGAGTACGTTTTCGTGAGGTGATAGGGGTCGGTGTGCAGCGCGACCCCACCGATGACGGCAGGGCACACCGTCGACGCGCAGATCCAGTCACTCATGTCGAGCTGCGTTGCGCCCACCGTGTCATCGGCCGCCTCGAACTGCAGGTCCTCGTCGGCGAGCGCCTCCGCGCGCGGGACGGCGCATTCGTCGGAATCGCCGTGGATGGCGACGCACACGGTGGTCGCCTTCCGCATGTGGGGGGTGTCGCGGAGCGCGACGACCGTGGAGCCGTCGGCGATCAGCGGCTCCCATGCCGCGCGGAATCCGGCGAGCGCCTCGTCGCGGGTCAGGCTGCCCGCATCAACCTCGAGCTGCAGGTTCTCGGCGAAGAAACCGGTGATCACCAGATCGAAGGGTCCGTCGTCGGCGAGCGCCGCGCTCGCCCCGTCCGACCAGGTGGCGCACGCCGCGTAGGCCGCCGACCGCGGGGCCTCCGTCAGGGCGCAGTTGGTCTTGAGATACAGACGCAGATCCCAGTGGTTCTGCTCGGCGATCAGCTGCAGGGCGGGCTCCCACTGCGCGGCGTGCGAGTCGCCGACCAGGGCGACACGCACGTCCGAGCCCGCGTCACCGAAGGCGCAGGTCACCACCGCCGTGTCGGCCGCGAAGCAGGGCGGATCCGTGAAGTAGATGTCGGGGCTGTCCTCGGGGGCGAGGGCGGGATCAGGTGAGATCACGGGGAACTCCGCCTCGGCGCAGTCGAGCTGCGGATCAAGGCTGGCGGCGCCGAAGCACTGGGTTGTCGCGAGCTCGGCCCGCAGAGCGTCGTCGGCCGCCACCTGCGCGCGCACGAACGCCCCGCCGATGATCGACGGGATCACGACGATCGCCATCGCGAGCACCGCCGCGACGAGCGTGCGTCGCGGCCGACGCTCGGTGAGTGCCGGCAGGCGGCGGACAGGATCCTCGACGAATCGCCGCGTCAGCCCGGCGAGGAGGAACGTGAGCACGAGGATCACGCCCTTCTCGACCAGCGCCAGCTGCGCGTAGCCCAGCAGGTACGGTGCCACGACGATCAACGGCCAATGCCAGAGGTACGCCGAATACGACACGTCTCCCAGCCACTGGATGGGACGCAGCGAGACGATCCGGTCGGGTGCCCAGCGGACGCCGGGGGTTCCCGCCCAGATGACCGCCGCGGTGGCCACGACGGGGAGCAGCGCGACCAGCCCCGGGAACGGCAGGGCCGACGAGAAGAACCAGCCGGTCGCTGCGATGCACGCCCAGCCGACCCACGCCACCGCGGAGCGGAGCTGCGGCAGGCGCGTCGCGGCCGGCAGCAGGGCCAGGAGTCCGCCGATCCCGAACTCCCACGCCCGTACCGGCGTCGCGAAGTACGCGACCGATGGCATCGTCGCCGTGAGGACGGCGGAGGTGACGAGGCTGGCACCGACCACGATGCCGAGTGCGACCCAGAGCGGACGCTTCGTTTCGCTGCGGTGGAACCGCCGTGCGATCGCGTACGCGGCGAGGATCAGAAGCGGCCAGATCAGGTAGAACTGCTCCTCCACCGACAGCGACCAGTAGTGCTGCGCGGCCGACGCGGCCTGATCCGCCGCCAGGTAGTCGACCGAGTTCGCCGCGAGCAGCCAATTCTCGACATACAGCGCAGACGCGATCGCCTCGTTGAAGAACGGCACCCAGAAGATCCTCGGAACCCAGACGATCACGGCGATGATCGACACGAGAAGCACCAGAAGCGCCGCGGGCAACAGGCGGCGCGCGCGTCGCGCCCAGAACTGCCCGAGCCGGATGCGGCCGGTCGCCTCGTGCTCTCGGACCAGGTGCCCGGTGATCAGGAACCCCGAGATGACGAAGAACACGTCGACGCCGACGAACCCGCCCCGGAGCACCTCTGGCCACAGGTGGTACAGCACGACGAGCAGGACGGCGACCGCGCGCAGAGCCTGGATCTCGGGACGGACGCGCGAGCTGACGGGCGGGGCGCTCAGGACCGTTCCTTGCGGAGCACCCAGGTCTGCGAGACGGAGGGGATGCCGATGTACGGGCCGAGGTCGTAGTCCAGGCCCGGGAAGGTGGCCGTGTGGGTCAGACCCGCCGCGATGCAGGCGGTCGAGATCTCATCGCGGTTGAACACGTACTCGACGCTGGGCTGCCCGTACGCATACTTCCCGAAGCGCGTCGTGGCGGACTCCGTCAGCGTCAGGCCGTGCAGCACGACCCCGATGCGGGCGACTCTGGCGTACTCGTGAAGCGCACGCACCCAATCGGACATGTGCAGAAGAGCGACCCCGTCCAGAACGACGTCGATCGAGGCGTCGTCGAAGGGCAGCTCGTAGGCGCTGCCCACGACCATCCGGCGGCCCGGGTAGTCGCGCAGCGCCAGCTCGATCATCGACGGCGCGATGTCGAGGCCGGTGTAGTCCAGCTGCGGGAAGCGGGACAGCAGGAGTTCGGAGTTGTGGCCGCCGCCGGAGCCCACCTCCAGCAGGCTCAGGTCCGGATCATCGAACGACGCGATGGCGTCCCACATCGCCGCGATGTCCTCGCGGGGCTTTCCCGCTTTTGCCGCGTCGACCAGCGGGCGCCACGCCTTCTGCTGGCGCTCGGCCGTCGCATCCGACCAGGCACCGAACCCGTCGGGCGGTTCGATGCGCTCCGGGTGCAGGGTGTATCCGCTCGACGCGAGCACGCCCTTCGACAGACGGGGGAATCGCTGGGAAGCCACGTGCAGCAGCGTGTCGGTGAGCCCCATGGCGCCTCCTCGGTCAGTTCCGGGCGGCCACGAGCTGCTGGAATTCCGCATACTCGTGAATGTAGTCGTCGCCGTCGAACTCGTGCGAGGCGAGCACCAGCAGGAGGGCATCGGCCGAATAGTCTCTCTGCGTCCCCCAGGTCAGCGCCGGCATGTAGAGGCCGAGATCGGGGCGGTCGAGGACGACCTCACGTCGGGTGGTGCCGTCGTCGACCAACGCCGTCACAGATCCGCGGAGGCAGATCAGCAGCTGCTCGCACTCGCGATGTGCGTGGATGCCGCGTGCCGCGCCTGCCGGGACCCCGAAGAGCGCGAAAGCCCGTCGGGCGACGAACGGCAGGCCGGCCGGGTGCTCGGCGACCACCAGACTGCCATTGTCGGCGATCATCTGGGGGAGGGTGATCAGGCGGGTGCCGCCGACCTCGAGGTCCTCGCTCATGATCCGACCCCGACGCGCTCGAGGAGGTCGCAGATCCGATCGACCTCGTTGTCGGTGAGCTCGGGGAACATCGGCAGGGACAGCACCGTGCGCGCAGCCGCCTCCGTCGCAGGCAGGCTCTGGCCGATTCCACCCGGGTACGGCTGCCGATGGTCGGGCACCGGGTAGTGCACGTCGGTGCCGATGCCGGCCGCCGCGAACTCCTCGCGCACCGCGTCCCGGTCATCGACGACAGCGACCGCGAGGTGGGCGATGAACGACTCGGACGCGGTGTTGACGAGACGGATCCGATCGGACGACACCTGCTCGTAGCGGGCGTGGATCCGCCGGCGACGCTCGTTCTGCGCATCCAGGTGCGGGAGCCGGGTGCGCAGAATGGCTGCTTGCAGCTCGTCGAGACGGCTGTTGCGCCCGCCTCCGCGTCCGATGCTGTACTTGCCCTCCCACCCGTACTGACGCAGCGAGCGCAGAGCGACGGCGAGGTCCGGGTCGGCCGTCAGCACTGCCCCGCCGTCGCCGAGGGCGCCGAGGTTCTTGGTCGGGTAGAAGCTGGCGGTGGCCAGGTGCCCGAACGTGCCGGCGTGCTGGCCCTCGAGGCGAGCACCAATCGACTGCGCGCAGTCCTCGATGACGACGATGCCCAGCTCGTCGGCCAACTCGCGCAGTTCGCGGACCGGGGCCATTGCGCCGTACAGGTGGGTCACGACCATGACCCGGGGCGGAGCCGACAGCCCCGTGAGGGCAGCGCGCGCCGTCTCCGTGGTCATCTGGAGCGTGCCTGGCGAGATGTCGGCGTACACCGGAGTCGCGCCACGAAGTCGCGCAGCGACCGACGAGTAGCCGCCGGCGTTCGCCACGGTGAGCACCGTGTCGCCAGGACCCACTCCGGCCGCCGCGAACGCGAGCTCGAGCGCATCGGTTCCGTTGGCGACCGCGACCGCGTGCGGGATGGCCAGGTAGGCCGCGAGTTCGCCCTCGAAGGCGTCGTGCTCCGGGCCGAGGACGAACCAGCCGCTGGACAGGACCCGGCCGATCGCCTCGTCGAGCTCATGCCGCTGGGCGGCCGTCGCGCGGGCGAGGTCGTTGAACGGGATCTTGGTGGTGTCGGTCATGTCAGCTCTCGTCGAACGACATCAGTTTCACGTATTCCGCGATCATCGGCACCGTCGCCCGCACGGTCCGGAAGTCGCCGGAGGCGATCAACCGTCCCCCGTCGATCACGTTGACGACGTCGGAGTGCTGCACCGTCGACAACCGGTGGGCGATGACGATGGCGGTGACCGAGCCGTGCAGCCCTCGAAGGGTCTGCGAGACGAACGCCTCGGACCCCGCGTCGAGGCCGCTGGTCGCCTCGTCGAGGACGAGCAACTGCGGGCGGGTGTAGAGCGCGCGGGCGAGACCGAGGCGCTGCATCTGGCCACCGCTCATCGAGTCGACCTGCTTGCCGACGGAAGAGTCGAGGCCGTCGGGGAGCGCCTTGAGGAAGTCGCCGAGGAACGCCGCCTCCATCACCTCGGTCGCGCGGGCGCGATCGACATCGGCCGGTTCGACGCCGAGAGCGACGTTGTCCAGGATGGTGCCAGAGACGATTCCCGGACGTTGCGGGACATACGAGATCGTCACCGCGCGATCGCCGCGGGCGACCACCGGATCGACCCCGTCGACGCGCACCTCCCCGCCGGTCGGCTCGATCAGCCCGAGGATCAAGTCGACGAGCGTCGTCTTGCCCGCCCCCGACGGGCCGACCACGGCGACGTGATCACCCGCGCGGATCGAGAGGGTCACGTCACGGATGGTGTCGTGCGCGTCGCCGGGATACCGGAAGCTGACGCGGTCGAGCTCGACGGCGACCGCCGGACGATCGTCGTCGCGGGCGACGGGTGCTGGACGGGGCTGGCGCGTGCGCACCTCCCGTGCCTCGGCGAGCATCGCCTGTGCCGGACGCGCTTGCTCGACCGTCTGCCGGATGGAGAGGACTGCTGACTGCAGGGGCAGGAGGGACGCCATGATGCGCACCCCGCCGGTGAGGAAGACACCCACCGTGAGCAGCCCCGTCGCCAGCTGTCCCGACACGAAGAGCACGCCGACGAAAGCCACGATCCCGAGCATGAGCGCGGTCTCGACGATGTAGCGCGGCATGCCTGCCAGGAACGATTGCACGCCACCGCTGCGGGCCACGCGCCCCCGCGCAGCCCGGAGCCGCTTGACGAAGAACCCCTGCCTGCCGACCACCGAGATCTCGCGGAAGGTGTCGAGGATGTCTGCCACGTAGTTGCCGGTGTCGATCGTTCCCTCGGCCGAGTCGATGCCGGCCCGGCGCAGGTTGCGACCGATGCCGAACTGGATCGCCAGGATGATGAGGCCGAAGTAGATCAGAGCGGCGATAGCCGCGACCGGGTCGACGAAGAAGAAGGTCGCAGAGACGACGAGAAGCAGGAATCCCTCGGTGACCAGGATGGCGGTCGCATTCAGGATGCCGGTGAAGGTGTACGTGAGCGAACCGGTGAGGGCGTACTGGAATTCGGCCTTCGACTGGCGCTTGGCCTCGTCGAGGCTGCCGTAGAGCATCAGCCGGGAGAGCTCCTCAGCCGCGTCGGTCTCGAGGTGGGCGATGAACCGGGTCAGCACGAGCGAGATGCCGGTCGCGAGCAACGCCTTGACCACGAACACGCCGAGTACGCCCGCCGCCAGCCACAGCAGATCCCCCTCGCTCAGGACGGGCAGCGTGAACCCCAGGATCTCGGTAGGGCCGCTGGAATCGCTGATCGCGGTCGCGCCGGCACTGGCCAGCACCCCGATCAGCACGATGCCGGCGACGTCGAGCACTCCGGTCAGGGCGCGTGCGGAGACGAGCAGACCGAACGCCAGGCGCTGCCGACCCGAGAGAAATCTCAGGGTACGGCCGAGGGAGGCGAACAAATGGATCTCCAGGGCGGTCGGTTACGCGGGCGATACCGGCGTCACGACGGGGTGGGACCGGGCCGTCCACCATCGTACGTGACCTCACCGCAGGACATCGGTCTTCACCACCTCGCGACCGAGCAGCGCGAGGAGGCCGGCAAACGCCAGCGCTCCGATCACCCAGACCGCCATCGGCGAGAACGGGAGGTCCCACCACCACTCGGCCCCCGCATCCAGGTTCCAGCCGTTCACGTCGTTGCCGGTGACGTAGCGTCGGATGTTCACGTGCAGCGCGAAAGCCTCGGCGACGGCGAGGACGCCCCCGGCGATCGTCAGCTGCAGCCACGACGGCCGGAAGGCCTCGCCGCGCGCCGGCATCATCGCGAGCACACCCGCGATCACGATCAGCGGCAGGAGGTAGCGCGGCTGCACGTTCTCGCCGACCACGTTGCCGCCTCGCACCAGCACGTAGGTCGGCAGAAGCCAGAGCATCAGCGCGACACCGGCGATCCCGATCGCCTTTCGCCGGTCGACCTGTCGCAGGCCCGCGAAGGCCACGGCCACGAATACCGCCGGCCGCACCGACGCGCACGACGGGGGGCATGCCGGTGTCGAGCCACCCGAGACCCCATTCGCCGAAGACCCCGGCCCAGAGGGCGGGCACGCTGACGAGGTTGTAGGCGAGCAGGCCGAACAGGCTGCGGTCGGTGCCCTCGCCCGCCGTGCCTCCCCCCGAAATCTGCGATGCGTCGCCGAGGCCGGTATTGGCGACGGCGGCCTGCTGCGACGACAGGAAGAACACGATCGACACGACGGCCATCACGGCGGGAAGGATCGACAGCAGGGCGTATTCGCGCGAGCGCCGAAGCGTCAAGAACACGGCGAGCGCGCTGCCGAGCACGGTGTACAGGGCGGCGTCGGCTCGTGCCCCCGAGGCCATCAGCACGGTCGCGGCGAACAACGCGCCCAGCGCGATGCGGCGCCGTCCTGTCGTCTCGAAGAATCCGAGCAGAGCGACCCACGACGATCCGACGCCGATGATCGCCCACGAACTCGGATTGTTGGAGCTGATCAGGAACATGCCCAGTGGCACCGAGGCGATCGCCCAGCCCCAGATCAGCGGACGACGACGCGCGACCGGCAGCAGGCAGAACAGCGCCGTGGTGATTCCCACGAACAACAGCACGTTCACCGCACGCATCAGGAGCACAGACTCCGCGATGCCGGGGCCCACGAAGACGCTCATGAACGAGTAGTAGACCGGGGGATAGTTGTTGGCGAAGTTGCCGCGGTCGGTCTCGTCGACCGGCGTCGGGTCGAACGAGAACTCGTCCTGGCATGCCGCGCTCTCATCGGACTGACCCGCATAGCAGGCGACATTGATGCCCTCGGGGATGATCCGGGTGTTCGCCTCCTCCCCCGGAAGGCACGCCGCCGTGTTGGCGGGGTTCGCGCACCAGACGCTCGCCAGGTGGAAGTCGTCGTCGGGACTGGAGCCGATCGGGGACGCGAACACCCACGCGAGCATGGCGACCACTGCCAGGAGGGGAGCGGCATGGATCGGCCGCAGGCGGCGCAGCAACGCCATCACCGTCGGACGGCGGGCCGCAGCCTCAGTCGTCATCGCGCGGCGACTCCTTCGAACGCTCCTCGGCCTGAAGCGCGAGCTTCTGGATGGCGCGGCGAAGCTCATCACGCGTGCGCGCGAGATCGAGGCTGAGTTGCATCAGCAAGAGCAGGACGACGAAGAATCCGCCCACGAACAACAGGTTGATCGGCTGAGCGATCCCGAAGAACCCCGCCACCGAGTTGCCGATACCCGGGAACACCGACAGCACGAGCATGACGATCGCGGCGACCAGCCAGATCACCGCGTACTTCTCGGGGAGGAAGTAGGAGCGAAGGAGCAGCAGCACCACGACCAGAACGATGAGCGACAGGACGATCGCCAGGATCTGCTGCGGGGTCATGCGGCCGCCTTCTTCCGGAAGCGCGCGACGGCGGGCGGCGCGCTGCGGAACAGCGCAAGGAGAAGGATGAGGAAGATGCGCCCGGTGTAGAGCGTCGCGCGCAGGATCGACTGCGACGGCAGCCCCGCGAGCCGCTCGTTCATCACGACCGGTACCTCCGCGACCCGTAGCCCCTCCCGCGACGCGAAGACCAGCGATTCCACGGTGTCGCCGAGGTACTCGACCGGGTAGTGGATGGCGAACAGCTCGATCGCACGGGCCCCGCTGACCCTGAAGCCGGATGTCACATCCGTCAGGCGCGTACGCGTGTACAGAGAGACCACGCCGGCGATGACCCGCATCACGGTCCGCCGGGCCAGCGTCGTCTTGAAGCGTCCGCCGGCGGCGAACCGGCTTCCCACGACGACATCGGCGTCGATCAGCCGCTCGAGCAGCTGCTCGAGGTGCTCCGGGCGGTGCTGACCGTCGGCGTCGAGCTGGATCATCCGGTCGTAGTGGTGGGCCGCGGCGAACTGGTAGGCGGTGCCGATCGCGGCGCCGACTCCGAGGTTGACGGCGTGCCGGATGACACGGACTCCCGCTTCGCGTGCCACGCGGGACGTGGCATCGCGAGAGCCGTCGTCGACCACGACGACATGCTCGAGCGGGTGGTGCGCCGACAGCTCGAGCAGCACCGAACCGATCGATGCCTCCTCGTTGAAGGCCGGGATCGCCACCAGGGTCTTCACGGCAGGCATGGTGTCAACAGTAGTGCAGGGGCTACGCCCGGCCGCCGTCGTCGGACTGCGCGAGGAACCACGCGTAGGTGCTGGTCAGTCCGGCCTCGAGATCGACCGTGGGATTCCATCCGAGCGAGCGGATGCGCGACGAGTCGAGGATCTTGCGCGGCGTCCCGTCGGGGCGCGACGTGTCCCAGACGAGCTCGCCCTCGTATCCGACGACCTGCGTCGACCAGTTCGGCGAGCTCGCGGATCGCGCAGGTCGTCGCCGTATCCGACGTTGATCGGGCCGGGCTCGTCGTAGCTGTCGAGCAGGTGCAGCACGGCCGACGGCGAGGTCGTCGACGTGGAGGAACTCCCGCAGCGGCGCGCCGGTCCCCCAGACCGTCACCGGTCGGGTCCCCGGCGACCTTGGCGTCGTGGAACCGGTGCATGAGCGCGGGGAGCACGTGCGAGGTCTCGAGGTCGAAGTTGTCGCCCGGCCCGTAGAGGTTGGTCGGCATGGCCGAGATCCAGTGCCTGCCGTACTGGCTGCGGTACGCGTCGACGAGGCGGATGCCGGCGATCTTCGCGATCGCGTAGGCGTCGTTCGTGGGCTCGAGCGGCTCCGGTCAGCAGCGAGTCCTCGTGAATCGGCTGCGCGGCGAACTTCGGGTAGATGCACGACGAGCCGAGGAACAGCAGGCGCGGCACGTCCGCCGCGTGCGCCGCGTCGATGAGGTTCGACTGGATCTGCAGGTTCTCGGTGAGGAACTCGACCGGGAAGGCGCTGTTCGCCGCGATCCCGCCGACCTTCGCGGCGGCGACCACCACCGCATCCGGCTTCGTCTCCGCGACGAATGCGAACACGGCGTCGCGGTCGAGCAGATCGAGTTCGGCGTGGGTGCGCCCGACCCAGTCGCGCGTCGCCGTCGGCGTCGATCGCGCGCGCGACCGCCGAGCCGGCGAGGCCCGCGGTGGCCGGCGACGTAGACGAGTTCCTTGCTCATGTCTTCTCCTTCACGAGGGCGGACGCGCGGAAGGTCGCCCAGCGCACCGGCCCCTCCCAGAGTACGGAGACCGGGCGCAGCCACGCTGGCAGGTGCGAGCGGCGCACGATGCTCGCCTCGCGCACCGAGTCGGCGCGCTGCCCGACCGAGAGCGAGTCGGAGTGCCAGCGGAAGTCGGCGAGCGTCTCGCCTGAGGTACGACAGACGTGCCCGACCTTGGAGAGCCGGATGAAGAAGTCGAAGTCGAACGCCCAGCCGAGGTCGGTGCGCAGTTCGCCGACTTGCTGCACCGAGCTGCGGCGGAAGAGTGAACCCGGGCTGCGGCACCAGGTCGGGCCCGATCCGCAGCAGCGGCGCCGCCCACGGTCCGGAGTCGTTCTTCCAGACCTGCGCTGCCGTTCTCGTCGATGTAGTCGCAGCCGCCGTAGACCGCCGAGACTGTGCGGATGGGCGGCGAGGAACCCCGACGTGATCGTCGAGCGATCCCGGCCGCAGCAGGTCGTCGTCGCCGAGCCAGGCGAGGAACTCGGTGCTGCTCCGGGCACGCGCCGCGAACGCCTGATTGATCGCGGCGGCGAGGCTGCGCCCGGTCTCGTCGATCTTCTCGTCGATGAGGCCCGCGGCGATCAGCGGCGACTGCATCGAACGAGGCGGGCGCGACCATCAGAACGTAGGCGTCGCCCGCCGCGCGGATCGAGCGCAGCGACTGATCGAGGAACTCCGGTCGCTGCCCGAGCGTCGGGACGACGACGGTCGTGCGCGGCAGCGGTCACGACGCTCATGTCACCCAGGGTGCGACCTGCGGCACGTCGACGAGGTGCCCGCCGGCCTCGATCTCGGCGAGGTCGTGGTCGACCATGATCCGCGCCAGCTCCTGCGGGTGCACCGTCGCCTTCCACCCGAACGTCGTCGAACGCCTTCGACGCATCGCCGACCAGCGAGTCGACCTCGGTCGGCCGCAGGTAGCGCTCGTCGAGTCGCACGTGCTCCTGCCAGTCGAGGCCGACGTTCTCGAACGCGAACCGCACGAAGTCCTCGACGCTGAAGTCGGTGCCGGTCCCGACGACGTAGTCGGTCGGCTCGTCCTGCTGCAGCATCTGCCACATCGCGACGACGTACTCGGGCGCGTAGCCCCAGTCGCGGCGGGCGTCGAGGTTGCCGAGGTAGAGCTCCTTCTGCAGCCCCGCCTTGATGCGCGCGGCGGCCGTCGTGATCTTGTGGGTCACGAACGTCTTGCCGCGGCGCGGGCTCTCGTGGTTGAACAGGATGCCGTTGACGGCGAACAGCCCGTACGCCTCGCGATAGTTGCGCGCCACCCAATAGCCGTACACCTTCGCGGCGCCGTAGGGCGAGCGCGGATAGAACGGCGTCTCCTCATTCTGCGGCGGCGGGGTCGCGCCGAACATCTCGCTCGAGGACGCCTGATAGAACCGAGCGGGTACCTGCGTCTGCCGGATCGCCTCGAGCAGCCGGATGGTGCCGAGGCCGGTCACGTCGCCGGTGTACTCGGGCTCGTCGAACGAGACCCGCACGTGCGACTGCGCGCCGAGGTGGTACACCTCGTCGGGCACGATCGACGTCATCAGCGACGAGAGGCGCGAGCCGTCGGCGAGGTCGCCGTAGTGCAGCTCGAGGCTCGCGCCGCTCTCGTGCGGGATCGTGGTACAGGTGGTCGATGCGCTCGGTGTTGAAGGTCGACGCGCGGCGGATGATCCCGTGGACGTCGTACCCCTTCGCGAGCAGCAGTTCGGCGAGGTACGACCCGTCCTGACCGGTGATCCCGGTGATGAGGGCGCGCTTGCGCGGCGCAGAAGTCACGCAGACCAGCCTACCGGGGCCGGTTCAGAGCGATTCGATGGTGGCTCGGCGGTACGCGCGCCATTTCGCGACGTGATACCAGGGGTTGACCAGGAGCCAGTACAGCTTGCGGCGCGCCGAGAGTTCGCGGTCGATCAGCACCATCGCCGAATCCGCGGTCGACCATTTCACGAACTGGCGGAACGCGGCGCCGCGGCTGACCGGTGGGATCTCCGTGCCGATCAGGCGCAGCCCGCGCATGTCCGCCGCGATCCGGCGGCCGAAGGTGCGCAGGGTGGTGTCGTTGGAGTGCTCGACCACCGCCCGCGGCGCGTACGCCTTACGGTGACCGCCGTCGAACAGATCACGCCCGAACAGCTGATCCTCGGCGTAGTCGACGTCCCGGTACGGGACCGGTCCCCGCAGGATCGACCGCCGCGCCGCCGAGTTCGCGTCGGAGTAGAACGCAGCGGCGGCCCGCTCTGTGGCGTCGACAGGTCGGCCGGTGTCCCAGACGACCGTGACTCCGTAGTCCGGTCCGAGGCGCTCGAACACGCGTTGGATGTCGTACTTGAGGACGGGCGCGGCACCGGGGCGCGCGATCTGCTTTCCGACGACGGCGGCGATCCGCGGGTCGTCGGCGAGAGGGGCGACCAGTTCCGCGAGCCAGGTCTCGGTCGCCGGCACGGCATCGTGCGTCAGGTAGACGACGATCTCGCCGGTCGCGAGCTCTGCCACGAGGTTGCGCGTGCGTCCATGACCGAACTCGCTGTTCGGGATCTGGTGAACGCGCACCTCCGGGTGCGCCGCAAGGATCTCCAGCGTGCGATCGGTGGAGCCGGAGTCGACCGCGAGCACCTCGACCTCGCCGTCGTACCGCTGGGCCGCGAGCGCGGTGAGGATCGCCTCCAGGTACCGCTCTCCATCGAAGGTCAGGATGCTGACGGTCACGCTGGGCAGGCCGCTCATGACCCGTGTTCCATGGTCGCCTGCCACGTCATCCTGATGCCGTCTTCCAGGCTCATCAGCTCGGGGTCGCCGAACTCGTCCCGGAAGCGCCCGATGTCGAGCACCGAACGCCGCACGAAGGTGGACGGCGCCGGGCTGTGCCGTTCGGTGACGTCCCGGCCGGTGACGGTGCGCGCCAGATCGATCACCTCCTGCAACGAGGTGCCGTGACCGCTGCCGACGTTGTACACGTCGTAGCGGGGTGATCCGTCGACGACGTCGGCGATCATCCGTGCCGCATCGGGAGCGTAGATGTAGTCCCGGACGGTCGAGGTGTCGCCGAGAACGTCCAGCGGCTCGCCGGCGGCGATCCGCTGCAGGAAGATCGGGATGACGCCCTGGCGCTTCGCCGGATGCTGGCGCGGCCCGTACGGATTCGAGATGCGGAACGACACCGACTCGAGACCGCGCGTCCGCCCGAAGTAGCGGAGATAGCCCTCGATCGCCTGCTTTCCGATCGCGTAGGGCGAGACGGGCGCCGCCGCTGCCAGCTCGGTGATCCGGTCGACCGGCTGGTCACCGTAGATGGCGCCACCGGTCGAGGCGAAGAACACCCGCCTGACCCCTGCCTCCGCCGCCATCCGGAACAACTCGACGCTCTGCGCGATGTTCGTGCGGATGTCGAGCGTGGGGTCCTCCTCCACGCTCGCCGGCGTCGTCGTCGAGACGAAGTGGAACAGCTGCTCGTGCCCGGGGAGCGCCTCACGGAGGGCTTCGGTCTCGAGGAAGTCGCCGGTGATGCGACGGGCGTCCGCCTCGAAAAGGGTGTCGACCGAGAATCGGTCGAACACGCTCACCTCGTGGCCGCGCGATGCGAGCTCGTCGACAAGGTGGGAGCCAAGGAAGCCGTTGCCTCCGACGACCAGGGACGACGTCATGTCAGCCCCTGCCGGAACGCGGCGAGGAATCGCTCGCCCGCTTCCTCCCAGCTCGTCGCCTCGACGCTCGCGGCCGCTCGGCGCGCGTGCTCAGCCTGGTCGGGGCGGTCCAGGGCGGCCAGGATGCGGTCGGCGAGCGCGCGCGGCGTGGGCTCGGTGTACTCGATGAACGGGTTGCGGGAGACCATCGTGTTGTTGTCGCCGTCGTTGAGCACCGGGATCACGCCGGCCGACAGCAGTTCGAGGGGAAGCAGGGACAGGTTCGACAGCGACAGCACCAGAGCGGTCGCGCATCGGTTGTACACCGCGTTGAGGTCGGCGACCTGCACGTTGCCGGGGTTCTCGTACGGGAAGGGCAGCGCTGCTCCACGCAGGTCCTGCCCCGCCAGGATGAACGGGGTCCCGGGGCGCTCGCGTGCAACCAGGTCGAGCGCCATCACGCCGAGCTCGAACCCGCGGCGCGGCGTCTCGGGCCGGGCGTAGAAGAACACGGCGTCGCGCCGGTCCGGCGAGGTGATGCCGTAGTGACGGGTGTCGGCTCCGAACGGGAACGACGCAGTGGTCATCCCGAACTCGTCGTGAAGCTTGCCGGCCAGCCAGTCGCCTGCCGTGATCCCGCGGAACCCGAAGCGGTAGGTGTTCTCGGCGAGAAGCGACTCGGTGCTGCGCGGATAGAACAGCGGCTCGAAGTCCTGCACGAAGTAGAACCGACGCGCGTCCGAGTCGTCGCGGTAGGCGCGGTACGCGGTCTCCCAGCCGGTGGCGAAGATCACGTCGACGTCGGCGGGGACTCCGTCGGCGGGATACTCCTCGATCGTGGCGGCCAGATCGGGATACGACGATGACGACGCGACGCGGGCCCGGACCTCGGCGGCAGAATCGGGGGTGATCGCACTGTAGAGGTAGATGCGCGCCTCGAATCCGGCGGCCTCGAGGAACGCGATGAACCGGAACAGGTTCTGGTGGCCGCCGCTGTTCGCACCCGGAGGCGACATCACCCACGCGACCACCGTCCGGTCGGCTGTCAGCTTCCTCAGCGTCACGACCGCCGGATGCGGCGTGCGCCAGTCCACGGCGATGGCGTCCTCGTAGCGCACCAGGCTCACGCTCGCCGGCGTGTGGGGGAAGATCCGGATCATCACCTTGTGGACGACGGCACGCGGCCCCTGGGTGCGGAGAACCGCCCAGGCCTTCCGTACCGGGTTCACGCGGTGACCTCGGTGTCGTCGAGGACGTCGAACGACATGAGCTTCACGTACTCCGCGACCATCGGCACCGTCTTCTGCACCTCGGGGAAGGTCCCCGACGCGATGAGGACGCCGCCTTCGATCACGTTCACCACGTCGGCATGCTGCACGGTCGAGAGCCGGTGCGCGATGACGATGACGGTCACGTCCCCGTGCAAGGCGGCGAGGCTGCGCGAGATGAAGGTCTCCGAGCTCGGCGTCGAGACCGCTGGTCGCCTCGTCCAGCACCAGCAGCCGCGGGCGGAAGTACAGCGCACGCGCGACGCCGATGCGCTGGATCTGCCCGCCGCTCAGGGCATCGGACTGCTTACCGACCGAGGTGTCCGCTCCCGCGGGAAGAGAGTCGACAAAGTCCCGCAGGAATGCGGCGTCGATGGCCGATTCGAGGGCCTCGCGGTCGATCGCGTCGGGCGCGACCCCGAGCGCGATGTTCTCGGCGATCGTTCCCGACACGAGTCCCGGTTGCTGCGGGACGTAGGCGACTGCGCCCGGCGCCAGTTCGCGGATCTGGGAGGGCCGCAGACCCCCGATGGATGCGGAACCCGACCCCGGCTCGATGAGGCCGAGCAGCAGGTCGACGATGGTCGTCTTACCGGCACCCGACGGACCGATGATCGCCGCGTAGCGTCCGGGTTCGACACTGAGAGAGACCCCGCGGATGGTGTCCACCTCGTCGCCGGGGTAGCGGAAGTGAACATCGTCCAGCTCCACGCCGAGCGCCGCCGCACGGGGATCGATCGCACCCGCCGCGACGGCCACGTCGACGAGTGGGGTTTCACGTGCGCGGTCGAGCAGTTCGAGCGCCGGCCTGGACTGCTCGGAGTTCTGCCGCATGTTGGCAAGGGCGCTCTGTACGGGCAGCAGCGACGCCATCATGCGCACACCGCCTGCCAGGAACACGCCGACCGTGAGCAGGCCGCTCGACACCTCACCGGTGGCGAACTGCTGAGCGACGAGCAGCACGACCCCCAGGATCAACGCCGTCTCGACCACGTACCGCGGCATCCCGGCCTGGAACGTCAGGGTGGCGTTGCTGCGCGCGATGCGAGTTCGTGAGGCGGTGATGCGGTCGACGAAGACCCGCTGCTTGTGCAGCACCGAGATCTCGCGGAACGCGTCGAGGGTGTCGGCGAGCGTGTCGTTCGTCGCGATGGTGCCGGACACCGCGTTCTTGGCGGCGCGCTTCAGGCTGCGGCCGATGACGAACTGGATGACGACCACGACCAGGCCGAAGTACGCGAGCGTGAAGAGGGCGACGGCCGGATTCACCAGGAAGAAGGTCGCCGTGATCACCAGCAGGAGGAATGACTCCGCGATCAGCGATGCCGTGTTGTTCATGAGTCCGGTGAAGGCGTAGGTCGCGGAAGCGGTCAGCGCGTACTGCGCCTCTGCCTTGGAGTAGCGCTTCGCCTCGACCAGCGGCCCCTCGAGCAGGAAGCGCGTCATCGCCGCCGCGTTTCGCGTCTCGACGCGCGCCACGAAGTGCGCCTGAGCCCGCATGAGCAGGATCGCGGTGACGGCCTTGACCACGAATACGGCCAGCACGATCAGCACCAGAGCGAACAGACCCTGCTCGTCGAGCACGGGAAGCGTGATTCCGAGCAGGGTGCCGCCGGTGGTGGCATTCTCGTCGATCCGGGTCGCGGCCACGCTGGCCAGGAAGCCGATCAACGCGATACCGGCGACGTCCAGCAGGCCGCTGAGGGCTCGCACTGCGACCAGCGCGATGTACGTCACCCATTCCCGCGACGTCAGGTGCGAGAACGTGCGGCGGACTGCGGTGGGCATGACTTCGAGACTAGGGCTTCACGCCAGGAGGCCGACGAGGTAGGTGCCGTAGCCGCTCTTCACCAGCGGCGCCGCCAACGCGGCGAGCTGGTCGTCCGAGATCCATCCGGCGCGCCACGCGATCTCCTCGATGCAGCCGATCTTGTAGCCCTGCCGGTCCTCGATGACCCGCACGTACTCGCCCGCCTGCACCATCGAGTTGAACGTCCCGGTGTCGAGCCAGGCCGTGCCGCGGTCCAGGACCTGGACGCTGCAGCGAACCTTCGCGCAGGTAGTGGTCATTGACCGACGAGATCTCGAGCTCGCCGCGGGCGCTCGGCGTGATGCTCTTCGCGACGTCGACCACGGTGTTGTCGTAGAAGTACAGTCCCGGCACGGCGTAGTTGCTCTTGGGGTGGACGCGGCTTCTCCTCGATCGACACTGCCTTGAAGTCGTCGTCGAACTCGACCACGCCGTAGGCACGCGGATTCGACACCTGGTACGCGAAGATCAGCGCGCCGTCGATCTCGACGTGACGTTTGAGATCGGATTCGAGGTCGTGCGCCGTGGAAGATGTTGTCGCCGAGGACGAGGGCGACCTTCTGATCCGCCGATGAACGTCCTCGCCGATGAGGAACGCCTGAGCGAGTCCGTCGGGGCTCGGCTGGCTGGCGTACGCAGAGCGAGATGCCGAGCTCGCTGCCGTCGCCGAGCAGCCGGACGAAACCGCGGCTGTTCTTCCGGTGTCGTGATGATCAGGATCTCGCTGATGCCCGCGCTCATGAGGGTCGCCAGCGGATAGTAGATCATCGGCTTGTCGTAGATCGGCATCAGCTGCTTCGAGATGCCCTTGGTGATCGGCCACAGCCGGGTGCCGGATCCACCGGCGAGGATGATGCCGCGCATCAGGCGCCTCCTCCGGGAACGAACGGCCTGGACGGCGGCGTAGTCGGGCAGCCTGCCCTCCGCGCGAATCTGCGCGAGGGTCGGGGCGTCGCGATCCTTGTCGGACACGATGAGCTCTCCGGCCTCGGTCGGGTACTCGAGGGCGAGCTCGGCGTCGAACGGCGACACGCCGTGCTCGTGCTCGGGGTCGTAGACGCCGGAGACGAGGTAGCTGACGACGGTGTCGTCGGAGAGCGCGACGAACGCGTGCCCGAGGCCCTCCTCGATGAAGACGGCGCGCCGGTCGACGTCGTCGAGGCGCACCGACTCCCAGGTGCCGTAGGTCGGCGATCCGACGCGCAGGTCGACCACGTAGTCGAGGATCGCGCCGTGCGCGACGATCACGTACTTCGCCTGACCGGGAGGCGTGTCCGCGAAGTGGATCCCGCGCACCACTCCGCGCCGCGACACCGAGATGTTCGCCTGGCGCAGGTCGAGCGAGCGCCCGACGGCGTCTTCGAGGAGGTCGAACCGGTACCACTCCAGGAAAGACCCGCGGGAGTCATCCCACTGCACCGGGCTGATCTCGAAGGCTCCGGCAATCTGCATGGGGCGGATTTGCACGGGTACGATCCTATGCCGCGGGCGCGGCGGCCGGGCTGAACGAGGTCCCTGCAGCACGTCCTTGGCACCGTTGCCGAAGCGGGCGTAGTCACCGCGGCGAGCGGCCGCCAGGACGCGGCCGATCCGGGCGAGGCGGGCCCGCGGGCAGACGCGACCGGCGCCGCTCGTGGGCGAGCTTCTGCTCGGCGGCTGCGAGGTCGCCGGCGCTGACCCGGGGCAGCGACGGCAGGCGCTCGGCGAGGCTCTCGGCGCGAATCGAGCAGGCGGGCGTTCGCGTTCGTCCCTCGGCTCGCGGAGCCGCGAGACCAGGTCGACGGCGCGTCGGCTGCGCCGGGCGCCGATCTGGTTGCCGCCGTGCTGGCGATAGTCGGTGAGCGCCGCATCGACGATGGCCGTGCGTCCGGTGGCGGCCGCGACGATCGCCAGCCACTCGTCGTGGATCCAGCCGGGCGGGATCGGCAGAGCGCAGGTCGCGCACCGACGCGCGCAGGATCGTCGTCGCCCCGGTCGCGAGGTTGCGGCGCAGCAGCGCGTCGAATCCCCGGCCAGAGGCGACCTCTGCGCGCTCGGTGGCGGACACCCCCAGCGCACCGAAGAGGGTCGTGCCGAGATCGGCGCCGTCGGCGTCGACCAGGCGGGCGTCGCTGTGCAGGAGGGTCGCATCCGGAACCTCCTCGAATGCGGCGACCAGGCGCTCGAGCCGATCGGGGTGCCACACGTCGTCCTGGTCGCTCAGGGCGATCAGGTCGCCGGTGCATGCCCGCAGGGCGCGCTCGAAGTTGGCGGCGACGCCACGCGGAGGCTCGCCGCCGATGATACGGACCTCGGGTACGGAGGCGGGATGCTCGGCGCGATAGCCGGCGATGGTCGCGTTGACGACATCCATGGTGCCATCCGTCGATCCGTCGTCGGCGATGACGAGTTCCGAAGCAGGCCGCGACTGTTCGAGAATGCTGCGCACCTGCTGAGCCACGTAGCGCGCACCGTTGTACGTGCACAGCGCGACCGAGACGCTCGGTGCTGCCCCGTGCTGTTCCACGCTCCGACTGTAGCGACCGGTACGATGGGCCGAATGGCGAGCGGGTCAGGTGCGGGCACGTCGACTCGCGGCGCGTCGGCACGGGTGGGTGTGGTCACGGTCAGCTTCGGCTCCGACGACGTCCTGCCCAGCGATGCTGGCGAGCATCCCCGGAGCCGTCGGCGACCGATACGAGGCCGTCGTCGTCGACAACCGCCCGGAGGGCGACGCCGTGCGCACGCTCGCCGAATCCGCCGGCGCACGCTACCTCCCCCGTGTCGACAACCCGGGCTACGGCGGCGCCATGAACGCCGGCGTCGCGTTGCTCGGACCTGGCGTCGAATGGGTGCTCATCGCCAACCCCGACCTGGTGCTGACCCCCGGTTCCGTCGGGCGCCTGGTCGCGCGCGGCGACAGCGATCCGGCGATCGCCGCGGTCGGCCCGCTCGTGCGTGAGTCCGACGGCACCGTGTATCCGTCGGCGCGGGCGGTCCCGTCGATCCGCAACGGCATCGGGCACGCCCTGTTCGTCAACCTCTGGCCCAACAACCCGTGGACCCGCAGTTACCTCGACGACAGCCCTGCCGAGCCGGCGCTCAAGGACGCCGGATGGCTGAGCGGCTCGTGCGTGCTGGTGCGCCGGTCCGCCTTCGACGCGATCGGCGGATTCGACGAGAGGTACTTCATGTACTTCGAAGACGTCGACCTGGGGTTCCGGCTCGGAAAGAGCGGGTTCCGCAACGTCTACGACCCGAACGCCGAGGTCACCCATTCCGGCGCGCACGCCACCGGGCGCGACGGCGCCGCGATGATCCGGGCCCATCACGTGAGCGCGCGCCGGTTCCTCAGCCGCAAGTACCCGGGCCCGCTGCTCTGGCCCGTTCGGGTCGTCCTGGCCATCGGCCTCCGCATCCGCTCCGACGTCATCACCCGACGGCTCGAGCGCCTGGGCACCGACGCCGCGTGACGACGCGGGAGAAACGGTCCCGCCCCTCCGTCTAGGCTTGGCGCCGTGAAGATCCTCGTCACCGGTGGGGCCGGCTTCATCGGCTCCAACTTCGTGCGCCGCACGCTCGAGGACGCCTACCCCGGTCTCGAGGGTGCCGACGTCGTCGTCTACGACGCGCTCACCTACTCCGGCAACCTGGCCAACCTTGCGCCGGTGGCCGACGATCCCGCGCTACTCGTTCGTGCACGGCGACATCCGCGACAGCGACGCTGCTCGACGACGGTGCTGCCGGGCGTCGACACCGTCGTCCACTTCGCCGCCGAATCGCACGTCGACCGCTCGGTGCGCGACTCCGGCATCTTCGTCGAGACGAACGTGCGTCGGCACCCAGCGCCTGCTCGACGCGAGCCTGCGCGCCGGCATCCGGCGCTTCGTGCACGTCAGCACCGACGAGGTGTACGGCTCGATCGCCGAGGGATCGTGGGACGAGACACGGCCGCTCGAGCCGAACTCGCCGTACTCGGCCAGCAAGGCGGGCAGCGACCTGCTCGCCCGCAGCTACCACCGCACGCACGGCATGAACCTCTCGATCACGCGCTGCTCGAACAACTACGGGCCGTACCACTTCCCCGAGAAGGTCATCCCGCTCTTCGTCACCAACCTGATCGACGACCAGCACGTGCCGCTCTACGGCGACGGGCGACAACATCCGCGACTGGCTGCACGTCGACGACCACACCCGCGGCATCGCGCATGGTGCGTCGACCGGCGGTCGCGCCGGCGAGATCTACAACATCGGCGGCGGCACCGAGCTCACCAACCGCGAGCTGACCCAGATGCTGCTCGACGCGACCGGCAAGGACTGGTCGTACGTCGACCGGGTCGAGGACCGCAAGGGTCACGACCTGCGCTACTCGGTCGACATCTCGCAAGATCCGCGACGAGCTCGGCTACGAGCCGCTCGTGCCGTTCGAGCAGGGGCTCGCCGACGTCGTGCAGTGGTACCGCGACAACCGCGACTGGTGGGAGCCGCTCAAGACCCGCGCCGCGCTCGCCTGATGCGCACCCTCCTCCTCGGCGGCGCCGGGCATGCTCGGCACCGACCTGCGTCGCATCGCTCGGTCGCAAGGTCGAGGCGCCGACGAGCGCCGAGCTCGACATCCGGGATGCCGCGGCGGTCGAGGCGGCGGCCGCCGGCGTCGACGTGGTCGTCAACGCCGCCGCGTACACCCGGGTCGACGACGCCGAGACCCACGAGGACGAGGCGCATGGCGATCAACGCCATCGGCGCCGAGAACGCCGCTCGCGCCGCGGCGGCCGCCGGAGCGCAGTTCGTGCAGCTCTCGACCGACTACGTGTTCGACGGCACGGCGGACGAGCCGTACCGCGAGGACGCGCCGCTGCATCCCCTCGGCGCCTACGGCCGCACCAAGGCGGAGGGCGAGCGACGCGTGCTCGCCGCCCACCCCGACGCCCTACATCGTGCGCACGGCGTGGCTGTACGGCGACGAGCGGGTCGAGCTTCCCGCGCACGATGCTGAGGCTCGCGGCCGAGCGCGACACGGTGAGCGTCGTGACCGACCAGGTGGGCCAGCCGACCTGGACCATGGACGTCGCCCGCCTCGATCGCGACGCTGCTCGACGTCGAGCGCCCCCGGCGGCATCTACCACGGCACGAACGGCGACGCGGCGACCTGGTTCGCCTTCGCGCGCGAGCTCTTCGACGCGCGCCGGACTCGATCCGGAGCGGGTGCAGCCGACCGACGAGCGCCGACGTTCGTGCGCCCCGCCCCGCGCCCCGCCGTACTCGGTGCTCGGCCACACGGCCTGGACGCGCGCGGCGCTCGACGTGCCGCGGCCGTGGCGCGACGCCCTCGACGACGCGTTCGCCGACGGCGCGTTCGCCGACCTGCTCGAGAGGACGCTCGATGAGCACGCTCCGCGTCATCGTCGACGACGTCATCGCGCCCGGCGCGCGCGGGCATCGGCCGCTACGCCGAGGAACTGACGCGCGAGCTGATCCGCACCGCGCCGCGCGGATCGACGGTCTCCGGCATCGTCTCCGCATCGCCCGAGCCGGACTACGTCGATCTCGAGCAGCGGCTCCCCGGGCTCCGCGGCCTCTACAAGAGCCCGCTCGCCCGTCGCGAGCTGCAGGCCGCCTGGCAGCACGGCTTCACCCGCCTGCCCGGCAGCGGCATGGTGCACGCGACCAGCCTGCTCGCCCCGCTGCACCGGCACGACCGCGGCACGAATCCCGGCGAGCAGACCGTCGTCACGATCCACGACGCGATCGCCTGGACGCGGCCCGACCTGCTGCCGAGCCGCTACGCGAGCTGGTGCCGCGGCATGGGCAAGCGGGCCGAGCGCTACGCCGACGCGATCGTCGTGCCGACCCACGCGGTCGCCGACGAACTGGCCGATCACCTGACGTTCGCCGGGCGCGTCCGCGTGATCGGCGGAGCTCCCGGCAGCGACCTGCGCCCGCAGCGCGGATGCCGCCGCACCGCCGCCGCGAGCACGGCATGCCGCGACGAGTACCTGCTCTCGATCGCCGGCTGGGAGCCGCGCAAGGGCCTCGAGCCGCTGATCCGCGGCGCTCGCCGACAAGGGCACCCGCGACATCCCGCTCATCATCGTCGGGCGCGGGGTCCGCGGTCGAGCCGGAGCTGCGCGAGATCGCGAAGGACGCCGGGGTCGAAGCCCGAGCGCATCCGCTCGTGCGACCAGCTGTCGCCCGAGGACCTGTCGGCGATCATCGAGGGCGCCACGATCGTCGTGCAGCCGAGCCTCGAGGAGGGCTTCGGCCTCGCCATGATCGAGGCGTTCGCGTTCGGCCGTCCCGTCGTCCACTCCGACTCCCCCGCGCTCGTCGAGGTGGCCGCCGAGGCGGGCTACGTCGTCCCGCGCGAGGACGCCGACGGATTCGCCGACGCGTCTCGGCGAGGCGATCGCCGGGCTGCTCGAGGACGAATCGCAGCGCGCCGCACTCGGCGTCGCCGCGACCGACCGGTCGCACGCGTTCAGCTGGCGCGACTCGGCCGAGAAGGTCTGGCAGCTGCACGCCGACCTCTAGCTCGCGGCGCGACTCCGGTGACGCGTCGCTACCCGGCTGGGCGGCGGTGTCGCGGGCGCGGTCGCTCGTCGACCCGCAGCTGGATGTAGCGCGAAGTCGGGGTTCACGCCGTCGAACTCGGGCGGCACGAAGTTGAGCTTCTCGATCGGCAGCTCGCGGGTCTTGGCGCCGAGATCGACGAAGTGCCCGAGCATCGCCTGCGGGATGTCGGTCGAGACGACCTGCGGCCCCGGCCGCCGCGACCGCCTGGAACTTCGTCACGATGTTGCCGGGCTCGAACTGCCGCAGCATCGCCTCCTGCACCTGCGCGCTGCCGGTCCATGCGCTCGTAGTCGTTCGATGCCGTACCGCGACCGCGCGTACCAGAGCGCGGTCTGCCCGTCCATGTGCTGCAGGCCCGGCCTCGATGTAGCCGGCCGGCGGCGCCGGCGTGCCGTCGTCGTAGGTGTTCGCGCCGTACGGCAGCCGCTCCGCGACCGTCGATGTCGATGCCGCCGAGCGCGTCGATCAGGTCGGCGAAGCCCTGCATGTCGATGAGCACGTAGTACTGGATGCGTCGAGGCCGAGGATGCCCTCGGCGGCATCGCGCGTCGCCTCGATCCCCGGCTGTGCTGCCCTTCGACTCGGCATCGGGGTACAGCTCGGGGTGCTCCTGCCCGTAGGTGTAGAGGTAGCTCACCAGGCAGTCGTCGCCGCAGTCGTAGCCGTTCGGGAACGGGCCGTACAGCGGCGAGCCCTCGGAGAACGGCACCCGCTCCAGGTTGCGCGGGATGCCGAAGATCACGGCCGCGCCGGTCTCGGCGTCGATGCTGACCACCGAGATGCTGTCGGGCCGCATGCCCGAGCCGGTCGGGCCCGGCGTCGCCGCCGAGCAGCAGGATGTTGTAGCGGCCCTCGATCGGGCGCGGCGATCTCGCCGCCCGAGAAGACGCGTGTCGAGCACGCCGATCGCCGACACGGCGTTGGCCGCCGCGTAGCCGGCGCCGCCCGGCCGTCACGACGAGCGCGACGACCGCGAGCCCGCCGACGAAGCCGCGCGCCGACGGCGCCACCTTCACGAGGCGCACCAGGCGCAGGGTGTCGAGGGTGAGCACGATCCACAGCACCGCGTAGAACAGCAGCGCGAGCGACGACGACCCAGAGCACGATCGAGTTGGTGAAGATCGTCAGCAGGAGCGTGCGGTTGACGACGTAGAGCACGACCACCGACGACGACGAGCACCCAGAGCACGAAGGTCGCGCCGAGCGCGAACCGGCCGAGCGCGCCGGTTGCCGGCGAGCACCTGGGCGGAGCCGGGGATCAGCAGGTTGAGGACCACGAGCCACCAGGCCCGCTTCGTCATGAGGGGCCGCGACCGGGTGTCCGGGTTGCGGACCGGATTCGACGCGCTCACCGCGCGCG
Organism: uncultured Actinomycetota bacterium; assembly: GCA_963730045.1. GTDB lineage: Bacteria > Actinomycetota > Actinomycetes > Actinomycetales > Microbacteriaceae > JBDSKH01. The sequence goes on along the minus strand of CAVSPQ010000006.1, from coordinate 313,774 downwards.
CTGCGCCGCGTCCAGCGTCGCCTGCAGCGCCGCGTTCTTCTCGACGACGAGGCGCTCGAGCCCGGCGGCGTAGTCGGCGAGCGCGGCGGCGAGCCCGGCATCGGTCGTCGACAGGATGCGGGCGGCGAGCAGCCCGGCGTTGCGCGCGCCGCCGATCGAGACGGTCGCGACCGGGATGCCGGCCGGCATCTGCACGATCGAGAGCAGCGAGTCGAGGCCGTCGAGCTGGGCGAGCGGCACCGGCACGCCGATCACGGGCAGCGTCGTCACCGAGGCGAGCATGCCGGGCAGGTGCGCGGCGCCGCCGGCGCCGGCGATGATGACCCGGATGCCGCGGCCGGCCGCCGCCGGACCCGAACGCGATCATGCGCTGCGGCGTGCGATGCGCCGACACCACCTCGACCTCGTGCGGGATGCCGAAGGCGGTCAGCGTCTCCGCGGCGTCGGACATGACCGACCAGTCGGAGTCGGAGCCCATGACGACCGAGACGACGGGCGCGGGTCCGCTCCGGAGCCTGCTTCGGGCGCTGTGCTGGCACGGATGCCATGGTACGGCTCAGTTCTGGAAGAACGCCGCCGCGGCACGCGCCCGCGTCGCGCACCTCGTCGAGGTCGTCGCCGATCGCCGTGACGTGCCCGACCTTGCGTCCCGGGCCGCGACTCCTTGCCGTACGAGTGGAACTTGACGCCCGGCTCGCGCGGCGAGCGCGCCGGGATACCGGTCGGGCATGGTCGCGCCGGCCGGGCCGCCGAGCACGTTGACCATGACCGACCACGGGCGCCGCGGCGACGGGTCGCCGAGCGGCAGGTCGAGCACCGCGCGCAGGTGCTGCTCGAACTGGCTCGGTGACGGCGCCGTCGATCGCTCCAGTGGCCGGTGTTGTGCGGGCGCATCGCGAGCTCGTTGACGAGCAGGCGGCCGTCGGCGGTCTCGAACAGCTCGACGGCGAGCACGCCGGTCACGTCGAGGCCCGTCGGCGATCGCCGTCGGCGAGCTCGCGCGCGGCGTGCGGCGAGCGCCGTCCGCCGTCGGGCGCCGGCGCGATCACCTCGGCGCACACCCCGTCGCGCTGCACCGTCTCGACGAGCGGCCACGCGGCGACCTCGCCCGACGGGCGACGGGCCACCAGCTGCGCGAGCTCGCGGCGGAAGCCGACGAGCTCCTCGACGAGCAGCGCCCGCCGGTCGCGTGCTCGTCGATCGCCGCGAACCAGTCGTCGGCGCCGTCGGCGGCGCGCACCACGCGGACGCCCTTGCCGTCGTAGCCGCCGCGCGGCGTCTTCACGACGGCCGGCGCCGCCGTGGGCGTCGAGGAACGTCGCCGAGCTCGGCGGCGTCGTGCACCGCGGCCCAGGCGGGAACGGGCGCGCCGAGGGCGGTCAGCCGCTCGCGCATGAGCGAGCTTGTCCTGCGCGACGGCGAGCGCCGCGGGTCCGGGGCGGACGGCGATGCCGGCGGCGACGAGTGCGGCCAGCACCGGCTGCGGCACGTGCTCGTGATCGAAGGTGACCACGTCGACGTCGCGCGCGAACGCGAGCACCGTCGCGGCATCCCGGTAGTCGCCGACGGCCGTCGCCGCGATCGCGGCCGAGCTGTCCTCGGTCTCGGCGAGCACCCGCAGGTCGATGCCGAGCGCGATCGCGGGCGGGATCATCATGCGGGCCAGCTGGCCGCCGCCGATGACGCCGACTCTCACGCGTGCTCCGGATCGTTGAGGAAATGGCGGTTAGACTGATCGCCGCTGTACGACCCTATTCCCCGGAGGACGCCGACCGATGCGCACGCTCGTCGCTCAGTTCGCGCGCTTCGGGGTCGTCGGCGGCGATCGGCTTCGTCATCGACTTCGGCGATCTTCAACCTGCTGATCGCCACGGTGCTCAGCGCCGACGTCGTGCACGAGGGGCCGCTGATCGCGAAGGTCATCTCGACGCACGTCGCGATCGTCGTTCAACTGGATGGGCAACCGGCTACTGGACGTTCCGCGCGCACCGCGGCCGGCAGCTGCTGCGCGAGGGCATCGAGTTCGGCATCGTCAGCCTCGGCGGCATGCTGATCGGCCTCGCCTGCCTGTGGGTGTCGCACTACGTGCTCGGGTTCACGAGCGAGCTCGCCGACAACATCTCGTCGAACGTGATCGGGCTCGGGCTCGGCACGCTGTTCCGCTTCACGCTCTACCGCGCGTGGGTGTTCGCCCCGCACCGCGGCGAGCCGGAGCCTGCGCTGTTCCCCGAGGTCGGCACCGGCACCTCGCCGAGCGACCGCCGCCCCGGCGCTCCGTCGTAGCGCGTCCCGCCACGACGTCGCGTCTCGTCGGGCGGCGCGCGACTGCTCCTGCTGCCGTCGCGCCGCGATCGGATTGAGGCTGCGCTCCATCAGCTCGTGCAGCGCCGACTGCACGAGGTCGGCCGCCGGGATGTCGCGCAGCACGACGGGCCGGTCGAGTCCGGTGTTGATCAGCACGTCGCCGCTGCGGAACAGCTGCTGCAGCCCGTTCTGGCGCACCGTCACGTCGTAGCCGCGGCTGTGCAGCAGCTCCTGCCGGGTGCGCACCAGCGAGCCCGCGCCGCAGCACGATGCGGCGCGTGGTGATCGTGTAGCTGCGGCCGAGCCAGGCGAGCAGCGGCACGAAGAACAGCAGCACGATCAGCAGCGCGCCGCGCCGCCGAGCACCAGCCAGTTCAGCCAGTCCTCGCGGAAGCTGCCCGCGAAGTACGCGGTCGCGCCGGCGATCACGACGCAGCGCGAGCGCTCGGCCAGAACAGGGCGCGGGCGTGCGGGCGCAGTCGCGCGACGACCGCCTCGGGGACGACCTCGCCGGTGCCGCTCATGCTCACGCCAGCCGGTCCCGGCGGGACCATCCGCGCGTGCGTGACGTCGCCGGCGGCGACGGTCTCGTCGCGCGCCGTCGGCGAGCCGCACGACCAGCCGGCCATCGCGCATCCAGGGCCGTCGCGGTGCCCTCGAGCACGGCCGCCGTCGGGCAGCTCGACCCGCACCTCCCGCCCGAGCGTGATGCAGAGGGAACGGGCGAGCGCCGGCGAGCCCGCTCGCCTCGGCGTCGCCGTCGGCCGCGAGGTACGCCTCGACCAGTGCGCGCAGGCGCGTCGAGGTAACCGGCCAGCACGGTGTCGGCGGTCGAACCCGTCGGCGCCCTCGATCGGCGAGCGAGGTCGCGGTCGGCGACGGGCAGCTGCTCGACGGTCATCGCCGAGGTTGACGCCGGCGCCGATCACGACGCCGCCGCGCTCGGGCAGCAGTTCGGCGAGCACGCCGCAGACCTTGCGCCCGTTGACGAGCACGTCGTTGGGCCACTTGAATCCGGTGGATGCCTCGGGCAGCACGTCCGCGACCGTCTCGGTCATCGCGACCCCGGCCGCGATCGGCAGCCAGCCGAACCGGTCGAGCGCGAGCGGGCCGGACGCGGTGCGCGGCACCACGAGCACCGAGACCGCGAGCGCGCTGCCGGCCGGCGCGACCCAGGTGCGGCCGAGGCGTCCGCGCCCGGCGGTCTGGTCGGTCGTGACGAGGGTCGTGAACGACGGGAGGTCGCCGCGCCGCGAGCGCGCGCGGCGAGCTCGGCGTTGGTCGACGGCGACGACGCGCGCACGATCAGCTCGGGGACGAGCTCGCGCGACGCCGGGAGTCCATGGGGCCAGCCTAGGTCGCCTAAAGTGACCAGGATGGCCCAGTTGCGCGCGCTCGTCGTGATCCCGACCTACAACGAGGCCGAGAGCATCGCGCGGACCATCGCGACCCTCCTCGACGGCGGTGCCGGCGGCATCCGTCCTCGTCGTCGACGACGCCAGCCCCGACGGCACCGGCGCCATCGTCGACGGCTCGCGGCGGCCGACCCGCGCGTCGCGATCCTGCACCGCACGGGGCGCGAGGGGCTCGGCCACGCCTACCTCGCCGGCTTCCAGCCGGGCGCTCGACGACCGGGCGATTCGACGCGATCGTCGAGATGGATGCCGACGGCTCGCACCCGGCGTCGGCCCTGCCCGCGATCCTGGCCGCCCTCCGCAGCCCACGACCTCGTCATCGGCTCGCGCTGGACCGCCGGGCGGCTCGGTCGCCAACTGGCCGCGCCACCGCGAGTGGCTGAGCCGCGCCGCGAACACCTACGCCCGGGTCGCGCTGCGCATCCCGGTGCGCGACTCGACGGCCGGCTACCGCGCGTTCCGCGCGAGCACGCTGCGCGCGCATCGACCTCGCGCACGTCGAATCGCGCGGCTACTGCTTCCAGATCGACATGACCCTGCGGGTGATCGACGCCGGGCTCGAGCGTCGCCGAGGTGCCGATCACGTTCATCGACCGGGTCGCCGGGCACTCCAAGATGAGCGGCTCGATCGTGGTCGAGGCGATGCTGCGGGTCACCGGCTGGGGCATCCAGCGGCTGTTCCGCCGCCGCGCGCGCGATGCCCTCCTGACCGCTGGCGACATCGTGCAGGGATCGCCTCCCGGGTTGGAGGGTTCCGCCAGTCGCCCCGGCGCGACGCCTCGCTAGGCTGAGGCGCGTGACTGCCGACGCCGCCCCCAAGAAGCCCGCCACCAAGGCGGCTGCTGCCGACGCAGCCGCCGAGTCGCAGCCCGCACCCCGGTCCCGTCGTGCCCGACCTGACGACGACCGCCGGCCGGATCGCCGACCTGAAGGTCCGCTACCACGAGGCCGTGACCGCGAGCGGCGAGGCCGCGATCGAGAAGCAGCACGCGAAGGGCAAGAAGACCGCCCGCGAGCGCATCGAGCAGCTGCTCGACCAGGGCAGCTTCGTCGAGCTCGACGAGTTCGTCCGCCACCGCACGCACGCGTTCGGCATGGACAAGAACCGCCCGTACGGCGACGCGGTCGTCACCGGCACCGGCACCATCCACGGCCGCCAGGTCGCCGTCTACTCGCAGGACTTCACGATCTTCGGCGGATCGCTCGGCGAGGTCGCCGGCGAGAAGATCATCAAGGTCATGGAGCTGGCCCTCAAGACCGGGCGTGCCGATCATCGGCATGCTCGACTCCGGCGGCGCCCGCATCCAGGAGGGCGTGGTCGCCCTCGGCAAGTACGGCGAGATCTTCCGCCTCAACACGCAGGCGTCGGGCGTCATCCCGCAGATCTCGATCATCATGGGCCCGGCCGCGGGCGGCGCCGTCTACTCCCCGGCGCTCACCGACTTCGTGATCATGGTCGACAAGACCAGCCACATGTTCGTCACCGGCCCCGACGTCATCAAGACCGTCACCGGCGAAGACGTCGGCTTCGAGGAGCTCGGCGGCGCCCTCACCCACAACCAGATCTCGGGCGTCTCGCACTACCTCGCCAGCGACGAGGACGACGCGCTCGACTACGCGCGGGCGCTCATCTCGTTCCTGCCCGACAACAACCTCGCCGAGCTGCCGGTCTACGAGAGCGACGTCGAGCTCGAGATCACCGACAACGACCGCAAGCTCAACACGATCATCCCCGACTCGCCGAACCAGCCGTACGACGTGCACGAGGTCATCGCGAACATCGTCGACAACGACGACTTCGTCGAGGTGCAGCCGCTCTACGCGCCCAACATCGTCATCGGCTTCGCGCGGCTCGAGGGCCGCAGCGTCGGCATCATCGCCAACCAGCCGCAGGCGATGGCCGGCACCCTCAACATCGAGGCCGGCGAGAAGGCGGCACGGTTCGTGCGCTTCTGCGACGCGTTCAGCATCCCGATCCTCACCCTCGTCGACGTGCCCGGCTACCTGCCCGGCACCGACCAGGAGTGGACCGGCGTCATCCGGCGCGGCGCGAAGCTGCTCTACGCCTACGCCGAGGCGACCGTGCCGCTCGTCACCGTCATCACCCGCAAGGCCTACGGCGGCGCCTACATCGTCATGGGCTCGAAGCAGCTCGGCGCCGACATCAACTTCGCCTGGCCGACCGCCGAGATCGCGGTCATGGGCGGCCAGGGTGCGGTCAACATCCTCTACCGCGGCGAGATCAAGAAGGCCGAGGAGGCCGGCGAGGACGTCGCCGCCGTGCGCACGCGGCTCGCGAACGAGTACACCTACAACGTGGCGTCGCCGTTCCTCGCGGCCGAGCGCGGCGAGCTGGACGGCGTCATCGAGCCGGCCGCCACCCGCGTCGCCGTCATCAAGGCGCTGCGCGCGCTGCGCACCAAGCGCGCCGAGCAGCCGCCCAAGAAGCACGGGAACATCCCGCTGTGATGGCCGACGAGCCCGACCGACATCCGCATCGTGTCCGGCAACCCGGACGCCGGAGGAGATCGCCGCCGTCACGGCCGTGCTGTCCGCGGCGCTCGACGAGCTCGGCGGCGAGCAGCGCCGGCGTCAGAACGGCGGGCCGTCCGCCTGGCAGCGCAGCCAGCGCGCCGTGCGCTCGCCGCTCGTGCGCGGCGCGTGGCGGTCGTCGGCGCGCTGACCGCCTCGTACCGGATGCCGCAGCGCACTCTGCGGATTCCGTCGCGTTCCGGCGCCCCGGCCCCGGATTCGTCCGCTGTCCCCCGGTTCGGACGCACGATCCGGTCGAACGTAGCCGAGAACTCGGGCCTGATCGGGATTTCTGTCCCCTGGTTGTCCCCCGAAATGACGACTTTCTGTCCCTCGCGAACCACGGCATCCTTGGGGACTAACAGGTGCACGCTCGCGGTGTGCATCGCCATACATCGGCCGACTAGGGTAAGCAGGCCGATGTTGTGGGGGCGAGTCAGGGCGATATTCGGGTTGTCGCCCTGACTCGGATTTTGACGGAGGGTCCGCGTCGTACGCGGGCCCTCCGGTCGTTAACCGGTCGCGGCGACGCGCGGGATCTCCAGCCACAACTCGACCTCGTCGTCCTCGAGGGAGTCGTGGCCGAGCAGGCTCGCGCTGCCGTCGTCGGTGGTGCGCAGCCCGACGACGGTGACCGCGACATCCGACCCCTCCGGCACGGTGCGGGCGATCACCTTGTCGGCCGCGGTCGCCCGCAGCGCCTCGGCGAGTCGGTCGAGCACGCGGTCGAGATCGGCGTCCTCGAGGTCGTCGATGCCGCCCTCGTCGAGCAGCGTGACGGTCGTGCCGCGCCGGCGGGCGAGCATGACCTGCTCGCGCACGGCGTTGTTGAGCAGCTTGCGTCCGCGGATCTCGTCGCGGATCGCGCCCTCGAGGTGCAGGCACTCCGCGCGCTGCGCCGCCGACAGATCGCCGTCGGTCTGCTGGATGGTCCGCAGCATCGGCAGCGCCATGACGCTCGTCTGCCCGAGCCGGAACTGCCGCTCGTTCAGGTGCGCCTCCTGCGCCGCATGCCAGTCGGTCGCCTCGCGCTCGGCGAGGGCGAACCGCGGCGAGTCGCGCACCGCCTTCGACAGAGTGTTCGTGATGATGTGCGAGATGCCGACCCAGGCCGCGCTGCCGATGCACGCCGATCTCGCCGAGCGCGCCGGGGCCGCTCCACAGGATGGTCTGCAGCGACCAGGAAGGCGATGCCGGCCCAGGCGAAGCCGGGCCGCCGGCTGGTCGCCGTGATCGTCAGCAGCGTGCCGACGGCGGCGACGTACCAGGTCGAGTAGCTGTGGCCGCCCTCCTGGTGCGGGTTCAGCTGCGAGGTCACGAGCAGCGGCAGCGCCACCGACACCGCGAACGAGAACGAGGCGAGCCAGATCGGCATGCGGCGGCGGCTGAGCAGCAAGGCGGCGGCCGTCGCGATCGCGTAGAGGACCATCGCCGCGATGATCGGGCCGAGGGTTCGCGCGTGACCGAGCTGGAACGAGTAGACGCCGAGCACGATGTGATAGCTCGAGAACAGGGCGGCGAGGCCGATGAGCAGGAAGCGGGGGGCGCCGATCGTCACGGGGCATCACCCGCCTCGGCCGCGGTCGCGAACTCCTCGAAGATCGGCACCCCCGCCGACCGGTCGTCCGGCCAGCGCAGCGTCACCGTCGTGCCCTCGCCGGGCGACGACGCGACGTCGGCGTGGCCGCCGGCGCTCGACATGCGCTCGATGATCGAGACCCGCACGCCGAGCCGCTCGGTCGGCACGGTCGCGATGTCGAAGCCGGCTCCGGCGTCGCCGACCTGCACCTGGATGGCTCCGTGGCCGACCCCGCGGACCTCGACCCAGCGGCGCACCCCCGAGCCGGCGTGCTGCAGGCTGTTGACCATCCCCTGCACGGCCGCGGAGTACATCGCCTCGGCCACCGGGATCGGCAGGGCGGCGCGTCCGATCCGGGTCGAGCTGACCTCGAACGGCTGCGACATCGTGCTGGCCGCCTCGGAGATCCGGCTGACCAGCACGCCGGCCGGCACCATCGCGTCCGAGTCGGGCGCGACGGCCACCGCCTCGCGCAGGTGGCCGATCGCGTTGCCCGCCATCGTCGCCGCGAGCTCCTTCGCCTCCGGGCTGTACGCGCGGGCCGCCGAGAGCAGGGTGGTCAGCACGCTGTCGTGCACGATCGCGTCGACCTGCACGCGCTCGGCCTCGATCGCGTGCTGGCGCACGGCGTGCGAGTAGCGCTCGAGCGCCGTCTGCTGCGCGCGGTCGACCGCGGAGGCCGCGGTCCGCAGCATGGTGAAGATGATGGTGATGACGCCGCCGAGGATGAGCGCGAACACCGAGTCGAGGGCCGCGCGCGAGGGACCCGACGTCGCCGCCGGCCGGCGGGAGCCGGATGACCGCGTAGATCAGCGGGATGACGATGAGGTACACGGCCGCGATCCAGACCTCGAACGCGATCGCCGCCATCGCCGTCGCCACCGTCATGAGCCCGTACAGCCACAGGCTGTCGTCGGTGGCGAGACCCACGTCGATGACCGCGAACGGCCAGCTGATCAGGGCGACGAGGTAGATGATCGCGAACGCCGCGGTCGCGATCCGGACCCACCGCCGAGCGATCGCGGCGACGACCGCGAACAGCAGGCTCGCCGACCAGCCCGCCGACGATGCATATCGACCAGGCGATGTGGAGGTTCGGAAGCTCGGCGAACAGGGACGGCAGGCTCTGCAGGAAGAACGCGATGCCGAATCCTGCGGCCGAGCGGGCGACCGCCGAGTCGACCCGCCGCAGGCTGAGGGGATTGCGGACCTGGCGGCCCTGGGGAGGGGCGGCGAGTGACCCGCTAGTGGGCATCGCCGCCGTCGGGGTCGAGCCCCGGCAGGATGCCGTCCTCGACCGCGCGACGCAGCAGGTCGACCTTGGTCGGGGCCGGGCGTCCGACCTCGACGTACTTGACCCGGATGCGGTCGAGGTACTCGCGCGCCGTCGAGTAGCCGATGCCGAGCTGCTCGGCGGCGAGCTTCAGCGGCAGCCCGGACGCGTACAGGTGCAGGATCTCGCGCTCGCGACGCCCGAGCTCGGCCTTGGCGAAGTCGCGGTCGGCGTCGATCGCGGTCGCCCACTCCAGGTTGTTCAGCACCTCACCGCGGGCGACGGTCGCGGCCGCCGCGATCACGGTCTTGGTCGCGGACGACTTCGGGATGACGCCGGCGGCGCCGGCGGCGAGCGCCTCGCGCACGAGGGCGACCCGGTCGGCGATGCTGTGCACGAGCACGGCGGAGCCGGCGGCCTGCACCTGCTTCACGTTCTCGGTCACGCTCGAGCCGTCGCCGAGCGACAGGTCGAGCACGGTGACGTCCACCTCGCGGCCGGCGAGGCCGGTGATGAGCTCGGCGACGTTGGAGGCGACGAGCACCACGTCGTAGCCCTCGTCGGCGAAGGCCGCCCGCAGTCCGAGCCGGACCGACTCGTGGTCGTCGACGACGGCGACGCGCACGGGAATGGCCGCTGCCCCGGAGGCCGGCGACTGCTGCACCGTCTGCGCCACGCTCATCCTGTCTGTCCCCCGAATCCATGGCGACCGCTCGCCCTGGGCACATGCTACCGCGCGGGGTCACCGCGGACGAGTACCCCGACCGCCTCGACGTGGTGCGTCATCGGGAACAGGTCGAACGCGCGCAGGCCGGCGAGACGGTAGCCGTGCTCGGCGAGGAGGCCGACGTCGCGCGCGAACGCGACCGGATCGCAGGCGACGTAGACGAGCTGCGCGGGCGTCACGGCGGCGAGGGCATCGAGCACGCCCTTGCCGGCACCGGCGCGCGGCGGGTCGAGCACGACGGTCCCGGCCGCGAGCCGCGTCCGCTCCGCGGCGGATGCCTCGGTGCCGAGCGAGCGCACCCAGTGCTCGACGCGTCCCGTGACGGCCGATGCGCCGACCCAGTCGGCGAGGTTCTCGGCCGCGTGCTCGGTGGCCCGGGCGTCGGACTCGACGGTCGTGATGCGCGTGGTCGCGCCGAACCGGTCGCCGACCGCGGCGGCCAGCAACCCGACGCCGCCGTACAGGTCGAGGTTCGCCGCGCGCGGGTCGAAGAGCTGCTCGTCGATCGGCGTCGGCGACGGCCGCGCTCAGGGTCTCGGCCGCGTGCCGGTGCACCTGCCAGAACCCGGTGTCGTCGACGAGGAACTCGCGCTCGCCGACGCGCTCGCGGATGACGCTCTTCGCCTGGTTGCCGATGACCAGCCGCGCACCGCCCGTCGACGGGGCGAGCAGGTCGACGTGCCCGGTGTCGGCCGCGAACCGCTCGTCGAGCGGCGCGACCTCGCGCAGCTCGTCGACCGCCAGCGGCAGGTCGGTGACCGGGATGACGGTGTGCGACCGGGCGGCATAGGGGCCGACCACCCCGTCGTCGGACACGTGCAGGCGCACGCGGGTGCGCCATCCGGTGCCGTCGTCCGGGCCGGGGAGCGGCTCGACGACGGTGTCGCGCTCGACGCCGCCGAAGCGGGCGAGCGCCTCGCGCAGCACCTGCGCCTTCAGCGTCGCGCTGATGGGCCGGATCGATGTGGCCGAACTCGGCTCCGCCCGGCGCGCTCGGGCGGGTCGCGGTCGAGGGCGGCCTCCGCCCACGGGTGCGGACGCCGGTGCGGGCTCGGCTCGAGCACGCGCACCGTGTCGGCGCGCCAGAACGTGGGCTTGTCGTCGTCGGTGATGCGCGCGACGACCCGCTCGCCGGGAATCGCGTCGGAGACGAACACCACGCGACCGTCGAGACGTGCCACGCTGATACCGCCGTGCGCGATGTTGGTAGCGTCGAGTTCGACCTCGTGGCCGCGCATGTCACCCACCGTGTACCTGCCCCATTCATCCGAGCATAGGAGGCGCCGCATGACGGAGCCCGAGCGCCAGGTGCGCCTCTACCTCGCCTCGACGTCTCCGGCCCGGCTCGCCACGCTGCGGGCGGTCGGCATCGAGCCGATCGCGATCCCCTCGCACGTCGACGAGGAGGCGGCGGTCGCCGCGGCCGGGCCGCTCACGCCGCCCGAGCTGGTGCAGCTGCTCGCCCGGCTGAAGGCCGAGGCGGTCGCGGGCGCCGGGGCGCCGGAGGGTGCGATCGACGGCCTCATCCTCGGCGGCGACTCGGCGTTCGAGCTCGACGGCGTCGTCTACGGCAAGCCGCACCTGCCCGAGGTGGCCCGCGAGCGCTGGCACGCCCAGCGCGGCCGCATCGGGGCTGCTGCACTCCGGCCACTGGCTGATCGACGCCCGCGACGGCATCGTCGGCCGGGCGGTCGGCGGCTCCTCGGTCGCCACCGTGCAGTTCGCGGCCGACATCGACGACGACGAGATCGACGCGTACATCGCGACCGGCGAGCCGCTCGAGGTGGCCGGCGCGTTCACGATCGACGCGCGCGGCGCCGGGTTCATCGAGAGCATCGAGGGCGATCCGCACACCGTCGTCGGGCTGAGCGTGCCGCTGCTCCGCACGCTGGTGCGGCAGCTCGGGATCGCGTGGCCGTCGCTCTGGAATCGCGGGTAGCGACCGCCTACAGCGACTTCCATCCTGTTCTGTCGGAACCCGACAAAGGACGCGCCCCGACCTACCCATAGGCTGAGGGACTATGGCCAGCGAGAACGTCCCCCACGGATCACGAAGGTCCTCATCGCGAACCGGGGCGAGATCGCGGTGCGCGTCATCCGCGCCGCCCGCGACGCCGGGATCGGCTCCGTCGCCGTCTACGCCGACCAGGACCGCGACGCGCGGCACGTGAAGCTCGCCGACGAGGCCTACGCGCTCGACGGCACCACGAGCGCCGACACCTACCTCGTCATCGACAAGCTCCTGTCCGTCGCCCGCCGCTCGGGGGCGAACGCCGTGCACCCCGGCTACGGCTTCCTCGCCGAGAACGCCGACTTCGCGCGCGCGGTGCAGGATGCCGGGCTCATCTGGATCGGCCCGTCGCCCGACTCGATCGAGCGGCTCGGCGACAAGGTCAGCGCCCGCCACGTCGCCGAGAAGGTCGGAGCGCCGCTCGCCCCCGGAACCCTCAACCCGGTCGAGGACGCCGACGAGGTGCTCGCCTTCGTCGACGAGGTCGGGCTGCCGGTCGCCATCAAGGCGGCGTTCGGCGGCGGCGGACGCGGCCTGAAGGTCGCCCGCACCCGCGAAGAGGTGCCCGAGCTCTTCGAGTCGGCCACCCGCGAGGCGATCGCCGCGTTCGGACGCGGCGAGTGCTTCGTCGAGAAGTACCTCGACGAGCCGCGCCACGTCGAGACCCAGTGCCTCGCCGACTCGGCCGGCAACGTCGTCGTCGTCTCGACCCGCGACTGCTCGCTGCAGCGTCGCCACCAGAAGCTCGTCGAGGAGGCGCCCGCGCCGTTCCTCACCGACGAGCAGACCAAGCTGCTCTACGAGTCGTCGAAGGCGATCCTCAAGGAGGTCGGCTACCTCGGCGCCGGCACCTGCGAGTTCCTGATCGGCAAGGACGGCACGGTCTCGTTCCTCGAGGTCAACACCCGCCTGCAGGTCGAGCACCCGGTCAGCGAAGAGGTCACCGGCATCGACCTGGTGCGCGAGCAGTTCCGCATCGCCGAGGGCGGCCTGCTCGACTACGGCGACCCGGTGACCCACGGTCACTCGATCGAGTTCCGCATCAACGGCGAGGACCCGGGCCGCAACTTCCTGCCGACGCCCGGACCGGTCAACGTGCTGCGCTTCCCCGGCGGGCCCGGCGTGCGGGTCGACTCGGGCGTCACCACCGGCGACGTCATCTCGGGCGCGTTCGACTCGCTGCTCGCCAAGCTCATCGTCACCGGATCGAACCGCGCCGACGCGCTCGAGCGCGTCGCGCCGCGCGCTCGACGAGTTCGAGGTCGCGGGACTGCCGACCGTGCTGCCGTTCCACCGCAAGATCGTGCGCGACCCCGCGTTCACGGCGCCGGACGGCACGTTCGGCGTCTACACCCGCTGGATCGAGACCGAGTTCGTCAACGACCTCGAGCCGTGGGGCGGCATGCTCCCGGAGTCCGGGCCGGCCGAGAAGCGGCACAGCGTCGTCGTCGAGGTCGAGGGCAAGCGCGTCGCCGTCTCGCTGCCCACGAAGCTGCTGCCGTCATCCGGATCGGTCTCGAACGCCCCGGCGCCCCGCCGTCGCGGGGGTAGCGGTGTCGCGGTGGCGGCGATCCGGCACGGCCGTCAAGGCGCCGATGCAGGCGACCATCGTGAAGGTCGCGGTCACGGACGGCGACAAGGTCGTCAAGGGCGACCTGATCGTCGTGCTCGAGGCGATGAAGATGGAGCAGCCGCTCACCGCCCACAAGGACGGCACGATCGCGAAGCTCGACGCGAAGGTCGGTGCCACGGTCTCGGCCGGGCACCAGCTGCTCGCGATCGAGGACTGAGCTCCTCGTTCTCACGTTTTCCGCAATCGCCGCGGGGATCCGCCGCGCGAGTTGCGGAAAACGCCGCATCCCATAGGTTCCGGCGCCCATCAGGGCCGCCGGCGCCCCCGCTGTGGCAGACGCGCGGCCACGAGGATGGACTCCATGCGGCGTGGTGCCGTGACATCCGCCCACCCCCAGCGCGCTACGGTCGGCCCGAGCGCGCGAAGGCGGTTCTCCCGCCTCTTCTCGGCGAGCACCACATCCGCGACCGAAAGACCACCCCTCAGCGCTTCCCTGAGGTATTTCCCGAACCCGTCGAACTCGCCGATGAGGCCGAACTCGGGCCACCAGAAGTCCACGTAGCCGATGAGACCTTTGCCATCCCAGAACGGATGCTGAAGCTGCGGAGCAGGGAACCCGAGCGCCTGCATCGCGACTCTACTCACGGACTCGCCCGGTGACCCCGATGTCCCGTCCGCGAACTCGACGGCTCGGGTGGCACGGACGATACCGCGGGTACCGGCGAACAGCTCAAGCTGATCGTGCAGGTCGGCGACCAGAATGGAAGCAGCAGCGACTCCACGTGCCCCCTCTGGCGGCACGCGCAGCGCGTGGTCGGCCATAGCGACGCTGATGGCCGTGGATGTCGTTCGGGCCACATCGATGACGGTGCGAGCGAGGCAGGTAACTCGGTGATCGTCGATGACCGTCATCCGTGCGTCGGGTGGTCCGGATCTGCGTTGCATCGAGCGCCGCGACCGTAGTTCGATTCCTTCAGGGACCAACATCTCTAGCCGGCCGGGCCAGTGGCCGACGATCGGAAGCCCCCACAATGCCGCGGCGGACAAGTGCGAGTAGGGGTTATCGAGCGGGTGGAGCAGCCCGTCCGCATCTATCAATGCCAAGCGTCGTTGATCGACGTCAAGGTTTGACCACAGCGTCGGCGCCACGTAGACCCCGGTCGTTACCCGCGTCAAGTCACCGCGTGCCACAGCGCGGTAAATGGTCGAATGATCCTCGACAGTTCTGAAGTCCCGCGCAAGGACGAAGGCGTCTCGCCAGGGGGTGTCACGTCCAGAATCCATCCGGCGATGCTCGGCCCTGGTGCGCTCCGAAGGGAGGTTGACGGCGATGCCGTGGCTTCTGTCAAGCTCGCCGCGTCCGTGAAGGACTGGATTTCCGCACGACGTCGGGCGGGGCCGTGCGGCGATTGCGGAAAAGCGCGAGTGGGGGTCAGCCGACGATGTGCATCGCGCGCGCCGCGTCGGTGATCGCGCCGGACAGCGACGGGTACACGCTGAACGCGCTCGCGAGCTGATCGACCGTGAGCCGGTGCTCGATCGCCAGCGCGATGGGCAGGATGAGGTCGCTGGCCTTGGGCGCGACGACGACGCCGCCGATGACGGTCCCCGATCCGGTGCGGGCGAAGATCTTCACGAACCCGTCGGTGATCCCCATCATCTTGGCGCGCGGGTTCGACGCGAGCGGGAGCTTGAAGATCTCGCCCTGCGCGATCCCGTCCTCGATCTGCTTCTGCGACCAGCCGACGGTCGCGACCTCGGGCTGCGTGAAGATGTTCGAGGTCACGTTGCGCAGCTCGGTGGGCGAGACCGCGTCGCCCATCGCGTGGAAGACCGCCGTGCGTCCCTGCATCGAGGCGACGGACGCCAGCGGCAGGAAGTCGCTGCAGTCCCCCGCCGCGTAGATCGACGGGATCGAGGTGCGCGCGACCCGGTTGACCCGGATGTGCCCCGACTCGGTGAGCTGCACGCCCGCCTCCTCGAGGCCGATGCCCGCGGTGTTCGGAACCGAGCCGACCGCCATGAGCGCGTGCGACCCTTCGACCGTGCGGCCGTCGGCGAGCGTGACGACGACGCCGTCGCCCGGTGCGCTCCACCGACTGCGCGCGGCTCTTGTTGAGGATCGTCATGCCGTTGCGGGTGAAGACGTTCTGGATGACGGCGGCAGCGTCGGCGTCCTCGCCGGGCAGCACCTGCTCGCGGCTCGAGACCAGCGTGACCTTCGATCCGAGCGCCAGGTAGGCCGACGCGAACTCGGCGCCGGTCACACCGGATCCGACCACGATCATGTGCTCGGGGACCTCTTCGAGGTCGTAGAGCTGGGTCCAGGTGAAGATGCGCTTGCCGTCGGGCTTGGCGGTCGGCAGGATGCGGGGGCTGGCTCCCACGGACACGACGAGCGTGTCGGCCTCGATCTCGTCGAAGTCGGTGCGCTTCTTGCCGGTGCCGGTCGAGACCACCAGGCGGTTCGGGCCGTCGAGCCTGCCGTCTCCGGTCAGGATGCGGACGCCCGCCTTCATCAGCTGCGCCTTGATGTCCTCCGACTGCTGCCGGGCCAGCAGCAGCAGGCGCTGGTTGACGGCCTTCAGGTTGACCGTGACCTCGGGCCGCACCGCGCGCCCGGCGTCGTTGCGGGCGAAGAACTGCACGCCGAGCTCGGCGGCCTCGCCGACGGCCGATGGCCGCTTCGGCCGTCGCGATGAGGGTCTTCGACGGAACCACGTCGGTCAGCACCGCCGCTCCGCCGACGCCGACGCGCTCGACGAGGGTGACGTCGGCGCCGAGCTGGGCGCCCGTGAGGGCCGCCTCGTAGCCTCCGGGTCCGCCGCCGAGCACCGCGAGCCGATGGGTGCGTTCGAACTCGTAGGCCATGTGCCCATTCTCGCGCTTTCGCTGGTCGAGTGCCGCCACCGGCGGTGTATCGAGACCACGCCCGAAATAGGATGGCTGGATGCCGACGACGCCTGCCTCCAACCCCCTCGACGACCCCGCCGCCGATCCGTTCGAGATCGCGAAGCAGGCGGCGGCGCAGCTGGCCGAGGCGACCGGGGTCGAGAAGCACGACATCGCGCTCACCCTCGGATCCGGCTGGGGCCAGGCGGCCGAGCTGATCGGCGAGACCACCGCACACGATCCCGGCGACCGAGATCGTGGGCTTCAGCGCCTCGAAGGTCGTCGGTCACAGCGGCACGCTGCGCAGCATCCTGTTGCCGACCGGCAAGCGCGCGCTCGTGATCGGCGCACGCACGCACTACTACGAGGGTCACGGCGTGCGCCGCGTGGTGCACTCGGTGCGCACGGCGGCCGCCGCCGGCGCGACGACCATGATCCTGACGAACGGCGCAGGCGGCATCAAGGAGACCTGGAAGCCCGGCACCCCGGTGCTGATCAGCGACCACATCAACCTGACGGCCGACTCCCCGCTCGAGGGCGCGACGTTCATCGACCTCACCGACCTCTACGCGAAGCGCCTGCGCGATCTCGCCCGCACCGTGGATGCGACCCTCGACGAGGGCGTGTACGTGCAGTTCCGCGGGCCGCACTACGAGACGCCTGCCGAGGTGCAGATGGCGAAGACGATCGGCGGGCACATCGTCGGCATGTCGACGGCCCTCGAGGCGATCGCCGCGCGCCAGGCCGGCATGGAGATCCTGGGCATGTCGCTCATCACGAACCTCGCCGCCGGCATCTCGAAAGAGAAGCTCGATCACGCCGAGGTGCTGCAGGCCGGCAAGGACGCCGAGGCCGCGCTCGGCGCGCTGCTGGCCAAGATCGTGGCGGAGCTGTGACGTGGACGGCCTCGACGCCGCCACCGCGCTGGCCCGTGCCTGGATGGCGCAGGATCCCGATCCGGTGACCCGGGCCGAGCTGGATGCGCTGGTCGCCTCGGCGGGCACGGGGGCACCGGATGCGGTGGCGGCCCTGGTCGCGCGATTCGACGGCCGCCTCGACTTCGGCACCGCCGGGCTGCGCGGCGAGCTCGGCGCCGGTCCGACGCGGATGAACCGCGTGCTGGTCTCGCAGGCCGCCGCCGGGCTCGCCGCGTACCTGCTCGGACGCGAGTCGCATCCGACGATCGTCATCGGCTACGACGGCCGCCACAACTCCGCGGTCTTCGCGCGCGACACCGCCGAGCTCATGCAGGGCGCCGGCGTGCAGGCGACCCTGCTGCCGCGGCTGCTGCCGACGCCGGTGCTGGCGTTCGCGGTGCGGTTCCTGAAGGCGTCGGCGGGCGTCATGGTGACCGCGTCGCACAACCCCGCCGCCGACAACGGCTACAAGGTCTACCTGGGGGGCGACGACCAGCGGTTCGCAGATCGTGCCGCCCGCCGACGCCGAGATCCAGGAGGCGATCCTCGATGTGGCGCGCGGTTCGGTCGCCGACCTGCCGCGCTCGACGCGCGTACGCGACCGGCGGCGAGACATCGTCGACGCCTACATCGCGCGCGACCGTCGGCGAGCCGCTGGGGCGCCGCCCGCGCGACGCTGCGGTACGTCTACACGCCGATGCACGGCGTCGGCCTCGAGACCGCGCGCGCGGTGTTCGCCGACGCCGGATTCCCCGACATGCACGTCGTGACCGAGCAGGCGAATCCCGACCCCGACTTCCCGACGGTGGCGTTCCCGAACCCCGAGGAGCCGGGCGCGATGGACCTGGCCTTCGCCGTCGCAGCCGCGGTCGACGCCGAGCTCGTCATCGCCAACGACCCCGACGCCGACCGCGTCGCCGTCGGCGTGCCCGATGCGACGGCCGAGGGTGGCTGGCGCCGCCTCTCCGGCAACGAGGTGGGCTGGCTGCTCGGCTGGCAGGCGGCCGAGGACGCCGGATCCATCGGGACACTGGCCTGCTCGCTCGTGTCGTCGCCGGCTCTCGGGGCGATCGCCGCGGCATCCGGTCTCGACTGGGTGGAGACGCTCACCGGCTTCAAGTGGATCTCGCGCGCGCCCGACCTCGTGTTCGGGTACGAGGAGGCGCTCGGGTACCTGGTCGACCCCGGGAAGATGCGCGACAAGGACGGCATCTCGGCCGCGGTCGCGGTGCTGCGCGCTGTTCGCCGGTCTGAAGGCGTCGGGGCATCTCGTTCGAGCAGCACCTGGCGACGTTCGCCGAGAAGTTCGGCGGCTACGCGTCGTCGCAGATCTCGATCCGCGTGGCCGACCTGTCGGTCATCCCGGCCACGATGGCGCGGCTGCGTGCGACTCCCCCGACCGCGATCGGGGGCCGGGATGTGGTGGGCGTCGACGACTTCGAGGCCGGCATCCAGGGGTTCCCGCCCAACGACATCCTGCGGTACCGGTTCGACGGCGGACGGGTCATCGTGCGGCCCTCCGGCACCGAGCCGAAGCTGAAGTGCTATCTGGATGCCTGGTCGACCGACGGGGACGCCGCGGCGCGGATGGCGGCCGCGCTCGCGACGGTCGAGGCGCTCGACGCCGGGATGCGCGATCTGCTGGAGACGTAGCATCATGCGCCACTTTGTCCACCGGTTCCGTCGCGCTGCCGGGATCGTCGCGGTGTCGGCCGTGCTGGTCGCGGCCATCGTGCTGATCCTGGTCTTCGTGGTCGTGCCCCGACCCGACGTGCTCGGCGATGTGATCCTCATCGTCGTCAGCGTCGCGCTCGCCGCCGCCATCGCGATCGCGACGATCGGGTCGTGGCGCCGCGCGCGTGCCCTGAAGCAGGTGACCAGCACGCACCCCGACGGCCTGGTGTTCCTGGCACGGCGACAGCCGTCGGTCATCTCGGACCTGGCGATCTACCTCGGCGCGCGCGGCATCAGCGCCGATGTGGCCGACCGCTGGCTGGTCGGCCTCGTCGACGATCGGGGTATCTCGGCGTGGAGCCTGGATGCGACCCCGACCGAACTGCTGCTGATGCCGTGGGCGGAACTGGGCTCGATCGAGGTCACGGACCTGGAATCGGGCGGCACGGGGCGCGGGATCGCGGTCGATGTGCGGCCGTTCGACACGCCCCTGATCGTGGCGATCGGCTATGCGGCGTTCGGGCTGACGTCGTCGCTCGGGCGGGACGGGGTCGCAGAGGTCGCTGAGCTCACGAACGGACTGCGGCCCTAAGGGTGAGGGACAGACCCAGCGGAGCCCGAGGTGACGACGCTGGCGCGGAGCGTCATGCGGTGAACGACGATCAGGATCACCGACATCGCAATCAGCTCGCCGGCCGTTTCGACGAGGGTGATGAGCGTGCCGATCTGGGGGGTGACAAGCTCCCCGATCGGATGGCTCACCGTATCGAGGACGACCGCGAAGAGGGCCAGCACGGCGACAGCGAAGAAGAGAGCTCTGGAATCGCGGCGGTCGGCGGAACCTGCGCGAATATGTCCGATCACGAGCACGATCCCGAGCGGGACGACCAGCGCCGCCCAGACGAGCAGCTCAGCGAGATCCTGCCCGCGAACCCCCGCGAACGACGGCAGTGTGAGCTGATTGACCAGCAGCTCGCCGACCCGTTCGTGGACCATGAAAAGGTCGTCGATCACCAGGACCACGAGAATCGATGCCCACGCCACGAGCACCATCACGACCCGCTGTCGAAGGAGGAACGCGAGCATCACGATGGCGGCGATCACCTGGACGTGCCCGAAGTTCTCGATGTACGACTGATCGACATCGCCATCCCAGGCCGCATTCGCGAACACCGGATCGTCGGCACCGAACGTCCAATGCACCACGTTCGCGATGATGAGGAGGAGGTCGACCACACCGACGATGACGACGAGCAGCCTCCCTTGGTCGACGGCTTGCTCCCGGGAGTTCATCCCATCAACCTAGTGATGTCACTCGTGCTACCCCAGCGACTTCTCGAGCTTCTCGGTGAGCTCCGCCGTGTCGAAGTAGTTCTGCACCACGATCACGTCGGCCGAAGGTCGTGCCGATCGCGTCGACGAACTCGGGCGAGGTGAGGATCACCTGCGCGTCATCCGCCTCGGCCGCGAGCGAGTCGAGGTCGCACGCGACGACGGTCGCCGTGATGCCCAGCCGCTGCAGCACGCGCTCGGCATTGACCTTCAGGATGCCGCTCGTGCCGATGCCGGCGCCGCAGATCGCGACGATCTTCATGCGGGGCTCATGCGGCATCCAGGGGCGACGACGGATAGCCGTCGGGCGCGCCCAGAATCGCGCGCACCTCATCCGGCGACGACGCCGCGGCCAGCTCGGCCACGGCATCCGAATCGTTGAAGACGTTGGCGAGCGCCGCCACGACCGAGAGGTGCGTCGCGTACCCGGCGGCGAGGCCGATCACGACCGACACCGGGTCGTTGTGCGGGTGCCCGAAGACGACCGGCGAAGTCAGCGTGACGACCGACAGCCCGTCGGCGTGCACCTCCGGTCCCGGTCGAGCGTGCGCGAGGGCGAGCCCCGGCGCGATGACGACGTACGGCCCGTGCTCGCTCGATCATGCGGATCATCTCGTCCGCGTACTCGGGCGCCGCGGCTCCGGTCGCGCGCCAGAGCGGCACCGGCCAGCTGCACGGCGGCGCGCCAGTCGGCCGCCGTCGCGCCGAGCTGCACGCCGTCGTCGGGGAGCGGGGGCAGGGTCATTCCAGGCCGAACCCGGTGACGATCCGCTCGACGAGCTCCTCGCGGTCTTCGAGCGGCAGGAACGCCGCCTCGGCCGCGTTCAGCTGGAAGGCGAGCAGGTCATCCGCGTCGTAGCCGAAGGTGTCGACCAGGATGCCGAGTCTCACGCGTCAGGGACGTCGCGCTCATGAGGCGGTTGTCGGTGTTCACCGTCACCCGGAAGCCCGAGCTGGTACAGCATGTCGAACGGGTGATCGGCCATCGTCGAACCCCAGGCCGCGAACGCGCCCGTCTGCAGGTTCGAGCTCGGGCTGCACTCGAGCGTGATGCCGCGGTCCTTGACCCACTGGGCGAGCGGCCCGAGCGTCACGAACTGGGCCTCGTCGTCTTCGCCCTCGATCGTGATGTCCTCGGCGATGCGCACACCGTGACCGAGGCGCAGCGCGCGCCCGTCGATGAGCGCGCCGCGGATGCTCTCCAGCCCGTCGGCCTCGCCGGCGTGCACGGTGGCCGGGAACCAGTTGTTCGGCGAGCAGATCGAACGCCTCGCGCTGCCGGGCGGCCGGGAAGCCGGCCTCCGGTCCGGCGATGTCGAACCCGACGACGCCGCGATCCCGGTGGCGCAGCGCCAGCTCGGCGATCTCGGTTCCGCGCTCGAGGTGGCGCATGGCGCTCACCAGCTGGCCGACCTGGATGTCGTGGCCGGCCGTGAAGGCGGCGTCCGTCGCCTCGTCGATGCCCTCCTGCACGGCCTCCACGGTCTCGTCGAGCGACAGTCCGCGCTGCAGGTGCTGCTCGGGAGCCCAGCGGATCTCGCCGTACACGACACCGTCGGCGACCAGGTCCTCGACGAAGTCGCGCGCCACGCGCGCCAGGCCCTCGCGGGTCTGCATGACCGAGATGGTGACGTCGAAGGTCTTCAGGTACTCGACGAGCGAGCCGCTGTCGGACTGCTCGGCGAACCAGGTCGCGAGCGCCGCGGCATCCGTCGCCGGCAGCTCGATGCCGAGCGGCTCGGCCAGCTCGATGATGGTCTGCGGTCGCAGCCCCCCGTCGAGGTGATCGTGCAGCGAGACCTTCGGCAGGTCGTTGATCGGCGTCCGGGTTCCCGGAAGCGCGGCTGCAGTGTCGCTCATGGCCCTCAATTTATCGTGCGGAGCCCTGAGAACTCCCCCGGATGCGCTCGCGAGATCGCGGCGGCAGCCTGACGCGGCAGGCGAGCACCCTCGTCGACGGCGCATCGCGCTGAACGCTGGTCGCGACGTACGGGACGGTGAGCGCCGCCCGCACGCCGCCGTCGGGCGTCGAGCACCGGCGACGCACGAGGTCGGTGATCCCGGCCTGCTGCGGGTCGTCGCGGCGCACGCGGCCTCGCCCGGTCGTCGAGCGACCGTCTCCGGTCGCGCTCTCGCAGCGGGGAAGAGGCGCCGACCCGCACGCGGTACCCGAAGTCGGCCGGGCTCTCGACCTGCGCGACGACGCGCACCGCACCCATGTCGAGCACGCTGAGGTTGCACGACTGCCGACACCCGGTCGCTCAGCTCGCGCATCGGCGGGCGTCGCCGCGACGAGCAGCCCGCGCAGCGGCGGATGGCGGTGTGCGAGATCGAACGCCGCCATCGAGAACGAGTACAGTCCCGACGCCCGGTCGCGCAGGATCCAGCCGCGCGCCTCCAGGGCGGTCAGCACCCGGAAGATCTGCCCGACGCTGCGCCCGACCGCCTCGGCGATCTCGGTCTGGCTGAGCGCGTCCGCAGCGGGATGCCAGCAGCTCGAGCACGTCGAACGCCTTGTCGAGCGCCGGGACCGAGTAGTTCGGCGTCGGCTCGACCGCGCCGACGTCGGGCGCGACCAGCCGCTCACCGGTCCGCGCCCATGGCCGCCAGCATCCGGCGTGCGATGTCGCGGTCGATGTCGTCGGGCACCGGCTGCGCGCCCGGCTCGAAGCGCCGCGGCATCGCCGTCGCCACCCGTTCGAGCGAGAGGCACTGCAGCAGGAAGCCGAGATCCATCGACTCGAGCGAGTTGCCCTTCGGCTCGCGCCCGGCGAGGTTCATCATGCGCCCTCGGCCAGCAGGATCACGTGTCGCCCGTCCCGGCAGGTCGATGCGCTCGATCGCGTCGTCGAGCCGCGTGACGCCGGTCGCGCCCGTCTTGAGAGCCGCGACGTCGATCTCCCACGGGAAGTGCCCGCAGTTCGCCAGCACCGCCCCGTCGGCGACCGTCTCGAAGAACGGCGCGGTCAGGATGTCGGCGTGGCCGGTCGCCGTGATGAAGACCTCGCCCCAGCCGGCGAGGTCCTCGATCGCGGCGACCCGGAACCCGTCCAGCGCCGCCTCGAACGCCTTGAGCTCGTCGACCTCGACCACCGCGACCTTGCCGCCCAGCGCCCGCAGGTAGTGCGCGACCCCGCGGCCGCACCAGCCGTATCCGGCGACCACGAAGCGGCGGCCCGGCACCATCAGGTTCGTGATGCGCATGAAGCTCTCGACCACCGACTGCCCGACGGCGTGCTTGTTCTCGCCGATCGCCTTCAGCAGCGAGTCGTTGATCACGATCACCGGGAACGGCACGGCGCCCGCCAGTTCGCCGCGCAGGCGGTCGCCGCCCGACGTGGTCTCCTCGGTCCCGCCGATCAGGGTGGCGGCGGTGCCCCGCGCGACGATGCCGGCGGCCAGGTCGGCCCCGTTGTCGAGCAGGATGTCGGGCGCGGCATCCAGGACCGCCGTCGACGTTCGCGTGGTGCTGCTCGAGCGTGTCGTCGCGCGTGCCGAACACGGTCATGCCGGTGGAGCGCAGGTGCGCGACGATGTCGTCCTGCGTCGAGCCGTGGTTTCCGGTCGCGACGACCTCGGCTCCGCCGGCCGCGAGCGTCTCGAGCAGCACGGCGGTCTTGGGTTCGAGGTGGAGGGACATGCCGATGCGGCGGCCCTCGAACGGACGGGAGGCCGCGAAGTCGGCTCGGGCGTCGGCCAGCAGGGGCATGCGGGATCGGATCCAGTCGACGCGGGCGGCGCCACGGGCCGCAGGTCGGTGTCGGAGGTCTGTCATGTCGTGCTCATGCTCGGCATCATTTCACATATGAAGTTGGTTTTCATATACGCGATTCGAGATAGGCTCGCGGCATGCCCCGCAAGATCATCCTCGACTGCGATCCCGGCCACGACGACGCGGTCGCCCTGCTGCTCGCCCACGGCAGCCCCGACATCGACCTGGTCGGCGTCACGACCGTCATGGGCAACGCCACCATCGAGCACACCACGTACAACGCGCTCTCCGTCGCGCGGGTGGCCGGCATCACCGGGGTGCCCGTTCGCGCGCGGCGCCGCGCGGCCCGCTGGTGCGCCAGATCGAGACGGCCGAGAGCATCCACGGCGAGTCGGGGCTCGACGGCCCGATGCTGCCCGAACCGACGCATCGAGCTCGACCCGCGACCCGCCGCGCAGTTCATCATCGACACCGTGATGGCCGCCGAGCCCGGCGAGATCACGCTCGTGCCGACCGGCGCCCTCACCAACATCGCCCTCGCCGCGCGGCTCGAGCCGCGCATCGTCCCGCGGGTGCGCGAGGTGGTGCTGATGGGCGGCGGAGCGCACGTCGGCAACTGGAGCGCGGTCGCCGAGTTCAACATCGTCATCGACCCGGAGGCGGCATCCATCGTGTTCGACGAGCCGTGGCCGGTCACGATGATCGGCCTCGACCTGACCCACCAGGCGCTCGCCACCCCCGAGGTCGTGGCCGCCATCGCCGCGGTCGGCACCGGCCCGGCCCGCTTCGTGCTCGAGCTCATGGAGTTCTTCGCCCACAGCTACCAAGACGCGCAGGGCTTCGACCACCCGCCCGTGCACGACCCGTGCGCCGTCGCGTACGTCATCGACCCGACCCTCATGCGCACGGTGCGCGCGCCGATCTCGATCGAACTCACCGGCGGGCACACGCTCGGGATGACGGTGGTCGATCGGCGCGCTCCGGCCGGCCCCGAGGTCACCACCCAGGTCGCGTTCGACCTCGACCACACTCGTTTCTGGGCGCTCGTCGTCGACGCGCTCGAGCGGATCGGCGACCCCGAGGTCTGACCCCGTACTCTCGCGGTATGGACACGATTCAGTGGCTGGTCGCCGATGATGTCGACCCCGCGATCCGCTGGCACGCGATGCGCGACCTGACCGATGCGACCCCGGATGCGGTGGCCGCCGAGCGGGCGCGCATGACTACCGAGGGCTGGGCCTCCGACCTGCTGGCGGCCCAGAACCCGACGGAAGCTGGGGCGGGAACGGCCCGGACTGGGTCACCTGGTCAGGCTCCTGGCGCGACACCCTCTACACCGCCTGGCTGCTCGCCGACTTCGGCGTCGACCCCGCCGACCTTCGGGTGCGCGGCATGATCGACAGCGCTCCGTGACGGGTTCGACTGGGGCGAGGAGTTCGGCAATAACCCCTACTTCGCCGGAGAGACCGAGGAGTGCACGAACGGCATGATCCTCAAGGCCGCCGGGCCGTTCGGCGAGGTCGATCAGGCGCTGGTCGAGCGGGTCCTCTCCACCCAGCTCGAGGACGGCGGCTGGAACTGCGACGCCCCCGAGAGCAAGCGCGCCTCGTTCCACAGCACGATCACGGTGCTGGAGGGACTGCTCGCCGCCGAGCAGACCGGCAAGGCCCCCGCGGGCACCGCCGAGGCACGGCACCGCGGTGAGGAGTACCTGCTTGACCGCGGGATGTTCCGCTCGCTGCGCACCGGCGCCGAGCTCGACCCGGCCTGGTCGCTGTTCGCCTACCCGTTCAGCTGGCACTACGACATCCTGCGCGGCCTCGAGCACCTGCGCGTCGCGGCGTCGCCCCCGACGAGCGAGCCGCCGACGCGATCGCGCGGGTCGAGAGCCGGCGCAGCGCCGACGGCACCTGGCCTCGGGATGCCGTGGCACCGCGAGCGCGTGCGCTACGACATGGAGGACGACGGCGCTCCGAGCCGGTGGAACACCCTTCGCGCGCTCCGCGTCATCGAGTGGTATCGCGGTTAGCCCCGGGCCCACCGCCGCGTGAGCCGACAGTTTCGGGCTGTATCCGCCAGGAATGCGCCCAGAACTTGTCGGTTCGAGCCTCCTTCACACGGGCTCCGGTCGCGAGGAGCGCACTCAAGACCCGCGCGGGGGGACTTGCTCACGCCCGGGCGTCACGATTCGGGTATGCGACGGCCTCGACCTCTTCCGATCGCGGATCGCGCCTTCTCGGTGCGGGCGGCTCTCGAGCAGGGCGTCTCACCCGACCGGCTTCGACGATCCGACCTGATCGCGCCGCTCTGGGGTGTGCGTGCCGTCAGGCAACCCCACGTCTCCTTGGCCGAACTCTGCGCCGCGTTCGCCTCTCGAGCCGGGCCGAGCATCACCTTCTCGCATCGCACCGCGGCACTCTTGCACGACATCCCTGTTCCGAGCGACGCCGTACTCCCACTCGACGTCGCCGGACCCGGGCGCGCCATTCGAGCGAAGGGAGTGCGCGGTCATCAGCTCGCACTCACCGGAGACGAACGGGTGCGAGTCGGCGATCGTGTACGTGACGTCTCCCGAACGCACGTGGTGCGATCTTGCCGCCTGCTTGAGTGATGAGGATCTGCTCGCCGCCGGGGACCGCCTCATCTGGCGCCGCGATCCGCTCTGCACACGTGCCGACCTGGCTCGCATCAGCTCCAGGATGTCCGGCAGGCGAGGCGCTCAACGTCGGCGGCGAGTCCTCCCTCTGGTGTCGGATCGCGCCGATTCCCGTCGAGAGTCCAAGCTCCGCTGGCGGTTGATCTCGGCGGGCCTGCCGACGCCGGCCGTGAATCCCGAGGTCTTCCATCGAGGCGCGCTCATCGGGATGCCCGATCTCGCATTCGTCGATTTTCGGATGGCGATCGACTACGAGGGACTGCATCACCTGACTGACCCGAAGCAGTGGCACAAGGATCTCGCGCGGGTTCCACGCTTCGAAAACGCAGGCTGGCACATGACGCGTGCGGCCTCACCAGACCTACAGGACTCGAGGGTTCTCCTGCGAAATCTTCGGGCTCGCCTCATCGAGCGTGGGTGGCAGCCTTGAGCGGACAGCTTCGGGGTTTCCGATCTCCGGAAACCACGAAAATTGTCCGATCGCGCCCGCAGGCAGCAGTCCCTCAACCCACGCGGCCAGCGATCAGCGGACCGCCGTCGTCGACCGACGAACCCGGATCGCCGATCGCCCAGGCGCCCTCGACCGCCTCGAGCGCCCGCTCGAACCGCGCGGGCTCGTCGGCGCCGAGCGTGAAGAGCGGCTGACCCTTCTTCACGGTGTCGCCGGGCTTGGCGTGCAGCTCGATCCCGGCGGCGTGCTGCACCGGATCCTCCTTGCGCGCGCGACCCGCACCGAGCCGCCAGGCGGCGATGCCGAACGGCAGTGCCTCCTGCTTGACCAGGATGCCGTCGCGATCGGCGTTGACGACGTGCGTCTCCTTCGGGGCCGGCAGCGCCGCATCCGGGTCCCCGCCCTGCGCGGAGATCATCGCCCGCCAGGTGTCCATCGCGCGGCCGTCCGTCAGGGCAGCCTCGACGTCGGCGTCCGTGACGCCGGCCAGGTCGAGCATCTCGCGGGCCAGGGCGATCGTGAGCTCGACGACGTCCGCCGGCCCTCCGCCGGCGAGCACCTCGACCGACTCGCGCACCTCGTTGGCGTTGCCGATCGCGAAACCGAGCGGCACGTTCATGTTCGTGAGCAGGGCGCGGGTGGCGACGCCGGCGTCGTTTCCGAGCGTGACCATGGTCTCGGCGAGCTCGCGCGACCGTGCCGGGTCCTGCATGAACGCGCCGGAGCCGAACTTCACATCCAGCACCAGCGCCGCCGTGCCCTCGGCGATCTTCTTCGACATGATCGACGACGCGATGAGCGGGATCGCCTCGACGGTGCCCGTGATGTCGCGGAGGGCGTAGAGCTTGCCGTCGGCGGGGGCCAGGCCGGAACCTGCCGCGCAGATCACGGCGCCCACCGCATCCAGCTGCGACATGAACTCCTCGTTGGTGAGCTTCGCGCGCCAGCCGGGGATCGATTCGAGCTTGTCGAGGGTGCCGCCGGTGTGGCCGAGGCCGCGGCCGGAGAGCTGCGGCACGGCGACCCCGAACGACGCGACCAGGGGCGCGAGCGGCAGCGTGATCTTGTCGCCGACGCCGCCGGTCGAGTGCTTGTCGGTGGTCTTCTTCGTCAGGCCGGAGAAGTCGAGCGTCTCACCGGATGCGATCATCGCCTTCGTGAGGTCGCGGATCTCGTCGCGCTCCATGCCGCGGATGAAGATCGCCATCGTCATGGCGGCCATCTGCTCGTCGCCGACGTAGCCGCGCGTGTACGCATCGATCAGCCAGTCGATCTGAGCGGTGGACAGCGCACCGCCGTCCCGCTTGGTGTGGATCAGATCGACGACGTCGAAGGCCTCGACGCTCACGAGGCGTCCTCTTTCCGATAGGCCTCGAGGGTGCGCGGGCCGAACGCGTCGGGGATCACCTCGTCGATCGTCTTGATCCCCGACACGGTCTCGAGCAGCATCCCCTCGGCCGAGTGCTCGAACAGCAGCTGGCGGCAGCGGCCGCACGGCATGAGCGTGTTGTCGTGCCCGTCGACGCAGGTGAACGCGACGAGCTTGCCGCCGCCGGTCATGTGCAGCGACGACACCAGGGCGCACTCGGCGCACAGCGTGAGGCCGTACGACGCATTCTCGACGTTGGCGCCCGAGATGATGCGGCCGTCGTCGACGAGCGCCGCCGCCCCGACCGGGAAGCTTCGAGTACGGGACGTAGGCGTGGGTGTGCGCCTCGCGCGCGGCGGCGCGCAGGGCGTCCCAGTCGATGTCGGTGGGCATGGTCATTTGATGTACGGCTTGCCGTCGGCCGCGGGCGCCCGCGATTGCCCGACGAGTCCGGCGACGGCGAGCACGGTCGCGATGTACGGCACCATGCGCATGATCTCGCCGGGTACCGGGGATCCGATCGAGCTCAGCACGTACTGCAGGTTGGTGGCGAAGCCGAAGAGCAGGGCAGCGAGGGTCGCACGGATCGGATCCCAGCGACCGAAGATGACCGCGGCGAGCGCGATGAAGCCGGCGCCCGCGGTGACCTCCTTCGTGAAGCCGCCGCTCGAGCCGAGCGTGAAGAACGCGCCACCGGCGCCGGCGACCGCGCCCGCGATGAGGACCGTCGAGAAGCGGCGCCGGTTCACGTTGATGCCGACCGTGTCAGCGGCCTTGGGGTGCTCGCCGACCGCGCGCACCCGCAGTCCCCAGCGGGTCTTGTAGAGCGCGAACCAGACCGCGGGCACGGCCAGGTACATCAGGTAGGTGATGAGCGTTCCGTTGAACAGCGTCGGCCCGATGATCGGGATCTGACTGAGGAGCGGGATGGCGGTGCGGCTCATGATCGGCGGGCTGTTGAGCACCGCCTCGTTCGGCGAGAGCAGCTCGCTGTACAGGAAGCCGGTCAGCCCGACGACCAGCACGTTGAGCACCACACCCACGATCACCTGGTCGACGATGTACTTGATGCCGAACACCGCCAGCAACGCCGAGACGCCGACGCCCGCGAGCCCGGCTGCGACGATCGCGACCAGGGAGGCGATGGTGCCGCCGGTGCCCTTGTTGTTCTCCTCACCGAGCGCGGCGGCGAGCGGGATCGACAGCGAGGATGCCACCATGGCCGACACGAAGGCGCCGCCGAGCAGCTGACCCTCGATCGCGATGTTCACGACACCCGCGCGCTCGGAGAGCACGCCGCCGAGGGCGCCGAAGATCAGCGGGGTCGCGAGGCTCACCGAGCCGACCAGCAGGCTCGGCACCAGGATGCCGACACGCGCTCCGGCCGCCGCCCACACCAGGAACCCGGCCAAGGCGAGCACAGCGAACAGGATGATCAGCCAGAGCGGGGTTGTGCGTTTGCGCATCGCGTAGAACACGGACCCCGCTGTCGTCAACAGCAGCACGATCACGAACACCACACCGGCGGCCATGGCCGGGATCTCGAGCTTCGGCAGCTCGAAGAAGTCCGATGCGGTCGCGAGCACGAACGGGCTGATCCCGTCACGCGCGAACGCGATGAACAGAGTCGACAGCAACACCGTGATGATCCCGAGCGCGATCGGGCTCTTCCAGATCGCCGCTCGGCTGAGGGTGCGCTCTCCCGACATGGGGGCGAGCGTCGTGCGCACGTCCTCGACGGTGCTCATTTGGTCACCACCGCCTTCCGGTTGATCCGCCATCTGAAGCCGGTCGGGGTGGGCAAGCGGAAGATCCAGCGCACCAGCGGCGGCGCGGCGATCAGCAGCACGATGACCGACTGGATGACGCCCACCAGGTCGATGGACACGAAGATCCGCATGTCGAAGCTGCCGGCACGCAGGGCGCCGAACAGGAGTCCGGCGAGGAACACCCCGCCGGGCCTCGAGCGGCCGAGCAGCGCGACCGTGATCGCGTCGAAACCGAGGCGCGCTGCGTCGAAGGTCGGCGAGATCCCGTTTCCGGCCTGCGTCGGACTGTGCAGGAACAGCACCCCGGCCAGACCTGCCAGGCCGCCGGAGATGAGCATGGCGTACAGGTAGACGTTCTTGACGTCGATCCCTGCAGTGCGCGCGGCGTGAGGGTTCTCACCGACCGCTCGGAAGCGGAACCCGAGCGCCGACCGGTTGAGCATCCACCAGACGCCGATCGTGACAGCGACGACGACGAGGAATCCGACGTCGACCTGCCACCCGAGACCGGGGAACAGCGTGGGGAGTCGCGCGTCGAACGGGATCGGCGGCGACTTCGGGTTCACCTGCCCGGCCTGCTGCAGCACCGGGGTCTTGAGCAGGAAGATCAGCAGGTTGAGTGCGACGTAGTTGAGCATGATCGTCGTGATCACCTCGTGAGCGCCGGTGCGCGCTCGCAGGATGCCGACGATGCCGCCCCAGAGCGCTCCGCCGATGACTCCGACGACGATCGCGCCGATGAGGGCCAGCGGGCCGGGCAGCGGGAGGTGGAAGGACAGGAAGCCCGAGAAGATCACGGCGACGATGATCTGGCCACGGGCACCGATGTTGAACAGGCCGACGCGGAAGGCGAGCGCGACGGCCAGACCGGAGGCGATCAGCGAGGTCGCGTTGAACAGGGCCTCGCTGAACGGGGCGAGCCGTTCGATCAGATCACCGCTTCGACCGAACACGCCGCCGGAGAACAGCGCGGAGTAGGCCTGGACGATGACGTGCCATGCGGTGCCGAAGGTGTCGCCGGGCCGGGAGAAGAAGTACGCGGCCTTCGCTTGCACGTTCTCGTTGAAGACCGCGATGAACAACGCCCCGACGACGAGGGCGACGAAGACGGCGAGGACGGAGATGACGGCGTTGCCGCCGGCGATCTCCTTCAGCGCGAGCTGCCAGCGCGACGGCTCTTGGGCCCCCTGCCGTGCGGGAACCTTGCCCGCCGCGGCGGTCTCCTTCTTCGCCGTCGGCTTCTTGCCCTTCTGGGGGGTCTTGGAGTCGGTCACGCTGCGAGCTCCGTTCCGGCCGGGAGTTCGCCCGCCATCATCTGGCCGAGCACCTTGCGCGACGTCGTCGGCGGGA
Source organism: uncultured Actinomycetota bacterium (assembly GCA_963730045.1). Taxonomy (GTDB): domain Bacteria; phylum Actinomycetota; class Actinomycetes; order Actinomycetales; family Microbacteriaceae; genus JBDSKH01. The sequence goes on along the minus strand of CAVSPQ010000006.1, from coordinate 282,238 downwards.
CGATTCCGATGATGCCGCCGTGGTACATGACCGCGATGCGGTCGGCGAGCGCATAGACCTCGTCGAGCTCGGTGGAGACCACGATCACCGGGATGCCGGCGTCGCGGGTGGCCACGATCTGCGAATGCACGAACTCGATCGATCCGACATCCAGGCCGCGGGTCGGCTGCGACGCGACGAGCACGCGCAGGTCACGGCTCAACTCGCGCGCGAGCACGACCTTCTGCTGGTTGCCGCCCGACAGGGTGCTTGCGTGCGAGTCGATCCCCTGCGCCCGGATGTCGTACTCCTTGAGCTTGGTCGTCGAGAACTCCGCGAGGTCGGCAAGCTGCAATGCGCCCCACTTGACGAACGGCTCGCCCTCGGACCGGTCGAGCATCAGGTTCTCGGCGATCGTGAATCCGGCGATCAGACCGTCTTCGGTGCGGTCCTCCGGCACGAAGCCGACCCCGGCATCCAGCACCTTGCGCACGGAGCGCCCGAGGAGCGACTTGCCATCGAGAGTGATCGACCCGGTGACGCGCGGCTGAATGCCGAGCAGCGCCTCGGTGAGCTCGGTCTGGCCGTTTCCCTGCACCCCGGCGATCGCCAGGATCTCGCCGGCGCGGACGTCGAACGAGACGCCGTTGAGCACCGGAAGGCCGTTGTGGCTGCGCACGTGGAGGTCGGTCACGCGCAGCGCGACCTCTCCCGGCTCGGCCGGCTTCTTGTCGACCGTCAGCTCGACCTCGCGGCCGACCATCATCGATGCCAGTTCCGAGTTGCTCGCGGTCGGCTTCGCCTGTCCGACGACCTTGCCGAGCCGGATGACGGTGATCTTGTCGGCGACCTCGCGAACCTCGCGCAGCTTGTGGGTGATGAAGACGATCGCGATGCCCTCGTCGCGCAGCTGGCGCATGATCTCCATGAACTCATCGGTCTCCTGCGGTGTGAGCACGGCGGTCGGCTCGTCGAATACCAGTACCTGCGCGTCGCGGGCGAGGGCTTTGATGATCTCGACGCGCTGCTGCACGCCGACCGGCAGCTCTTCGATCAGCGCGTCCGGGTCGACGTCGAAGCCGAACCGCGCCGAGATCTCGCGGACGCGCTTGCGCGCCGATTCGAGATCCAGGATGCCGAAGGGCCCGGTCGGCTCGTTGCCGAGCATGAGATTCTCGGCGACCGTGAACACCGGGATGAGCATGAAGTGCTGGTGGACCATGCCGATGCCGGCCTTCATGGCATCGCCTGGTCCGGCGAAGTGCTGCACCTTGCCGTCGAGCAGGATCTCGCCCTCCTCGGCCTGGTACAGGCCGTACAGGACGTTCATCAGTGTCGACTTGCCGGCACCGTTCTCTCCGAGAAGGGAGTGGATCTCTCCGGGCTCGACGACCAGGTCGATGGCGTCGTTGGCCACCAGGTCACCGAAACGCTTGGTGATTCCGCGCAGTTCGAGCTTCATTGCTCGCCATCCTTTCATTCCCGACCCGATGACGAAACTGCCGGGAGAGACGCATCGGGGAGACCGGCGAACCGGTCTCCCCGAGCGTTGTGTTCAGCTGTTACGGGTTGAGGTACGAGGTGACCTTGATGTCACCCGAGATGATCGACGCCTTGATGTCGTCGAGCTCTCCCTGCAGCGTGGCAGCGACCTTGTCCTCGAAGTTGTGGAACGGCGCGATGCCGACTCCGTTGTTCTCGAGGGTTCCGATGTACGGCGTCGGGTCGAAGTCGCCAGCGGCGGCACCAACGACGACGTCGCTCACGGCCGTCTTCATGTCCTTGAGGATGGACGTGAAGTACAGGTCGCCGTAGGTCGGGAAGGTGTCGAACAGGTCGGCGTCGACGCCGACGAGCGCGATGTCGCCGCCGTTCTCCTCGATGGCAGCGCCACCACTCTGGAAGATCGGTCCTCCGACCGGCAGGAGCACGTCGGCACCCTGGTCGAGAACGCTCTTCGCGACGGCCTTGGCGTTGTCATCGGCGCTGAACCCGCCCGTGGCGAGCGTGGCGTCGACGTTGGCCGGGTCGTAGCCGACCAGGGTCACGGCAGTGCCCTTGGTCTCGTTGTGGTAGGTCATGCCCTGGTGGAAGCCGTCCATGAAGATCGTGACGGTCGGGAAGGCGATACCCGCGAAGCTTCCGATGACACCGGTCTTCGAGTAGTCCGCGGCGGCGTAGCCGGCGAGGAACGCGGCCTGCGCCGTGTCGAAGAGGATCGGCTTGATGTTCGGCGCATCCGTGGTGCCGTCGAAGTCGTTGTCTGCGGCGTCGTCGACGATCGCGAAGTTGACGTCGGGGTTGGCCAGCGCGGCCTCCACCGTCGCAGCCGACAGCGCGAAGCCGACGGTCACGATGATGTCGCAGTTCGCGTCCACCAGGCTCTGGATGTTCGGGGCGTAGTCGGCGTCGCTTTCGGACTCGACGGCCTGGAACTCGGTGCCGGCCTCTGCGGCTGCGGCCTCGAGGCCCTCGTAGCCGAGCTGGTTGAACGACTTGTCGTCGAAGCCGCCCGAGTCGGACACCATGCAGGGCAGGTAGTCCGAGCCGGCGTCTCCGCCGCCGTCATCGGTCGGCGGGGCGGCACAACCGGCGAGCACGAGCACGCTCGCTCCGACCGTGGCGAGACCGACAAGAGCGGTCTTGCGTGTAGGGAATGTCACTGTGTCCTCCAAGATCACACGTCGGCAGGATGCCGCGCGAATTGGCACAACGTTACCCAATGTGACGCCTGGCTCAACCTGCGCCCCTTCGTCTGTCGCAGAAGAGTTACAAATCGGCCGACACGGGAAATGATTCGGAAATGATCACGCAACTTTGAGCGGTCGGCAGGGGCCCGGGCCGCTCATCAGAGCACTTCGGAGCGTCCGCTCAGCTTCAGGGCGTCCACCACGCTCTTGACCCGCTGCGCATTGGCCTTCGTGGTCACGAGCAGGGCGTCGGGCGTGTCGACGACGACGATGTCCGAAACGCCGATCAGCGAGATGATCCGGTCGGTCTGGCTGATGACGATCCCGGATGAGGCATCCGCCAGCACGCGCGCGTTCTCTCCCAGGATCACGAGATCGGACTTCCGTCCGCCCGACTGCAGCTTGGCGATCGACGAGAAGTCGCCCACATCGTCCCAGTCGAAGTCACCGGGGATGACGACCAGCCGCCCGGCCGCTGCCGCGGGCTCCGCGACCGAGTAGTCGATCGCGATCTTGCGCAGCTCTGGCCAGATCCGGTCGACCGCGGGGCCACGGGTCGCCGGGTCGTCCCAGGCTGCGGCCAGCTCCTCCAAGCCCGCCACCAACGCCGGCTCCGAGTCGCGCATCTGGTCGAGCAGCCGGTCGGCGCGCGCGATGAACATGCCGCCGTTCCAGAGGTGCTCGTTGTCGGCGAGGTAGCGCTCGGCGGTGGCGCGGTCCGGCTTCTCGACGAAGCTCTGCACCATGCGCGCATCGGGTGCATCGCCGAGCTCGACGGGATCGCCGCAGTGGATGTAGCCGAATCCCACCGCCGGATCCCGCGGCTCGATGCCGATCGTGACGATGTAGCCGTCATCGGCCGCGGCGACGGCTTGGCGCACCGCTTGCTCGAAACCGGCTTGATCCCGGATCACATGGTCGGCGGCAAAAGAGCCGACGATGACATCCGGCTCGCGGCGGGCGAGGATGGCGGCTGCCAGCCCGATGGCCGCCGACGACTCGCGCGGCTCGCTCTCGAGCACGATGTTGCGGTCGGCCAGCTCGGGGAGCTGCGCCTCCACGGCGGCGCGGTGCGCCCGCCCGGTGACGACCATGATGCGCTGCTCGCCGGAGAGCGGCGCAAGACGCTCCCACGTCGCCTTCAGCATCGACTCGCCAGAGCCGGTGAGGTCGAGAAGGAACTTCGGCGCGTCCGCCCGGGACAGCGGCCAGAGCCGTGATCCGATGCCGCCGGCGGGGATGACGCTGTAGAAGCGATCGAGCCGAGTTGTGGCGCTCATGTGCCCCAGCCTACGGTCCGCATGTCTGCGGAGCGCACGATGCCCGGCCTAGACTGAAGGTGTCCGTTTCACCCATCGACCGACGTGCCACCGCGGCGATCGTGACCGGAATCAGGGAGGAGCATCGTGTCGAGCCAGGCCGCGCGATCCGGAGCAGCCGCAGCGCCGAGGCGATCCCCGGTGATCCCCGTCCCGAAGCGTCCCGCTGGCACGCTCTACCGTGGCCGAGAGGGCATGTGGTCGTGGGTGCTGCACCGCATCACGGGCACCGCGATCTTCTTCTTCCTGCTCGTTCACATCCTCGACACCGCGCTCATCCGCATCGACGCCGACGCCTACACGGCCGTCATCAGCACCTACAAGACGCCGATCATGGGCCTCGGCGAACTGGCCCTGGTGGCCGCGATCGGTCTGCACGCGCTCAACGGCCTGCGCATCATCGCCATCGACTTCTTCAGCTGGGGCACCAAGTACCAGCGCGCGCTGTTCTGGATCGCCATCGTCCTGTGGGTGCTGCTCATGCTCGGATTCGCGCCGCGGCACCTGATGCACGTGTTCGGGGGGGAGTAGAGATGACGACCATCGACGCCCCGCGCAGCCGTCCCGTCCCCGACCGCAGCCGCCGGGTGAACTGGGAGAAGTGGGGCTGGCTGTACATGCGATTCTCCGGCATCCTGCTGGTCGTCCTGATCTTCGGCCACCTGCTGGTCAACCTGTTCCTCGGCTCCGGCGTGAGCGCGATCGACTTCGCGTTCGTCGCCGGCAAGCTGGCCAACCCCTTCTGGATCGTCTGGGACACCCTGCTGCTCTGGCTCGCCCTCATCCACGGCGCGAACGGGATGCGGACGCTCACCAACGACTACGCCCGCGGCAAGCTGCGGGTCCTGCTCCTCGTCGCGCTCGCCGGTGCGACGATCGTCCTCCTCGTCCTGGGAACACTCGTGCTGACGACCTTCGACCCGTGTATCGGGGACCCGACCACCGACGCGTTGATCGAGGTCTGCAGCTAGTGCCCCTGGAAAACACCGTGGAATTCACCGACGGCGACGTCATCGACGGCGTCCATTACCACCAGTTCGACGTGGTCATCGTGGGCGCGGGCGGCGCCGGAATGCGCGCCGCCATCGAAGCGGGGCCGAAGGCCCGCACGGCCGTCATCACGAAGCTCTACCCCACGCGCTCGCACACCGGCGCGGCGCAGGGCGGCATGGCCGCAGCGCTCGCGAACGTCGAAGAGGACAGCTGGGAGTGGCACACCTTCGACACCGTCAAGGGCGGCGACTACCTGGTCGATCAGGATGCGGCGGAGATCCTCGCGAAAGAGGCGATCGACGCGGTGCTCGACCTCGAGAACATGGGGCTGCCCTTCAACCGCACGCCGGACGGCAAGATCGACCAGCGCCGCTTCGGCGGGCACACCCGCGACCACGGCAAGGCGCCGGTGCGTCGTGCATGCTACGCCGCGGACCGCACCGGCCACATGATCCTGCAGACGCTGTTCCAGAACTGCGTGAAGCTCGGCGTCAACTTCTTCAACGAGTACTACGCACTCGACCTGATCATGACGACGGTCAAGGGCAAGCAGGTGCCGTCGGGCGTCGTCGCCTACGACCTGGCGACGGGCGAGCTGCACGTCTTCCAGGCGAAGGCGATCATCTTCGCAACCGGCGGCTTCGGCAAGATCTACAAGACGACATCCAATGCCCATACCCTGACCGGCGACGGGGTCGGCATCATCTGGCGCAAGGGCCTGCCGCTCGAGGACATGGAGTTCTTCCAGTTCCATCCGACCGGCCTGGCCGGCCTCGGCATCCTGCTCACCGAGGGCGCGCGCGGCGAGGGCGCCATCCTGCGCAACGCCAGCGGCGAGCGCTTCATGGAGCGCTACGCCCCCACGATCAAGGATCTCGCCCCGCGCGACATCGTCTCGCGCTGCATGGTGCAAGAGGTGGCGGAGGGACGCGGCGCCGGCCCGCACAAGGACTACGTGCTGCTGGACTGCACGCACCTCGGGGCCGAGGTGCTCGAGACCAAGCTGCCCGACATCACCGAGTTCGCACGCACCTACCTCGGGGTCGACCCGGTGTTCGAGCCGGTGCCCGTGATGCCGACCGCGCACTACGCGATGGGCGGCATCCCGACCAACGTCAAGGCCGAGGTGCTGAGCGACAACGACACGATCGTGCCGGGGCTCTACGCGGCCGGCGAGTGCGCCTGCGTGAGCGTGCACGGATCCAACCGCCTCGGCACCAACTCGCTGCTCGACATCAACGTGTTCGGCAAGCGCGCCGGCAACAACGCGGTCGAGTACGCGAAGACGGCGTCGTTCGTGCCCCTGCCGAAGGACCCGGCGAAGTTCGTGCGCGACCTGGTCGAGCAGTTGCGCGACTCGGACGGCACCGAGCGCATCGCCCCCCTGCGCAAGGAGCTGCAGGACGAGATGGATCGGAACGCGCAGGTGTTCCGCACCGACGAGTCGCTCGAGAAGGTGACCAAGACGATCCACGGGCTGCGCGAGCGGTACCGGAACGTGTCGATCCATGACAAGGGCCGCCGCTTCAACACCGACCTGCTCGAGGCGATCGAGCTCGGATTCCTGCTCGACCTGGCAGAGGTCGTGGTGTTCTCCGCACGCAACCGCAAGGAGAGCCGCGGCGGCCACATGCGCGACGACTATCCGAAGCGCGACGACTCGACCTACCTGAAGCACACGATGGCGTACCTGACCGGTGACCCGCACTCCGCCGACGCCGCCGACCACATCACGCTCGGCTGGAAACCGGTCGTCATCACCAACTACCAGCCCATGGAACGGAAGTACTGAGCATGGCGGCAAACAAAGACGGCGGGACTGCGCTTCTGTCGACGCCCGAAGCCGGCGTCCAATCCTTCACCGTGACGCTCATCATCCGGCGCTTCGACCCGGAGGTCGACGCCGAGCCGTACTGGAAGGACTTCGACGTCGAGCTGTACCCGACGGATCGCGTGCTCGACGCCCTGCACAAGATCAAATGGGATCAGGATGGCTCGCTCACCTTCCGGCGCTCGTGCGCACACGGGATCTGCGGCTCCGACGCGATGCGCATCAACGGACGCAACCGGCTGGCCTGCAAGACCCTGATCAAGGATCTCGACATCTCGCAGCCGATCTACGTCGAGGCGATCAAGGGCCTGCCGCTCGAGAAGGACCTCATCGTCGACATGGAGCCGTTCTTCGAGTCCTACCGGCAGATCCAGCCGTTCCTGATCGCCGACACCAAGCCGCGCGACGGTAAGGAGCGCATCCAATCGGTCGCGCAGCGCGAGGTGTTCGACGACACCACCAAGTGCATCCTCTGCGCCGCCTGCACCTCCTCGTGCCCGGTGTTCTGGACCGACGGGCAGTACTTCGGTCCCGCCGCCATCGTGAATGCGCATCGGTTCATCTTCGACAGTCGCGACGAGGGCGCGAAGGTGCGCCTCGACATCCTGAACGACAAAGAAGGGGTGTGGCGATGCCGCACGACCTTCAACTGCTCCGAGGCGTGCCCGCGCGGCATCCAGGTGACGAAGGCGATCGCCGAGGTCAAGAACGCGATCCTCGCCGGCTCCCCGAATCTCCCGCCCGCCTAGCGGCAAGGAGAGCGCCCGGTGCCGCAGCGGCTGGGATCGCTACGGCACCGGGCCGAATCCACCCTCGATGGAACGTCAGAGGGTGGGACCCACAAGTGGGTCTCACCTAAGAGACGGCCACGGGGCCCAGCTATGACGCGGAAGCGGCGTCCCACCTTCGGGGGACACCGACGTCCCCCGGCCCGAGCGGATCAGCCGACGGCGACGGCGGGCAGGCCGCCGGAGCTGGAGCTGATCGTGAGCGGTTTGAGCACGTTCAGCACGCCGCCGAGCAGTCCGCCGAGAAGGCTCTGGTCGACGGTCTGGACGACGGAGATGCTTCCGACCGCCTGCGGGATCCCGCCGGCGGAGATCGAGTAGCTGCCGTTCGCCCCGACCGTGGTCGTCGCGTAGACCGTTCCGGCGGCCTTGAGGGCGACGCTCGCGCCCGGAGTGCCGGTCCCGGAGATGCTGACGTTGACGGTGATCGGCTGGGTGACGGTCTGGACGACCTCCTGCACGGTCTCACCCACGACACCGGTGACGCCATCGACGATGCCGCCGACTCCGCCGCCGACTCCGCCGCCATCTCCGCCGCCGAGCAGGCCGCCGAGGGTGTCACCGACTCCACCGACGAGGCCGGGGATGTGGTCGGGATCGGTCGATTTGGGGCCGCTGACCGCGGGAGCGTCCTCGACGGGCGCGGTGGGCGAGGCGACATCCTGGGCTTCGGCGACGACGACCGGCGGGTCGGCCGAGGTCGGCGGCACGATGCCGAGGGCGATCGTGGTGCCGAGCACGGCGGCCACGGCGAGTCCGCCGACGACAGCGCCGGTGGTGGTCGAGGCGCCCATCGACAGCGCCCCCGCGATGACGGGTGCGACGACGGCGGTTCCGCCGGCCACCGCCTCGACCGCCTGCGGCATGGCCGGGATCAGCTCGGCAGCCATCGAGGACGACGGCTGGGCGAGCTGCGAGAGCAGGGTGCCGCCGGCGATGCCTCCGAGCAGCAGGGGCAGCATGACCATCGCGAGGTGGGAGCCGACCTCGTCGACCTCCTCCGAGACGATCGTGCACTTGGCGCAGTCCTCGAGATGGTCGGTCATCCGCTCCGCATCGCGGGCGCTCAGCCCGTTGCGGGTGTGGTCGCCGAGGTGGGCCATCGTCCACTGGCATTCGCCGGATGCCGTGCCGTCGTTGATGTGGGCCTGCAGCCAGGCCTTGCGCAGCCCCTCACGAGCCCGGTAGGAGAGCGCGGCGACGCTGTTGGCCGTGATGCCCATGATCGGCGCGACCTCGTGCGGGTCCATGCCCTCGACCTCGGTGTACCAGAGCACGGTCTGCCAGCGTTCGGGCAGCCCACGAAATGCACTCGCCGTCAGGGTGCGGTCGAGCGCCCAAGCGGCCGGGTCGTCCGGAATCCGCTCGTCTTCGAAGTCTTCGATCATGTCCACCTGGATGTCGCGCGACGCGGCGCCCCAGGTGCTCGCGAGGTTTCGGATCGTCGTATAGAGGTAGGGGCGGAAGGCCCCGGTGGGACCGCCGCCCGCCAACACACGCTGGAAGATCCGCGCATAGGCCTCAGAAACGAGGTCATCCGCGTCGATCGACGTGAACTGACGGGCGACGCGAGCGGCAGGGCGGTAGTGACGGAGCCAAAGCTCCCCGAAAGCGCGCGTATCCCCCGATCGAGCGCTTTCGATCAATTCCGCGTCCGAAGTGGTCGGCTTCGAGTCCGAACCGCTCATCCCCCTGATCCATTCTGGGCCTCTCTATTGTCCCTATGAATGAAAGGAAGCCGTGGTGACCCCCGTCACCACTGACGTCCTCATAGGAAGAGACAGCCCTGCTCGACAACTATGACGCGGTATGTCACCCGCCACTCACCCCCCTTTCGGGGGCCGATCCGAGATTGTCTCAGCGTGCCGGCGGGTGGTTCCGCAGCCTAGGCGGCGGCAGCGGCCTCGCGCGCCCCGGCCGCGGTCGATGCGGCGAGCGCCGCCGTGGCCTTCGCCCTCGCCTGCTTCAGGGTCACCGTCGCCAGCTCGGCGCGCACGTCGGCGAGTGCAGCGGGCGTCATCGAGAGGGTCGTCGCGCCGAGCCCGACGAGCACCACCGCGAGCTGCGGGTCGGCGGCGGCCTCGCCGCAGATGCCGACCGGCTTCTTCGCCTTCGCGCCCGCATCGCCGAGCATCTTCACGAGGCGCAGGACCGCCGGATGCCATGGGTCCTGATAGGCGGCGACAGTACCGAGCATGCGGTCGGCAGCGAGCGTGTACTGGGTCAGGTCGTTCGTGCCGATGCTGACGAAGTCGGAGAGCTCGGCGACCTGGTCGGCGACCACGGCCAACGACGGCACCTCGGCCATCACACCGACCGTCTTCAGACCGAGGTCCTTGCCGTACTGGACGAAGAACTGCGTCTCCTCCGCGTCGGCGACCATCGGTGCCATCACCCAGAGGTCTGCCTCGGTGACGTCCTGCGCGTTCTTCAGCGCCTGCAGCTGGTCCTGCAAGATCTGGATCTTGGCGCGCAACGCTCGCAGGCCGCGCAGGCCGAGGGCGGGGTTCTCCTCGTGCGCGTCGTTGAGGAAGCTCAGCGGCTTGTCCGCGCCGGCGTCGAGTGCGCGAACCACGACCTTCTTGCCGGGGAAATGCTTGAGCAGCTCGGTGTACTGGGCCTGCTGATCCTCGACCGTCGGGGCGGTGTGCGCGTCGAGGAACAGGAACTCGGTGCGGAACAGCCCGACGCCCTCGGCGCCCAGTTCCACCGCGGCGGCGGCGTCTTTCGGAGAACCGAGGTTCGCGAGCAGGGGCACCGTGGTGCCGTCGGCCAGGGCGCCGTCCGTGATCGGCGCGGCGGCCTGGGCCGCGCGCTCGGCGATCCGCTTCTCGGCGGCCGCGACCGCCTTGTCCGACGGGTCGACGGTGACGACGCCGGCCGCGGCGTCGAGGATCACACGCGTTCCCTCTGAGATCGCGGCATCCGCGCCCACCCCGACGATGGCCGGGATCGACTTGGAGCGGGCCAGGATCGCGGTGTGGCTGGTGGGTCCGCCGTCGCGGGTGATCAGACCGAGAACCTTGTTCAGATCGAGCAGCGCCGTGTCGGCCGGGGCGAGGTCGCGGGCAAGGAGCACGAAGGGGGCGTCGGAGTCCGGGACGCCGGGAACCGGGACGCCGCGCAGCTGCGCGATGATGCGCTGAGACACGTCGCCGAGGTCTGCGGCGCGCTCGGCCATGTACCCGCCCAGGGCGACCAGTTGCTCCTGGAAGGACCGGAACGCCTCGAAGACGGCGCGCTCCCCCGTGGTGCCGGCGTCGATGCGGGCGTTCACGTCATCGGCGAGCATCGGGTCCTGCGCCATCTGGATCGCGGCCTCGATGACCTCGCGACCGGCGCCGTCGGCGCGATCGGCACGCTCCTGCAGTTCGGCGGCCGCGGCGGTCACAGCGACCTGCACGGCCCCCTTCTCGGCGCCCGCATCGCCCGCGTGCTTCTGCTCAGCGGGCTCGGGGAGGGGTTCCGGCATGGAGAGCACCGGGCCGACGGCGACACCGCGACCCACTCCGACTCCGTGCAGTTCCATCGGGTTCCTTCCAGCGACTTCGTCAGGGCGTCAACGCCTCCGATCAGCCTATCGGCGCTGACTAGGCTGAAAAGATGGCCGACGTGGAGACCAAGCAGCCGTCCGCGCTGGCGCGACGGATGCAGGCGATCGTCGAGCGCATCCAGAAGTACAAGCCTGTCCGCGTGTTCATGCACTACAGCGCGCACCGTGGCCACATCCTCGCGGCGGGACTCTCATACCAGGCGATCTTCTCGGTGTTCGCGGCCGTCTGGGTGGGGTTCTCCGTCGCCGGCATCGTGCTCACCGCGAACCCTGAGCTGCGCGCCGGGCTGTTCGACGTCATCGCCACCTCGGTGCCGGGGCTCATCGGCAAGGGCGACGAGGGGGCGATCGACCCCGACAAGCTCCTGGCCGGCGGCGTGCTCGGCTGGGTCGGCGTGCTCGCGCTGATCTTCTCCCTCGTCACCGCGATCGGCTGGCTGGCCGCTGCCCGTGAAGCCGTCCGCGAGATCGCCGACCTGGCCGCACCGCCGACCAACTTCCTTCTGCTCCGAGTGCGGGACCTGGGCCTCGCACTCGCGTTCGGTCTGTCACTGATCCTCTCGGCGGCCCTGTCCATCGGCAGCACCAGTGCCTTGGCCTGGCTGCTCGACAGCCTGGGCTTCGACGAGGACTCGATGGTCGCGACGGTATCCGCCCGTGCGCTCGGGCTGGCCCTCGCCTTCGTACTCGACATCGCCGTGCTCGCCGCTCTCTACCGGGTGCTCGCCGGCGTCCCGATCCCGCCTCGGCCGCTCTGGCAGGGCGCGCTCCTCGGCGCTCTGGCACTCGGTGTGCTCAAGGTGCTCGCGGGAGGCCTGCTCACGCTCACGTCGAGCAACCCGCTGCTGGGTTCCTTCGCCGTCCTCGTCGGGTTGCTCATCTGGTTCAACCTGGTGTGCCAGGTGATCCTGATCGGCGCCGCATGGGTGGTCGTGAGCGCGACGGATGCCGGGGTGCCGTTGGACCCGATCGGTGATCGCCGGCGACGAGAGGCCGAGGCGCGCCTCCGCCTCGAGATCGAGGAGGAGCTGCGGGCCGAGATCGAGGGAAGCCTGCCTCGCGCGGTGCGCTGGCTTGCCCGGCGAAGACGTCGCACGTAGCTCCTAGGCTCGAGATCGTGCCGTCCCGCCCTCTCCGCATCGCCACCGCCAACGTCAACGGGGTGCGCGCGGCCTTCCGCAGGGGCATGGGCGACTGGCTCGCGGGGCGCGACGTCGACATCCTGGCACTGCAGGAGGTGCGGGCCGAGACCGACGACCTGGTCGGCCTGCTCGGCGAGGAGTGGGACGTCGTGCACGACGCAGCGACGGCCAAGGGGCGTGCCGGAGTCGCGATCGCGAGCCGTCATCGGGCCGCGATCCACCGCATCGCGATCGGTGCCGACGACTTCGACAGCGCGGGCCGCTGGCTCGAGGCCGACTACGAGGTCGACGGTCACGAGATCACCGTGGTGTCTGCCTACGTGCACTCCGGCCAGGTCGGCACACCCAAGCAGCGCGACAAGTACAAGCTCCTCACCGGCATGACCGAGCGCATGACCGAACTCGGCGCCGACGACCGGCTCGCCGTCGTGATGGGCGACCTCAATGTCGGTCACCGCCCGTTCGACATCAAGAACTGGAAAGGGAATCAGAAGAACGCCGGCTTCCTGCCCCGGGAACGCGCGTACTTCGACAAGTGGGTCGGCAAGCCCGAGAAGCCGCGCTACAACGAGGGCGCGGGCCTCGGCTGGGTCGACGTCGGGAGGCGGTTCGCCGGTGAGATCCCCGGCCCCTACACGTGGTGGTCGTGGCGCGGCGCCTCGTTCGACAATGACAGTGGATGGCGCATCGACTACCAGCTCGCGTCACCTGCCCTCGCGGCATCCGCCGTCGCGTGTACGGTCGATCGCGCCGCCAGCTACGCGGAACGCTGGAGCGACCATGCGCCGGTCGTCGTCGACTACCGGCTCTAGTCTGAAGGGATGACCTCGAAGCCCCGGCTGTTCTCGGGCATGCAGCCCTCCGCCGACTCGCTCCACGCGGGCAACTACATCGGCGCCCTGCTGCAGTGGAAGGAGCTGCAGAGGACCCACGACGCCGTGTTCTGCGTCGTCGACCTGCACGCGATCACGGTCGCGCAGGACCCCGCAAAGCTGCGCGAGTCCACCCGCCGCACCGCCGCCCAGTACATCGCGGCGGGCATCGACCCGACGTCGTCGATCCTCTTCGTGCAGTCGCACGTGCCGGCTCACGCCGAGCTGGCCTGGGTGCTGAACACGATCACGGGGTTCGGCGAGGCCAGCCGCATGATCCAGTTCAAGGACAAGTCGGCCAAGCAGGGCACCGATGCGACGAGCGTCGGGCTTTTCACCTACCCGGTGCTGCAGGCGGCCGACGTGCTGCTCTACGACGCCGTCATCGTGCCCGTCGGCGAGGACCAGCGGCAGCACATCGAGCTGACCCGCGACCTGGGCCAGCGATTCAACTCGCGGTTCGGCGAGACCTTCACCATCCCCGAGGTCTCGATCATGAAGCAGACCGCCAAGATCTACGACCTGCAGGATCCGACATCGAAGATGTCGAAGTCGGCCGTCGACAAGGGGACGGTCTGGCTGCTCGACGCTCCCGACCAGACCCGCAAGAAGATCATGTCCGCCGTCACAGACAACGACGGCTCGGTGCGGTTCGATGCCGAGGGCAAGCCGGGGGTGTCGAACCTGCTCACGCTCCTGTCCGTGCTGGGCGGCTCGTCGATCCCCGCACTGGAGTCGGAGTTCGCCGGACGCGGATACGGCGACCTCAAGTCGGCGACCGCGGATGCGGTGGTGGCCGAGTTCGAGCCGATCCGCGCCCGCGTACTCGAGATGCTGGACGATCCGGCGGAGCTCGACCGCATCCTGGCCGGCAACGCCGACCGGGCCGAGGCGATCGCGCAGGCCACCCTCGAGCGCGTCTACGAGCGCGTCGGGTTCCTGCGGCGGGGGTAGCGGTGCCTGCTCCGGCCGTGGTGCTGTTCGACCTCGACGACACCCTGTTCGCCCATCGGGAGTCTGTGGAGGCCGGGATCGCCGCGCACCGATCGACGCTCGGCGGTGCCCTCGCCGCCGCCGACCGCCTGGCGGAGTTCGTTCGCTGGAACGCTCTCGAGGAGCTGCACTACCACCGCTATCTCACCGGCGAGTTGGAGTTCCTGCAGCAGCGCCGTGAGCGCGCGCGCGGGTTCGTGAAACCCTACGGCCTGCAGCTCGACGACGATGCCGCCGACGCCTGGTTCGACGCGTACCTCGTGCACTACGAGAGCACGTGGATGCTGCACGACGACGTGCTCGCCTGTCTCGATGCGCTGCGGCCGGCGCGATTCGGCGTGATCACCAACGGCAGCCTCGAGTTCCAGACCGCGAAGATCGACGGGGTCGACCTGGGACCGTGGCTCGAGCATGTCATCGCGAGCGGTGAGCTGGGGGTCGCGAAGCCGGATGCCGCGATTTTCGCCGAGGCCTGCCGGGTATTCGGGGTGGAGCCCTCCGATGCCGCGTACGTCGGCGACCGCCTGCACACCGACGCGATCGGGGCCGCCCGTGCCGGTCTTCGCGGGGTGTGGCTCGACCGCCACGCACTCGCCACCGCAGAGCAGCGTGCCGAGGCCGCGGCGGAGGGGATCCCCCTCATCCGGTCGCTCGATGAACTGCCCGAGCTGCTCGACGCAGCCCGGTATGCTCGGTAACCGTGCCCGCTCGAACTCTGACCGCCGATCTTCCCCACACCGCCGAGGGCGAGGTCGCCGTCGCGGGGTGGGTCGATACGGTCCGTGACCAGAAGAAGGTGCAGTTCGTCGTGCTGCGCGACGAGAGCGGATCCGTGCAGCTGGTGCACCCGCGCACCGAGGGTGACGACCCGACCGCCGACATCATCTCGGGGCTGACCGCCGGTTCGTTCCTGAGTGTGGTCGGTGACCTCAAAGTGGACGAGCGCGTCAAGCTCGGCGGGCTCGAGGTCGCGATCCGCGAGATCACCGTCGAGTCGGTCGCGGGCGACCTGCCGATCGCACCCGACAGCGGGCTCGACAAGCGCATGGACTGGCGTTTCCTCGACCTGCGCCGACCCGAAGCCAACCTGATCTTCCGGGTGCAGACCACCATCGAGCACGCGCTGCGCTCGTACTGGTACGAGAACGACTTCGTCGAGATCCATTCGCCCAAGCTGATGGCATCCCCGTCGGAGAGCCGCAGCGAGCTCTTCAAGGTCGAGTACTTCGACGGATACGCGTACCTTGCCCAGAGCCCGCAGTTCTTCAAGCAGATGGCGCAGGCCGCCGGATTCGGCAAGATCTTCGAGGTCGGGCCCGTCTTCCGCGCCAATCCCAGCTTCACCAGCCGGCACGACACCGAGTTCACCAGCGTCGACACTGAGATCTCCTGGATCTCGGGGGTCGAAGACGTGATGCAGCTCGAGGAGCGACTCATCGTCCGCGCTCTGACGGCGGTGAAAGAAAAGCACGGCGAGGAGATCCTCCGGGAGTTCGGCGTCGACGTCGTTGTGCCCACCACGCCCTTCCCTCGCATCCCGCTGCTCGAGGCCAAGGAGATCGTTGCGAAGCGAGGCTACGTCGTACCCCGCGACGACGACGACATGGACCCCGAGGGCGAGCGTCAGATCGCCGAGTACGTCGCCGAGAAGTACGGCCACGAGTTCGTCTTCCTCACCGACTACCCCACGAGCGTGCGGCCGTTCTACCACATGCGTCGCGACGACGATCCGACGCTCACCAAGAGCTACGACCTGGTCTGGCGCGGCCTCGAGATCACAACGGGTGCGCAGCGCGAGCACCGCATCGACGTGCTCGAGCGGCAGGCCACGGAGAAGGGGCTCGACATCGGCGAGCTCGGCTTCTACCTCGACTTCTTCCGCTACGGGATGCCGCCGCACGGCGGTTTCGGCCTCGGCCTCACCCGCGTCGTCATGATCCTGCTCCACCTCGCCAACGTGCGAGAGGTCACCTACCTCTACCGCGGGCCCAACCGCCTCAGCCCCTAGGTCGGGGCCGCGATGTCACGGGCGTAGCGCCGGCCGAAGGTGCGGGGGCATTCCGCTGGTCCGAAGGTCGGCGACCCACTCGGACGCTTCCTTGCGGCCCGGAGCGATTCCATGCGGGTCGTCGCCCGCGCCTCGAACTCCTTGTCCGCGCGAAAGCTTGGGCCGATGTTGACGACGCCCTCGAACGAGGCTCCGAGCGCCTCCAGGTCCGTCCAGGTGGCCCGAGTTTCACACGGGAATACCCCTCTGCAGCCCGCGTTGTACGATGTGAACACGAAGCACGTGCTCCGGGGTCGGTGAAAATCCGAGCCGGCGGTTACAGTCCGCGAACTCCTGAGGCCGCAAGGCCGACGGAGCCGATCCGGTGGAATTCCGGGACCGACGGTCAAAGTCCGGATGGGAGGATGCACGCCGCTGCTGCACGGACTCGACAAGGCCGTGAAGCGCGGAGCGCCGACTCTCGGCGTCCCCGGAACACCTGTCACCGACAGAGGACCGGGATGAACCAGCTCAGCTCGACAACGCACGACGCAGCGATGCGCCGTGCCTTCGAGCTGGCCGAGCAGGGACCCGTCACCGGCGGCAACCCGCAGGTCGGGTGCGTGCTGCTCGACGCAGACGGGGTCACGATCGCCGAGGGCTGGCACCGCGGTGCGGGGACTCCGCACGCCGAGTGCGACGCGATGAGCAAGCTGCCCGCCCGTGGTCGCGCCCATGCGGACGGCAGCCCCGACGCATCCGGGCTCACGGCCGTCGTCACCCTCGAGCCCTGCAATCACACCGGACGCACCCCTCCCTGCAGCGAGGCGCTGTTGGCGGCGGGCATCGAGCGCGTCGTCTACGCGATCTCCGACCCGGGCCACCGCTCCGGTGGCGGAGCCGAGCGCCTGCGTGCCGGCGGTGTCGAGGTCGACGCGGGCGTCCTCGCCGGAGAGGCCGAGACCTTCCTGCACAAGTGGCTCACCGCCGTACGTCGCGGCAGCCCGTGGGTGACCGTGAAGTGGGCGTCGACACTGGATGGCCGCGCGGCCGCCGCCGACGGCTCCAGCAGGTGGATCACCGGCACGGCGGCACGCCAGCGGGTGCACGAGCAACGTGCCGCAAGCGACGCCATCCTGACCGCCACCGGCACCGTGCTCGCCGACGACCCGAGCCTGACGGCGCGCGGCGACGCGGGGGAGCTCATGCCGCACCAGCCCATCCCCGTCGTGGTGGGCGAACGGACGATTCCGGATGACGCGGCGCTCCGCCGCCACCCGGCCGGGCTGATCGAGACCGGGACCCGCGATCTCGGCACGGTACTGGCCGACCTGGGCGCTCGCGGCATCCAGCGGGTCTTCGTCGAGGCCGGCCCGACGTTCGTCACCGCCCTCGTGAGCGCGGGGCTCGCCGACGAGTACTCGGTGTATCTCGCACCGACCCTGCTGGGCGGCGACCGGGTCGCGATCGGCGACCTCGGCATCCCGACCATCGCCGACGCCCGACGCTTGCAGCTCGCCGGCGTCGAGCGGCTCGGCGACGACCTGCTCATCACGGCCACAGCGGTATCGACTCGGACCGCGGCCCACCCGACCAGCGAGGAGCGCTGATGTTCACCGGCATCATCGAGGAGCTCGGCGAGGTTCTCGCCTGGGATCGCACCGGCGACGCGGCGCGCATCACCGTGCGGGCGCCGCTCGCCGTGTCCGACGCGAAGCACGGCGACTCGATCTCGGTCGGAGGCGTCTGCCTCACGGTCGTCGATCAGGGACCCGACTGGTTCACCGCGGATGTGATGGGCGTCACCATTTCGACCAGCACGCTGGGCGGCGTGACGGCCGGTGACCGCGTCAACCTGGAACGCGCCGCCGCACTGGGCGACCGCATCGGCGGGCACATCGTGCAGGGACACATCGACGGCACCAGCGAGGTGGTGTCGGTGACGCCCGGCGACGCCTGGCGCGTCCTCCGCTTCTCGCTCGACCGCGAGCACGCCCCGCTCGTCGCCCGCAAGGGCTCGATCGCCGTGGACGGCGTGAGTCTCACCGTCAGCGCGGTCGGCGACGTCTGGTTCGAGGTATCGCTGATCCCCGAGACCCTCACCGCCACCACGCTGGGCGCCCTCGCGCCCGGCGACCGGGTCAACATCGAGACCGACATCCTGGCGAGGCACGTGCAGCGAATGAATGAATTCAGCACCATCAATGAAGGAGCATCATCATGAGCCTGGCCGACATCCCCGTGGCGCTCGAGGCGCTGCGCGCGGGCCGCCCGATCATCGTGGCAGACGACGAAGGACGCGAGAACGAGGGCGACGTGGTCATGGCCGCCGAATCGGCGAGCCAGGAGTGGGTCGCCTGGATGGTGCGCAACACGTCCGGCTACGTCTGCGCCCCGATGACGAACGAGATCGCCGACAAGCTGAACCTCCCGCTGATGTGGGAGAACAGCGAGGACTGGCGCGGCACGGCCTACACCGTGAGTGTCGACGCCGCCGACCGGCTCAGCACCGGGATCAGCGCGTCCGATCGTGCGCACACCCTGCGCGTCCTGGCCGATCCCGCGTCGACGCCGGTGAGCCTCATCCGCCCCGGCCACATCCTGCCGCTCCGTGCCGCGGACGGCGGCGTGCGCGAGCGCGACGGTCACACCGAGGCGGCGGTCGACCTGCTGAAGCTCGCCGGGCTGACCCCGGTCGCCGCGATCGCGGAGATCGTCGACGAGGACGGCGAGATGATGCGCCTGCCGAACCTCATCAGGCTGGGTGAGCGCGACGACGTCCCCGTCATCACGATCGAGGCGCTCCAGCGGTTCATGGAGGAGCGGCGCTGCGAGGACGACCCGACCGCCGTCGTCGACGTGCCGGAGTCGTCGCGCGTGACGTTCGAGGTGGAGACGACGGTGCCGACCCAGCACGGCGAGTTTCGCGTACGGGCCTACCGCGACCGCTCGACCGGCGCCGATCACGTCGCCTGGATCGCGCCAGACAAGAACGGCGACGCACCCTCGAACGGCACGCTGGTGCGCGTCCACTCCGAGTGCCTCACCGGCGAGGCCTTCGGATCGCTCAAATGCGAGTGCGGCCCGCAGCTGCAGTCGGCGCTCGACACCATCGAGGCCGAGGGCGGGGTCGTCATCTACCTGCGCGGGCACGAGGGCCGCGGCATCGGGCTCATCAACAAGTTGAAGGCCTACCGGCTGCAGGAACACGGCTACGACACCCTGGATGCCAACATCGCGCTCGGGCTGCCGGCCGACGCCCGCGACTACGGGGCCGCCACCGGCATCCTGAAGGATCTCGGCATCAACCGGGTCAAGCTGCTCAGCAACAACCCCGAGAAGGCCCGGCAGCTCGAAGAGCGCGGGGTGATCGTCACCGACCTGGTGCCGCTGGTCGTCGGGGTGGGCGAGTTCAACGAGGGCTACCTCAGCGTGAAGCGGGACCGCATGGGTCACGACCTGCCGAAACACGACGTCCTCGACGCGGCCATCCAGACCGCGATCGAGCAGAACGAGAGGACCGCATCATGAGCGGCGACGGACAGCCGGAGGTCGACGTCGACGGCTCCGGCATGACGGTGACGATCGTCTCCGGCCTGTGGCACACCCGCATCTCGGATGGCCTGCTCGCGGGAGCCCAGCGTGTGCTGGCCGCGTCCGGCGCGACGGTCACACTCGTCCAGGTTCCCGGGAGCTTCGAACTCCCCCTCGCATCCAAGATCGCGCTCGAGCAGGGTGCGGACGCCGTGGTCGCCCTCGGCGTGATCGTGCGCGGTGAGACCCCCCACTTCGACTACGTCGCCGCGGCGGCGACAGACGGTCTCACCCGCGTCGCCCTCGACACCGGCAAGCCCGTCGGCTTCGGGGTACTCACCGTCGACGACGAGCAGCAGGGACTCGACCGTGCGGGGCTTCCGGAGTCGAAGGAAGACGTCGGCGCGCGCGCCGCAGAGGCGGCGCTGTCCATGGTCGTGGTGGGTCAGACCCTCAGGGGTCGGCGGTGACGGACCGCGTCGCGATCGTCACCGGTGCGGCCCGCGGGATCGGCGCGGCCATCGCCACGCGTCTCGCATCGTCCGGCGCCGCTGTCGGCGTCATCGACCTGAACGAAGCCGACACCGCGACGACCGTGCAGGCGATCACGGCCGCCGGCGGTCGCGCGATCGGGGCGGGCGCCGACGTGTCCGACGCGGATGCGGTGGCGGCTGCTGTCGAGCGCATCGCGTCCGAGCTGGGTGCCCCGACGATCCTGGTCAACAACGCCGGCATCCTGCGCGACAGCATGCTGTTCAAGATGACCGACGGTGACTGGGATGCGGTGATCGGCGTCCACCTGCGCGGCGCGTTCCTGATGAGCCGGGCCGTCCAGGCGCACATGGTCGCCGCGAAATGGGGGCGGATCGTGAACCTGTCGTCGACGAGCGCGCTCGGCAATCGCGGCCAGGCGAACTACTCGGCGGCCAAGGCGGGCCTGCAGGGATTCACCAAGACCCTCGCGATCGAGCTGGGCCCGTTCGGGGTGACGGTCAACGCCATCGCGCCGGGCATCATCGCCACGGACATGCTGCGTGAGACGGCCGAGCGCGTCGGGATCGCGTTCGACGACTATCTCGCCGAGGCGACGAAGGACGTGCCCGCGCGGCGGGCGGGAACCCCCGACGACATCGCGGCGGTTGCCGCGTTCTTCTGCTCCGAGGAGGCCTCGTTCGTGAACGGGCAGGTGCTGTACGTGGCAGGCGGCCCGAAGGCGTGATCGTCCGTGCGGGCGTCGCAGTCGCCCTCGTGCTGCTGCTCGTAGCTTGCACCGACCTCACGCCCACAGGAGAGGCTTCACCGGTCGAGACAGTCGAGGTCGCCGCCCGTGCGGCGCACTCAGCGACCGTGCTGGTCGACGGAACGGTGCTGGTGGCTGGCGGCTGCGTGATCGACGGATGCGGCACGGCCTCCCCCGCCGCGTTCGCCATTACGCCGTTGACTGCGGTCGAGGTCGGCCGCCTGAGCGACGCGCGTGATGCGCATACCGCGACCCTCCTCCCGTCGGGCGGTGTGCTGGTGACGGGCGGGTTCTCGGGCGAGGGCGTGCCTCCGCTTTCGTCGGCCGAAGTGTTCGATCCCGGCGCAGGCTCGTGGTCACCCGTCGATTCGCTCGCCACGGGACGCGGTGGGCATGCGGCTGCGAGGCTCGGCACGGACCGCGTGCTGGTGGCAGGCGGGTGGGTGCGGAGCCGCACCTACACGGCGGAGACGGAGGTCTTCGATCCCGCATCGCGGTCTTTCGGCCCCGGACCGGCGCTGCCCGTCGCGGTCGACGGTCTTGAAGCGGTTGCCCTCGTCGACGGTCGCGTGCTCGTCACGGGTGGGCAACGGGCGCCCGGCGTGGCCACCGACCAGGCGGTCGTCGTCGCGGCCGACGGCACCACGCTCGACGTGGTCGGCCCGCTCGATACCGCGCGGTTCAAGCACACCATGGTGGCGCTCGCAGATGGCCGCGTGCTCGTCATCGGCGGGACGACCGATGACGTCACACTGCTCACCTCTACGGAACTGTTCGACCCCGCGACCGGTTCGTTCTCACCGGGCCCCGAACTCCGCCACGGGCGGTACAAGCTTGCCGGCGGCGCGACGCTCCTCCCCGACGGCCGGGTCCTCGTGGGCGGAGGAGGGGAAGGCCTGGAGGTGATCGACGTGGATGCGGGGGCGAGCTCTGTGGTGAACGCCGCATCCGGGATCGCATCCTTCGGAACCGTGAGCTTGTCTGGTGACACTGTTCTCGTCGTCGGCGGATACGACAGGCAGATCGATCTCACCAGGCGCTACCTCGCGATACCGCTCACAGCCCTGCCGTCGCCCTGATCGATGGGCATGCCGGCGACCGTCAGTCGAGGAACAGCGTGCGCAGCCGTCGCGTCGTGAAGATCAGCCCCAGCACGATCATCACCAGGAAGTACAACAGGTGCACCGAGCATCGCCGGGCCCAGGATGCCGGTCGTGAGCCCGCGCACGAGCTCGACCCCGTGCCACAGCGGCAGCGCCTGCACCAACCACTGGATCGGCTCCGGATAGACCGTGATCGGGTAGAAGGTTCCCGAGAACAGGAACATCGGCAGAAGCACGAACTGGATCCACTCCATCTGCTGGAACGTCTTCAGGTAGCTCGTGATGCCCATCCCGACGCTCGCGAAGCCGAAGGCGATGAGCAGCACGGCCGGAAGGGCCAGGATGGCCGTGAACGCGAGGTTGAGGCCGAAAGCCTGCATGACCAGCAGGAAGCCGAGCCCGTAGGCGCCTCCACGCATCAGCGCCAGTACGATCTCGCCGAGCGCCACATCCAGAGGACCGAGGCTCGTGGTGAGCATGCCCTGATAGAGGCGGCCGAAGTTCATCTTGAAGAAGACGTTCCACGTGGAGTCGTAGATGGCCCCGTTCATCGCTGAAACCGCGAGGAGCGCCGGAGCGATGTACGCGGCGTACGGGATCTCGTTGCCCGCGCCGTCCTGCACGGCACCGATGAACGATCCGAGACCGACCCCGAGCGAGAGGAGGTAGAAGATCGGCTCGACGAAACCGGTCAGCACGACGATCCAATTGGTGCTGCGGGTGGCGATCAGACCGCGGGAGACGACTGCGCGGGAGTTTCCGGCGTAGAGCGCGGCGACGCCGCCGGCCCGGGTCGCGGGTGGAGCGGTGGTTGCGCTCCCGTCGACGGTCATGCGTCGAGCCTTCGGGTGGCGATGCGCACGGCCAGCATCCAGCCACCGACGGCGAGAACGAGCAGATAGCCGACGTGAATGGCAGTCAGCCAGACCGGCTCAGTCGCGCCGTAGGAGAACTGACGGGCGAGCATCGTGCTGTGCCAGAGGGGCGAGACCCACCCGATCCACTGCAAGAAGATCGGCAACTGGGTGAGGGGAAAGATCGTGCCGCTGAACAGCGTCAGCGGCAGCACGACGACCCGCATGATGACCGCGAACTGCCCCCGGTCTTCCCGGACCGAACTGCTGTAGGCGAGCAGGGGCATCCCGAAAGCGAGTCCGCCGAGGATGGCGGCGATGATGGTTGCGCCGCCCCATGCCGATGGCACCGCGCCGAACAGCATCATCACGAGGAAGTAGAAACCGCACGAGATGACCATTCGGATCGTGACGAAGATCAGCTCGCCGTCCATGATCTGACGAGCCGACAGCGGGGCGGCATTCATGCCCACGAAGTACGGGTTCCACTTGAAGCCCAGCATGATCGGGTAGGTGAGCTCTTCGGTGGCGATCGTGATCGCCGCCGCGCAGATGAGTGCCGGAGCGACGAACACGAGGTAGCTCACGCCGTCGACCGCGTCGTCGCCGAGATTGGCACTGACGAGACTCGCGAGGCCGACCCCGAACGCGAAGAGGTAGACGAGCGGGGTGCCGATCGTCGTCGCGATCAGGGTGGCGCGCCAGTTTCTCATCACGCGAAGCTGATGCTCGACGACGTACCAGGCGCCGATTCGCTGCACCTTCGCGACGTCGATGCGCACCGGCTCGCGGGTCACAACGGGTTCGGCGGTCATTCGATCAGGCTCCGCCCGGTGAGACGCAGGAAGACGTCTTCCAGGCTCGAGCGGCGAACCAGACTCGTCACAGGCTGCAGCCCACGACGGGTGACCTCGATCAACGCGGCCTCGCCGTCATGTCGCGTAGACGAGGACCCGGTCGGGCAACACCTCGAGTCGGTCGCCGATGCCGGCCAGCTTCTCGGCCGCTCCGGCATTCTGCTCCGATCCGAAGCGCACCTCGAGCACTTCACGCGTCGAATGCTCGCGGATCAGAGCGGCCGGAGCACCCTCCGCCATGATGCGCCCCTTGTCGACGACGACCAGCCGGTCGCAGAGTTGCTCTGCCTCATCCATGTGGTGGGTCGTCAGCACGAGCGTCGTCCCCTGCTCCTTCAGGCGGAAAAGCCGGTCCCACAGGATGTGGCGCGCCTGGGGGTCGAGACCGGTCGTGGGCTCGTCGAGCAACAGGATGCGCGGATCGTTGATGAGGGCCCGCGCGATCGTCAGACGCCGTCGCATTCCGCCGGACAGGTCGTCGATCTTGCTCATCGCTCGATCAGAGAGCTGGGCGAACTCCAGGAGCTCGTCGGCCTTTGCCCGCAGGTGGCGAAGCGGAAGGCCGAAGTAGCGGCCGTAGACGATGAGGTTCTCGCGCACCCGCAGCTCGGTGTCGAGGTTGTCGGCCTGCGGCACCACGCCCAGGTGCGATCGGATGGCGGGACCGTGGTCGTTCGGGTCGAGATCGAGGATGCGCAGCGAGCCGCTCGTGCGCGTCGAGACCGCCCCGACCATGCGCATCGTGGTCGACTTGCCTGCCCCGTTCGGGCCGAGCAATCCGAACGACTCCCCCGGAGCGACGGAGAACGAGATGCCGTCCACCGCTGCCGTCTCGCCGTACCGCTTGACGAGCTCGACGGCTTCGATGACGGGAGCGTTCACTCGCCCGACCCTAGTGAAAGCGGCTGACAGATTTCGAGCTCTTACACTGATGCGCATGCGCTTGCGCTTAGCGACCCTCGCCGCCGTTCCGCTGATCCTCCTGCCGCTGCTCACGGCATGCGATCCCGGAGGCCCTGTGCCAGACCAGCCGGGACCAGGGGTCCCCGAGCCGATTGAGCCGATCGTGGGCCTCCCCGACGATGCCGTTCTGGCCGTGACGGCAGTCGCCACCGCGCACAACGGCGCCGTGCTCGACGTCTCGTTGATCGTGCACGCCCCTCAGCCGTTCGACGCCGACGGGGCGGCGGATGCCTGGGGCGCCACGACGACCTGGTGCTCCGGGGAGATCGACGATTCGATCGTCTCGGGATACGGCTACAGCTTCACGACCGTGGACGTCACAGCGACGGCGCG
Organism: uncultured Actinomycetota bacterium; assembly: GCA_963730045.1. Lineage (GTDB taxonomy): Bacteria > Actinomycetota > Actinomycetes > Actinomycetales > Microbacteriaceae > JBDSKH01. Next base: position 257,207 of record CAVSPQ010000006.1, on the reverse strand, counting down.
GGAGGGCGCGTGGCCCGAGGATGCGCCGCTGCAGGTGCTACCCGATCGCGTACGACAACTCATCGCTCACAGCGGTCGGCGACCTCCGGCAGATCAACGCGTCGGCAGATGTCGATCCTCCGGATTCGATCCCGCATTGCCGGCAACCCGCGGTACTCGACGGCGCCGGATCGGGACGGCTGTACCTGGGGATCGCCGGGGATGTCGACGGCGACGGCGACGGAACGCCCCCGCTCGGCGGGTGGGTGCATCACCTCTACGGTCTGAACACCGTCGTCACCGGCTCATCGACCCCGTCCGACGCCGTCCTCAGCGAGTGCGTCGCCCAGATCACCGCGCGCGGCGAAGAGCTCGGCGCTCCCTCGCAGAACTGGATGGAGGAGTTCCACGACCGGTTCTGCGCGGTCGGTCAGGGTGACGGCTAGCGAGCTCGTCAACCTGAGTTGACGCCTTTCCCCGTGTCAACTACGGTTGACAGCATGGACGTCGGCACCATCCACACCCTCGCCGCGAGTGCGGGCTCCGACGACCCCTACACGTCACTTCGAGCGATCTCCGACCTCCGTCGGGAACTGGATCGCGCCGAGGCGGTCGTCGTGCGCCGAGCCCGCAACCGCGGTCCTCCTGGCAACTCATCGCATTGGCCCTCGGCGTGACCCGCCAGGCCGTGCACAAGAAATACGGAAGACGATGACCGACACCTCCACACGCTCACGCCGCCGCCCCTTCGGCGGCAAGCCCGAGGAGGGGCCGCGCGGCACGATGCGCCAGCTGCTGCCGTACCTCGCCGAACATCGCGGCGTCCTCGTGGTGGTCGTGGCGCTCAGCCTGGCTGGCAGCGGCGGCCACGCTCGCGCAGCCGATCCTCGTCAGCCAGCTGATCGAGATCGTGGAGAGCGGCAGGGCCCTCGGTGCCGTCGTCTGGTTGCTGATCGGCCTCGTCGTCGCCGCGGCACTGCTGAACGGGGTGCAGCACTACCTGCTCCAGCGCACCGGAACCTCCGTCGTCCTGTCCGCGCGGCGACGTCTCGTCGGCCGCCTGCTGCGGCTGCCGATCGCAGAGTTCGATCAGCGTCGCACCGGCGACCTGGTGTCGCGGGTCGGCTCCGACACGACGCTGCTCTACGCGGTGATCACGCAGGGGCTCGTGGACGCACTCGGCGGCGCCGTCGTGTTCGTCGGAGCCCTGGTCGCGATGCTGCTCATCGATCCGGTGCTGCTCGGCCTGACCGTGCTCGTCATCGGCACGTCGGTCGTCACCGTCGTCCTGCTCTCCGGCCGCATCCGCCAGGCGAGCAAGGAGCAGCAGGAGAAGGTCGGCGATCTCGCCGCCGCCGTCGAGCGCGTCATCGGGGCGATCCGCACCGTGCGGGCGTCGAACGCCACCGAGCGCGAGCTGGCGGTCGTCGAGGAGGACGCGCGCGGTGCCTGGCGTGCCGGCATCAAGGTGGCGAAGGTCTCGGCGCTGATCGTGCCGATCGCCGGCATCGCGCTGCAGGTGTCCCTGCTGGTGGTGCTCGGCGTCGGCGGGTTCCGCGTCGCCGACGGCGCGATCACCGTTGCGAACCTCGTCGCATTCCTCCTCTTCCTGTTCATGCTGATCGGTCCACTCGGGTCGGCGTTCGGCGCGATCAACTCGGTCAACCAGGCGCTCGGCGCGCTCGGACGCATCGAGGAGATCAACGCGACTCCCGGGCGAGACGGAGGGCGACGCGGCGATCGAGCCGGCGGCACCCGTCGTCACCGACGCGGCGATCACCTTCGAGGACGTGCGGTTCCGCTACCCCGACACGGCCCACAAGACCGAACGCGAGAAGGAGATCGCCGTCGCCGTCGGCGAAGACGCCCTGCCGCCCGTCGACCGCGAGGTGCTGAAGGGCGTCAGCTTCGAGGTCGCCCGCGGCACCCGGGTCGCGCTCGTCGGGCCCGTCGGGCGCCGGCAAGAGCACGATCCTGTCGCTCATCGAGCGGTTCTACGATCCGACCGGCGGCGTCGTGCGCCTCGGCGGCGTCGACGTGCGGGGGCTCGACCGCGACGAGCTGCGCGCCCAGATCGGCTACGTCGAGCAGGACGCCCCGGTGCTGGCCGGCAGCCTGCGCCAGAACCTGACGCTCGGCTCACCCGATGCGACCGACGAGGCAGTGCATCGCCGTGCTGCGCACCGTCAACCTGGGCGAGGTGCTCGACCGCGATCCGGCGGGTCTGGATGCGGCGGTCGGCGAAGACGGCGTCATGCTGTCGGGTGGCGAACGCCAGCGACTCGCGATCGCGCGTGCCCTGCTGGCCGCCCCGCCCATCCTGCTGCTGGATGAGGCGACCGCCTCGCTCGACGGCGTCAACGAGCAGCTGCTGCGCGAGGCGATCGACAAGGTCGCGGAGCACCGCACGCTGCTGGTGATCGCGCACCGGCTGTCGACCGTCGTGGACTCCGACCAGATCGTCGTGCTCGATCACGGCACGCGTCGTCGGCGTCGGCACGCACTCGGAGCTCGTGGTCTCGACGCCGCTCTACAAGGAGCTCGCGAAGCACCAGCTGCTGGTCTGAGCGCTAGCAGCAGCACCACGATCGTGTAGACGACGGCGAGCGCGACCGCGCCCAGGACCGCGACGGCCATCAACAGGTACGAGAGCATCAACGACCTCCGGTCATGGGGCGGGCACGAGCTCGGCGCCCGCGGCGGCGAGCTCCTCGAGAGCGGCGGCGCTGGAGTCGGGGGCGACCCCGGCGATCAGATCGGTGAGCACGCGCACGTGGCGGCCCGCGGCGAGCGCATCGAGTGCCGAGGCGCGCACGCAGTAGTCGGTCGCGATGCCGGCGACGTCGACGTCGGTCACGCCGAGCTCGTCGAGCGCCTCGGTGAGCGTGCCGCCGGCCTCGGTCGTGCCCTCGAAGATCGAGTAGGCGGGCTTGCCCTGCCCCTTGCGGACGTGCACGTCGACGAGCGTGGTGTCGAGGGCGGGGTGGTACTCGGAGCCCGGCTCGCCTGCGACGCAGTGCCGCGGCCAGGTCACGACGAAGTCGGGCGCCTCCGCCGACGCGAAATGCCCGCCGTTGTCGTTGTCGCCGTCGTGCCAGTCGCGCGAGGCGAACACCACGTCGTAGTCGTCGGGATGGGCGCGCAGGTAGTCGGTGATGCCGGCAGCGACCGCCGCGCCGCCCGTCGACGCCGAGTGCGCCGCCCTCCGTGAAGTCACTCTGCACGTCGATGACGAAGAGGGCGCGGGTCATGGCCGTCCTAGAAGTTCGCGAGATTGTCGCCGCAGTTGTACACGCCGGTGACCAGGGTGTCGATGGCGTCCTTGGCGTTGGCCTTGATGCCGTCGCCGACGGCGTAGAACGCGAAAGTCAGCCGCGTGCCGTCGGCGGCGTCGACGAATCCGGAGAGCGTGTACGCGGTGTCGATCCAGCCGGTCTTCGCCGTCACGTGGCCGCGCGCGACCGCGTTGGCGCCGCTGAACCGGCTCGCGAGCGTGCCCGACTTGCCGGCGACCGGCAGCGCGTCGCGCACGATGTCGAGGTTGTTGGTGCCGTCCGCCACCCGGCGCATGAACGACGCCATCACGGTCGCCGGGACGCCGTTCAGCTCGCTCAGACCCGAGCCGTCCTTGATGACGACGCGGCCGCGGTCGTCGGATCGTCGGGCCAGAGTGCGCTCGGGATTGCCTGCTGCAGCGACGCGGCGCTGCCGCCGAGGTCGGACTCCTTCGACACGATCCGCGCGAGCATCTCGGCCAGCGTGTTGTCGCTGTTGAGAAGCATCTGCTTGATGAGCACGCGCAGCGGCTGCGACTTGACCTCGGCCAGCTGCGTACCGCCGGCGACCGTGCCGGTCGTGATCGTCACGTCGGTGGCGACCTGATCGTTGGTGTCGGCAGCCTTGAGGGCCGTCGACGAACAGGTTGCCCGCCCGCGCGATCGGGTCGGTGCTGCGCGGGCTGGTCTGCTTGGTGGGGTCCGCTCGGTCGCCGTCGACCTGCAGTGCGGTGACCTCGGAGTGGTAGCCGATGGTCTGCTCGCTGCGCTTCCAGGAGGCGTCCCACTTGTCGGAGGGGTTCCAGTAGCTCGCGTCGAGCACGACCTGGGTGATCTCCTGACCGGGGTTGGTCGCGGCGTACGAGGCGAGCGCCGCCGACGCGAGCGAGCTGAGCTTGGGAGCCCCCGTGTAGACGCTCTCGGTGCCGGCCGGCATGGCGCTGAGGGTCGGCGTCGCCGTAGCCGACGAGCACGATGGTGCCGGCGGTGCTTCCGGTGAAGACGCGGGTCGGGATCTGGAAGTCGGCGCCGAGCACCGCGATCGCGGCCGACGCGGTGAGCACCTTGAGCACGCTGCCGGTGCGCGCGGCGATCGCGCCGTTGCGGTGCGTAGAGCTCTTCGCCGGTGTCGGCGCGCTGCACCGACCCGTAGAGGCGTCATCAGGCGCGGGTCGAGCGGCGAGCGCGCTCACCGAGCAGGTGCGCAGCTTCGCCGATGCGGGGTCACCGGTCGGCTGCGGACGCGGACGGCGGCCTCGGACGCCTCGGGCGTCGGGGCCGGCATCGGGAGTCGAGCCGTAGGCGATCCCGGCGAAGACCGCACCGGTGCCGAGCAGCACGAAGACGACCGCGAGGGTCGAGAACAGCCAGGCCGTCGGATGCTTGCGGATCGCCGCGAGGATGCCGCCCTTGGGGGCGATCGGGTTGCCGTTCTCGTCGAGGACGGGCGCAGCGACGGTCGCCGCGTCGGCGGGCGCCTTCTTCGTCTTCTGCGTCTTCTCGCGGGGCGCGCGCCGGGGCTTCGATCCCTCCGCCTGCCGCGCAGAACGGCGCGAAGGAGTCTGCTCGTCGGTCACCCAGCCATGATAGGCGACGTTGCCGGCACGCTTCCTGAGGGGTTCCTCAGGCCCCGCCCTACTTCTCCGAGGGGTAGACGAGCCCGATCTGCGAGCGGATCTCGTCGAGGCTCTCCATGATCGCGACGGACTGCGACGGCGGCAGGATGTCGTCCTCGAGCGCGCCGGAGGCGACGATCCGCTCGAGCTCCGCGGCCTGGAACTGCATGCCGCGCCCCTCCGATCGTCCGTCGAACTCCTCGATCACGTTGTCGTCGGGGTCGATGACGCGCATCGTGGTCGGGGTGTACCAGACCGGGTCGATCTGCGACCCACGCCTTCGTGCCGATGACGGCCGCCGTGTTCGGGCCCTTGGTGTCGGACGCGCGTGTGCATGACCGCCTGCTGACCGTCGGCGTAGCCGAAGAGCATCGCGGTCTGGCGGTCGACGCCGGTCGCCGTCGGCGACGAGATCGCCGTGGATCGTGGTGGGGGCGCCGAAGACGTCCCACGCGAACGAGACCGGGTAGATGCCGAGGTCGAGAAGCGCGCCGCCGCCCAGCGCCGGATCCTGCAGGCGGTGCGCGGGATCCTGCGACAGCGTCTGATTGTGGTCGACGATGACGGTGCGCACCTCGCCGAGGGTGCCGGCGGCGATGATCTCGCGCAGCCGGATCATGTGCGGCATCCAGCGCGTCCACATCGCCTCGAGCACGACCAGGCCGCGCTCGCGCGCGAGATCGGCGACCGACGCGCGCCTCGGCGGCGTTGATCGTGTACGGCTTCTCGAGCAGCACGTGCTTGCCGGCGTTCAGCGCGAGCGTGGCGTCGGCGACGTGCGACGGGTGCGGTGTCGCGACGTAGATGACGTCGACGTCGGGATCGGCGACCAGCGCCTCATAGCTGCCGTGCGCGTGTCGGGATGCCGAACTCGGCCGCGTAGGCGTCCGCCTTGTCCTGGGTGCGCGATCCGACGGCGGTGACCGTCGACCCGTTGACGGCCAGATCCGCGGTCATCTGCCGCGCGATCCAGCCGGTCCCGAGGATGCCCCAGCGCAGGTGATCGGTCATGCCGCAAGCCTAGGGCGACGACTCAGCCGGAGCGACGACCGGGCGCGCGGGCTGAGAGCCGCGCGCCCGGAAGACGGGATGGTCAGCAGGCGTCCCAGCGCGCGGCGCCGCGCGTGAAGGCGTACGGCTCGTCGGGGACGCCGCCGTGGGTCATCGCGAAGTAGATGCAGACGCCGGAGGTCAGCCCGGTCGTCGCCCGGCCGGTAGAGCGAGTTGCGATGCGACGCGGAGTCCCACCACTTCTCGGCGAACGTCGCGCTGGTGTTGTTCATGCCGCCGGCGAGGTTGCCGTCGCAGCCGACCGACGGGCACGCCGTCGCTGCGCCGGCTGCCGATGTGGCCCCAGGCGCTGGTGATGTCGGTGCTCGGGTCCTCGGCGATCCAGAACAGGCGCGCCTCCATGCAGGAGTCGTAGCGGAAGTTGGCGAGCGGCACCGCCGGCAGGCAGTTGCGCGACGCGGATCGCGTTGTAGGCGGCCGCGAACTCGGCCAGGTCGGCGGTCGTGGTCCCGCCGACGCCGCCGGCGGAGACGACGCCGGGAGCGGTAGCCGACCGGGTTGCCGGAGGCGTTCTGCGGGCAGCCAGGCGCCGCCGGGGCGGGCGGCGGAGGGGGAGGCGGCGGGGGCGGCGGCACCGCGCCCGTCTTCTCGACGGGCGGCACGAGGGCGGCGTCCTGCGCGGTGTGGTCGGCGTCGCGCGAGGTCGGCGCAGGCCGACGGGTGCAGGGAGACGCTCGCCGGCGCGCACCATCGCGGCAGCGGCCGGCGCGGGAGCCGCCGGGGCGAAGGTCGTCAGCACGCCGCCGAGGGAGAGGGCGAGCGCGCGACGCGCCCCGCGATCCCCCAGATCAGCCTGTCGCTTGACGGCCACGTGATCCCCCCAGATCAAGACGGCCCCACAGTGTTGTCGCAGTGGCCGTGCCTCGAAAAATAGCCCGATCACCAGGGCGGATCAACAGAAACAGGGCGGTCGGCCCCCGGACTGGGGGTCAGCCTCCTAGGCTCGCAATCGATGCCGAACTCCGACTTCCTCACCCAGCCGGCGCTCCCCCGCCCGCTGTCACCGCCGACGACGCCGTCAGCGGTCGCCGCCGAGGTGTTCGGGCTGACCGGCACGTCACCGAGCTCGGCAGCCATCAGGACCGCAACTTCCTCGTCGACACCGGCGCACGAGCGGTTCGTGCTCAAGTTCTCGAACCCGGCGTTCGCGGTCGACGAGCTCGACGCCCAGGATGCGGCGGCGGCCCGGGTGCGCGCCGGTGCCCTGGCCGCACCGTCCGTCCGACCCTCGCTCGCCGGCGCCACCGTCGAGATCGTGACGGTCGCCGGAGCCGACCTGCCCGTGCGCCTGCTCGACTGGGTCGACGGCGAGCCGCTGACCGGCGCCGGTCCGCTGCCCGCCGGCGCCGCCCGGGCGCTCGGCGAGACCGCCGCCCGCGTCGCGCGTGGCCCTCGCCGGACTCGATCACCCCGGCGCCGCCCGCGTCACGCAGTGGAACCTCCGCATCGGCGGCGAGGTCGTCGACCTGCTGCTGCCGTTCGTGGCCGAGAGTCGCCGGCGAGCGCGTGGCGGCGCTGACCGCGTGCCGCGACGGCCGACATCGCGCCGGTGCGCGACGACCTGCGCGTGCAGGTCGATCCACGGCGACATCTCCGACGACAACGTCGTCGGTCGTCGCCGGCGAGATCACCGGAGTCATCGACTTCGGCGACGTCGCCACCAGCTGGACCGTCGCCGAGCTGGCCGTGGCGTGCGCCGCAGTCCTCCACCACGACCCGCGCGACCCGCTCGTCGTGCTCGAGGTGATCGCCGGCTTCGCCGAGGTCCTGCCGCTGACCGACGCCGAGCTCGCGCGCCCTCTGGCCGCTGGTGCAGCTGCGCACCGCCGTGCTCGTCGCCAGCGGCGAGCAGCAGGTGGCGCTCGACGGCGGCGCGCAGAGCGGAGGCAACCGCTACGCCGACGAGAACCGCCGGCACGAGTGGCTCGCGTTCGCCGCCGCGGAGGAGCTCGACGCCGAGACGGATGCTGACGCTGATCCGCTGGCGGCTCGGCGATCGCGTCGGAGCCGTTCGACGTCGCGCGGCCGTCCGCCCTGCTCCTCGACGCCGGCGCCGCCGCCTTCCTCGACCTCTCCACGACCAGTGACCTGCTCGACGCCGGCGCGTGGCTCGAGCGAGGGGGTCGAGGAGACGCTGGCGCACACGCTGGCCGCGATCGGCGGGAGCGTGCGTCACGGCGTGGGGCGAGGCACGGCTCACGCGGACGAAGGTGCTCTCAGCCCGCGAGGTGCCCACGGTGCCGCTCGGGTGCGAGGTGACCGCCGCCGCCGGGACCGAGCTGGCAGCGCCGGTTGCCGGGACGGTGCGGCACGCGCCGGATGCCGTGGTGCTCGAGACGGACTCCTGCGATCTGTGGATCGGGGGCCTCGACGCGATCGCAAGCCGAGGGACCGATCGAGGCGGGCGCTCTCTCTGGGAACGCTCGCATCGCATCCTGAATCCGTCGTTCGGGCGCTCACCGTGCAGCTCTCGCGAGCCCATGGCGGAGCGGCCGCCGTTCTTCGTGCGACCCTCGGAGGCCGTCGTCTGGCGGCAGGTCTGCCCCGACCCGTCGGCGCTGCTCGGGCGGGCGCCGCGGCCTGCCGACGCAGACGCCGGCGCGAGCTGCTCGCCGAGCGCGACGCCGCCTTCGCCACCGTGCAGGAGCACTACTACGCCGACCCGCCCCGCATCGAGCGCGGGTGGCGCGAGCACCTCATCGACACCGACGGGCGTGCCTACCTCGACATGGTGAACAACGTGGCGACGACCGGGCACGGGCATCCGCGGCTCGTCGAGGCGGTGTCGCGGCAGTGGGCGCGGCTGAACACGAACTCGCGGTTCCACTACGCGGCGGTCGCGGAGTTCAGCGCCCGGCTCGCGGCGCTCGCACCCGACCCGCTCGACACCGTGTTCCTGGTCAACAGCGGCAGCGAGGCCGTCGACCTGGCGCTGCGGCTCGCGACCACCGCGACCGGACGGCCGACCGTGCTCGCGATGCGCGAGGCGTACCACGGCTGGACCATCGGGTCCGATGCCGTGTCGTCGTCGATCGGCGACAACCCGCGAGCGCTCGAGACGCGGCCCGACTGGGTGCGGCTGGTCGACGCGCCGCACACGTTCCGCGGCACCCACCGCGGCGCGGCGTCGGGTCCGGCGTACCTGGCCGACCTCGACGCGCAGCTGGCCGCACTCGACGCCGACGGGATCGAGGTCGCCGGCTTCATCGCCGAGGCCGTCTACGGCAACGCGGGCGGCGTGCTGCTGCCCGACGGCTACCTCGCCGGAGCGTACGAGCGGGTGCGGGCACGCGGGCGGGCTGTGCATCGCGGATGAGGTGCAGGTCGGGTACGGACGCCTCGGCGAGCACTTCTGGGGCTTCGAGCAGCAGGGGGTCGTGCCCGACGTCATCACGATCGCGAAGGCGATGGGCAACGGACACCCGCTGGGCGCCGTGATCACCACCCGCGCGATCGCCGACGCGTTCGCGGCCGAGGGCTCGATGTTCTCGTCGGCCGGCGGCAGCCCGGTGAGCTGCGTGGTCGGGATGACGGTGCTCGACATCCTGGAAGACGAAGGACTGCAGGAGAACGCCCGCGTCGTCGGCGCCGCACTGCGTGCCGGGCTCGAGCAACTCGCGACCCGCCACGAGCTGATCGGCGCCGTGCACGGGCTGGGCCTCTATCTCGGCGTCGAGCTGGTGCGCTCACGAGAGACGCTCGAGCCCGCGACGGAAGAGGCCGCCGCCGTCTGCGAAGCCCTGCTGCGCGAGGGCGTCATCATGCAGCCGACCGGCGACCACAAGAACGTGCTCAAGATCAAGCCGCCGATGCTGCTCACCCGCGAGAGCGCCGACTTCTTCGTGGCCGCGCTGGACCGGGTGCTCGAGGACCTCCCCTCCTGAATCAGGCAGCCCCGCGCGATCAGTACGCTCGCGGCATGGGATCCGACTCCTCGAAACGCGTGCGGGTACGTGCCTGGGTGGGCACCATCGTGTTCCTGTTCCTCGCGCCCGGGATCGTCGCCGGGCTCATTCCGGGCCTGATCCACGGCTACCGGATGCCGGACTGGGGCGGCTGGCTGGTGCCGGTCGCGGTCGTGGCCGGCCTCCTCATCCTGAGCGGCGTCGTCGTGCTGCTCGACGCGTTCGTGCGCTTCGCACGCGCTGATGGAACGCCGGCTCCACCGGCGCCGACTGCTCACCTCGTCGTGGTCGGGCCGTATCGCTTCGTGCGCAACCCCATGTACGTCGCCGTGGCCGCCATCATCCTGGGTCAGGCGCTGCTGTTCGGAACCTGGGGCGTGCTGATCTACCTGGCGCTCGCGTTGGCGGCGGTCGCGCTGTTCGTGCGCTTCTACGAGGAGCCAACGCTCGAGCGGACCTACGGCGACGAGTACCGCACCTACCGGGCGAACGTCCGAGCCTGGATACCGCGGTTGCGACCCTGGGACAGAGCCACCTGAGAGAATCGAACTCTCGACCTATGCCCCGCCGTGTCGTCGATCGATCGGGAGATCATCGGCCTGCAGGGTCGAGCCGGACGATCCAGACCGCCACCCAGCGATCAGACCGAAGGCGACCAGCGCCCACGCAAGAGGCGATCTGCCAAGTTCGATACCGACGATCCTCCACAGCGGCGGGTTCGTCATGAGGTGAACGTCACCTGCCGCGACCACCGCGACAACGACGATCAGCAAAGCGACAATCGCGAATGCGATCCAGAACGCACGTGCCGGCCGTCGCGCCACGGTCACTGTCAACACGGTCGCCGTCAGCCCCGCGGTGACGATCGCGCCCAGGACCGCGGTTTCGCGAGGAACGAATGCGATGACACCCCACGGACCGATGAGTCCGCCCCCTCCCGCCGAGATCGTCTCCGCCGATCCCAACGCGACAACGACGACGGCAAGCGATGCCACGAGAGCGCCGAGAAGAACGGAGCGCAGGACACGGTTGATCATCTCCTCACGGTAGCGCGCAGACCCCCGCCGTAGACAGATCTGTCTTGACATAACATCAACACTGAATCGAGACGACTGGATGAACTTCAGTACCGGAAAGGCAACGCCTGACCACAGGCCGTTAGGTAGAGCCACCTGAGAGAATCGAACTCTCGACCTATTCATTACGAGTGAATCGCTCTACCAACTGAGCTAAGGCGGCGGGAGGTCTCGCGACCACCGCACAGAATCATAACGGACTCAGCGCGGGTCGACCGGCGTCAGCAGTCCGGATCCGCCTCCGGCACGGTGCCGTCGATGAAGTAGTCGTCGACCGCGTCGTCCACGCACGAGTTCGACTTGTTGTAGGCCGTGTGCCCCTCGCCGTGATACGTGATGAGGTGCCCGTTCTCGAGCTGCTCCGCCATCGCCTGCGCCCAGACGTACGGGGTCGCGGGGTCGTTCGTGGTGCCCGATCACCAGGATGTCGGCGGAGCCCGCCGCCGCGATCGGCTCGCGCACCCGGGTCGCCGGGAACGGCCACCGCTCGCACCCGACCCCGTACGACATCCGCGGACCGAAGACCGGCGCGATCTCGGCCAGCTCGGCCGCCTGCGCCCGCAGGGTCTCGGTCGCATAGTCGCCGACGTAGTCGAGGCAGTTGATGGCGACGAACGCCTCGGTCGAGTTGTCGGTGTAGGTGCCGTCGAAATCGCGGGCGTTGTAGCTGTCGGCGAGCAGGAACGCCGTGTCGGTCTCGCCGCTCATCACCTCGGTGAAGAGGTCGTCGAGGTACGGCCAGTTCGACTGGTTGTAGAGCGGCAGGATGATCGCGATGAACATCGTGCCGGCGCCGAGCTTCGCGACCGTCGTCCCCCGCCAGCGGGCTGGCCTGCAGCGACTGCGAGCAGACTGCCGATCTGAGCCATCGCACTCTCGACGCTCGACCGGAACGGGCACCCCTCGCGTCCGATGCAGTCGTCGAGGTAGGCGCGCAAGGCGCTCTCGAAGCCCTTGGCCTGCGTCGCCGTCACGTCGAAGTCGGTGGTGCGCCGGGTCGAGCGCACCGTCGAGCACGAGCCGCCCGGTCTTCTGCGGATAGAGGTCGGCGTACGTCGCGCCGAGGAACGTGCCATACGAGTACCCGAGGAAGTTCAGCTTCTCGTCGCCGAGCACCGCACGCAGCAGGTCGAGGTCGCGGGCCGCGCTGATCGTGTCGACGTACTGCAGCAGCGGGCCGGTGTTCTCGAGGCAGCTCGCGCCGAACTCCTCGCCGAAGTCCCTGCCCTGCTCGCAGCCACTCGTCCGACCCGAACTCGCCCGGGATGATGCCGTAGTTGTACTCGTCGAGGAATGCGGACGTCGCCGCACGAGACCGCCGACGAGCGCCCGACCCCGCGGGGGTCGAACCCGACGATGTCGAAGCTCTGCTGCAGGCGCTCGCTCGTCGCGTAGTCGATGCTGTCGAGCACGAAGTCGTAGCCCGATCCGCCCGGCCCGCCGGGGTTGATCAGCAGCGACCCGAGCCGCTGTGCCGGTCGCCGGCTGCCGCACCAGGGCGAGGTCGATCGTCGCCTGCGCCGGGTCGTCCCAGTTCATCGGCGCCTCGGCGGTCGTGCACTGCATGCCGCCGCCGCAGCCGCGCCACACCAGCGTCTGCGAATAGAACGGCTGCAGCGCAGCATCCACCTGCTCGCCGGTCGGCGTCGACGTGGTCGACGGCTGCGGCGGGAAGAACCACGACACGCAGCCGCTCAGCAGCGTCGCCACGACGGCGCCCGCCGCGAGCGCGGCCGTGAGCCGACGCTTCGGGATGCGGGAGCGGCTCACCGGGAACGGTCCTTTCCGGCGGGGCTGGCCGCCGGTTCGCGGATCGCCGAGATCAGCATCGACTCGAGCGCGAGCGCGGGCGCGACGTTGCCCTCGATGCGCTCGCGCGCCGTGGCGATCGCGTCGAGGGTCGCGAGCGTGCGGTCGGGCGTCGAGGCCGCGGCGGCCACGCGTCAGCTCGGCGTAGATCGCGAGGTTCACCGGCTCCTGCTCGACCCCGAGCTGCAGCAGCAGGATGTCGCGGTACAGCGACAGCAGATCGACCAGGATGCGGTCGATCCCGTCGCGGAGGCTGCGGGTGGCGCGGCGCTTCTGGTCCTCCTCGAGGGCCTTCAGCTGCGCGCGCAGCCCCGGAGGCACGGCGCCGCCCGGCTCGATGCCGAGCGAGCGCAGGGCGCTGTCGCGCTCCTCGGCGTCCTTCTCCTCGGTGATCGCCTTCGCGTCGGCGGTCGCGACCTCGATGAGCTCGGCCGGCCGCGATCACGGCGCCGGCGACGCTCCGGATGCCGAGGGCGAGTTCGAGGGTGCGCCGGCGCCGGTCGCGCGCCTCCTCGTTCGTCGCGAGGCGGTGCGCCATCCCGATGTGCGACTGCGCCTCGCGAGCGGCGCGGGTCGCCTCGGGAAGGCTGACGCCGTCGCGTCGCGAGATCAGCTCGGCGACCTCGTCGACGTCGGGGACGCGCAGCCGCACCGTGCGCACGCGCGACCGGATGGTCGGGATGAGGTCGGCCTCGCTGGGCGCGCAGAGGATCCAGACGGTGCGCGGCGGCGGCTCCTCGAGCGCCTTGAGCAGCACGTTGGAGGTGCGCTCGGTCATGCGGTCGGCGTCCTCGATGATCATGACGCGGTACCTGCCCGACCGACGGGCGAGAACTGGCTGGACGCCACCAGCTGCCGCACCTCTTCGATGGTGATCGTCACCCGGTCGGTGCTGAGCACGCCGAGGTCGGGGTGGGTGCGCTTCTCGACGAGCAGCTCGGTCGACGCCTCGTCGCCCGGACGCGCGATGAGTGCCGCCGCGAACGCGTAGGCGAGGATCGAGCGGCCGGAACCGGGCGGACCGGTGATCAGCCAGGAATGGGTCATTCCGTCGTCGGTCGCGGCAGCGCGCATCGTCGCGATCGCCTCCGCCTGACCGGTCAGGTCATCCCATCCCATGCTGTGCCTCCGGGATGAATCTAGCCGAGCAGGGGGGACACTCGGTCGCGGATGCGCGTCGCCAGCTCGTCGACCGGGAGGGTCGCGTCGAGCACCAGGAAGCGCTCCGGCTCGGCGGCGGCGAGCGCCAGGTACCCGGCGCGCACCCGGGCGTGGAAGTCGTCGGCCTCCGCCTCGAGGCGGTCGTACCGGGTGCGCGACTCGTCGAGTCGCGTGCGGCCGGTGCTCTCGTCGAGGTCGAGCAGCACCGTCAGGTCGGGCAGCAGGCTCCTCGGTCGCCCAGAGCGACAGGTTGCGCACCTCGACGGGATCGAGCACCCGCCCCGCACCCTGGTAGGCCACCGACGAGTCGAGGTAGCGATCCTGGATCACCACGTCGCCGCGTTCGAGCGCCGGACGCACGACGGTCGCGATGTTGTGCGCACGGTCGGCGGCGTAGAGCAGCGCCTCGGCCCGCGCCGCGATGTGCCCGCGCCGGTGCAGCACGAGCTCGCGCACCTCGAGGCCGAAGTCGCTGCCGCCGGGTTCGCGGCTGTGCACGACGGTGTGGCCCTGCTCGGTGAGCCAGTCGGTCAGCAGAGCCGACTGCGTCGACTTGCCCGACCCGTCGCCGCCCTCGAAGGTGAGGAACAGACCGGGCATCGGCTATTTCCTCTTCGCCGGCGCGCGCTTCGCACGCGGCGCGCTCTTCTTCTTGACCGGGCCCTTCGCGCGCTTGTCGGCGAGCAGCTGAACGGCGCGCTCGAAGTCGATCGCCTCGATCTCTTCGCCGCGCGGGATCGTCGCGTTCGTCACGCCGTCGGTCACGTACGGGCCGAAGCGGCCGTCGCGCACCTTGATCGGCTTGCCGCTCTCGGGGTCGGCGTCGAACTCCTTGAGCGCGCTCGACGGGCGCCGGGCGCCGTACTTCGGCTGCGCGAACACCTCGAGGGCGCCGGCCAGGTCGATCGAGAAGATCTGCTCCTCCGCCTCGAGCGACCGGGAGTCGGTGCCCTTCTTGATGTACGGGCCGTACCGGCCGTTCTGCGCGGTGATGTCCTCGCCCGACTCCGGGTCCTTGCCGACGACTCGCGGCAGGTCGAGCAGCCGGAGCGCGGTCTCGAGATCGACGGTGGCCGGGTCCATCGTCTTGAAGAGGGATGCCGTGCGCGGCTTGACGACGTCGGCCTTCTTCTTGGCCTTGGGCTTGGCCTTCTTCTTCTCGAGCAGGGCTGCCGAGAGGTCGACGATCTCGCCGGTCGACGCATTCACCTTCAGTTCGTCCACGCTCGCGGATGCCGCGACCGGGACGAGGTCGCCGCCCGGCTCCCCGGCAGCCTCGGGCTCCGGCTGCGCCTCTGCCTCCGGCTCGGGCTCGAGTTCGGTGACGTACGGGCCGTAGCGGCCGTCCTTCGCGACGACGGTCTTGCCGTTGGCGGGGTTGACGCCGAGCTCGCGGTCGCCGACGACGGGCGCGTCGATCAGCTCGCGCGCCTTGCGCCTCGGTCAGCTCGTCGGGTGCGAGGTCGTCGGGCACGTTCACCCGGCGCGGCGGCGTGTCGACGTCGGATCCGGCGGGCGGCGGGATCTCGAGGTACGGACCGTACTTGCCGATCCGCAGCGTGATGTCGTCGGCGATGCGCACCGAGTTGATGTCGCGGGCGTCGATGTCGCCGAGATTGTCGATGACCGTGCGCAGACCGCGGTGCTTGTCGTTGCCGAAGTAGAAGCCCGTCAGCCAGTCCGACCCGGTCGGCCTCGCCGTCGGCGATGCGGTCGAGGTCCTCCTCCATCTCGGCGGTGAAGTCGTACTCGACCAGGTCGCCGAAGTGCTCCTCGAGCAGCCGGACGACGCTGAACGCGATCCAGCTCGGCACCAGTGCGGTGCCGCGCGGGGTCACGTAGCCGCGATCGATGATCGTCGAGATGATGCTCGCGTAGGTCGAGGGCCGGCCGATGCCGAGCTCTTCGAGCGACTTCACGAGGCTCGCCTCCGTGTAGCGCGGCGGCGGGCTGGTCTCGTGGCCCTTGGCCTCGAGACGTCCCGAGGTCGAGCACCTGGCCGACCGTCAGCGGGGGCAGCGAGCGCTGCTCGTCGGACGCGTTCGCATCCTGTTCGTTGCGCTCCTCGTCGTGCCCCTCCTCGTACGCCGAGAGGAACCCGCGGAAGGTGATGACCGTGCCGGACGCCGTGAACTCGGCGGTGCCGGCCGTGCCGGTCGCCGCGGTGATCGTGACGGACGCCGTCGATCCGCGAGCGTCGGCCATCTGCGAGGCGACGGTGCGCTTCCAGATCAGGTCGTAGAGCTTGAACTCGTTGCCGCGCAGGATGCTCGACAGCTCGGACGGGCGTGCGGAACACCTCGCCCGACGGGCGGATCGCCTCGTGCGCCTCCTGCGCGTTCTTCGACTTGCCGGTGTAGACGCGCGGCTTCTCGGGGATCGAGTCGGCACCGTACAGCTTGGCCGCCTGGCTGCGTGCCGCGGTGATCGCCTGCTGCGAGAGCGTCGGCGAGTCGGTGCGCATATAGGTGATGTAGCCGTTCTCGTACAGGCCCTGCGCGACGCTCATCGTCTGGCGGGCCGAGAAGCGCAGCTTGCGCGCCGCCTCCTGCTGCAGCGTGGATGTCGTGAACGGCGCCGCGGGACGCCGCGTGTACGGCTTGGTCTCGAGATTCGACACCGTGAACTCGGTGCTCGGCCGGCGCAGCGCGTCCGCGAGCGCCTCGGCCGCGGCCTCGTCGAGGGCGACGACGTCGCCCTTCAGCTGTCCGAGGTCGTCGTAGTCGCGGCCGCTGGCGACGCGCTTGCCGTCGAGGCGGGCGAGCTTCGATTCGAACGAGGTGCGGTCGGCGCTGTCGTTCGGCAGCAGCTCGGCGATCAGGTCCCAGTAACTCGCGGCGACGAACGCCTGCCGCTCGCGCTCGCGGTCGACGACGAGCCGGGTGGCGGCGGACTGCACGCGGCCGGCGGAGAGGCCGGGGCCGACCTTGCGCCAGAGCACCGGCGAGACCTCGAAGCCGTAGAGACGGTCGAGGATGCGGCGCGTCTCCTGCGCGTCGACGAGCGCCGTGTCGAGTTCGCGCGGGTTGTTGCGTGCCGCTTCGATCGCGTCCTTGGTGATCTCGTGGAACACCATGCGCTTCACGGGGACGGTCGGCTTCAGCACCTCGAGCAGGTGCCAGGCGATGGCCTCGCCCTCGCGGTCCTCATCAGTGGCGAGGTAGAGCTCGTCGGCGTCCTTGAGCGCGCGCTTGAGATCGCTGACCGTCCGCTTCTTCTCGTCGCTCACCACGTAATAGGGAGCGAACCCGTTCTCGACGTCGATCGAGAACTTGCCGAGGGAGCCCTTCTTGAGCTCGGGAGGCAGGTTCTTGGGCTCGATGAGGTCGCGGATGTGTCCGACCGACGCCTGGACGTCATAGCCGTCGCCGAGGTACTGCGCGATGGTCTTGGCCTTCGCGGGGGACTCGACGATGACCAGCTTCTTGTGCTCGGGCACTGCACTCCTTCTATTCGGGGGCCACCATACACACAGGTTCCTGGTGCGTGCTCGAACCCTCCTCGCGCCGCGCGGGTGAGGTGAGGTCGTCGTGGCTAGGATCAGGTGTCTGCGTTGGAGCTCCTAGCGAGGATCGGAAATGTCGAACGTCACCGAGTCATTGGAACGACTGCTCGAGCTTCCGGGGGCACGTTCTGCGGCACTCGTCGACAGCGATACGGGCATGGTCCTCGGCCATGCGGGGTCGGACACCGACCTCGACATCACTGCCGCATCCAACACCGAGGTGGTGCGAGCCCAGCTGAAGTCGATCGGAACCCTGGGGTCGAAGGATGTCATCGACGACATCCTGATCACCCTCAGCACTCAGTACGACATCGTCCGGCCGCTGGCCGCGAACCCGTCGATCTTCCTCTACCTCGCCCTGGACAAGAGCAAGGCGAATCTCGCGCTGGCGCGCCACAAGGTGTCGGAGTGCGAGAAGCAGCTCACGCTGTAGCCCACCCGGGCGACCGCCCCCGGAGGGGTGTCATGTCCCCCTAAATGCCCACAAGTGGGGGTTTCTGCCGCCCCTATCGCTCGACACCATGGAGTCCTCGACCCGATTGAGGAGGAAGTGCGCCCATGAGCGTTGACTCGCGACCTTCATTGCGTGCTCGCCGTGCGTCCAAGAAGGAACCGGATCGCCCGGACTACTCCGAGCCGGACTTCACCTCGTGGGCTGCGAAGCTCGACGATTTCGCCCCGGCGGCATCCGCCGCTCCGGCGAGCGCCGCCGCGACGACGACGACTGCAACCGCAGCCGCAGTGGATGTCGCACCCGCCGTCGAGCCGGTCGACGATCGGCCGAGCCTCGAGGTCGTCCTCGAGAAGCTTCTGAGTTTCGACGGCGCCATGTGCGTCGCCGTCGTGGACAGCGAGACCGGGATGATCCTCGGTCATGCCGGCTCCGGGGTCGACATCGATCTGGCGGCCGCTGGGGCATCGGTGATTCTTCGCGCCCGTCTGGAGAGCATCAAGGCGCTCGGCAGCACCGAGCAGATCGACGACGTCCTGATCTCGCTCACGAGCCAGGTGCAGATCATTCACCCGTTGCCCGAGAACCCGTCGATCTTCACGTACCTCATCGGGGACAAATCCAAGTCCAGTCTCGCCATGGCGAGGTACAAGGCGAACGAAGCGGATCTTCTGATCCAGCTCTAGCACGTGCAGCATCAGCGGGGGGAAGAAGCATGACCATGGACATTGACCAGCGAGCCACCGTGCCGGCGCCTCCGACAGAGGAGTCGCCGGTCACCGTGGGCTGGACCCAGGCTGCGATCGCGGTCAGCTCGGTTCTCTCGCTGAACACCCCGATGCATCTGAAGATGCACATCGAGATGCACGGACCGCTGCTGATCGACTTCCGTCACCACGCGTTCTCGTGGGCAACGCCCCTGGAATACTTCCCGGTGGATGCCGTGCACACCCGGCTGGAGACCGTGCCGACCGGTCCCGATGAACCGCCTCTCTTCGAGCTGCCCGGCCAGGACCTCGACGGGCTGCTGTGGGAGATGGGACTGAACTCCTTCGGTGGCGCACCCGCGTTCTGGCTCGGCCCGAACGAGCGCTACCGGCTCACCCGCTGGCCGAACCTGACGCGGCATTCGCACAACATGAGCCACGTGCGCATGATCGCCGCCCTGGGCAACGCGTATGTCAGCACCGCCGAACTGGCCGCGTTCGCCGGTGTCGGCGCATCGGACGCGCAGCGCCTGGTCAACGCGCTCAGCCTCATGCAGATCCTCTCCCGTTCGTCGGCGGCACCTGCCCCGGCGGTGGCACCTCCGACCGCGGCTGCCAAGCGGAAGAGCCTCTTCGATCGACTCCGCAAGCGACTCGGACGCTGACGCATGGCCGAACACGTCATCCTGTTCACCGGCCCGATGGGAGCCGGCAAGACGACGGCGATCCAAAGCCTCAGCGAAATCGAGGTCGTCAGTACCGAGGCGAACAACTCCGAACGGCACATCGTCGACAAGGCCACCACGACGGTCGCGCTCGACTACGGCGAGATCCTCCTGGACGCCCAGGAGAAGGTCCGGCTCTACGGCATTCCCGGCCAGAAGCGATTCGACTTCATGTGGGCCATTCTCAAGAAGCGCGCGGAGGGGATGGTGCTGCTCGTCAACAGCGACGCGCCCGATCCCATCGAGGAGATGATCTTCTACCTCGACGAGTTCCGCGAACTCTACGACCGCGGCGGTGTCGTCGTCGGCGTCACCCGCTCCGACGTGGTGACCGGCCCGGGGCTCTCCGAGTTCTCCGACGCCCTGGAGCGGACGAACCCGGGGTTGATCATCCCGGTCTTCACCGTGGATCCCCGCGACCGCGATCAGATGCAGGACGTCCTGCTCGCGCTCATCATCAACATCGAGATGCGCGCTACTCTCGGAATGATGGCGACGGCAGAGTCAGCGTGAGCCCCGGACTTCACACGAAGCCGGCCGTGGTGGCGGCCGCGTCGAATCTGCTTGCCGAGATGAAGACCGCTGCGAGTTCTCTCACCTACGCCGCCCTGCTCACCGACGACGGCTTCGACGTCGCCCGCTGGCCGGCCGAGACCGACGGCGCGAGGTTCGCCGGGATGGCGAGCTCGATGCAGGCCCTCGGCGACGCCGTGACCCATGAGCTGAAGATCGGCGACAGCGAGTACCTCATCATCGCGTCAGGGAAGGGGCACGTGGTGCAGCTGCGGGTGCCCGGAAAAGAGCTGGTGCTCTCCGCGCTCTTCGACAACGATGCGACCGTCGGACACGCGCTCGCCATCGCGCGGTCGTTCGCGCAGAAGATGGCCGGCCTGCTCAAGTAGTCCCGGGTCATGGTGGCGGTCCGGCCGTCGAACGTGCCGAGAAGCGCACGGCCCCGAACGCCGCCGACACCGTGACGGTGGCGATGAGGCCGTCGAACCGGCAGGCCCCGAGGACGGTCCCGTTCGCCGCGGCGACCCGTGCCGCGAGGCCGCACGGCACCCCGGCGACGGCGCCGCTGGCGGCGTCCGCGGCCGCCAGGGCAGCAGCGTCGGCGGCCCCGATGACCCGCTGACGAAGCACGAGCGCAGCCCCGAGCGACAGCGTCGCGACCAGCACGACCGTCATCGCGCCGACGATCGCGAGGACGAGCACTGCCCCCGCTCCGCGGTCGCCGCTCATCGGCCCCCTGACAAGGCGCAGCTCACCCCGACCACGGTGATACCCAGCCGCGCGATCGGTCCAACCGGTGCGACCTCGATTCGCGCGCAGACCAGGTCACCCCGCGCCGATCGCGTGACACTCGCTCCGGGAACCTGCCGCTGGAGCCGCGCTGCGACGACGGCGACTGTCTCGCCACGTGCGTACGATCGCGCGGCGTCGGCAGCGGCATCCTGCGCCTGGAGCTGCAGCCCGGCCAGCTGCACGCCGCCCAGCGCCGTCGCGAGCACGAGGAGAACCGCGGGCATGGCCACCGCGAACTCGGCGACCACGCTGCCGCGATCACCCGCCGACCGTGAGCGCACCCTGCACCAGTCCCGTCAGGATCGCCTGCACCTCCCCGGACCTCAGAATCACCACGAGCAAACCGGCGAAGCCGACCGCCGCCATGATCGTGATCGCATACTCCGCCGTGGCGGCCCCGTGGTCGTCGGCCGCCGTTCTCGCCATCCCGTCGCGCATCGTTCCTCTTCTCTTGGCTCTCGTGGCATTCATCGTGTCGTGACGACCAGGCGAGGACACGCGTCTGCCGACAACCGGTACAGAGGGTCAGGCCGCGATCACGGTGGACGAGATGATGGCGAGCGCGATCGGTACGACGCCGAGCAGCACGAACGCGGGGAGGACGCAGAGCCCGAGCGGAAGCAGCATGCGCGTCTCGAGCTCGGCGGCACGCGCTGCCGCTGCGGCGCGTGCGGCACGACGACGTCCGTCCGCCTCCGATCGCAGCAGCACCACGGCCGGAACCCCGGCGGCGCGGGCGAAGGCGAGCACGGCATCCACACTCTCGTCGGGTGCCTCGAGCCCCGACTCGGCGCACGCGGTGCCGACGAGCTGCCGCGCCCGGTCGATCGAGGCCCCGCCGGCCAGCGCGACCGCGAAGAGCTCGAAGGCGAGGCCCGGTGTCGCATCCACGTCGCGCGCCGCGCGGATCAGCCGACGGTTCCAACGCACGCCCCCCGCGATCAGGATGCCGCCGGCGATCAGACAGACCACTCCGGGAATCGTCGCGAGAGCTCCGATCACGTCGAACCCGAGCAGCAGGCCGAGGGCGAGCCCCACGGCGGGCAGCGCGAGCACGACCCGGCTCGTCGCGGTCGGCCCGGCGAGCGCCACCTCGACCTCCCGTGCCCCCTGGGCGAGCGCGTGCAGCACCTCGGCGGAACGGGTGAGCGTCGCCGAGAGTGCTGCGCCCGCCTCCGTCGCGATCCACCAGGTCGCCGCCAGCGCGGCCCACGCCGACCGCTCCCCGCCCGTGACGGTCAGCGCCACTGCGGCCAGCCTGTCCGGCAGCTCGTGGGCGGAGTCCAATCCCGCCACGACTCGCTGCGCATCGGCCGGCGCACCCTCCGCCGCGGCGTGCCGCCACGCCGAGAGCGGCGCGATGCCCGCGCCGGTCAGCACGGCCAGCCGCTCCACCAGGGTGGCGACCGAGGCGAAATCCGCAGTCATGCCTCGACGTTGACATCCGGGACGCGGCGCATGCGACGGGCCCGCCCCGGTGATGAGAGCGGGCCCCTCGAGCCCGAGGTGGAGGAACGGAGCTCAGCATCGCCTGGCTGTCGGGCGGGGTGGGGGTTCCCATGTCGACTACTGCAGGGATAGCCGTCCACGGCGATCGAGCGCCAACCGGCCGAGCGCCGCGATGCTGCGCCCGCCCGCCGCGTCGCGCTCGACGTGGATCACCGCGTCGAACGCGCTGACGGACTGCCGCGCCACAGCATCCACACTCATCCCCGCGAGCGACCCGAGCGCCTCGAGCCGGGCCGGAACGTCGGCCAGCGAGTTGGCGTGCAGGGTGCCCGCGCCGCCGTCGTGACCGGTGTTCAGCGCACCGAGGAGCTCGCGCAGCTCGGCGCCCCGGCACTCGCCGACCACCAGCCGGTCGGGTCGCATCCGCAGCGACTCGCGCACCAGCCGGTCGAGCCCGATCGCACCTGCCCCGTCGAGGTTCGCCTGCCGCGCCTCGAGTGCGACGACGTGCGGGTGGACGATGCGCAGTTCGGCCACGTCCTCGACGACCACGATGCGCTCGTGCGGCGGCGCCGCCGAGAGCAGTGCGGCCAGCAGGGTCGTCTTGCCGCTGCCGCCCGCCCCCGTGATGAGCAGGTTCGCCCGGTGCGCGATGAGCTCCCGGATGCGGTCGGCCCCGACGTCGGCGAAGCACCCGGCCGCTTCGAGCTCGTCGAGCGAGAACGGACGCGACCGCGGCAGTCGGATCGAGAGCACGGCCCCGCCCGGGGAGAGCGGCGGAAGCACGGCGTGCACCCGGATGCCGTCGCCGAGCCGGACGTCCATGCTCGGTGTCGCCTCGTCGACGTGGCGATCCCCTGCCGCGATCAGGCGTCCCGCCAGGTCGCGCGCCTCGCCGGGCGGCACGAGCACGCCCGGAACGGGCTCGACGCCCGCGCCGCGATCGACCCAGACCGCACCGTCGGGATTGACGAATACATCGGTCACCGAGTCGTCGCGCACGAGCGGTTCGAGCACGCCGAAGACCACGCTGCTGAATGCCGGCCTGCCGAAGCCGGACGACCTGCCGGCCGCGCCATCCGGCAGCCGCGCCCCGGCATCCGGACCTCCCACCCGCGCCACGAATGCCGTCACCCCGCGAGCCTGCCGCGCGAGCGATCGCACCACTCGAGCCGGGCCGCCGGCTGTGCAGAACAGCGCACGCGACGGGACGGGGGGAAAGAGAGGGGCGGCGCCTATTGGGGGGAACAGGCGCCGCCACAGCAACGCTGGATTGGGGGGAATCGCGGGCGTTGCAAACCGAGATTGCGCTCGGATGTGACCGAGTGTACTCCAAAAGGGGGACCGTGCAACCGCCGTTTTCCCGCATAGGGCGCAGGAAATCCGCGGGTCAAAGCACGGGTTAAGTCGACGTGCATCCGGGCCTCGCGACCCAAGGTGTCAACGCCGCCGCTGGCCATCCGGAGGCCCGGTTAGGATCGGACGAAACGACCCAACATCGCGCGACCACCCAGGCTCGGCCGCGGATCGACACGAGGATGACGACGTCCATGACATCGATTGACAGCCTGCAGCACGAAGATCGCCGATTCCCGCCGAGCGAGCAGTTCGCGGCCACGGCGATCGCGAAACCGGAGCTCTACGAGGCAGCCACGGCCGACCGGCTGGCGTTCTGGGCCGACCAGTCGCGCGAGCTGCTGCACTGGAACACGCCGTTCACGAAGACCCTCGACTGGAGCGATGCGCCGTTCGCGAAGTGGTTCGCCGACGGCAAGCTCAACGTCGCCTACAACTGCCTCGACCGGCACGTCGAGGCCGGCAACGGCGACCGCGTCGCGATCCACTGGGAGGGCGAGCCCGGCGACACCCGCACCATCACCTACGCCGAGCTGACCGCCGACGTGAAGCGCGCCGCCAACGCTCTGGCCGCCCTCGGCATCGCCCAGGGCGACCGGGTCGCGATCTACCTGCCGATGATCCCGGAGGCCGTGGTCGCCATGCTCGCGGTCGCCCGCCTGGGTGCGATCCACTCCGTCGTCTTCGGCGGCTTCAGCGCCGACTCGCTGCGGGCGCGCATCGACGACGCCGAGGCGAAGCTCGTCATCACCGCCGACGGCGGGTGGCGCAAGGGCAAGGTCTTCCCGCTGAAGGACACGGTCGACGCCGCCGTCGACGGCGCGGCCAGCATCGAGCACGTGCTGGTCGTCAAGCGCGGCGAGAACGAGATCGCCTGGGACGACAGCCGCGACGTCTGGTGGCACGACGCGATGCAGGATGCCGAGGCCGAGCACGAAGCGGAGGCATTCGACGCCGAGAACCCGCTCTTCATCCTGTACACGTCGGGCACCACCGGGAAGCCCAAGGGCATCCTGCACACCACCGGCGGCTACCTCACCCAGGTGGCGTTCACCCACAAGAACGTCTTCGACCTGCACCCCGAGACCGACGTCTACTGGTGCTCCGCCGACGTCGGCTGGATCACCGGCCACAGCTACGTCGTCTACGGCCCGCTCGCCAACGGCGCGACACAGGTCATGTACGAGGGCACGCCCGACACCCCGCATCCCGGGCGCTGGTGGGAACTCATCCAGAAGTACAAGGTGTCGATCTTCTACACGGCGCCCACCGCCATCCGGTCGTTCATGAAGATCGGGCGGCAGGTGCCCGACGGCTTCGACCTCTCGAGCATCCGCGTGCTCGGCAGCGTCGGCGAGCCGATCAACCCCGAGGCCTGGATCTGGTACCGCGAGGTCATCGGCGGCGGATCCGCCCCGATCGTCGACACCTGGTGGCAGACCGAGACCGGCGCGATCATGGTCAGCCCGCTGCCCGGCATCACCTCGACCAAGCCCGGCTGCGCCCAGGTCGCGCTCCCCGGCATCTCGATCGACGTCGTCAACGACGACGGGTCACCGGTCGGCGCCGGCAGCGGCGGCCTTCTGGTCATCACCGAGCCGTGGCCATCGATGCTGCGCGGCATCTGGGGCGACCCGGAGCGCTACAAGGAGACCTACTGGGAGAAGTTCGGCGACCGGTACTTCGCCGGCGACGGCGCGCGGCTCGACGAGGACCACGACCTGTGGCTCATGGGCCGGGTCGACGACGTCATGAACGTGTCGGGCCACCGCCTCTCGACGGCCGAGATCGAGTCGGCGCTGGTGTCGCATCCGATCGTCGCCGAGTCGGCCGTGGTCGGCGCGAACGACGAGACCACCGGTCAGGCGGTCGTGGCGTTCGTGATCCTGCGCTCCGACCAGGCCGATGCGCAGACCCCGGACGAGGCGAGCGTTCTGCTGCGCGCGCACGTGCAGGCCGCGATCGGTGCGATCGCGCGCCCGCGCCAGATCTTCATCGTCACCGAGCTGCCGAAGACCCGCTCCGGCAAGATCATGCGGCGCCTGCTGCGCGATGTCGCCGAGGGGCGCGAGATCGGCGACACCACGACGCTGGCCGACACGACCGTGATGCAGATCATCTCGGACAAGCTGACGGGCGGCACCCCGCCCGCCGAGGATTAGCTAGGCGAACTCGAGGATGAGCTCGATCTCGACCGGAGCGTCGAGCGGCAGCACCGCGACGCCGACCGCGCTGCGCGCGTGCTGGCCGGGCTCGCCGAAGATCTCGCCGAGCAGCTCCGACGCGCCGTTGACCACGGCGGGCTGGCCGGTGAAATCGGGGGTCGAGGCGACGAAGCCGACGACCTTGACGATGCGGGTCACGCGATCCAGCGAACCGATGACACTGGATGCTGCGGCGAGCGCGTTGAGAACGCACGTCGCGCGAGCTTGGCCGCGTCCTCGGCAGAGACCTCGGCGCCGACCTTGCCGGTCGCGGCGAGCGCGCCGTCGACGAACGGCAGCTGACCGGCCGTGAACACCAGGTTGCCCGTCACCATCGCGGGCACGTAGGCGGCGACCGGCTTGCTGACGCTCGGCAGCTTCAGGCCCAGCTCGGTCAGACGGTCTTCGATGGCGCTCACGCGTCCTCCTTCTCTCGCTTCAGATAGGCGACGAGCCCGCCCTCGGGACCGGTCACGACCTGCACCAGCTCCCAGCCCTGATCGCCCCAGTTGTTGAGGATCGCGGCGGTGTTGTGGATCATGAGCGGCGTGGTGAGATATTCCCACTTCTTCATCGTTAAGGGCGTCCGTTCAGCTTGCTCAGATGAGGCATCGTCTACCCTGTACCCTATGCCCGCCCAGAAATCATCGGTCAGCAGTCTGTTCGGAGCCATCTTCGGCACCATCGGATTCAGCGCCCTCGCCGGAGTTCTCGCGACCGTCATGGTCGCCCCGGCCATCGCCATGACCGGTATCACCGCCAACAACACGATCGGCATCTTCGAGAGTCTTCCGGACTACATCGAGCTGAACGCGGGCCACCAGCAGAACCAGATCGTCGCCATCAACCCCGACGGCACGCGGTTCCACGATCGCGACGATCTTCGACCAGAACCGCGAAGAGGTCGAGCTCAACGAGATGAGCGACTACCTCAAGTGGGCGGCGATCGCCGGTGAGGACCGCCGGTTCAAAGACCACGGCGGCGTCGACATCCCGTCGGTCATCCGCGCCGCGCGTCGGCCAGGCCAGCGGCACCGACGCGGGTGGTGCCTCGACCCTCACCATGCAGACCGTGCGCAACATCCTGGTGCAGCAGGCCCTGAACCAGACCAACCCCGACGGGTCGGCGGTCAGCGACACCAAGATCAAGGCCGACATCCAGAGCGCGCTCGCCCCGACCTTCGACCGCAAGCTCAAAGAGATGAAGCTCGCGATCGGCCTCGAGAAGCGCTACTCCAAAGACGACATCCTGCAGGCGTACCTCAACATCGCCGGCTTCGGCGGCAACACCTACGGCGTGCAGGCCGCGTCGCTGCAGTACTTCTCGAAGAACGCGGCCGACCTGACGCTCGCCGAGTCGGCGTCGCTGCTCGCGATCGTGCAGTACCCCACGACCGCGCGACCTCCAGACGCGAAGACCACTACGCGGCCAACCAGGCGCGCCGCGACGTCATCCTCCACGCCATGTACGCCGAGGGCTACATCACCGAAGGCCGAGCGCGACGAGGCGATCGCGACCCCCGTCGACTCCGACTTCGTCCACCCGACGCCGACCACCAGCGGCTGCCTCGGGGCCACGCCGACGTTCTCCTTCGTCTGCGACTACGCCGACCGCAGCATCAGCGAGGTCGAGTCGCTCGGCGGCACGCCCGAAGAGCGTCGTGCGGCGTTCAAGCGCGGCGGCTACACCGTCGTCACCTCGATCAACCCGTCCCTGCAGCAGACGGTCACCGGCATCGTCCAGTCCGCAGCACCGAAGACGAGACGCGCTTCCAGCTCGGCGCCGCCGTCACGTCGGTTCAGGTCAACACCGGCCGCATCCTGGTGATGACGCAGAACAAGGACTACAACAACACCCTCGAGGGCGGAGGCGACGACCGCGACCGCGGTCAACTTCAACGCCGACCTCGCGCACGGCGGATCGGTCGGATTCCAGCCCGGATCGACGTACAAGCCGTACGTGCTGCTCGCCTTCCTCAACTCCGGAGGCGGACTCGCCGAGGCGTTCAACGCCAGCAAGCTCGAGATGAACCAGGCCGTCTTCCGAGACAGCTGCGGCGGCCCGTGGGGCGGCAAGTTCAAGTACAAGAACGACTCCGGCGAGAAGGGCTCGTGGACCGTCATGCGCGCTACCGCTTCGTCGGTCAACGCGATCTTCGTGCAGATGGCCAGCAAGATCGACCAGTGCGAGATCAAGCGCCTCGCCGAATCGATCGGCGTGCACAACGCGAGCGGCGAGGCGCTCTCGTCCCGACCCGTCCTGCTCGATCGGTGGTTGCGAGAACAACATCGCGCCCGTGACGGCTGCGGCCGCCTTCGCTGCGATCGCCAACCAGGGCGTCTTCTGCGAGCCGATCATCATCGACAGCCTCATCGACCGCGACGGCAACACGCATCGCGGGCCAGACCGCGAACTGCGGTCAGTCCGCGGTCTCGCCGGCGGTGGCGAACACCGCGGCCTACGCGATGGCGGGCGTGTTCACGGGCGGTACCGCGAACAGCTCGAACCCGCGACGACGGCACCACCTACATCGGCAAGACCGGTACCACCGACAACGCGGTCCACGTGTGGCTGGTCGGCTCCTCGACGGCCGGTGTCCACCGCCGTCTGGGTCGGCAACATCAAGGGCAAACAGTCCCTTCGCCAGATCTCCGTGAACGGCACGCAAGCGGCGCTGCTCCGTCACGCCATCTTCCGGCCGACCGCCCAGGCGATCGACTCCTTCTATCCCGGGCGGCGCCTTCCCGCCACCCGACCCGTCGCTGCTCAAGGGCAACCCGGTGATCGTGCCCGACCTGCGGGGCATGACGCCTCGAGGCCGCGAAGGCCGCGATCGACCTCGCCGAGCTGAACTTCGTCGACGGCGGCGCCGATCGACTCCGACCTTCCCGCCGGGACTGGTTGCCGGGTCATCGCCCGGGCGCGGGCGAGTCCGTGCCGCGCGGCACCGATGTCGCGGTCTACACGAGCAACGGGCTCAGGCGAAGGCGATACCCGATGTGACGGGGCAGGACATTCGGCGCCGCGCGGGACTACCTCAACGACGAAGGCTTCACCAACGTCGTCGGCGCAGTGTGACGTCCAGCAGACCTCGGCGTACCCGCCGCCGACCGCGGAAAGGTCTACTCGATGGATCCGGCGGCAGGCTCGGTCGTCAACAAGGCGAGCATCATCACGCTGCATTACTACGGTCCACCCTGCAATCTGTGACGCGTAACGCGGCGCGCGGCCGCGACGACCCTCGGGGGCGTCGCGGCCGTCGGTGTCGCCGCGTTCGCGTGGGGATCGCTCGTCGAGCGCAACCGCTTCACGGTGCGGCATGAGATCGTCCCGGTGCTCGAGCCGGGCGCCCGCCCGCTGACGATCCTGCACCTCAGCGACCTGCACATGGCGCCGTGGCAGACCGGCAAGCAGGACTTCGTCCGCTCGCTGGCCCGCTACGAGCCCGACCTGGTGGTCGACACCGGCGACAACCTCGGCCACGTCGACGGCAACTGCGGGCGTCGAGCGCGCGCTCGCCCCGTTCGCCGGGATCCCCGGCGTCTTCGTGCACGGATCGAACGACTACCACGGCCCGATCTTCAAGAACCCGCTGCGCTACTTCGTGACGACCGAGGACTCCCGCCCGGGCCGCGAGCCCGACCTCGACACCGCCGGCATGGAGCGGTTCTTCGAAGACCAGCTCGGCTGGCTCGACCTCAACAACACGGCCCGCGCCATCGAGATCCGCGGCACGCGCATCGAGCTGTTCGGCACCAACGACGCCCACCGCGACTGGGACCGGCTCGACCTGCTCCCCGGCGCGATCGAGGCGGTGCGCGAGAACGTCGGCTGGAGCGAGCGGACGCGGCGACGAGGTGCTCAGCATCGGCGTCACGCACGCTCCCTACCGCCGGGTGCTCGACGACTTCGTGAACCAGGGCGCGGCGCTCGTCCTCGCCGGCCACACCCACGGCGGCCAGGTCCGCATCCCCGGCCTCCCCGCCCTCGTCACCAACTGCGACATCCCGCGCGACCAGGCGCAGGGCCTGAGCCGCTGGCACAGCGGAACGCACGAGGCGATACCTCAACGTCTCGGCCGGCATCGGCACCTCGATCTACGCCCCGGTGCGATTCGCCTGCCCGCCCGAGGCGGTCGTGCTGACGCTCGTCGAGCGCAGCATCGAGGACGACGCGGGCTGGGGAGACGATTAGCGACCAGCATCGGTTATCGGCTATCCTTGACAGGTTGCCGCCCGGTCCGCCGGGCGACAGCGGGGTATGGCGCAGCTTGGTAGCGCGCGTCGTTCGGGACGACGAGGCCGCAGGTTCAAATCCTGTTACCCCGACCACAGCGCATAGGGGCGAGTACGACATTCAGGGTCAGCAAGTTGGCCCCGCGACCCGGTTCCGCATGTGCTGCGGGCGCGCATCCGGCGGCCGCGTCGCTTCCGACGGGTCGTGCCGTGTCGGCCGCCGTGAGCGCAGCCGCTCGGGCTTCGCACGGCCGCGGCGGTGCGGCAGCGCACCTACGTGAAGTCGGCGTCCGGGCCCGACTCTTGTACGAGAAGTCGAGCTTCGGCCGCCAGCCGCGGTTCAGCACCCCGCCGCTCTCCTCGAGGTAGCAGGCGCCGCACAGCGACTCGTAGCGACACCTCGGCGTCTCCGTCGATCGCGACCTGGTCGCCGTCGAAGACGAACTGCCCGTTGACGGTGCGCGCGTTGAAGACCGCCTTGCGTCCGCAGCGGCAGATCGTCTTCAGCTCCTCGAGCGAGTGCGCGATCTCGAGCAGCCGCCGGCTGCCCGGGGAAGGCGACGGTCTGGAAGTCGGTGCGGATGCCGTAGGCGAGCACCGGCACGTCCTCCTGGATGGCGATGCGCAGCAGATCGTCGACCTGCCCCTCCCCCAGGAACTGCGACTCGTCGACCAGGAGGCAGCTGACATCCCGGCCCGTGCTCGCGGATGACGCGCTCGCGCTCGCGGGTGAACGCCGCGTAGATGTCCTCGTCGGGCGCGATCGTGAAGTCGACGTCGCGGGTCATGCCGAGGCGCGACACGATCGCGTTGTCGCCCTTCGAGTCGATCGCCGGCTTCGCGAGCAGCACCTGCTGCCCGCGCTCCTCGTAGTTGAACGCGGCCTGCAGCAGCGCCGTGCTCTTGCCGCTGTTCATCGCGCCGTAGCGGAAGTAGAGCTTGGCCACTACTCCAGGTACCCGTCTTCGGCGGCGCGGCGGATGAGCTCGGCCTTCTTGCTCGCCGGGCGCCCGACCTTCGCGTACTTCTCGCGCACGCGCCGCAGGTAGGTCTTCGCGGTCTCGTACTGCACGTTCATCTGCTCGGCGACCTCGGCCGTGCTGAATCCGGTCGGCGTAGAGGCGCAGCGCCTCCTCCTCACCGGGGCTGAGCCGCGGCTTCGCCTGCGTGGTCGTCGCGCCGGCCGGGAGCGGGCGCCAGGCGCGGTGTGCGCCCGAGTCGGCTTCCATGCCCATGATGCGGCGGGCGGCATCCATGACGGAGGCCATCGGCAGGGCCTTCGAGACGAAGTCGGCGGCACCGGCGGCGAGGGCGCGCTCGCGCGCCTCGCGGGTGTCGATGCTCGAGAGCACCATCACGCGGGCGCCGGCCGCGCGGCAGGTGCGCACGCGCGCCTCGATCGAGACCGGCTCCTTCAGCTGGAAGTCGATGAACACCAGATCGGTCGGGAACGCGGGGCTGTGCACGAGCTGCAGCCAGGTCGCGCGCCATCAGCACGACCTCGAAGTCGGGGGCGTGGCTGCCGATCCAGCTGCCGAGGCTGTCGAGCAGCACCTCGTGATCGTCGAGGATCGCGAGCCGCACGCGCTCGGTCGCGGCACCCGACGGCGTCGTCGGCGGCCCGGCGAGCGCTGGGGGTTCGCTCGTGCTCATGCGCACAGCCTAATGAACAGCGGTCCCGCGCGTGCGAGCGCGCCGCGCATCGCGGCGTGCTCAGAAGAGCGTCGGCTGGATGCCGGCGGCCGCATGGGCCGGGAGCTCGGCGGCGATCAGGCTGGCACCCGGCGCGTCGGCGCCGAGCTGCGCGCGCCGCGCCGATCGCCGTCCCGCGCGTCGCATCGCGCATCGCGCCGGCGCGCGGGACGCCGGTCGCCGGATCGAGGCGCGGCGGGCGCTCGAGACCGTACTTGCGCAGCAGCGGGCGGACGCGCTTCGGCGAGCCACGCGCGGTACTCGCTTGTCGGCGTAGCTGCCCGTGCCGTACACCTCGCGATAGCGCGGAACGAGTTCGGGGTGCTCGCGTTCGAGCCAGGCCCAGTACCACTCGCGCGCACCCGGCCGCAGGTGCAGGGCGCTGTACGCGACCGAGTCGGCCCCGGCATCCCGGATCGCGGCGAACGCGGTGCTCGAGGTGCGCGATCGAGTCGGTGAGGAACGGCAGCACCGGCATCAGGAACACCGAGACGTTCAGCCCCGCCTCCTTGACCGCGGCGACGGTCGCGAGCCGCGCCTCGGTCGTCGGCGCGCCGGGCTCGACCGACTCGCGCAGCTCGGCGTCGAAGACGTCGATCGTCATCGCGACGTCGACCGGCACGCGCTCGGCCGCCGCCTGCAGCAGCGGCAGGTCACGGCGCAGCAGCGTTCCCTTGGTCAGGATGCTGAAGGGCGTATCCGAGGCGGCGAGCGCGGCGATGATGCCCGGGCATCAATCGGTACCGGCCCTCCGCCCGCTGGTACGGGTCGGTGTTGGTGCCGAGCGCGACCGGATGCCGCCCCCAGCTCGGGCGCGCGAGCTCGCGGGCCAGCACCTCGGCCACGTTGACCTTCACGACGATCTGGGTGTCGAAGTCCTTGCCGCGAATCGAAGTCGAGGTACTCGTGGGTCTTGCGAGCGAAGCAGAAGACGCACTGATGGAGGCAGCCACGGTACGGGTTGATCGTCCAGCCGAACGGCAGCGCGTTCGAGGCGCCGGGCACGTGGTTCAGCGCGCTCTTCGCGAGCACCTCGTGGAACGTGATGCCGGCGAACTCGGGGGTCTGCACCGATCGCACGAGATCGTGGCGGGTAGGCCAGGCCGGGCAGCGCGTCGGCGTCCTCCGCGTCGATCTGCTGCCCGGCCCACCGCACCACGACATTCGAACATACGTTCGATCAGCGCGTCAAGCCGCCATCGCCGTCCACGAGCCGCAGCGTCGGTGACGACCATCGCCGCCGGAGCCACCGGTCGTGGCTCGCGACCACCACCGCGCCGGGATAGGTGCCGAGCGCGTCCTCGAGTTCGGTCGCGAGCGACAGCGACAGGTGGTTCGTCGGCTCGTCGAGCAGGAACACGTGCGGCGGCCTCGCGATGATCAGCGCGAGCGCGGTGCGCCGCTGCTGCCCGATCGACAGCCGCCCGACCGGGCGGTCGAGGTCGCGCTCGGCGAGCAGCCCGAGGCTCGGCGAGCGGGAACGCCTCGGCCCGCCGCTCCCCGAGCGTGCGGTCGTACAGCGCCGCGCGGCGTCGCCGACGGGTCGTCCCAGCGCACGTCCTGGTCGAGCAGCGCGACGCGCAGCCCTTGCGTCGCGCCACCCGTGCCGGCGTCGGGCGCCAGCCGTCCGGCGAGCAGGCCGAGCAGCGTCGACTTGCCCGCGCCGTTCGGACCGGTGACGAGCAGGCGGGCATCCGGCGCGATCTTCAGCGCGTCGAGCGACAGCCGGTCGCCGACGCGCGCGTCCGGTCGACGCGTCAGCAGCGGCCCGTCGTCGTCGAGCACCTGCGAACCGCTCGGGATGCCGGCGAAGCTGAGCACGGGCGTCGGCTCGTCGACGCGACTCGCCACGCAGATCGTCGAGGCGCCCCTGGGCATTCCGCACGCGACGGCGCACCTGCCGGTCGATGTTCCCGCCCTTGAAGTTGTAGAGGAACTTGTCGTTGTCGCGCGGGCCGCTGCCGGTGTCGAGCGCCGCGCGCCGTGACCGCGACCGCGTGCGCCGAGCGCGCGCGACCTCCTTCTCCTCGGACGGCGAACTGCGCCTCCCAGCGCGCCCGCTCGGCCGCCTTCTCGCGCAGGTAGTCGGTGTAGTTGCCGCCGAACCGGGTGACGCCCGACCGCGCGGGTCGATGTCGAGCAGCCCGGTCGCGACCTCGTCGAGGAACGCGCGATCGTGGCTGGCGAACACGACCGCGCCGCGCCACTCGCGCAGCCGGGACGACGAGGAACGCGACGGCCGCGTCGTCGAGGTGGTTCGTCGGCTCGTCGAGCAGCAGCGCGTCCGGTCGCGCCAGCAGCAGCGCCGCGAGCGCGACCCGGCTGCGCTGGCCGCCGGAGATCTCGCCGATCGGGCG
The DNA here is from genome assembly GCA_963730045.1 of uncultured Actinomycetota bacterium. GTDB lineage: Bacteria > Actinomycetota > Actinomycetes > Actinomycetales > Microbacteriaceae > JBDSKH01. The sequence continues at coordinate 223,328 of CAVSPQ010000006.1, read as the reverse complement.
GTCGAGAGGCAGCGCGCCGACGCCGAGTCCGTCGAGCAGCTCGTCGCGGCGGGCGTCGAGCGTCCACAGGTCGGCCGCCTCCGCGGCCTCGAGCGCGGCCGCGTAGCGAGCCTCGGCCGCCGGGTCGTCCCGCGCCAGCGCCGCCGCGGCATCCTGCAGCTCGCGTGTCGAGCGCCCGCAGGTCGGCGATCGCGTCGTCGATGATCGCGCGATCGGGTGCGTCCGGGTCGAAGCGCACCTCCTGCGCGAGCAGCGCGGTGCGGGCCGGGTCGCTCGATCGACGCCGCGTGTCGGGCTGTTCGACGCCGGCCAGCAGGCGCAGCAGCGTCGACTTGCCCGCGCCGTTCTCGCCGAGCAGGCCGAGGCGCTGCCCGCCGCTCGCGACGAGCGACAGGTCGGTCAGCACGGTGCGGTCGCCGTACGCGTGCGAGACGCCGTCGGCGCGCAGCACAGAAAGAGAGTGTGATGAAGATCGCAAGAGAGGAGTCCTGTTCTCGGAATGAGAGAGACACCTCGCCGGGCAGAGGCCGCGGACGCGAGGAGGGCAGGACTTAAAGCTTCACGAGTCGGAGACGTTACCCGGACGCGGGTGCGTCAGTAGCTACGGAGCGATCGCGAGCGCCTTCGCCGTGCGGGTCAGCGTCGACTTCGCCTCCGCCTTGTTGCGTCGAGAGCTGCGAGCCGTAGCTCGGGATCATCTGCTCGAGCCGCGGCTCCCACGCCGCCATGCGGTCGGGGAAGCACTTCGCGAGCACGTCGAGCATGATCGGCACGGCCGTCGACGCTCCCGGCGACGCGCCGAGCAGGCCGGCGATCGTGCCGTCGGCGGACGACACCACCTCGGTGCCGAACTGGATCACGGCCTTGCCCTTCGCATCCCGCTTCATGATCTGCACGCGCTGACCCGCGGTGATCAGGTGCCAGTCGCCGCGGCGTGGCGCGCGGGGCGAACTGCCGCAGGGCGCGGTGCTTCTTCGCCGGGGTCGCCAGCAGCTCGGTGACGAGGTACCAGACCAGCGAGAGGTTGGTCAGCCCGGCGCCGATCATCGTGCCGAGGTTGTGCCAGCGGATCGACGGCGAACAGGTCGAGGTACGACCCGGTCTTCAGGAACTTCGGCGTGAATCCGGCGTACGGGCCGAACAGCAGGCTGGCGCTTGCCGTCGACGACGCGCGTGTCGAGGTGCGGGACCGACATCGGCGGCGAGCCGACCGCGGCCTTGCCGTAGACCTTCGCCGAGTGCTGCGCGACGACGGTCGGGATCGTCGGTGCGCAGGAACTGACCGCTGATCGGGAACCCGCCGTAGCCGCGGATCTCGTTGATGCCGGACCGCTGCAGCAGGTTGAGCGCCGCGCCGCCCGGCTCCGACGAACACGAAGCGCGCGTCGACCTCGATCGGGGTGCCGCCGACCTCGTGCCGCAGGCTGATCTTCCAGGTGCCGTCCTTGCGCTGGTGCAGGTCGGTCACGCGGTGCTCGACCTTGAGCTTGGCGCCGTTCTTCAGCAGCCCGTCGAGCGAGCAGGTGGGTGAGCGCGCCGAAGTCGACGTCGGTTCCGGCGGCGATGCGCGTGGCGGCGATCGGCTGCGCCCTCTTGCGACCGGGGATGAGCAGCGGCGCCCACGAGCGGATGACGGAGGCGTCCTCGCTGTACTCGAGTCCCGCGAACAGCGGGTGGTCCTTGAGCGCCTCGTACCGCTTCTTGAGGTAGGCGACGTTGTCTGTCGCCCCACACGAAGCTCATGTGCGGCACCGCGTTGATGAAGCGCTCGGGCTCGGGCAGCATCGCCGTCGCCGAGCAGGAACGACCAGAACTGCCGCGACACCTGGAACTGCTCGTTGACCTTCACGGCGCTCGAGATGTCGATCGTGCCGTCGGCGAGCTCGGGCGTGTAGTTGAGCTCGCACAGGGCCGAGTGGCCGGTGCCGGCGTTGTTCCAGGCGTTCGAGCTCTCGAGCGCGACGTCGCCGAGGCGCTCGAAGATCGTGATCGTCCAGGTCGGTTCGAGCTGCTGGAGCAGCGACCCGAGGGTCGCGCTCATGATTCCGCCGCCGATCAGGGCGACGTCGATGGGCTCACTCACGCTATCGATTCTAGGCTCGCGACGCGGGCGGCACCGGCCGAGCGGCGGCTCGGACGCCGCGAAGATCGGCGGTTCTTGCACTCGGTGATCACAGGCCCAGCTCGGTCAGCGCAGCATCCATCCGCCGCGCCATCTCGGCGTAGCCGTCGTCGTTCGGGTGCAGGCCGTCGGGCGCCATCCACTCGGGGTGGCCCTCGATCCAGTGCGACGCATCCGGCACCCAGTCGGCGCCGATCTCGTCGGCGGCGTCGTGCACCCAGCCGATGATGACGTCGAGCGACTCCGGGCGGCTCGTCGGTGTACCAGAACGGCTCGACGACGATGAAGCGCGCGTCGGGCAGTTCGGCCGTCAGGCGCTGCAGGTCGGCGTCGATCGCCTGCCTGGATGTCGTCGGCCGCCGTCGCGTAGCTGAAGTTGTCGTTCAGGCCCATGGTCACGAACACGATGTCGGGATCCTGCGTCGATCACGAGCGACGGGCAGGTCGGTCTGCGGGCGCCGGTTGTTCACGAAGCCGAGGCCGTTGACGCTCGGGTTGAACTCGTGCCAGCCGCGGTCGCGGCAGATGACGCTCGACCAGCGGTTCGCGCGGATCGGTGGCGCCGGTGCCGAGCGTGTACGAGTCGCCGTAGAACGCGGCGAGCGGTGCGTTCGGGTCGGTCACGGCGCCTCCGTCGGTCTCGGCGGTGCCGGACGCCGGCGGGCGCAGGCGGCCAGCAGCAGGGCCGCGGCGGCGAGCGCGGCGGCGAACGGCATCCGTCTCATGCCTTCTATTCGACCCCGGATGCCGACGCAGTATTGGGGGATCGGCGCGCTCGCGATCTCGCGTACGCTCGGGGGGTGCCCGACAATCGCCGCCGCCGCATCGTCGCGCTCGTGCTCGTCGGCGCCGCCTGCCTCGCCGGCGTGCTGCTCGTCGGGCTACCTGCCGAGCCGGGTCGACGGCGGGGTCGAGCCGGCCGTGCGCCGGGTGCTCGCCTGGCTGCAGGGTCTCGGCGCGCCCGAGTGGGTGAACTACGACTTCGCCGACTTCGTCGCCAACATCGGGTTCTTCGTGCCGATCGGCCTGGTCGCGGCCGCTGCTGCTGCCGTGGCGGGCGTGGTGGCTGGCGATCCCGATCGGCGCGGCGCTGTCGGGGCTGCTCGAGCTCGGGCAGTTGCTGTTCCTGCCCGAGCGGTTCGCGAGCTGGACGGATGTCGCGGCCAACACGGCCGGGGCGGTGATCGGCGCGCTGATCGGCGCCGCGATCCGGGCCGCAGGAGCGTCGAGCGACGCTGCCGGCGGATCGAGTGCTTTCAGGCTAGTGCGCGACCGGCAGCTTCGCCGCGACCAGCTCGGCGATCTGCACCGCGTTGAGCGCCGCGCCCTTGCGCAGGTTGTCGTTCGAGATGAACAGCGCGAGCCCGCGGTTGCCGGGCACGCCCTCGTCCTGACGGATGCGGCCCACGAAGCTCGGGTCGGCGCCGGCCGCGTCGAGCGGGGTCGGGACGTCCATGAGCGAGACGCCCGCGGCATCCTGCAGCAGCTCGCGCGCGCGCTCGGGCGTGATCGCGCGGGCGAACTCGGCGTTGATGCTGAGCGAGTGACCGGTGAACACGGGCACGCGCACGCAGGTGCCGCTGACGAGCAGGTCGGGCAGCTCGAGGATCTTGCGGCTCTCGTTGCGGAGCTTCTTCTCCTCGTCGGTCTCGCCGAGTCCGTCGTCGACGATCGAGCCGGCGAGCGGGACCACGTTGAAGGCGATGTTCTTGGGGAACTTGACCGCGGGCAGGCATCGTCACCGCGTGCCCGTCGTGCACGAGGCCGATCGTGTCGCCGGCGACGGCCGCCTGCGCCTGCTCGAGCAGCTCCTCGCCGCCCGCGAGCCCGGCGCCGCTGACCGCCTGGTAGGTGGAGACGACCAGACGCTGGAGGCCGGCCTCGGCATCCAGGACCTTCAGCACCGGCATCGCGGCCATCGTCGTGCAGTTCGGGTTGGCGATGATGCCCTTGGGGATGTCGTCGAGCGCGTGCGGGTTGACCTCGCTGACGACGAGCGGGACCTCGGGGTCCATGCGCAACGCGCTCGAGTTGTCGATGACGAGCACGCCCGGCCGCCGCGAACCGCGGGGCCTGGGCTCGGGATGTGGTGGCGCCCGCCGAGAAGATCGCGATGTCCAGCCCGGTCGGGTCGGCCGTCTCGGCGTTCTCGACCGTGATCGGCTCGCCCTTGAAGTCGATGGTGGTGCCGGCGCTGCGCGCGCTGGCGAAGAAGCGGAGCTCGGCGAGCGGGACGTCACGCTCGTCGAGGAGGCGTCGCACGACGGCGCCGACCTGTCCGGTGGCGCCGACGACGCCGAGGCGGATGGGATTGCTCATGCGTTTCATGGTAGCGGCGGGGCGCGTGTGTGACCGGCGGACCGGCTGCCAGCGGCGCGGGGAATGCTGCCAGTCGCTGCCTCCGCTCGCCCACCCCATCGCATCCGCCTTTCCATTGTGGACAACTGGCTTGACGCTTGCGAACAGTTCGCCGATTCGAATAAACTTTCGAATGTACCGGGCGCCGCAATATCTCTCCGAAAGTCGAACCAGTGTCATTGGCTGTTCTGGACGCGCCTGTATCGTCGCTCAGCGACGATGCATTGCTCGCCGAGCAGCGTGCGCTCGCCGCCGAGCGCCGACGGGTGGATGCCAGGTTCGCAGAGGTCGCAGGAGAGATCGCTCGGCGATCGCGGCGAGAGCTCGGAATCCGCGGCCTCGCGGTCCGAGCAGGGCGCCCGCTCGCCCGAAGAACTGATCTCAGCGAGTCACCGGGGTCACCGGCCGTGAGGCGCGCATCGATGACGCAGGTCGGTGCGCTGCTCGGCGACGAGACCGGAGGCGATGTCTCCCCCTGGCTGTCGCCGGTCGTCGCCGCGGTGCGCGACGGAGACCTTGGGGTAGCGTCGGCCGACGCGATCCGGGCAGGGCTCGGCGAGCCCAGTGCCACCATGCCCGTCGCAGACGCTCGCCGGCATCGCACGACGACTGGTCGCGGAGTCCGACGGCGTCGGCGCAGACCGGCTCGCCGCCCAGGCTCGCGAGCAACGTGATGCCGCCGACGAGGCCGGCATCGCCGAGCGCGAGCGGGCGCGACGGAGCGTCGCTACCTGAGGCTTCTGCCGCAGTGGGACGGCATGACGAAGGTCGATCGGCCTCCTCGATCCAGAGAGCGCCGCGCTGGTGAGCGACGCGTTCGATCGGGTCAGCTCGCCCCGGCGCAACGGCCCGCGCTTCGTCGACCCTGCCAGAAGGCCCGCGAAGAGGCGATCATCGCCGATCCGCGAACCACCGACCAGCTCGTTCACGACGCGTTCGTCGAGATGATCGCGATCGCCGGCCGGGCCGACGCCGGGGCGGTATTCGGCGTGCGCGTACCGGCCGTCCGAGTGCACGTTCGCGGCGAGGCGCTCGCGCGACGCGAGGGCTCGGGGCGCATCGAGGGTCAGGTCGACGCGGTCTCCCTGGCCACGGTCGAGCGGCACGCGTGTGAAGCGGGCGTGATCCCGATCGGGTTCGACACCGACGGTCAGGTCGTCAACGTCGGGCGCGAACAGAGGCTCTTCACCAGACGACAGCGGATCGGCTTGGCCGCTCGCGACGGCGGTTGTCGATTCCCCGGATGCGATCGACCGCCCAGCTGGACCGAGGCGCATCACATCGACGAATTCGTGCGACATCAGGGCCGAACCGACATTGCCGGACGGTGATGCTGCTCTGCCGGTTCCATCACATGCTCGTCCACAACGAGGGATGGCGCATCGTGCGAGAGCGCGCCGAGTACTTCGCGGTGCCTCCACCGACCCTGGTCGCGTGCACGAGCGGATCGCCATGCCTCCGCGGATTCGGGTCATGCCGTCACGCGTATTCGGGTCTAGCCTGACGCCGTGACCGGACTGACTGACCTCGAACGAGATGATCGCGTCGCTCGAGCCCGTGCTTCGCGACGGCGAGTACGTGTTCGTCGTCGCCGAGCGACGAACAAGCTGCCCGCGAATTGCCTGCCGAGGCGACGATCCGCGAAGACGAAGGCGTCGACGTTGGTGCATGCATGCGCGATGCACGCTGACGCCGCCGGGCTCGGATACGACTTCGTGGCGCGGTGGATCACCCTCTCGGTCGAACTCATCGCTCGCCGCCGTCGGACTCACGGCCGCATTCGCGACGGCGCTCGCCGACGAGGGGATCAGCTGCAACGTCCTCGCGGCGTACCATCACGACCACATCCTGGTCCCGGCGAACGATGCCGAAAAGGCGCTCGAAACGCTACGACAACTTGCGCGCACACGGGGCGAAAGCTAGCTGGACCGGCAGCTCAGCGAGAGTGTCTGCGAGTCGAGTTCGGCTGCCAACCACTGAGCCGGCCCGGCGCCGAGCACGCGCCGACGATCAGCGACCGGTGCCGCCATGCACGACCGCCTCGTCCTCCCCGTCGAGCCCGAACGCCGTGTGCACGACCTGCAGCGCATGCTGCAACAGATCGGCGCGGGTCACGACCGAGATGCGGATCTCCGACGTCGAGATCATCTCGATGTTGATGTCGTTGTCGGACAGACACCGGAACAGCTGCGCCGACACACCCGCGCTGGTCCGCATCCCGGCGCCGACGACCGCGAGCTTGCCGATCTGGTCGTCGTACTGCAGCGACTCGAACCCCGTCGCATCCTGCTCAGCACGCAACGCCGTCATGACCTTCTCGCCCTCGGCCTTCGGCAGCGTGAACGAGATGTCGGTGAGCCCGGTCGCACCCGACACGTTCTGCACGATCATGTCGATGTTGGCGCCGGTCTTCGCGACGATCGTGAAGATGTCGGCCGCCTTGCCCGGAACGTCGGGAACGCCGACGACGGTGATCTTGGCCTCGTTGAGGTCGCCGGCGACGCCGGTGATGATCGGCTCTTCCACGGATGCTCCTTCAGGTCGTAGCCTTCATAGCTGGGGACGACCCAGGTGCCCTCGTTGTTGTTGAACGACGACCGCACGTGCAGGATGACGCCGTGCCGCCGGGCGTACTCGACCGCCCGGATGTAGAGCACCTTCGCCCCGGCGGCCGCGAGTTCCAGCATCTCCTCGCTGGTGATCACGTCGATCTTGTGCGCCTTGCGGCACCACGCGCGGATCGGCGCTGAAGACGCCGTCGACATCGGTGTAGATCTCGCAGACGTCGGCACCGAGCGCGGCGGCGAGCGCGACCGCCGTCGTGTCGGAACCTCCGCGGCCGAGCGTCGTGATGTCCATGCTGTCGCGGTTGAAACCCTGGAACCCGGCGACGATCACGATCGCGCCGTCGTCGAGCGCCTCGCGCAGCCGCACCGGCGTCACCTCGACGATGCGTGCCGAGCCGTGCCGGGCGTCGGTGATCATGCCGGCCTGGCTGCCGGTGTACGAGCGGGCCTCGACGCCCATGCTCTTGATCGCCATCGCGAGCAGCGCCATCGAGACGCGCTCCCCCGTCGTGAGCAGCATGTCGAGCTCGCGTGCGTCGGGGATCGGCGGCGACCTCGTGCGCGAGTTCGAGCAGCTCGTCGGTGGTGTCGCCCATGGCGCTGACCGCGACGACGACGTCATTGCCTGCCTTGCGGGTCTCGACGATGCGCTTCGCCACCCGCTTGATGCTCTCGGCATCCGCGACGCTCGACCCGCCGTACTTCTGCACGATGAGGCTCACGGGCGGTACTCCTGGGTGCGGATGCGGATCGGATGCGGATGCGATCGGCGCGGATGCGTGCGGTCCGCACCCGGTCACCGGCGTGCGAGCAGTCTATTCCGCGCGCGAGTGCGGCCGCAGGAATCGCTCGACGAAGTCCGCGGTCTCATGCCAGCCCTCGACGGCGACGGTCGGGATGCCGAGCGCGATCACCGGGAAGTCGTTGCCGTCGGGGTCGAGCCGGTCGCCGACGAAGATCATCTGCTCGAAGGGGATGCCGGTCAGCTCGGCCAGCTTCCGCATCCCGTACGCCTTGTCGATGCCGCGCCGGGTGATGTCGACGCTGGTCGACCCGCCCGACCGCACCTCGAGGTCGGGCAGCAGCGGCTCGACAGCGGCGCGCAGGGCGTTCTTCTTCTCGCCGGTCGGGTCCCACGCCTTCTTGGCGTCGACCGGCGCGGACTGGCCGAGTGCGGAGAACGTGATCTGCGATCCACGATCCTCCAGGATGGGACCCCAGGTCTCGCTCTCCCAGAATCCCAGCCGCCGGGCCTCGCCCTCGACGGCAGCGAGCGCCGCGGCCTTCTGGTCGATCGGTGAGGTTCTCGGCGTACTGCAGCTGCCACTCGCCGTCACGGAACAGGTAGTACTGCGTGCCGCAGGTCGGCATGAGGTGCATGCGCGTGAGCGCGTCCGGGTGATCGAGCGGAAGATTCGCGACGAGCTGGGTCTCGAACTGCGCGAAGTTGCCGCCGGAGATCACGCAGACCTCCACCACGCCGAGCAGCTCGACGAGCAGGGCGGCCATGCGCGGGTCGGCCGCGGTCTTCGACGGCGCGAGCGTGTCGTCGAGGTCGAAGGCGACGAGACGGACCGGCGGGTCTGCTGCGGGAGGCACCGGGCTAGTGTGCCAGACATGGAATCGGCCACACCTGAACACGTTCGCCGCGAGGGTGTTCCTGGGGCGAGGAGCGGACCCGCCAGGTGACCTGGCGCGATCCGATACCCCCGCTCCTCGCTGCGCGATAGCCGGACTGGCTCGATACCCGGACTGGCTCGATACCCCGACTGGCTCAGATACCCGGACTGGCTCGATACCCCGACTGGACGTGCACACCACCCTCAAGCCGGGTGGGCTGTACGTCCATCGACCGGCACCAGCTCGATGCTGACGTTCGAGCCGGGCGCCCGGTCCCGTGGACCCGCCCTCGGCATCCGGCGTCAGGCCTCGACGACCCGGCGGCCCTCGAAGGCGCGGCCGAGGGTGACCTCGTCGGCGTACTCGAGGTCGCCGCCGACCGGAAGACCGGACGCGAGTCGCGTGACCCGAAGGCCCGGCTGCACGAGCAGGCGCGACAGGTAGGTCGCGGTCGCCTCGCCCTCGAGGTTCGGGTCGGTGGCGATGATCACCTCGGTGACGGTCGAGTCGGCGAGCCGCCGCACCAGCTGCGCGAACCGCAGGTCGTCGGGACCGATGCCGTCGATCGGGCTGAGCGCGCCGCCGAGCACGTGGTAGAGCCCGCGGAACTCGCGCGTGCGCTCGATCGCGGCGACATCCTTCGCCTCCTCGACGACGCAGATGGTGGTCTGGGTGCGACGCGGGTCGCGGCAGATCGAGCAGGTCTCCTGCTCGGTGACGTTGCCGCAGATGTCGCAGAACTTCACCTTGTCGCGCACCTCGGCGAGGATCGCGGCCAGACGCGTCGTGTCGAAGCTCTGCGTGGTCAGGATGTGGAACGCGATCCGCTGCGCCGACTTGGGCCCGATGCCCGGCAGGCGGCCGAGCTCGTCGATGAGCTCCTGCACGATGCCCTCGTACACGGGCTCAGGCCTCCGGTCCGGGCTCGGGCGGGAGCGACGTCGCCGAGGGTGGCGGGGGCGTCGCGCGGGGCGAGCGACTGCTCTTCGAGGAAGTTCGCCCCGAGGATCTCGCGCACGACCGCCTCGCCGTAGCGAGCGGATCCGGATGCCGTGGTGGCCGCGGACGTGCCGCGCCGTCCGGCCGGCTGGCCGGCTTCGCCGCCGGGGCAGTCGCGGCGCCTTGGCGGGCTTCGCGGGAGGCTTCGCGGCGGCGGACTTCGCGGGCGCGGCGCCGGCAGCGGCACCGGGGATGACGGTCACGTTCCAGCCGGAATCGTCGGCGGGTGCCGGATCGCGACGGCTCGCGCCGCGGGCTGCCGGGCGCGGGCTCGGCGGTCGCGGACTCGGCGGGCGGCTCGGGCTCAGCCGGTACGGCCTCGGGCGCCGGCTTCGGGCGCGGGCGGCGTCCGGCTCCGCGGCGCCGGGTTCGGGCTCGGGCGCCGGGTCCAGGGTCGGCGCCGGAGTCGGGCGCTGACGCAGCCGGCCTCGACACGCGGCAGGAACTTCACCCGGACGCCCAGCACATCGAGGATCGCGGCACGGAGGTGCTCGCTCACGCTCTCGCCGACCGGGTCCCCGGGCGCGGGGCGGAAGCTCGCGACATCGTTCTCGTTCGTGAATCCGAGCGTCAGGACCTCGCCGTCGAAGGCGTGGACGCTGGTCGTCGAGACCACGGTCCACGGACGGCGACCCGCTGCCTTCTGCAGCGACTCGAGCACCTCGGGCCAGGCGTCGCGCAGCTGAGCGTGCGGTGACGGTGGTGGCGCGCTCCTCGGTCGCGGCCTCGTCGGAGGTGGGCGCCGGCGTCGGCGGGCGCAGGCTCGGTCGGAGGCCGGCCCGGTCGGCAGGTCGGCGCCGGTCGGCAGGTGGGCGCCGTCGCGAGCGCCGGAACGGCGACGCCGCCGCGGGCACGGCGAGCGGGGCTGCCACCGGAGTCCTTCGATGCCGATCCGGCGTTCGAGACGCTCGACGCGGGCGAGCGCGCCGCGCTCGGAGTCGTCGGTCGCCGGCACGAGCAGCCGCGCGACCATCAGCTCGAGGTGCAGCCGCGGCGAGGTGGCGCCGGTCATCTCGGTGAGCGCGGTGTTCACGACATCGGCCGCCCGCGACAGCTCGGCCGCACCGAACGCGGCGGCCTGGGTCGCCATCCTGTCGAGCTCGTCCTGCGGGACACCGCGCAGCACCGACGCCGCGCCGTCACGGGTCGCCGCGACCACGATCAGGTCGCGCAGCCGCTCGAGCAGGTCTTCGACGAACCGGCGCGGGTCCTGTCCGGTCTGCACGACCCGGTCGACGGCGGCGAAGGCGGCCCCGGCATCCATCGCGGCGACCGCGTCGACGACCTCGTCGAGCAGCGCGCCGTGGGTGTAGCCGAGCAGCGCGACGGCGCGCTCGTACTCGACGGTGGTCGTGCCGCCCGAGGACTCCGACCCGCGATGAGCTGGTCGAGCAGCGAGAGGGTGTCGCGCACCGATCCGCCGCCGGCGCGCACGACGAGCGGCAGCACGCCGGGCTGCACCGTCGACCTTCTCGCTGTCGCAGAGCTGCTGCACGTATTCGAGCATCTGCGCCGGCGGCACCAGCCGGAACGGATAGTGGTGCGTGCGCGAGCGGATCGTCGAGATGACCTTCTCGGGCTCGGTCGTCGCGAAGATGAACTTCACGTGCTCCGGCGGCTCTTCGACGATCTTGAGCAGGGCGTTGAATCCGCCCGACGTGACCATGTGCGCCTCGTCGACGATGAAGATCTTGTAGCGGTCGCGGGCGGGCGCGTAGATGGCCCGTTCGCGCAGATCGCGGGCGTCGTCGACGCCACCGTGACTGGCGGCGTCGATCTCCACCACATCCAGCGACCCGCCCCCGTCGCGGGCGAGCTCGACGCACGAGGCGCAGACGCCGCACGGAGTGTCGGTCGGGCCCTCGACGCAGTTGAGGCAGCGGGCCAGGATGCGGGCGCTGGTGGTCTTGCCGCAGCCGCGCGGTCCGCTGAACAGGTAGGCGTGGTTGACGCGGTCGGTGCGCAGTGCCGTGCGCAGCGGGTCGGTCACCTGCGACTGGCCGATCAGCTCGGCGAACGTCTCGGGCCGGTAGCGGCGGTAGAGGGCGGTGACCACCACCTCAGAGTAGTCGGCGCGACCGACCTGTACCGGTGGGGAAAGTCCGGGCCTGTAGACTTCCAGCGGCTCCCCGCGTGGCGCCATCCAGGCCAATTCCCCCAGGGCGGAAACGCAGCAAGGGTAACCCGGCTCTGGCGGGTGCGCGGGGGGTCCTCAAGGAGGATTCGCCTAGTGGCCTATGGCGCACGCTTGGAAAGCGTGTTGGGTGAAAGCCCTCGGGGGTTCGAATCCCCCATCCTCCGCGCAGTAGTCATCACCACGCTGGTGCACACACGACGCACCACCACGCAGTCATCACCACGCGCCACCATGGGAGGGGCGACGTGACGGAACAGACGCTCGTCACGGTGCGCCCGCGCCGGTCCCTGATCACGACCGGCTTCATCTCGGTGGTGCTGGCGATGATCCCGCTGTTCGGGGTGCTCTACTGGTTCTCGATCGAGCACGGCACCTGGCTCGTCGTCCTCATCGTGCACCTCATCGTGACCGCGCTCTGCCTGCTCGCGATCGTGCGGCAGCTCACCGTGTTCTCGGCGGTCACCGAGACCGAGCTGATCGGGCGCGGCATCTTCAGCCCGATGATCCGGGTGCCGCTCGACAAGATCGCGGCGGTGCACCTGATCGAGACCTACGTCGGGCAGGCTCCCGAGTCGGTCACGCAGCTGCTCGTCACCGACGAGGAAGGCAAGCGGCTGTTCCGGATGCGGGGCAACTTCTATCAGGACGGCGACCTGAAGACGATCGCGGCCGCACTCCCGGTGAAGGCGCAGGTCGCGTCCGAGCCGATCGGCATCACCGAGTTCTTCCGCAACTACCCGGGCAGCGCGTACTGGTTCGAGCACCGGCCGATCCTGTGGATCGTGGTGTTCGCGCTGTCGCTCGCCATCGCCCTCGCCGATCGCCGCCTGGGTGATGACGATCCTCGGCATGCCGGTGGGCTTCGCGAGCTGACCTCGCGCTCCTCGATCAGCGCGATGCGCCCGAAGATCTTGTCGACCAGCACTCGCGCGACGCGCACCCCGACGTTGACGGTCTGCTTGAGGCGCCGTTCCTCCTCGCGCCGGCGACGTGCCTCCTCCTGCTCGGTCGTGCGGGCCTGCCGCTTCTGCTCGGCGAGATCCTCGCGAGCCTGGCGCTCGGCATCCTTCATCGCCTGCTTCTGCATCGCGTCGAGCTCGCGAGCCTGCGCCGCCTGCTGCTGCGCGGTGGCCTGCGCCGACTCCTGCTGCAGCGCCTGCTGGGCGAGCACCTCGTTCGCGGTGCCGGTCGGCGTCGCAGACCGGTACTTGGCGCAGCAACGGGGATGCGGCGACGGCGGCCTGGATGTCGGCATCGGGCGTCGGGTCCATCGAGCCCTCTGGTGCGCGGAGGCGCGTCCAGGCGACCGGAGTCGGCGCGCCCTTCTCGCTCATGACGGTCACGACCGCCTCGCCGATGCCGAGGCTGGTGAGCACCTCTGCCAGGTCGTAGTCGGAGATCGGATAGGTCGACACCGTCGCCTTCAGCGCTCGTGCGTCATCGGGGGTGTGCGCACGCAGCTGGTGCTGCACCCGGCTGCCGAGCTGGGCGAGGACGTCGCCGGGCACGTCCTTCGGGGTCTGGGTCACGAAGAAGATGCCGACCCCGCGCGACCGGATCAGGCGCACCACCTGCGTGATCGTCGACTGGAAGTCCTTCGACGCATCCTTGAACAGCAGGTGCGCCTCGTCGAAGAAGAAGACCAGCTTCGGCTTGTCGATGTCGCCGACCTCGGGGAGCGTCTCGTAGAGCCGTGAGAGCAGCCACATCAGGAAGGTGGAGAACAGCTCCGGCTTGCCGAGCACGCTGCGCACGCCGAGCAGCGACACCATGCCTCGCTCGACGCCGTCGGGACCGGTCTGCGTTCTGAAGAAGTCGTTCACGTCGATCTCGGGGGTGCCGAAGAACACGTCGGCGCCCTGGTCGGCGAAGGTGATGAGCTCGCGCAGGATCACGCCGACGGTGGCCTTCGAGAGCCCACCGAGCTCGGTCAGTTCGGCCTTGCCCTCGTCGCTGACCAGGTAGTTGAGCACGGCGCGCAGGTCCTGCAGCGTGATGAGCTGCAGCCCCTTGCTGTCGGCGTAGTGGAACACCAGGCCCGAGGCTCGACTCCTGCGTCTGGTTGAGACCCGAGGACCTTGCTGAGCATGAGCGGACCGAACGTCTTGACGCTCGCCCGGATCGGGACGCCGTCACCCATCCCGCCGAGCGAGAAGTACTCGGTGGGCGAGCCGTGCGCGGTCCAGGTCTGGCCGATGCTCTCGGTGCGCTCCAGGAGCTTGGGGTCGGGCGCTCCGGGCGTCGTCGCGATGCCGCTGAGGTCGCCTTTGATGTCGGCGGCGAACACCGGGACGCCCGGCCGCGCTCAGCTGCTCGGCGAGCACCTGGAGAGTCTTGGTCTTTCCCGTTCCGGTGGCGCCGGCGACGAGACCGTGGCGGTTGACCATGGCGATCGGGATGCGGATCTGGGCATCCACGATCGGCTCGCCGTTGACCAGGGCTCCCATTTCGATTGCGGCTTCGTCAAACCGGTAACCCGCAGTGATGGTTTCGATGGCCGCCTTGTTCAACGGACCTTTGGTGGTGGCTCCGGATGCGGCGGCCGGCTTCCCGGCGGGCGTCGCGGCGGTCTCGGCGGACTTCTCGTGCTGCCTGCGCCGCAGCGAGCGCCGCCTCCGCTTCGGCCAGCGCCTTCTTCGCCGCGGCGACCTGGTCTTCGGCATCCGTCATGCGACGAGCCTAGCGAGCGGTCAGATCCGCTCTGCCCGCGTCGCGACCCCGCAGACCGGACCCGCGGGCTCGTACCGGCGGATCACGCCAGCCGGTCCTCCATGCCCCAGGCCTGGCCGTATCCGCCGTCCTTCTCGGACTTCGCCATCAGCTCCAGGAACGGGCGGGCGTCGAACGCCTCCGGCCCGAGCACCCCCGTGCCGGTCCAGGTTCCGGTGGCCAGCAGTTCCAGGGCGACGACGGGGTTGAGGGCCGTCTGCCACACGACGCACTGGCTCTCGTACTCGGCCATCGTCCACTCGTTGTCGCTCACGTGGTACAGGTACACCTCGCGGGGCTTCCCGTCCTTGCCCGTGCCGGTCACCCAGAGACCCGCGCAGGTCTTGCCGGTCATGCGCGGGCCCAGTGTCGCGGGATCGGGAAGACCGGCGGCGACCACATCCCGAGGCGCCACCATCACGGGCCCGTCGGCGGAGCGCACCCGCAGCGGCTCGGTCTTGTCGAGGCCGAGCTGATGCAGGGTCTTCAGGATGCCGATGAACTCGTCACCGAGTCCGTACTTGAAGGTCACGCGCTTCGCGTCCACCCAGCGCGGCATCAACAGCACCTCTTCGTGCTCGACGTTGACGCACTCGACCGGGCCGATGCCCTCGGGGAACACGAACGTCTCCGGCTCGGAGAACGGCGGCGTCGTGTACCAGCCCTTGTCCTTCTCCCAGATCACCGGAGGGTTCAGGCATTCCTCGATGGTGGTCCAGATGCTGAAGCTGGGCGCGAAGATCTCCTCGCCCGACTCGTCACGGACCACCAGGTTGGCGCCGTCGCGGGTTCCGAGCTCGTCGATCTCGCTGAACAGCTCGTCGGCCGCATAACGCGCGAACACGTCGGACAGCCCGGGCTCGACCCCCATGCCGACCAGGGCGAGGCGTCCTGCCTTCTCCCAGTCGTCGGCCTGCGCGAACTGGTCGTCGCCGAGCTTCACACCGGTCTCGCTGTACGGGTTCTCCGGGTGCGGCTCCGACAGGCTCATGGCCATGTCGAGGTAGTCGGCGCCGGCCGCGATCGCCCCGGCGAAGATGGTCGGCACGAACTTCGGCTCGACGGCGTTCATCACATGCGTTGCCTCGTTATCGCGCGCGACCTTCGCGACCGATTCCGGGTCGGATGCGTCGATCTGCGCGGCGATGTACTTGGCCGCCTGCTCGGGATGCTTCGCGGCCACCCAGGCGATCGTGCGCTCCGCTCGGCTCAGGTCGTAGTCGCTGACGATGATGGCGTCGAAGAAGGACCGTCGGGCCGCGATCTTCGCGATGGCGTCGCCCACTCCGCCGGCGCCCACGAGGAGGATTCTCATGGGCCGACGTTACAGCGTGCAGCGCTACAGGTGGCGCCCGAGCAGCGACAGGTCGGCCGGGCCGAGGCGCTTGCTCGCGCTGGCGACCTGGTGCCAGTACGGGTAGAGCAGCACGGGGCGGCTCACCTCCTCGAGGCGGCGGGTCTCGTCGTCGGTGAGTACGAGGTCGGCCGCGGCGAGGTTGTCCGCGAGCTGCTCGGAGGTTCGGGCGCCGATGATGACGGTCGAGATCGCCGGGCGTGCCATCGTCCAGGCCAGGGCGACCTGTGCGGCCGAGACGCCGTGCGCTTCGCCGACCTCGACCAGCACCTCCACGATGTCGTAGAGCTTGTCCTCGTCGGGGACCGGGGGCTCGTTCCACTCGGTGAGCAGACGCGAGCCGGCGGGCGGCTTCGCGCCGCGGCGGTACTTGCCCGACAGGAGGCCGCCGGCCAACGGCGACCAGACCAGGATGCCGATGCCCTGGTCGAGCGCGAGCGGCACCAGCTCGTACTCGGCCTCGCGGGCATGCAACGAGTAGTGGATCTGCTGGCTGACGAGCGGCACGAAGTTCTTGCGCTCTGCGACGCCCAGAGCCTTCATCAGGTGCCAGGCCGAGAAGTTCGACACTCCGACGTATCGCACCTTGCCGCTGTCGACGAGGTGCGTCAGTGCCGACAGCGTCTCCTCGAGCGGCGTCTGGCCGTCCCACTGGTGTACCTGATACAGGTCGACGTACTCGGTGCCGAGCCGGCGCAGGCTCGACTCGGCGGCGCGGATCAGGTGGTGGCGCGACAGGCCCTCGTCGTTGGGACTGTCCCCCATCTCGAATCGCGCCTTCGTCGCGATCAGCAGGTCGTCGCGCTTGCCAGCCACCGCCTTGCCGACGATCTCCTCGGAGACGCCGCTCGAGTAGACGTCGGCCGTGTCGATCAGGTTGACCCCGGCTGCGACGGCGGTATCGAGCTGACGTTTTGCCTCGGCGAGGTCGGTGGCACCGACGTCGGCGAACTTGCCGCCTCCCCCGAATGTCATGGTCCCCATCGACAGGGCGGAGACCTTCAGGCCGCTGGCACCGAGATTGCGATATTCCATGAGTCGATTCAACACCCCGCAGTATCGGCTCGGTCAGTGCCGGCGACGCTCTTTCAGGTAAGTTGGGGCCGCCCGGTCCAGGAACGACATCATGACCCAGGCGACCCCACCCTTCCCGACCATCACAGCGGGAAGTCCGAAGCCAATGACGAACCGAGGATCGCCGCGAGACGCCCCCGTACTACGCAGTTCTCTAGCGCAAACGCCTCGGCGAGGGCCGCGGCCTCGTTGACGCCGAGGCCGCGGAAGGCGGCCGCGAACTCGTCCACCATCGCCTCCGCGATCATCACGTGACGGATGTGCCCCGCGATCCACCGATCAGCCCCCCAGGGATAGGGAGCGAAGTCCGGGAACTCCTCCCGGAACAGTCGTTCGATGGGCGTGATGAGGTGTCGTACACCGTCGTCGGTCGATCCCCACGCATCCACGCCCAGCCGCGCCTTCTTCTCCAGCACCCCGGCGATGCGGCGAAGGTACGGCGAGGAGGGGTCGGCCGAGACGACGCCCTGCAGGCCGATGTCCTTGTAGGTCCATAGTGACCAGCTCGCCTCGTGCTGCCGGTAGATTTCGAGTTGATCTTCGAGGAGGCGGTACCGCTCGTCGTCGCGCCGGGGGTCCCCCGTGTACACCGGACCGAACTCACCCACCCAGATCGGGGTTTTCGTCTCGCGCATGTATGCCGTGCGGGCCAGAAAGGTCTGCTCGAGCGTGTCACGATCGACGTACTCGCCACGGCTGATCCCCGGATAGGGTCCGCCGTCGACGAACCCTGGCAACGCGTAGTCGTGAGCGGTGTAGACCGCGTTGGGGACGGGCTCGCCGAGTTGGTCGAACTGTGTCGAGAACCGGTTTCCGTCGAGAAAGAGGATGTGGTCGGGATCTACCGCGCGGATTGAGCTCTCAAGGCGACGGTAGAACGGGCCGATGGTGTCGCCGTGCGCGTCGGCCGGCTCGTTGACAGGGTTGTAGCCCGCGACCCACGGATTGCGCCGGTATCGGTCCGCGATCACCTCCCACAGGTGCACGACGCGGTCCTGGAAGTGCCGATGCGTCCAGAATGCCGCCCACTGCGTGGGGTTGTCGCTGTGCCAGTGCTGATTCTGCGCTCCCGGAACGGCGTGCAGGTCGAGGATCGTATAGATGCCGTGATGCGCACAGGCCTCGATGACCCGGTCGAGCAGCCTGAACCCCTCGTCCTTGATGACCATCGGCGCGTCGTCGTCCTCGAAGTGCCGGTAGTTGAACGGGATGCGGAGGGAGTTCACCCCGAGCCCCGCGAGGTAGGCCGCATCAGCGTCGGTAAAGAAGACCTCGAGGAACCTGTCGAAGAACTTCTCGTAGACCTCGACTCCGAGGACGCGGCGGAGCGCTCGCCGCTGCTGGGACTCCGACCCCGCGAATCCGGTGATGAAGTTCTCCATGTTCATCCAGCCGCCGAGTCCGAAACCCCGGAGCAGCACCGGGCCGTGGTCATCGACGATGCGGGTCCCGTTGACCCGGAGGATCCCGCGTTCTGAGATCACCGCAATGTCACCGCCGTCCACGAGACGGGCGGGAGGATGATTCGCAACTGCCCGTCGACCAGCCTGGCCGTCTCATTCGGCCGGAGTTTCACTCGGTCGGGATCGGACAGGGTGTTCGCGGCATGCATGTCGTTGTCGTACAGACTGTCCGCGCCCATGAGTCTCACATCACCGAGCAGAGCAGCGTCCACGACGAATTCCGCTGCCTCATCGAGGCTCCGATTGACCACGAAGACGGACGTTTCACCGGTCGCAGCATCGTGAGTGGCCACCGCATCCACGACTCCAACCGCCCCGTATTTCTCGGTGTCGTACGTCGGGCAGTCGAGTTTGAGTTCCAGGGCCACGCCTCTGGCCAGCTTGGCGGTGAGCGCGAACGGGAAGTAGGTCGTCTGCCTCCAGGCCGGGCCTCCCGGCTCGGTCATGATGGGGGCGATCACGTTCACGAGCTGGGCGAGACTCGCAGCCGTCACCCGGTCGGCGTGTCGAACCAATGAAATGAGCAGGTTGCCGAACACCACAGCGTCGACAACGGAATACACGTCTTCGAGCAGTCGCGGCGCGGCCGGCCATTCCTGAGGGTCGGTGATGCGATCGACCTCTGCGTAGCGGGAGTGGTACCAGACGTTCCATTCGTCGAACGAGATGTTGATCGACTTCTGACTTCCTCGGACCGCCTTCACGTGGTCGGCGGTCGCAACGACCGATTCGATGAACCTGTCCATGTTGACGGCGGACGCGAGGAAGCTCTCATAGTCCCCATTGAGCGGCTCGTAATAGGCATGGCACGAGATGTAGTCCACCTCGTCGTAGGCCTCCTCGAGCACGATTCGTTCCCAGGTCCCGAAGAGCGGCATCTGGGCGCTGGAACTGCCGCAGACCACCAACTCCAGACCGGGGTCCACCTGACGCATGGCTCGTGCGGTCTTCACGGCCAGACGGCCGTAATCGTGCGGCGTCCCATGACCGAGCTGCCAGGTGCCGTCCATCTCATTTCCGAGACACCACATTCGTATGTCGTACGGCTCACGCGCTCCATTCGCGATGCGGCGATCAGACAGCTCGGTCCCGCCGCGCAAGTTGGCGTACTCCAGAACGTCCAGCGCCTCCTGCACACCGCGAGTGCCGAGGTTGACCGCATACATCAGCTCGCAGTCCACTTTCCGCAGCCACACAGCGAACTCATCCAGACCGATCTCGTTGGTCTCGAGAGAGTGCCATGCCAGGTCTATACGCTTCGGCCTCTCGGACCGTTCCCCGACGCCGTCCTCCCATCGGTACCCGGACACGAAGTTGCCACCCGGATACCGGATGGTCGACACTCCGAGTTCTTTGACGAGCTCGATGACATCGCGCCGGAACCCGTGCTCATCCGCTTCAGGATGAGTCGGCTCGTAAATGCCGTCGTAGACGCAACGACCGAGATGCTCGACAAAAGAGCCGAACAGGCGGCGATTGATGGGACCCACTATGAAATGCGGGTCGATGGTGAGATGTGCGGAGATCACGGCTTCCTCGAAAACGATGACGTGCGGTGCGATAGGTGATTGCGGCTACTTCAGGCTGCCGATTGCCAGCCCTCCTTGCCAGTAACGCTGAAGCGACAGGAACGCGATGATCAGCGGGATGACCGAGACCAACGATCCGAGGATGATGATGCTCCACAGGCTCTGTCCGCCCGCGGCCCCGTAGGTCGATGCCGTGGACTGCCAGAGTCCGATGCCGACGGTCACCGGGAAGAGACGGTTGTCCGAGAGCATCGCGAGCGGGAGGAAGTAGTTGTTCCACGACGACACGACGGACAACAGCAGTACCGTCACGATGGCGGGGCGCAGAAGGGGCAAGGCGACCTGCGAGAACGTCCTGAACTCGCTTGCGCCATCGACTCGAGCGGCGTCGATCAGTTCGTCTGGCACCGCATCGCGGGCGTACACACTCATGAGGTAGACGCCAAACGGATTGAGCAGTGTCGGCAGGATCACCGCCCAGATCGTGTTGGTGATGCCGATCTGGGAGAAGAGGATGAAAGTCGGGATGACCAACGCCGTGGTGGGGACCATGACGGCACCCAGCAGCACAGAGAACCCGAGACGGCGCCCCGAGAAACGGTACTTGGCAAAGCCATAACCGGCCAGCACGGCAAGCGCCGTAGCTCCGATCCCTCCGATGAATGCGTAGAGCGCCGAGTTGAGCAACCAGTTCGCGTAGATTCCACCGCCGTAGGTGAACAGCTGTACCAGGTTGCCGAAATAGTCGATGTCGCGGGCGAACCACAAGGCGTTCCCACCGCCGAACAGCCCGGCCGAGCTTTTCGAGCTATTGACGATGACCCACCAGAACGGGATCAGGAAGTAGACGACGAGCAAGCCGAGCACGATCTGGAGGGTGAGTTGCCTTGGCGCACGACGAACACGGAAACTTCGCGTCGCGCTCATGAGAGGAAGCTCCCCCGCTTGCGTGTGGCGAATAGGAAGATGTACACGCAGATGAAGACGACCGCACCGAGCGCGAATGAGATCGCCGAGCCGTAGTTGTAGTTCGCCAGCGTGAACGCCTGCTGATAGGCGTACATGTTCGGCGTGAAGTCCTCCGGGATGGCGCCGGCCGCAAGGTTCTGCAGGATCTTCGGTTCATTGAAGAACTGCAGGGTTCCGATGAGAGCGAAGACCAGGATCAGCACGAGAGCGGGGGCCACCAGCGGGATCTTGATGCGGAGGATGATCTGCCACTGCGACGCACCGTCGATACGGGCCGCTTCGTACAGAGTGGGATCGATTCCCTGCAGTGCGGCGAACAGGATGATCATGTAGTACCCGGCCCACTGCCAGGTCACCACGTTGAGCAGGCCCCAGAAGATCAGTCCCTTGCTCAAGAAGTCCGGCCCAGTCGTTCCGAGGGCCTCAAAGAGGTCGGCGATCGGACCGAAGTTCTTGCTGTAGAGGAATCCCCACATCAAAGCGCCGATGACGGCCGGGATCGCGTACGGCATGAAGATCATCAGGCGCGAGAACCTGGCGAATTTGGTCGTCACGATGTCGAGGATGAGCGCGATGGCGAGCGAGATGGCCATTTGGAACGGGATCAGAACCAGCGAGAACCGCACGACGAACCAGACGCCGTCGAGGAACGACGGATCGGTGAAGGCCTTGGCGTAATTGCCGAGGAAGACGAACCTGGTGCCACCGATCAGCGCCCTCTGGAACATGCTGAGGTAGAACGCGAATCCGAGCGGGAGCACGAGCATCGTGAGGAAGACGATCCCGAACGGGCCGACGAACAGCCACCCGGTGAGGTTCTGGCGATGCGTCGTCGAGCGACGCGGCCGCGAGCCGGCTCCACGCCGGGCCGCTTGTGTGATGGTCATGGCGGTTACTTCCTGTTCGATCGGAGGGACGTCGGTGGGCCGACCCGTCACCTGGTCGGCCCACCGGGTTCAGGTGCTCACTTGACAGTGAACCCCTGTTCCTCCGCGTACTTCGCTACATCCGCCTGCAGTGCATCCGCCGCGTCGGATCCGGATGAGGATCCGTCGTTGATGGCGGCGATCTGCTTGGTGAACGCCGTGTAGAAGTATTGACCGATCGGCGTGTAGGTCATGCCCGTGTAGGCGTTAGCCGCCGGCACGTACACCTCCTTGTTCGCCTGCTGGCCGTCGAAGAACTTGACCTCGGCGTCGATGAACGCGGGGTCGTTCAGGACGTTGACGTTGAGCGGGAAGATGATCTGGTTCTCCCACCCGTCCTTCAGCGATTCGTCGTCGGCGTAGACCCCGAACGCGACCACGGCCGCGAGCTCCGGGTCCTTCGCCTGGCTGGACACCGACAACGCCGAGCCGCCCCAGTTGACCGAGATCGGGTTGCTGGGGTCCCATTGCGGCAGAGGGGCGGTCGCCCATACGCCGGCGTCGGCACCTTCACCAACGCCTGCACCCTGCAGGTATCCCGGAGCCCATGCGGCCGAAAGGTAGGTCGCGTAGTCGCCGCCGATCACGCCGGAGATGTACTCGGGTGTGAACTGGTCCTGGGTGCTTACCAGACCCTTCGAGACGAGTCCGGCCCAGTAGTCGAGCACCTCCTTGGCGGCGTCCGAGTTCAGGTCGATCCCGATCTCCCCCTCGTTGGCGGGGTCGTACGTGAACGGCTGCGCGCCGTTCTGGTACAGCAGCGCCGTGACGTACGCGGGCTGGTTCGCCGGGAAGTCTCCGAAGAACGGGCCACCGGCATCCTTCACCGTCTGGGCCGCAGCCTCGTACTCGGCCCACGTGGTGGGCGGGGTGATGCCGTAGGTGTCGAAGACGTCCTTACGGTAGATCATCCCCATCGGGCCGCCGTCGATCGGAGCGCCGTAAACGGCATCGCCGACAGAGACGTCCTTCCAGGCGCCGTCACTGAAGTTCGCCTTCACGTCCTGGTAGCCGAGGTCGCTCAGGTCCGCGAGCGCTTCCTGGATCTGGAACGTCGGGATCCGATCCGCCTCGAGCATGACGACGTCGGGAGCACCGCTGCCGGCAGAGATGGCCGTCTGGAACTTGTCGTATTCGTCACCACCCGCACCGGCGTTGGTCCAGCAGACCTGGACATCGTCGTGCAGCGCGTTGAAGTTGTCGACGACGAGCTCGGTGTTGGGGTACCAGGCCCAGAGCGTGACGACGGGGATGTCGGTCTTCGTGATCTTGTTGGTGCAGTTGGCAGCGTCGTTTCCGCCCCCGGTGCCACCTCCGCCGGAGCAGGCGGCGAGGACGCCGGCAACCGCAATTGCGGCGGCAGCGGCGATGACCTTTTTCATCTTCATTGATCGATTCCTTTCGGATGCGTGGACAACTTTGTCGGTGCTGCGCCTCGGCAAACCGGCGGCTCAGGTCGACATCGACCGTGCGCCGCGAAGTACTTGGGGGTCCGATTCGCAATATGCAACGTTGTAGTTCCAACGTTGTACGTAGACTATTGCTAACCTTGGCGGCGCTGTCAAGCCAAAGCGTGGAACTCGTCCCGCGCGACGTCCGAAAAACTCAGGGATGGAGTCCCATGGTCTCGACACTGCACGATGTGGCTCGTGTGGCGGGCGTCTCGATCAAGACCGTCTCGAACGTGGTGAACGACTACCCCCACGTCAGGCCCTCCACTCGTGAGCGAGTGCTCTCCGCGATCGCCGAGGTCGACTACCGACCCAACCTCTCGGCGCGAGGCCTTCGGTCCGGGCGGACCGGCGTGATCGGCCTGGCGATCCCGGAGCTCCGGCAGAACTATTTCGCAGAGCTCGCCGACACGATCATCCGGATGGCCAGCCGTCACAACGTCTCAGTGGTCATCGACCAGACCGGGGCGACGCGCGAAGGGGAACTGGCGGTGCTGGCCGGGGAACGCCTCCGACTCACCGACGGCGTGCTCTTCAGCCCCGACCAGTTGGGCCAGGAGGACATCGAACTGCTCGACGTCGGTTTCCCCCTCGTGCTGCTCGGTGAGCGGATCTTCGGCGGACCCACTGACCATGTCACGATGCACAATGTCGAATCCGCCCGCGCGGCGACCGAGCACTTGCTCGGTATCGGCCGGCGCCGGATCGCCGTGATCGGAGCGCACCACAACCAGGATGACATCCGGTCGGCGAACCTCCGCATTCGGGGCTATCGCGAAGCACTCGAAGGAGCGGGCATACCGTACGATCCGAAACTCGTGCGAGTCGCGGCACCCTGGCACCGTGAGAACGGCGCCGCCGCGATGCGTGGACTGCTGCAGGATGGCACCCCGTTCGACTCCGTGTTCACGTTGAACGATGCGCTCGGGCTGGGCGCTCTCCGGGCTCTCGGCGAGGCGGGGGTTCGAGTACCGCACGACGTGGCTGTGATTGGCTTCGACAACATCGACGAGTCCCGGTTCTCGGTCCCGTCGCTGTCGAGTGTGGAGCCCGGTCGTGATCAGATCGCCCAGGTGGCCGTCGACCTGCTGCTCGAGCGGGTCAAGGAGAAGGGCGACCGCGTCGCGCCGCGGCAGATCTTGTCGGACTACCACGTCGTCGGACGCGAATCGACGGGCTTCTCCGACCCTGTCGACGACGCAGCGCCGGCCGTCGTTCTCGAGACCCTGTAGAGCCAACAGCCAGACGGGGTTGCCGACAGGGGATCTGCCGGCAACCCCGCACTGGGATCGAGCGCTTCTAGGAGGTGATGTTGAGGATCGTCTCCTGCGCCGCATGGATCAGCGCGGCCGCCTCTGCAGCGGTCAGCTTGCCCTTGTCCACCAGCTTCTCGACGCGTTCGATGAACTTCTCGACATGGTCGACT
Source organism: uncultured Actinomycetota bacterium (assembly GCA_963730045.1). GTDB lineage: Bacteria > Actinomycetota > Actinomycetes > Actinomycetales > Microbacteriaceae > JBDSKH01. The sequence continues at coordinate 198,624 of CAVSPQ010000006.1, read as the reverse complement.
GCCTTGTCAGCATTGCCTTTGCCGAGTTCCTTGGTCGCCTTATCCAGTTCCTTGTTCAGCGACTTCTTGTCGCCGTCCTTGAGACTCAGGCCGTCGACCGCTGACTCGAGTCCGGCGATCTGCTCTGCAACCGTCACATTCCCGACGGTGATGGTCACATCCTTCGTCGCCGACAGGTTGTAATAATGCGTCCCGTCGCTAGCCGTGAAGGTGACCGTGTACTCGCCGGCCTGGGTGTAGCCGGGAGTCCACGAGAACTGTTGCGTCTCCGCATCGAACGACGCTCCAGCCGGCAGGTTGCTGGCCGAGTAGGCAAGCGCATCGCCATCCGGATCCGTCGCCTCGACACCGAAGGACAGCGCGCTGCCCTCATCCACAGCCTGCGACTCGCCACCCGCGACGAACTCCGGAGCGCCATTCACGAACGCTCTCGGCTGCCACAGGTAGTCCCTCGCAAAGGTCGTGAACAGCTGGTTCCAGGCGTTGAAGTCGTGCGCACCGGCGACCACCACGTTCTTGGCGTTCGCGTTGGTCAACGCAGCAACCTGCGCCGCGTTGGGCAAACCGAAGTCCCAAGCCCCGCCACCGAACAGGATGTAGGGAACATTCAGATTCGGCGTGGTGTTGCGGACGCCGACCCCACCGCTCCAGACGCCGTAGTACCCGAACAGGGTGGCGTCGTAGTTGATGAGGTTGTACGTGACGATACCGCCAGCAGACAGGCCAGCGAATGCCCGGTCCATGGCGTCCGTCGAGACGTTGTAGTTGGTCTCAACGAACGGAATGACGACGTTGCGCAGGTTCGGATACCCCGATCCCGAGCTTCCCAGGTAGTTCGTGTTCGTGGTGATCACGATCGCGGGCTCGGTGAGGCCGTCCGCGAGCAGGTTGTCCATGATGACGGGGACATCACCCATGTTCATCCAGTCGGACTGGTCCTGACCGCCGCCGTGCTGCATGTAGATCGTCTTGTACGGCTCTGCACGGTTCGGGTCATATCCGTATGGCAGGTACACGCCCATGGTGCGCGTCGTCGTCCCGATCTGGATCGGCACGTAGCTCCACGAACCCTTGGGAGAATCGGCTCGCGGAAGCTCGATCACACGCGCCGCAAGCGGAGCGTAGTTCTGCTTCTCGGCGTCATACGGCACGAACACCGTGTTGAAGGCGCGCCGAGCGGTGCCGGTGAGCCCGTCGGGAGCGTAGATCGGCGAGTTCGCCGGGTCGGCCACCCACAGGCTGGTGTTGTTGTTGACGTAGAACCAGTACTGGTTGGCACCAGCGGCGAGGGGCACATCCGTGACCCAGTAGTCGCCGACCTTCGTCATCTGCACGTCGTACCCGCCGCCGCCGCGCATGAGGCCCGGCCGATAGTCCTGCGGCTGGTAGACGGTCGGGCTGGTCGGGTTGTCCCAGTCGCGCAGCACGATGTCGGCGACGAACCGAACGCTCGTCGCGGTCGGGTTGTAGTAGACGAAGTGCCCGGTGTAGCCGGTCGGCGAGTTGGGGTCCGCGATGACTGTGGGCCCCGGAGTGAGGTCCACGTCGTCGGCATGCGCCGCGACCGCTCGACACGCTCAGCACCATCGCCGCAGCGAGCACCAGGGACGCGAACGGCTTCAGAAGTCGGCGGCCACCGCTCCTGTCCCGCACCCCTTCGGGGTGTCTATTCAGTTGCAATGTTCTCATCGTTTGTTCCTCCTTGAACGGTCGCTGAGCGCCGGAAGGCCGCCCGCGGCGCCAGGTTACCCACGGATTACGACGTTGTAAAGAAAAACTTTACGACGTTGTAAAGTCGGGTCTACGACGTTGTAAAGGATTCCGCCCGCCGATGGCAATCGAGGCGACATCGTCCCCTGACGGCATGCATTCGCGGCCGAAGTGAACGCAGGCACGTATCGCGAGTTTCACCGGCCCGATCCCAGGCGGACGTTGCCGACAGGCAACTTCCTGCCGGCACCCCGTCCTGGGTTCGATTGTTTCTACGAGGTGATGTTCTGAATCGTCTCCTGTGCTGCTGTGGTCAGCGCCGCCGCCTCTGCAGCGGTCAGCTTGCCCTTCGCCCAGCAGGCTTCGTGACCTCGCTCGATGAAGTTCTCGACAGGGCATTCACTGCTTTCGTCAGTGTTGCCCTTGCCGAGCTCCTTCGATCACCTTACCCAGCTCCTTCGTGAGCGCGTTCTTCAGACCGCCTTGAGACTCAGGCCGCCACGGTTGCCTCGAGCCCAGCGATCTGCTCGGCGACCGTCACATTCCTGACGGTGACGGTCACGTCCTTCGTCGACCGACAGGTTGCCGTCACGTCGCCGTGAAGGCGACCGTGTATTCGCCCGCCTGGGTGTAGCTCGGGAGTCCACGAGAACTGCTGCGTCTCCGCATCGAAGCTCGCACCGGCCGGAAGGTCGCTCGCGCTGTAGGTCAGCGCATCGCCATCCGGATCCGTCGCCTCGACACCGAACGACAGCGCGCGGTTCTCATCGACCGACTGCGACTCGCCACCCGCGGTGAACACCGGAGCGCGGTTCACATCACCGACGGTGATGGTCACCGACTTCGTTGCCGACAGATTGTACGAATGCGTCCCGTCACTGGCCGTGAAGGTCACCGTGTACTCGCCCGCCTGGTCGTAGTCGGGAGTCCACGAGAACTGCTGCGTCTCCGCATCGAAACTCGCACCGGCCGGCAGGTCGCTCGCGCTGTAGGTCAGCGCGTCGCCATCCGGATCTGTCGCCTCGACGCCGAAGGACAGCGCGCTGCCCTCATCGACCGACTGCGACTCACCACCCGAGACGAACACGGGAGCGCCGTTCACGAACGACCGCGGCTGCCAGAGGTGATCCTTCGCGAAAATCGCGAACAGCTGCGGCCAGGCGTTGAAGTCGTGGCCACCGGCGAGCCGGGTGAACTTGTAGTTCGCGAATCCGTTGAGGTTGTTGAGGGCGGTCTGCGACGGGCACAGGTTCAGGTTGTCCCAGGTACCGCATCCGATGTGGATGTAGGCCTGATTCAGGTTCGCGGTGTTCCTGTTGATCGCTGCACCGAAGCTCCAGACACCGTAGTACCCGAACCGCAGTGGGTTGTTGTTGATGATGCCGATCGTCATCGACGCGCCCATCGACAGCCCAGCGAACGCCCGGTCCATCCGGTTCGTCGACACGTTGTAGTTGTTCTGAATGAACGGAACGATGATGTTGGTCAGGTTGTTGTACGGCGAGGACCCCATGTACGCGGAGTTCGTCGTCACGACCACCGCGGGCTCGGTGAGGCCGTCCTGCAACAGGTTGTCCATGATGATCGGGACGCTGCCGATGTTCATCCAGTCGGACTGGTCCTGACCGCTTCCGTGCTGCATGTAGATCGTCTTGTACGGCTCTGCGCGGTTCGGGTCATATCCGGGCGGAAGGTAGACCCCGAGCGTCCGCGTGGTGGTACCGATCTGGATCGGCACATAGCTCCACGTCCCCTTCGGCGAGTCGAGCCGCGGATTCGCGATCACCCGTTCGGCGAGCGGTGCGTAGTTCTGCTTCACCGGGTCATACGGCACGTACACGGCGTTGAAGGCGCGTCGTGCGTTTCCGGTGAGGCCGTCCGGGGCGTAGATCGGCGGGTTCGCCGGGTCGGTCACCCACAGGTTCGTGTTGTTGTTGACGTAGAACCAGTACTGGTTGGGGCCGGCGGCGAGCGGCACGTCGGTGTACCAGTAGCCGTTGCCGGCGTTGGTCATCTGCACGTCATATGCACCTGCGCCGCGCATCAGACCGGGACGGTACTGGTGCGGCTGATAGACGGTCGTGGCGGTGGGGTTGTCCCAGTCGCGCAGCAGGATGTCGGCGACGAACCGCACGCTGGTTGCGGTCGCGTTGTAGTAGACGAAGTGACCGGTGTAACCGGTCGGCGAATTCGGATCCGCATAGACGTGCGGTCCCGGCGTGAGGTCCACGCCATCAGCATGCGCCGCCGTCGTCATGCTTGCGGCCATCGCAATTCCCAGCACCAGGGCGGCGAGGGGTTTTAGGAACCGGACCGCACGGCCGGGGCTCCTCTGTGTCATCTCCATTGATCTCTTACCAATCTCGTGCAGATTCGCGTGCAACGCAGAGAACGCCGAACGCATCGAGTAAAGCGGCCGACGAATGTCGGACGCCAGGGGTAGAGGGCACGGTTTACAACGTCGTAATCGCTTCCCGCGGCTTCATGGTGGACCCGATATACAACGTTGTCAAGATCGGGGCGTCAACACGCCGAATCGTCCGGAGCAGTTTCGACAACGGTCGGGCTTGCCTGCAGTGCGCGAGCAGACCTGCCTGGGCCGTGGCAGCAGGCGATGGGGAGAGACGGAACGGTGCGGCACTTCGGTCGATCATCACGATAAGCTGTGAAAGTGACCGACGTAACCGTGATCAGGCCCGACGGGCACATCAACGCCCTCGGGTCGTCGGTCACCAGCGACCTGTTCCAGATCCTGCGCGACGGGCGCCCGCGCACCCGCACCGAGCTGTCGGCGATGACCGGGCTCGCCCGTTCCACCGTCGCCCTGCGCATCGACGCGCTCATGCGCCTCGGCCTCGTCGGTCCGGTCGGCGACGCGGTCTCCACCGGAGGTCGCCCGTCGTCGCAGTTCGCCATCACCGCGAGCGAGCGCGTCGTGCTCGCGGTCGACGTCGGCGCCTCGCACGTGCGCATCGCGATCAGCGACCTCACCGGGCGGATCCAGGCGGAAGACGGGGAACGCCATCCTGGTCACCGAGGGTCCCGAGGCGGTGCTCGGCTGGGTCGAGACCGCCGCCCGCGGTCTGCTCGAGAAGCTCGGACGCGAGCCCACCGACCTGCTCGCCATCGGCATCGGCCTGCCCGGCCCGGTCGAGCACTCGACCGGCCGCCCGATCAACCCGCCGATCATGCCCGGCTGGGACCGCTTCGACGTGCCGGGCTGGTTCCGCGACAGCTTCGACGTCCCGGTGCTCGTCGACAACGACGTCAACATCATGGCCCTCGGCGAGCGCGAGTTCGCCTGGCCCGACGTCGACCACCTGGTCTTCGTCAAGGTCGCGACCGGCATCGGCTCCGGCGTCATCTCGGGCGGCTACCTGCAGCGCGGTGCGCAGGGCACCGCCGGCGACATCGGCCACGTCTACGTCGCCCGCGGCGCCGAGGTGCCGTGCCAGTGCGGCAACCGCGGCTGCCTCGAGGCGCTCGCCTCCGGTCCCGGCGCTCGGGCGCGCGCTCAAGGAGGTCCAGCTGCGTGCCGAGTCGAGCCAGGACGTCGTCGAGCTCGTCAAGCGCGGCAACATCGACGCGATCCAGGCCGTGCGCCAGGCGGGTCGCGACATCGGCGAGGTGCTCACCACCTGCGTGAGCCTCATCAACCCGTCGGTCATCGTCATCGGCGGGTCGCTCGCCCAGGCCGGCGAGCACCTGATCGCCGGCGTGCGCGAGGTCGTCTACACGCGCTCGATGCCGCTCGCGACCGAGCACCTGCAGATCACCCAGTCCAAGGCGGGCCCGGATGCCGCGGTGCTCGGGCGCGAGCATGCTCGCGATCCACCACGCCCTGAGCCCCGTGAACATCGAGGCGATGGTGGTGGGGGTCTAGCCTAGTCCTTCGAGGCGAACGCCGCGTCGAACGCGGCGGACGGCGCATCGAAAGCCAGCCGCCGCACGAACTCGAGCGCCTCGGGGGCGCCGATCAGGCGATCCATGCCGGCGTCCTCCCACTCGACCGAGATCGGGCCGTCGTAGCCGATCTGGTTGAGCATGCGGAACGACGCCTCCCACGGCACGTCGCCGTGCCCGGTCGAGATGAAGTCCCAGCCGCGGCGCCGTCGGCCCACGCCAGGTGCGATCCCGAGCCGACCGGCGCGGCCGTCGCGCGCGCGCATCTTCGTGTCCTTGCAGTCCACGTGGTAGATCCGGTCCTTGAAGTCCCAGATGAACGACACCGGGTCGATGTCCTGCCAGACCATGTGCGACGGATCCCAGTTGAGACCGAACGCCTCGCGGTGGCCGATCGCCTCGAGGGTGCGCACGGTCGTCCAGTAGTCGTAGGCGATCTCGCTCGGGTGCACCTCGTGCGCGAACCGCACGCCGACCTCGTCGTAGACGTCGAGGATCGGGTTCCAGCGGTCGGCGAAGTCCTGGTAGCCGGCGTCGATCATCGCCTGCGAGGCCGGCGGGAACATCGCCACGTACTTCCAGATCGACGACCCGGTGAAGCCGATCACCGTCTTCACGCCGAGCTTCGCGGCCAGGCGCGCGGTGAGCTTCATCTCCTCGGCGGCACGCTCGCGCACGCCCTCCGGCTCGCCGTCGCCCCAGACCTTCGCCGACAGGATGTCGCGGTGCCGCTGGTCGATCGGGTCGTCGCAGACGGCCTGGCCCTTCAGGTGGTTCGAGATCGCCCACACCTTCAGGTCGTACTTCTCGAGCATGCGCGAGCTTGCCCTCGACGTAGCCCGTCCTCGTCCCAGCGCCACGGGTCGAGGTGGTCGCCCCAGCAGGCGAGCTCGAGGCCGTCGTAGCCCCATCCGGAGGCGAGCTTCGCCACCTCTTCGAGCGGCAGGTCGGCCCACTGGCCGGTGAACAGGGTGACGGGGCGAGCCATGGGGTCCTCCAGTTGATGCGTTCGTGCTGACAGGTTAGACGTCGGTCCAGGCGCTCCCGGCGCCAGAGCTGGCCTCGATCGGCCGCGAGGACGCGCTGCACCTGCACGCCGTCGGCGAACGACGGGGTCGGCTGGGTCGCCGGCGCTGATCGCCTCGACGAAGTCCTTGGCCTGGTGCGACGAACCCGTGCTCGTAGCCGAGCATGTGGCCGGTCGGCCACCAGTTCGCGACGTAGGGGTGCTCCGGCTCGGTGACCAGGATGCGGGTGAAGCCCTGCGTCCCGGCCGCGGCGGTCGCGTCGTAGAACTGCAGCGTGTTGAGGTCTTCGAGATCGAAGGCGATCGCGCCCTTCGTCCCGGAGACCTCCACGCGCAGCGCGTTCTTGCGGCCGGTCGCGAACCGGGTCGCCTCGAAGATGCCGAGCACGCCGGAGTCGTAGCGTCCGGTGAACAGCGCGACGTCGTCGACGGTCACGTCCCCGAGCTCGCTGCCGCCGGTGCCGCCGAGGCCGGACGTGCATTCCAGCACCGGACGCTTCTTGATGATCGTCTCGAGGGTGCCGGAGACGCTGGTGAGCCGCATGCCCGGTGATGTACTGCGTCAGGTCGATGATGTGGGCGCCGATGTCGCCGAGCGAGCCGGAGCCGGCGCAGGTCCTTCTGCAGGCGCCAGACCAGCGGGGTCGCGGATCGATGAGCCAGTCCTGCAGGTAGCTCGCGCGCACCTGCTGCACGGTCGCCGATCCTGCCGGCGGCGACCAGGTCGCGGGCGAACGTCGTCGCCGGGAACGCGGCGGTAGGTGTGGCCGAGCATCGCGTAGACGCCCTTCGCGGCGGCCTTCTCGGCGGCGGCGGCCATCGCCTCGGCCTCGGCGACCGTGTTGGCGAGCGGCTTCTCGCAGAGCACGTGCTTGCCGGCCTCGAGGGCCGCGATCGCGATCTCGGCGTGCGAGTCGCCGGGGGTGACGATGTCGATCACGTCGATGTCGTCACGGGCGATGGCGTCGCGCCAGTCGGTGGCGGTCTCGGCCCAGCCCCACTTCTCAGCGGCGGCTGCCACGGCATCCTGGGTTGCGGCCGACGAGCAAGGTCATCTCGGGGGAGGCGGGGAGGTCGAAGAACCGCGGGGCGACCCGCCAGCCCTGCGAATGCGCGGCTCCCATGAAGCCGTAGCCGATCATGGCCACGCGCATCGAGGTCATCGTGTGGTCTCCCTCTCGGAGTGGTGGTCAGAGGTGGTGGTGGAGGAGGGCAGAGGGGTATGCGGACGCCCGCGCCGGAAGGTGCGCGGCGCGGGCGTCCGTGGTGGGACTGCTAGCTGGCGAACGCGGCCGGCAGGTACTCGTCGACGTTCTCCTTGGTCACGACCGGCGCGCTGAGCACGATGCGGTTCGGGACCTCGACCTCGACGAGGTCGGAGAGCGCCTTGCCCTGCACGACGAGGCGAGCCAGGCGGATGCCGTCAGCGGCCTGCGTCGACGGGTAGATGATCGTCGCCTTCAGCACGCTGTTGTCCGCCTTGATGGCGTCCATCGCGTTCTTGGAGCCGGCGCCGCCGACCATGAAGAACTCGTCGCGTCCGGCGGCCTCGATGGCTGCCAGCACGCCGAGACCCTGGTCGTCGTCGTGGTTCCAGATGGCGTCGATCTGCGGCGCCGATGCCAGCAGCTGCGAGGTCACTGCCTCGCCGCCCTGCACGGTGAAGTCCGCGGCGACACGGTTGCTGACCTCGAGGCCGCAGTCGCCGAGCGCGTCGGCGAAGCCGCGCGAACGGTCCTGCGTCAGGGGCAGCGAGTCGATGCCGGCGACCTCGGCCACGACGGCGTCGGGGTTGTCCCCGAGCTGCTCGCAGATGTAGGTGCCGGCGCTGACGCCCATGCCGTAGTTGTCACCGAGGATGGTGACGCGTGCGGCGAAGGTGCTCGAGAACTCGCGGTCGACGTTGATGACCGGGATGCCGGCCTCCATCGCCTGGATCGCGACCTCGGTGAGCGCGGCGCCGTCGGTCGGCAGCAGCACGATGGCGTCGACGCCGTCGTTGATGAAGGTCTCGACCTGGCTGATCTGCAGGTTGGCGTCGTTCGTGCCCTCTGCGACGACCAGGTCGATGTCCGGGTACTTCGCCGCCTCGGCGATGGCCGACGAGTTGATCGCGCCGAGCCAGCCGTGGTCGGCGGCGGGGCCGGAGAAACCGATCGTGATGGTCTCGCCGGTCTCGTCGTTGTTCGCGTTGTTGGTGGGGCCGGTGTTACCGCCGCCACCGCCCGTCGTGCAGCCGGCAACCAGACCGGCGATCGCCAGTGCGCCGGCGGCGACGAGCAGACGCTTGCGAATTGCGAGCATGTGCTTCCTCCTTGGTGGGGGATCCCGTGTATGGGGTGTTCCCTTGGTGAATGTTCCGCAGTGTGTCGGCGTGGACGCCGTCCGCACCGCTGCCCAGGAGGGGCTGCTCGGTCCGTGTCCGCGCTGACTTCGGTCACGGTATCAGAAGTTCGTCACAGACTGGCAACTTTTTCTCGTTGGTCGTCATAAGTGGTCGGATGCTATCGTCCCCCTATGGTCAAAGGCGATTCTGCGGCGTCATTAGTGCCCGCACCGGCAGGAGCCGCTGCTCACGATGCGCGGCATCACCAAGTCGTTCGCCGGCGTCCCCGCGCTGCGTGGAGTCGACCTCGAGGTGCTCCCCGGCGAGGTGCACTGCGTCCTCGGACAGAACGGCGCCGGCAAGTCGACGCTCATCAAGATCCTGTCCGGCGCGTACCAGCCCGACGGCGGCGAGATCATCTGGCAGGGCCAGCCGGCCACCATCCCGTCGCCCACCGCGGCGCTGGGCATCGGGCATCGCGACCATGTACCAGGAGCTCGACGTCGTCGACGGCCTGACCATCACCGAGAACATCTACCTCGGCCACGAGCTGTCGACGGCCGGCGTGCTGCACACCGGCGCCGCGAACCGCCGCGCCCGCGACCTGCTCGCCCGGCTCGGCCACGGCGACCTCAACCCGTCGCGCGAGGTCGGCACCCTGTCGGCCGCGAACAAGCAGATCGTCAGCATGGCGCGCGCCCTGTCGCGCGACACCCGCCTCATCGTCATGGACGAGCCGAGCGCGGTGCTCGACTCCGAAGAGGTCAAGAACCTCTTCCGCGTCGTCGAGGAGCTGACGTCGCCAGGGCATCGCCGTCATCTACATCTCCCACCGGCTCGACGAGATCCGCCAGATCGGCGACCGCATCACCGTCATCAAGGACGGCAGCAGCATGGCCAGCGGCCTGCCCGTCGCCGACACCCCGACCACGGAGCTGATCCGGCTGATGACCGGCCGCAACGTCGAGCACGTCTTCCCGCCGCGGCGCGACGTGCCCGCGGACGCGCCCGTCGTGCTCGAGGTCGACGGACTCGCGCTGCGCGGCACGTTCAGCGACGTCTCGTTCACCGTGCGGGCCGGCGAGGTCGTCGGCCTCGCCGGACTGGTCGGCTCGGGCCGCTCCGAGATCGTCGAGACCGTCTACGGCGCGCGCAAGGCGACCAGCGGCACCGTCGTCGATCGACGGCACGCGATGCTGCGGCCGGGCTCCGTGCGCGACGCCGTCAACAAGCGGCATCGGCCTCTCCCCCGAAGAGCGCAAGAGCCAGGGCCTGCTGCTCGAGGAGCCCGTCTTCAAGAACGTGACCCTGTCGTCGCTTCGCGCGATTCGCGCGGGCGACGCTGCTCGACGAGCGCCGCGAGCGCGGCGTCGAGCCGTGAGCAGATCGAGGCGCTCGAACTGCGTCCGGCCGACCCCGACCGCGCGACCGGCACCCTCTCCGGCGGCAACCAGCAGAAGATCCTGCTCGCCCGCTGGCTCGTGCACGGCACCAAGGTGCTGCTGCTCGACGAGCCGACCCGCGGCGTCGACGTCGGCGCCCGCACCGAGATCTACCAGCTCATCCGCCGCCTCGCGGACGCCGGCACCGCCATCGTCGTGGTCTCCAGCGAGATCGAAGAGGTGCTCGGCCTCTCCGACCGCGTCCTCGTCATCGCCGACGGCCGCGTCATCCAGACCACCGCACGCCACCGACATCGACGAGCACGGCGTGCTCGACCTCATCATGGAAGGAGACGCCGCGTGAGCGAGCAGACCCCCACCCCCGCCCCGGCGACCGTGAACCCGCGCCGCCGCCGCGACCGGTCAGCCCGCTCCGCCGCTTCCTCAGCGGCGGTCGTCGGCCGCAACCTCGGCCTCGTCATCGCCCTGCTGCTGATCGTCGTGGTCGGCGCGATCACCGCCGGGCGACCGCTTCCTCGACGTCGACAACGCGCTCACCATCCTGCGGTTCGCGTCGATCATCGGCGTGATCAGCATCGGGATGACCTTCGTCATCACCGCCGGCGGCATCGACCTGTCGGTCGGCTCGGTGATGGGGCTCGCGACCGTCGTCGCGACCCTCGTCGGCGCGTGCAGGCCGCCGCCGACTCCAGCAGCTGGCTGCTCATGGTGCTGATCGCGATCGTCGTCGGCGCGCGCGGCCGGGTTCGTCAACGGCATCGTCATCGCCTACGGGCGGGTGGTGCCCTTCATGGCGACCCTCGCCATGCTCGTCGCGCGCGCGCGGACTCGCCGAGCTGCTCTCGAACAAGCAGACCCAGATCATCAACGTCATCGACGTTCAAGGAGTTCTTCCGCGGCGACCTGCTCGGCATCGACCCTGGCTGATCTGGATCTTCGTGATCGCCGCGGCGGTGGGCTGGTTCCTGCTCGTCGCGCACCACCTTCGGTCGTCGCACGGTCGCCCTCGGCGGCAACTTCGAGGCCTCGCGCCTCGCCGGCCTCAAGGTCAAGCGCCACACGGTCATGCTCTACGTGCTCGCCGGGTCTCGCCGCCGGCATCGCCGGCGTCATGATGCTCGGCCGCACCGGAGTCGGCACCTCGACCCACGGCCAGCTCTACGAGCTCGACGCGATCGCCGCGGTCGTCGTCGGCGGCACCCTGCTCATCGGCGGACGCGGCACGATCATGGGCACCGTGCTCGGCGTGCTGATCTTCTCGACGCTGACCAACGTGTTCACGCAGAACAACCTGTCGACGTCGGTGCAGGCGGTCACGAAGGGCGCGATCATCGTCGTCGCGGTGCTGCTGCAGCAGCGGTTCGCGGCGCGCGGCACGCGCATCCACCTAGCGCGGTCGTCCGCACGGCTCGGCAGCGCGGCGCTGCACGCGACTCGCGGGTGCGCTCCAGCGTGCGGCGCACGTCGAGCGACGACGCGACCGGGCCGGTCAGCACGACCGTCGTGCGTCAGCGGGATGTCGGCGCTCGAGCGCCCGAAGCCGAGCACCAGCTCGCCGGGCTCGACGATGCGCTCGCCGGTCACGCCCGGTGAACGACGCCAGATCGGCGGGCACCGTCGACGCGTCACGCGCGCCGACTCGCCCCGGCTCGAGACGCACCTTGCGGAACCCGATCAGCCGCTGCACCGGGCGCACCACCGACGCGACCGGGTCGTGCAGGTAGAGCTGCACGACCTCGGCTCCCGCGCGGTCGCCCGTGTTGCGCACCGTGAGCGCAGAGCTCGACCGACCCGTCGGTGCGCGATCTCGTCGGCGTCGGCGGCGAGGTCGGACCACTCGAACGTCGTGTACCCGATGCCCGCGCCGAACGGGAACGCCGCGGTCGGGTCGATGTTCGACACCGAGCTCGCCGACGCGAGCGGCGGCCGCGAGGTAGGTCGACGGCTGCGCGCCCGGTGAGCGGGGGATGCTCACCGGAAGCCGGCCGCTCGGGTTCACCCGCCCGCTGAGCACGCCGGCGATCGCCGGCCCGCCCTCCTCGCCCGGGAAGAAGGTCTGCACGATCGCCGCCGCCTCCGTCGCCGCGCGGCCGAGCGCGTACGGGCGGCCCGTCAGCAGGGCGACGACGACCGGGGTCCCGGTCGCGAGCAGCGCATCGAGCAGCTGCTGCTGGGCGCCGGGCAGCTCGAGCGACTCGGCATCGCAGCCCTCGCCGCTCGTGCCGCGGCCGAACAGGCCGGCGCGGTCGCCGAGCGCGAGGACGACGACGTCGGCCGCGTCGGCGAGCGCGACCGCCGCCGCGATGCCGTCGGTCTCGCCGCCGTCGATGGTCGTGCCGAGCGCGGACGTCGATCTGCGGCGTCCGGGAACTCGGCGCGCATCGCCTCGAGCACGGTCGGCAGGTCGATGCCGAGCGGGACCTCGGGATGCTGCACGCCGATGTGCGCGGGGAACGAGTAGCAGCCGAGCATCGCGAACGGGTCGTCGGCGTTCGGGCCGACCACGGCGATGCGCGCGCGGCCGGCGTCGCGAGCGGCAGCACGCCGTCGTTGCGCAGCAGCACGACCGACTGCTCGGCGATCTCGCGCGCGAGGGCGCGGTTCGCGGGCGGGTCGAGGTCGATCGTGCCGCGCAGGGCCTCGGGGTCGTCGAGGTCCGCGCCCGGCGAGCGCCGGCGGCACCGCCGACCAGTCCGCGTCGAGCAGACCGAGCTCGCTGCTTCTGCGCGAGCACGCGGCGCAGCGCGCGGTCGATCACGGCCTCGTCGAGCACGCCCGTCGCGCACCGCCGCGACGAGCGGCGCCCCGAAGGTGTGCACCGTCGGCAGCTCGACGTCGATGCCCGCGGTCAGCGCGGCGGCGCGGCCTCGCCCCAGGTGCCGGCGACGCCGTGCAGCATCTTCAGGAAGGCGACCGCGAAGTAGTCGGCGACGACGGTGCCCTCGAAGCCCCAGGTGTCGCGCAGCAGGCCGGTGAGCAGCGCGGCGTCGGCCGCCGTCGGCACGCCGTCGATGTCGGTGTACGCGTTCATGACCGAGCGCGGCCGGCCCTCGCGCAGCGCCATCTCGAACGGCGGCAGCAGCACGTCGGCGAGCTCGCGCGGTCCGACCGACACGGGCGCGAGGTTGCGCCCGCCCTTCGAGGCCGAGTAGCCGACGAAGTGCTTGAGCGTCGCGACGATGCCCGCCGACTCGAGGCCGCGCACGTACGCCGCGCCGATCGAGCCGACCAGGTACGGGTCCTCGCCGATGGTCTCCTCGACCCGTCCCCAGCGGGCATCGCGCACGACGTCGAGCACGGGGGCGAGACCCTGGTGCACGCCGACCGAGCGCATGTCGCGCGCCGATGCGTCGCCGCCATCCGCTCGATGAGCTCGGGGTCGAACGTCGCGCCCCACGAGACCGGCACCGGGTAGGCGGTCGCGCCCCAGGCCGCGAAGCCGGCGAGGCACTCCTCGTGCGCGATCGCCGGGATGCCGTGGGCGCCCTCCGCGACGATGCGCTGCTGGGTGCGCATCAGCGACAGCGCGCCGAGCGCCGGATCGACGGGCGCGGTGCCGAACGGACGGGTCAGCTGCCCGAGGCCCGTGCGGCAGCAGCGCGTCGAGGTCGACCGAGTCGTCGACGAAGTCGTGCTGGTGCGGGGCGACCTCGCCGCCGTCGGTCGCCGGCGCCGACCCAGACGCCGTAGAGCTGGGCGATCTTCTCCTCGAGCGAGAGCGCGTCGATGAGCTGCTCGACGCGATCGGACGAGCGGCGTGCCTGCGTAGCGCCCTCGGCGCGTGTCGAAGGGTCATCCCTTCACCGCCCCGGTCAGGCCGCCGACGATGCGGCGCTGCGCGAGGGTGAAGAACAGCAGCGCGGGCAGCATCGCGAGCGACGTGAACGCGAGCACGGCGGCGGTGTCCTGCGAGTACGCGGTCGAGAAGTACTGCACCCCGAGCGGCAGCGTCGCCGTCTTCGGGCTGCCGAGCGTGAGCAGCGGCAGCAGGTAGGCGTTCCAGCTCTTCACGAACGCGAGCACGCCGACGGTGACGAGCCCCGGGCCGGACAGCGGCAGCAGGATGCGCCAGAAGAAGCCGAACCGGCTCGCGCCGTCGATCATCGCGGCGTCCTCGAGCTCGGCCGGGGATCGCGCGCAGGAACGGCACCAGGATGATGATCGTCGTCGGCAGCGCGAAGGCGATCTGCGGGATCGCGACGCCCGCGAGCGTGCCGAGCAGGCCGAGGTTCTTGAGCATCACGTAGAGCGGCACGATCGCGACCTGACAGCGGGAAGAGCAGGCCCGGCCGTGAACAGCGAGAAGAGCGCCTCGCGCCCGCGGAACTCGTAGCGCGCGATCACGAACGCCGCCATGACGCCGAGGACCACCGCGCCGAGCGGTGGTCGCCGACCGCGACGATCGTGCTGTTGAGCACCTGCGTCCAGAACGTCGCGGAGCCGAGGACGTCGGTGTACTTCGTCGACAGTCCACGGGTCGGGCCAGCCCGGCCGGGTCGGCGTTGATCTGCGCGGTGGTGCGGAAGCCGCCGATGATGACGTACAGACACGGGGACGATCGTGACCGCCGCGGCGAGCAGCGCGACGAAGTAGACGAAGGGCTGGCCCCAGTCGAAGCGCGCCGCGCGGGCGCGGTGCAGGGCGGTCATCAGTTCACCCCCCGGTCAGCGAGCCCCGAAGTCGCGCCGCAGGATGAAGCGCTGGTAGAGCAGCGCGAAGACGAGGGAGACGACGAACAGGATCACCGCGACGGCGCTGCCGAAGCCGAGCTGCGAGCGCTGGAATCCGTACTGCACCATGTAGGTCGCCATCGTGGTCGTCGCGTTGACCGGGCCGCCGCCGGTCAGGATCCAGACCATGTCGAACTGCTGGAGCGAGCCGATGATCGACAGGAACGCCCAGATGCGGATGGTGGGAGCCGAGCAGCGGGATGGTGATGTGCCGCTGGGTCTGCCACCAGCGTGGCGCCGTCGATCTGCGCCGCCTCGCGACAGCTCGTCGGGCACGCCCTGCAGGCCGGCGAGGAACAGGATGATCGCGAAGCCGAGGTACTTCCAGCTCAGCACGAAGAAGAGGGTCCAGAACACGACGTTCTGGTCGGCGAGCCAGAGCTGGCGGAGCGCGCCGAGCCCGAGCGCCTCGAGCACGCCGTCGAAGGGACCCTGCGGCTGCAGCAGCAGCTTCCAGGCGAGGCCGGCGATCACCTCGCTGAGCACGAAGGGCACGAAGATCAGGACGCGGAAGACGGTGCGGCCCCGCATGCGGCGGTTGAGCAGCAGGGCGACGCCGATCGCGATGGGGCCCTGGATCGACGAGCGACAGCGCCGACGATGCGCGAGGTTGTGCCCGATCGCGGCCTGGAAGACCGGGTCGGTGAGCGCGCGCACGTAGTTGTCGAATCCGATGAACCGGTCGAGCGCGCTCAGCCCGTTCCAGTTGAAGAAGCTGTAGACCGCGGCGAGCACGACCGGGCAGCAGCACGAACGTCACGTAGACGATCAGGGCGGGCGCGACGAACGCGACGATCAGCAGCCGGCCGCGACGCGTCGAACGCGCGGCGCGGCCGGGCGGGGGCCGGGCCCGCGGTGTGTCACCGCGGGCCCGGCCGTCAGGGTTGATGCGGACATGTGTTAGAGGGTCGCCGCCGCGTCCTTCATCGATCTTCACGATGTCCTCCGGCGCTGCCGCTGCCGCCGAACAGGGCGACGATGCCGTCGTTCATGGCACCGCCGACCGTCGGGCCGTAGGCGGTGTCCAGCCAGAGCTGCACGTACGACGCGCTCTGCAGTCCGTCGAGCACCTGCAGCAGGTTCGGGTCGGAGATGCCGGCCTCGGAGCCCTTCGTCACGGGCACGCCCGCGCCGCTCTCGCCGAAGCGCGTCTGCACGTCGACGCTGGAGATGTACTTCAGCAGCTCGACGCACTCCGGCGGGGCCCATGCCGCGCAGGAGAATCCGTCGCCGCCGCCGAGGGCCGCCGTCGGGTCGCCCTCCGCGCCGTCGATGCCCGGGAAGTTGAACCAGCCGAGGAACTCGGGTGCGACCGCGTCGCCGCCGGTCTCCTCCGCGAGGATGCCGCCCATGACGCCGGGGTTCCAGTGACCCATCAGCTCCATGGCCGCCTTGCCGGTGGCGAGCAGGCCGGCCGAGCTTCCGGCGCCCTGCTGGGCGCTGGTCGCGAGGAAGCCCTCGTTGAACGGCTCGGAGTCGATGAAGTCCTTGCAGCAGCTCGCCGGCCTTCGAGGAAGCAGTCGTCGGAGAAGTCGTAGTCGGTCTGCGCCTTCTGCAGCACCTCGGGCGAGCACGACTTCAGCGCGAAGTTGTACCAGTAGTGCGCGGCGGGCCACTTGTCACCGGCGCCGACGGCGATCGGCGCGATGCCGGCGTCCTTCAGCGCGTCGATGGCGTCGTAGAGCTCGTCGAGCGTCGTCGGCGTGCGCGTCGATGCCGGCCTGCGCGAACAGGTCCTTGTTGTACCAGAAGCCCTCGATGCCGAAGTTGAACGGCAGACCGTAGGTCTTGCCCTGGTACTGCCACGGCGCGACGGCGCCGCCGATGGCATCCACCTCGTCGGCGACCTGGTCGGTGATGTCCATCACGTAGCCGGCCTCGACCTGGGCGGCGAGCTCGCCGGCGCCCCACTGCTGGAAGAGGTCGACGCCGCTGCCGGAGCGCAGCGCGTTGGGGATGAGGGTGCGCTGCAGCTCTTCGTTCTGGTACGCCTCGACGTTGACGGTCACGTTCGGGTGGTCATCCTCGAACTCGGCGGCGACGTCCTCCCAGAACCCGAGCAGGGGTTCGCCGGTTCCGTTGTGCCACCAGGTGATGGTGACCTTGTCGCCGTCGCCGCCGCCGGTCGCCGGTGCTACAACCGGCGAGGGCGCCGAGCGCGAGTGTCGCGGCTGCGGTGACCGCGATCAGCTTGCTGCGTTTGTTCATCATCGAACACCTCTCGAAAGTTTCGACGTCACGGTCGAAATGATTTGGGTGGGGCGATGCTACGCATGGCGAGCATTTGGTGTCAATAGCAACAAATGAATCGGTGGGAGCGCGGCCATCCTGGCGCGGCCGCTCGACACGGGCCGACTGCGTCCGATAGTTTCGCGACATGGCCCGAAATCCCAGCTCCCGAGCACATCGACGTACGACCCTCGCCCAGATCTCCGACGAGGCCGGCGTCTCGCTGTCGACGATCTCGAAGGTGCTGAACGGCCGCGCCGACGTCTCGGCCGCGACCCGCAGCCGCGTCGAGGCGATGCTCGCCGAGCACGGCTACCTGCGACGCGGCTCCGGCGACGAGCAGCCCACCCGCCTCATCGAACTGGTCTTCCACGAGCTGGAGGCCGCCTGGTCGATGGAGATCATCCGCGGCGTCGAGAACATCGCCGCCGAGCACGGGATGAGCGTGGTGCTCACCGAGAGCGGCAGCCGGCACTCGCCCGCGCCCGGACTGGGTCGAGGGCGTGCTCCGGCGCCGCCCGGTCGGCGTCGTGCTGGTCTTCTCCGACCTCCCGCCCGAGTACCGCGCGATGCTGCGATCGCGCGCCATCCCGTTCGTCATCATCGACCCCGCGGGCGACCCCTCGCCCGATGTCCCGTCCGTCGGATCAGCGAACTGGTCGGGCGGCCTGATGGCGACCCGGCACCTGATCGACCTCGGCCACGAGCGCATCGCCGCGATCACCGGGCCGGAGGACATGATGTGCTCGCACGCCCGCATCGACGGATTCCGCTCGGCGATGGTGGCGGCGGGACTGACCGATCCGCCCCGACTGGATCCGGTTCGGCGACTTCCACACCTCGGGCGGTCAGCAGCACGGTCACGAGCTGCTCGACGGACGCCGACCGCCCGACCGCGATCTTCGCGGGCAGCGACCTGCAGGCCCTCGGGCGTGCTGGATGCGGTGCGCGCGCTCGGCATGCACGTCCCGCATGACCTGTCCGTGGTCGGTTACGACGACATCCCGCTCGCGCAGTGGGTGAGCCCGCGGCTGACGACCATCCGGCAGCCGCTGATGCGGATGGCGGAGGAGGCGACCCGGCTGGTGATGCCGCATGCAGGAGGCGCCGCTCGAGTCGGTGCCTCGGATGGATCTTGCGACCAGCCTGGTGGTGCGCGAGAGCACGGCGCGGCCGCCGGAGTGCCGAGCAGGTCTCGATACGCGCTTCGCGCTACTCGACCGGCGGGGTGCGGCGGGTCGCGATCAGCTCCTGCAGCCAGCGTGCGCTGTCCTTGACGATGCGCTCCTGCGTGTCGTAGTCGACCCGCACGATGCCGAAGCGCTTCGTGTAGCCCCAGCCCCACTCGAAGTTGTCGAGGAGCGACCAGACGAAGTAGCCCTGCAGGTCGACCCCGCGCGCGATCGCGCGGTGGGCGGCCGTGAAGTGCCGGTTCAGGTAGTCGACGCGGTCGGCATCCGGAACCCGCTTGCCGGCGTCGGTCTCGACGACGCCGGTCGGGGAACGCGGCCCCGTTCTCGGTGACCATGAGCGTCTGCTGCGGGAACTGCTCGTGCAGCGAGACCAGCAGCTCCTCCAGGCCGTCGGGCGCGATGTTCCAGCCCATCTCGGTGTACGGGCCCGGCTGCACGACGAACTCGACGTCGCGGCTGCCCGGCCACGGGGATCCGCCGACGTCCTGGTGCCCGTCGGCGTTCGACGCGCTGGCGAGACGCCGTCCCACATCTTCACGGTGACGGTCGAGTAGTAGTTCACGCCCGAGCACGTCGATCGGCTGGTGGATGATGCTCCTCGTCGCCGGGGCGCAGGAACGACCAGTCGGTGACGCCGGCGGTGTCGGTCGAGCAGGTCGTCGTCGTACCGCCCGCGCAGCAGCGGGACGAGGAACGCCCGGTTGGCGAGGGCGTCGATGCGGCGCTTGGCCTCGTCGACGCGATCGTCGGGCGTCGCGTCCTCCGGGTGCGGATCACGTGCAGGTTCAGCGTGATCGAGACCTCGGGCGCGTTGCGTCGCCGCGCGGCGGATCTCGGGCACCGCGAGCCCGTGCGCGAGGTTGAGGTGGTGCACGGCGGCGAGCGCGGCGGCGCCGTCGGTGCGTCCGGGCGCGTGCGCGCCCGAGCCGTAGCCGAGGTAGGCCGAGCACCACGGCTCGTTGAACGTGGTCCAGGTGTGCACGCGGTCGCCGAGCGCCTCGACGGTGTGCGCGGCGTACTCGGTGAAGCGGAGCGCGGTGTCGCGGTTGACCCAGCCGCCCGTGTCCTCGAGCGCCTGCGGCAGGTCCCAGTGGTACAGCGTCGCGACCGGGCGGATGCCGCGCTCGAGCAGCCCGTCGACGAGGCGGCCGTAGAACGCCAGCCCCTTCTCGTTGGGCTTGCCGGTGCCGTCGGCCTGGATGCGCGGCCACGCGATCGAGAACCGGTACGCCTCGAGACCCAGGCTCGCCATCAGGTCGAGGTCGGAATCGAGCCGGTGGTAGTGGTCGTCGGCGATGTCGCCGGTGTCGCCGTTCGACGACCCGGCCCGGGGTGTGGCTGAAGGTGTCCCAGATCGACGGGCCGCGGCCGTCCTCGCTGCACGGCGCCCTCGATCTGGTAGCGACGCGGTGGCCGAGCCGATCACGAAGTCGGGCGGGAACTCGAGGCCGCTGTCGCGGTAGTCGGGGGATCCGGTGGAGGCCATGCCGCCATTCTCCCGACCGCGGTCCTCATGACGGTCAGGGCGTCGCGTCGGCCGCTCGCCCGTAGCCGGTCGGGTCGGCGAGCAGCGCCGCGAACGTGAGCTCGGCCGCACCGATCATGAGCAGGTCCGAGCCGAGCGCCGGCCCGCGTGATCGTCGACTCGCCTCGACTACGCCGACGAGCGAGTCTGCGCGGCGACGCGCGCTCTGCGAGATAGTCGGGGTCCTTCTGCAGGATCGCCGAGGAACCCGCCGAGCACGATCCGCTGCGGGTTCAGGATGTTGACCGAGTCTCCCAGCGCCGCCCCCAGGTACGCGAGCTGGCGGCGCACGAGCGTCGACGACCGTCGGACCCGTGGACTCGATCAGCAGCGTCTCGAGCTCGTCGGCGCTCGCGGCGGTGATGCCGAGCGCGGCGAGCAGATCGGAGCGGTTCACGCGCGACTCCAGCGTCGGCGAAGCGTCGCCGTGCTCGGCGCCGCCGATGCCGCGCGTGTGGCCGAACTCGCCGGCGTATCCGCTCGTGCCGCCGAGCAGCGCGCCGTTGGCGATGACGCCGCCGCCGATGCCGCTCGGGCCGCCGTTGAGGTAGACCAGGTCGTGCAGCCCGCGACCGGCGCCGAAGATGTGCTCGACCATCGCGCCGAGGCTGGCGTCGTTGCCGACCGAGACGTCGTAGCCGGTCGCCTCGGCGAGCATGGCGCGCGAACGGCTCGTCGACCCAGTCGAGGTGGGGCGCGAGCTTGACCAGGCCGTCGTCCGCGCGCACCAGTCCGGGCACGGCGACGCCGATCCCGGTGATGCGGCCGCTGTCGTCTCGAGCTCGCCGATCGATCCCGCGACGATGGCCGCGCTGATGTCGACGGCCTCGCGCGCGGTCGGCACCGTGTCGGTCTCGTGCCGGATCCGCTGCGTCACCCGTCCGCCGAGCGCGACGACGCCGACCGTGATCGCGTCGATCTCGGGGTGGATCGCGATGCCGACGTTGCGCTCGTCGGCGTTGACGGTCGGGCTCGGGCGGCCGACCTGGCGGGTCGGATCGGGCTCGGACTCGTAGACGAGGCCGCGGTCGACCAGCTCGGCGACGAGAGCCGCGACCGTCGAGCGGTTGAGCCCGGTCTGCGCGGTGAGGTTCGAGCGCGGCTGCGATCCGTCGTGGTGCAGCAGGGTGAGGATCGCCGACAGATTGTGCCGACGCAGCTGGTCGCTGCCGACTCCGCTCAGGCGCGACGACCTGAGGGTGGCCGACGGCCGTCCTGCCGGATCGGGCCTGCCATCTCACACTCCTCGGAGGCGTCGTCGCCGGCCTCACGGCATCCGTTATGTTGCCCACTAGAACATATACCCTGATCTGCGATATGTTGCGGTAGTCACTATTCTCGCCGACGATGCCGGAGCCGATCCACCATGAGCACCACCCCCACCCCCGCCGACAAGTTCACCTTCGGGCTCTGGACCATCGGCTACAACGGCACCGACCCGTTCGGCGGCCCCACCCGCAAGCCGCTCGACACCGTGCACGCCGTCGAGAAGCTCGCCGAGCTCGGCGCGTACGGGCTCACCTTCCACGACGACGACCTGTTCGCCTTCGGCTCGGACGACGCCGCGCGCGACAAGGAGATCGGCCGCCTCAAGGACGCCCTGAAGGCCACCGGCCTCGTCGATCCCGATGGTGACCACCAACCTCTTCAGCGCCCCCGTCTTCAAGGACGGCGGGTTCACCTCCAACGACCGCGCGGTGCGCCGGTTCGCGCTGCGCAAGGTGCTGCGCAACCTCGACCTCGCCGCCGAGCTCGGCGCCACGACGTTCGTCATGTGGGGCGGCCGCGAGGGTGCGGAGTACGACGCGGCCAAGGACATCCGGCAGGCGCTCGAGCGGTATCGCGAGGCGGTCAACCTGCTCGGCGACTACGTCACCGACAAGGGCTACGACATCCGGTTCGCGATCGAGCCGAAGCCGAACGAGCCGCGCGGCGACATCCTGCTGCCGACGGTCGGCCACGCGCTCGCGTTCATCAACAGCCTCGAGCGCCCCGAGATGGTCGGGCTCAACCCCGAGGTCGGGCACGAGCAGATGGCCGGGCTGAACTTCGCCGCCGGCATCGCGCAGGCGCTGTACCACGACAAGCTCTTCCACATCGACCTCAACGGCCAGCGCGGCATCAAGTACGACCAGGACCTGGTGTTCGGGCACGGCGACCTGCACAACGCGTTCGCGCTCGTCGACCTGCTCGAGAACGGCGGCCCGAAGGGCGGCCAGGCCTACACCGGCCCGCGCCACTTCGACTACAAGCCCAGCCGCACCGAGGACGAGACCGGCGTCTGGGACTCGGCCGCCGCGAACATGCGCACCTACCTGCTGCTCAAGGAGCGGGCGGCCGCGTTCCGCGCCGACCCCGAGGTGCAGGAGGCGCTCGCCGCCGCGAAGGTCGCCGGAGCTCGCCGAGCCGACCCTCGGCAAGGACGAGGGCTACGACGGCCTGCTCGCCGACCGCAGCGCCTACGAGGACTTCGACACCGGCGCCTACCTGGGCGGACACGGCTTCGGCTTCGTGCGCCTGCAGCAGCTGGCGACCGAGCACCTCCTGGGCGCTCGCTGACGCTCGTCGACCGAAGGGCGAGTGCAAGCACAGATCATGACGCTCGTCGCCGGCGTCGACTCCTCGACGCAGAGCTGCAAGGTCGTGATCCGCGACGTCGCGACCGGAGCCGTGGTGGTCTCCGGGCGTGCGGCGCACCCCGACGGCACCGAAGTGCATCCGGATGCCTGGTGGGTCGCCCTTCTGGCCGCGGTCGCGGACGCCGGGGGCCTCGCCTCCGTGTCCGCGATCGCGGTCGCTGGGCAGCAGCACGGGATGGTGGTGCTGGATGCCGATGGCCGCGTGATCCGGCCCGCCCTGCTCTGGAACGACACCCGCTCCGCCGCCGCGGCCGACGCGCTCATCGCCGAGTTCGGCGCCGCCGAGCTCGCCCGTCGCACCGGCAGCGTGCCGGTCGCGTCGTTCACCGCGACCAAGCTGCGCTGGCTGCGCGACGCCGAGCCCGAGAACGCGGCGCGCGTCGCCGCCGTCGCGCTCCCCCACGACTGGCTGACCTGGCGGCTGCGCGGCTACGGCCCGGCCGACGAGAGCCCGCTCGGTCCCGATGCTCGACGAGCTCACCACCGACCGCTCCGACGCGAGCGGCACGTCGTACTGGTCGCCGGCATCCGGCGAGTACGACCGCGAGCTGCTCATCGCCGCCCTCGGGCACGACGCCGTCCTGCCGCGGGTGCTCGGCCCGGCCGAGGTCGCCGGCATGACGGCCGAGCTGCCGGGCATCCCGGCCGGCATCCCGGTCGCCGCGGGCGCCGGCGACAACGCCGGGCGCCGCCCTCGGCCTCGGCGCGCACGCCGGCGACGTCGTCGTGTCGATCGGCACGAGCGGCACCGTGTTCGCGGTCACCGACGCGCCGGCCGCCGACGAGACCGGCGCGGTCGCCGGCTTCGCCGACGCAGCCGGCGCCTACCTGCCGCTCGTCGCCACGCTCAACGCGGCCCGCATCCTCGACGCGACCGCCGCACTGCTCGGCGTCGATCACGACGAACTCGGCCGCCTGGCCCTCGCCGCCGAGCCCGGTGCCGGCGGACTCGTGCTGCAGCCGTACTTCGAGGGCGAGCGCACCCCGAACCTCCCCGACGCGACCGCGACCCTGTTCGGCATGACCCTCGCGTCGACCACGCGCGAGGGTCTGGCGCGCGCCGCGATCGAGGGCATGCTCTGCGGCCTCGCCGACGGCCTGGATGCGGTGCGCGGCGTCGGCGTGGAGGCCCGCCGCATCCTGCTCATCGGCGGTGCCGCGCAGAACCCCGCCGTCGCATCCATCGCCGCCCAGGTGTTCGACGTGCCCGTGCGTCGTGCCCGCAGCCCGGCGAGTACGTCGCGCTCGGCGCCGCCGTGCAGGCGGCCTGGGCGCTCGGCGGCACGCGGCCCGGATGGCCGGTCGACGATCGCCGCCGAGCCCGCGCCGACACGCGCCCCGAGATCCGCGCGGCGTACGCGGCCCGCGCGTCCGACCCGCCGACCTCCAGCGTGCCGCCAGGTACGGGGCTATCCCCGACCGCCTCGACGCCGGAGCTGCGGTCGGACGCGCTTCGGCGAGGGCGTCGAGCGACGGCTCCTGCCCGAACTCGGCGACCGCGTCATCCAGTTGGCGCCGTCGCAGTCGCCGCAGCCGATGTCATCAGCGCGCATCGATGTCCGCCGGTCGCACCGGCTGCGGCTGCGACCCGAGCGACGCCGGCACCTGCTCGCGCGCGTTCACCGTGCGTGCGGTCGCCGGCTCCGAGAGGGTCGGGCTCGACGCTCTCGTGGGCGGTTCGCGACCCAGCGCCCCGGCATCGAGTTCATCGACGCGTCCGATCGCCAGCAGGCGCGGGTCCTCGACGCGAAGGCCGCTACTGAGCCGTCGAGCATCGCGACCGCCGACCGCGCTCCGACACCTTCCGGCTCACGCCGGAGCCGAGCTCACCGGCTACATCGAGGCGCCCGTTGCGGACCTGAGCAGCTCTACGCGGCCGCGGCGCGCGCCGATCGCATCCCGGACGGCGCTGAGCGATCGCATCGCGGCCACGCCAAGATCTCTCGGAGCCGAGCAACATCCATCGCGCCAACGCCGCGTGGGCCGACGCCGCGTGCTGACGCGCCGGCATCGACCCGACAGCGCTCACCGCGACGCTCGACGCGCGGATCGTCGCCCTCGACCCTGCAGAGCGTCGCCGGCGTCGAGGCGCCGCTCGCACTCGGCACCGACTGACGCAGCTGCAGCTCGTTCGAGAACGTGCTGATCGCCGACCTCGGCGCGAACGCGTACTCGGGCTCTGGGACGGGACCACCGGATGGGACGTCCGGCGGCGTGCCGAGCCGCGTCGACCACTACGGCCAGCTTCTCGACTTCGTGAACCCCGACTACTCCACGCATCGAATGGGACGCGGCGACGCAGCTCGTCATCGACGGCGACGCCGGCTGCAACGTCATGAGCGACTGCCGAGGCTCGTTCGAGCAGGCCGGCCTGACCGACGGCGATGAATACACGACGTTCCCGACTCCCGGCCCGGTCGGGGCCGTCGAGTCACGGCTCGTCACGCTCCACCGTGGGGCGCCGCACGACGAGGCGCGACGGGCTGCCGCCAGCGACAGCTCGAGCTGCGCGACCTGCGGGCGTTCGACCTGCGCGACGCGGACGTCGATCGCCTGCGCCTACCGCCGTCAGACGCTCGGCAGTACCCGGCTCGTCCCAGCAGACCGTCGTCGCTCGTGCACGGGCGACGCCATCGTGAGCGTCGGCTCGCGCACCGCGCAGCCGCCGAGACCGCCTGGCCGCGAGTGCGACTCGGCGAGCCGTCGCGAACTCGCGATCGCCGCAGGCCGATGCACTGCGCCGAGAGCTGCACAGCGGCGGACACCGCTTCCGATCGCCTGGATCCGGAGGAGCGACCTCAGCGACCGCCGGAGCGGCGCTTGTTGAAGACGTCGAAGGCGACCGCGAGCAGCAGCACGAAGCCCTTGACGGCCTGCTGCCACTCGATGCCGATGCCCATGATCGACATGCCGTTGTTCAGCACGCCGATGATGAGACCGCCGATGATCGCGCCGCCGATGGTGCCGATGCCGCCCTGCACGGCCGCGCCGCCGATGAACGCCGCCGAGATCGCCTCCAGCTCGAAGCCGTCGCCGGCCTTCGGGCCGGCCAGGTTCAGCCGGGCGGTGAAGATCATGCCGGCGAGTGCGGCGAGCACCCCATGTTGACGAACAGGAAGAAGTCGACCTGGCGCGTCTTGATGCCCGACAGCTCCGCCGCGTGGCGGTTGCCGCCGATCGCGTAGATGTGGCGGCCGATCACGCTGCGGTTCTGGATGATGCCGTAGATCAGCACGAGCACCGCGAGCACGATGAGCGTGACCGGGATGCCCTTGTACACCGAGAGCGCGTAGGCGAACAGCCCGACGCCGACGACGACGAACACCATCTTCGCCACGAACCAGCCGAGCGGCTCGACCTCCTGCGCGTAGCTGAGCCGGGCGCGCCGGGTGCGGATCTGCTGCACGATGAGGCCGACGATCGCGACGGCGCCGATGACGAGGGTGATCGGGTCGATCTGGGCGCGCAGCCCCGTCTCGATCGGGAAGTTGATGAACCCGTTGCCGATGGCGCGGTACTCGGCTGGGAACGAGCCGATGTTCGCGTTGCCGAGCACGACGAGCGCGAGCCCGCGGAAGATGAGCATGCCCGCCAGCGTCACGATGAACGCCGGAATGCCGACGTACGCGATCCAGAATCCCTGCCACGCGCCGACCAGAGCGCCGACCGCGAGCGACAGGATGATGGCGAGCCACCACGGCAGGCCCCAGTGCACGGCGAAGACTCCCGACACCGCGCCGATGAACGCGGCGACCGATCCGACCGACAGGTCGATGTGGCCGGCGACGATCACGAGCACCATGCCGATCGCGAGGACCAGGATGTACCCGTTCTGCACGATCAGGTTCGAGATGTTCTGCGGTCGCAGCAGGATGCCGTTGGTGGTGATCGCGAAGAACAGCACCACCGCGATGAGGGCGATGAAGATGCCGTTCTTGCCCAGGTCGCTCACGACGTGCGTCAGAGCGAGGGTGAAGCGGTTCGTGGGTGGGCCGACCTGCTCGGTGAGCTCGGTCTCGGTGCTCGTGGGGTTGGACATCAGCGCTGCTTCTCCATGGTCATGAGCTTGATGAGGGCTTCGGGGGTGGCCTTCTTGACGGGGAGCTCCCCGGTGATGCGGCCTTCGGACAGGGCGTAGATGCGGTCGCAGATGCCGAGCAGCTCGACGAGCTCCGACGAGATGACGATGATCGCCTTCCCCTCGGCTGCGAGCCGATGGATGATCGTGTAGATCTCGTACTTGGCGCCGACGTCGATGCCGCGGGTCGGCTCATCGAGGATCAGCACGTCCGGAGCGGAGTTGATCCACTTCGAGAGCACCACCTTCTGCTGGTTGCCGCCGGACAGCTTGCCGGTCGACACCATCACATCCGGGGCCTTGATGTTCAGGTCCTTGCGGAACCCGTTCGCGATCTGGAACTCCTTGCCGTCGTTGACCAGGCCGAACCGTGCGACCTTCTGCAGGGATGCGACGGAGATGTTGCGCTTGATGTCCTCGATGAGGTTGAGGCCGTAGTACTTGCGATCCTCGGTGAGGTAGGCGATGCCGTTGTCGATCGCCTCGGCGACCGTGCGGGTCTTGATCTCCTTGCCGCGCTTGAACACCTTGCCGCGTGATGCGCGTGCCGTAGCTGCGGCCGAACAGGCTCATCGCGAACTCGGTGCGTCCGGCGCCCATCAGGCCCGCGATGCCGACGATCTCGCCGGCGTGCACCGTGAGGTCGACGCTGTCGACCATGACGCGGGTCGGGTCCTGCGGGTGGTGGGCGGTCCAGTCCTCGACGCGCAGCACCTCCTCGCCGATCTTCGGGGTGTGCTCCGGGATACCGGTGCTCGAGGTCGCGGCCGACCATGTCCTTGATGATGCGGTCTTCGGTGACGTCGTCGCGGTCGATCGTCTCGATCGCCTTGCCGTCGCGGATGACCGTGACGCTGTCGGCGATCTTCTTGATCTCGTTGAGCTTGTGGCTGATGATGATCGACGTGATCCCCTGGCCCTTGAGGTGCAGGATCAGGTCGAGCAGGTGATCGGAGTCCTCGTCGTTGAGGGCCGCGGTCGGCTCGTCGAGGATCAGCAGCTTCACCCGCTTCGAGAGCGCCTTCGCGATCTCGACCAGCTGCTGCTTGCCGACGCCGATGTTCTTGATCCTGGTGGTCGGGTTCTCTTTCAGGCCGACGCGCGCGAGCAGCTTCTGCGCCTCCTGGTTGGTCTTGTTCCAGTCGATGAGGCCGAGCGGGCCCTTGACCTCGTTGTTGAGGAAGATGTTCTCGGCGATCGACAGGTGGGGGCTGAGCGCCAGCTCCTGATGGATGATGACGATGCCCTTCGCCTCGCTGTCGCGCAGGTTGTGGAAGTGCACGGTCTCGTCTTCGAAGACGATCTCGCCGTCGTAGGTGCCGGCCGGGTAGACGCCGGAGAGCACCTTCATGAGGGTGGACTTGCCGGCGCCGTTCTCGCCGCAGATCGCATGGATCTCGCCGCGCTCGACCTCGAGCGAGACGTCCTGCAGTGCCTTGACGCCGGGGAACGTCTTCGTGATGGAACGCATCTCGAGGATGTTGTTTGTCACGGGGATGCCGACCTTCCTTGGTCTTGCTGCTCCTCTTCGGAGCGTAACGGAGGACTGCCGGTGGCGGGGAGATCACCCTCCCCGCCACCGACCTATGAGATGACAGGTGAAGCGTCCGGCTTAGAGGCCGAGCTCCTCAGCGGTCCAGTAGCCGGTGTCGACCAGGGCCGACTCCACGTTGTCCTTCGTGACCGGAACCGGTCCGAGCAGGTACGACGGAACGACCTTGACGCCGTTGTCGTACGTCTCGGTGTCGTTGATCTCCGGCTCGTCGCCTCCGAGGACGGCGACGGCCATGGCGGCCGCGACCTTCGCGAGTTCACGCGTGTCCTTGAAGATGGTGGCGTACTGCTCACCCGAGAGGATCGCCTTGACCGAGTCGACCTCGGCGTCCTGGCCCGAGATGATCGGCCATCCGTCGCCCACCGAGTATCCGGCGTCGGTCAGAGCGGAGATGATTCCACGCGACAGACCGTCGTACGGCGACAGCACGGCGTTGACCTTGCTGCCATCCGAGTAGGCCGACGTGAGGAGGTTCTCCATGCGGGCCTGAGCGACCTGGCCGTCCCAGCGAAGGGTGGCGGCCTGCTCGATGTCGGTCTGACCCGACTTGACGACGAGCGTTCCGTCATCGATCAGCGGCTGGAGCACGTCCATGGCGCCGTTGAAGAAGAAGAACGCGTTGTTGTCGTCGAGCGATCCGGCGAACAGCTCGACGTTGAACGGGCCCGCCGGAGCGTCCGCGATCGGGGCGCCGTCGAGCTCGGTCAGGCCGAGGCCGTTCAGGAGGGTCCACGCCTGCTGCTGGCCCACGAGGAAGTTGTCGAACGTCGCGTAGTAGTCGACGTTCTCCGAGTCGCGGATCAGACGGTCGTACGCGATGACCGGGATGCCGCCGTCAGCAGCCTCCTGGAGCACGTTCGTCAGGGTGGTGCCGTCGATCGCGGCGATGATCAGGGCCTTGGCGCCCTTGGTGATCATGTTCTCGACCTGGCTGACCTGCGTGGGGATGTCGTCCTCTGCGTACTGCAGGTCGACGGTGAATCCCTGTTCTTCGAGCGTCGCCTTGAGGGCGTCGCCGTCCGCGATCCAGCGCTCGGACGACTTCGTCGGCATCGCGACGCCGATGAGGCCGCCTTCGCCGCCTCCGTCGCCGCCCCCGCCGGCCGGTGCGCAGGCCGCGAGGCCGAGGGCCATCGCTCCGGCGGCAACAACCGCGAGAAGAGATGTCTTCTTCACTGTGTTTCCTTTCGTGATGGTGTTTGGTGCTTGCCCGGCTTCGTCGATGAGAGCCGGACACCTGTCCGGGCGGTGGGGCCCGGCAAGATCGTGGGGTGGATGGAGGCGGGCATCCTGCGTTTCGGCATCAGATCCCTCTCGCCAATCGGTAGTAGGCGGCGTTCCAGCGCACTTCGCGCTCGAAACCTGCCAGCGTGGTGTCGTCGTCGATGACGAGCAGCTCGACGCCCGACATGGCGGCGAAGTCGCGGAACACCTCGACGCCGAGCTGCGTGGTCATCACCGTGTGATGCGCGGCGCCGGCGGTGAGCCACGCCGCCGCAGAGGTCTGGAAGTCGGGGGATGGCTTCCAGACCGCGCGACCGACGGGGAGCTTGGGCAGCGGCGCGGGCAGCGCGACGTTCTCGACGACGTTCGCGACCAGGCGGAACCGGTCGCGCATGTCGCTCAGCGCGACCACCACGGCGGGTCCGGCATCCGCCGTGAACACCAGGCGGACCGGGTCGTCCTTGCCGCCGATGCCGAGCGGGTGGATCTCGAGGCTCGGCTTCGCGGTCGTCAGGCTCGGGCTCACCTCGAGCATGTGGGCGCCCAGGATGAGCTCCTTGCCCGGCTCGAGGTGGTACGTGTAGTCCTCCATGAGGCTCGCGCCGCCCGGAAGGCCGGCGCCCATCACGGCGGCCGTCCGGACGAGCACGGCGGTCTTCCAGTCGCCCTCGGCGCCGAAGCCGTAGCCGTCGGCCATGAGGCGCTGCACAGCGAGACCCGGAAGCTGCTTCAGCGAGCCGAGGTCCTCGAAGCTCGTGGTGAAGGCCGAGAAACCGCCCTCCTCGAGGAACGACCGCAGGCCGAGCTCGATGCGCGCACCGTAGCGGAGCGACTCGTGGCGGTCGCCGTCCGCGCGCAGCTCGGGCACGACGTCGTAGCTGTCGAGGTACTCGGCGACCAGGCTGTCGACGTCCGTGTCTGCAGACGCGTGCACCGCATCCGCCAGCTCGTTGACGCCCCAGGTGTTGACCTGCACGCCGAAGCGCAGCTCGGCCTCGGTCTTGTCGCCCTCGGTCACCGCGACGTAGCGCATGTTGTCGCCGAAGCGGGCGAGCCGCATGCGGCGGGTGGCGGCGCGGCCGGAGGCGGCGCGGGTCCAGGTGCCGACGCGCCCGGTGACCGCCGGGTCGGAGACGTGCCCGACGACCGTGGTGCGCGGGATGCCGAGGCGCGACTCGATGTAGCCGAACTCGCGGTCGCCGTGCGCGGCCTGGTTCAGGTTCATGAAGTCGAAGTCGATGTCCGCCCACGGCAGCTCGACGTTGGCCTGCGTGTGCAGGTGCAGCAGCGGCTTCTGCAGGGCGTCGAGGCCGGCGATCCACATCTTCGCGGGGCTGAAGGTGTGCATCCAGGCGATCAGCCCGATGACGCGGTCGTCGGCGTTGGCCTCGAGCACGGCACGGCGGATGCTGTCGCTGTCGGTCAGCACCGGCTTCCAGACGATGGTGACCGGGATGTCGGAGGACTCCTGCAGGCCCGTCGCGACCGCCTTCGACTGCTCCGCCACCTGGCGCAGCGTCTCCTCGCCGTACAGCCCCTGGCTGCCGGTGAGGAACCACACCGTGTACTCGGCGAGGTCGGGGACGATGGAGCGGGTCACGTCGAGTTCTCCTTGCGGGGTCTGGCCGTAGACGTTCTGGTAGCGGTCGAAGAGCGCGTCGATGCTCTGCTGCGGGATGGCGATGGGCTCGCCGAGCTGGCGGGCGAGGTGCACGGTGCGCGCGACGTCCTCGCACATGACGGCGGCCTTGACGGCGTCGCGGGCGTCGCGGCCGATCGTGAACACGCCGTGGTTCTGCATCAGCACGGCGCGGCTGCGGTGACCGTCGAGCGTGGCGACGATGCCGCGGCCGATCGAGTCGTCGCCGATGATCGCGAACGGACCGACCGGGATGTCGCCGCCGAACTCGTCGGCCATGCCGGTGATCACGCACGGGATCGCCTCGCCGCGGGCGGCCCAGGCCGTCGCGTACGGGGAGTGGGTGTGCACGACGCCGCCGACGGCGGGCATGCTCCGGTAGACGTAGGCGTGGGCGGCGGTGTCGCTGGACGGTGCGTGGTCGCCATCGACGACGTCGCCGTCGAGGTCGCACAGGATCATGTCGTCGGCGCTCAGGTCGTCGTAGTCGACGCCGGACGGCTTGATGAGGAACCGGTCCTCGCCGGGGACGCGGGCGCTCACGTTGCCGCCGGTCCAGACCACGAGGCCGTAGCGCACGAGCGTCGCGTGCAGCGCGACCAGGTCGGCGCGGAGCGCGGCGATGTCGGCGGCGGTCATGCAGGTCACCTCCGCCAGCGTCGGGCGCGGTGAGGACCTCGCGACGGATCGCCTTGAGGCGGCGCATGACGTCGCTGCCGCCGCGGCCGAAGTGGTCGTGCAGCTCCTTGTACTCGGCGTAGAGGCGGTCGTAGGCGTCGGCGGTCGCGTCGTCCGGCACGTACTTGGCGCGCTCGACGCGACCCATCGCCGCTCCCGCGCGTGCGCACGTCGGGGTAGGCGCCGGCGGCCACCGCCGCGTGGATCGCCGAGCCCGAGCGCCGGACCCTGCTCGCTCGCGATGACCGAGATCGGCATGCGCAGCACGTCGGCGTAGCACTGCATGAGCGTCGCGTTCTTCAGCAGGCCGCCCGCGACCACGAACTCGGTCACCGGCACGCCGCTGGCCCCGAAGGTCTCCACGATCATCCGGGTGCCGAACGCCGTCGACTCCAGCAGCGCGCGGTAGACCTCCTCGGCGCGGGTGGCGAGGGTCTGGCCGATGACGAGGCCGCTCAGCTCGGTGTTGACGAGCACCGAGCGGTTGCCGTTGACCCAGTCGAGCGCGATGAGGCCGTGCGCTCCGACCGGCGCCTCGAAGGCCAGGTCGGTCAGGTGCTGATGGATGCTCTTGCCGGCTGCCGCGGCATCCTGCTCGATAGCGGGCGGGGACCTGGTTCTTGACGTACCAGGCGAAGATGTCGCCGACGCCGGACTGGCCGGCCTCGTAGCCCCAGAGCCCGTCGACGATGCCGCCGTCGACGACGCCGCACATGCCGGGGACCTCGGCGAGGTGCTCGCCGTTCATGACGTGGCAGGTGCTGGTGCCCATGATCGCGAGCATCTGGCCGGGCTCGACGGCCTGGGCCGCGGGAGCGGTGACGTGCGCGTCGACGTTGCCGACCGCGACGGCGATGCCCTCGGGCAGTCCGGTCCAGGCGGCGGCCTCGGCGGTCAGGGTGCCGGCGGCGGCGCCGAGGCGGCCGATCTCGTGAGCGACCTTGTCGTCGGCGAAGCCGGCGAAGTCGGGGTTGAGCGCGCCGAGGAACTCGCGGCTCGGGTAGGCGCCGTCCTGGAAGATGCCCTTGTAGCCGGCGGTGCAGGCGTTGCGCAGGTAGCGGCCGCACAGCTGCCAGACGATCCAGTCGGCCGCCTCGACCCAGTGCTCGGTGCGGGCGTAGAGCTCGGGATCCTCCTCGAGCAGCTGCAGTCCCTTGGCGAACTCCCACTCGCTCGAGATGAACCCGCCGTAGCGCGGCAGCCACGACTCGCCGCGCTCGCGGGCGAGCTCGTTGATGCGGTCGGCCTGGCCCTGCGCGGCGTGGTGCTTCCAGAGCTTGACGTAGGCGTGCGGGCGGTCGGCGAACTCGGGCAGCTCGCAGAGCGGCGTGCCGTCGGCCGTGACGGGCAGGGGCGTGGATGCCGTGAAGTCGGTCGCGATGCCGATGACGGATGCCGGGTCGATGCCCGCGGCGGCGACGGCCTCGGGGACGGCGGTCTTCAGCACGTTCGACGTAGTCGGCGGGAACCTGCAGCGCCCACTCAGGCGGCAGCGTCTCACCCGTCGCGGGCAGCGTGCGTGTCGATCACGCCGTGCTCGTAGTCGTGGACGGCCGAGCCCAGCTCGGCGCCGTCGGAGACCCGCACCACGAGCGCGCGGCCCGAGAGCGTGCCGAAGTCGACACCGATGACGTGGCTCTCCGCGTGATCGCGGTTCGCGGGTGTCGTCGTCGACAACCTGGGGCTCCTTCGCCATGTACGGGGCGTGCAGCGACCAGACTAGTGTTAGCGCTCACATGGAAGTGCGTATGGCGATGTTAGCGCTAACACTCGCCGGCCTGTCAAGTCGGTGACCCGGCCTCTGGTGCCATCCGTGACAGAACCGTGACCGCCCTCCCCGCGTAGCCCTGCGGTGCTCGCCCCTCGTGAATCGCGCCAAGGGGATTTCGCCCCTCGGATTCCCGCCCAAGGCGCGAATCGCGCTCTGACACGTTTCAGTCGGCGGAGAAAGCGCCGGTGCGGGCGCGAGCACGCGGGCGCTTCGTCCCCGCTCGACGGGAGCGCTGCTGGGGTGCGGGATGGGCGCGCTTCGTCCGCTCGACGGGAGCGCCGCGAGGGTGCCGGGCTACGAACGCGGAGGTGCCGTCGACTCGCGCACGATGAGCACCGGGTCGATCGGCGGGCACCGGAGCACGCTCGCCACCGGCGATCTGCCCGAGCAGCACCTCGACCGCGAGCTCGCCGATCCGCGCGAAGTCCTGGCTCACCGTGGTCAGCGGCGGCAGGAAGTGCGCCGCCTCCGGCACGTCGTCGAAGCCGACGACGCTGATGTCGTGCGGCACGCGGAGCCCGCGATCGGCGAGACCGTGCATCAGCCCGAGCGCCATCTGGTCGTTCCCGCAGAAGACGGCCGTCGCATCCGGCGGGATCGTGGCGGCCGCGCGGTAGCCGGCCTCCGACGTCCAGTCGCCGACGAAGAGCGGCAGCGGCTCGAGCCCCGCCTCGGCGAGACTCGCCTCGTAGCCGTGACGACGGGCGGCGGCCTCGAAGAACTCGAGCGGTCCGGCGACGTGGTGGATGCGGCGGTGGCCCAGCTCGAGCAGGTGCGCCATCGCGAGCTGGGCGCCCTCGAGCTGGTCGATCGAGATGCCCGTTCCGGAGCCGAGCTCGGTGGACTGCAGCGTCACGATCGGCAGCGACAGGTCGAGCTCGCGCACCGCGTCGAGGACGCGGATGTGCGGCGTGATCACCACGAGAGCCTCGACGCCCTGATCGAGCAGGAACCCGAGACCCGACAGCACCGAGCCGCGGTCCATCGGCGTCGTCGTGACGAGCGGGTGATACCCGACGAGGCGTGCCGCGCGCTCGAGCGACTGGACCGCGCTCGTCGGGCCGTAGTCGCTGCTCGCCGGAGCCAGCACGC
This sequence comes from uncultured Actinomycetota bacterium, assembly GCA_963730045.1. Lineage (GTDB taxonomy): Bacteria > Actinomycetota > Actinomycetes > Actinomycetales > Microbacteriaceae > JBDSKH01. The sequence goes on along the minus strand of CAVSPQ010000006.1, from coordinate 163,902 downwards.
CGATCGCGTGGGTGCGGCTGGTAGCGAGCACTCGCGCTGCCGCGTTGCGGCGGTAGCCGAGCTGGCTGATCGCGGCGAGCACCCGCTCGCGGGTCTCCGGTCGGATGTTCTCGAAGCCGTTGAGCACCCGGCTGACCGTCTGGTGCGAGACGCCCGCGACCTCCGCCACGTCCTGCATGTTGGGCGGCGAACGACGCGCCACGGTATCCGTCACCCTCGTCGTCCCTTCCGCTTGCTCGCCCATTATGCATGCGCGCGCCGAAGGCCGGCGGACGCCAGAGCGCCCCGGCCGAATCGACCGGGGCGCTCCAGGTGGTGGTGCTGCTTCGATCTAGCCCTCGGTCAGGGGGGCGAGCGACGGGTTCTCGGCGTAGACCTCGGCGGCGTTCTCCTGGGTCACGACGATCGGTGCGAGCAGGTACGACGGGACGACCTTGACGCCGTTGTCGTAGGACTCGGTGTCGTTGATCTCGGAGACCTCGTCACCCGCAGCCAGCTCGTTGACCATGTCGATGGCAGCCGCGACCAGCGCGCGGGTGTCCTTGTAGATGGTCATGTACTGCACGCCGGCGACGATCGACTTGACCGACTCGACCTCGGAGTCCTGACCGGTGACGACCGGCTGGTCCTTGCCAGCGTCGGCGGCCGACTGCAGGATCGAGCGCGCCAGGTTGTCGTTCGGGGCGAGGACGCCGTCGATGTCCGCGTCGGCGTAGTTGCCGGCGAGAAGGGTGTCCATGCGCGCCTGCGAGTTGGCGGCGAGCCAGCCCTGGGTCGCGACCTGCTCGAACTCGGTCTGGCCCGAGACGACGGTGAGGGTTCCATCGTCGATCTTGGGCTGGAGGACGCTCATCGCGCCGTCGAAGAAGACTCCGGCGTTGTTGTCATCCGGCGAACCGGCGAACAGCTCGATGTTCCACTTGTCCTTGTCGCCCTTGCGCTCAGCAAGACCGTCGAGCAGGGCCTGACCCTGCAGTTCGCCGACCTTGAAGTTGTCGAACGCGAGGTAGTAGTCCACGGCCTCGGTGTTCAGGATGAGGCGGTCGTACGCGATGACGACCGCGCCGGCCTCGTGAGCGGCCTCGACCTGGGCCGAGAGCTGCGAGCCGTCCTTGGCACCGATGATGATGACCTTGGCGCCGTTGGTGACCATCGAGTTGATCTGGTTCTGCTGCTCGGCGACCGTGTTGCTGGCCGGGGCGTACTGAACGTCGGCTTCGTAGCCGGCGTCCTCGAGACCGTTGGTGAACAGGTCGCCCGCGAGCACCCAGTTCTCCGAGGTCTTGTCGGGCAGTGCGACGCCGATGACCGAGCCGGCGTCGAAGCCGCCTCGGTCTCGCCGCCGCCGCGTGTCATCGTCGGCCCGAGCAGCCCGCGAGCACCAGTGCTGCGGACGAGGCGACGACGATCGTCGCCAATGCGATTTTGCGCATGTGCATCTCTTTCTATCTGTTGGTGGTGATGGGAGGGAGTTGAGTCATTTGTCGGCCGAAGCCGCGGGGGTGTTCGCCTGTGGTGAGGACTCGCCGGTCGGGGCAGCGGCGCCGGAGGCGGCGGCGTCTGCGCCGCGCCTGCCGAACCGGCTGAGGATCGACGGGCGACCCTGGCGCTTGCTGTAGACGTCGATCGCGACCGCGATCAGCAGCACGAGGCCCTTGATCATCTGCACCAGGTCGGCGCCGACGCCGAGCAGCTGGAGGCCGTTGTTCAGCACGGCGATGACGAGACCGCCGACGATCGATCCGACGATCGTGCCGATGCCGCCGGTGACCGCCGCGCCGCCGATGAACACGGCCGCGATCGCGTCGAGCTCCCAGCCGACGCCGTCGCCGGGGCCGGAGGCGTGCGAGCGGGCGATCCACATCATGCCGGCGAGCGCCGCGATGACGGACATGTTCCACATCACGAAGAAGTTGACGCGCTGGATCTTGACGCCGGAGAGCTCCGCCGCCCGCCAGTTGCCGCCGACCGCGTAGATGTGGCGGCCGATGATCGTGTTGTTCGTGACGAAGGAGTAGCCGAGCACGAGCACGCCGAGGATGATGCCGGCGATCGGGTAGCTGGTTCCGACGCGACCGCTCGCGAAGAGGAGGGTCGCACCGACGACGACGGCGAGCAGCAGGCCGATCTTCACGCCGCTCACCCAGAGCGGGGCCTTGTCGGCGTTCATCTCGGTCTGGGTGCGGCGCAGGCGCCACTCCTGCCAGACGATCGCCGCGGCGACGAGCAGGCCGAGCAGCAGCGTCAGGTTGTTGTAGCCGGTGAGGGGGCCGACCTCCGGCAGATAGCCGCCGCCGATGAACGTGAACTCGCGCGGCACCGGGATGCTCGTCGAGTTGCCGACGAACTGATTCGCGCCGCGGAAGAACAGCATGCCGGCGAGGGTCACGATGAACGCCGGGATGCCGACGTAGGCGACCCAGAACCCCTGCCAGGCTCCGACCAGGGCGCCGACGACGAGGCCGAGCAGCATGGCGGCCGGCCACGGCCAGTGCCAGCTGTACATCGACTCGGCGACGATGATGCCGACGAACGCGGCGACCGATCCGACCGACAGGTCGATGTGGCCGGCGATGATCACCATGACCATGCCGATGGCCAGCACCAGCACGTAGGAGTTGCCGTTGACGATGTTGATCAGGTTGCTCGGGTCGAGCGTCTTGCCGCCGTGAGGATCTGGAACAGCACGATGATGATGACGAGCGCGCCGAGGATGCCGAACTGGCGGCCGCTGGACTGCGCGCCGCCGAACATCTTGGTCAGGTCGCGGAAGTGGAATCCGGGCTTCTCGGGCGTGGGGGTCGTCGAGGTGTCGCTCATCGCTGGGTGACTTTCTTCTGGGTGGACGTCATGTGGCGCATGAGGGTCTCGGGGTCTGCCTCTGCCACCGGGATGTCGGCCGTGATCTGGCCCTCGAAGATCGTGTAGATGCGGTCGGAGATGCCGAGCAGCTCCGGCAGCTCCGAGGAGATGACGATGACGCCCTTCCCCTCGGCGGCGAGCTGCTGGATGATCCCGTAGATCTCGAACTTGGCGCCGACGTCGATGCCGCGGGTGGGCTCGTCGAGGATCAGCAGGTCGGGGTCGGTGAACATCCACTTGCTCAGGACGACCTTCTGCTGGTTGCCGCCGGACAGCTTGTTGACGCCCTCGTCGACCGTCGGCGTCTTGATGCGCAGCGACTTGCGGAACGACTCGGCGGCGATGCGCTCCTTGAAGCTGTTCACGACGCCGCCGCGCGAGATCTTGCGGAGCTTCGCGGCGACGGTCGAGGTCTTGATGTCGTCGAGCAGGTTGAGCCCGAGCACCTTGCGGTCCTCGCTCACGTAGGCGAGTCCGTGGGCGATCGCGTCGGCGACCGACTTGAGCTCGATCTCCTTCGCCGTCCTTGAAGAGCTGCCCGGATGACGTAGGTGCCGTAGGAGCGCCCGAAGATGCTCATCGCGAGCTCGGTCCGTCCGGCGCCCATGAGGCCGGCGAGGCCGACGATCTCGCCACGGCGCACCGTGAAGCTCTCGTTCTTGCAGACCAGGCGGTCGGGCACCTGAGGGTGCCGCACTGTCCAGTTCTTGACCTCGAAGAAGACCTCGCCGATGTGCGGGGTGCGGTCCGGGAAGCGGCTCTGGAGGCTGCGGCCGACCATGCCGCGGATGATGCGGTCCTCGTCCACGACGTGCTTCTCGACGTCGAGGGTCTCGATGGTCTTGCCGTCGCGCAGGATCGTGATCGAGTCGGCGATCTGCTCGATCTCGTTGAGCTTGTGGCTGATGATGATCGAGGTGACGCCCTTGCCCTTGAGCCCGACGATCAGGTCGAGCAGGTGCTGCGAGTCGCTCTCGTTGAGGGCGGCCGTCGGCTCGTCGAGGATGAGCAGCTTCACCGACTTGTGCAGCGCCTTGGCGATCTCGACGAGCTGCTGCTTGCCGACGCCGATGTGCTTGATCTGGGTGTCGGGATCGTCGCGCAGGCCGACGCGGTGCAGCACCTCGGCCGCCTGCTTCTTGGCCTCGCGCCAGTTGATGACGCCGGCCCGGTTGAGTTCGTTGCCGAGGAACATGTTCTCGGTGATGGTCAGCTCGGGGATGAGCGCGAGCTCCTGGTGGATGATCGCGATGCCCGCGGCCTCGCTCTGGCGGATGTCGCGGAACCTGACGACCTCGCCCTGGTACACGATGTCGCCGTCGTAGCTGCCGTACGGGTACACGCCCGACAGCACCTTCATGAGCGTCGACTTGCCGGCGCCGTTCTCGCCGACGATCGCGTGGATCTCGCCGGCCTCGACCTCGATCGACACGTTGTCGAGCGCCTTGACGCCGGGGAACTCCTTGCTGATGGAGCGCATCTCGAGGATGTTGGGGTTAGCGGGCATCGCGCACTCCGCTCGGACGTGCGGGCGCGAGGGGGAACATCGTCACCGTTCTCCTCCATGCTCGACATCGTTGTCGGCCGACTTCCCTGGGAAGCCGGTCATGTGACCGTTCACACGCTGCGGACAAAACTAACCCTCCGGGTGTTCCGTGTCAAACGCCTGTACCGGGCGCTCCCGTCGATGAACGCAGCACCAATTGGGGGCGGATCAATTCCGTGATCAGATCGTCACCGGAGCCGAGCTCGGCCAGCAGCAGCGCGAGCGCGCGGCGGCCGACCTCGTTGAAGTCCTGCCGGATCGTCGTGAGCGGCGGCCAGTAGTGCGCAGCCTCGGGAACGTCATCGAATCCGACGACGCTCACGTCGGCCGGCACGCGGATCCCCGACTCCCGGAACGCGTGCAGCAGCCCGAGCGCCGTGAGGTCGTTCGAGCAGAAAACCGCCGTGAAATCAGCCCGGTTGAGCAGTTCGCGCCCCGCGCGGTACCCGAATTCGGCGGTCCAGTCGCCGAGCACCGGTGGCCGCACCATCAACTCGGCGTCGGAGACCTCACGCAGGTAGCCCTGCATGCGCGCTTCGGCCTCGATCCAGTCCTGGGGCCCCGCGATGTGGATGACCTGGGTATGCCCGAGCTCGATGAGGTGGCGCGTGGCGAGCCGGGCGCCCTCGAACTGGTCGACCGCGACGGTATGGCCGAGGTCGCGGCGGGCCGAGTCGAGCAGCACGAACGGCACGTTGAGCGGGGTCGCGGCCAGCAGGTCGAACACCCGCGCCTGCGGGGCGACCACGACCACGGCCTCCGCCGCCTGTCCGATGAGCTGATCGAGGGCCTCGCGCACCGAGTGGTCGTCGCTCGGCGAGGTCGCGATGGCGATGCGGTAGCCGGCGTCGCGCGCCGCATCCTCGATCGCGTAGAGGATCGTCTGCACGCCGTAGGCTGCTGCTCGCGTCGCGACCAGCACCCCGATCACGTTGGATTTGCTGGTCACCAGGGCCCGTGCGGCCTGGTTGGGGCGGTAGCCGAGCTCGTCGATGACCTGCTGCACGCGCTCGCGGGTCTCGGGCCGGAGGTTCGGCGAATCGTTGAGGACGCGTGACACGGTCTGGTACGAGACGCCCGCCTGCCGTGCGACATCACGGATGTTCGGCGCCCGTGGAGGGCTCGATTCCGTGCTCACGATGGTCCCGACGTCTTCGGCGAAATGTGTACGTTCACATTTGGGTAACGACCCATTATGCACATACCGCCCGCGGAAGGCGACGGCGGCTAACCGACCGTCGCGAAGGCGCGCACCGGGAAGGTGCCGAACCCCTCGACCGCGGGCGGCGCCGCGGTGAACCGCGCCCCGCGCGGCGGGAGCTCCCCGAGGTTCGTGAGGTGCTCGACGACGTGGATGCCGGCCGCCAGCAAGCCCGCTGTGCGCGGGCCGTTCGCCGCCGGACTCGGTGTCGTCGATGTTCAGGGAGTCGATGCCGACCAGCGCCGACACCCTGCTCGACGAGGTGCGCCACGCCCTCGCGCGAGAGGAACGGCGAGCCGGTGCCGTAGGCGGGCGTGCCGAAGTGCGCGTCCCATCCGGTGTGCAGCAGCACGGCCGCGCCACGCAGGTCGCGGTCGAAGAACACCTCCGCCGGGATGCTGCGCGCGCCGTCGCCACCGGGCGCCACGTCCGTGAGGTGGAACACCTCCGCCGGCAGGTCGACCAGCGTGCTGAGGTCGAGCTCCGCCAGATCGGCGCCGCCCTCGTAGCGGTGGAACGGGCTGTCGAGGTAGGTGCCGGTGTTGCCGATCATCGTGATGAGGTCGAGGGCGAACTCGGTGCCCGGCGCGTACTTCTCGCGCGACGCCTCGCGCGTGAGATGCGGTGTGATGACGGGCGCCGGCAGGCCCGGGTACGTGATGAGACCATCCCGGATGCGGTGGCTGAGATCGACGACGCGGCGAGCCGGATGGCGACCGGCGCGGCGTCGACATCGCGCGACCCGCGGTGCTGCTCCTCCACGATCCGCAGGCTGCGAGAGCGTCACCGACCCGACGAGGGCGAGGCCCAGGTGCTGCACGAGCAGGCGCCCGACGGTGGCCTCGTCGACATCCGGACCGGGCAGGTCGAGGCGGAACGCCTCGGCCGTGAGCCCTCCCCCGTTGGCGAACTCGATGCGCGCGTCGAAGTGTGCGCGGTACTGCGGGTTCGCAGCTCAGCGGCGTCGGGCACGGATCCTCCTGACGACGGTGACGGCGACGGCGACGAGCGCGATGGCGAGCGCGACGAGCAGGTACGGGCCGGCCAGCACCAGCAGCCCGGCGGCGAGCACGACCGAGATGACCGCCATCCACCAGCCGACCGAGAACCGGTCGAGCAGCTTCACGGCCGAGACCATGCCCAGCGCGTAGACCGCGACCATCGACGAGGTGTTGATGAGGATGAACACCTGCAGGTCGAGGTGGAACACGAAGAAGATGACGCTGTAGAGGATCGCCTGCAGGCCGGTCGCGATGACGGCGCGACGCGGCACCGCCCCGGCCTCGGCCCCGCGGGCCAGCCACCTCGGCAGATGGCCGTCGCGGCCGAGCGATGCGGCGAGGTTGCCGAACGCGGGCACGTAGGCGTTCATCACGCCGATGACGATGATGACGGCGATCGTCGCGATCACCAGGGGCCCCACCCCGGGCAGGGTGACCGCGACGAGATCGATGAGCGGCACGGTGCTGCGCACGTCGACCGGCACCAGCACCGTCGCGGTCTGAAGGGCGAGGTAGGCGATGCCGACGACGGCGACCGCGATGGCGGTCGCGAGCGGGATGGTGCGGCGCGGGTTGCGGAACTCGGCCGCGATGTGGGTGACCGCCTCCCATCCCGCGAACGCCCAGACGAACAGGCTGATCGTCAGCCCGACGCCCGCCCAGCCGTGCGGCAGGAACGGGTCGAGCCGGGCCGGATCGGCCACCGGGACGGCGCTGGCCACGACCACCACGACGACGACCACCAGCAGGGCCGACAGCCCGAGCTGCACGGCGCCGCTGATGCGGACACCGAAGAGCCCCAGTCCGTATGTGAAGATCATGAGGCCCAGCCCGATGAACGGGACGAGCGCCTCGTCGGCCCCGAGCGCTGCCGACGATGTAGCCGCCGCCGAGCACGGCGACGACCGGAGCGCCGAACGCGACGCCGAAGAAGAACCAGTACCCGGTCGCCCGCGCGGCGGTCTCGCCCAGCGCGAGGCGGACGAACGTGGCGACGCCGCCGGCATCCGGGAACCGCGCCGCGAGCGCCGCGAAGGTGCCGGCGAGCGGGATCGAGAGCAGGAGGACTGCGGCCACCCCGAGGATCGACCCGGGCCCGGCCGCGTCGGCCGCGAGCCCGGGCAGCACCAGGATGCCGGTGCCCAGCACCGCGGCGATGTACAGCGCCGACGCCGTCGGCAGCCCGATGCGCCCGTGCGGCGGGAGCGTCGCGTCGGCGTCGGCAGCGGGCGACGGCTCACGGCGGTGCCACGGCGGTTGGCTCGTCGTGGTCACGGCTCCAGTGTGGCGGTGGCAGGAACAGAGTCGGAAGGCGCATTGCTGCCACGCTCATGGCGTTTGCGCCAGGCTAGCGAGCGGCTCCGACACCCGGAGCCTGCCGCCGCTAGAGGCGGTCGAGGGTCCCGAGCAGGTCGTCGAGCAGGTCGTCGACGCCCTCGATGCCGACCGACAGGCGCACCACGTTCTCCGGCACCTCGAGCAGCGTGCCCTTCACCGAGGCGTGCGTCATCTCGGCCGGGTAGCAGACCAGCGACTCGACGCCGCCGAGCGACTCCGCGAGCTGGAACAGCGCGGTCGACTCGGCGAACCTCCGCGCCGTCGGACCGTCGGCCAGCTGCACCGAGATCATGCCGCCGAACGCACTTCATCTGCCGCGCCGCGAGCTCGTGACCGGGGTGGTCGGGCAGACCGGGGTAGTAGACGTGCGTGAGCTTGGGGTGCCCGACGAGCTTCTCGGCGATCGTCTGGGCGTTCGACGAGTGGCGGTCCATGCGCACCGCCAGGGTCTTGATGCCGCGGATGGTGAGCCAGGCATCCATCGGGCCCGACACCGCGCCGACGCCGAACTGCAGGAACGCCACCTTGTCGGCGAGGGACTCGCCGCGCACCTCGGTACGCCGTCGTTCAGCACCACCGCGCCGCCGAGCACGTCGCTGTGGCCGCCCAGGTACTTGGTCGTCGAGTGCACGACGACGTCGGCGCCGAGCGCGAGCGGCTGCTGCAGATACGGCGACGCGAAGGTGTTGTCGACGACGACGATCGCGCCGACCGCGTGGGCGATCTCGGCGACCGCCGCGATGTCGGTGATCTTCATCAGCGGGTTGGACGGGGTCTCGAGCCAGACCACCTTGGTGGCGTCGGGGCGGATCGCGGCCTTCACGGCATCCAGATCGCTCATCTCGACCGTCGAGAGCGAGACGCCCCACGGGATGAAGGCCCGCGACACCAGGCGGTGCGACCCGCCGTAGACGTCGTTGCCCATGAGCACGTGATCGCCGGGCGCGAGGATCGCGCGCAGCAGCGTGTCCTCGGCCGCGAGCCCGGACGCGAAGCTGAAGCCGCGGTCGCCGCCCTCGAGCGCCGCGAGCAGCGTCTCGAGCGAGGTGCGGGTCGGGTTGCCGCCGCGCGCGTACTCGTAGCCGTTGCGGAAGCCGCCGATGCCGTCCTGCACGAACGTCGTCGTGAAGTAGACGGGCGGGATGACCGCGCCGGTCGTCGGGTCGAACTCCTGGCCGACGTGGATCGCGCGGGTCGAGAAATCGAGGGGACGGTCGTCGGGCTGCTGCGGTGTCATGGTGCTCTCTCGGTGGGACGGATCAGGCGCTGAGGAACGCGAGCAGGTCGTGCCGCGTGAGCATCGCGACGGGCTTGCCGTCGCTGGTGACGAGGAGCGCGTCGGCGCCGGCGAGGGCCTCGCGCGCCTCCTCGACCGACTGGTGCATGCCGATCAGCGCGAAGGGCGTGCCGACGAGGCCGGCGACCCGGTCGGTCAGCTGCGCCTTGCCGGTGAAGACGTCGTCGAGCAGGCCCCGCTCGTCGATCGAGCCGATGACCTCGCCCATCACGACCGGCGGCTCGGCCGAGAGCACCGGCACCTGCGAGACGTCGAACTCCTTCATGATGTTCATCACCTCGCGCACCGTGTCGCTGGGGTGCGCGTGCACGAACTCGGGGATCGAGCCGTCCTTGCTGCCGACGATGTCGGCGACCGTGCGGTCCTCGCTCGCCGGCAGGAAGCCGTACGACCGCATCCACTTGTCGCTGAAGACCTTGCCGAGGTATCCGCGGCCGCCGTCGGGCAGCAGGATCACCATGACGTCGTCGGGGCCGAGCTCGCGAGCGGCCTTGAGGCCGGATGCGACGGCGAGCCCGCTGGACCCGCCGACGAGCAGGCCCTCCTCGCGCGCCATCCGGCGGGTGTAGTCGAAGGACTCGGCGTCGGAGCGACGCGATGATCTCGTCGACGACCGTGCCGTCGTAGGCGGTCGGCCAGAAGTCCTCGCCGACGCCCTCGACCAGGTACGGCCGGCCGGTGCCGCCCGAGTAGACCGAGCCCTCGGGGTCGGCGCCGATGATCCGCGACGGCCGGGTTCTGCTCCTTGAGGTACTTGCCGACGCCCGAGATCGTGCCGCCGGTGCCGACGCCGGCCACGAAGTGCGTGACCTTGCCGTCGGTGTCGCGCCAGATCTCGGGGCCGGTCGTCTCGTAGTGGGCGAGCGGCCCCATCGGGTTCGAGTACTGGTCGGGCTTGAAGGCGCCGGGGATCTCGCGCGCCAGCCGGTCGCTGGTCTGGTAGTACGAGTCGGGGCTCTCGGGCGCGACGTTGGTCGGGCAGACCACGACCTCGGCGCCGTACGCCTTCAGGGTGTTGATCTTGTCTTCGCTGACCTTGTCGGGGCAGACGAAGACGCAGCGGTAGCCGCGCTGCTGGGCGACCAGCGCGAGCCCGATGCCGGTGTTGCCGCTGGTCGGCTCGACGATCGTGCCGCCCGGCTTCAGCTTGCCCTCGCGCTCGGCGGCGTCGATGATGCGGGATGCGATGCGGTCTTTGCTCGACCCGCCCGGGTTCAGGTACTCGATCTTCGCGAGCACCGTGGCGGTCACGCCGTCGGTCACCGAGTTCAGCTTGACGAGGGGCGTGTCGCCCACCAGGTCGAGCACGGTCTCGGCGTATTTCATGGTGTCGAGCCTACCGGCGGGGCGCCCTCCGGTTACGGGGCCACGAGTCGGCCGATTGGACCGGCTCGTCGAGCGGACATCAGCCGACCGGGACGCCCGTGGGCGGCCAGCCGATCGCCTTGCGCACCCGGCGACCCGAGGCTCGCGGTTCCCGCGTAGGTGATCGTGAACACCTGCACCACGTGCTTCTCGTCGCCGTAGATGATCGTGAGCGCCTTGTCGCGGACCCGGTCGCCCTGCGCCGTCACCGGGTCGATGAAGCCGATCTCGTCGACCGGGATGCGCAGCAGCGCCGTGCGGTCGATGGTCTCGAAGAGGATCTCGCCGGCGTCGGCGACGATGAAGTGCATGGGCACGTCGGCGTCGACCCGGCCGTGCGGCAGGCTCCACAGGCGGACCCGCTCGACGAGCGATCCGGGGTTCTGCTCGCGGAGGTACCGACGAAAGTCCCGCTCCTCTGTGCCATTCCGCACCGCGGACGCCCACAGGACGCCGATCAACGCCAGCGCGAGTACCAGGATGACGAGGCGGACAGTCACGTCGGTTGTGAACGCCACGCCGATCGTCATCGCGAGCACGATGAGCACGACGGTGAACGATACGAGCCCGAACCCCACCTGGAGTCGTCCGAGCGGACCCCGCTGAGCCTGCGTCATCGGCCCGGCATCAGTACGCGACCAGCCGAGAGCCCGCCGGAGGTGCGAGTCCGGCGTTCGCGAATGCCTCGAACGTGCGCTCACGGCGGTTGTCGATCTCTTTGCCGAACTCGCGAGCGAGGGCCGGGCGGGTCTTGACGAGTTCGTCGAGAGTTTCGACGGGCACGAGCAGCACGGCAAGGTCGGTCAAGGCCGTCACCGACGAGGCAATACCCTGCCGGGTGATCGACGTGAGCCCGAGAGCGTCGTCCTCGTGGAACTCGGTCACCTTGAGGATGCGGCCGTCGTCCGAGATAGCCGCCATCTCGGCTCGACCCGAGACGATGTATCGCACTCCGTCCGGCACCGCCATCGCACGCTGGACGACCTCGCCGCGCGCGTACCGTTCGAGCTTGACGGATGACATCAGCGACGGCAGATCGGCGGGCGTCAGGTGCAGTCGGGGTGCGATGCGCTCGAACGCGAGCCTGGCCCGCTCCGGCGTCGCCCAGTTGTCGGTGAGGTCCCGGTCGAGATGAAGTCCGGCCCGCCGGGCGGCGTACCAGAGCCGCGTGCGGAACAGCCCGAGGGTTCCGTATTGGCGGGCAGGGTGAGTGAGCGGGATGTTCACCTCGTACTTGGACTTGCCCACCGGGATCGCATACGGCACCTCACCGGGAGCCAGTTCGGGAAGCCCCATGGCAACCTCGGCCAGCAGATCGAGGATCGCCTGCGGAGGGTCGTCTGTCGCGAACCTCACGATGTCCGACGCCTCATACGGGGCGGTCGAGCGCGAGAGGTTCTGGAACGAGCTCTCGGCAAGCGTCGCGTTCGGGATGACGAGGAGGCCGTTCGCTGTGTCGATGTGCGTCGCACGCCAGTTGACCGCGATCACTCGGCCCTTGCCCTGATCGGTGACGATGTAGTCGCCCAACTCGAAAGGCTGCTCGAACAGCAGCAGCAGGCCGGCGATCACCGGACCGACTGCATTCTGCAGAGCAAGGCCGATCACGATCGACCCGATACCGAGCGCGGTGAAGACGCCGCCGACATCCGCTTGCCACACCACCGCGAAGAGCACCGCAACCGACACCACGATGAGCACGATGCGCACGATGTCGACGAAGATCGAGGGAATCCTGTTGCGCCAGGTGCCCTGGCGCGCCGTCACGAACACGGCGACGTTGAGCCCGTTGAGCAGGGCGAGGATCACCAGGAACCCGAACCCCGTCGCGGTGACCCGCACCCAGTCGACGTCCCCCGTGATCAGTCGCGTCTGTGCAAGCAGAAGCAGCAATGCGCCGAACGGGACCACCCAGTTGCGGATGAGCAGCACGAGCTTGACGCCGTGCGCGTCGCGCCGGGCCATGCTCGCTGCGACCTCGGTCAGCACGAGCAGCACGATGGGAAGGCCGACGATCACCGCGACGGTGGGCCAGAACCACGGCTGCTCGAGCAGCTCAAGCACGTGCCACCTCGTCCTCCGAGGCGACAGCGAGTTCGATACGCCAGACCCGCTCCATGCCGGAGGCGGTTTCGACAACCCCCACATCGGTGAAGGTGACGACGTCGGCGACGCGATCGGCGACTGCCTGGGTCACGAAGACTCCCGGCTGGGTCGTGCCGCCCTGCAGGCGAAACGCGAGGTTCACCGCGTCGCCCCAAAGGTCGTAGACGATCGCCTGCCGTCCGACGAGACCACTCGTCACGGTTCCCATGTCGATGCCGGCGCGAAGCTGCAAATCAGCTCCTTGCTGATCACTGAAGCGACGCAGGATGGTCTGCATCTCGATCGCGAAGTCGACGATCCGACGCGGAGCGTCGACGCGCGGCACCGAGAGCCCGCAACTCGCGAGGTAGCCCTGACGGGTGTTGCGCACCCGCTCGACGCCGAGCCGGTCTGCCGCCTCATCGAAGGTCTTCACCAGTTCGTTGAGGGCGTCGAGAGCGTGTTCGCTGTCGAGGGTTCTGCCGTATTCCTCGAAACCGACGATGTCGGCGAAGAGCACGCAGACCTCCTGGTGATCCTGCGCGATCGTGCGGACCCCCTCGCGGTACCGCTTGGCGAGGGACTCGGGCATCAACGACAGCAGCAGCCGCTCGTTCTCCTGCTGCTGGGCCTCCAACAGAGACGCTTTCACCTGCAGGCTCCGCGACATGTCGTTGAAGGCGGTGGCGACGGACGCGAGCTCATAGGTCGATCCGGCGTCGACCTCGATGTCCGTCTCACCCGCCGCGATGCGCTCGGCCGCGATCCGCAGCCGCCGCAGCGGCCGGACGAGGAACTGGGCGATCACGAGCGACAGCAGCGAGACGACCAGCACGATGATCGCGCTGGAGATGATGAGGTTGTTCGTGAACGATGTCACGGGCGCGAACGCCTCGTCGGCATCGACTTCTGCCACGATCACCCAGCCGAGGTCGTGGGCATCGAGGGGCGCGTAGGCGGCGATCGTCTGTCCACCGAGATATCCGGGTGCCACGACGGTGCCCGTGCCGCCGAGCAGAGCCTCATCGACGGCAGACGTCCTGACGGGTTGCAACAGCAACGTGTCGCCGGATGCCACGACCTGTTCGAGAGTTTCATCGGACATCCCCATCGCCTCGGCCTGCTCGGCATAGAGCTCCGGGTTCTCGATGAAATCGCGGGACGGGGAGCGCATCAACTGGTCCCGGCCGACGAGATACGTCTCTCCACTCGATCCGAGACCGCTCCCCTCCCAGTTGCCGTCCCCCGTCATGACGGCTTCGATGCGTTCGATCGGCATCTCGACAGCCACCGCCCCGGTGACGACTCCGCCGTCGGAGATCAGGCTGACCGCCCAGGCGGCCGGCTGATCGAGCGACGGACGGTACGTCTGGAAGTCCGTGAAGGTGACCGAATCGAGCAACTGACCCGCCATCGTCGTCGTGTAGGCCTCGGCGAGGTTGGTGACCTTGTAGGGCCCCGACAACAGGTTGGTGCCGAGATCGACTCCCTTGTATGCGGAGTAGACGACGTTGCCCTCGGTGTCGATCAGCAGAATGTCCTGATAGTCGAGCAGCTCGGTCAGCCGCCGGAAGTAGTCGTGATACCCCGCGTGCACGGCCGACCAGTCGCTCCCGTCGCCCGCGTCGTCGATCCTGATCGCCGCGTCGAAGTCTGCGGCCGTCGCCGTGTAGTGGAGCGACAGATAGCGCGCAGCCGGGCCGATCGGGATGAAGGGGGCGACATCGACCGGCTCACCGATCGCCTCGCTCAGTTCCGGTCCGAAAACCTCCCGGTAGTAGCCCTCCAGCTCATCTTCCTGCTCGGGGCTGAGCTCGGCGGCCTGGAGTTCGCGGAACGCCGCATTGAAGGCCGCCGAGGCGCCTTTGATGCTCTCGCCGCGTGCATGCACGAGGAGCGAGTTCTCGATCGTCTCGAACAGTCGCACGATCTCGCGAGCCCGTGAGTCGCGTACCTCCACCACGCGGTCGATCGCTGCGGTGCGCAGCGACTCGTTGCCGTTCAGGTAGCCGAGGATGCCGACCACCACGTTCGACGTGATGCTCACGAGCAACAGCATGATCAACAGGATCGACTGGATGCTGAGGCCGTTGCGGCGGCGTGCGGGCGCGGCGCCAGACTGCGTCGCGTCCATCGGCACACTTCCCTTCGGGGGTGGCCATACTCTAGCGAGTGTCGGCGGTCACGCCCAGGTCTGGCCGGCCATCGCTCAGTCCTCGGGCTGGGCCGCCGCGAGCTGCTCGGCGAACAGGCGCGCGTAGACGCCGCCGGCGTCGACGCAGCTCGCGCGTGCGTGCCGGTCTCGACGATGCGGCCGGCGTCGACGACGAAGATCACGTCGGCGTTCACGACCGTCGACAGCCGGTGCGCGATCGCGACGGTCGTGCGCCCGCGCGACGCCGCATCCAGAGCCGTCTGCACGATGCGCTCGCTGACCGTGTCGAGCGCGCTGGTCGCCTCGTCGAGGATCAGCACCGCCGGGTCCTTCAGCAGCACCCGCGCGATCGCGACCCGCTGCTTCTCGCCGCCCGAGAGCCGGTAGCCGCGCTCGCCCACCACGGTGTCGAAGCCGTCGGGGAACGACGCGATCGTGTCGTAGATGTTCGCCTGCCGTGCGGCCTGCTCGAGCTCCGTCGATCGGTGGCGTCGGGCTTCGCGTACCGCAGGTTCTCGGCGATCGTCGCGTGGAAGAGATAGGTCTCCTGGCTCACGATGCCGATCGCGCCGATCAGCGACTCCTGCTGCAGCTCGCGCACGTCGTCGCCGGCGAACAGCACACGCCCGCTCGTCACGTCGTGCAGCCGCGGCACCAGGTACGACACCGTCGTCTTGCCGGCGCCGGACGGCCCGACGAACGCCGCGTACTGGCCGGGCTCGATCGCGAACGAGACGCCCTTGAGGGTGGCGGGCGAGTCGTCTGACGCGTCGGGGTAGCGGAACACGACGTCGTCGAAGGCGACCTCGCCCAGGCGGGCGGCGTTCACCGGGCGAGCGTCCGCGGCATCCTGGATCGAGCGGCTTCAGGTCGAGGTACTCGAAGATGCGGGCGAACAGCGCCTGCGAGGTCTGCAGGTCGAGGGCGACGCGCAGCAGCCCCATGAGCGGGAACATCAGCCGCGCCTGCACCGTGGTGAAGGCGACGACCGTGCCGGCGGTGACCGGCACGTCCTGGTAGATGAGCCAGGCGGCGACCAGGTAGATGATCGCCGGGATCACCGAGAGGAAGATGCCGACGATCGCGAAGAACCACTGCCCGCTCATGGTCTGGCGGATCTGCAGCGAGATCTGGTTGTGGTTCTCGTCGGTGTAGCGGCCGACCTCGGTCTTCTGCTGGTTGAAGCTCTTGGCGAGCAGGATGCCGCGAGACGCTCAGCGTCTCCTGCGTGATCGCCGTCATGTCGGACAGCGACTCCTGCGTCTTCGTCGCGATGCGCGCGCGCACCTGCCCGACCCGGCGCTGCGCGATCACGAGCACCGGCAGCAGGATCACCGCGACGATCGTCATCTGCCAGCTCAGCAGCAGCATCGCGACGAGCGCGGCGATGACCGTCACGGTGTTGCCGATGACGCTCTGAACGGTGTTGCTGAGCACGCCCGCGACGCCGCCGACGTCGTTCTGCAGCCGCGACTGGATGATGCCGGTCTTCGTGCGCGTGAAGAACCCCAGCTCCATGGCCTGCAGGTGCGAGAACAACCGGATGCGGAGCGCACCCATGACGTTGTTGCCGACCTTGGCGGTGAGGTAGGTCTGCCACACGCCGAGGGCCGAGGACGCGATCCAGAGCGCCACCATGATGGCGACCAGCTCGAGCAGCACCGGCACGTCGGGCAGCGAGCGGCCCTCGTCGGGGAACAGCCCGCGGTCGAACGCCTGCTGGGTCAGCAGCGGCGGCGCGACGCTCAGGCCGGCGCCGACCAGCACCAGCGACGATCGTGATGCGCGAGCTGCACGCGGTACGGGCCGAAGAGGCTCGCGATGCGCGGAAGCAGGTCGGGGATCTTCGGGGCCTCGGCGTTCGCCGCCTTCTGCGCCGCCGCGTCCGCGTTGCTGACCCGCCGGCGCCCCCGCGGCCGCCGCCCCCACCCCGCATGCTCATGGTTCGAGACCGTACGCGAAAGTACGGACTTCTGCTTTCAGCCAGGGTTCGACGGAACCGAAGTCCGTACCTTCGCGGACGGTCTAGCCCTTCGTCGAACCCGCCAGCAGCCCGCGCACGAAGTAGCGCTGCAGAGCGAGGAACACGATCGAGCGGGATCAGGATCGAGATGAACGCACCCGCCGGCAGCAGCTCGGCGTTCTGCCCGAACTCGCCGGTCAGCTCCGCCAGGGCTCTGGTGATCGGCGCCGCCGCTCCGCTCGCGAAGATCAGCGCCACCAGCAGGTCGTTCCAGACCCAGAGGAACTGGAAGATCGCGAACGACGCGATCGCCGGAAGCGACAGCGGCAGCACGATGCGGAAGAAGATCTGCCCGTGGCTCGCGCCGTCGACCCGCGCGGCCTCGATCACGTCGGCCGGGATCTCGCGAGATGAAGTTGTGCAGCAGGAAGATCGCCAGCGGCAGCGCGAAGATCGTGTGCGCGATCCACACCTGCGAGAACAGCCCGGCGCCGCGCAGCCCCTCGTAGATCGGGTCGCCGCGCGATCTGCGACCCCGCGCGAGAAGAGCGACAGCAGCGGCACGAGCGCCATCTGGATCGGCACGATCTGCAGCGCGAACACCAGCACGAAGATGCACGTCGCGGCCCTTGAACTTCATCCACGCGAACGCGTACCCGGCGAGGGACGCGATCACGAGCGGGAAGACGGTCGCCGGGATCGAGATCGCGATCGAGTTGAAGAACGGCCCGAGCAGGCTGTCGCGCCCGAACAGCACGTTCTCGTAGTTCTCGAGCGTGACGGTCGGGTTGACGAAGATCTGCCACCAGCCGGTGCGCAGCGTGTCGACCTCCGGCCGGATCGACGTGAGGAACAGCCCGACGGTCGGGATCGTCCAGAGCACCGCGATGACCAGCGATGCGATGGTCGCGCCGCGGCTGGTGAGCCGCTGCTTGGTGCGGCGCGTCGCCGCCTTGACGGCGGATTCCGGGAGGGCGGGGTTGGCCACGAAGCGGAGGTGGTCATCGGATCTCCCTGCTCTTCTGGATCTGTCGGGCGTTGTAGATGACGATCGGCAGCACCAGCAGGAACAGGATGACGGCGAATGCCGACGAGCGTCCCGCCTCGAACTTCTGCAGCAGCGTGACCATCTCGTTGGCGATGACGCCGGTATCCGGGTACGCCGTGCCCATCGTGCGCACGATGTCGAACACCTTCAGCGAGGCGATCGAGATCGTGGTGAGCACCACGATCAGCGACGGCCGGATGCGGGGGATCGTGACGTTCCAGAAGCGCTGCCAGGCGTTGGTGCCGTCCAGCTGGGCGGCCTCGACCTGCTCGATCGGGACGCCCTTGATGGCCGCCGACAGGATGACCATCGCGAAACCGGTCTGCACCCAGATGAGCACGACCATGAGCAGGAAGCTGTTGAGCGGCACCTGCTGCAGCCAGTTCACCGGCTCGCCGCCGAACAGCGTGACGATGCCGTTCAGCACGCCGATCTGGTCGCGGTCCGCCGGGCGGTAGTCGTAGACGAAGCGCCAGATGATGCTCGCGCCGACGAACGAGATCGCCATCGGCAGGAAGACCAGCACCTTGAAGAACTTCTCACCGCGCGACTGCGGTCGATGAACACCGCGTAGGCGAGACCGATCGCGGTCGACGAGCGCCGGCACCACGAGCACCCAGAAGATCGTGTTGCGGATGACGACGAGGTTCTGCGGCTGGCTGAACACCCAGACGAAGTTGTCGAAGCCGATGAACGCGCCGCGGTTGCTCAGCAGCGAGTTGTAGAGCGTCGCGATCGTCGGGTAGACCAGGCCGATCGACGAGCAGCACGAGCGCGGGAGCGAGGAAGCCGACCAGGGCGAAGACGTAGCCCTTGCCCTCGCTGCTGCGGTAGTCGAGCAGGAAGAACAGCGCCGCCGAGCACGACGGCGACGGCGATCGCCCACCAGACCGAGCCGAGCAGGAAGAAGACGATGCCCGGGATCAGCGAGGCAGGCGATGAAGCCGGATGATCGTGTACTTGCGGCCCGGTCGCGGGGCCACCTCGATGAGGAGGACGAGGCCGGTCGCCGCGAGCGAGGAACAGCACCACGATGATGGGGATCTGCGCCAGCGGGGGGAGGCGTACCGAGCCAGGTGAGGAGATCCTTCATGAATCGCCCTTTCGTTGTCGACGTTGACGAACGTGGTTCGAGAGTAAAGGACGGCGGGCCGCCCGGTCCATGACCGAGCGGCCCGCCGCCTCACTCAGTTATGAACTCGGCCAGCTGGCTTCGATGGCGTCGAGCACGTCGTCCGTGCTCGTGCCGTTGATCCAGTCGACCATGCCGGTCCAGAACGTTCCCGCGCCGACCGCACCCGGCATCAGGTCCGAGGCGTCGAAGCGGAAGGTGGTGTTCGGGTCCTGCAGGGTTTCGATCGCCTGCGACAGGATGGCGCTCGACGCGTTCGACGGGTCGAGACCCTTGTTCGCGCTGATCACGCCACCGAGGCTGACGCGGCTGTTCGCCCAGTCGGCGCTCGAGAGGTACTCCTGCACCGTGATGGTGTCCTCGTCGTTGGAGAAGGCTCCGACGATCTCGCCACCACCGGTGACGGCGCCCGCGCCGGCCTCTTCAGCCGGGGTGATGAAGGCCCAGATATCGGCGTCCTCACCGACGGTGCCGCCGGCGTCCGTGATGAAGCCCTCGTAGAACGAGGCCTGGTGGTGCAGGACGCAGCTGCCGTCGACGAGCGCCGTTGCCGGGTCGCCGAACGGGGTGCTGTTGATCGTGACGACGTCACCGAATCCGGCGTTGACGTACTCCGGGTTCAGCAGGATCTCTCCGACCGAGTCGAACGCCGCCTTGATGGCCGGGTCGTTGAACGGGATGTCGTGCGCGACCCACTGGTCGTACACCTCGGGGCCGGCCTGGCGCAGGACGAGGTCCTCCACCCAGTCGGTTCCGGGCCAGCCGGTCGCGGCGTCGGAGCCGAAGCCCGCGCACCACGGCACCTTGCCGGAGTCGGCGATCGTCTGCGCTGAGGGTCAGCAGGTCATCCCAGGTCTCCGGGACCTCCCAGCCGTTCGTCCTCGAAGACCGCGGGCGAGTACCAGATGAAGCCCTTGACGCTGGCCATCAGCGGCGCACCGTAGAGCGTGCCGTCGACGGTGCCGTAGGCGGCCCAGTCCTCGGTCCAGTTCTCGGCGACGGTCGCGGCGACGCCGTCGGCGGCGGGCTGCATGTAGTCGCGCGACGCGAGGTCGGCGAGCAGACCGGGCTGCGGGAAGATCGCGAGGTCGGGCGGGTTTCCACCCTGCGCGAGCGAGCCGATCTGCGCCTCGAACTCCTTGGTCGATTCGTACTGGATGTCGATGTCGTTCTCGGCCTCCCAGTCGGCCCAGGACTGCTCGAGCAGCTCGGCCTCGGTGTCGGCGATGGTGCCGATGATCGTGACGACGCCGTCGGCCTCGCCGACATCGCCGGGGCCTCCCGTGCCGCCTCCGCCGCCGCCGGAGCAGCCGGCGAGCACGAGGCTCGTGGCTCCGATGGCGACCGCAGTGGCGAGCAAACGACGGTTCAAGCGTGAACGCATGTGTTTCCTCCTCATTGAGGTTGTCTCCGCCGTTGCGACGGAGGTGGTGGTGATGTGGTGCAGGGATGGAAGCGGTCTCGCAACCGGTTCCAGCACCAACGTAAGCCACCCCCGGTGCGGGGTGCAAGTGTTCGGTCCTCGATTTCTGGCCGTTTGCGTCCGATATGCTGCAACCGGTTCCAGAACGGCCTGGAGGAGACGCATGAGCTCGCTCGCCGAGGTCGCACGACGTGCAGGCGTGTCGAAGGCCACCGCATCGCGTGCGCTGAGCGGCGCGGCCCACGTCTCGCCCGCCGCCCGCGAACGGGTCGCCACCGCCGCATCCGACCTCGGATACGTGGTCTCGTCGACCGCCGCGAGCCTCGTCACCGGGCGCACCAAGAACGTCGGCGTCATCACGCCGTTCATCAACCGCTGGTTCTTCGCCGAGGTGCTCGAGGGCATCGAGGGCGCCCTGATCCGCGCCGGCTACGACCTCACCCTCTTCCGTCTCCCGGCCGAACCGGAACAGCGCAGCCGGCTGTTCCACTACTTCCTGGTGCGCAAGCGCGTCGATGCGATCGTGTGCGTCGGAGTCGCCCTCACGCCGAGCGAGGTGGAACTGATCCAGACCCTGCGCCGGCCCGCCGTGGGCATCGGCGGCGCCATCCCGGGCATCACCACGCTGAGCATCGACGACGAGCAGGCGACCCGGCTCGCCACCCGCCACCTGATCAGCCTCGGGCCACACGCCACATCGTGCACCTGGGCGGCGACCTGGATGAGCAGATGGACTTCCACGTGCACGCGCGGCGGCTGACCGGGTTCCGGTCCGCGATGGACGAGGCCGGGCTGCCGCACGCCGACGACTTCCGGTCGACGACGTTCAGCGTGCCGGGCGGCTACGAGGCCGCGCTCGCGCTGCTCGCCGACCCGGCCGCCCGGCCCACCGCGATCGTCGCGGGCTGCGACGAGATCGCGATCGGCGCGATCACGGCCGCGCGCCAGCTCGGCATCGTGGTGCCGTCGGAGCTCTCGATCGTCGGCATCGACGACCACCCCTACTCCGCGATGTTCGGGCTGACGACCGTGCGGCAGCGTCCCGGTGAGCAGGGCGAGCACGCCGTCGACCTGGTCGTGCGGGCGATGACCGATACCGAGGCGCTCTTCGAGACGCGCGCCATCGACATCCCGATCGGGCTCGAGGTGCGGGCGAGCACCACCGCGCCCAGCGCACTCGTTGGAGCGCGGTCTCGCTGACGATCCGCGCCGGTCTTGTCCCCCGGAATCCGGCGATCGGGCCGTTCTGTCCCCCTGATTGGGTAGACACGGGCGGTCCGTCTCAGTGTGGTGGACACCCGGGGTGCCGCCGCTAGCCTGAACGGAATCGATCAGGGCTCACGGCACTGGGAGCGGGAACGCTGACCGACCAACTCATACCCGAACCGTTCCAAGACCCCGAACGGGCGGCTCACCACCCCGAGCCTCCCGCAGGAGACCACATCCAGTGCCCGCCTACCCTGATCTCGACGCTCTTCGCATCGTCGATCGACGACGCCCTCGCGCGCGACGACACGACCGCCGTCGCTGCACGCCATCTACCCGGTCGCGCACGCGATCGCGGTCGAGGACGGCGCGCGGTTCCGCGAACTGATCCACGACCTGCCCGAGGCGCTCTGGCACGACGACATCGTGATCACCGTCGGCCCTCGGGTCGAGCTACCGCTCCGCCGGGTCGCCGCGCGGCGCCGCCGCCCTCGCGTACTTCCGCGCCGCCGAGAGCGCGATCGCGGCGTCGCCGACACCGATCCACGCATCCTGCACCGTCGCCGTGCTCACGGCTCACGCCGGTGCGCTGCGCACCCAGGGCCTGCTCGTCGAGGCGCGCGCCAAGCTCGACGAGGCGGGCCGGATGCTGGACGACATCGACGGGCAGAGCTTCGTCCGGCAGTCGGCGCGGCATTCGCTCGAGCTCGGCGTCGCTCGAACTCCACCTCGGGCACCTCGACAGCGCCCGGCACCGCCTCGAGCACGCGCACGGACTCGTCGGCCGCGCACCTGACCCGGTCCGAGCACATCGAGTGCCTCTCGACCCTCGCGCTCGCCAGCTACTCGCTCGGCGACCTCGCCGCCACCGACTCGCTCATCGCCGAGGTGCTACGCCGCCGACGCGCCCGAGCACGTGATGCGCAGCGGGTACGCCGCGCCGGTCTACATGGCCGAGATCCTGGTCGCCACCGACCGCTACGACTCGAGCCGCGTTCCGGAGCTGGTCGAGCAGCCGGTCTGGCGGCCGCCCGTCACACCGACTGGGAGCCCTTCGGCCGGTGGTCGCCGCGTACTCCAAGGCGCTCATCGCAGGACGCGATCGACGCCCTCGACCTGCTGCACCGGGCTCACCAGGGGTTCGAGAAATGGAAGCCGGCCGGCATCGGGCAGGACATCTGCGATCTGCTGCGCGCCGACATCCTGAGCTCGCTCGATCGCGGCGACGAGGCGTTCACGATCCTCGCCGCCCTGAACCCGCACGAGCATCACGCGCTCTGCCCGGAGCGATTCATGGCCCGGATCGCGCTGCAGCACGGTGACCTGCGCGGCGCCGACCTGGCGCTCGGCGACTGCGAACTGCTCGGCGGGGCGCACTCGCCGCGCACCCTGATCGACGTGCAGCTGC
Organism: uncultured Actinomycetota bacterium; assembly: GCA_963730045.1. GTDB lineage: Bacteria > Actinomycetota > Actinomycetes > Actinomycetales > Microbacteriaceae > JBDSKH01. The sequence goes on along the minus strand of CAVSPQ010000006.1, from coordinate 140,872 downwards.
TGCGCGGCGCGATCGAGCTGGAGCGCGGCGACGCACGCCTCTCCGACATCAACTTCGACCGCGCGCTGCACGCCATGGCGCGCACCGGGCGTCCGATCGCCGTTCCGCCACATCCCGCCGCCGCTGCTCGTCGCGGCTCGCCGAGCGCGCGCTGCAGCGCACCGCAGAGCGCCGAGGTGCAGCGCATCCTGGGTCGGGTCGTCGAGGCGACCGAGGGGCACGTGACGACGACGCGCGAGCCGCTCAGCGAGCGCGAGCGGCTCGTGCTCGTCTACGTGGAGCGACGCCTGACGGTCGCCCAGATCGCCGCCGAGCTGTTCATCTCGCCGAACACCGTGAAGACCCACATGCGCCGGCTGTACCGCAAGCTCGGCGTCGCGACCCGCGACGAGGCGATCAGAAAAGCCCGTTCTCTCGGGCTTCACATCGACCCGCGGGTGGAGATCACCCGCGATTCACCCGGTGTACGAGGTGCACCGGGGGACGACCCGGTGCTTTGATCGGTTCGTTGCATGCGGGCCGCCGTTCCTGATCCCGGTGGTCCGAGTACGACACGGGCGGGGCTTCTCGGCTGGTTACCGGGGGCCTCGCCCACCTCCTTCTGCCAGGACAGCAGAAAGGGCGCCGCTCCGTTTCCGGAGCGGCGCCCTTCGCTGTCGGTGCTGAAGTTACTTGAGGGTGACCGTCGCGCCGGCCTCTTCGAGGACGGCCTTGGCCTTCTCGGCGGTCTCCTTGTTCGCGCCCTCGAGCACGGTGGAGGGGGCGCCGTCAACGAGGGCCTTCGCCTCGCCGAGACCGAGGTTCGTGAGGGTGCGCACCTCCTTGATGACCTGGATCTTCTTGTCGCCGGCGCTGCTCGATGACGACGTCGAAGGAGTCCTTCTCCTCGACCTCGTCGGCAGCGGCAGCGCCGCCACCCGCGCGCGGGAGCAGCAGCGGCGGCAGCGGCGACCGGGGCCGCGGCGGTGACCTCGAAGGTCTCCTCGAACTTCTTCACGAACTCGCTGAGCTCGATGAGCGACAGCTCCTTGAAGGCGTCGAGCAGCTGGTCGGTGGTGAGCTTTGCCATTGTCTTGTCCTAACTCTTGGTTTTCGTCTGACCGGAACCGCTAGGCGGCTTCGGATTCCTTCTTCGCCCGCAGCGCGTCGACCGTGCGAACGGCCTGCGCGAGCGGTGCGTTGAACATGTAGGCGGCTCCGAACAGCGAGGCCTTGAAGGCGCCGGCCAGCTTGGCCAGCAGCACCTCACGGGACTCGAGGTCGGCGAGCTTGCCTACCTCGGACGCGGTCAGCGCGGCTCCATCGAAGTAGCCGCTCTTCACCACGAGCAGAGGGTTCGCCTTGGAGAAGTCACGCAGTGCCTTCGCGACGGCGACGGTGTCGCCGTGCACGAACGCGATCGCAGAGGGTCCGACCAGCTGGTCGTCGAACGAGCTGATGCCAGCCTCGTTCGCCGCGATCTTGGTGAGCGTGTTCTTCACCACGGCGTAGCTCGCGTGCTCGCTGATCGACTGCCGCAGCGTCTTCAGCTGCGCGACCGTGAGTCCGCGGTACTCGGTGAGCACAACGGCGTTCGAGCTGCGGAACGACTCCGCGAGCTCGGCGACAGTGGCTTCCTTGTTCGCCATGGATTTCTCTTCCTATGGTACGTCGGCCCACGAAAAAAGCCCCGCGCAGTATGCACGGAGCTCGAGCCGTTCAGAGAACGGAAGTCGCTTCACACACCTGCGCTGGACTCCCCTTGTACGTGAGACTTCGTCTGCGATTCCCTTGCGGAGCTGCAGAGACCGGCGGTCTAAGGCCTCGGCAAGGATACGTGACCGAGGTGAGAGGTGCAAACCGGGTCAGCCAGCCCGGCCAGCGGCAGCCGCACCGTGAACCGCGTCATGCCCGGCGAGCTCTCGACCTCGACCGTGCCGTGGTGCGCCTCGACCACCGCCGCGACGATCGCGAGGCCGAGTCCGGTGCTCCCGGTCTTGCGCGCGCGCGACCCGTCGCCGCGAGCGAAGCGCTCGAACAGCACCGCCTGCAGCTCCTTCGAGATGCCGGGCCCGTCATCCTGAACCGTCAGCACCGCGTGGTCGCCCTCGACCGCAGCGCGGTCTGGATGGCGGTGCCCTCGGGCGTGTGCACGCGCGCGTTCGCGAGCAGGTTGGCCACGATCTGGTGCAGGCGCCCGCGATCGCCGGTCACGACGATCGGGGCCTCGGGTGCGTCGAGGCTCCACTCGTGATCGGGGGATGCCGCGTGGGCATCGCCGACCGCGTCGACGACCAGCGGCACCAGATCGACGTCGCCGAGCACCAGCTCGCGGCCGGCGTCGAGCCGCGCGAGCAGCAGCAGGTCTTCGACGAGGGATGTCATGCGCACCGACTCGGACTCGATGCGTCCGAGGGCGCGCACCACGTCCTCGGGCAGCTCGTAGTCGCCGCGACGGGTGAGCTCCGAGTAGCCGCGGATCGAGGCGAGCGGCGTCCGCAGCTCGTGGCTCGCGTCGGCGACGAACTGGCGCACCTTGTCCTCGCTCTGCTGGCGCGCGACGAGCGCGCTCTCGATGTGCCCCAGCATCCGGTTCAGGGCCGAGCCGACCTGCCCGACCTCGGTGTCCGGGTCGGTGTCCGCCTCGTCGACCCGCTCGGCGAGCGCGACCTCGCCCTTGGCGAGCGGCAGCTCGGAGACCCGGGTCGCCGTCGCCGCGACCCGGCCGAGCGGACGAAGCGCGACCCGCACCACGAGGGTGCCGACGACGGCGGCGACCAGCAGAGCGCCGAGGGTGACGAGCGCGAAGATCAGCGACGAGGTTCGTGGTCGTCGCGGTGACGTCGTCGAGCGAGAGCCCGACGATGTAGAACCGTGCCCTGCGCCTGCTCGGCGCGGACGCGGAAGTCGCCGAGCCCGGGCAGGGTGAGGGTCTGCGTCGGGACCGGTCGTCGCATCCAGAAGCGCGCGCTGCTGCGCCTCGGTCAGAAGCGTCGGATCGCGGTCCTCGTCGACGTACTCGGCGATGACCACGACGTTCGAGACGCACGACCAGCCGCACCGAGTTGCGTGCGCCCTCGATCGTCGCCGGTCTGGCTCGGCGGCGGGTCGGGCTGGCCGCCGCCGGGCCGTCGGCACGCTGCACGAACCGCAGCTCGGCCGACACCTGCTGGTCGAGACGCTGCAGCAGGCTCTCGCGCAGGGCCAGCACGCTGACCGCGCCGACGATCACGCTGACCAGCGCGAGCAGCGCGACGAGCGCGACGACGAGTCGCCGCTGCAGCGACCAGCGCTGCGTCGGTGCACGTCGTCAGGCGTCTCGCCAGCTGTGCCGCGGCTCGTAGCCGAGCAGGCGCCGCGCCTTGTCGATCGAGAGCATCGTGTCGTGCTCGCCGAGCTCGCGCGTCACCGGCACGTCGGGGAACACCTCGGCCACCAGCTCGGCGTTCGGCCGCGACATCACGGTGTCGGCCGCGGCGATGATGTAGGTCTCGAAGCCCGGGCGGTTCGCGTCGAGCGCGCGCACCACCGCCTGCGCGCCGTCGCGGCCGTCGATGTAGCTCCAGAGGTTCCACTTGCGCAGCGCGGGTCGGCGTCGAACGACGGGAACGCCGCGTAGTCGTCCGGGTCCATGACGTTCGAGAAGCGCAGCGCCGTGATGCTCAGTTCGGGATCCCAGCGCACCAGCTGGATCGCCAGCCTGCTCCTCGAGGTGCTTGACCAGCGAGTACGTGCTCTCGGGTCGCGCCGGGTACTCCTCGTCGACCGGGATGTACGGCGGCGGCGTGTCGAACGGCAGCCCGAGCACCGTCTCGCTCGACGCGGTCACGATGCGCTTGATGCCGAGCTTGCGCGCGGCGTTCAGCACGTTGAAGGTGCTCAGCATGTTGTTGTGGAAGGTCGCCACATCGCTCAGGCGACCCGGCGCGGGGATCGCCCCGAGGTGCACGATCGCGTCGAGACCGCCGTGGTGCTCGTCGATGCCGGCCATCGCATCCAGGACCTGCCCGGCGTCGGTCAGCTCGATGACGATCCCGGATGCCGCAGCGCCCTCGGGCGGCGGCACGCGATCCAGCGCGGTCACCTCGTGACCGGCATCGACCAGCGCGCGGCACCACCGATCGGCCGAGCTTGCCGTGTGCTCCAGTGACCGCGACTCTCATGCGCTGCAGCCTGTCAGCCGGCCGGCTTGATGAGGTAGCCGACGCCGCGCACGGTGTGGATCATCGGCGTCGCGCCGGCGTCGATCTTCTTGCGCAGGTAGGAGATGTAGATCTCGACGATGCTCGAGCGGCCGCCGAAGTCGTAGCTCCAGACGCGGTCGAGGATCTGCGCCTTGCTGAGCACGCGCTTCGGGTTGCGCATCAGGTAGCGCAGCAGCTCGAACTCGGTCGCGGTCAGCTCGATCGGCGTCGCCGGCGCGGCGTGACCTCGTAGCTCTCCTCGTTGAGCAGCAGGTCGCCGACGCGCAGCTCGGGGTCGACGGCGTCGCTGACGATCTTGCGTGCTGCGGCGGATGAGGCCGCGCAGCCGGGCGACGACCTCCTCGAGGCTGAACGGCTTGGTGACGTAGTCGTCGCCGCCGGAGGTCAGGCCGGCGATGCGGTCGTCGACCGAGTCCTTCGCGGTGAGGAAGAGCACGGGGGTGTCGTTGCCGTCGGCGCGCAGCCGGTGCAGCACCGCTCAGGCCGTCGAGGTCGGGCAGCATGACGTCGAGCACGATCACGTCGGGCTTGAACTGCCGCGCGATGGTGAGCGCCTGCTGGCCCTCGACCGCCGTCTTCACATCCCAGCCCTCGTAGCGCAGCGCCATCTGCAGCAGGTCGCCGAGCGAGACCTCGTCGTCGACCACGAGCGCGCGCACCGGCGAGCCGTCGGCGTGCGTGAGGCGGGCGGGCTGGGCGGTGGGCAGGGTGGTCACGGGACGACTCCACTCTGGTTTCCTATGAGCCTGCTGTGGATGGGGTCGGTGCGGGCTCCACTCCGCCACCGCCCAGGTCGCGAGCGTCTGCTCACCGGTCGGCCCGGTTGGCCGCCGATGCCAGCGGTCGGGCGCACGATGGACCGGTGACCATCCTGCAGCCGACGCTCTCGCTCTTCGATGAGCCGCCGGTGCCGTACCGCGAGCGCGTCGTGGTCGACGGCACCGACAAGTTCGCCTGGCTGCGCGCCCGCTCGCGCGGGGTCACCGCCACCGACGTCGCGCGGCTGTCGAGCCAGAAGGCCGTCAAGACGGTCGCGATCGAGAAGCTGCTCGGCTCGCGCTTCCGCGGCAACGCGTACACCGAGCACGGTCTGCACGCGCGAGCCGCACATCGGGCGCTGGGCGAACTCGGTCTACGGCATGCGGCACAGCGCGGCGCTGTTCCACGCCGACGGCAATCGCGACCACCTCGCGACGCCCGACGGCCTGCGCGAGCGGGACGGCATCCTCGAGCTCTGCGAGATCAAGACCACGGTGACGAAGTGGCGCGGCATCCCGAGGCACTACCTGCGGCAGGTCTGGTGGCAGCAGTACGTGCTCGGTGCCGAGCGCACGCTCGTCGTCTGGGAGCGGCACGAGGACTTCGTCCCCGTCCACGCCGACCCCGAGTGCCGGTGGGTCGACCGGGACGAGAACGAGATCCACCGGCTCGTCGTCCTCGCCGACGACCTGCTGGCTCTGCGTGCGCGCTCGCAAGCCGCAGAGCACTAGCCCGAACACCAGGATCCAGGCCAGCCCGATCGTGGTGGCGACCAGCTCGAGGCGGCTGCCGAAGTTCGGCGTTCCAGTCGAGCAGCGACATGAGCCCGCCGGCGCCGGCGATGACGGCGACGCTGATGCTGGCGATCAGCGAGAACAGCCGCAGCGCCCGGTGGCCGACCGCGAACGCGCACTGGAAGATCGTCCAGCACGCGGCCGCGAACGCGATCGACGGCGCTCGTGGTGTGGATGAAGTCCGGCCAGGTGAACAGCGGGCCGTACGGCACCGGGCACCCGGCGGTGCAGGTGACCTGCGACGCGATGAGGAAGAAGCCGCACGAGACGAACAGCGACAGCGACGGGCGACCAGAGATTCAGGATGCGGGGCCGCGACCGGATGTCGCGGCCGGCCCAGCCGATCGCCACGCCCCCCACGACGATGAGCACGAGCGCGACCTGGAACCACTGCGCCGTCGGCTCGCCCACTGCGCGCCGAGCTCGCTGACGTACAGGTCGCGCGGAACCGTCAGCCGTGCCGCCCAGATGATGACGAGCGCGGCGAGCACCGCGAGGACGCCGGCGAGCGCGAGAGGCGGGCGAAGCGGGTCATGCGCTACGACGGCGTTCACGGTCGGACAGCGGCCAGCGTTCGCGCCTGGCGGCTCACCCAGATCACGAGTGCGCCGACGCCGCCGATGACTCCGGCGATGAGCACGAGGTAGAACGCGACCGAGACATAGCCCTCCGGCGCGATGTTCGGGTTCATGAACGGATACGGGTACCAGTAGTCGTTGCCGGTGACGGCGTCGAAGGTCAGCGGGCCGCGGATCAGCGTGTAGACGCCCCAGACGCAGCGGGAAGATCACGATGATCCAGATCGTCTTCCACTCCAGCCGGTTGCGGCCGGGTGCGAACAGCCAGTCGAGCACCATCAGGATGGGCGCGACGACGTGCAGCACCTCGTTCGACCACGGGAGCGTCGAGCCCTGCGGAAGCTCGATGCCGCGCAGCAGCATGTTGTAGACGATGCCGGTCGTCGCCATGTAGGCGGTCACGCTCGCGCGCAGCGATGGCTGAACCAGCGCGGCTCGGGGCCTCCCCCTTGATGCAGGCAGACCGCGCCGATCAGGAACACGACGACGGTCAGGACGTTCGAGTCGATCGTGAAGAAGCTGAAGAAGTTGACGAACTGGGTCGTCGGATTCGGTGAGTCCCGACTCGACGTCCAGAAGCCGAGGCTGGTGATCAGCTGCCCGACGATGGCCGCGACGATGAGTCGCCGCCCCCACGATCCGGACCACGATGAAGAGTGCACGCATGGCTCGAATGCTATCGGCTGGGCGGCGAGCCTCAAGGTTTAGCCGGCCCGGAACATCCACGTAACACCGCCGACTCACGCGGCGCGTTTACTGTGAAGAGACATGACGACGATGCGGGCGATGACGATCGCGGGCGCCGGCGGCCCCGAGGTGCTGACGCTCGCCGAGGTCGAGCGCCCGGTGCGGATCGGCGCCGAGGTGCTGGTGCGGGTCGTCGCGGCCGGGGTCAACCCGATCGACGCGAAGACCCGCGCGGGCAAGGGCGGCTTCGCCGGCGCTCGCCGGCTTCCCGGCGATCCTCGGCGACGACTTCAGCGGGGTCGTCGTCGAGGCGCCGTACGCGGCGCACCCGCTGCAGCCCGGCACCGAGGTCTACGGCATGGCGCTGGTGCCGCGCATCGGCGGCAGCTACGCCGAGTACCTGTCGGTGAACTCGCTGAGCGTGATCCGCAAGCCGAGCGCGCTGTCGCACGTCGAGGCGGCCGGCGTGCCGCTCGCCGCGCTCACCGCCTGGGGCATGGTCGTCGAGACGGCGAAGGCGCACGAGGGGCAGCGCATGCTGATCCACGCCGGGGCGGGCGGTGTCGGGCACTTCGCGGTGCAGTTCGCCGCCTACTTCGGCGCCCACGTCATCGCGACCGGCTCGCAGCGCAACCACGGCTGGCTGCGCGAGCTCGGCGCGGCCGAGGTGATCGACTACGCGACCGAGCGCTTCGAGGATCGCGTCTCCGGACGTCGACGTCGTCATCGACCTGATCGGCAACGTCACGCGACGACACCGGGACGCGCTCGCTGTCGGTGCTGCGCGCCGGCGGCCTGATCGTCAACGCGCCGAGCGGCAGCTGGCCGACGATGCAGGCGGATGCTGCGGCAGCCGGGGTGCGCGCGACCGGCTACCAGGTCGCCCCCGACGGCTCCACGCTGGCGGTCATCTCCCGGCTGCTCGAGTCCGGAGACGTGCGCGTCTTCGTCGACCGCGTGTTCGACCTCGAGGATGCGGCCGAGGCGCACCGCGCGATCGAGGCGGGCACACGCGCGGCAAGCTCGTGCTCAACGTCGCCGAGGGGTAGGCGGCTAGAGCGCCTCTCGCGCACGAAGTCGTCCTCGTCGACATCGCCGAGGCGGAACTTCTTCATCCCGACGATCGCGAATCCCGACTTCTCGTAGAAGCGGTTCGCCCGCACGTTCTCGTCGTTGACGCCGAGCCACATGCTCACCGCGCCGACGTCGCGCGCGGCGGCCATGCTCGCATCCATCAGCGCCGCCGCGACGCCGGTGCCGTGCTGCTCGGGCATCACGTAGACCTTGCTCAGCTCGATGGTCGGGCGTGCAGTGACGACCGCGGCGACATCCGGATCGTGCGGCTCGCCGGTGACCAGCATCGTGTAGCCGGCCGAGACCCCGTCGACCTCGGCGAGCAACAGGATGTGGTCGGGCTGCGGCGAGGTAGCGTCGCGAAACTGCTGCTCGCTCAGCGAGGTCGCGATGAAGTCGGCCTTCGCCTGCTCGGTCGTGCTCGGCGGGCAGGCCAGCGGGAACGTGATCGCCGCGACCCGCGCCAGCTCGGCGGCGTCGGCGGCGTCGGCCGCCGCACGGTCGGTGGTCACCAGGAAAGGATACGCACGCGGTTCAGCAGCACAGCGAAGGGGCCCGCCGAAGCGGACCCCTTCTCGTGCTGAATGCGACCGCTAGAGCACGCTCGCGTCGAGCGGGACACCCGGACCGAAGGTGGTCGAGAGCGACCCCTTCTGGATGTAGCGGCCCTTCGACGAGCTCGGCTTCGTGCGCTGGATCTCGTCGAGCGCGGCCTGCAGGTTCTCGTTCAGCTGCTCCGTCGTGAAACCGGCCTTGCCGATCACGAAGTGCAGGTTGGAGTGCTTGTCGACGCGGAACTCGATCTTGCCGCCCTTGATGTCGGACACGGCCTTGGCCGGGTCGGGCGTCACGGTGCCGGTCTTCGGGTTCGGCATCAGGTTGCGCGGACCGAGCACCTTGCCGAGACGACCGACCTGACCCATGAGCTCGGGCGTCGAGACGGCAGCGTCGAAGGCGACGTAGCCGCCGGCCACCTTCTCGATGAGCTCGGCGCCACCGACCTCGTCGGCACCGGCAGCGAGCGCCGCCTCGGCCGCGGGGCCGGTCGCGAACACGATGACGCGAGCGGTCTTGCCCGTGCCGTGCGGCAGGATGACGGTGCTGCGCACCATCTGGTCGGCCTTGCGCGGGTCGACCCCGAGCTTCAGCGCGACCTCGACGGTCGAGTCGAACTTCTTCGAGCCGGTCTCCTTGACCAGCGCGACGGCCTCGTCGGTCGTGTAGAACTTGCCGGGCTCGAGCTGCTCGACGGCGGCGCGGTATGCCTTGGATTTGGGAGCCATGATTACGCCTCCACCGTGATCCCCATCGACCGGGCGGTGCCCGCGATGATCTTCATGGCCGCCTCGATGTCGTTGGCGTTGAGGTCGACCTGCTTCTGCTCGGCGATCGTGCGGACCTGGTCGCGGGTGAGCTTGGCGACCTTGACGGTGTGCGGGGTGCCGGACCCCTTGGCGACGCCGGCGGCCTTCTTGATGAGCTCGGCGGCCGGCGGGGTCTTGAGGATGAACGTGAACGAACGGTCCTCGTAGACGGTGATCTCGACCGGGATGACGTTGCCGCGCTGCGACTCGGTCGCCGCGTTGTACGCCTTGCAGAACTCCATGATGTTCACGCCGTGCTGACCGAGCGCGGGCCCGATCGGCGGGGCGGGGTTGGCCGCACCGGCCTGGATCTGGAGCTTGATCAGCCCCGTCACCTTCTTCTTGGGTGCCATGTGGCATTTCCTATCTGTCGTGCGCCCTGGCGGACGCGCTTCCACGAACCAGGCCGATCCTGGCAGTGGTGGGTCGGACGAGCCCAACCTCGACCGATCCTCGCACCCCGTCACCGCGTGAGCCGGTACGGCGGCGGAGTCCGTGGACCGAGCTTCGTGACCTGGTCGAAGCGACAGCTCGACCGCGTCTCGCGCTCGAACAGCGAGACGAGCACGGTGAGCTTGCCGCTCTCGGGCTTGATCTCGCTGATCGTGCCGGGAAGGCCCGCGAACGAGCCCTCCTTGATCGTGATCGTCTCGCCGACCTCGAAGTCGATCTCGGCGGGGATGACGCGCGAGCCGCGGCTTGCCGCCCTTGGTGGTCGCGCCGGCCTTCGCCGGAGGCGCCTCGACGATCTGGACGAGGCTCTTCAGCATGTTGAAGGCCTCTTCGAAGCGCAGCGGCGTCGGGTTGTGGGAGTTGCCGACGAATCCGGTGACACCCGGCGTGTGGCGGACGACCGACCAGCTGTCTTCGTTGAGGTCCATGCGCACCAGCACGTAGCCGGGGATGCGCACGCGGTTGACCAGCTTGCGCTGGCCGTTCTTGATCTCGACGACGTCCTCCATCGGCACCTGGACCTCGAAGACGAAGTCCTCCATGGCCATCGACGTGCGGCGGGACTCGATGTTCTGCTTCACGCGCTTCTCGAAGCCGGCGTAGGAGTGGATGACGTACCACTTGCCGACCTTGCGCGCGCAGCTCGGCGCGGAAATCCTCGTACGGGTCGACGGCGTCCTTCTTCGGCCTCGACGGTCTCTTCGTCGTCGGTCGCCTCGGCGGCAGCGTCGGCCTCCTCGGGCGAGTCGATGTCGAGGGCGTCGTCGACGATCGCGTCGGCCTCGGGGTCGATGGCGGCGTCGAGCGCGTCGAGCAGCTCGGTCAGACCGGCCTCGACGTCGTCGGAGTCGTCGTCCACCACGTGGATGGCGCTGTGCTCGGCGGAGTCGACGGAGTCCACCTCCTGCTCGAGGACGTTGCCCTCCTGGGCCTCGTCCTCTTCGGAGGACTGCTCTGCTGCCGGTCGCGAGGTCGACGTCGCGGCGCTCTTGTTCGCTCATGCTTCTTTCGTCTCTCATTGCTGCGTGGGTCGGTGACGGGTCCGCGGCTCAGCCCGCGAACGACCCGTCGCCGAACACCCAGGCCACACCGCAGCCGAACAGCGTAGTCCAGGCCGTACACGATCGCCATCATGATGATGACGAACACCAGCACGACGCCGGTGTAGCTGAACAGCTCGCGCCGGGTCGGGGTGACGACCTTCCTCAGCTCGGTGAAGACCTGACGGATGAAGAGAGCGATCCGTGCGAACGGGCTGCGCCGTTCTGCGCGCTCCCGCTTGGCACTCGCGACGAGGTCCTCGCTGGGCTCGTCGACAATCTTGCGTGCCACTCTCTCACCACCGTTTCGGCTGATTCGATCCCTCGACGGATGTCGGGGGATTCGCAGGGCGGACAGGACTCGAACCTGCAACCTGCGGTTTTGGAGACCGCTGCTCTACCAATTGAGCCACCGCCCTACAGGACCGGATCGCACGGCTCCGCCCCCGCAAACGAGAGGGTCGACCCAGAAATGGGCACGGCGAAGCTTGGCGGATTCCAGCCACCTCGTCTCAGTGTACGGCACTCGCTGCGCAGCGGCACCGGCGTTGACCCCCGAAGTGGGGGCGGGAATCGCACCGAATCCGCTCCGTCATAGAACGACCTGTCCATGGTCTCTTCCTGTAAGCGGAGCCCAACCAGTTCCGCCGACCACAACCGAAAACGGGCAACGAAGCTGGGATCAGGCAGCTACACCATCGTCATCGCCGACCGCAGCTTCCTCGTCCGCAAGGATCAGGAAGGCATCGTCGTGTTCTCACAGCACCCGCAACAGAAGCGCACCCGCGCACGACAGCACAGGGAAAGCTCGGCCGCCGCATCGGCGCGGCCATCACCACCTCACCCTCGGCGGGGCATTCGCGCTCGCCGGCGCCGGATCAGCCAGCGCGGCACCCGCGACGACTACGTCTCGTGGGCGCAGGCGCAGTTCCTCTCCGGTTCGGTCCTCGGGGCGAACCTCGACACCGTCGCATCGGTCGAACCGGCCGAAGCCTGGAACGACGGCGACGACCCGACCATGACCGACAAGGACCCGCTCGAGGCGAAGGTCGCTCGACGCCGTCCAGGTCGGAACCGGCGACAGCGTCCAGGTCAACACCGCCGGCGTGCAGGTCGGCGTGCTCGGCCAGTTCGCCAGCGCAGCCGCCGACGCACGCTCCGTACGCTGCGTCCGGCGCGGTCATCGATGACGGCGGCGTCGGCATCGGCGAGGACGTCGCGCTTCCGGGCGCCGACGCCACGATCAACCTGAGCGGCATCCTGGGCAGCCAGTTCGCCGCCAACCTCGTCGACCTCGACCTCGCGATCAAGGCGATCGCCGCCGAGGCGGAGGCCGACGGCGAGAACGCGGCGGGCGACTACCACCTCGCCGGCGCCGTCCTCGAGCTGCGCGAGCCCCGCCATCTCGAAGCTGACCGACAAGGTCAACACGGCGCTCGACTCGATCTCGGGACGGCCTCGGCGTGCTCGACGGTCAGGACGGCGCCACTCGTCGCCGACCTCAACCGCATCCTGCATGGGCGTCGACCCGGCGCTGAACCTGCTGGGCGCCAACGCCAACGTCACCGCCACCATCGACGTCGGCGACCTGAAGACGCTCGTGCAGGACCTGCTCACCGCGCAGTACGGCGAGTCGGGCGTGAGCTTCAACCTGGAGACCGGCGTCGTGTCGATCGACCTGGCTGCAGGCGGTCGGGGGCAGACCTGAACAACCTGCCCGGTGAACACCGAGTTGCTGAGCTCGGCTGTCATCAACGACATCCTGAGCACGGTGACCGGCAAGGTCTCGACGATCGCCGACCAGGTCGTCGACCGCGTCCGGGCAGCGCTGCACGACGCGACCGTCAACATCCACGCCAACGTCGATCTGGACGTGGCGCAGGCGCCGCTGGTTCAGAAGGTCTGCCAGACGGTCCAGACCGTCATCCAGGTCCCGACGCAGGTCCTGACCCACGGTCACCATCCAGGTGCCCGTCGATCGACGGAGTCGTGGCGCAGGTCGTCAACGGCGTCCCGGTCGTCAACGGCGTCCCGGTCGTCGGCAACCAGGTGGGCGGCCTGCTCGGCGGCATCCTCGGCGGCGGGCACACGGTCACCTGGATCACGCAGACCGTCGACAAGTACGTGACGCAGATGGTGAACAAGACCGTCGACGAGGTGGTCTGCAACAACAAGGTCACGGCGCCTGCCGGCCCTCAAGACCAGCGCGACGATCGACATCGTCGGCACGGTCGACCAGTTCCTCGACGGCGCCGGAGTCAGCGCGACCGCCAAGGTCAAGGTGCTCGGCATCGTGAACACGAAGCTGAACCTCGGCACCTGGCGATCGGCGCGATCGGCGACAGCCTCGCGGCCGGCCTGTTCGGCAGCGACGGAACCGTGAGCGACCTGGTCGAGGCGCTGAACCTCGGACTCGTCACGCCGGCCGTCGACGGACTGCTCGACGGCGACAACGCCGTGGGCATCGCCCTGACCGACCTGCTGTCGATCCGGGTGAACGTCCAGGAGCTGAATGACGGAACCTTCACCGAGACGGCGATGCGCATCACCGCGCTGGGCGGCCTCGGTCCGGACTGGGCGGTGTCGGCGGCATCCTCGGCGCTGCCCGTGGGGCCGATTCGCTCGCCCAGATCAACCTCGCAGCGGCGTCGGTGGGTCCGAACGTGGTCAACGTCGAAGACCCGTGCGTCGTCGACTGCGGAGTCGGTGGGGAGACCATCACGCCGACCACGACGACGTTCGGCGCTCCCGGCAGCGGTGGGCTGCTCGCGATGACAGGGGTCAGCATCGCCCTGCTGATCGCGATCGTTCTCGCACTGCTGGCAGCGGGTGCCTATCTGGTGCGAGAGAGCTACCGGAACCGCCACTCGGCCGTCACGGCTGAGTAACCGGTAGCTCGAGAAGCCGGGACCGCCTGCCCCTCAGACACGGCGGTCCCGGCTTCGTTCTGCCCGCTCCTGTCGGCACAGCCGCCGTTGTCTAGGCTTGGGGCGTGGCGCAGAATCAGCAAGCGCATCGGCTCGATCAGCCGAGTCGGCGACCCTCAAGGTGGATGCCAAGGCCAAGCAGCTGAAGGCCGACGGCAAGTCCGGTCGTCAGCTTCGCGGCCGGGGAGCCCGACTTCCCGACCCCCGAGCACATCGTCGAGGCGGCCGTCATCGCCGCTCGCGACCCCAAGAACCACCGCTACACGCCGGCCGCCGGCCTGCCCGAGCTGCGCGAGGCGATCGCCGCGAAGACCCTGCGCGACAGCTCGCTCGAGGTCGCCCCGTCGCAGATCCTCGTCACCAACGGCGGCAAGCAGGCGGTGTTCCAGTCGTTCGCGACCCTGCTCGACCCGGGCGACGAGGTGCTGCTGCCCACCCCGTACTGGACCACCTACCCCGAGGCGATCAAGCTGGCCGGCGGCGTGCCGGTCGAGGTGTTCGCCGGCGCCGACCAGGACTACCTGGTGACGGTCGACCAGCTCGAGGCCGCCCGCACCCCGCGCACCAAGGTGCTGCTCTGGGGGTCGCCGTCGAACCCGACCGGCACCGTCGCATCACCCGAGCAGACCGAGGCCATCGCCGAATGGGCGGAGGCGCAACGGGCTGTGGGTCATCGCCGACGAGATCTACCAGAACCTGACGTACGACGGGCAGCGTGCCGCGTCGATCGTCGAGGCCGTCCCCGCCCTGGCCGACCGCACCATCCTGGTCAACGGCGTCGCGAAGACGCTACGCGATGACCGGCTGGCGCCTGGGATGGATGGTCGGCCCGCCCGACGCCATCACGGCTGCCGGGCAACCTGCAGTCGCACCTGAGCGGGAACGTCTCGAACATCTCGCAGCGCGCGGCCATCGCGGCGCTCACCGGGCCGCAGGATGCCGTGGGGACGATGCGTGACGCATTCGATCGCCGCCGCAAGCTCATCCAGTCGGGGCTCGACGCGATCGACGGGATCGTGTGCCCGCTGCCCGACCGGCGCGTTCTACGTCTACGCGGACGTCACGGGACTGCTCGGTCGCGAGTGGGCGGGCTCGACGCCGACCACCTCGCTGGAGCTGGCCGACCTCATCCTGGACAAGGTCGAGGTCGCGGCGGTCCCGGGCGAGGCGTTCGGTCCGAGCGGGTACCTCCGCTTCAGCTATGCGCTCGGCGACGACGACATCGCCGAGGGCGTCAGCCGGCTGCAGACGCTCTTCGGCTGACGGTCTGCCGGAGTTCACGACGAGGCGGATTGCCCTCGGCGGGCCCCAGGTCGAGGGACGGGTGACAGGCGGGCGATGAACCGCGCGGTCTAGCACCCGGAAAGGGACTGTGGTGCGCCTGCGCGCGCCCGGATAACTTCGGAGAGCGGGATCGTTGGGAGCCCGCAGGTCGTATCACCCGCACTACCCCTGTCTGAGATGGTCATATCCCCTGGAGTCCCAACATGTCCCGCGATCGTCAGTGGGCGCGCGCGCGCCTGCAATTCGTCCTCGCCGCCATCGCCACCAGCGTCCTGGCCGCAGTCCTCTTCATTCCGCAGTCATCGTTCGCCGCCACCTCGGCACGCAGCTCCACCGCCTCGACCGCGTCCCCCGCGGCCAAGTCGGGGGCAGCGCTCACGGTCGCCCAGATGACGCAGTACGTCTGGACGCGCCCAGAACCAGGTGCGCTACGACGCCGGTCTCGCCACCGGGTACGCCCGTGACTCGCGACTCGACAAGGTCGCTGCCGACTGGGCGTACCAGCAGTGGAAGAACGGCAAGATGAGCCACAACCCGAACTACTCGACGCAGATCCCTCCGGGATGGCAGCGCGCCGGTGAGAACGTGGCAGCGGGCTACTCCTACACGCAGGTCGTCGCGGCGTGGAAGGCGTCGCAGAGCCACTACGCGAACATGGTGCACGACTACACCTCGGTCGGCATCGGCTTCTACGAGGCCGACGGCAAGCGCTACTGGTCGGTCGTGTTCGGCAAGTACCCCGGCACCGCGGTCCCCGCCGCGCCGTCGAGCCCCTCGCCGTCGCCCACCCCCACGCCCACCCCGACGCCGACTCCGACGCCAGCCCCCGCTCCGAACTACCCGGCTGAGCCGGCAGCTCCCGCCGGTACGGCGATCGCCCTCGGTGCACCCGTCGTTCGAAGGCAGCAGCTCGGGCTGGACGACCGGTGGCGCAGTCGTCGAGGGTCCCGTCACGACGGCACGCGGCGGCAAGTACGACCTCGCCGGGAGCGGCGCTCGCACGGTCGGCCAGACGGTTTCGACCGCGCCGGAGGTCGGCGCCACCTACACGGCGACGATCTGGGTGAAGCCCGCGGCCGGAACGGTGAAGGGCTCGCTGCGCCTGACGGCGATCGGCGGCTCGGCCGAGGTCGCGACGATGTCGTTCAGCGTGAGCAGCGGATGGATGAAGGTCAGCGTCCCGCTGACCGTCAACCGCAGCGGCGCACAGCGGGCTGCGCATCGAGGTCATCATGACGCTCGGGCGACTTCCGCCTCGACTCGGCGTCGCTCGTTCGCACCGGCAACGCTCCGGCTGCCGCTCCGGCGCCGGCACCCGCCCCCACGCCCACGCCGACCCCGACGCCCACGCCTGCTCCGAAGCCCTCGACGGGTGGCGGACTGCTCGGCGGACTGTTCGGCAACGAAGCCCGCGTCTCCGGCACCGGCGGCTCCGCCGGCATCCGGCTCCCGCACCGGCTCCGGCTCCGGCTCCGGCACCAGCACCGGCGCCCGCTCCCGCTCCCGCTCCGGCACCGGCGCCTGCTCCGGCTCCCGCACCCTCCCCGTCCAGCGGCGGCGGACTGCTCGGAGGCCTGCTCGGGCTCTGACGCCCACACGGTGGAGGCGCGTCGCTCGCTGAGGGCGTGACGCGCCTCCTCGTGAACCTCGGGCGCTACGGGCGGAGGGGTGCATCGATAACGGAGCCGGGACCGATATCGACGACCTCCTCCGCCCGATAGCGTGGCAAGGTGTCCGCACCCCTCCTCGCCCTGCTCGCCGGCCTCGGCCTCGGCCTGTCGCTCATCGTGGCGATCGGCGCGCAGAACGCGTACGTGCTGCGGCAGGGACTGCGTCGTGAGCACGTGCTCGCCGTGGTGCTCATCTGCGCTCTCAGTGACCTGGTACTCATCACGCTCGGCGTCGCCGGCGCCGGCTTCGTCTTCGGGCTGGTCCCGTGGCTGACCACGGTCGTGCGCTTCGCCGGCGCCGCATTCCTGCTGGTCTACGCGATACTGGCCGCACGTCGGGCGCTGCGACCGACCAAGGGGCTGGATGCCGCCGAGGCTCCCGCACAGACGTCGCTCGGGATCGTGGTCGGCACCGCACTCGCCCTCACCTGGCTCAATCCGCACGTCTACCTCGACACGCTCGTGCTCCTCGGGTCGATCGCGAGCACCCACGGCGACGACCGCTGGTGGTTCGGTGCCGGCGCGGGCTTCGCGAGCATCGCCTGGTTCACGCTGCTCGGATTCGGGGCGCGGCTGCTGGCACCGGTGTTCGCCCGCCCGGTGGCGTGGCGCATCCTGGACGGCCTGATCGCCGTCGTGATGCTCGCCATCGCGGTCTCGCTGGTAGTCGGGGCCTTCACCGAATAGCCGAGGACCGTCCACCATTCGGTTGAGGGGATGCCAACCGGCACGTCGTTCCCCGCGTGCGCCGCACCCGCCACGATGAGTGCATGACGACTTCTGAGTCCGTGGTCGAGGTCAGCGACCTCCGCAAGGTGTACCGCGGCGGCTTCGAGGCCCTGCGTGGCATCGACTTCGACATCCGCCGAGGAGAGACCTTCGCCCTGCTCGGCCCGAACGGCGCCGGCAAGAGCACGACGATCGAGATCCTCGAGGGGTATCGCGACCGCACCGGCGGCGAGGCACGGGTGCTCGGGATCGATCCCGCAGCGCGGCGGCCTCGACTGGAAGGCCCGCCTCGGCATCGTGCTCCAGATCAGCGGAGAGCAGGGCAACGCGACCGTCCGCGAGCAGCTCGCGCACTTCGCCGGCCTCTACCCGAACCCGCGACGGGTCGACGAGGTGATCGCGGCCGTCGGACTCGAGCGAGAAGGCGCGGCACGCGGATCAAGAAGCTGTCGGGCGGCCAGCGCCGCCGCGTCGACGTCGCGCTCGGCCTGGTCGGCAACCCCGAGCTGCTCTTCCTGGACGAACCGACCACCGGGTTCGACCCCGAGGCGCGTCGCCAGTTCTGGGAGCTGATCCGCGGCCTCAAGCGCGACGGCACCACCATCCTGCTCACCACCCACTACCTGGATGAGGCCGCGCAGCTGAGCGACCGTGCCGGCATCATCGCCGACGGCCGCCTGGTCGCCCTCGGCGCCGATCGACGAGCTCGGCGGCGCGGACGCCCGCGTGCCGATCGTGCGCTGGGTCGAGAACGGCACCGCGCGCGAGCAGCGCACCGACCAGCCCGGCGATTTCGTCGCGCGGCTCGCGAGGGGCGGCGAGCCGGAGCGGCTCGAGGTCATCCGGCCCGCCCTCGAAGACATCTACCTCACCCTCGTCGATGCCGAGCGCACAGCTCAGGAGGTCTCCGCATGACCAGCACGGTTTCCGCCGCCGATACGGCCGCTGCCATGACCGGCCGCATCATCCCCAACGGTCTCTCCCGCATCCGCTACGAGGTCACCGGCTATTTCCGCCAGAGCGACTCGGTGTTCTTCACCTTCCTGTTCCCGGTCGTGATGCTCACGATCTTCTCGGTCGCGTTCAGCGAGCAGAGCTTCGGTGTCGACGCGGCGGGCGACGACGTGAGCGCCGCCAGCTTCTTCCTGCCCGGCATGCTGGCCGCCGGGCGTGCTGCTGAGCGGTCTGCAGAACATGTCGATCGACATCGCGGTGGAGAAGGGCGACGGCACCCTCAAGCGTCTGGCCGGCACGCCGCTGTCGCCGATCAGCTTCTTCATCGGCAAGATCGGCCAGGTGCTGGTCACCGGCCTGCTGCAGGCGGCGCTGCTGCTCTGGTCGCGCGGTTCGCGTTCGGCGTCGACCTGCCGCCGAACCGGCGGCGTGGGGCACGTTCGCCTGGGTGTTCCTGCTCGGGTGTGACGACATGCGCGATCCTGGGCATCGGGCTCAGCGGCCTGCCGCGCTCCGGCAAGAGCGCGACCGCCGTCATCATCCCGATCGTGCTGATCCTGCAGTTCATCTCGGGCGTCTACCTGACGTTCACGAGCCTGCCGGAGTGGTTGCAGAACGTGGCGAGCATCTTCCCGCTGAAGTGGCTGGCGCAGGGCATGCGCTCGGTGTTCCTGCCCGTCGACGTTCGAGTCGCTCGAGATGGGCGGCGACTGGAACCTCGCGGGCGTCGCGATCGTCACCGGCATCTGGCTGGTGGCCGGGCTGATCGTCGCCCGCCTGACCTTCCGGTGGATCCGCAAGGATAGCTAGATGAAGCTCTCCCGCTGGTGGGATCTGGCCATCGCAGCCTTCGTGCTGCTGGCCGGCCTGATCCTGCTGGTGGGTGCGCCGACGGTCCAGGATGTGGTGCTCGGTTCGGCCGGGCTGCTGCTGCTGATCGGGTCCTGGCTGGTCTTCGGCCGCCGCGCGTACGAGGGCGACCGCGCTCGCGATGGCGTTCAGCGTCTCGCTGGTGATCGTGTCCGGACTGGTGGTCGCCGCCCACCCGGTGCTCGCGATCGTCCAGTGCATCTCGTATCCGGGGGTCTGGATGCTGGCCCGCACGACGCGCAGGGCCGTGCTGTTCAACGTGGCGATCGCGATCGCGGTGGGCATCGGCTTCCTGGTCAGCGTCGGAACCACGCTCGCCGATCTCGGCCAGACCGCCGTCACCATCGCCATCTCGCTCGGCTTCAGCCTCGCCTTCGGCTTCTGGATCAGCCGCATCGCGACGCTCAGCGAGGAGCGTCGCCGCCTGCTCGACCACCTCACGGCCGCACAGGACGAGCTGGCGATCCTGCACCGGGATACCGGGGTCACCAGCGAGCGGGAGCGCATGGCCCGCGAACTCCACGACACGATCGCGCAGACCCTGGCCGGGCTGGTGCTGCTCGGACAGCGCTCGCGCCGCGAACTCGCCGCCGGCACCCTCAGCGACGACACGCTCGAGCTGCTCGAGTCCGGTGCGCGCGACGCCCTGGCCGAGACCCGGTCGCTCGTCGCGGCGAGCGCGCCCGGTCGAGCTGAACGCCGGCATCGCCGCCGCCCTCACCCGGCTCGGCGAGCGCTTCTCGCGCGAGACCGGGCATCGACGTGACCAGCTCCACCACGGTCGACCCGGCCGCGCCGCTCGGGCGCGACTCCGAGGTGGTGCTGCTGCGCTGCGCGCAGGAGGGGCTCGCGAACGTGCGCAAGCACGCCGGCGCGACGACCGCTCGCCTCGAGCTGACCGTGGACGCCACCCGCGCCACGTTGCGGGTCGTCGACGACGGCACGGGTTTCGACCCGGCGGCAGCCTCGGGAGGATTCGGGCTGAGCGGTCTCCGCGACCGGATCGCGCTGGTCGGCGGGTCGGTCTCGGTCGACGGCACGCCGGGCGCGACCACCCTCACCGCGCGGCTGCCGCTCGCCGAGGTGCCCGCGTGATCCGGGTCGTGATCGTCGACGACCACCCGATCGTGCGCGCCGGGCTGGTCGCGCTCGTCGACGCGGCCGACGACATCGAGGTGGTGGGCACCGCATCCACCGGTCTCGAGGCCGTGCGGGTCGCCGCGACGCTCGCGCCCGGACGTCGTGCTCATGGACCTGCGGATGCCGGAGCTCGACGGCGACGAGGCCACCGCCCGCATCGTGGCGGCGAACCCGGCGACCCGGGTCGTCATCCTGACCACCTACGAGAGCGACGATGCGATCCTCAGCGCCATCGAGGCGGGCGCGAGCGGCTACCTGCTGAAGGCGGCGCCCGAGGCCGAGCTGCTCGCCGGAGTCCGCGCGGTCGCCGCCGGCGAGGTCGCGCTCGCTCCGGGCGTCGCCGCGCTGCTCGTGAAGCGCGCCGCCGCCCCTGCGCCGGCCGGCCCCGCGCTGAGCCCGCGCGAGCTCGAGGTGCTGCGACTCGTCGCGCAGGGGCTCAGCAACCGCGCCATCGGCGAGAAGCTGTTCCTCGGCGAGGCGACCGTGAAGACGCACCTGCTGCACGCGTTCGCGAAGCTCGAGGTGAGCGATCGCACGCGCGCCGTGACGCGGGCGATGGAGCTAGGACTTCTGTAGGCCCGCGTCGATCTCGTCCCAGGTGGGCATCGACGTCGGTCGCACCCGGGCGGGTGACCGAGATGGATGCGGCGACGGTCGCCGCCTGGAGCGCGGCTCCCAGCTCGGCACCCGACGCGAGCCAGGCGACCATGACCCCGGCGAACGTGTCGCCGGCGCCGGTCGTGTCGACGGCCGTCACCTTGCGCGGCGGGAACCTCGGCGACGACGGCGCCGTCCCGTGCCGCCGAGGACGCCCCGGCTGCCGCGCGTCATGACGACGAGGCCGACCGTGCGTGCTCAGCGCGACCGCCGCCTCGGTCTCGTCGTCGACCCCCGCCAGCTCGCACGCCTCCTGCGCATTCGGGATCAGGATGTCGACCAGCTGCAGCAGGCGCGTGGTCGACGGGCTGCACCGGCGCGGGCGTCAGCACGGTCGTGATGCCGAGGCCGCGTGCGACGACGAACGCCTCGGAGATCAGCTCGATCGGGCGCTCGAACTGCGCGACCAGGTAGCTGCGCGTCCTCGACGCGCCGCTGGGACGGGTCGTCGAGCTCGGTGATCGCGGCGTTGGCGCCCGAGACCACGACGATCGCGTTCTCGCCGCCGTCGAGCACCGCGATGTGGGCGGTGCCGGTCGGGGCGTCGACCTCGACCAGTCCGTCGGTGTCGACGCCGTCGTCGCGCAGGCAGCGCCGCAGCTCGTCGCCGAACGCATCGCGTCCGATCGCCCCGAGGAATCCGACGTCGCCGCCGGCACGCGCCGCCGCGACCGCCTGGTTCAGCCCCTTGCCGCCGGGAACCGTGGCGAAGTCGCTGCCGAACATCGTCTCGCCCGGGCGCGGCAACCGCGGCTGCCGCACCACGAGATCCATGTTCGCGCTGCCGAGGACGACGATGGCGCTCATGCGCTCAGGCTAGCGGCGCGCCACCGGCTGCCGGATGACGGTCCTCAGCTTCTCCGGCGCCGATGTGCGCGGGTCCGAGAAGTAGATCTCGTGGTGGTGGCCGGTCTCGACCAGTCCGTGAGCGGGCAGGTACTCGTCGTGCAGTCGCGCGACGGTCGGCGTCTCGCTCTCGAAGCTGCCCCGGTGCATGATCTGCACGCTGAGCCCCTCGGTGTACCCGGCCAGCCGCACGTCCGCCGCGGCCGGTGCCTTGGCGATCGCCTTCGCCCGCACCGACTCGACCACGTCGCCGATGATCCAGTCCGGCTGGCGGATCATCATCGTCCACGACCACTCGTCCTTCGCGCGCTCGGTGAACGACTCCATGCGCTCCGACCACCAGAGTCCCTCGAGCGGGCAGACCACGTAGTCGCGGCCGGCCTGCTTGCTCGCGAACTTGACCGGGTAGCTCAGCGCGTAGAGCGCCTCGACCGCGCGGGCGTAGCCCTCCGACTCCGGCGAACCCGCGCCGTCGATCTGCAGGAACGGTCATCGCCGGCACCTCGACCTCGACGAAGCGATCCGTCGGCGGCGCGTAGAACTCGCTGCTCGTTCGCGCTTGAGATCGAGCTTGCCTGCCACGGCTACGCGTTCTCCTTGCGGAAGGTGCGGGTGCCGACGAACATCAGCACCACGAAGATCACGACGCTCCAGACCGTGCCCCACAGGATCGGCTCGCCGAAGTCGCCGACGAACGCGGCGCGGATCGCGTCGACGATGTGCTTGATCGGCACGAAGTCGCTCACCGTCTGCAGCCACTGCGGCGCGAGCGTCATCGGCAGCAGGATGCCCGACAGCAGCAGGATCGGCAGCGCGATCGAGTTGATGAGCGGCGCCATGACGTCCTCGCTCTTCGTGATCGAGGGCGAGCGCGTTCGAGCCGGCGGCGCAGGACGCACCCAGCAGCAGGGTCAGCAGCAGCCCGTACAGCATCCCGGCGATCGAGGCGCGAAGACCGAACGCGTAGCCGAGGGCGATCAGCACGATGCCCTGCACCAGCAGCTGCAGGACGTCGCGCAGGATGCGGCCGAGCAGCAGCGCGGTGCGGCTCGCCGGGGTCACGCGCTCGGCTTCGATCACGCCGGCCCGCCACTCGGCGACGAGGCCGAACCCGGCGAACAGCGCGCCGAAGATGCCGAGCTGCACCAGCAGGCCGGGCACGAAGATCGTGTACGCGTTCTCGACGCCGAACTGACTCGCGAGCGGCTCGAGCAGCGGGCCGAACAGCGTCAGGTACAGGATCGGCTGCACCAGCCCGATGATCACCCAGGCCGGGTTGCGCAGCGCGATGCGCAGCTGGCGGCAGAAGACGATCCAGGTCTCGCGGGCGAAGTTGCCGTTGTTCCGATGGTCGTCGGGGTCGTCGTGGTCATCAGGCGGCTTCCTCTCGAAGCGATCGTCCGGTCACGGTGAGGAACACGTCGTCCAGCGTCGGACGGCGCACCTCGATGGAGTCGAGCGCGATCTTGTCGCGGTCGAGCGCGCGCAGCAGCCCGGCGAGTTCGCGCCCGGCGTGCGGCACGCGCATGCTGACGGTGAGCCCGTCGATGTCGGCCGTCGAGCCGGGCACCAGGGCGGCGAGCGCGGTCGCGGCGCGCGACGACGTCGGCGGCGTCGGTCAGCACGAGCTCGACCAGGTCGCCCGAGACCGACTGCTTGAGCGCCTCGGGGGTGTCGCTCGCGACGATCACGCCGTGGTCGATGACCAGGATGCGGTCGCAGAGCGCGTCGGCCTCGTCCAGATAGTGGGTGGTCAGGAAGATCGTCGCGCCGCGATCGGTGCGCAGCGCGGAGATGTGCTCCCAGAGATTCGCCCGCGCCTGCGGGTCGAGCCCGGTGGTCGGCTCGTCGAGGAAGATCAGCTTCGGATCGTGCACCAGCCCCATCGCGATGTCGAGCCGGCGGCGCTGGCCGCCGCTCATCGCGCCGGGCTTGCGCGTCCACAGTCCGTCGAGGTCGAGCTGGTCGAACAGCTCGCGTGCCGCGCTTCTCGGCCTGCGCCTTGCTGATGCCGTAGAGCCGGCCGTGGTCGACGACCTCCTCGCCGGCGAGCGCCTCGGGCAGCGTCGAGCCCGACTGCGAGACGTAGCCGATGCTGCGGCGCACCTGCTCGGCCTGCGTGGCGACGTCGAAGCCGGCGACCGTGGCGGATCCCGCGGTCGGCGACAGCAGCGTCGTCAGCATCCGCAGCGTGGTGGTCTTGCCGGCGCCGTTCGGGCCGAGGAACCCGACGATCTCGCCGTCCTCGACGTCGATGTCGACGCCGTCGACCGCCTTGACCTCGGTCTTCTCGCGGCCCTTCTTGGTGGTGAAACTGCGGGCGAGCCCTCGCGCGTGGATCACACGTGTCCTTCGTCGGCTGTGTTCAAACTTGATTATTCAAGTTTGAACACGTGGTGTCAAGGCCGGCGTCAGGCGCGACGCTGCTCGGCGATGCGCGCGGCGTAGCGCTCGCGCTCCTCCGCCATCGCCCAGCCCGGATCGTCGGCCGGGCGGCTCCCAGTCCAGTCCCGTGGCTCGGCGTCGTCGGCGAACGACGAGTGCCCCCGCGCGCACGTCGGCTCTCCAGGTCGCGCAGCCAGGCCAGCTGCGCATCGACGAGCGCGATCTCGAGGCCGCAGCTCCCTGACGACGTGCGGCGGCACCGTGTTGATGCGGCGCATCGCGTCGCGCCTTCTGCCCGATGATCTCGCAGCCCATGGTCAGCACCTCGATGCGCCGGCGCACCGCGTCCAGGAACTGCGACGCGGGTCAGGGCCGGCCCGAAGTTGAGCGCGACCCGCAGCGGCAGCGCATCGCCCGAATCGGGCACCGTCGCGAGCGCCTCGATCAGCAGCTCGGTGAACTCGGCCGCGCCGGCATCCGTGACCGTGTACACCGCGACCGGGCGACCGCCGTCCTCGAGTGCGATGTCGTGCCGCTCGATCGCGCCCTGCTTCTCGAGCGTCGTGAGCATCGAATAGATCGAGCCGGGATTGAGGTGCGCCCAGCGCTCGACCTCCCAGCTCAGCAGCTCACGCCGCAGCTGGTAGCCGTTGGCCGGCCCGAAGATGCTCACCGACGCCGAGCACCAGGATGCGGGTGGTCAGCGCGGACATGCCGCCATTCTACGCGGTGGTCAAACTTGAATGCGGCCAGAGCTTCGAGTCACCGACCAGCACCGGCTCGGGCTGCAGCGCGCACGCCGAACTCCGACTGCACCCGCGTCTGCACGTAGCCGGCGAGCTGCACGACATCGGCCGCGGTCGCGTGTGCCGCGGTTCACGATCGCGAGCGTGTGCTTGGCACGAGATCGCGGCGCCGGAGCCCGGCAGCGCGAACCCGCGCTCGATGCCGGCGCTGCTCGATCAGCCACGCGGCGCTGAGCTTGACCTGGTACTCGCCCGACGCCGGGCCGTCGCGGGCGGTGATCTCGGAGCCGAGGGGCAGGACGCGGGGCGCCTCCTCCGGCTCGGTCGGGTACCGCGGTGCGTCGGCCGGCAGGGTGCGGCGAAGGTCTCGCTCACGATCGGGTTGGTGAAGAAGGATCCGGCGCTGATCGAGTCGGGATCGGCGGGGTTCCAGACCATCCCCTTGCTCGCGCGCAGCGCGAGCACCGCGTCGCGCACGTCGGCGAGCGGCACACGCGTCGCCGAGCTCGACGCCGAGCGCCGACGCGAGCTGCGCGTAGGCGATCGGGTCGCTCAGCCCGCCGTCGTCGTGCAGCTCGAGCTCGAGCGACGAGCACGACGCCGAGGCGGCCGCGCTTGAGCGCGCTCGTGCGGTAGCCGAGGCTCGAGGTCGTCGGCGGTCAGGCGTCACGACCTCGCCCGGACTCGAAGTCGAGGAAGTCGATCGGCGACGAGGGTGTCGCCGAGCTGCTGCCCGTAGGCGCCGATGTTCTGGATCGGGCCCGCGCCGGCGGTTCCGGGGATGCCGGAGAGCGCCTCGATGCCCGCCAGCCCGTGCTCGACCGCGAAGGCGACCACCGCATCCCACGGCTCGCCCGCCTCGATCCGGATGCGCGGCACGCCGTCGCGTCGCGCGCTCGATGCCGCGGTTCGCGACCCGCACCACGTTGCCGTCGAAGCCGTCGTCGGCGACCACGAGGTTCGAGCCGCCGCCGAGCACCAGCCAGTCCTCGGGCTCGCGCCCAGAACTGCTGAGCGCGTGGCGATCAGGTCGGCGCGGGTCGTCGCCTCGACGAGGTTGCCGGCCGGGCCGCCGACGCGCAGCGTGGTCAGGTCGCGAGAAGTCGGTCATGCCTCGAGCGCGACGCGCACCTGCGCCTTGCCGAGCACCGTCTCGTCGTCGAAGGTGACGGTCAGGTCGATGCGGGCGCCGTCGTCGTCGATGGCGCCCACCTTCGCGACGACCGTGACCTCGGCGCCGGCCTCGGCATCCACCAGCACCGGGCGGGTGAACCGCACCTGGTAGTCGGTGATCTTGCCGCTGTCGCCGCCCAGCCAGTCGACGACGGGCTGCACCGCGAGGCCCATGGTCAGCATCCCGTGCGCGAGCACGCCGGGCAGGCCGACGCTCTGCGCGACGTCGTCGCGGTAGTGGATCGGGTTGAAGTCGCCCGACGCTCCCGCGTAGCGGACGAGGGTGTCGCGGGTCAGCGTGATAGGTCTGCTCGGCGACGACCTGGCCGACCTCGAGCGGCGCTCATTCGTCGCCCCGCACGACGAGGGTGGAGATCGCGGTGACCACGTGCGCGCCGGTCGCGTCGGCGATCGCCGACTCGGCGGTCACCATGCTGTGCCCGCCGAGCGTCTTGACGCTGGTGACGGTGAGCGTCGCGGTCAGCTCGTCGCCGGCGACGATCGGGCGGGTGTAGCGTGAACCGCTGGTCGCCGTGCACGACGCGGCGAGAAGTCGATGCCGGCGTCCGGGTCGGCGAGCAGCTGCGGCGAGCGTGTGCTCCTGCACCACGACCGGGAAGGTCGGCGGCGCGACCACGTCGGCGTAGCCGGCGGCGCGGGCGGCCTCGGGGTCGAGGTTCAGCGGGCTGGTGGCGAGCACGGCGCGGGCGAACTCGCGCACCTTCTCGCGTCCGACCAGGTAGGGGGAGGTCGCGGGGTAGCTGCGACCCTGCAGTTCGGGGTTCACCGGCACGGTGTCGAGTCTGAAGGCCGAGTGCGTCACGGCTAAAGGGAGAAACCCCGGCGACTCTACGGTCTGCCAGGGCCTCTCGGTGCTGGGGTGCGCTCTACTGGCAGCTCTCGCACTGCAGGTCGTCCATCGGGTCGACCGGCACCGAGTAGCCGCCCACGCTGTCGACGTCGTTCATGATCTGCTCCTTCAAAGTCTGTAAGCCTGCGAACCTTCAACCGGAGATTGAATGTTCCGGTGTGGTCCTTCACTATATAACGGGAATCCCACCGTTGTCATTCCACTACATGTTGTGTTTCGGCGTGTCGCGGTATTTTTCTATTCTCGCGCGCCACCACCGACATTCCGGGCGCGCAGAATGACGCTCCGAAATCGGGTCGACGCCGCACCCGTCGACCGCGACGCGGTGGCTCAGGCCTGCGGGTCGCCCTCGGGCTCGGCGCCGGCGTGCGACTCCGACGTCGTCAGGAACTCGACGAGCCGCTCGACGAGCTCCCAGTCGACCGGCTTCTTGAACGGGAACTTCACCGTGTCCTTGTCGCTGCGGTACTCCTCGAGATCCTGCTCGAGCGCCGACGGCGCCTTGTGCACCGCGTAGAAGCCGACGTGCTTCTTCCAGGCCGCGACGTAGATGGTGTGGCGTCCCTCGATGACGATCGCCGGCATCCCGTACTTGATCTGCTCGAGCACCGGCTTCGGTCGACAGGCGGTTGCACCAGGGCGCGGATGCGCTCGAGGATCGACCGCACCTCGACCGGGTACTGGACGATGTACTCGTCGATCGTCGTCGGGGTGGTGGCCATCAGACCAGGGTACTCGCGCAGGTCAGCCCCGAGACCCGCGGCTCGTAGCGCGCCACCGGGAAGGCCGCGACGACCAGCGCCCGCAGCGTCTCCAGGTCGCCCGACACCCACCCGAGCGCTCGCGCCTGCACGAGCACGTTGCCGATCGCCGTCGCCTCGACCGGGCCGGCCAGCACCGGCAGCCCGGTGCGCATCGGCGGTCAGCTGGCAGAGCAGTGTGTTCTGGCTGCCGCCGCCCACGAGGTGCACGACCGACACGGTCGTGCCGCTGAGCTCCGCGGCGTCGCGGATCGAGCGCGCATAGGCGGCCGCGAGGCTGTGCAGGATGCTGCGCACCAGCTCCGGCCGAGAGGCAGGCACCGGCAGGTCGTGGGCCGTCAACCACGCGGAGATCCGCCGCCGGCATGTCGCCCGGAGCCAGGAAGACCTCATCGTCCACATCGAAGACCGGCACCGAGCGCCTCGCCGGTTCGAGGGCCGCGGCCTGCGCCACCAGCTCCGGCACCGTGACGCTGCTGCCGTCGCGCTCCCACTCCCGCACGCACTCGCTGAGCAGCCAGAGCCCCATGACGTTGTGCAGGTAGCGCACGCGCCCGTCGACGCCGCCCTCGTTGGTGAAACCGGCCAGGCGGCTCGCATCGCTCAGCACGGGGCGCTCGAGTTCGACGCCGACCAGCGACCAGGTGCCGCAGGAGATGTAGGCGAAGTCGGGGCCGGATGCCGGGATCGCGACGATCGCGGACGCCGTGTCGTGCGATCCGACGGTCGTCACGTGCGCGCCGGTCGCTCCGACGCCGCGAGCGGCCGTCGCCGTGAGCCCGCCCGAGGTCCGTGCCGGCGTCGACCAGAGTGCGGAACAGCTCCGGGCGCAGCTCCAGGCAGTTCGATGAGGGACGTAGTCCCACTCGCCAGAAGTCACCCCGCAGCAGACCGGTGGTCGACGCGTTGGTGCGCTCGGCGACCGCGGTGCCGGTCAGCCAGTACGCCAGCAGATCGGGGAGCAGCAGGAAGGAGTCGGCCAGTTGCAGCTGCCCCGCCGTGCGGTCGGCGGTCAGCTGGAACAGCGTGTTGAACGGGAGGTGCTGCAGGCCGTTGGCGGCGTAGAGCTCCTCCGGTGGAATCGCGGCGTGCACGAGCTCGACGGCCGCCAGGTTGCGCTCGTCGCGGTAGGCGTAGGGCTCGCCCAGCATCCTTCCCTCGCGCAGCAGGGCGTAGTCGCAGCCCCAGGAGTCGATCCCGATGCTGGCGAGCTCCGGCGCCTCGCGCGCGGCCGCGGCGAGACCCTCGACCATGACGCGGTAGAGCTCGAGGATGCTCCAGTGCAGGCCGTCCGCCGTACGCACCGGATGGTTGCCGAATCGCGCGACGTCGCTGAGATGCAGCTCGCGCGGCCCGACGTGCCCGAGCAGCACGCGGCCGCTCGTCGCGCCCAGGTCGACGGCGGCGACAGTCCCCCGCTGCGCCATCAGGTCACCTCAGGAACGCCGCGGCGACGCCCGCATCGACCGGGATGTGGAGCCCCGTCGTGTGCGACAGGTCTGGTCCCGTGAGCACCGACACCGCGTTCGCGACGTTCTCGGGGAGCACCTCGCGCTTGAGGATGGTGCGCTGGGCGTAGAACTTCCCGAGGTCCTCCTCGGCGACGCCGTAGGTCTTGGCGCGGTTGGCGCCCCATCCCGCGGCGAAGATGCCCGACCCGCGCACCACGCCGTCCGGGTTGATGCCGTTGACCTTGATCCCGTGCTCGCCGAGCTCGACGGCGAGCAGCCGCACCTGGTGCGCCTGGTCGGCCTTCGTCGCCGAGTAGGCGATGTTGTTCGGGCCGGCGAAGACCGAGTTCTTCGACGAGATGTAGATGACGTCGCCGCCCATGCTCCTGCTCGATGAGCACCGGCGCGGTGGCCTTCGACACCAGGAACGAGCCCTTCGCCATGATGTCGTGCTGGAAGTCCCAGTCCTTCTCGGTGGTCTCGAGCAGCGGCTTCGAGAGCGAGACGCCGGCGTTGTTCACGACGATGTCGATGCCGCCGAACGCGAGCACGGCATCCTGCACCATGCGGTCGATGGCGGCGGCGTCCGTCACGTTCGCGGCCAGGCCGATCGCGACGTCGGTTCCGCCGAGCTCGGCCGCGGCATCCTGCGCCTTCTTCAGGTCGAGGTCGGCGATGACGACGCACGCGCCGTCGGCGGCGAGCCGGGTGGCGATCGCCTTGCCGATGCCGGATGCCGCCCCGGTCACCAGCGCGACGCGCGTCGCGTGGGACTTCGGCTTCGGCATCCGCTGCAGCTTCGCCTCCTCGAGCGCCCAGTACTCGATGCGGAACTTCTCGCTGTCGCCGATCGGTGCGTACGTCGAGATCGCCTCGGCGCCGCGCATCACGTTGATCGCGTTGAGGTAGAACTCGCCGGCGACCCGCGCGGTCTGCTTGTTCGCGCCGTAGCTGAACATGCCGACCCCGGGCACGCAGCACGATCGAGCGGGTCCGCGCCGCGCATGGCCGGCGATCCGCGCGACGGCGTGCTTGCTCGTAGTACGTCGTGTAGTCGGCGCGGTACTTCTCGTGCAGCACCTTCGAGCCGGGCGATCGAGTCCTCGACCGACGCCGCCGCCGGCAGGTCGAGCAGCATCGGCTTGACCTTGGTGCGCAGGAAGTGGTCGGGGCAGCTCGTGCCGAGTGCCGCGAGCCGGGGCGCATCCGCCGAGGCGAGGAAGTCGAGCACGCGCGGGTCGTCGGTGAAGTGGCCGACCATCGGGCGGTCGTGCGACGCGAGCCCGCGGATCGTCGGCGCGAGGGCCGCCGCCTTGGCCCGGCGCTCGGCCGGCTTCAGCGCGCGCGTTCTTCGCGCACGGCTCGCCCGAACGGGTTCTTCGTCCCGTTCTTCGTCGATGTACGCGGCCGCGGTCGTCGATGATCCAGAGCGAGTTCTTCTCGGCCTCCGCGCTCGTGGCGCCCCACGCGGTGATGCCGTGGCCGCCCAGGATGCAGCCGATCGGCATCCGGATTCTTCTCCTTGATCGCCGCGATGTCGAGGCCGAGCTGGAACCCGGGACGACGCCACGGCACCCAGACGCACCCGGCCGCCGAATGCCTTCGCGGTCAGCTTGGCGCCGTCCTTGGCGGTCGCGAACGCGATGCCGGAGTCGGGATGCAGGTGGTCGACGTGCGCGGCGTCGACGAGCGCGTGCATCGCGGTGTCGATCGACGGGGCCGCGCCGCCCGGTGCCGTGCAGGCAGTAGTCGAACGCGGCGACCATCTCGTCTTCGCGCTCGACGCCCGGGTAGACGTCGACGAGGGCGCGCACGCGGTCGAGGCGCAGCACGGCGAGCCCGGCCTCGGTCAGCGTGCCGAGGTCGCCGCCCGAGCCCTTGACCCACAGCAGCTCGACCGGCTCGCCCGTGACCGGGTCGGTCTCGGTGCCCTTCGCGCTCGTGTTGCCGCCGGCGTAGTTCGTGTTCTTCGGGTCGGAGCCGAGGCGGTTGCTGCGCGTGATCAGATCTGCCTTGGCGCTCACGCGCCCCATCCTGCCTGGTTGCCGCCGACGCGGCCCTCGACGATCGAGGCGCCGTAGCCGCTCGCCGCGTAGGCCGCCATCGGGTCGGCGGGCAGTCCGCGGGTCTCGCGCCAGGCGGCGAGGTCGGCGCGCACGTCGGTGTAGAAGGCGTCCATCAGGATGCCGTTGGCGGCCAGCACGTCGCCCGCGGCCTGGGCCGTCGCGAGGGCAGCGGTGTCGACGAGCAGCGCCCGCGCCGTCATCTCCTGCACGTTGAGCACGCTGCGGATCTGGCCGGGGATCTTGTCCTCGATGTTGTGGCACTGGTCGAGCATGAACGCGACGTCGCTGCCGGCGCCGTAGCCGCCGCCGCGCACCACCTCGACGATGATGCGGAACAGCTGGAACGGGTCGGCCGCCCCGACGATCAGGTCGTCGTCGGCGTAGAAGCGCGAGTTGAAGTCGAACGAGCCGAGCTTTCCGAGGCGCAGCAGCTGCATCGACGATGAACTCGATGTTGGTGCCGGGCGCGTGGTGGCCGGTGTCGAGGCAGACCATCGCGCGGTCGCCGAGGGCGGCCACCTGGGCGTAGCTGGTACCCCAGTCCGGAACGTCCGTGTGATAGAACGCCGGCTCGAAGAACTTGTACTCGAGCACCAGGCGCTGCTCCGGGCCGATGCGCGCGTAGATCTTCGCGAGCGAGTCGGCGAGGCGGTCCTGGCGGCCGCGCATGTCATCCTGGCCCGGGTAGTTGGTGCCGTCGGCGAGCCAGATCTTCAGGTCGCGCGAGCCGGTCTCGTTCATGACGTCGATGCAGGCGAAGTGGTGGTCGATCGCCTTCTGGCGGATCGTCTTGTCGGAGTGCGTGACGCTGCCGAGCTTGTAGTCGTCGTCCTGGAACGTGTTCGAGTTGATGGTGCCGAGCCCGACGCCGAGGTCGGCGGCGTGCTTGGCCAGGTCGGCGTAGCTGTCGACCTTGTCCCACGGGATGTGCAGGGCGACGGTCGGCGCGAGCCCGGTGTGCTTGTGCACCTGCGCGGCGTCGGCGACCTTCTCGAACGGGTCGCGCGGCACGCCGGGCTGCGCGAAGACCTTGAAACGGGTGCCGGAGTTGCCGAACGCCCAGGAGGGCAGCTCGATGGCCTGCTCGGCGAGGCGAGCGGCGATGTCTGTCGAAGTTCGTCATGTCGTTTCCATCGGTGGGTGGAGCTGATCGTGGTGTCAGTCGAGGTGGAATACCTCGCGCAATCCGACGAAGCCCTGGTCGGGGCGGCCGTCGAGTTGCGTGAAGAATCCCGCGGATTCCGCTTCCCACTCGGCGGCGACCTCGGAGGCGGCGAGGTAGGCGGTGGATGCCGCCAGGTCGTCGACCTCGAAGTAGCCGAACAGCATGTCCCGTCGGGGTGCAGGAAGATCGTGTAGTTGCGGCGGCCGGATGCGGTGATCTCGGCCAGCATGCGCGGCCAGACCTCGCGGTGACGTTCCACGTACTCGTCGATCCGGGTGGGATCGACCTGCAGTTGGAAGCCGACGCGCTG
Organism: uncultured Actinomycetota bacterium; assembly: GCA_963730045.1. Classification (GTDB taxonomy): domain Bacteria; phylum Actinomycetota; class Actinomycetes; order Actinomycetales; family Microbacteriaceae; genus JBDSKH01. The sequence continues at coordinate 107,934 of CAVSPQ010000006.1, read as the reverse complement.
CATGAGGCTGCCTTTCGGAGAGGTGCGGGCCCGGCCCGGTACGACCGGGCCCGCTCGGCGACTCTTAGAAGTCGAAGTCGCCGATGTTCTCCTTGTTGAAGGTGTACGGGTCGCCCAGCAGCACGACGCTGTCGGCGCCGACCGTGTACGAGCCGAGGCGTCCGGCGTCGAACTTGTCGCCCTCGGCACCGGTGATCGTGCCCTCGATCAGGGCCTTCGCCGCGTACGCCGCGAGGTAGCCGGCGTCTCCCGGGTTCCACAGCGCGAACGCGGTGACGGTGCCGTCCTCGACGAAGTCGCGCATCTGGTTCGGCGTGCCGAGACCGGTCAGCTGGACCTTGCCCTTGTACTCCGACGTCTGCAGGTAGCGCGCAGCAGCCGAGATGCCGACCGTCGTGGGCGAGATGATGCCCTTCAGGTCGGGGTAGGTCTGCAGCAGGGCCGCCGTCTTGTCGAACGAGGTCTGGTCGTCGTCGTCACCGTAGACGACATCCACGAGCTCGATGTCGGGGTGGTTGTCGGCCAGCTCGGTCTTCATGAGCTCGATCCAGGCGTTCTGGTTCGTGGCGTTGGCCGTGGCCGAGAGGATCGCGACCTGACCGGCGTCGCCGATCTGCTCGGCGATCAGGTCGACCTGGATCCGCGCGATGCCCTCGGCGTCGGCGGGCTGCACGAACAGGTCGCGGCATCCGACGCTGGTGTCGGCGTCGTACGTCACGATCTTGACGCCGGCGTCCTGCGCTTCGCCGATCGCGTCGCAGAGGGCGGCCGGGTCGTTCGCCGAGATGGCGATCGCGCCGACACCCTGCTGGGTGAGCGTGTTGATGTAGCTGACCTGGCCGTCGGGGCTTCCCGTGGCGGGGCCGACCTCGGCGTAGGTGCCGCCGAACTCCTCGATGGCCTCCGCTGCCGCCGGCGTCGGCGGTGTCGAAGTAGGCGTTGCCGAGGTTCTTGGGCAGGAAGGTGATGGCGAGGTTGGCGTCGCCGCCGTCGCCTCCGTCGCCGCCGTCGCCGGATGCCGCGCAACCGGTGGCGAGCAGAGCGACGGTCGAGCCCGAGGGCCGCGACCGCTCCGATACGTGAACGGAACATCGTTGTTGTCCTTTCGTGGTGTGACCGATGTGATTGCACCGGGCGACGCGGATCAGCCGGAGGCCGACCCGAGCGCATCGCGCCGTTTCTTGCCTGCGCCCCGGCGGCGGTTCTGCAGCCAGGCGAGGAAGCTCGTGGTCACCACGGAGAGCACCAGCAGTGTTCCCGTGATGATGTTGATGACGTCGGAGGTGACGTTGGCCAGCCGGAGCGCGCTGGCGAGGGTGCCGATCAGCAGGGCGCCGGCGAGCACGCCGTGCAGCGCGCCGCGGCCGCCGAAGATCGAGACGCCGCCGAGCAGCACGGCGGCGATGACCGACAGCTCGAGGCCGGTGGCGTTGTCGCCGCGCGCGGTGCCGAAGCGCAGCGTGTAGTAGATGCCGGCGAGCGCCGAGATGAGGCCGCTCAGCACGAACAGGATGAACTTGGTGCGCTCGACGCGCACGCCCGAGAACCGCGCGGTCTCGACGCTGAGGCCGATCGCGTAGACGCCGCGGCCGAAGGTCGTGAAGTGCAGCAGGATCGCGAACAGGATCGCGAGCACGACGATCAGGATGACGACGCTCGGGATCGGGGTGCCGGGGATCTTCGACTTGGCGAAGTCGGTCCAGAACTCGTCGAACTCGGTGACCGCCTTCGTGCCGAGCAGGCCGACCGCGAGGCCGCGGTAGAGCGCGAGTGTTCCGATCGTGACGGCGAGGGATGGCAGACCCGACCATCGTCACGAGGAACCCGTTGATCGCGCCGGCGATCGCGCCGACGACGAGGGCGACGACGCGCGGCCGCTGCCACCGGCATCCCGCCCTGATGCAGGATGCCGAGCGTCACGCTCGAGAGCCCGACGATGCTGGCGACCGAGAGGTCGATCTCGCCGGTGATGATGATGAGCGTCATCGGCAGCGCGATCAGCAGGATCGGCGCGATGTCGAGGAACAGGTAGGTCATCGTGATCGGCTTCGCGAACGCTCGCACGCTGATGCTCGCGACGATGATGACGAGCACGAGCCCGGCGATGACGGCCGCCTCGCGGTTGATCAGGAGTGCGGCGCCACAGCGGGTGGCTGTAGTCGCGGTAGCTGCGCGCGGGTGCGGTCGTCGAGGCTGCGTCATTCGTCTCTCGCTCTCACGAGGCGACGGGTCTGTCTCAGGGCCAGCACGCGGTCGAGGATGATCGCGCCGAGGATGAGGGCGCCGACGACGGCGCGCTGCCAGAAGTCCTGCACGCCGAGGATCGGCAGGGCGCGGTTGATGGTGAGCAGCAGGAACGCGCCGATCGCCGCGCCCCACACGGTGCCGCTGCCGCCGAAGATCGCGACCCCGCCGATGACCGCGGCGCCGACCGCCTGCAGCTCGAGCGCGGTGCCCGCCTGCGAGTCGACCGTGCCGTAGCGGGCCGTGTAGAGCACGCCCGCGAGACCGGCGAGTGCGCCGCAGACCACGAACGCGACCAGCACGCGCTGGGTGACCTTGAGGCCGTAGAGGTTCGCGGCTGCCGGGTCGGAGCCGATCGCGTACAGCTCGCGACCCGCGCGCTGGGTGCGCAGGAACCAGCCGGCGACGATCAGCACCACGACCGCGATGATCGTCAGCAGCGGGATCCGGTAGAACGCGCTGGTGCCGAGCGCCAGGAAGTCCTTCGGCATGTCGGACGAGTTGATGCGGTCGCTGCCGGTCCACAGCACGTTGATGCCGCGGAAGGCATACAGGGTGCCGAGCGTGATGACCAGCGACGGCACCTTCGCGAACGCGACCAGCGCGCCGTTGATGAGTCCGAGCAGGCCGCCGAACACGATGCCGATCGGGAAGACCAGCCAGAACGGGATGCCGGGGACGTCGACGAAGAGCCGCCCGGTCAGGTAGGCCGTGAGCCCGAGCACCGACCCGACCGACAGGTCGACGTTGCGGGTGATGATGACGATCGCCTGCCCGACGGCGACGAGCAGCAGGATCGACGGGCGTCAGCAGCAGGTCGCGGAACCCGTCGGAGCTGAACAGGAACGTGGGGTTGCGCACCGTCGCGACGACGATGACGAGCACGAGGGCGATCAGGATGCTGGTCTCGCGCGCGCGGGCGAACGAGCCGAGGGCATGGAGGACCCGCGATCCCCCGGTGGTGGTCTCGATGGTCGACATCAGGCGACCTCGCCCGAATGGTGATCGTGGTCGCCGTGGGTGGCGGCGAACATGACCGACTCGGCCGTCGCATCCGCCCGGCTGATGTCGGCGGTGATGCGGCCCTCGCGCACGACGATGACGCGGTCCGCCATGCCGAGCACCTCGGGCAGCTCGCTCGAGATCATGAGGATCGCGATGCCCTGCCCGGCCAGTTCGCTGAGCAGGCGGTGGACCTCGGCCTTGGTGCCGACGTCGATGCCGCGAGTCGGCTCGTCGACGATGAGCAGGCTCGGCTCGGTCGCCAGCCACTTGGCCAGCACGACCTTCTGCTGGTTGCCGCCGCTGAGGGTACCTGCCTCGGTGTCGAGCGCGGTGGCCTTGACCTCGAGCCGGCTGTCCCAGATGCGCGCGGCGGCGTTCTCGCGTGCGGAGGTGATGATGCCCAGCGACGAGAGCTTCTCGCGGATCGCGAGCGTCGTGTTGCGCGCGACGGAGGAGTCGAGCACCAGGCCCTGCCTGCGTCGGTCCTCGGGGACGAGAGCGAGCCCGAGCTGCATGGCAGCGGCCGGATTGCGCTTCGGGACCCTGGTGCCCCGGATTCGGACCGTCCCCGAGCTGTAGGGATCGACGCCGAAGATGGCCCGCGCGATCTCGCTGCGGCCAGCGCCGACGAGGCCGGCCAGCGCGACGATCTCGCCCGACTTCACCGTGAACGAGACGTCGTGGAATTCGCCGGCCTGGGTGAGCCCCTCGACGACCAGGACGTCGTCGCCGATCACCGCATCCTGCTTCGGAAAGAGGTTGCTCACCTCGCGCCCGACCATCTGCTTCACGATCTTCTCGACCGTGGTGTCCGTGATCGGGCTGGTCGCGATGTAGTCGCCGTCGCGCATCACGGTGACGGTGTCGCAGAGCGCGAACACCTCGTCGAAGCGGTGCGAGATGAAGAGGAGCGCGCGGCCCTCGTCGCGCAGGCTGCGGGCGACCGCGAACAGCCGGTCGACCTCGACGCCGCTCAGCGCGGCGGTCGGCTCGTCCATGACGAGCACGCGGGCGTCGAGCGAGATGGCCTTCGCGATCTCGATGATCTGCTGATCGGCGATCGAGAGGCCGAGCGTCTGGCGGTCGGGGTCGATGCGCACGCCGAGTCGCGCGAACAGCTCGACGGCCTCGGCGCGCATGGCCGCGCGGTCGATGCGGCCGAAGGAGCGGGTCGGCTGGCGACCCATGAAGATGTTCTCGGTGACGCTCAGGTCGGGGAAGAGCGTGGGCTCCTGGTAGATGACGGCGATTCCCGCGGCCTTCGCCTGTGCGGTGGAGGTGAAGTCGACGCTCTCGCCGCCGAGCAGGAACTGCCCGGCGTCGCGCTGGTACAGCCCGGCGACGATCTTCACGAGCGTGGACTTGCCGGCACCGTTCTCGCCGACCAGGGCGTGGATCGAGCCGGACTCGAGGGTGAGGGTGCCGGAGCGGAGGGCCACGACAGCCCCGAAGGACTTGGCGACGTCGCGCAGGACCAGCGCCGGGGCGGCGGAGGTGCTCGCGGTGCCGGTCACGCTGGCCTCTCCATCGAGGGTGCTGAGGGTGGATTTGAAACGATTCAACTTGTCCTGCGTTCTCGACTCTAAGCGTGGAGACGGCGGCACGTCAAGGAGGAATTGAAACGTTTCGTTCGCGAGCCGCTATCGAGACGCGCACACCCCGAGCCGTTCGAGGTGCGCATTCGAGAAGACACCGTCGGGGTCGAGGCGCTCGAACAGCCTGCGGGCGTCATCGATGCGGGGGTGCACCGCGGCCAGGCGCTCCGCGTCGAACCGGTGCCACTTGCCCCAATGCGGCCGAGCGCCGAAGGGTTCGAGCGCGGCCTCGATCGCGGGCAGCAGGGCCGCCACGGCATCCGGATGCGGCAGCCAGGTGAAGTGGATCGCCAGCGTCTCGCGGTCGTACGCCCCACTCAGCCAGAGCTGGTCGGAGGCCATCGTGCGCAGCTCCGTGACCACCAGGTGCGGATCGATCCGCTCGCCCAGCTTGCGCACTGCGTGCAGGGCGGCCGAGCCGTGCTCGCGCGGCACGAAGTACTCGGTCTGGATCTCATCGCCCACCGACGGCGTCGCGTCGAGACGGAAGTGCGGGAGGCGGTGCAGCCATGGACCGGCCACGCCGCCCTGCTCGGTCCAGTTGTCGGCGTCGATGACCATCGGCGCCACGAGCCGTGACCCGCCCCGCCACTCGTCGGGGAGGTCGGGCTCGATGCTCGAGCCCAGGCGGGTCTTGCGGATGACGGTCACCTCCTCGTCCGTCCAGCGCGCGAAGACGCTGACGCTGTAGGCGGATCCGGTGACGCCGTCGAGATCGTCGAGCAACGATCTCCCACGGCACGCCGGAGTAGACGTCCTGTCGCACATCGAAGGTCGGCTCGATGGCGAGGGTGATCCGCGTGACGATCCCGAGGGCGCCGAGGTGGACGACGTGGCCGTCGAAATCGTCGTCGGCGGCCCCGATCCGATGCAGCCCACCATCCGCGCCGACGAACTCGAGTCCGCGGACCGCGGTCGCGAGGTTTCCGAGCTCGTCGCCCGACCCGTGGGTCCCGGTCGCCGTCGCTCCGCCGATCGAGATATGCGGAAGCGATCCCATGTTGTGCAGCGCCCAGCCGCGATCCTCGAGCCACACCGCGAGATCGCCGTACCTGATGCCGGCGCCGACCGTCGACCGTCGCGAGGGCCTCGTCGAGCACGGGGGCCGGGTCGATGCCGGTCACCGTGACGAGGGTTCCGTCGGTGTCGGCGAGGTCGTGGAACGAGTGCCGGGTGCCGAGCGCCCGGACCCGGTCCGCAGCGGTTGCGCACCGCATCCTGGACCTGCTCGACGGTCGTCGCCTCGACGAGTCGCGGGGCGGCGAACGTGTGGGTCCCCGCCCAGGTTCGTCCGGCGGGCGAGTTCATGTCTCCGACAGTAGGGTGCAGTCATGCCCGCCGTCAGCATCCGTGATGTCGCGAACCGCGCCGGGGTGTCAGTCGGCACGGTCTCGAACGTGCTGAACCGGGCGGACAAGGTGTCGCCTGCCGCGGCGCAGCGCGTGACGGCCGCGATCGAGGAGCTCGGCTACGTGCGCAACGACGCGGCACGGCAGCTTCGAGCCGGCCGGAGCACCAGCGTCGGGCTCATCGTGCTCGACGTGCGCAACCCGTTCTTCACCGATGTCGCGCGTGGCGCCGAGGACGCCGCCGCGGCCGCCGGGCTGTCGGTGCTGGTCGGCAACAGCGACGAGAACGTCGCTCGCGAATCGGCGTACCTCGACCTGTTCGAGGAGCAGCGCGTGCACGGCGTGCTCATCTCACCGTTCGGTGACGTGACGCCGCGGCTCGCCCGCCTGCGTTCGCGCGGCATCCCCGCCGTGCTGGTCGACCGGCTCAGCGCCGACCGCGCGTTCAGCTCGGTGTCGGTCGACGACGTCGCCGGCGGCCGGCTCGCGGTCGAGCACCTGCTCGACGCCGGCCGCACGCGGATCGCGTTCGTGGGCGGGCCGATGGAGATCCGGCAGGTCTCCGACCGTCTCGAGGGCGCCCGCCAGGCCGTCGCCGGCCGTCCGGTTGCGACGCTCGAGGTGCTCACGACCGGCGCACTCACGGTGCTCGAGGGACGGGTGGTCGGGCAGGAGCTGCTCGCGCGTCCCGCCGCCGACCGGCCGGACGGTGTCTTCGCGGCCAACGACCTGGTCGCGATGGGGCTGCTGCAGGCGCTCGTCATGAACGGCACGCTGCTGGTGCCGGGCGACATCGCCCTGATCGGCTTCGACGACATCGACTTCGCAAGCGCGGCGGTCGTGCCGCTGTCGTCGGTGCGTCAGCCCAGCCAGCTGATCGGCGAGACAGCGTTGCGCATCCTCCTCGAGGAGGCCGCCGACCCCGATCTCGCCCCGCAGCAGGTGGTGTTCCAGCCCGAGCTCGTCGTGCGGGCGTCGACCGCGCGCGGCTAGCCCGGGGGATCGCTCAAGAAGGACCGCTGTGCGACCGGTCGGTGCGACCCGCGGCGGCGGCCGCGAAGATCGCCTCCGGGCGCTCGCGAAGAAACGTCTTCAGCAGGATCGACGACGAGGTGCGAAGTACCTGCTCGACCCCCAGCAGCTGGTGCAGCACGCGTTGCAGGTCCTCGTTCGACCGCGCGACGACCCGCACCATGAGATCGGACTGCCCGGAGACGCTGTGGATCTCGATCACCTCGGGGATCTCCTGGATCGCGTCGGCCGCCGGAGTTCCGAGATGACTCTGCTGCAGCTCGAGGGAGACGAGCGCAGAGACCGGGAACCCGAACCGTGCCGGATCGAGACGGGGCGTCAGCGAGATCACGCCCGCATCGATCAGCCGGTCGAGCCGCGACTGCACCGTGGCGCGCGCAACGCCGAGCGCCCGCGCCGCCCCGAGGACGCCGATCCGCGGGTTCTCGCCGAGCAGCTGGACCAGCCGCGCGTCGAGGACGTCGGGCTCGAGCATCGCCTCAACAGATCGCCTCATGGTGATCCCTTCTCGACAATCTGTATAGCAGTATTGCCGTTCAGCTGGACAATATCGGCATTCTGCGTCGCGAGCCGCATCTCGTTTGCGCAGCCGGGTGGCCTCGTCCTAGGGTTCGCCACAGGGATGAACGGAGAACACATGGCCGCCGAGCAGGTGCCCGACGACGCTGTGCTGCGCCGCGGATACGAGCTGATGCACTTCAGCCGGCTGCTCGACACCGGTCTGGTGACCTGGCAGCGCCAGGGTCTCGTCCCCGCCTACCCGCCGATGCGCGGCCAGGAGGCGGCACAGGTCGGCAGCGCCATGGCGCTCGACCGCGACCGCGACTTCGTCTTCCCGACCTACCGCGAAACGGGCGTCGCGGTTGCGTGGGACATCGACCTCGTCGGATACCTGGCCAACCACCTCGCCCTCTGGCACGGAGGCAGGTGGGACGCCGCGGCATCCCGGTTCGCGCCGATCCAGGCCGTCGTCGGCGGAAGCGTCACGCACGCCGTCGGCTGGGCGCTCGGGAAGCGTCTCGACGACGCGGGGGCGGTCGCGATCGCCTACCTCGGCGATGGGGCGAGCTCGCAGGGCGACGTGCACGAGGCCATGAACTTCGCGGCCGTGCTGAACGCCCCGGTCGTCTTCTTCGTCCAGAACAACCGATGGGCGTTGTCCGTGCCGCTCGAGCGGCAGGTCGCCGGAGGATCGGTGGCCGCCCGAGCCGCGGGGTACGGCATCCCCGGCGTGGTCGTCGACGGCGACGACCTGGAGGCGGTCTACACCGCGACCCGTGAGGCGGCAGATCGCGCCCGCGAGACCGGCCAGCCCACCGTCGTCGAGGCGATGACGTACCGGCGGGGCCCGCACGCGACATCCGACGACCCCGGCCGCTACCGCACGCTCGACGACGAACGCTCGGCCGGCCCTGACCCGCTGGACCGCCTGGAGGCGGTGCTCCGCGAGCGCGGGCTCGCCGATGACGACTGGTTCGCCGCCGTCTCGGCCGACGCCGAACCGCGGCTCGAGACCCTGCGGCAGAATGTCGTCGACGCACAGCCGGTGGCCGGCGCGGAGATGTTCGATCACGTTTTCTCCGAGCCCACCCCGCAGCTCTCCCGCCAGAAGGCGCTCTGGAAGTCGGAGACCGAGCATGTCTGATCCCGGAACGGCCGTGAGCGACCCGGCACCCGGCATCCCGAACGAGGGATCGGAGACCGCGCTCGAGCTCTCGATGCAGGGCGCCATCAACCGAGCACTCGGCGACGCACTCGCCGCCGACGACCGGGTGCTCGTCTTCGGCGAGGACGTCGGTGTGCTCGGCGGGGTGTTCCGCATGACCGACGGCCTGCAGGACCGCTTCGGCGCCGACCGCGTCTTCGACACCCCGCTCGCCGAGGCGGGCATCATCGGCCTCTCGGTCGGGCTGGCGATGGCCGGATGGCGGCCCGTACCCGAGGTGCAGTTCGACGGTTTCGTCTTCCCCGGCTACGACCAGCTCGTCGCCCAGGTCGCGCGGATGCGCACCCGCACCCGCGGGGCGTTCCCCATGCCGATCACCCTGCGGGTGCCGAGCTTCGGCGGGATCCGCGCCCCCGAGCTGCACGGCGAGAGCCTCGAGACCTTCTTCATGCACGTCCCCGGCCTCAAGGTCGTCTCGCCGTCGACCCCGCACGACGCCTACCACCTGCTGCGCCAGAGCATCGCCTCGCCCGACCCGGTCATCTTCATGGAGCCGAAGTCGCGCTACTGGAACAAGGGCACGGTCGACCTCACCGACGATGCGCCGCTGACCGGCGCGCGGATCACCCGCCACGGCAAGCACGCCACCCTGGTCTGCTGGGGGTCCATGGTGCACCGCTGCGAGCAGGTCGCCGAACTGGCAGCCGAAGACGGCCTCGAGCTCGAGGTGCTCGACCTGCGCTGGCTCACCCCGCTCGACGAGGACGCCATCGCCGAGAGCGTCGCCCGCACGGGGCGTGCCGTCATCGTGCACGAGGCGCCCCTGACCGGTGGCCCGGGCGCCGAGCTCGCGGCCCTCATCTCGAGCAGTTGCTTCGCCAGCCTGAAGGCTCCCGTGGAGCGCGTGACAGGATTCGATGTGCCGACACCGGCCGGCGATCTGGAGGATGAGTTCATCCCGAACGTCGACCGCATCCTGTTCGGCGTCCAGCGAGCATTGGAGTACCGACGTGGCTGAGAAGTCGTTCCCGTTGCCCGACCTCGGCGAGGGCCTGATCGACGCGACGATCCTGGAGTGGCTCGTGAAGCCCGGCGATCGCATCGAGCGCAACGACCCGCTGGTCGAGGTCGAGACCACGAAGTCCGCCCTCGAGCTGCCGTCCCCGATGAGCGGCGTCGTGAAGACCCTGCACGGCGAGAGCGGCGACGTGGTGCAGGTGGGGTCTCCGCTTGTCACCTTCGAGACCCCGGATGCCGAAGCCGGCATCGTGGGCACGGTGCCGGCCGAGGAAGCGCCGACGCGACGCGTCCGGCTGAGCATCCCCGAGGACTGACGGTGAGCGATGTCGTGATCGCCGCCGACGGCACGCGGCTGCACGTGATCGAGCGCGGCCCGGCCGACGGCGATGTGGTGCTCGCGGTGCATGGCTTCGCGTCGAGCGCAGAGGGCAACTGGATCACCGCCGGCTGGGAGCACCCGCTCACCGACGCCGGCTACCGGCTCGTGGCGTTCGACCTGCGCGGTCACGGGTCGAGCGATCGCCCGGCCGGCGCCGAGGCGTACCGTCTGACGACCCTCGCCGACGATGCCCTGCGCGTTCTGGATGCGGTGGGCGCCGGCAGCGCACACTGGCTCGGGTACTCCCTGGGGTCGCGAATCGGACTCGAGGTCGCCCGGCAGGCGCCGGATCGGCTGCGCACCCTGAACCTCGGCGGAACGGCGGGTGCCGATCCCGCGCCCGAGCGGCTGATCGCCATGGCCGAGAGCCTCGGCCTCGACGATCCCGCCCTGCACGCGTTCGCGGCCGGCGTCTCGGCTGACGCGCCGCCGTTCCCGGAGAGCCCCTTCGACATCCCGACTCTGCTGGTCGTGGGGGGCGACGACTCCATCGCAGCCGGTGGGTCGCAGCTCTCGACCCGCCTCGGCGCGCGGTATGTCGAGATTCCCGGACGCACGCACGCGAACACCATCACCTCGAGAGCGTTCAAGGACGCCGTGCTCGAGAACCTCACGGGCGCCTGATGCCCACGCACTTGCACGTACAGTGAAGGGAAGAACTGCCGGAAACCCAGATCGTATATTATCTGGGGTTGAACGCGACCGGACTCGACGAGGAGGCCAACGTGAGCACCGAATCCGCAACCCGAGGTGGGCCGCACGAGTTCGCCACACGCGAGTTCGCTGACTTCCGATCAGCCGTCAGCGAGTCTTTCGTTCCCCTCCTGGTGCGAAGCGACAACCCCGGCCGCTTCGCGGGTCGGATCCGCATGGCAGACCTCGACGACATCCACGTGTCCGAGGTGAGCGCGCGGGAACACTCGGTCGAACGCACTCCGGAGCTCATCGCCCGCGGCGACGACCGACGCTATTTCAAGCTGAGTCTGCAGATCACCGGCTCAGGACTGCTCATCCAAGACAACCGGGAAGCGGTCCTTCAGCCGGGTGACATCGCGGTCTACGACACCGGCCGCCCGTACTCGATGGTTTTCGACGACGACTTCCGGATGATGGTCGTGATGTTCCCGCAGACGCTGCTGGATCTGCCGGCCGAGTCGATGGGTCAATTGACGGCGGTCCGATTCGCGCATGGGCACGGATTGACCGGCATGATCGCGCCGTTCCTCGAACAGATGGCGAACGGCATCGATCGGCTCGCCGGCGCGACCGGGACACGGCTCGCGCACAACGCCATCGATCTGGTGAGCACCATGTTCGCGAGCGAACTGGGGCCCCTGGTCCCGCCCGGAGGACATCGTGAACTCGCTGGGCGCGTCAGGGCCTACATCGAGCAGAACCTGGGCGACCCGCAGCTCGACCCGTCGACGATCGCTGCAGCCCACTACATCTCGACCCGGCACCTGCACGGAGTATTCCGTGAAGAGGGCACGACGGTCTCGACCTGGGTGCGGACGCGTCGACTCGAGCACTGCCGGCGAGACCTGGCCGATCCCTTGCTGACAGACCGAGCGATCGGTGCCATCGCCGCACGCTGGGGCTTTATCGACGCTGCCCATTTCTCGCGGCTCTTCAAGGCCACATTCGGTCGTTCGCCCAGCGAAGTGCGCGCCTCGATCATCTAGAGATCGAGGACGACCCGCTCACCGGCCGCGCGCGAGACGCACACCATCATGCGGTCCCCTGCGGCGCGCTGCGCGGGAGTGAGCAATACGTCCCGATGCTCGACCGCCCCGGAGAGCACCCGGGTCTCGCATGACCCGCAGTTTCCCTCCCCACAGGCAGTGAGCACCTGGATGCCGCGGTCCTGGAGCACCGAAAGAGCGCTGCGGTCTGCGGGTACGGTCAGCCGCTCGCCGCTCGAGGCGAGTTCCACCTCGAACCGACGATCGCCCTCGCGAACCGCCTGCACCCCCGAGAAGCGCTCGAGGTGCACTTCGAGCTCCAGCTCGGCGCAGAGCTCCGCTACGGCGTCGAGCATCCTCTCGGGGCCGCAGCTGTACACGACGGTCTCCGGTTCAGCGTCGGAGAGGATCTCGCGAAGGTCGAGACGGGCCGATGTCGCCGAGTAGCGATGCACCTGCTCGCGTCCTTCGACAACCGATTCGAACGGTCCGCGCTCACCTCGCGTTGCCCAGTGCAACGACCACGACCGACCGGCCTCCTCGACCGCAGCGAGCATGGGGAGGATGGGGGTGATCCCGATGCCGCCCGCGATGAAGAGGTAGTGGCGAGCATCGACGAGGGGGAAGTTGTTCCGCGGGCCACCGACCGGCACCAGGTCGCCGGGCGCGAGCGCATCGTGAACCGTCCGGGACACCCCTCGGCTTTCGGGTTCTCGCAAGACACCGACGCGCCATACCGAGCGGTCGGCGGGATCCCCCATCAGCGAGTACTGGCCACCGCGGTGGGTCACCGCCCAGACATCGATATGCGCACCCGGCGCCCACTCGGGCAGGTCGGCACCATCCGGATCCCGGAGTTCGAGGGCGACCACATCGTCGGTCTCTCGCCTGAGATCGCTGACGACGAGAGACCTCGTGCCGAGCGGGAGGACGATGGACTCCCTCGGGGGGCGCGCGCCGGCCCATTCAGCCTCGAGCGCCGTGGGTGCGCGGAAGAACCACCCCGAAACATCGACGTCGGCGTTCGACGGCTGGCTCAGCGTGGGCAGCCTGCCCAGCAGTTCCTCGAACATGATCCGCTCGACCTGGCGCGCGAAGAAGTGTCCGGCGCAGAAATGATCGCCGGCGCCGAAGGCCTGGTGACTGCGGGTAGATCGGTCCATATCGAAGACGTCTGGGTCGTCGTACCGGGTCTCGTCCCGGTTGGCGGAAGCGATGACCACCTCGACGATCGCGCCGGCGGGGATCCGCACTCCGGCGACCTCGGTGTCCACCGACGCCTGCCGCTCGATGACCCCGATCGGCGCGATCCAGCGGAGTCCCTCGTTGACCGCGAGCGCGGCGAGATCCGCGGGGGCGGCAGCGACTCGTGCCAATTGCTCGGGACGGGAGAAGAGGCCGAGCAGTGTGCTCGCCGCCGCATGGCCGGGCTCCTGCATCCCACCGAGCAGGATCACTTTCAGCGAGGGCATGATCGTCGAGAATGACCGCGGCTTGCCATCCTGCACTCCGGCCCAGAGCATGTGAGAGATCATCGAGTCATCAGGGTGCGCCGAAAGCTCGGCGATGAGCGGGGAGAGCACGTCATCGATCTCGCGAGAGATGCCGTCGGCCAGGTCGAACGGGCCCGGCTCGAGTCCGAAGTTGGCGATGCCGGTGTTCAGTCCGGCGAACCAGCGACGCAGGGTGTCGGCGTCGACGATCGCGTCGAGACCCATGACATGGCGCAGCGCCTCGACGCTGACCGGCTCGAAGTAACTCGCCATCAGCTCCGACCGGCCCAGGTCGGCGATGGCATCGAGCCGACGACGTGCAACCGGGCGCACGATCGAGTCGACCACGGATGTCACAGAGTCCGGCTTCAGACGCGGATCGATTCCGGCGCGGAGATCCGCATGTTCTTCGCCGTCGCTGGTCAACACGTTCGGGCGGTTGAAGATCCGGTCCAGTGTCGGATGACCGCTGGCGGCGACGAACCCGAACTTCTGGTTCCCGACATCGGAGCAGTCCTGCCATCTGGTGACGAACCACACGTCAGCGGCCGGAATCCAGGCCACCGGCGCCTCGGCCCGCAGCCGCGCATAGATGGGATACGGATCGTGCTCGAGCTGATCGAGGGTGATGTCATCGAGGAATGTGCGTGAGTTCATGCCGGCTCCTTCGCTGCGTTCGTCAATCTAAGCGCCTGCTTAGTTTGTGTCAACCTACGATTGGCGCATGACCCCTTCGCCCCGCGTCCCCTACGGCCAGGGACGGCGGGCGATGCTCGAGGCGGCGATCGCGGTCGTCGCGGAGAGCGGGCTTCGCGGCCTGACCTACCGCGCCGTCGCCGAGCGGGCCGGCGTGAACAACTCGCTGGTCGCCCATCACTTCGGGAGCCGAGACGGCCTCGTCGAGGCCGCGCTCGAGCATGCGACCGAGCTCACCCTGGCGGCGTTCGCGGAATCGGCGGACGAAAGCCGCCCGCTGGCGGAAGACCTCGTGACTCGCCTGATCGGGCGGGACACCGCACTCCAGGTCTTCCAGTACGAACTCCTCCTGGAGTCCCGGCGCACACCGTCGCTGCGCGCGGCCGTGGTCAGGCAGTACGACACCTACATCGACGCGTGGCAGCAGCTGCTCGGCCGGGTAGGACAGGACAGCGGCGATCGCCCCCTCGCACGCGCGGTCGCCGCGGCCGTCGACGGACTCGTGCTCCAGCAGCTCCTGGTCGCCGAGCCCACCGATGTCGCAGCGGCGATGACGAGGCTCCGTGAACTGCTCGAATCATCCGATACGTCGACCTAGCCCATGCGAGGGCATGCACGCGAGAGCAACATCCCGGCGCGCGATGACAAGCGCCGATCCTGGGTGGCCCACCACAATCGGCACTACCTGTCCCGATCAAAGGAGATCCTGTGTCCTCCGAAGCTCCCCGAAAGTCGCTCAAACGCGACCAGCTCGGCGTGCCGTCCATTGTGTTCCTCGTCTTGGCGGCTGTCGCGCCCCTGACCGCGACCATCGTGGTGCTGCCGCTGGCCATCGGATTCGGCAACGGCGGCGGCCTCCCGGTCGCCGTCATCGTCGTCGCGGTCGCTCTCCTCCTCTTCGCCATCGGCTACGCGCAGATGTCCAGGGAGCTGGTCAACGCCGGCGGTTTCTACGCCATCGCCGTCAAGGGCCTCGGGCGAACGGCCGGCCTCATCACGGGCCTCATCGCAACGCTCGGGTACAACGCCTTCGTCGCGGGAGGCATCGGCACGATCGGCTTCTTCACGGGTGCCGTCGTGTTCCCGATCCTCTTCGGCTTCGAGGTGCACTGGTACATCGTGGGCGCAGTGGCCTTCATCGCGTGCTTCTTGCTGGCACGACGGGGCATTCACGTGAGCGCGCTGGTGCTCGGGGTAGCGCTGATCATCGAGACAGCCATCCTGGTCGCCTTCGCCTTCTCGGTGCTGATCAGGACCGGCTTCGACATCACGGCGTTCACCCTCGCCTTCAGCCCGGAGATCCTGGTGGGCGGATCGGTGTGGATCGCGTTCCTCTTGGTCGCGACGGCCTTCCTCGGCTTCGAGGCGACGTCGCTGTTCAGCGAGGAGGCGAAGACCCCTCGGACCACGGTGCCGCGCGCGACCTACGCCGCCATCATCCTCATCGGCGTTCTCCACACCTTCGTCGGCTGGGCAGTCGTCAGCGCCGTCGGTGTCCGAGACGCTCAGGGCGCCGCGCTCGACAGCCTCGCGGCGGGTGACCTGGTGGTCAACCTGCTGGGTGACTACCTCGGACCGGTCGTTGCCATCATCGCCCTCGTGCTGCTGGTGGTCAGCGTGATCGCCGCCCAGCTCGCGTTCCACAACTCGGCCGCGCGCTACCTCTACTCCCTCGGTCGGGCGCGCATCCTGCCCGGCTGGCTGGCGGTCACCAACCGTCACGGCGCCCCGCAGCGCGCGCTCCTGGTGAACCTCATCTTCGGTCTGGTCATCGCGGGGATCTTCGCCATCGCGGTCGAGACCGATCCGGACGGCAACGCGCTGCCTCCCGTGTTGACACTGGTGCCGGTCGGCATCGGATTCGCGACCCTGGCGATCTTGATCGTGCAAGCGATCGCAGCGCTGTCGGTGGTCGTGCACTTCCGCCGGACCGGCGACAAGCGCTGGTGGAGCACGTTCATCGCTCCCGGACTCGGGTTCCTCGCGCTGCTGGGGTTCAGCCTCGGCGCGACGTTCAACTTCACCCTGGTTGCCGGCTCGGAAGCGCTGTACGTTCGCGTGCTCCCGTGGCTGCTCGTGGCCGTGATCGTGGGCGGAATCATCTACGCCCAGGTGCTCAAGGCCCGCAAGCCGGAGGTCTACGCCGGACTCGAAACCGACCTCGAGCGGTTCGACAAGGAGACCGTCGAAAAGCCCGCCAGCTAGGTCGCGCGGGGCGGTCGGGCTCTCATGCCCGGCCGCCCCGTTTTCCTGTCCGTCGGGCGATCAATGCCCGCAGGAGCAGGCCGCTCCGTCGCACGCACATCCCGCGTGCCCGTGGCCGGCCTGGGACACCGGCAGGTCCATCGCCGGATTCCGATCGAGGAAGCCGTAGGGCTTGAACCAGAAGCCCGCGTAATCGACGGGCATGATGGGCCAATCCTCCGGACGCGGAACATGGGTCAAGCCGAAGGTGTGCCAGAGCACGATGTCGGCGCCGTCGAGCGACCGATCGCCTGCCGTGTACTCCGGCAGCCCCCCGCCCCCGGCGTGACCGTTCGGGTACCGTCCCGCCGGCCACAGCTCACCCGGCCCGTACGCGGACGCCCACAGATGCCGGGTGGCGAACTCGGCGCGACCGTGCACGAATGAGTCGGGCTGAGCCATGAGCAGCGCGCCCGGTTGCGGGATGAGGTGGTACGCCGTCGGCTTGCCGAGACGGTTGGTGGCGGTCGCGCTCTGCACCTCCCAGAGGCGTGAGACCGAGATGTCGGCGACCCGTCGAGCCTCGGACTCGCTGGTCAGCTGGGTGGTGTTCCAGGTGAACGCATTCCCGTGCGGGTTCTGGGGCCCGGTCGGGACCGGAGCGACGTCGACTTCGTAGAGCCGGTTCTCCTCCCCGTCGATCGCGACGTCGAGTCGCGCGCAGAACAGGTGCTGGTGTACCGGCGCGAACAGGCCCGGTGCGATCTCGGGCGCGTGAGGGTTGTCGGAACCCGGAACACCGGCTCCGGCGAATACGATCCCCGTCGCCTTGGCCTCGACCTGAATCGAGCCGTCGAGGTAGAAGTACCAGAAGAACCCGTAGTCGTAGTTGCCGATGGTCGAGAAGTACGACACCACGAAGCGGCGCGAGCGCCGCGTCTCGGACTGCCCGAGCAGATCGCGATGCTTCCACAGGATGCCGTAGTCCTCTTCGTGCATGCAGATCGCGTTCGGGATCCGGACGGCGTGACCGTGGTCGTCGGCCACATGGCCGTCGAGGTAGTGGATCTCGCCGAGGCAGTCGCACCCGAGTTCGAGATGGTTCGCGTTCTTTCCCAGGAGGTACTCTCCGGCGTCGAAGTAGCTGATCCAGAACCTGGTCGGCGACGTGTCGCCGTACGGAACGACCATCTCGGGCACGCTCGCGCGGTTGAGGATCTTTCGCCCGTCCCAGCGCACGTCGCCGAGCACCACACCCTCGCGTGCGTTGAAGCCGACCCGCATCGACCAGTTCTCCCATTCCACCAACGAACCGGAGACGTCGAAGCTGACGCCGTCCGGCTGGGTGACCTCGAGGGGTTTCAGGCTGGTGCGAGCCGGGCCGATCGCCGCGGCCTGGTAGTTGGCGTGCTCGTGGGGTACGGCCACATCGCCGTGGTCCTCGAGTCGGATGAGCACGTTCTCGACGAGGTCGATGTGCGCGATCAGCCCCTCGACGGGATGCCCCCACGGGGAGTCCTCGTCGGACTCACGCAGGAAGGTCAGAGAGCGGATCACGCGCCGACCGACCTCGTCAGCACGATTGAAGAAGCCCGGGGCGAGGGGTGAACAGAACGCGGCCTCCATGCGATCTGCGAGGCCCCGGCGGTGCATCGCTGCTTGCCATTCGGGGGATGCCTTGGTGATCGCGCTCGCCCGGTCGTACTCCTCGAAGAGGTACTGCGGCTGACCGTAGGGCGCCGTAGCCGAATCGTGTTCGCGCGTTTCGAAGCACCCGACCCTGGGTGATGGAGACGATCGCCTCGGTCACGGCACCCGTCGCGACGCTCATGAGCGTCACGTCGACGCGGCGGTCAACGGGATCACCCGGTTTATGGTCGGCCAGTTCGCGTCGGGTGGGCTCCGCCGGAAGCAGCATCGGGACGCGCGTGCCATCGTCGAGCAAGCCCGCGTCCGCGAGGATCGAGCGCGCAGCTTCGATCTCACCACCGGTAAGCGGGTCGAGAGGATGCGGTGGTGCCTCCTGCGACCGTCTGAGCGGAATCAGCCATTCTGGCTCCCCTTAATCGAGCGTATGCTCAATATAAGGACACCTGATCATCTGAGCAAGTGCCGGTCCGTGCGCCACGGGTCCAGGCAGCCGTTTACCAGGCGAAGGTGGTCGTCGGCCGTGTGGGGCTCCAGCAGGTGGGCGACCTGCTGTCCATAGGAGATGGACCGGAGCAGATCGGCGATGATCTCGCGAGGGGTCGACTCGACGAGTTCACCATCGGCCACGGCTTCATCGATTGCCGCGACGAAGCGATCGCGCCACGAGACCGCGCTCGGGGACCCGGGCCCACCCTCCTGGAGTGCCAACCGTCCCCAGAACCCGACGACCACCAGGGCCTCGCTCCGCGTCAGCGGGTCGACCGGCAGCACCTGCGACATGACGGCTTCGAGACGTTCGAGCCCGCGGAGCCCGACACTCGCCTCATCGATGCGCACAAGCGTTCGGCGGGTGACCTCGATGGCCGCAGCCTGCATGATCTCGTCGAAGTTGGAGAAGTAGTGCCACAGGGTGCCGATGGCCATGTCGAGCTCGCGAGTAACGGCGCGCGACGTCACCTCCGGATGCCCGTCTCGCGCCGCAATGGTCAGCACGGCGTCGACGATCTGTGCGCGACGCGCCGCGTGGTCGACGATCTTCGGCATCCCGTCATCATCGCGCATCGTTGTCAGGGCGTGACCGGGTGTTGGAATGCCGTGCATGTCTGAGCGCCTACCCGGCTTCAGCTTCCGGAGTCGGAATAGCCTTCGAGTGATGTCCTTTGACCCCGACTCCGAACTGGCCGCCGCGCGAATGGCGCTCGCCGAGTTCGGCGTGCCCGAGGATGCCGAACTCACCTTCGTCAAGCATCGCGAGAACCACGTGTACCGCGTGCGTGGCGACGGCATGGATCGTTCGCTGCGCATGCACCGCGTCGGCTATCGGTCCGACGACGAACTTCGATCCGAGACGGCGTCGTTGGCAGCCTTCAAGGCAGCCGGGATCCCGGTGCCCGCTCCCGCGACCGCGCTCGGTGGCGACCACGTGGCCGCCATCGTCGATGCGACCGGTGTTCGCCGCCAGGCGACCATGCAGGAGTGGATCGGCGGCGGACGTGAACTCGGAGATTCGGGAGCGACCTTCACCGGCGGGTCGTGCCCGAGCCACTCCGAGCTGCGACAGCTCGGAGAGTTGATCGCGCGCATGCACGACGTCGCCGCCGCCGCGGAGCCACCCGGCTACCGGCGCCCGTCGTGGGACGCGGCCGGGCTGGCCGGTTCCGCGTCCCTCTGGGGGAGAGCGTCTCGACTTCCGTCGCTCACGGGAGCCGATCGCGCCGCGCTCGACGGCGCCGAGGCCCGGGTCGGTGCCGAGCTCGCAGCGCTCGCGACCACGCCTGACCGATTCGGTGTGATCCATGCGGACTTCACCTTCGAGAACGTGCTTGTCACCGACGGCGGACTGGTCGCGCTCGACTTCGACGATTCCGGCCGAGGCTGGTATCTGTTCGACCTCACGACCCCGGTCTTCTGGTGCACACCGCATCCCGATTCAGGTGCGCTGATCGCCGCCCTGGTCGAGGGATATCAGAGCGTCCGCAGCCTGCCCGACCCGCATGGCTGGCACGCACTGCTGCTGGCGCGAGCGTTGAGCTACCTCGGCTGGGCCGCAGACCGGCCCGGTGACCCCGCGAGCGACTTCCACGAAAGGGTGATGGCGCCCTGGGTGGTATCGGCGGCCCGCAGATTCCTGGACACCGGCGATACCGGCTGGCCCACTCTGACCACCGACCGCAGAGAGACCGAGGATGCCGGATGAGCACACTGGAGAGACGTGAGCACACTCTCGGCCCCTACTCCCCGCTCTTCTACGACGAGCCACTCGAGTTCGTCAGCGCCGCAGGAGTCTGGCTCACCGACGTGCGTGGCGAACGGTACCTCGACGGGTACAACAACGTGCCCCATGTCGGCCACGCACACCCCCGCGTGGTGGAGGCGATCCGCGAACAGGGTTCACGACTCAATATCCACACCCGCTACCTCAACGATCGCGTCGTCGAGTATGCGGAGCGCCTGCTGTCCACGTTCGACGCATCCCTCGACCGGGTCATGTTCACCAACAGCGGATCGGAGTCGAACGATCTGGCCCTTCGGATCGCGACGCAGCACTCGGGCGCCCACGGCATCCTGATCTCGGATTTCAGCTACCACGGCCACACTCAGGCACTCGCGCAACTCACCACCGGACTCACGACACACGAGGGACTCGGCGCTCACGTGCGCGCGATCCGGGTGCCCGACCTCGACGGCGCCGACCGTGGGCTGGATGCGGTCGATGTCCTCTCCGCCTCGCTCGCCGAGGTGGATGCCGCGATCGCCTCGCTGCGAGCGGACGGACACGGTCTGGCGACCTGGCTATTCGACCCGTTGTTCTCGACCGAGGGACTGAACCGGGTGCCGGATCGGTATGTCACCGAGGTCGCGAGGCGCGTGCGCTCTGCCGGCGGCCTGGTGATCGCGGACGAGGTCCAGTCGGGATTCGGCAGGACCGGCGAGCGGTTCTGGGGGCATCAGGTGCATGACCTGTCGCCAGATCTCGTCACGATGGGCAAGCCGATGGGTAACGGCCACCCGCTGGGCGGGGTCGTTCTGCCCGCCGCACTCCTCGACGAGTTCGGCCCCCGCAACATGTACTTCAACACGTTCGGCGGCAACCCGGTCTCGGCTGCAGCGGGGCTCGCGGTCCTCGACATCCTTCGGGATGAGGACCTGATCACCCGCGCGCAGGTCACCGGGGAGGAGCTGCGGGCCGAGCTCGACTCGTTGGCAGAACGCTACGGGTTCATCGGAAACGCGCGCGGGGCGGGACTCTTCACCGGTTTTTCGGTCGAGACCGGAGCCGAAGCGGATGCGCTCCCGGATGCGGTGCGCACCAAGCGAGTTGTCGAAGCGGTCAAGCGCGAGCGCATCCTCATCAGCCGGATCGGTCGCGACGACTCCGTGCTCAAGATCCGCCCGCCGATGCCGTTCGGTGGCGACGAGACGATGATCCTGGTCGCGGCTCTCGATCGAGCTCTCGCTGCTGAGGATCGCTGATGGCCACGGCTGTCATCACCGGCGGCGGGACGGGAATCGGCCGCGCGATCGCCCGCCGTCTCGTCGACGACGGCATGAACGTCGTGCTCGTCGGCAGAACCGCTGCGGCCATCAACGAAGCCGCCGCTGAACTCGGCGACACCGCTCTGGCGATCGTGGCCGATGCCGGCGATCAGGCCGCGATGCGCGGCGTCGCAGCGGTCACCCGCGACCGCTTTGGCGGCATCGATCATCTCGTCGCGAACGCGGGCGGACACGGGTTCTCGGCCGTCGGCGACACCGACGACGCGGAATGGGCCACCAGCATCCATGCCAATCTGACCACCGCGTTCGTCTCCGTACGCGAGTGCCTGCCCGGCCTCGTCGCCTCCCGCGGGTCGATCGTCGTGGTGTCGTCGATCGCGGGGCTGGCCGCCGGACCCGATACCGCGGGTTACACCACCGCGAAGCACGCGTTGCTCGGGCTCACCCGTTCGATCGCCCGAGATTACGGCCCTGCGGGAGTCCGCGCCAACGTGCTCTGTCCGGGATGGACCGTGACCCCGATGGCCGACAGCGAGATGCAGCAGTTCGCCGGCGCCGCCGGGCACGCGACGATCGACGACGCGTACGCGGAGGTGACGCGGAACGTGCCGCTCAGGCGACCGGCACGCGCCGATGAGGTCGCGGCGGTGGCCCGGTTCCTTCTCTCACCGGAAGCGTCGTATGTCACCGGTGCCGTCATCGTTGCGGATGGCGGCGCGGGCGCGGTCGACCTGCCGACGATCGCCTTCGACGGGCTCGGCCTCTAACAGCAGGAAGCGTAGGTCAGCCGCTGATGACCTGCGGCACAGCCACCGACTTGAGTCCCTCGACGCCGAACTCGAGACCGTATCCCGACCCCTTCACGCCACCGAACGGCATCATCGGGTGCACCCCACCGTGGCTGTTGATCCAGACCGTTCCTGCCTCCAGACGGGCCGCGATCTCTCGGGCCGCCTTGGCATCCGGACCCCAGACCGACGCGCCGAGTCCGGCCTCGAGGCCGTTGGCGCTTGCGACCGCGTCCTCGACGTCCGAGTACTTGATCACGGGAAGCGCCGGGCCGAACTGCTCCTCGTCGACGAGCGGATCGCCGTCGTTGAGATCGGCGACGATCGTCACCGGGTAGAAGAGCTCGCCGAGCTCGGTTGCAGGCTGCCCGCCGGTGACGACCCGCCCTCCCCGCTCCTTTGCGTCCTCGACCAGCCGGGACACGATGTCGAACTGCTTCTTGTTCTGCAGCGGCCCGAGCACGTTGTTCTCATCCAGGCCGTTGCCCATCGGCATGTTCTTGGCGACGCCGGCGAGCGCATCGATCACCGCGTCGTAGATCGAGTCGTGGACATAGAGCCGTTTCAAGGCCGCACACGTCTGGCCGGTGTTGATGAATGCACCCCAGAACAGGCCCTCGGCGATGGCGGCGGGGTCGCTTCCGGGGAGCACGATGCCCGCGTCGTTTCCGCCGAGTTCCAGCGTGAGGCGGGCGAGGTTCCCTGCCGATGCCTCGATGATCTTCCGGCCGGTCGCGGTCGACCCGGTGAACATCACCTTGTCGACATCGGGATGCGATGCGAGACGGGCACCGACCTCCCGATCGCCGGAGACGGCGCTGAGCACGCCCTCCGGCAGCTCCTCGTTGAGGATCGAGACCATGGCGAGGACGCTCAGCGGCGTGAACTCCGACGGTTTCACGACCACGGCGTTGCCCATCCGCAAAGCCGGCGCGATCTGCCAGATCCCGATCATCAGGGGCCAGTTCCAGGGACCGATTGCACCCACGACACCGACCGGCTTGTAGACCAACTCGGCGTGGGTCTCGCCGTCGTCGACGACGACCTCGGTCTCGAGCGGGGTGGCGGCTGTCGCCCGCAGCCAGGCGGAACAGGCTCCCACCTCGAACCTGGCGTTCGGGCCGTTCAGCGGCTTGCCCTGTTCGCGCGACAGCAGGTGCGCGAGTGCCTCGGAGTTCGCCTCGATCCGGTCGGCCATCGCGTTGAGGATGGTGCTGCGCTTCTCGTGCCCCAGAGCGTTCCAGCCGGGCTGCGCGATGCGCGCCTTCTCGACAGCGGCGTCGAGGTCGGCGATCGTGTGCACGGGCGCGCGGCCGATCACCTCGCCGGTGGCCGCATCCAGGATGTCGCGCCCCGATCCTTCGGGAGCCGAGACGCGAGAGAGAAGGTCCGTTTGGTCGGGCATGGCTGTTCTCCTAGCTGGAACGAGGATGTTATCGTCCAGCCTCGCTTGGCACTGTCGAGCCGTGCTTGCCGTTCGGCGCACGCTCGCTGTCCAGGAGTGCAGGTCCGCCGCAGGCCCGGCGGGGCGTGTTCGAGGCGGTCCGACCTCTAGCGGTTGGACCGCGCGAGCACTGCGGCCGCCCGGCGGACAGCGTCGACGACACTGTCGTCGTCGTCTCGGCTGACGAAGAGTGCCGCGACAGCAGCTCGCATCGCCCCGCCGACCGGGACCGCGACGGCCGTGACGCCGGGAATGACTTCTCCGACCGACCGGGCGAACCCCGCTCGCCGTGCCTCCGTGACGACGGGTAGCTCCTGCGTGCTGACCCCGATCGTCGTTCGATCGGCCTTGGTCAGCAGAGTCTGGACGGCGATACCCGGGGCGCCGACGAGGATCGAATGTCGGCTACCCGGACGCTGCGCAATCGAGGCCACGGCATCACGCGGCTCGACGGTGACGAGCGTCACGCATTGGTCCCGATCCAGCACGACGAGGAACGCGGTCATCGACAGTTCGTCGGCGAGGGCGCGGAGCACGCGCTGAGCCTCCGACTGCAGGTCGGGTGCGACGCTGCGCGCGAGCGTCGCCAGGTGCGGACCGAGCCGCAGGGCTCCGGAAGCGTCGCGCACTACGAGCGCCGCGCTCTCGAGCGTACGGATGAGCCGGTAGCCGACAGATCGATGGACGCCCAGGCGCTCGCACACCGCTCCGATGGTGGGCGGATCGCTCGCCTCGGCCAGGATGTCGAGGATCCGAAGGCCACGCGCGAGCGTCTGCGCTTGCGACTCCATGTCCATCCGCCTATCGTGTGATCGTTATTCGAATGTCGCGTTCGATTATCGAACATCCTACAGGACGTGAGGGCTCCATGCAGTTCCACCACGAGGGGTACGTGTCGGGCGACCCGCGCGTCGAGCCCGTTGCCGGCGTCGGCATCGGCCGTCCAGAAGAACTGCCCGACGTCGTCGATGTGCTGATCGTCGGCACCGGTCCCGCGGGCATGGTGACCGCCGCGCAGCTGGCCCAGTTCCCCCACGTCACCACGCGGATCATCGACCGCCGCGGAGCCAGGCTCGAGATCGGGCAGGCGGACGGCATCCAGGCCCGCAGTGTCGAGACATTCCAGGCGTTCGGGTTCGCCGACCGCATCACGGCCGAGGCGTACCGCATCACCGAGATGGCGTTCTGGAAGCCCGACCCCGCAGACCCGTCGCGCATCACCCGCACCGCGCGGGCTCTGGACGACGAGCACGGTGTCAGCGAGTTCCCGCACCTGCTCGTGAACCAGGCCCGCGTTCTCGACTACTTCGCCGAGTGGATGCTGCACTCCCCCACGCGCATGACTCCCGACTACGGGTGGGAGTTCGTCAGCCTCGAGGTGACCGAGGGTGAGTACCCGGTCGCCGTGACCCTCGCCGGCACGGCACATCACGAGGGCGAGACCCGCATCGTGCGCGCGAAGTACGTCGTCGGCGGCGACGGTGCCCGCAGCAAGGTGCGTGACGCGATCGGCTGCACCCTCGACGGCGACCAGGCGAACCACGCCTGGGGCGTCATGGACGTTCTCGCCATCACCGACTTCCCCGACATCCGCACCAAGTGCGCGATCCAGTCCAACGCCGGGCAGATCCTGCTGATCCCGCGCGAGGGGGGTCATCTGTTCCGCATGTACGTCGACCTCGGCGAGGCCGACGGCAAGCCGGGTGGGGTGCGCGCCACCACCATCGAGCAGGTGATCGCGAAGGCGAACGAGATCCTGAACCCCTATGTGCTCGACGTGCGCCACGTCGCCTGGAACAGCGTCTACGAGGTCGGGCACCGTCTCACCTCGCGCTTCGACGACGTGCTGCCCGACGAGCTCGGCACCCGCACCCCGCGGGTGTTCATCGCGGGCGACGCCTGCCACACGCACAGCGCGAAGGCCGGCCAGGGCATGAATGTCTCGATGCAGGATGGCTGGAACCTCGGCTGGAAGCTCGGCCACGTGCTCGAGGGCCGCAGCCCCGAGGCTCTGCTCTCGACCTACTCCGCCGAGCGCCAGGTCGTCGCGCAGAACCTGATCGACTTCGACAAGGAGTGGTCGACCCTCATGGCGACCAAGCCCGAGGACCTCCCCGACCCGACCACGCTCGAGGATTTCTATGTGCGCACGGCCGAGTTCCCGGCCGGGTTCATGACCGAGTACGCGCCCTCGATGATCGTCGGCACGCCCGAGCATCAGCAGCTCGCCACCGGATTCCCGATCGGCAAGCGCTTCAAGTCGGCCCCCGTCATCCGGGTCTGCGACGCGAACGACCTGCACCTCGGGCATCAGGCGCGCGCCGACGGCCGCTGGCGCATCTATGTGTTCGCGCCGGGCACGCCGAACGCGGAGTCGCCGGATGCCGGCGGGCAACTCACAGCCTTCGCCGACTGGATGACGGGCTCGCCCTCGTCACCGCTCGCCGCGACCCCGGAGGGCTCGCCCCTCGATGCCTGGTTCGACGTCAAGGTCGATCTACCCGCAGGATCACACGAACGTCGACATCATCGCGGTGCCCGACCTCTTCAAGCCGCAGACGGGTCCGTTCGGCATCTACGACTGGGAGAAGGTCTACGCGGCCGACCCGGCGAACGACATCTTCGAGCTGCGCGGCATCGACCGCGGCGGCGTGGTCGTCGTGGTGCGGCCCGACCACTACGTGGCGAACGTGCTGCCGCTCGTCGGCGACCGACGAGCTCGGGGCGTTCTTCACGGGAGTGCGCGCGCCCGAGAGCCGTCCCGCGATGTGACCTCTCACCGAGCGCGGACCGCAGCGCGAACTCAGCGCTCGCTTGCCACCCGGAGATCTTCGGCGTACCGATCGAAGACCGGGGCGAAATCCGGAAGAGATCGCGCGATGAGAGGCAACATCACGCCACGGAACTCCTCCCGCATCGTGAACGACGTACCGTCGCCCGCCGGTTCCACCTCGAACGAGCGCTCACCTCGGAACATGGGCAGCGCGCCGTCACGCCAGGTCATGCGGTGCGGCGGCTCGAAGGCGACCACCCTCGGTCGAAAGGTGCGTCCGGGTGCCGTCGGCACGCGGATCGCGAGACGCTGACCCAACTCGATCGGCCCCTCGATGCTCTCGACCGTCGAATTCCAGGCCGGAAAGCCTTCGGCATCGACGAGGTGACTCCAGACCGCCTCGGGCGAGGCGTCGATGTTGATCGAGACCTGTACGACCTGCCGGAAGGTCGACCGCTCGACCGTCGCCATCATCCGGAGACCTCGATCGCCCGTACGCGGTTGTTGCGCGGATTGTGCTCGAGCTCGACCAGCCCGAGTGCTTCGAGCAGCGGCGGAAGATACATCCCGAATCGGCCGCGCAGGCCCTTCTTCTGGCCGTACCACCCGCCGACGGGATTGTCCGCTGACCTCCCCCAGGCCTCGACGGTGCCCTCGGCGGCATCCTTCTGCTCGTCGGCCGCTCCGAGCGGCATCCAGTCATCGTGGCGCACGAGCATCGCGTGCAGATCGTCGATCGCCCGGGCGAGGTAGGTGAGCCTCGTCCCACCGACCTGGCAGACCAGAAGGGCCGGGTCGGCCGCGTCGTCGCGGTAGATCGTGTAATCGGAAGACAGCGGGGGCGTCTTCAGCTTCCAGGGGTCGCCGGGCGTGCCGGTACCGGACCAGTGCTCAGACACAGTTTCTCCTTCGGGCGCGGAGGTCTCGAACGTGCCCAGTCTCAGCCCCGCGCCACCGCCCCGTCTTGTACGAACACGACGACGTTCGGAGCGAAGTCGGATGGACCCGCCGGGGGGAAGTAGCCGCGATACCCGCGTGGAACACCTCCGGTGAATGCCCGGAAGTCCCGGATGAAATGCGCCTGGTCGTAGTAGCCGGCGTCGGAGGCCACCTCGGCGAGCGGGACGCCCGGGTCCTCCATCAAGGCGCGAAGGGAGTGCTGGAATCGCAGGACCCGTGCGACCGTCTTGGGCGGGAACCCCAGACCGCGTGCGAAAAGCCGTTCGACCTGGCGGGGTGACGATGCGGCGACCTCGGCCAGCTCGCTCACCGGGGTGCGACCCTTGCCCGCGACGAGAGCGTCGAGCGTGCGCATGAAGGTCTCCTCGTTGCGGTCGACCCGGATTCGGGCGAGAAAGAACTCGTCGAGCATTCCCGCAATCGCCTCGGGTTCCGTGGCGGTTCCCAACGCCGACTCGAGCTCGTCGGTCTCCGGGCCGAGTACGAGGTGGGGCGCCGGCGTCTGCCCGCTCCACACGTCGAGGCGGCCGCGCGTGAATGGCGCGAGTCCGCCGAGCTGGAAGCGGACACCGACGATGCGCACCTCACCCTGCTGCAGGATGCGGATCGGCGCCAGGCGTTGCGCATCCAGATTGGAATTCACGTGGTCGGAACTCGTGCCGCCGATGATCTCGCGCCGGTACGGCGCCTCGAAGTTGAAGATCAGATCTGCCCGTGCGTCGACGAAGACCTCGACCCGCAGGTCGACGTCCTCGCCCGGCAGGTGATCGACCGACCAGTAGTTCTCGATGTACGGCAGCAGCGCGACGGCGGGCCGGTGCAAGCGGTACATCCGCTCAGAATGGCACCTCTTATGTAGCTGAGGCGGGATTCGAACCCGCGACCTCACGATTATGAGTCGTGCGCTCTCACCAACTGAGCTACTCAGCCACGGAACCCTCACCGCCGCCGCACGGCACCGACAAGAGTTCGCGAGCCCCGAGTCAGGATTGAACTGACGACCCCTTCCTTACCATGGAAGTGCTCTACCACTGAGCTATCGGGGCGTTCCGCAGACCAGGCCGCGGCACCGCAAAACTCTAGCATCCGGCCTACAGGCGACCGAATCCGGCGGCCGCCTGGAACGGACGTTCCAGTCGCGCGCCGCCCATAGGCTTGTCTGATGGCAATCGCACTCGACTGGTGGCGCAGCGCGGTCATCTACCAGGTCTACCCGCGCTCGTTCGCGGACTCCGACGGCGACGGTATCGGCGACCTGCCGGGTGTCACCAGTCGTCTCGGGGCGCTCAAGGACCTGGGCGTCGACGCGATCTGGCTGTCCCCGTTCTTCACCTCCCCGCAGAACGACGCAGGCTACGACGTCGCGGACTATTGCGACGTCGATCCGCTGTTCGGAACGCTCGCCGACTTCGACGAGATGCGGGATGCCGCCCACGGCCTTGGCCTGCGCGTGATCATCGATCTGGTGCCGAATCACAGCTCGAGCGAGCACCCGTGGTTCCAGGAGGCGCTCGCGGCCGGGCCGGGATCTCCGGAGCGCGACCGGTACATGTTCCGCGAGGGTCTCGGGACGACGGGAGAACTGCCGCCGAACAACTGGGACTCGGTCTTCGGCGGACCCGCGTGGACCCGCATCACCGAGGCCGACGGAACCCCCGGCCCCTGGTACCTGCACCTCTTCGACAGCTCTCAGCCCGACTTCGACTGGTCGGACGAGTGGGTGCAGGAGCAGTTCCGCGGCGTCCTGCGCTTCTGGCTCGAGCGCGGTGTCGACGGATTCCGTGTCGACGTCGCCCACGGGCTCGACGAAGGTCGACGGACTGCCCGACTACACGCCAGAGCCCGGCGGCAGCATGGGCGGCGACCAGAACGACACCCCCTACTGGGCGCAGCCCGGAGTGCACGAGATCTACCGCGACTGGCACGACGTGCTCGCCGAGTTCGGTCCCGACCGCATCCTGTGCGCCGAGGCGTGGGTGATTCCGCTGACGAAGCTGGCCGACTGGGTGCGTCCCGACGAGATGCATCAGGCGTTCAACTTCGGCTACCTCGAGACACCGTGGGAGGCCGCGCCCCTTCGCGCCATCGTCGACGAGTCGCTTGCCGCCTTCGGCGGCGTCGGCGCACCGAGCACCTGGGTGCTCTCCAACCACGACGTGATCCGGCACACCAGCCGGCTCGCGCTGACCCCTCCGCCCGCGCAGGGTGCGGGTATCGGACCGCGCACCGAGCCGAAACCGGATGACGCGGTCGGCCTGCGCAGGGCCCGCGCCGCGACGGCGTTCATGCTCGCGCTCCCGGGATCGGCGTACCTCTTCCAGGGCGAGGAGCTCGGCCTGCCCGAGGTCGACGACCTGCCCGACGCTGCCCGCGAAGACCCGACCTTCCTGCGCACCGGCGGCGAGCTCTACGGCCGCGACGGATGCCGGGTGCCCGATCCCGTGGGAGGCCGACGCGCCGGCCAGCGGGTTCAGCCCGTCCGGGGCGAGCTGGCTCCCGCAGCCGGCGACCTGGGCACGGTACGCCCGCGACGCGCAGGCCGGGGTGCCGGGTTCCACGCTCGAGTTCTATCGGGACGCCCTGGCGCTCCGACGCGAACACGGACTCGGCGCGGGCGAACTGGCGTGGTCGGACAGCGCCGACCCCGACATCCTGATCTTCACGAACGGGGACGTCACGGTCGTCGCCAACACGGGCGCCGGCGACCGCGAAGCTTCCCGCCGGCCGCGTGCTGCTCGCCAGCGGCGATGCCGGTGACGGCCTGCTACCCGCCGACACGACGGTCTGGCTGGCCACGACGTAGGCAGAACGTCGGGCAGGGACCCTAGGTGTTCGCCTGCAACCAGGCGAACGGGTCGACGGTGGTGCCGGCGACGGAGATCTCGAAGTGGAGATGGTTGCCGGTCGCGGTACCTGTCATTCCCACGGTCCCGATGAAGTCACCCACCTTGACCTGCTGACCGTTCACCAGGGCCGTCGAGCCTGCCTGCATGTGGGCGTAGGTGCTGGTCACGGTCTGGCCGTTGATGGAGTGCGTGATGATGACGTGCGTTCCGAAACCCCACTGATCGGCGAGGGATGTGGTCACAACGCCGTCGGCGATCGCGTAGATCGGCGTCCCCACGCCGGGCGTGAAGTCGACGCCCATGTGCATGCTCGAGCAACCGCGGCAGGGAGCGGCTCGCTCGCCGAAGCCGGAGCTGATCGGAACGGCGTACGGGAACGGCCAGCGGATCGGGCCGTTCGGGTCGCCGAGCTCGTAGGCGTAGTTACGGGTGCCGTACTGCAGGCGCAGCATCTCGGCCCAGGAGGTGACGGTGTACTCGTCACGCGCCGCCGACGTGGTCGTCACCGTCGAGTCGGCCTCCATGCTCTGGTTCGCCTGTGCCTGCTGAACGGCCTGATCCCCAGACTGCGTCAGAACGACGTCTCGCCCCGGTGTTGAAAGCGTTGGCGGGCACGGACATGCCGACGGCGAGCGCCCCGGCGAAGACCATGGCACTGACCGAGAGGATGCGCGAGCCGATGCTGCCGGCCCGGCTCGAGCCGCCGAGCTGGACGCGAGGCGGCGGTCGTGGCGACCGCGACGCGAGCGCCCTTGGGAAGCTTGCGGGCGGCCTTGCGGTGGGCCTTCTCGATGGCCCGGATGCGGCGGGCGGCCGAGCCGGACTGCGGCTTGCGCTCGAGCTCACGCTGTTCGCGGCGAGAGCCGGCCGGCGCCGCTGACTGGGCGATCGGGGCGCGAGCGTGCGGCGGAAGGTTCTGCGCGTGAGGTGCTGCGGACTGGGGAGCGGCAGGGGTCCCGGTCGCCGACGGAATGCCGAAACCGAGGAGATCGAGAACGCTGGGTTCGTCGTTTCCGTTGGTACCGGGACGGGTCGGGTCGGGATAGGTCATCGGATTAGACGGCCTCAATGGGTGCGGTCGAGGCGCACGGCAACATCTGCCAGCGACCAGTCATGATGCTCCTCGACGTTCATCAGGGACGAACGCGATCTCGGGATTACGCGCCACAGGGGTGAGTGGCGGAAGTCGAACTCTTCGATGGTAACGAGTTGGCAACGGAGTGGCCACCCCGCATACGCGTTACAGGCACTTTCTCAGCCTCAACCGGGCCCCGGACGGGTTCCGACCGTCTACTTGGCGTTCATCTGGAGCCACTGGAACGGGTCGACCTGCACCCCGTCGACGAGCAGCTCGAAATGCAGGTGGATGCCGGTGGCGGTTCCGGTGCGGCCGACCAGTCCGATGAAGTCGCCGACGCGGATCTGCTGTCCGGCGACCAGCGGAACCGTGCCGTGCTGCATGTGCGCGTAGAGGCTCACGATGTTGCGGCCGTCGCCGAGCAGATCACCGTGGTTGATGTAGACGTGGTTGCCGTAGCCGTACCGGTCGTCCTGTGAGAGCGCCACCGTGCCGTCGGCGATCGCGTAGATCGGCGAGTCGTTGGAGGGCTGGAAGTCGAGACCCATGTGGACGCTCGAGCAGCCCTGACAGGGGGCGACGCGCTCACCGTATCCGGAACTGATCTTGACCTGCGTGGGGAACGGCCAGCGGATCGGGCCGGCGGTCGCGTCGTATGCGTAGTCGCGCGTCCCGTACTTCAGCAGAAGCATCTCTGCCCACGAGAGGGCCGTGAACTCCTCGCGAGAGGCGGAAGTTCCCTTGATGTCTTCGCCCACCTCGACGGACTGCAGCGGCCCGGCGTCGAGGAAGGGGGAGTCGGCCGAGACGACGGTCTCGGCGTTCGCGATCGGATTGCCGAAGACGCTGGCCGGAACGGACATGCCGATGGCGAGCGCCCCCGCGAACAGCATCGCGCCGAGGGACAGCAACGTGCGGCCGGCGCCGGGACGCTTCGAGCCGGCCCTTCTCGCGGCATTGCTCTCAGCGCGCAGAACCTGCTTGTGAGCGACCAGCGCCTGCTTGTGGGCTTTCGCGACCTGTCTGCGGGGTCGACCGGCGGGGTGCTCGAGAGCACGGCGACCCGACATGACGCTCCTCGACGCCCCAGGGAACGGGGGCGGACCCTGCGATCTTAACCGCTCAGCGGCGGTTCGGCCACTCTCAGGGCTGTGAGTTCGCCTTCGAGTATGGCCGCCAGGGCGGGTTCAGCGGCCAGGACGAAGTCCCTGCTCGGGGCGGAATCTGCGAGGCCTTTGACCACCGCACCGGCCTCCCGGGCGATGATCGCGCCCGCCGCGTGGTCCCAGGGGCTGAGGGTCCGCTCATAGAAGGCGTTGAGCCGGCCGGACGCCACGAAACAGAGATCGAGGGAGGCGGTGCCCTGCCGGCGGATGTCGCGCACCTTCGGCAGCAGCCCGGTCACGATCGCTCCCTGGATGCCGCGCATCTCGGATGCGTACGCGAACCCGGTGCCGATGAGCGCCTCCGCGAGCGGCACCGGAGCGGCGACGTGGATCCGCCGTGTCGCCGAGGAATGCACCTCTCGCCGACGGCGGCCGAGTAGAGCTCGCCGCTCGCCGGATTGTGGACGACGCCCACCACATCCCGCCAGGTCAGCGGGTCGGGATCGCCCTCGACCACCGCGATGCTCACCGCGTAATGCGGGATGCCGTACAGGTAATTCGTGGTTCCGTCGATCGGGTCGACGACCCAGGTGAGGCCGCTCGTGCCGGTCTGCGCGCCGCCCTCCTCTTCGCCCAGGATGCCGTCGTCGGGACGCGCGTCGGCGAGACGATTGCGGATGAGGCGCTCGACTTCGCGGTCGGCTTGCGTGACGACATCGACGGCGCTCGATTTCGTGTCCGCCACCTCGACGCCCTCGCGTCGGCGCTTCGCCGCGAGGGCCCCCGCCTCGAGCGCGATGGATCGGGCGAGGTCGAGGAGTTCGCGGCTCATGTCTTAGAGCCAACCACGAGTGCGCCAGCGGAGCGTCGCGACCGCGCTCGTGACGCGGAGCGGGTTCGCCGCAGGAGCGGCGGCGAACAAAACGAACACCGTGGCGAGTGAGGGATTCGAACCCCCGAATGCAGAGCAGTCTGATTTACAGTCAGATCCCTTTGGCCGCTTGGGTAACTCGCCGTCGCGCGAACGCGCTCGACAAGGATACAAGGTCACGGCGCGCCCGCCGAACGCAGTCAGCCGACAACTTCCGGTGGTACTGCACGCCGAAACCGACGGATGTCGTCCGTTCACAACTCAGTCGGCGGCTTCGGTGTAGGCCACGGCCGCGGCGGCGACGTTCGACAGGTACGTGTCGCTCGAGTTGTACGCCGTGATCGCGGCGCGCCAGCCGACCTCGGTGTCCATGTCGACGGACGAACGGCACAGGTAGTTCGCGGCGGCCATCACCGCGTCGTCGATGTTCTGCGGGTCCTCGACGCCGTCCGCTCCTCCGTCGGTGTGCCAGTTGCGCCAGGTCTGCGGGATCAGCTGCATCGGACCGACCGCACGATCGAACGAGGTATCGCCGTCGATCGCCCCGCCGTCGCTGTCCGTGATCTCGGCCGTGTCCCCGCCGTCGAGTGCGATCCCGAAGATCGGCGGAACGGCGTTGCCTGCGGCATCGAGACTGGATCCGTCGTGACGGCCGTGGTCGCTCTCGATCCTGCCGACTCCTGCGAGGGTCGACCACGAGATCCGGCACTCCGGCATCAGCTCGGCCTTCACCATGGCGGCTCCGGCATACGCCACGAGTGCGCGGACCGGGATGCCGGTGGCCGCCGCGGTCTGCTCCGCCCAGTCGGCATCCACCCGGGTGTGTATGCCCGCACCGGCATCCACCGCGGCGACGGGTGCGGCGGCCGGCGGTGCCCAGGTCGGCGACCCCGGCTGCACCGGCGGAGCGGTGATCGTGGTGGGCTTCAGGTCGAACACCCAGAGGGAACCGAGCACCACGGCGGTCACGAAGAGAACCACCGCGGGGACGACGATCAGAAGGATCGTCCGGCTGCGCATCGAACGGTTCTACCATGGCGGCATGGCAGATTCCTCATTCGACATCGTCAGCAAGGTCGACCACATGGAGACCCAGAACGCTCTCGGTCAGGCGCAGAAGGAGATCGCCCAGCGCTACGACTTCAAGAACGTCGGGGCATCGATCGAATTCAGCGGCGAGAAGATCCTCATCAAGGCCAACGCCGAGGAGCGGGCCAAGGCCGTGCTCGAGGTGTTCGAGCAGAAGCTGATCAAGCGCGGCATCTCACTGCGGTCCCTCGACACCGGCACCCCGTACGCGAGCGGCAAGGAGTACCGCATCGAGGCCGGCATGAAGAACGGCATCTCGAGCGAGGACGCGAAGAAGATCGCCAAGATCATTCGCGACGAGGGCCCGAAGAGCATCAAGAGCCAGATCCAGGGCGACGAGCTGCGCGTTCAGTCCAAGAGCCGCGACGACCTGCAGGCCGTCATCGCGCTCCTCAAAGGCAAGGACCTGGATGTCGCGCTGCAGTTCGTGAACATGCGCTAGTTCACCCCGGGCGCGGCTACCCACCAGACTGAGCACGTGAGCTTCGAATGGGTGCCGATCGCGTTCGGCATCGTCGCGCTCGTGCTGGACATCTCCATCCGGGTGCTGGCGCTGATCTTCGTGCCGCGCAACCGACGTCCCCAGACGGCGTTGGCCTGGCTGCTGCTGATCTTCTTCCAGCCCTACGTCGGCGTCATCCTCTTCGCGATGTTCGGCCGCGCGCGGCTCCCCCGCAACCGGCGTCGTCGGCAGCGTGACGTGAACGACTACATCCTCGAGACGACCGAGGGTTTCGACCGGGTCCGGCACGATCCGCCCTGGCCCGTGTGGCTCGAGTCGGTCGTCGAGCTGAATCGCAAGCTCGGCGCGATGCCGCTGGTCGGCGGCAACGATGCGGTGATGTGGGCTGACAACCAGGTGTCGCTCGAGGCGATGATCGCCGAGATCGGGCTGGCCGAGAAGTCGATCCACGTCGAGTTCTACATCCTGTCGCTCGACGACACGACGGCGCCGTTCTTCGATGCCCTCGAGGCGGCGCACGAGCGGGGCGTGCGGGTGCGGGTGCTGCTCGACCACCTCGGCAACTTCCCCTATCCCGGGTATCGCCGCACCATCCGGCGCCTGAAGGGCATGGGGGTGCAATGGCATCTGATGCTGCCGTTCCAGCCGTGGCGCTTCCTCATCCAGCGACCGGATCTGCGCAACCACCGCAAGCTGCTCGTCGTCGATGGTCAGATCGCGTTCACGGGCTCGCAGAACATCATCGAGACGCCGTACCAGAAACGCGGTAACCGGCGACGCGGGTTGCGGTGGAAGGACTACATGGCGCGGTTCGAGGGGCCGGTGGTCGCCGGAATCGATGCGCTGTTCGTGACCGACTGGTACTCGGAGACCGGCGAGCTGCTCACCCGCGAGGCCGCACCGGCACGCAAGTCGGGCGAGGGCGATCTCGACTGCCAGGTGGTTCCGTCGGGGCCGGGATTCTCGGGCGAGAACAACCTGCGTCTGTTCAACTCGCTCGTCTACGCGGCGCAGGAGCGCATCATCCTGGTCAGCCCGTACTTCGTGCCCGACGACTCGATGCTCTACGCGATCACGACGGCCGCGCAGTCGGGGCTCGACGTGCAGCTCTTCGTGTCGGAGATCGGCGATCAGTTCTTCGTGTTCCACGCGCAGCGCAGCTACTACGAACAGCTGCTACGGGCGGGGGTGCGCATCTTCCGCTACGAGAAGCCGACGATCCTGCACGCCAAGCACTTCACCATCGACGACCAGGTCGCGGTCATCGGATCGAGCAACCTCGACATGCGATCCTTCACGCTCGACCTCGAGATCTCGGTGATGGTGCGTGGCGAGAAGTTCATCCGAGAGCTCCGTGGGGTCGAGGACTCGTACCGCGAGCACAGCACCGAACTGACGCTCGACGAGTGGATGGCGCGGCCGCTGCCCCGCCGCATCCTCGACCACGTCGCGCGGCTGACCGCGGCCCTGCAGTAGGCGGTGGCATTTTCCGCAATCGCCGCAGGGATCCGCCCGGCAGTATGCGGAAAATCCGTACCTAGCGCGAACGGGCGATCTTCACCATCTCGTCGCGCGCCACGACCTTGACGCGTGCGCGGCCCTCTGGCTCGCCGAGCGCAATCTCGTGCTGGTCGAGCGCGTGCCACCCGTCGAGGGTCGTGTACTCGACGCCGCGCGACTCGAGCAGCGCGGTCACCGCCGCCTCCGACGGCTCCGCGGGCGACCACCAGCTCGCCTGGTCTTTGACGAGGTGCTCGATCGTCTCCATGGCATCCGACTTGGTGTGGCCGATGAGTCCCACCGGCCCGCGCTTGATCCAGCCGGTCGCGTAGACGCCTGGCAGGATCTCGCCGCCGCCCTTGGCGTACACCTGGCCCTCGTGGTTCGGGATGACGCCGCGCTTCTTGTCGAACGGCACGCCGTCCAGCGGCGACCCGAAGTATCCGACCGCGCGGTAGACGGCCTGCACGTCGACCGAGCGGATCTCGCCGGTGCCGCGGATGCCGCCCGCGTCATCCGGCTCGGTGCGCTCGTATCTGAACGACGCGACCCTCCCGTCGGGGCCGGCCACGACCTCCAGCGGCTTCGCGTAGAAGTGCAGGTGCAGCCGTCGCGACGCCGTTCCCACCTCGCGCTCGCGCCACTGCGTCAAGATCTTGTCGATCACCATGACCTGCTTGTTCGACTCGATCGCCGCCTTCGATGCCGGGTCGTAGTCGAAGTCTTCGTCGTTCACGATCATGTCGACGTCGCGCAGCTCGCCGAGCTCGCGCAGCTCGAGCGGTGTGAACTTCACCTGCATCGGGCCGCGGCGGCCGAACACATGCACGTCGGTGACCGGCGATTTCGTGAGCCCCTCGTAGACGTTCGCCGGGATCTCGGTCGGCAGCAGGTCGTCGGCCGGTTTCGCCAGCATGCGCGCGACGTCGAGGGCGACGTTGCCGTTGCCGAGCACCGCGACCGATTGAGCATCGAGCGGCCACTCGCGTGGGTAGTCCGGGTGGCCGTCGTACCAGCTGACGAACTCGGCGGCGCCGTAGCTGCCGGGCAGGTCGATGCCGGGGATGTCGAGGCCGGCATCACGCACCGCCCCCGTTGAGAAGATCACGGCGTTGTAGTGCTTCTTCAGATCATCGAGCGTGATGTCGCGGCCGAAACGCACGTTGCCGAAGATGCGGATGTCGCCGCGGTCCAGCACATCGCGCAGGGCGGTGATGATGCCCTTGATGCGCGGGTGGTCGGGGGCGACCCCGTACCGGACGAGCCCGTAGGGCGCCGGCAGGTGATCGAACAGGTCGATGCTGACCTCGAAGGGCCGCTCGTTCTTGAGCAGGATGTCTGCGGCGTAGATGCCGGCGGGTCCGGCACCCACGATGGCCAGGCGGAGCTTGCTCACAGGATTCACTTTCGATGGAGGCAGGTCAGTTGGAGCGCTCGACGATCGCCTCTGCGAACTTCGTCAGAGCCTTCTTCACGGGGCCCTCGGGGAGCGGGGCGAGCGCCTCGACGGCACGGTCTGCCCAGCGCTGCGCCTCAGCGAGGGTATCGCGGGTGACGACGTGGCCGCGCAGCTCGGCGACGGCCGCCGCGAAGTCGGCCTCCGCCGCGGGGTCTCCGCTGCCGGTCACGTCGCGCTCGATGCGGGCGAGCAGGTCGGCCGCCTCCGGGTCCGACACCGCGGCGCGACGCAGGTACAGCAGCGGGAGCGTGGGGACCCCGGCTCGCAGGTCGGTGCCCGGCGTCTTGCCGGTCTGCTCGAACTCGGCGGAGAGATCCAGCACGTCGTCGATCAGCTGGAACGCGACGCCGATGCGCTCGCCGAACAGCTCGACGGGTTCGCGGTACTCCTCCGGCGCCTCGCCGAAGATCACGCCGACGAGAGCCGCGGATGCGATGAGCGACCCGGTCTTGTCGGCCAGCACCTGCAGGTAGTGCTCGATCGGGTCCTCCCCCTCGCGCGGGCCCGAGGGTCTCGTGCAGCTGACCGAGCACCAGCCGCTCGAAGGTGTTGGACTGGATCGTGAGAGCACGCTCGCCGAGGCTCGCCGACCAGGTTGCTCGCCCGGGCGAACAGCAGGTCGCCGGTGAGGATGGCGACCGAGTTGCCCCAGACCGCCTGCGCACTGGGCACGCCCCGCCGCATCTGCGCCTCATCCATCACGTCGTCGTGGTAGAGCGACGCGAGGTGGGTGATCTCGACAGCCTCGGCGGCGGTGATGACCGACGGGTTGTTGCCGGTGCCGAGCTGCGCGGTCAGCAGGGTCAGGGTCGGTCGGACGCGCTTGCCGCCCGCCTCGAGCAGGTAGCGGGTCGTGACGTCGGCGACGACATCGGCGAACGTCATCTCCTGGAGGAGCCCGGCCTCGACCTCGTCGAGACCCTTCTCGATCGCGGCGGCGAAGTGCCGCTCCTCGCTCGAGGCGAAGAGCTTCTCGCCCAGGCCCAGCGACGAGCTGAGCGTGCTGCTGCGACGAGAAAGGGGCGGGCTCGGGTTCACGGGGTGCGTTTCTGTCGTCGCTGGGCGGTCGAGGCGCGGATCGCGGCGTCCTCGGGTTTGTGGCCGCGGTGCAACGCCACGACGCCGGCGGTCAGGTTGCGGTAGGCGACCCGGGTGAATCCGACGCCGCGGATCCACTGCGTCAGGGTGCCCTGGTCTGGCCACTGCTGGATGGACTCGCGCAGATACCCGTAGGCGTCCTTGTTCGAGCTGGCGACGGCGGCCACGACCGGCATCACGAACTTCATGTACGCCGCATAGCCGGTTCGGAACAGGGCACGCGGGGGTTTGGAGAATTCGCAGACCACGAGGCGCCCGCCGGGCTTGAGCACGCGGTACATCTCGGCCAGCGCGGTCTTCGGGTGCTCGACGTTGCGCAGGCCGAAGCTGATCGTCACCGCGTCGAACTCGTCGTCGCCGAACGGCAGCGTCTCGGCGTCGGCTTCGACGAACTCGAGTTCCGGATGACGGCGGCGGCCCTCCTCGACCATCCCGGCTGAGAAGTCGAGAGCCACGACGGTCGCTCCCGTGCGCGCGAGGGCGGCGGACGACGTACCGGTGCCGGCGGCGACATCCAGGATCCGCTCCCCGGATCGCGGGTCGACCGCCCGCACGGTGGCCGCGCGCCAGAACTGCGCGTTGCCGACCGACATGATCGCGTTGGTGCGGTCGTAATGGCGGGCCACGCCGTCGAACATGCCGGAGACCTCGTCCGGCTGCTTCTCCATATCGGCCCTGCTCACGACATACCATCCTAGGCTGGTGGGGTGACCGATCCTCCGGCCGAGCTTCCCGCGTTCGAGGTGGTGACCGAGGAGGTCGATCCGGTCGCCTCTCTGCTGCCGCTGCTGGACGCCCGGCACCCTCTACTCTTCATGCGGCGCGGCGAGGGGATCGCCGGCCTGGGCGAGGCGGCTCGACTCGAATTCCGCGGTCCCGACCGGCTGCGGGACGCTGCCGAAACCTGGAGGCGCATCGCCGCGGCATCGACCGTGCGGGATGAGGTGGGGCGTTCCGGCACCGGCCTCGTCGCGTTCGGCGCGTTCGCGTTCGCGGACGAGTCCACCTGCACGAGCGTGCTCATCGTGCCGCGTGTGGTCATCGGCCGCCGGGACGGCGTCAGCTGGGTCACGCGCATCGATGGCGCTCAGGATGCCGTGGAGGCCACCGCCCTCGGCCCCGAGTTCCGCGTCGTGCTGCACGCCGGCGAGCTCCCGCCGGACGGCTACCGCGAGGCGGTGGCGATCGCGATCTCACGCATCCTGGACGGAGGCGTCGAGAAGGTCGTGCTGGCCCGCGACCTGATCGGGCGACTGCCGGACGG
The DNA here is from genome assembly GCA_963730045.1 of uncultured Actinomycetota bacterium. GTDB lineage: Bacteria > Actinomycetota > Actinomycetes > Actinomycetales > Microbacteriaceae > JBDSKH01. The sequence goes on along the minus strand of CAVSPQ010000006.1, from coordinate 67,702 downwards.
CGGCGACGTGCGCCGGGTTCTCGTGGACCTCGCGCTCGGCTACCCCGACACCTGGACCTTTTCCGTCGATGGGCTCCTCGGCTCGAGCCCCGAGACCCTGGTGCGCGTCAGCTCGGGCACCGTCACCGCGCGCGTGCTGGCCGGCAGCGCGGCGCGTGGCACCGACGGCGCGACCGACGCGGCGGCCGCCCTCGCCCTGGCCACGTCGACGAAGGATCTGGACGAGCACAGGTTCGCCGTGGAGAGCGTCGTCGGGGCACTCCGGTCGCACGCCCGAGGCGTCGCCGCGAGCGAGCTGCCGTTCACCCTCAAGCTGCCGAATCTGTGGCATCTGGCCAGCGACGTCGAGGGAGCTCTCAGCGACGGCTCCACCGCACTCGACCTGGCCGCCGCACTGCATCCGACCGCGGCGGTCGCGGGCACACCGCGGGACGCCGCGCTCCGCGTCATCGCCGAGCTGGAGCCCGCCGACCGCCGTCGCTACGGCGGCCCGGTGGGGTGGGTGGATGCCGACGGCAACGGCAAATGGGCGATCGCCCTGCGCGCGGCAGAGCTCGACGACGATGGATCGATCGAGGCGTTCGCCGGAGCGGGTGTCGTGGCCGACTCCGACCCCGACCACGAGCTGGCCGAGACGCGATTGAAGTTCCGGCCGATCGTGGAGGCTTTCGGCTAGCGCGCTACTCGACGACGGAAGCCGCCAGCCGTCCCTTCTCGACCTCGACGTCGTAGTCGGCCTTCGGCCATTCGAGCTTCAAGCCGCGCAACGCATCCAGCATCAGCTGCTGCACGGCGAGCCGCGCGTACCACTTGTGGTCGGCCGGCACGACGTGCCAGGGGGCGATCTCGGTCGTCGTGCGGCGCAACGCGATCTCGTACGCCTCCATGTATTTCGGCCACAGCGCGCGCTCGTCGATGTCACCGGGGTTGTACTTCCAGTGCTTCTTCGGATCCTCGAGTCGCGCGCCGAGCCGTGCCTTCTGCTCCTCCGCCGAGAGGTGCAGCATCACCTTCACGATCGTGGTGCCGGTCGCCGCGACCTCCGCCTCGAAGTCGTTGATGATGTCGTAGCGTGCCTCGACCTCCTCGGGCGTCGAGAGCGCGCGCACCCGGTGGATCAGCACCGCCTCGTAGTGCGATCGGTCGAAGACGCCGATCATGCCGGCCTCGGGGAGCTCGGGCTTCACCCGCCAGAGGAAGTCGTGCTTCTTCTCCTCGTCGGTCGGCGCCTTGAACGCGCGGATGTGCACGCCCTGCGGATCGACCGACCCGACGACGTGCTTCACGATGCCGCCCTTGCCGGCGGTGTCCATCGCCTGCAGCACGAGCAGCACGCTGCGCCCCGCTCCGAACTTGCCGGCGGCGAACAGCTGCTCCTGCAGCTCACCGAATTCGTCGGCACCGGCGGCGAGTGCCGCCTGCCCCGCCTTCTTGTCGCCCAGGAACCCCGGGGACCCACCCGGATCGATCGAGGAGAGCACCACATCCGGGCCCACCCGCAGCAACTCCGGTGTCGGCAGGTTCTTCGGCAGCGAGGTCATGCGCCCAGGGTACTCACCGGGCGAGCGGCACCTCGATGAGAACGCGGTCGGCGGATGGCGTGAGGGCAGGGCCGAGCTCGCCGCGGTTCGCGACGTGGCGGTACTCCCACCCGTACGCGGATGCCAGCGCGGCCAGGTCGACCGATTGCGGGGTGAGCAGCACGCGATCGACGAGCGCGGGATCCGCGGTCGCGGCGACCTCCAGCCCGTCGAAGATGGTGCCCCCGTGGTCGTTGCCGACGATCACCTGCATGCGCGGGCGCGGTTCACCGACTCCGGAGAGCAGCGATCCGGCATCGTGCAGCAGAGCGAGGTCGCCGAGCAGCACGCGCGTGATGCCGGGCCGTTCGACGTCGTCGGCCTGCGAGGCGAGCGCGATTCCGGTCGCGGTGGCGATGGTGCCGTCGATACCCGCGAGGCCGCGGTTGGAATGCACCGGGATCCGCTTGCCCGGGACGACCCGGTCCAGTTCGCGGACGAGGCGCGATGCCGCCAGCACGAGACGGTCGTGCGGCCAGGACGCCTGCCAGACCGCCTCCGCCAGGGCACGGCGGGTCACGGGCGCACGTAGCTCGGTGAGCGCGTCGCGTGCGAAGGTGGCGCGCTCGGCGTAGTCGTCGGTGAGCGCGGCGCCGAGCGGCTCATCCTGCTCGAGCGCCGTGCGGGACACGGCGACCCAGCGTCCGACCCACGACCGCTCCGCCTCGACGGCGGCGGGGTCGTCGACGATCGTCACCGCATCGGCGAAGGTCTGCACCCGGTGTCCCGGGTTGTAGTCCTCGATGCCGGGGCTCCGCACCACGATCGTCTCGACGCCCGTGCGCTCGATCAGCGCGGGGACCTCGCGGCTCAGCGTCGGGTGCCCGAACACGACGACCCGCTCGACCCGGTCGCCGAAGTTGCCGGCCACCAAGAGCTCGCGATACGCGGCGACCAGGTTGGGCCCGAAGCGCGCGCCGGATGCCACCTCGGCCAGCAGCGGAGCGCCCAGTGCGCGAGCGGCCGCCTCCGCCTGCTCGCCGGCCCCTGACCCCGCGACGACGACGGTTCCCGGACGCGGGCGCAGCTCGAGCGCTTCGGCCGGCGGCATCGCGGGCGCCCAGGCGCTCGGCTCGATGTCGGGAAGCGTCGCCGCAGACGACAGCGGATCGCGGAACGCGAGGTTCACGTGCAACGGCCCCGCGATCCCGTCGAGAACGTCGGTGGCGAGCGCCGCCGCTGCCGCACCGTGATCGCCTCCCTCTTCGGGAGCCGCGACGTCGAGCCCGCGTGCCGCAGCCCCGAAGATCCCGGCCTGCCGGGTGGTCTGGTTCGCGCCGATGCCGAGCATCTCGGCCGGCCGGTCGGCGGTCAGCAGGATGAGCGGAACCCCGGAGTGCGTCGCCTCGAGCACCGCCGGGTGCAGCTCGGCGACGGCCGTGCCGGAGGTCGTGATGACGACCACGGGCGTCTTGCTCTCGACGGACGAGGCCGATCGCGAGGAATCCCGCCGAGCGCTCATCGATCCGCACGTGCAGCCGCAGCATCCCCGCGCGCTCGAACTGGGCGGCGGCGAGCGCGAGAGCCTGCGAGCGAGAGCCGGGGCTCAGCACGACGTCGCGGACACCCCGGCGCACGAACTCGCCGAGCAACGCCGTCGCGAACTCGCTCGCGGGCGAGCCCGTCACTCCTTCGGCTTGTCTTCTGGATCGTCGTCGATCTCGCGCAGGCGCTGCTCCAGATCTCGGATGCGGTCCTCCTGCGCCTGCTCGCGGCCGAGCTTCCCGAGGAAGTCGGGATCGTCGTCCGGCGCGACCGGACCGCGGCGCGGCCGGGGGCCGAAGCTGCCGCCGGCGTTGCGCGGCTCGAGCCGCTCCCGGCCGAGCAGGAACCAGAGCAGCGGACCGATGACGAGAAGGACGATGCAGATCAGGATCCAGAGGATCTTGGGAAGGCCCTTCACCCGCAGCGGGTCGATAAGCGCGATGTCGATGACGGTGTAGATCGTCAGACCGACGGCGAGCAGGATCGGCAGGTACGGCAGGAGCGCCCTCATGACCCGATTCTAGACGTGTCTCCCGCACGTAGACTCGATCCGATGCGCCCCTGGATCGCTTACACGCTCGTGCGTGTCGGCCTGTTCGCCGCTTTCTTCGCGGTGCTGTTCGTGCTGGGCCTGGAATGGTGGCTGGCCGCGATCATCGCCGCCGCCCTCGGGTTCTGCGTCGCGTACATCTTCTTCCGCCGGCTGCGCGAGCGCGTCGCGGCCGAGCTGGTGGCAGCGCGGGCGAACACCGACCCGCGGCCGGACGAGACCGTCGAGGACGACAGCGACAGCTAGAACCAGAGGACTCCGCCGAAGGCGATCACCGCGGCCATCCCCACGCCGAAACCGAGCGCGGTCAGCAGCGTGAGCCGAAGGGCGAAGAGGTATTCCCGCGGGCTGCGTGCCGTGGCGACGATGAGCATCGCCGGCAGGGCCGCCAGCGCGATGAAGAAGACGAACACCGTCCAGTCGTAGAAGACCACGTAGAACGCCAGCGCCACGAACGGCAGCAGCATCAGCACGATGTACAGCACCCGGGTGCCGACGTTGCCGAGCAGAACGGCCAGGGTGCGCTTGCCGACGGCGGCGTCACGCTCCCGGTCACGGAGGTTGTTGACGACGAGCACTGCCGCGGCGATGGCACCCAGGGCAGCACCGCCGACCCAGGCCTCGACGTTGACCTCGCCGACCTGCGTGAACATCGTGCCGGCTACCGGGACCACGCCGAAGAACAACATCACGGCGACTTCGCCGAGAGCGCGGTAGCCGTACGGCTTCGGTCCGCCGGTATAGAACCACGCCGCGGCGAGGATCACCACACCGCCCGCGAAGAGCCACCACTGCTGGCTCAGGATGATGAGCGTGGCGCCCGCGGCAGCGGCGAGCGCGAAGAACACCAGGGCGACGATGAGCACGGAGCGCGGCTTGGCGCGGCCGGAGCCGACCAGACGCGCCGGTCCGACGCGGTTCCTGTCGACGCCGCGCACCCCGTCGGAGTAGTCGTTGGCGTAGTTGACGGCGATCTGCAGACCGACGGCGACCGCGAGCGCGAGCAGCGCTCGCACCCAGTGGTCGTACCAGTTCTCGGTGAGCAAGGATGCCGTGGCGGTTCCCAGCGCGACCGGCGCGACGGCGAGCGCGAGGGTCTGCGGCCGCGCGCCCGCGATCCAGGTGCCGAGCGTCGCCGGAGGCACCTGCTCGGTGGGGCGGCCGCCGGGGCGTCCGCTCTTGCCGCGGTTCTTGGCGGCCTGCGCCTTCTTGGCCGCCGCGTTCTTCCGATTGCGTTCGATGAGTTTCGGATCGATCCGTTGCTGCTTCGCCACGCGCACAGCCTATTCGGCGCCGCGGGCGGCGAGCGCCGCCCGATCGACCTTGCCGCTCGCCAGCAGCGGGAGCTCGTCGATCCGGATGACGCGGGCGGGCCGGGCGGGCGGGCCGAGTGTCGCCGCCACGGCCGCGATCGCGTCGGACGCGTCGTCGCGGCTCGACGTGAACGCGACAGGCACCTGTCCCCAGCGCTCGTCGTCCGCGGCGACCACCACGGCATCCGCGAAGCCCGCCTGCTCGCGCAGCACCCGCTCGACCGCGCCGAGCGACACCTTCACCCCTCCCGAGACCACGACGTCGTCGCGGCGGCCCGTCACGGCGAGCCGCTCGCCGTCCCAGGTGCCGGCGTCGGCCGTGCGGAACCAGTGAGCGCCATCCGCGACGACGAACCGCTCGGCGGTCAGCGCCGGGTCGTCGAGGTAGCCCTCCGCCAGGGTGGGACCGCCGAGCCACACCTCGTCGTCCTCGATGCGCAGCGAGGTCTGCCCGATCGGCAGGCCGTCGTACACGCACCCGCCGCTGGTCTCGCTCGACCCGTAACTGCGCACCACCCGGATGCCGTGCTCCGCAGCGGCCCCGAGCAGCGGACGCGGCGTCGACTGGCCGCCGACGAGTACGGCCGTGAAGTCCCGCAGGGCGGACCGGGCCTCGGGGTCATCGAGCAGCGTCGCGAGTTGCGCGGGCACGAGGGCGGTGAAGCGCTCCGGGACCGCGAGCCGCCCCGCTGCCGCGACGAAGCCGGCGGCCGTGAAGCGGGTGTCCTCGACGGGTATCGGTGCGGTCTCGGCAGCGAGCGACCGGGTCAGCACGTTGAGCCCGGCGATGTAGTGGTCCGGCACGGCCATCACCCACTGCCCGGGTCCGCCCAGCGCGGACTCGCTGGCGGCAGCGCTCGCGAGCACCGCATCCGCGCCGAGGGCGACCCGCTTCTGCCTCCCGCTCGACCCGCTCGTCTCGACCACCAGGGCGATGCGCTGTTCGACCGTCTCCGGCAGATCGCCGGGTGTCGAGCCGGGGGCGGCCACGAACAGGGCGGGACCGCCGGCCAGCGCGTCGCGCAGCGCCGCGAGCACCTCGCCGTCCGAGGGCACGACGCGCAACGGCTTCACGCGCAGCTCAGAACTGCCAGGGGAACGGTCCCCAGTCGGGATCGCGCTTCTCGAGGAACGCGTCCCGCCCCTCGGCGGCTTCGTCGGTCCCGTACGCGAGCCGCGTCGCCTCCCCGGCGAAGACCTGCTGGCCGACCATCCCGTCGTCCACCGCGTTGAGGGCGAACTTCAGCATCCGGATGGAGGTCGGGCTCTTGCCGAGGATGGTCTCGGCCCACGCGATGGCCGTCGTCTCGAGCTCGGCGTGCGGCACGACCGCGTTGACGGCGCCGGCCTGCAGAGCGCGCTCGGCGTCGTACTCCTGCGCGAGGAAGAACACCTCGCGGGCGAACTTCTGACCGACCTGGCGCGCGAAGTAGGCGCTGCCGTATCCGGCGTCGAACGAGCCGACGTCGGCGTCGGTCTGCTTGAAGCGGGCGTGCTCACGGGATGCGATGGTCAGGTCGCAGACGACGTGCAGCGAGTGGCCACCCCCGGCCGCCCAGCCCGGAACCACCGCGATGACGACCTTCGGCATGAACCGGATGAGGCGCTGCACCTCGAGGATGTGCAGGCGCCCGCTGCTCGGCCCGCCCTCCTCGTAGGTGTACCCGTCCTTGCCCCGGATGCGCTGGTCGCCCCCCGCGCTGAACGCCCAGCCGCCGTCCTTCGGGCTCGGCCCGTTGCCGGTGAGCAGCACGACGCCGACCTTCGGGTTCTGGCGCGCGTCGTCGAGTGCGGCGGCGAGCTGATCCACCGTCTTCGGCCGGAAGGAGTTGCGCACCTCTGGCCGGTTGAAAGCCACGCGCGCGATGCGACCGCTGACGTCCAGGTGGTAGCTCACGTCATCCAGGGCCTCGAAGCCGGGGACGGCCCGCCAGACCTTCTCGTCGAACAGTTCAGAGACAGCCGTCATGCCCAGAGGCCGCCGATCCGGTCGAGTGCGATGGTCAGCAGGTAGGGGTTGGCGAGCACGCCCAGCACGAGACCGGCCGCCCCGAAGCCGCGCCCGAGCTTGCCGATGACGGCGACCAGTCCCAGCACGACCGCGAGAACGCTCGCGGCGATGGTGGCCCACGCGACGTAGGTCGCGGCGAGGAACAGGTCGCTGGTCGCGAGGATGATCCCGGCGGCGAGACCCGCGACCACGAGAAGGGCGAGGACGAACGAGAGGACCCCCGGCCAGCGCGGGCGGGCGCGAGTCGCGACCCGCTCGACGGGCGGGGGCGCAGCGAGCGCGTCCGCAACTGTCGGGGTCGGCTCCGTCACGGAGTCCAGCCTAGAAGACGTTCTCGCCGAGCCAGCTGAGCACGTACACGTTGCCGATCAAGGCCAGGATGATGCCGAAGAATCCGGCGACACGGCCGATTCCGGCGACGAGGGCGACGAGCCCGAAGAACCCGGCGACCACCCCGAGGGCGAGAGCCACCTCGGCGGACCACGCCCCGAGTTCGAACACGCTGCCGCCGATGAGCAGGACGGCAGCGATGAGTCCGAGCCAGAACGACAGCGCCCCCGCCCAGCGCGGCTTCTTGCGGCCGGGCTGCGTTCTGACATCCGAACGCCAGAACTGGCCCAGGGTCGGCGCCGACTTCATCGGTGGTTCGAAGGACGTCTGCGGCTGGATCGGCGCGACCGGACGGTACTGGTACTCAGCGTTCGGTCTGGGCGGCTGCAGCGGCGGAATCGTCATCGAGTGCCCTTCATCGGATAGCGCCAGCGTACTCCGCGGGCACAGACTGGGGAGATGACGCTGACGCCGCCGCTCGCCGAGGTGCTCGACGGGGCGGCCGTGGTGGCGCTCCCCCTTGTGACGAGGTTCCGCGGTATCGAGATGCGGGAGGCGATGCTGCTACGCGGCGCGAACGGGTGGACCGAGTTCTCGCCCTTCCCCGAGTACGACGATGCGGAAGCGGCGACCTGGCTCGCGGCGGCGATCGACTTCGGCTGGGGCGCGACGCCGCCACTGCATCGCGACACCATCCCGGTCAACGCGACCCTGCCAGCCGTGGGCCCGGAGGATATCGAGGGTGTGCTGGAACGCTTTCCCGGGATCCGCACCGTGAAGGTGAAGGTCGCCGAGCGCGGGCAGCGGCTTCAGGATGACGTTGCGCGCGTGCGCGCGACCCGTGCGTTCATGGGACCGATGGGTCGCATCCGCGTCGACGCCAACGGCGCGTGGAACGTCGACGAGGCGGAGCGTGCCGCTCACGAGCTCGCGCCGTTCGATCTCGAATACCTCGAGCAGCCCTGCGCGACGGTTCCGGAGCTCGCCGAGCTGCGTGCCCGCCTGCATGACTGGCAGCTGCCGATCGCCGCGGACGAGAGCGTGCGGAAGGCCGAGGATCCCCTGCTTGTCGCACGTGAGGGCGCGGCCGACATCCTCGTGCTCAAGGCGCAGCCGTTGGGTGGGATCACCGCAGCACTGGGCATCGCCGCTGAGGCGGGCCTGCCGGTCGTCGTCTCGAGCGCCCTCGAGACATCCGTCGGCATCGCGATGGGCGCCTACCTCGCAGCGGCGATCCCGGAGCTCGAGTTCGACTGCGGCCTCGCGACGGTCGCGCTGCTCGAGGAGGACGTGGCCGTCGATCCCCTGCGCGTGCAGGACGGGGTCATCGAGGTGCGGCGCCCTGAGCTCGACGAGCGCATCCTCGATGCACACGCCGTCTCGCCGGAACGCGACGCCTGGTGGCGCGCCCGCCTCGAGAGGTGCCACGAACTGCTCGCCGTGGGCTAGCGCCTACTTCAGCCCCGAGTAGGCGTGCAGCCCGGCGAAGAACAGGTTCACGATCGTGAAGTTGAAGATGACCGTGGCGAAACCGATGATCGCGAGCCAGGCGGACCGGCTGCCACGCCATCCACGGGTCGCGCGAGCGTGGACGTACCCGGCGAACACGACCCAGATGATGAAGGTCCAGACCTCCTTGGTGTCCCAACCCCAGTAGCGGCCCCAGGCGCGCTCTGCCCAGATCGCTCCCGCCATCAGCGTGAACGTCCACAACGCGAAGCCGACGATGATGAGCCGGTTCGCGGTGGTCTCGAGAATCTCCGAATTCGGGAAGGAGCGGAGGAACGTCAGGCCCGCGGCCCGGCCGGCCTCCCGTCGCGCCTGGAGGAGCTGCACGATCGACAGCCCTCCACCGATCGCGAAGAACCCGGTGGAGAGCATGGCGACGAGCACGTGGATATAGAGCCACGCGGACTGGAGAGCCGGCGGCAGCGGCGTCGGGTCGACGTAGAAGTTGGCGGTCGCCAGCGTCGCGAGCAGCACGACGACGCCCGTGACGTAGGCGCCGAGGAAGCGCAGGTCGCGCCAGAGCTGGAGCAGCAGGTACACCCCGACGATGATCGCCGCGCCGGTCATGGTGAACTCGAAGAGGTTCGCCCACGGCACCCGCCCGGCGGCGACCGCACGCAGCACGACGGCCGCGACGTGGATGACCCACGCCAGGATCGTCAGCGCGAACGCGGCGCGCTGGTACCGGGTCGCCCGCGGAGCGGCCACCATGGGCGGCGCCTTCTCGGCCACGAGCGTCGAGCCCTGGTACGCGCGGGTGGACGCAGCGGCGGGGACGGCCGCCTGTGCGACGGAGGCCCGCTTCGACAGGTCGAGCACGAACGCTACGAACGCGATCGCGTACACCGCGATGGCGGAGTACACCGCGACGAGCGAATAGGCGGCCAGGATCTCGGTTGTCACGGGTCCATCCTAGGTTTCGAACGGGCCGCCGGTTCGGGGTCGCCGAGCACCGCGCGATGCCGGCGCGCGAGGTCGGCGACCGCCGCCTCGAGGGTCGGGTCCTCGCCGCGGGCCAGGCCGGCGTACTCGAGACCACCGCCGACCGCCTTCACCCACATGCGGCGCCGCGGGACGAACAGGCTCACCAGCAACCCGCCGAGGATCAGCGCGGCGAACAGCAGCGCCCAGCCCGGTGTCGGGTCGTGGTGGATGTCGACGCTGATGAAGCGGCGCAGGCCCTCGAACTCGATCGTGCCGAGCCCGTCGGGCAGGTCGGCCGTCTGCCCCTCGGTCAGCTCGAGCGCGGGCACATCGGCATCGCCGCCCGCGAGTTGTGTCAGGTCGTCGATGTCGAGTGTGAAGGCGTTGACGCCGACTCCCTCGTCGAGACCGAGGTCGCCCGCGTAGACGAACATGGTGACCAGCGACTCACCGTGCTCGGTCGGCGAGAACGACGCGTAGGTGCCGTCGTCGAGGGGCAACGGGTCTGGGTAGAAGAAGCCCTGCAACCCGAGCTGCTCGTCCAGCCCGTCCGGGATCTTGACGACGCCGCGACTCCGCAGGTTCGCATCGAGCGGCAGGAACGGGACCGCGCCGGAGAACACCTCGGCGCCATCCGGATCACGCACCGTGATGACCGGTGCGTACCCGTTGCCCAACAGGTACACCTCGGTGCCGCCGATGGTGAGCGGCGAGTTCACCTTGATGTGCCCGGGCGTCCAGTCGCCGTCGGGCACGCGCGTGCTCACGCTCGCGTCGAAGTCCAGCGGATGCCACTGCCCGGTCGCCGTGTCGAGCTCGTAGCGCCCCTCGAATTCGTCGAGGCGCAAGGAGTACGGCTGCAGCGACGACTCGCTGAAGAACCGCCCCTGGTTGATCGCGTCGTAGCCCGACAGCACGTTCGTGAACGGCTCGTCCTGCACGATGATGCGCTGCCCCGTGTAGCCGAAGCCGCCGCCGATGCCCACCGTGATCAGCATCCCGACCAGTGCGGTGTGGAAGACCAGGTTGCCGGTCTCGCGCAGGTAGCCGCGCTCGGCCGAGACCGAGTCGCCGTAGCGCTCGATTCGATAGCCCTGCCGCCGCAGCAGCGTGGCCGCCTCGTCGATGGCGACCCCGGCATCCGCCCCGGTCGGCGCCGTGACGAAACCGACGAGCCGCTCCAGACGGGCGGGGGTCTTCGGGGGGCGGGCGCGCAACGCATCGAAGTGGTGCTTCGTGCGCGGGATGATGCACCCGACCAGCGAGATGAACAGCAGCAGGTAGATGGCCGAGAACCAGGGCGTGCTGAACGTGCTGAACAGTCCCAGGGCGTCGAGCACGCGGAACGTCTCCGGGTCGCGCTGCTCGAACTGGATCACGCCGTTCGGGTCGGAGGTGGTCTGCGGCACGAGCGATCCCGGCACCGCGGCGAGCGCGAGCAGCAGGAGCAGCAGCAGCGCCGTCCGCATGCTCGTGAGCTGCCGCCAGAAGAATCGCGCATAGCCGAGCGGCCCGAGGCTCGGCTGGGCGACATCGGCGTCGGCCTTGGCGCCCGCCGAATCGATGTGGTCGTCGGGCCGGAGCGGATCGCTAGAGCGGGGTCTCGATGCCACCGATCACCACCCCCAGTCCCGACATGACGAACGTCCAGACGCCGGTGACCATCAGCAGGCCGATGACGATGAGCAGCACCCCGCCGGCGATGTTGATGGCCCGGATGTGACGCTTCACCCAGGCGATCGAACTGCCGACCCAGCCGAATCCGAGGGCGACCAGCACGAACGGGATGCCGAGGCCGAGGCAGTAGAAGATGCCGACGAGCAGCGCTCGGCCGGGATCGCCGAGATCGATGGCGAGGGCGGAGACCGCGGCGAGCGTCGGACCGGTGCACGGCGTCCATCCGATCGCGAACACGATGCCGAGCAGGGGGGCGCCGAGCAGCCCGGTGCGCGGACGCCAGGCGGGCTTGAACGTGCGCTGCAGGAAGGTGACCTGCCCGATGAACACCAAACCGAGCACGATCAGCACCGCACCGCCGATGCGAGTCAGCAGGCCCTCGTACTGCAGGAAGAAGACCCCGGCAGATCCCGCGAGCACGACGATCGCGAGGAACACCGCGCTGAAGCCGGCCACGAACAGCGCGGCGCCGAGCACCATCCGGCTGCGCTTGCGTTGGGCCCCGTCGACGATGCCGCTCACGTAACCGAGGTAGCCGGGCACGAGGGGCAGCACGCACGGCGAGAGGAACGACAGCAGCCCGGCAGCGAGCGCGATCGGCAGGGCGATCCACAGGCCGCCGCTGACGACCGCCTCGCCCGGATTCATCGGACGCGATTCATCGCTCGGCCAGCAGATCGTCGATCATCGCGGCGACGACCGACGGACTCTGGATCGCGCTGGTGAAGCGCGCAGCGACGCGGCCCTCGGCGTCGAGGAGGTAGGTGGTCGGGGTCGTCGTCGGCGGCGCCGGGGTCGCAAAGGCGAGCGTGACGGCGTTGTCGGTGACATCGAGGATCGACGGGTACCGCACGTCGAATTCGTCCATGAAGCTCTGCGCCTGGGCGGCGCTGTCGCGAATGTCGACGCCCACGAACGCGACGTCGTCGCCGGCGTACTCGTCGTAGAGGTCGTTGAGGTCGATCACCTCGGTGCGGCACGGCCCGCAGCTCGCGTACCAGAAGTTGACAAGCACCACCTGCCCGAGGAGGTCGTCGCTCGACAGGCTGTCGCCGGATTCGGTTCCGCCGGCGAACGCGATCGGATCGCCTCGTTCGCCCGCGGGCCAGAAGTGGGTGGTGCCGTCCCCGGAGACGTACTCTCCGCCGCCGGGCTCGTACTCGGCCGAGACACCCGGCGCGCTGCATCCCGCAAGCGCGGCGGCGAGCGCGAACACTGCGAGGGCGAGGCGCGGGGTCCTCACACCGCCCCCAGGTCGATCGATTCGGCGAGGAGCTCGCGCGCCGGCTCCCGATAGTCGACCTCGACGAAGCGGCCGTCCTGCCACGCGATCGTGGTGACACTCGAGAGCGAGCAGCGCCGACGGCGGGGGTCGGTCGCCAGCGGCTTGTCCTGCACCGTGCGGGCGACCATCCAGATCGGCAACTGGTGGCTGACGATGACCGCCTCGCCACCCTCGGTGGCCGCGTGGATGTCGGCGACGGCCGCCATCATCCGGTCGCGGATCGAGACGAACGATTCGCCCCACGACGGCCGTGAGGGGTTGCGCAGATGCCGCAGGGCCAGCGGATTGCGGCGCAGCTCACGCCGGATGTTGTAGCCCTCGAAGACATTGGGCGGCTCGATCAGGCGCTCGTCGGCGACGATCTCGAGCCCGAAGCGCGCGGCCCACGGCGCGGCGCTCTCCTGCGTGCGCTGGAGCGGGCTGGCCCACAGCCCGGTGACGGGATGCCCCTCCAGGGATGCGGCAGCGAGGTCCGCCATCCGGTGGCCGCGGTCGCTGAGGTGGTACCCCTCGATGCGCCCGTAGAGCACGCCCTCCGGGTTGTGCACCTCGCCGTGCCGGACGAGATGGATGAGGTCGGCGGGCACCCTCCGAGTCTACGTTTGACGCGCCGCGCGCTGGAGCATGGAGGATCGCGACCGGCGATGCCGCTTACGCTTCGTGCACCCGCGGACTCGTGACCGCCGCCGAGCTCGCCGAGGAGCTCGAGATCTCGGTCGCCACCGCCCGGCGCGACCTCGAGGCGCTGTCGGCGGCCGGCATCCCGGTCTATCCGCAGCGTGGACGCGGCGGCGGATGGGCCCTGCTCGGCGGCGCACGCACCGACCTCAGCGGCCTCTCCTATCCGGAGATGCAGGCCCTGTTCCTGCTCGTCGGGCCGGCGGCCGCCGTCTCCCCCGACGCGAAGGCCGCTCTGCGCAAACTCGTGCGCGCGCTGCCCGAGTCGTTTCGGGCCCCGGCGCAGGCCGCGTCTGATGCGGTGGTCGTCGATGCATCCCGCTGGGGCGACCGCCCGATCGTACCCGCCGAGTTGCTCGACACCCTGCGTGCCGCAGTCGTCGGCCGTGACACCCTGCTGGTCGGCTACCGTGACAAACCGCCACGCGAGCTCGATCCGTGGGGCCTCGTCGACAAGGACGGCATCTGGTACCTCATCGCGGGGACACCGCACAGCGCCGACGGGGACGAGGTCGGCGCGCTCGCGACGCGGATGCAGGACGCCCACCTCGCCTACCTGGCGACGCTGCACGAGCAGGGCCACCTGATGGCCGCGGGGCCGCTCGGACACGATGGATTCCGCGGACTGTCGATCCTGCGCGGTTCCGTCGACGACGTGCGGGCACTCAAGGAAGCCGACCCCGCGGTCGTCGCCGGGCGCTTCCACGTCGTCGTGATGCCCTGGCAGGTGCCAGCGGGCGCGGTGCACTTCACGCCAACGCGCTTCCCGCACTCGATCGCCGACGTCGAGGGCGAGTAGAGGAACCGCTCAGACGCGGGCGGACACCCGCTCGCCTGTCACCGATGACATCGTGTCGGCCAGCTGCTCGACCGCGATCTCCAGACGCAGGTCGAGGCCGACATCCAGGACCTCGCCGTCCGGGCGGATGCGCGCGGGCGCCTTCGAGACGCTCACCGGGTCGACGAGCAGCGCGTCCAGTGCGAGCAGCGACGGGATGAGGCCGGCGAGTCCGCGGAGTCCACCGGTCTGACCGGGCGAGGCGCTCAAGAGCAGCACCGGCTTGCCGTACAACCCCGTCGACCCGGCCAGCCAGTCGAGAGCGTTCTTGGTCACGCCGGACGGCGCGTGCACGTACTCCGGCGACGCGATGACGGCGCCGCTGCACGCCTCGGCCAGCAAGCGGAACTCGCGTACCGCGCTGGGCAGGGAATCCGGCCGGTCGAGTCCCGGGTCCATGAGCGGCAGGTCTCGTACCAGATCGGCACCGACGAAGTGGAAGGCCGGCGCCCGATCCTGCACTGCCGTCAGCAGCGCCCGGTGGAGGGACTCCTGACGCAGGCTTCCGCAGATCGCGAGGACAGCGGTGCGCTCCATGACCGGAGCCTAATACCGAGAAAGCGTCGAGACCAGGGTCGCGGGACTCACTCGGATGCCGCAGCGAGCGCCGCGCGCAGTCGCGCCTCGTCGACCCGCCAGATCGTGTGCACCCGGTCGTCGATCAGCACGACGGGGATCTCCTCGACGTAGGCGTCGAGGAGGGCCGGATCGTCGAGGATGGAGAGCTCCTCGAACACGACCTCGGGATGGTCGGCCAGCACGCCCTCGACGATCGCCCGTGCGTCATCGCACAGGTGGCATTCGGGCTTGCCGAGGAGGGTCAGTCGAGGCACGCGTTTAGACTATGACGATGCCCGAGGATCTGCCCTCGACCCCGAGTGAACGCCCGATCCTCGCGTTCTTCGACGTCGACAACACGCTGATGCGGGGCACGAGCCTGTTCCAGCTCGGGCGCGAGGCGTGGAACAAGAGGGTCATCACCTGGCGTGACATCGCCCCGTTCGCCTGGCACCAGGCGCGGTTCATCACCAAGGGCGAGAACGACAACCACCTCAAGTCGGCGCGAGAGAAAGCGCTCGGGCTGTCACACGGCAAGAAGCAGTCCGACATCGTGCAGCTCGCCGAGGGCATCTGGGAGCACCGCATCCGCAAGCGGCTCTACCCCGAGACCGTCGAGCTCACGCAGGAGCACATCCGCAAGGGCCACGAGGTCTGGCTCGTGTCGGCCACCCCCTGGGAGATCGGCGACCTCATCGCCCGCAAGCTCGGGTTGACCGGCGCACTCGGCACCCGCATCGAAGCCGTCGACGGCGTCTACACCGGGCAGCTCGACGGGCACGTGCTGCACCACGAGCGCAAGGCCGAGGCCGCGATCGCGCTCGCGAAGAAGGCCGGTGCCGACCTGGCCGACTGCTGGGCCTACAGCGACAGCCGCAACGACATCCCGCTGCTCGAGGCGGTGGGCAACCGCGTGGTGGTGAATCCGGATGCGATCCTCGCGATCCACGCGCGCACGCACGGCTGGCCGATCTTGCGTCTCACACCGAAAAGCATCCGGGAGGCGCAGCGCCGGGTTCGCCGGGAGGGGCGCTCGGTGCGCAGGTGGACCGGCAAGCGACCGGACAAAGAGAAAAGCGCCCGGCCCGAGGGCTAGGCGCTCCTGCGTCTCTATCGCGGCCTGTGGCCGCCGACTACGTCCGGTCGCTACTTCTTGTTGCGACGCTGGTGACGCGTCTTTCGCAGCAACTTGCGGTGCTTCTTCTTCGCCATGCGCTTGCGGCGCTTCTTGATGACGGAACCCATGTTCACCTCACTCGGTACGGATATGGACCCGGGTCCATAGTCCGAACCGCGGAAACCTAACCTGGAGAGTCTAGCCCACCTGCGAATCGGGCAGTTCGATGGCTGCCGCCACCGCCGATTCGGGAATTCGGTAGGAGCGCCCGAAGCGCACGGCCGGGAGCTTGCCGGACTGCACGAGGCGGTACACGGTCATGTTCGAGACGCGCATCATCTCGGCGACCTCGGCGACCGTGAGGAAGCGCACGTCGGAGAGATCCGCCATGCTCGCACCCCGATCCCGGTTGTGAATGGTGTGACTCCTGTGACAGGAGTTCGACGCCTCAGAGTACGGTGCTCGCGCCCGGCGGGGCAATCCCCCCGTGTGAGCGTGACTCAGCGCGCCTCGAAGATGATCACGGATCGTCAGGCTTCGGAGATGGGCCGCCCTGGCTCCGCGGTCCTCAGGAGCCGTCGTCGCCCCTGCCCCATTTCGGCAGTTTGTCGGCGACCCGGTCGCTGACGCGTTTCTGGGCGCCTTGCAGCTTCTCCTGCGCGGCTTCGAGCGCGACGCGCGCGGAATGCGCGGTGTCCGCCGCCGCACGGCCGACGCGATCGCCCACCTCGCTGCCTGCCCACGCGGCGAACACTGTCGAGGCGGCATCGACGCCCTGCCCGTCGCCGCCGGGGTGCGGCGTGCCCCCGAGGAACTGTGCGAGCCAGTCCTCAAGCTCGCCGAACGGCGCGGTGTCGAGGCGGTAGTAGCGGTGCTGGCCCTCGTCGCGCACCGAGACCAGACCGTGGTCGCGCAGTACCTTGAGGTGCTTCGACACGGTCGGTTGGCTGATGCCGAGTTCGGTCACGAGTTCGCTGACGCTCACCTCCGCGGCGCGATGGTGCAGGCGGATGAGGAGCTCGCGACGCGTGCCGTCGGCGAGCACGTCGAAGATGTCGGCCATACCCCAGGGTAGTCAGCGGGCCCTGAAAAGCTATGCTTCGTCGGTTACCAACTCTCGTGCGAGGGGAGAACGGATGCGCACCAAGCCGGTGCAGCGCGAATCGCTGCCGGCACGCATCCGCGATGCGATCGGCGACTTCGCGTCGCGCAGTGCGGCGCGGTTCGCCGTCCTGGTCTTCGGCGGCCTGATCGGCGTGTTCACCATTCTGTTCTCGCTTCCGATCGCGACCGCGTCCGGCAAACAGGCGCCGTTCGTCGACGCGCTCTTCACCGCCGTATCGGTGATCTGCGTGACGGGGCTCTCCACCGTCGACATGGCCACCTTCTGGTCGCCGATCGGCCTCGTGTTCGTCTTCGTCGGCGTCGAGATCGGCGGCATCGGGGTGCTGACGCTGGCATCGATCCTGGGGCTCATCATCAGCCGCCGACTCGGGCTGCGTCAGAAGCTGTTGGCCGCCGGCGACACGAACCCGTCCCGCATCCGCAAGGGGGCGATCGCCGAGAGCCAAGCCATCCGGCTCGGCGAGACCGGCGGATTGCTCGCCACCGTCGCCATCAGCGTGCTGGTCATCGAGGCGATCGTGGCCGCGCTGCTCTTCCCGCGCATGCTCATCGAGGGGGTGAACCCGTTGGACGCCGCCTGGCAGTCGATCTACACGTCGGCGATGGCGTTCACGAACACCGGATTCCTGCCGACCAGCGAAGGGCTCGCACCGTTCGCACACGATGTCTGGTTCCTGCTCGTCATGATGTTCGCCGTCACTCTCGGAGCGATCGGCTTTCCCGTGATCTACGCTCTCAGCCGCAACCTGCGCCGCCCGCGCCGCTGGTCGCTGCACGTGAAGCTGACCCTGGTCACCTTCGCGCTCCTCCTCGTCGGAGGGGCCGTCGGCTACTTCGTGCTCGAATTCAACAACCCGCGCACGATGGCCGACTTCGACCTCGGCCAGCGCATCCTCCAGAGTTTCTTCATCTCGTCGATGTCGAGATCGGGAGGCTTCGCCACGCTCGACATCGGCCAGCTCGACGGGTCGAGCCTGCTCATCACCGACATGCTCATGTTCATCGGGGGCGGGTCGGCATCCACCGCAGGCGGCATCAAAGTGACAACGCTCGCGATCCTGTTCATCGCGGCGTTCGCCGAGGCCCGCGGAAACGAGGCGATGGAGGCGTACGACCGGCGCATTCCCTCCGACGTGCTGCGTCTCGCGGTGAGTGTCGTGCTCTGGGGAGCGACGACCGTCGCGGGCGCCACCATCATCCTGCTGGTCATCGACGACCAGCCGCTCGACTTCGTGCTGTTCGACGTGATCAGCGCGTTCGCGACCTGTGGTCTGTCGACCGGCTTCACGCAGGGAGCGAGCGACGCGTCTCAATACGTCCTGGCTGCCACCATGTTCCTCGGTCGCGTCGGTACTGTGACCCTGGCTGCGGCACTCGCCGCGAGCACACGACGACAGCTGTTCCGGAGAGCGGAAGAGAGGCCCATCGTTGGTTGACAAGATCGCACACGACGCACCCGTGCTCGTGATCGGCCTCGGCCGGTTCGGCGCGGCGACAGCGGGGCAGTTGCAGCGGCTCGACCGCGACGTGCTGGCCGTCGATGAAGACCAGGGCCTCGTGCAGAAGTGGTCTGAACGGGTCACCCATGCCGTCCAGGCCGACGCCCGCTCGATAGACGCCCTGCGACAGATCGGTGCACAGGACTTCGCGATCGCGGTCGTCGCGGTCGGCTCGTCGGTCGAGGCGTCCGTTCTCATCACGGCGAACCTCGTCGACCTCAAGGTCCCGCAGATCTGGGCGAAGGCGATCAGCCAGTCGCACGGCAAGATCCTGTCGCGCATCGGCGCGAATCACGTGATCTACCCGGAGGCGGAGGCCGGCGAGCGCGTCGCCCACCTCGTCTCGGGGCGCATGATCGACTTCATCGAGTTCGACGACGACTTCGCGATCGTGAAGATGTACCCGCCGAAGCCGATCCGCGGCATCACACTCGCGGAGTCGGCGGTGCGGCGCAAGTACGGAATCACCGTGGTCGGCGTCAAGAGCCCCGGCAAGGACTTCACCTACGCCACGCCCGAGACCGTGATCTCGAACCACGACCTGATCATCGCGAGCGGCAACACGGCCGACCTCGACCGGTTCGCCGCACTGAACGCCTAGGCGGCTACTCGCCGCGGGCCATCTCCTCGGCACGGGAGATGGCGGATGCCGTGGCGCGGTCGAACACGGCCGTCAGGTCGGCGTCGGCGATCTGCGCGATCGCGCGCTCGGTGGTCCCCTTGGGACTGGTCACCTGGCGCCGCAGCTCCTCGGGCCCGACGTCGGATGCGGCGAGCAGTTCCGACGCCCCCAGGAACGTCTGCTCGACCATGAGCCGCGACTGCGCCTCATCGAACCCGAGGTGCCGCGCGGCCTCGGTCAGCCGCTCGATCAGGAAGAACACGTACGCCGGCCCCGACCCGGAGATCGTCGACAGGGCGTTGATCTGGTGCTCGGGCACCTCGACCACGGCGCCCACCGTCTCGAACAGTGCGCGCACAAGCCCGGTGTCCTCTGCCGAAGCCCGACCGCCGGCCGCCAGGCCGGTCACCCCGCGACGAACGATGGAGGGCGTGTTGGGCATCGAGCGGAACACCGGGTTCGGCACGAGCTGCTCCATGGTGTCGATCGTCACTCCGGCGGCGACGCTGACCACCACGGCGTCGGGCTCGAAGGCGTCGCGGAGCTCGCGCAGCAGGTCCGGGACCATCGCGGGCTTGACGGCCACGAGCACGAGCCGCGCACCGCGCAGGGCGGCCCGGTTGGCATCCGGGTCATGCTCGCTCGAGAGAGACGTCACCCGGTCGGACCGCAGCGCGGCAGCCTTCGCCTCGGTGCGGTTGGTGACCACGATGCCGTCGATGGTCGCCCCGCTCTCGAGCAGCCCCGACAGGATCGCACCGCCCATCGATCCGGCTCCGAGGATGGCGATGCGGGGGAATTGAGCGGTCACGTGGCGAGTGTAGTTTGGGACGCATGAGTGCATCGGGCGGCACGAAGGCGATCATCGCCGCCTTCTCTGCGAACACCGGAATCGCGATCACCAAGTTCATCGCCTTCCTCTTCTCGGGCTCGAGCGCCATGCTCGCCGAATCGGTCCACTCGGTCGCCGACGCGGGCAACCAGCTGCTGCTGCTTCTGGGCGGGCGCAAGTCCCGCAAGGCCGCCGACGCCAAGCACCCGTTCGGGTACGGGCGCGAACGATACGTCTATGCGTTCGTGGTATCGATCATCCTGTTCTCCGTCGGCGGAGTGTTTTCGCTGTACGAGGGCGTCGACAAGCTCACGCACCCTCATCCGCTCGAGGTGCCCTGGCTGCCGATCGTCGTCCTGGTGATCGCGATCGGGCTGGAGAGCTTCTCGCTGCGCACCGCGGTGATCGAGTCGAACCACGTGCGGGGCAAGGAGAGCTGGGTCAACTTCATCCGGCATGCCAAGCAGCCGGAGCTGCCCGTCGTGCTGCTCGAGGACATCGCGGCGCTCCTCGGCCTGGTGTTCGCCCTGGCCGGTGTCGGGCTGACCATCCTCACCGGCGACCCGATCTGGGACGGCATCGGCACCATCGCCATCGGAGTGCTGCTCGTCACGGTCGCTGTCCTGCTCGGCATCGAGACGAAGAGCCTGCTGGTGGGCGAAGGCGCCAACCGCGGTGACATCGACAAGATCACCGCCGCGTTCAACGCGAGCAAGCGCGTCGAGGCGCTCATTCACATGAAGACGCTCTACCTGGGGCCCGACGAGCTGCTGGTCGCCGCCAAGGTCGCCTTCCCGAAGACCACGAAGGTCGCCGATGTCGCCCGTGCCATCAATGAGGTCGAGGCCGAGATCCGCGCGGCCGTGCCGGTGGCCCGCGTGATCTACATCGAGCCCGACATCTACCGCGAACCCGCGGCCGGGGAACCCTCGACCGACGCGATCGTGATCAAGGGCGCGGACTGACGCTCGTCCTCGGGTAACGGACTCGTCACCGGGTGCGCGTCCTACAGGAACCGCTCAGATGACGCCGATACCGTTCCCGACGTGAATATTCGCGCTCGACACGGTCGCCTCCCCCGTCGTGGAGCGGTCAAGCCGATCGTCGCCGTCGTCGCTGTGGTGCTGGGCGTTGTGCTCGCGAGCACGGCTTCCGTTGCCGCCATCGCGGCCTGGCAGGTTGGCAGCAGCTTCGAGCCGGGCGTCGACATCGAGGCGGCGGGCGAGGCCCCGCCCGGCGTCGGCGCCATCGATGGACCGGTCAACATCCTGCTGGTCGGCAGCGACAGTGGTGAAGGTGATGCCGCCTATGGAAAGCGTGGCGAGAATCTCAACGACGTCACGATCCTGTTGCACATCTCTCCCGTGAGCAACAGCGCGATCGCCGTCAGCCTGCCGCGTGATCTGTACGTCCCGATCAAGGACTGCGAAGACGGCAGCCCGGGCACGCGCAAGATCAACGAAGCCCTTACCTATGGCGGGCTCGCCTGCGCGGTGTCGACCGTCGAGAACCTCACGGGGCTGAACATCGGCTACGCCGCGAAGATCGAGTTCAACGGGGTCATCGAGATGTCGAACGCGGTCGGCGGTGTGACGGTGTGCGTCGCAGAGCCGATCCACGACCTCCAGATCTCCTTCGACCTCGATGCCGGCGAGCAGACGCTCTCAGGCTGGAGCGCCCTCCAGTTCCTCCGAAGCCGCCACGGCGTCGGCGACGGCAGCGACACGACACGCATCAGCAACCAGCAGCTGTTCCTCTCCGCGCTCATGCGCAAGATCAAGAGCGAGGGCACGCTGACCAACCCCCTGACGGTCTACGCGCTGGCCAAGGCGGCTGCCTCCAACATGCAGTTGAGCACGTCGCTCGCGTCGCTCGACACGATGGCGTCGATGGCCCTGGCGGTGAAGGACATCCCGCTCAAGAACATCGCCTTCGTGCTCTACCCGAGTGGTTCGACCGTCGTGAACGGGGTCGGGGGCGTCGCGCCACGTAAGGGCGACGCCAAGATCCTGATGGATGCGATCGCCGCCGACGCGCAGATCGTGGTCACCGGCGATCCGGGCGGTGGTGCCGTCGCGGGCGAAGACATCGTGGAGGAACCGACGCCGACGCCGACGGGCAGTCCCGCGCCGACGATCGCGCCGGTCGGACCGGCAGTCGTCGAACTCCCGTCGACGATCACCGGGCAGGCCGCAACCCAACAGACCTGCACGAACGGTCAGACCTTCTAGCGACGGCCGTCTAGCGGCGTTCGGCAAAGAACTCCGCGAGGAGGGCGACGCTCTCGTCGGCGAGCACGCCGGTGAGGACCTCGACGCGATGCGGGAGGCGCCGGTCGCGCAGCACGTCGTAGACGCTTCCGACCGCGCCCGCTTTCTCGTCCCAGGCCCCGAACACCAGGCGCGGGATGCGCGCGGCCAGGATCGCGCCAGCGCACAGCACGCACGGCTCGAGTGTCACCACCAGGGTCGTATCGGTGAGGCGCCAGTCGCCGCGCAGCTCGGCGGCGCGACGGATCGCGAGCACCTCCGCGTGCGCCGTCGGGTCGTGCAGCAGTTCGCGCTCGTTGTGCGCGTGCGAGAGCACCGTGCCATCGGCATCCAGCAGCACCGCCCCCACCGGAACGTCGTTCGAGCCGAGTGCCAGCCGGGCTTCGGCGAGGGCCGCGCGCATCGCATCCGCATGATCCGTCATCCCGATGCCACCTCCGCCGTTAGCATCGAGCGTATGCGAGTCCACGTGGCCGACCACCCCCTGATCACCCACAAGCTCACCGTGCTCCGCGACAAGGCGACACCGTCGTCGACCTTCCGCGCTCTGGCCGAAGAGCTGGTGACCCTCCTCGCCTACGAGGCGACGCGCAACGTGCGAACGACTCCGGTCACCGTCGAGACGCCCGTCGCTTCGGCGAAGGGCCTGGCGCTCGCCGAGCCGCGCCCGCTGGTGGTGCCGATCCTGCGTGCGGGGCTCGGGATGCTGGAGGGCATGGTCAAACTGCTCCCGACCGCCGAGGTGGGCTTCCTAGGCATGGTCCGCAACGAGGAGACGCTGCAGCCCACCACGTACGCCGAGCGACTGCCCGAGGACCTCGCCAATCGTCAGTGCTTCGTGCTCGACCCGATGCTCGCCACCGGCGGATCTCTGAGCGCCGCCATCGAGTACCTGTTCGCCCGCGGTGCCGTCGACGTCACCGCGGTCTGCCTGATCGGCGCCCCGGAAGGACTCGAGGCCGTGAAGAAGGCGACCGAGGGCCGCGAGGTCACGATCGTTCTCGGCGCCCTCGACGACAAGCTCAACGAGGTCGGCTATATCGTGCCGGGACTCGGCGACGCGGGCGACCGGTTGTACGGCACGGTCTGAGACTTCGGCTCCCGCGGTCCGCAGCGCGGCTCGGCCAGGCCGATTTGACTTTTCTTGCGTCGGTGCAAGAAACTTGCGCCATGACCGTTTCCGCGCACGCCCTGACCTCCTTCGAGGCACCTGGGACCGCCGGCATGATGATGCCGGTCCGTGCGGTCATGTGTTGTCGAATGTGTGCCTAGAGGCATCTCCCGCCGGGTTCTTCTGAACTCCCCGGACGCCGTTCATCGATTCCGATGCGGCCTCCGCTCCTCTGCACCCCGACTCACACTCTGCGAGGCGACCTGCCATGACTGAGCTCTCAGCGTCGCCCGCATCCGACCAAGGATTCGACACCATGTCTCTTGCAACCATCGAAACGCTCCGCCCTCCCCGCACGACTGTCCCAACGGCGACTGCCCCGGCATCCGCGTCCGCCCCTGCCGCAGGTGAGACCCGTGCGGCGATCCGCGCCGTGCCCGAGGGCACCGAAGCGCGCGGGTTCGCTCTCTACATCGGCATCGACGAGCAGAAGGCTCTGGATGCCGGCACCGACCTCGGTGCCGTCGTCACGGCCCTGAAGCGGCTGGCCGCCGATCTCGTGCCCGGCGCCGAGAGCTACGCCGCCGTCGCCCTGGCGCCCGTCGGAGCCGGCGGCCGGGACGTCGACGTCGTGCGTCTCGCGCTGCAGGACCCGGCCGCTCTCGCCAAACGCCGTCAGACCACGGCGGTCGAGCCGCCCGAGCCGAAGGGCGGCGTCGTCATCGACATCTCGCGCAAGCGCGTGCAGCTCGACGGCGACACGGCTCCCCTCACCTACAAGGAGTTCGAGTTGCTGCAGTTCCTCGTGCTCCGCGAGGGTCGCACGATCGAGCGGGCCGAGATCATCTCCACGCTCTGGGCCGAGGGCGGAGACGACGAGACTCCGAACGAGCGCACCATCGACGTGCACGTTCGGCGTCTGCGTTCGAAGCTCGGTGCCTACGAGGACATCGTCCGCACGGTGCGTGGCGCCGGATACCGGTTCGACCGCCACGCGGACGTCACGATCCGCTGGGCCTCGACGCCGTCTCCCGACATCTTCTGAGGATCGAGCGCTCAGCGCTCGAACGCGTACTCCAGCGTGACCTGCCCGCCGGCGAACACGTGCGTGCCGCCGAGGGTGATGCCGGTCAGCGGGAGATCCTCCGGAGTCGGGCCGCGCCCTGCTCCGATCAGGGTCGGCACGATGCGGAGCCGGAGCACGTCGACCTCGCCGGCACGGAAGAGTGCGTCGGTGAGCGACAGGCTTCCCCAGATGATCACGTCCCCCACGTACGCCGCGCGGAGCCGGCGCAGCGTCTCGACACCGTCGCCGCGCTCGACCGTGATCTCGCCGTCACCCCAGGGTGCGGCATCCAGGGTGTTGCTGACCACGTGCTTCGGAAGGGACTCGATGGGCTTCGCCACGGGGTATCGGTCGGGATCGGCCACCGGCCAGTAGTCGGCGAACATGCCGTAGGTCGTCCGTCCGAACACGATCGCGTCGACGCTCTCGAGCATTCTGAGCTGGTCGTCGTCGGCATCGTCGGGCTCCGCGACCGTCATGAACTTCATGCCGCCGTCGGAGTCCTGCGCCATTCCGTCGGCCGAGATGATCTGTTCCACGATGATGCGTCCCATGTGGACAGTGTACACATTCCACGCTACGTCGTTTGCGCGGCGCAGCGGCCTCTGGGTGTGTAAATAAAATTTGACACGGTGTCTTTCTTGCTTTACATTCCTCAATGTCACCAATTCTTTACATCGAGGAGAAGTCCGCGTGGACACCGAAGAGAAGAGCTCGTGGATCCAGCTGATCCTCGCCATCGCCGCGTACGGCACCTACCTGGTGCTGCTGCTCAGCCGCCTCGGCGAGGCGCCGTTCCCCGAGACGCCGTACGTCGACATCCTGCTCTGGACGGTCGGCGGCTCGATCGCGGCCTCGATCATCCTGCACATCTTCTTCGCTCCCCGGCTCGTCAAGAAAGACCAGCGCGATCGCGAGATCGGCCGCTTCGGCGAGGCCATGGGCCAGGCTTTCGTGGTCATCGGCGCTCTCGGCGCGCTGGTCCTCGCGCTGTTCGACCTTCCCGGTTTCTGGATCGCGAACCTCGTCTACATCTGCTTCGTGCTCTCGGCGATCCTCAGCAGCATCGCCAAGATCGTCGCCTACCGCTCCGGGATTCCGCGGTGGTGAAGCCGACGCAGGTCACGAACTCGATCCGCGCCTTGCGATTCGCGCACGGCGAGATGACCCAGGCCGACCTGGCCGACCGGGTTGCGGTCACCCGACAGACCGTGATCGCCATCGAGCAGGGCAAGTACTCGCCCTCGCTCGAGATGGCGTTCCAGATAGCCCGCGTCTTCGGCGTCCCGCTCGACGACGTATTCCAGTACCCCGAGGACACCGTCCCCGATGAAGGAGCAACGACATGAAGGCAATCGTCCAGGACACCTACGGCTCGGCCGATGTGCTCGAACTGCGGGAGATCGTCCGCCCGAAGGTCGGTGAGCTCGACGTGCTCTTCGCCGTCGAGGCCGCCGGCGTCGACCGCAGCGTGTGGCACACGATGACCGGCCGCCCGACCATGGCCCGGCTGTTCCTCGGGCTCCGTGCACCCAAAGTGCGGGTTCGCGGTGGCGAGGCCGCCGGCACAGTCGTCGAAGTCGGATCCGGCGTCACCCGCTTCGCCGTCGGCGACGCGGTGTTCGGTACGGCTCCCGGCACCTACGCGGAGTTCGCCGTCGCCGCCGAGGACCGGCTCGCCCACCGGCCGGCGAACGTCGATGCGGCGCAGGCCGCATCGCTCCCGATCTCCGGTGCCGCGGCCCAGCACGCGGTCGAGGCCGCGCGCATCGAGCCCGGCCACCGCATCCTGGTGCTCGGCGCCTCCGGCGGAGTCGGAGTCTTCGCCGTCCAGCTCGCCAAGGCTGCCGGCGCGCACGTGACCGGGACAGCGTCGACCGCCAAGCTCGACATCGTCCGGGCTGCCGGCGCCGACGAGGCGCTGGATCACTCGGCCGGCGACGTGGTCGACGGGTCCGTCGTCTACGACGCGATCATCGACGTCGGCGGCAACCGTCCGCTGGGCAAACTGCGTCGCGCGCTCACGCGCGGTGGCACGCTGGCGATCGTCGGAGGCGAGGACGGGCGCGGCAAGGTCCTCGGCGGATTCCAGCGACAGATGTTCGCGGGAGTGGTGTCGGCGTTCGTTCCCCAGCGGCTGCTCGGCGTGATGTCGGACGAGGGCGCCGGCCCGCTCGAGAAGCTGCGGGCGGCCGCGGAAGCCGGGGTCCTGGTCCCGAAGATCGAGCGCGAGTACCCGCTCGCCGAAGCCCCGGACGCCCTCCGTGCGCTCGAAGCGCGCAGCATCCGCGGCAAGGTCGTGGTCCGCGTCGCGAAGTCGCCTGCCCGGATCGCCTGAATCGCCTGCGGGCCGTCGAGCAACGCTCAGTCAACTCGCAGAAAAATAACGAACAGGTAACTAGACAGCGTTACCGTTCCGTTATACCTTTCAAGTGCGCCGGTTGTTTGCTGTGGCAACCGACGCGGAATGTGATTGCAGGACACTCTTGGTGCAAGGGAGAGGGTCGGCCGCTCGCCTCTGCGGCCGACCCTCAATCACGTTAACCGGTCAGATCGGCGGTCGGCCGCCGATGACCATGATCGCGCGAGCGGCGATGAAGACGCCCTCTTGGGCGGCGGCCACGGCATCCCGGTCGACGACCCAGCGATTCAGGAACCCGGCAGCCAGCGCGTCCCCCGCGCCGGTCGGATCGAGGATGTGCTGGATCTTGGGTGCTTCGACCGTGGTGCGCTTCTTGCCCTCGAAGACGATGAGACCCTCGGCCCCCATGGTGAGCACGACGACCTCGAAACGCTCGCGCAGGGCAGCGCCGATGCGATGCGGCACCTCCTGCCCGCTCATCATCCGGCCCTCTGCAAGATTCGGGAACACGATGCTCGTCCCGTCGATCGCCTCGAGGAACGGCTCGACGCCGAAGTCGTGCAGATACCCGGCCGAGCCGGGGGTGACCGAAACGGCGACGCCGGCCGCCGCCGCACGCGTGATGAGGTCGCGGGCACCCGGGATGCCGAAGCCGTCCAGGATGCTGTAGCCGCTGATGTGCAGCACGCCCGCCTTGGCGAGCAGGGCGTCCGTCACCGACGAGCTCGCGAGCGCGGAGTTCGCGCCGCGCTCGGTCAGCATGGTGCGCCGCTCGCCGTCGACCAGGATGACGATGGTTCCGGTGGGGAGGCCGGTCCCGAGCTGCAGATGCGGCGCCACGCCCGCTCTCGCGGAAGACGCGCTCGTGATCCGCGAGGTCGTCCAGCCCGACGCAGCCCACGAAGTCCACGGGGGCGCCGATGGAGCCCAGCCACGCGGCGGTGTTGGCGGCCGACCCGCCGGGGCGGAGGCGGATCGTGGATGCCGTGTCGGTGTCCGGGCGGATCTCGCCACGCGGCACCACGACGATGTCGTTGATCACGTCGCCGACCACGACGATGCGCTCCCCGCTCATGCCGCCCGCCGGAGCGTCGACCAGGCCGTCGCGATGTCGGCCGCGACCCGCACGTTGTTGCGCGCCAGGTCGAGGTTGACCTCGAGGCTGCGCCCGCCCGAGGCGTCGACGATGAACGAGAGCAGGAACGGTGTGACGGCCTTGCCGCGTACGCCGGCGGCCGCGGCGGCCGCGAAGGCCTCGGCCAGGACGCGATCGTGCTCGGCGGGATCCCACTGCTCTGCGGCGGCGATCGGGTTCGCCACGATGATCCCCTCCCGCGATCCGAGGTCGTCCCGTGCGGCCATGATCGCGGCCACCTCGTCGGGGCCGTCGACGCGCCAGTCGAGTTCGAACGACGGACTCGCGCAGCCAGAACGCGGGGAAGGTGCTCGTGCCGTATCCGACGACCGGCACGCTGAGGGTCTCGAGGCGCTCGAGCGTCGCGCCGATGTCGAGCACGCTCTTCACGCCGGCGCTGACGACCGTGATAGGCGTCACGCTCAGGGTGGGCAGGTCGGCCGACTCGTCGAAGGTCTCCGACCGCCCCGCGGTGCACTCCGCCCAGGCCGCCGGTCGCGAAGACCCTGATGCCGGCAAGCGCGGCCAAGTGCGCGGTCGCGGCGACCGTCGTGGCACCGCTCCCGCCGCGTGCGGCGAGGATCGGGAGGTCGCGGACGCTCGCCTTCGCGAGCTCCTCCTCCGCGATGCGCCGGACGCCGGTGTCGTCGAGCCCGATCCGGGGTACACCGTCGAGCACCGCGATCGTCGCGGGTGTCACCCCCCGATCGCGCAGGATCGACTCGAACTCGCGCGCCGCATCCAGATTCCGGGGTCGCGGCAGGCCATGGGAGATGATCGTCGACTCGAGTGCGACGACGGGGCGGTTTTCGGCCAGCGCGGCGGCGACGTCGTCGGAGAGGTGCATGGGGGACATATCGCCCCCCACGCTACCGGGCGATGATCGCCCGATCGGCCTTCGGACGCACCCAACGATCAGATCGGGGAGACGCCGAAGGCGCTCAGCCCCATCCAGACCGCGACCAGGATCAGGGTCAGGCCGAATCCGACATCGATCCACCGACCGGCCCGCTGTCCGCGGAAGACCACTGTCAGTGCTGCGCCCGCGATCGTCCAGACGACGAACGCCACCAGGTTGTTGAGCGTGAAGACCATCGACAGGGTCACGACCTCGATGACCTGGTTGCCCCCGGGGCTCAGGAAGTTCGTGAAGACCAGCCCGATGATGTAATAAGCCTTCGGGTTCAGCAGCAGGACTACCGCCCCGTCGAAGAAGCCGATGCTACGGCGCCGGGCGACGGGTGTCGTCGGCTCTCTCGCCGCCCGTGCCGCCCGCAGGAACGAAACCCCGAGCCAGGCGACATAGAGCGAACCGACGACGCCCAGCACCATGGCGACGGGACCGGTCAGGATCAGCGCACCCAGCCCGAATCCGATCACTGCCGTCACCACCAGCGTCGCCGCGTGGTACCCGGCGAGCGCCGGCAACGCGGCGCGTAGGCCGGAGTCGGCTCCGATCGCCGCGAAGAATGCGTTCCCCGGACCCGGGCTGTACGCGAGTGGCACGAGGAACACGAGGAAGGCGGTCAGTGTCGCCACGGTCATGGGCACACTCGAAAGCTGAGATGCATGCTCAGAGCGTGCCAGCGAGCGCCTCCGGCGGCTCGCGGGTTTCGGACCGCGCGATCGGCCGATCCTTACACGTCAGTTCAGCTCGCGCTGACCTTCGACTTCTTCTTCGCCGCCAGCTTCGCCGCAGGCATCGCCGCTCGCGCGGGATCGCTCGCGGCGACCGGCTTCTTCGTCGTGCCCGGTCCGCTCGTCGCACGCGTCGCGTCCGCGATGATCTTGCGCGGGTTGAGGTTCGAGCCCGGGTCGGTCACGGTGAACAGCCCGCTGACGACCTTGACGCCCTCGGCGGAGATGTCCTGCTCCAGCCACGGCGCGTGCTCGAGACCGACGCCGTGGTGGTGCGAGATCGACGAGCCGTTGTCGACGAACGCCTGCTGGATCGCGCTCTTGACGTGGTCGTACTCGCCCAGCGGGTCCTTGTCGAAGACGAAGGCGAACGTGAAGTACAGGCACGCCCCCGAGTGATACGAGTGCGACATGTGGCTCATGATCCAGCCCTTGATGCCGAGCTCGTCGTACGCCTTGTGCGCGGCCGCGATGGCGGCGTCGTGCACGAGCGTCACCTTCGACCACGGCATCGCCGTCTCCGAGACGTCGCCGGCGGCGCCCCGGTCGAGCAGGAAGTCGCGCAGGTACGGGGTGTCGAACTTCTTCTGGTCGTAGAGCACGCCGGGCCCGGTGCCGACGCCGAGGCCGTTGTGCTTGGCGACGATCTTGTCGACCAGCTTCTTCTGGCGCTTGGCGTGACCATCGGAGCCCTCGAACCCGATGAACGAGAGGCAGATGTTGCCCTCCATGTCCTTCCAGCCCTTGGACTTCATGAGGGTCGGCAGCACGGTGCCGGCGGCGAACTTGTCGAAGCCCTTGCGCTCCTTGCTGGTCGCGAGCGAGAAGCCGGTCTCCGGGCCGTCGGAGATGCGGGTGATCGACGGCGCCGCGTCGGACTCGGCGATCTCCTGCATGGCGGCGATGCCGGCATCCCAGTTCGGGAAGAAGTAGGCGTACACGTCGCGCTTCGCGGGGACCCGGTGCACCTGCGCGGTGACCTCGGTGATGACGCCGAGGCGGCCCTCGCTGCCGAGGATCATCTCCTTGACGCTCGGGCCGTTCGACGCCGAGGGATGCGGGCGCACCACGAGCGTGCCGCCGGGACGCACGACCCGCAGGCCGCGCGCGATCTCGGAGATGTCGCCGTACTTGTCGGACTGCATGCCCGACGAGCGCGTGGCGACCCAGCCGCCGATCGTCGAGTGGGTGAACGAGTCGGGGAAGTGACCGATCGTCCAGCCCTTCGCGTTGAGCTGCTCCTCGAGGTCGGGGCCCTGGGCGCCGGCCTGGATGCGGGCGAGACCGGACTCCTCGTCGATGTCGATGACCGTGCGCAGGCGGCCCATGTCGAGCGACAGGATGACGCGCTTCTCGTCGGCACGCGGCTCCAGGCTGCCGGCGATATTGCTGCCCCCGCCGAACGGGATGATCACGACGTCGGAGGCGACCGCCGCATCCACGATCTTCTGCACCTCGGCCTCATCGGCCGGGTAGACGACGACGTCCGGGTAGCGCTGCACCTGGTTCGCGCGGATGCGCACCAGGTCGCGCAGGCTCTTGCCGTAGACGTGCACGACGCGCTCCATGTCGTCGGTCGTGACGTGGCCCTCGCCGACGATCGTCGCCAGCGCCGAGACCAGCGGCTTGGCCGGCCAGCGACTTCGGGATCGTCATCTTGTCGAACGACGGCATGCCGACCGGCTCGGCGGTGTGCAGGTCGAGCCCGACCGCGTACTGCACGAAGTCGGCGAATCCGGGCTTGTCCTGCCAGTGGAAGCCGACGCCCTCGTTACCCCAGCCCCACCACTTCATGTGCTTGACGTCGGTCACTTCTTCTTCTTTCCGTCGGGCGAACGCTTGGGATCGAGGATATGGGCAGAGTGCTGGTCATGCATGGCGACGACCTGGTCGCGCACCCGTGCCATGAACTGGGTGGGGTTCTCGTCGGGCCGCGCGGTCATCGGCGAACCGAACACCACGCCGACCGGCAACCCCATCGTCGGCCATTTCGACCCGCGCGGATGCGATTCGTGCGCCCCGATGATCGCGATCGGCAGGATCGGTGCACCCGGTCGATGACGAGAGCGCCGCGGCTCCGGGCTTGAAGTGTCCGGGGATGCCGTTCTTCGAGCGCGTGCCCTCTGGAAACACCAGCACCGGCACGTCGTGCTCGAGCAGGGTCTTCGCACTCACGTTGCGCGGGTTGTTGCCGCTGCGGTCCACCGGGAACGCGTTGAAGAACAGCGCCGTCAGACCGCGCCGCCACCAGACGTCGAAGAAGTAGTCGCCGGCGGCGCCGGCGGCGAGGTAGCGCGCGAGCGAGCGGGGCAGCGCGCCCATGATCAGCGGGGCGTCGAGATGGCTCGAGTGGTTGGCGACGACCACGAACGGCCGTTTCACCTTCTTGAGCTTGTCGCGGTCGACGATCTTGACGTGCAGCATCCCCCAGACGACGCCCTTGAGGATGCCGCGCTGGGCGACGAAGCGGGCATTCGCCAGCCCCGGTGACGTGAAGCGGTCGCGCATCTTTGCGGGCATCCGCGTTCCTTCCATCCGGCCGGCGAACCGATCGGGGTCAATCCGAAGCGGCCTTGCTCCGACTCAGGCTAATCCTGCGCGACACTGCGCGCACTGTGCTGCGGGGCAGATGGCGGAGCAACCAGGAGAGCACTCCGTACCGAACACTCGGTATGGAGATCACCTTTCCCCTGTCGACATCGCGCAATGAGACCCGCACCAGTCGTTCGGCGTCGAGCCAGAGAGAGTTCGGGATGCTGCTCGAACTGATCGAGGCGCGCTGATGGAACTCCGTGCGCACCCAGCCCGGCATGAGCACCGTCGCGGTCACGCCCGAGCCGTGCAGTTCGTTCGCGAGGCTCTCGGTGTAGGTGGTCACCCACGCCTTGATCGACGAGTACGCACCCATCGAGAGCTGGCCCGCCGTGCTGCCGACGTTGACGATCGCGCCGTGACCGCGTTGCTTCATGCCCGGCACGACCGCAGCCGACAATTCCCAGACCGCCCGCATCATCACCGCGAAGGCGCGGTCGTACTCTGCGACATCCGGCTTCGCCAGCTTGCTGAGGCCGCCGAATCCGGCGTTGTTGACCAGGATGTCGACCGGCTTGACCGTGTCGGCCAGCCGCTTGGCGACCCGCGCCGTGTCCTTCGCGTCGGACAGATCGGCGGCGAGCACCTCGACGGAGCGGCCGAGCGCGCCCAGCTCGGCGGCCATCTCATCCAGGCGCTTCTTGTCGCGCGCGACCAGCACCAGATCGTTCCCGCGGGCCGCCAACTGGCGCGCGAACTCGGCGCCGATGCCCGAGGTGCCACCGGTGACGAGAGCGATACCCATGCGCCTTACGATACGGTGCCAGAGAGCGCCGTTCCCGACAACGGCGTCTCCGCCCCGCACCGGAAGGGCCTTCCCCGATGACTCCGCGCTCCACGACACCGCACGCCGCGTCGGCGACCGTGTCCCTCGAGATCGGCGGCTTCGACGTGCGCGAATTCGCGCGCACCGCGCAGGGCAGTTTCCGCGCCGAGCTCGACCTCGCCGCGATCAACGCGCAGAGCCTGGGCGCCGACGCGCTGCGCCTCCTCCGCATGCTGCGCGACCTCGAGCGCTCGACGATGCAGCGCATGCGCAACCTGCTGGTGACAGCCACGCACAAGGACGCACGCGTCACCGCGTTCCTCACCACCTGGGCCTACGAGAAGTTCTGGATCGCCGACGCCCTGGACGCCGTGCTCGAAGCTGGCGACAACGAGCACGCCGCCGACGAGTCCACCGGCTCGACCCGGCGCACCCACTCCGAGCGCGCCGAGCGCCGCGGCCCGGTGCGTCGTGCCATCGCCGCGAACTTCGCCGGCCCGCAGATCGTCGCAGCCCACGTCACCACCGGGCTCGTCGACGAGTGGATCACCCAGGCCGCCTACCGCCGACTGGGCGAGCTCGCCGGCGGCCTCCATGCCGTCGTCGGATCGCATCGTCACGATCAAGGACCGCCACATCCGGTTCCTCGCCGAGGAGGCCCACCGCCGTCTCGCCGCCTCACCGCGAGCGAGCAAGCTGACCCGCACCGAGATCAAGCGCTCAGCCTGGCCGATCGGCGCCGTCGACCGCGCCGCGGAGGACCGCGCGTTCTTCGAGGCCACCGTGTTCGGCATCGCCGGCGGGCGCCGCCGAGGCGATGCGCATCCGCGATCTCGTGGCAGGCCTCCCCGGTCTCGCGTCGGTCGCCCCGACCGTTTCTGCGAGACTTGTGCCGTGACCCCCAAGCGAGCCTCGACCGATCTCGGTAGCTCGCACGTCTTTCTCACCGGAGCGACTGGTTTCGTCGGGCAGGCCGTGCTGGAGCGCCTGCTCTCCGACCATCCCGGCACCACCATCTCGATCCTGGTACGGGCGAAGGCGGGTGCGGACACTGCCGGACGAGTGAGTGTCCTGCTGAAGAAGCCGGCCTTCGATTCCTGGCGCAAGAAGGTCGGCGATGCCGCCGTCGAGAAGGCGGCGAAGGAGCGGATCCGCGTCGTCGAGGGCGAGATGGGCTCGATCCCGCAGCTGCCCAAGGATCTCGACGTCGTCATCCACAGCGCGTCGGTCGTCTCGTTCGACCCTCCGATCGACGAGGCGTTCGACACCAACGTCAACGGCGCGATTGCAGCTCTACGAGAACCTGCTCGCCTCCCAGGGCGACCCGCGCGTCGTGCACGTCTCCACCTGCTACGTCGGCGGCCTGCGCAAGGGCGTCGCCCCCGAGGCGAAGCTGACGCACAGCGTCGACTGGCGGGCCGAGTACGCTGCTGCGAAGACGGCCCGGGACCGCGTCGAGCAGCTGTCGCGCGAAGCCGACCAGCTGCGGGTGTTCATGGATGCGGCGCGTGCCAAGCACGAGAAAGAGGGCCCGCAGGCGGTCGCCACCGCCAGCGAGAAGGCCCGGGTCGCCTGGGTGCGTGCGGAACTCGTCGACGTCGGGCGCACGCGTGCCCAGTCGCTCGGCTGGACCGATGTCTACACGCTCACGAAGGCCTTCGCCGAGCGCGCCGCCGAGGAGCTCTGGGGCGAGAGCGGCCACCGTCTCTCCGTCGTGCGTCCCGCGATCATCGAGAGCGCGCTGCAGCATCCCTTCCCCGGCTGGATCGACGGCTTCAAGGTCGCCGACCCGCTGATCATGGCGTACGGGCGCGGGCTGCTGCCCGAGTTCCCCGGATTGCCCGACTCGATCCTCGACGTGATCCCGGTCGACTACGTCGTCAACGCCATCCTCGCGGCGGCCGCCAACCCGGCCGAGAAGAACGAGCCCGAGTACTACCACGTGGCATCCGGGGCCTCGAACCCGCTGCCGTTCCACGAGATCTCCGGATACGTGAACCAGTACTTCGTCGCCCATCCGATGAAGGACAAGGCCGGCAAGGACATCCCCGTGCCGACCTGGAAGTTCCCGGTCGGCAACAAGGTCGAGCGCGACGTGCTGCGCAAGGAGCGGCTCGTGGTGCGGCTCGAGAAGCTGCTCTCGCGCATGCCCGACACCGACCGGGTGCGCCGTTGGCACAACCAGATGATCAAGAACATCGCCGACCTCGAGACACTGCGCAACTTCGTGCAGCTGTACCGGGTCTACGTGCGCACCGAGATCATCTTCGACGACCGCAACCTGCGCGCCCTCCACGCCGCCATCCCGGCCAAGCTGCAGGCCGACCGCGGTTTCGACATCGCCTCCATCGACTGGAAGCGGTACATGCTCGAGGTGCACATCCCGGCCATCGCCGCGCTGACCAAGGCGTTCTCGCGCGACCGCGCCGCGACGAAGGCCGCCGACCTCGAGGCCAAGAAGCCGCCGAAAGAGCTTCCCAAGACCAGCAACGTGATGGCGGTCTTCGACCTCGAGGGCACCGTCGTCGACTCGAACATCGTGCAGCAGTACCTCTGGGTGCGCACCGCGGGAGTCCGCAAGGCGGCGTGGCCGGGAGAGGTCGCCCGCATCCTCGCCTCGCTGCGCGGCCTGCTCCGCGCCGAGGCCCGCG
The DNA here is from genome assembly GCA_963730045.1 of uncultured Actinomycetota bacterium. Taxonomy (GTDB): domain Bacteria; phylum Actinomycetota; class Actinomycetes; order Actinomycetales; family Microbacteriaceae; genus JBDSKH01. The sequence continues at coordinate 32,178 of CAVSPQ010000006.1, read as the reverse complement.
ACCGCGGCGAGTTCATCCGCACGTTCCTGCGTCGTTACGAGGGCATGCCGGTCGCGCGGCTCGAGAAGATCGTGCACGGGGCCTATGCCGACACCTTCTACCGCCACACCAGTCCGGCCGCGATCGAGGCCATCAAGGCGCACCGCGCCGCTGGACATCGCACCGTGCTCGTGACGGGGTCCATCCAGACGCTCGCGGCGCCGCTCGCCGGCCTGTTCGACGACGTCGTCGGCGGGCACATGCATGACCGCGACGGCATCCTGACCGGCTATCTGGCGAAGCCGCCGCTCGTCGATGAGGCGCGTGCCGCATGGGTGCGCCGCTACGCCGAAGAACACGGTCTCGACCTGGCGGGCTCGTACGGCTACGGTGACAGCCACGCGGACCTGGTGTGGCTGGAATTGCTGGGAAACCCCCACGCAGTCAACCCCGACACCCAACTGCAGCGCGAGGCGCACCGAAGACACTGGAAGATCGACAAGTGGAAACGCGGCAATCGTTCACCCAAGCGTGATGTGATGAGTGCTACCGCAAGCCGCGCAAGCGTGAAGTAGAGGAACGGGCATGGCCTTCGACATCGACAAGTACACCGCGAACTCCACCGCGGTCGGGTGGGACGACCTCGATTTCGACGAGTTCGACCGCACGCCGTTGCCGGCGTCGACCCTCCGCATCCTGCGTTATATGTGCGACGTGGAATACCACACCGTCTGCTACCTGCGCGATCTGCTCACCACCCCGTCGCACAAGGAGCCGGAGATCGGCGCCTTCATGACGATGTGGAACCGCGAGGAGTTCTGGCATGGCGAGGCGCTGTCCGCGGTCCTCGGCAAGCACGGCATGGCCGTCGACTTCGACGAGCTGAAGGCCACCCGCGTGAAGCTCGGCTGGAAGGACCGCCTCGACCCGATCAAGCAGTCGATGATGGGCGGGCTCGTCGGCCACGACTTCGTCGCCGTTCACATGGCCTGGGGCGCCGCCAACGAGTGGTCGGCCAACGCGGCCTACCTGCGCCTCGCCAAGCAGGAGGGCCACCCCGTGCTCGCCGAGCTGCTCAAGCGGATCGCGGCGCAAGAGACCAAGCACGTCGCGTTCTATGCGTCGCAGGCCCGCGATCGCCTCGCCGCCTCGAAGAAGGCGCGCGTCATCGCCCGGTTCGCGCTCAACAAGTTCTGGCGTCCGGTCGGCTCCGGCATCTCGTCGGAGGCCGAGGTCGGCCACGTCATGGGCGTCCTGTTCGCCGGCACCGAGGGCCGCAAGCTGGTGCGCGACATGGACTCGCACATCGCCAAGCTCCCCGGCCTGGAGGGCCTGACCATCGTCGAGAACGCGCTCGACGGTTACGGCATCCCGGCCGAGGGTCCTGGCACCGAGGAACTCCGGCGCGAGGTCGTCGCCGCGTAGCGGATACGGGCTAGCGGCCTCGGCCGCCGCCGCCGGGCGTCTGCTCGCCGGGCTTGCCGCTGTGGCGATCGGATTCGTTCCGATCGGCCTCGACGGTCGTCTCGCGGTCGCTGACCCCCTGGCCGGTCAGGCTGTTCTCGATGTCCTCCGACTGGCCGGAATCGACGACGTCCCAGGTCACCGCCGAGCCGCCTGACTGGCTGCCGCTCGCGTTGCTGCCGTCATCGCCGTCACGCTCGTGGGCCTCATCGTCTCGCTTGTCATCGCTCATGGCCACAGTCTGTCGGTCTCGGCTGCCAGAATCGAGCAGATGAATCCCCGCGCAGACACCTCCCAGCAGGGTCCCGCGCTCGGGGCGGTCGGGCTGGTCGTGCTCGGACTGATCTGCCAGGAGGCGGGTGCGGGCATTGCCGTGACCCTGTTCCCGCAGACCGGGGCGATCGGCATGGTGGCGCTGCGCCTCGGATTCTCGGCCGTCATCCTGCTGGCCGTCTTCCGCCCGCGGTTGCGCGGTCGATCCGCCGCCGACTGGCGCACCGTGCTCGGTTTCGGTCTGGTACTCGCGGTGATGAACGTGCTCTTCTACCTGTCTCTCACGCGGCTGCCCCTGGGCGCCGCGGTGACCATCGAGTACCTCGGGCCGCTGGTGCTCTCTGTCGTCGTCAGCCGCCGGGCGTCAGCCTGGCTCTGGGCCGTGCTGGCCCTCGCCGGCGTGGCGCTTCTCGGGCGGGGCGGTTTCGACCACCTCGACCCGATCGGTGTGCTGTTCGCTCTCGGTGCCGGAACCATGTGGGTCGGTTACATCCTGCTGTCGGCGCATACCGGACGACGATTCGATCGGCTCGACGGCCTCGCGATCGCGATGGCGGTCGGGGCGATCCTGGTGATCCCGTTCGGGGTCGCCACCGCGGGGCCGGCGCTGTTCCACCCGATCGTGCTGCTGCTGGGGCTGGCCGTCGCGATCCTGTCGTCGGCCGTCCCGTATGGACTCGAGTTGCTCGCCCTCCGTCGACTGCCGGCCGCGACGTTCTCGATCCTGTTGAGCATCGCGCCCGCCCTCGCCGCCCTGGCGGGACTGCTGATCCTCCAGCAGCCGCTGACGATCCTGGATGCCGTGGCGATCCTCCTGGTGGTGGTCGCCAGCATGGGGGCGGTTCGCGCCGCCGACCGTGCGCGCCGGCTGCGCGGAACCGACGTGGAGCCGGCGCCCTAGCCGTCTTCGGTCGACGGCGGATCCCAGATCTCCCACAGCGCGGCGGCGAGGGGGAACCGGTTCGAGAGGTGCCCGTTGCACATGACGGCGATGGTGGTGTCCCGGTCGGCCGACACCGTGAAGTCTGAGATGTAGCCGCCCCAGCGACCCGTGTGGTTCAGGTCGCCGTCCACTTCGATGTCGATCGCGGCGGCGTACAGCTCACCCGCCCCTTCGTCGACCGCACCGACGGAGAAGTCGTCCTGGACGAGGTCTCCGGGGCCAGCACGATACTGATCTCCCCATCGCACCAGCTCGGATGCCGTCGTGATGATCCCGGTGTGCCCGTACGCGGTCCACCCCGACTCCTCCAGCGCCAGGCTGTCGCCGTAAGCCAACGCGATGTCGGGCGCATGCAGGGTGGGGGCGACGACCATGCTCAGCCCGAGGGGCTCGAAGACCCGCTGGGCGAGGAAGTCGGGCAGGGTCAGGCCGCTGACCTTGCGCCACCACCTCGGCGAGCAGCACGTAGTTCGAATTGGAATAGGCGTATCCCGACCCGGGGTCGAGCTTCGTCTCGCGCCTGATGGCCTGCACGGTCGTCTGCTGGTCGGCCGCGCCGGCGAATCCGATGCCCGACCTCATCCAGTTCCACCCAGAAGTCCGGGATGCGGCTGGTGTGGTGGATCAGCTGGTCGAGCGTGACGGTGTTTCCCCAGCGGCGGCAGACCCGTCGACGTACGCTGCCGATCGGGTCGCGCCACCGAGAGCAGTCCCTCGCGCTGCAGCATCAGGATGGCCGTGGCGGTGAACTGCTTCGACACCGACGCGATGTCGAATCGGGTCTCAGTCGTGACGGGCGTACCGGCGACCAGGTCGGCGAGACCGCCCGCGCCGGCCCAGATGACCTCGCCATCGACGCCGACCGCGGCGGAGCATCCGGGCAGGGTCGGCGGGAACCAGCTCGGCGAGCGCCGCGTCGCTGCGTTCGGACAGCTCGGCGATGTGGTCGCGGGTCAGGGTCGCGGCCGTCGGGGGTCTCGACAAGGCCCCGATCGGGAAGGATCGCGCACCCGGCGAGGACTGCGAGCGCGACGGCGCCAACCAGCACCCCGATGCCCGCTCGCGACGATCTCACGGCTCAACGGTAACCGGTGGCGATGCTGGTCCTACTGCAGCATCGCCCGCATCTCGGCGATCGCCGCGGCGGGCTGGAAGTTGTCGGGGTCGCGGATGATCTGAACCGCCGCCCCCTGCAGGAACGCGATCGACGATCGACGACATCACCGTGGCGTCGACCCCGCGACGCAACTCGACCCCGTCGAGGGCGGATTCGAACGACCGGCGGTAGTTGGCGAGCGCCTCGCGGATGCGGCCCCGGTAGAGCTCGTCGCTGCGAACGAAATAGAACATGAAGATCAACTCGACCACCGGGGCCTGACGGCGCAGACCCTCCATCTCGGCCGCGACCATGTCCCCGAGCTGGCGACGCCCGGTCTCCGAGCTGCGCAGGTCGCGATCCGCATCGAGCGTTCGCGCGAGGACGACGTCGAGAACCGCGAGCATCAGCCCGTCGAGGCTCCCGAACTTCTGGCGCACCGACTCCGGGGAGACTCCGGCCCGCTCGGCCACCTGCTCGATCCCCACCCCGTCGAGACCGTCCTCGATGGCGAGGTGGAGCGCGGCGTGCACGATGCTGTTGCGCTGGTCGGAATTCGGCTCCCTCGCTCCGTCGACCGTCTGCGGATAGCGCTCGATCTTCCAGTCGTTCTCGCGACGTACGCGAATGCCTCCGGTCATGAAGCAATCATCCCCGAAGAACCGCTAGGCGACGGCGACGAGGAACGCCAGCACGGTCAGCACGATGGTCACCGGCACCATGACGGCACGCTCGCTCCGGCTCTTGCTCAGCAGGTTGAGCACGATGCCCACCATGAAGTACCCGAACACGACCCACATGGCGACTCGGGAGACGATGTCGGGCACCACATCGATCTGGCCGACCCGGTCGAGGGCGACGGCGGCGATCAGTGCGTAGATGATCACGGACGAGACGCTTCCGATGCGCATCCGGGTGGGAAGCACGCGATTCTGGCCGCCCCAGGCGAAGCGACCCAGCGGGGCGCCTGCCGCGAGTGCGAGCTGGAACACGGCAAGGGCGGCGAGGATGACGACGAGCGCGATCGCTGAGACGAACGCAACGGTGCTGGAGTCCATGTGCCGAGGGTATGTGTATCGACTGGGAGGAGCGCCACCGGGGTCGCGTCTCGGTCGGACGGAGCGCATTCTTGCGACATGACCGATTACACCGTCAACGCGAAGATCACCGTCAGCGGGGGTGACGACGACCGTGCCAAGATCCAGGCCGCGGTCGACGCCGGCCTCAAGGAACTGAACGGGATCGCCAGCCGCTATGGCTTCACCATCACGGACAGCAGCGCGACCGTGGAGGGAGCCTCGTGAGCATCGACAAGGATCCGGCGACCGAGGAGGACACCGCGTCGGGCGGACCGGCTGAGCCGCGCGACCCCAGCGGCCCGCCGTCGACGACCGATGATGACGGAACCCCGGTGGAGAACCCTTCCGGAGGCTGAACCACACGTCGGGGGCGCCTGGTGAAGCACTACGACGTCGTGGGGTGAGCCCGTCGGCAATTCCGGGATGCGTTTCGCCTACACTCGCGGCATGCCAGCACGTATCGAAGTGGCCGGCCTCCAGGTGGATGCGATCCTGCACGAGTTCATCGTCACCGAGGCGCTTCCGGGCACCGGCATGCACCCTGACGATTTCTGGCGGGGCACTGCCGACCTGATCGACGAGCTCTCGCCGCGCAATCGGAGCCTCCTCGCCAAGAGAGACGACCTTCAGTCGCAGATCGACGCGTTCCACATCGCCAACCCCGGGCAGCCCGAGCCGGAGGCCTACCACGCCTTTCTCGGCGAGATCGGCTACCTGACCGATGAGCCGGGGTCGTTCCAGGTGACAGTCGACGGCGTCGACTCCGAGATCACCGAGCAGGCCGGGCCTCAACTCGTCGTGCCCCTGCTCAATGCCCGGTTCGCGATCAATGCCGCCAACGCACGCTGGGGGTCCCTCTACGACGCGCTGTACGGCACCGACGCCATCTCCGAGGCCGGGCAGTCTCGCTCGCGGCTCCGCGTACAACCCGGAGCGGGGAGCAGCGGTCGTCGCCCGCGGCCGCGAGTTCCTCGACGAGAGCTTCCCTCTCCGCGACGGCAGCCACGCCGATTCGCAGTCGTATGCGATCGCGGACGGAGCTCTCGAGGTCGGGCTCGCCGACGGCACGCGCACGACGACCGTCGAACCGTCGCTCGTCGGGTACTCGGGCGCCGCCGCCCAGCCGTCCGCCGTGCTCCTGCGTCACAACGGGCTGCACGTCGAGATCCAGATCGATCGCGACGACCGGATCGGCGGCTCGGATCCTGCGGGGGTCAAGGATCTGCTCCTGGAAGCAGCCGTCACCACGATCATGGACCTCGAGGACTCCGTGGCCGCCGTCGACGCCGAGGACAAGACCCTCGGGTATCGCAACTGGCTCGGCCTGATGACCGGCGACCTCCGCGAGGAGGTCACCAAGAACGGCAGCACCTTCACCCGGACTCTCGCCCCAGATCGCGAATACAGCTCCCCCGACGGTGGATCCGTGACCCTCCCCGGCCGCTCCCTGCTGTTCGTCCGCCACGTCGGCCATCTGATGACGACGGACGCTGTGCTCGACCGCAGCGGCCAGGAGGTGCCGGAAGGCATCCTGGACGCGATCGTCACCGCGCTCGGTTCCCTGCACGACCTGCGTTCCGGCACTCAGAACTCGCGGACCGGATCGATGTACGTCGTGAAGCCCAAGATGCACGGGCCGGAGGAGGTCGCCTTCACGGTCGACCTGTTCCGGCGCGTCGAGACGTTGCTCGGGCTCCCAGAGCTCACCATGAAGGTCGGGATCATGGACGAGGAACGCCGCACCTCGGTGAATCTCAGCGCATGCATCGCCGCCGCCAGCGATCGCATCGTCTTCATCAACACGGGCTTCCTCGACCGGACCGGCGACGAGATCCACACCTCGTCCGCAGCGGGACCGTTCGTGCGCAAGGGCGAGTTGAAGTCCCAGACCTTCATCTCGGCCTACGAGGACCACAACGTCGACGTCGGCCTTCGGCACGGACTGCCGCACCACGCGCAGATCGGCAAGGGGATGTGGGCGATGCCCGATCTCATGGCAGACATGCTCGAGCAGAAGATCGCCCACCCGATGGCGGGTGCGACGACCGCCTGGGTCCCGTCTCCGACGGCCGCGACTCTCCACGCTCTGCACTATCACCGGGTGAATCCCTTCGAGACACACGCCGAGATCGCGCGGCGGGTGAGGCGGGGAGTCGATCCGATCCTCGTCCTCCCCCTTGCTCCCCGCACGGACTGGAGCGATGACGAGAAGCGCGCCGAGCTCGACAACAACATCCAGTCGATCCTGGGCTACGTCGTGCGGTGGGTCGACCAGGGCATCGGGTGCTCGAAGGTGCCGGATCTCAGCGATATCGCTTTGATGGAGGACCGCGCCACCCTGCGCATCTCGAGCCAGCTGCTGGCGAACTGGCTGCGTCATGGAGTCGTGGACGAAGCCGATGTCGACGCGAGCCTGGCGCGCATCGCACCGGTCGTCGATGCCCAGAACGCCTCGGATCCGTTCTACGAGCCTCTGATCGGCCGCGACGGACCCGGGCTGGCCTTCCGGGCGGCCCGTGATCTCGTGATACTAGGAGGTAGCCAGCCGAACGGGTACACGGAGCCTCTCCTTCATCGCGCTCGTCGTGCCAAGAAGCTGGAGCTGCGCGAAGGAGCGGACGACACGTGAGCCTTGAGTCGTTCAACGCCCTCGATCCGGATGCGGCTCGCGCGGCCGTGCGGGTCTGCGTCGACATCGACCGGTGGATCGATGGCATCGTCGACGGCCGCCCGTACCCCGACGCCGACGCGCTGCTGACCGCGGGACGGACCGCCGCCGATCCCTGGACCGAGGCGGAGATCGACGGGGCGCTCGCCCACCATCCCCGGATCGGCGAGCGCGCCGCAGGGGCAGGCGCCGAGGCCACGCACTCCCGTTCCGAGCAGGCGGGCGTGGATGTCACGGACAGCGATGTGCAGGCGGCGCTGGTCGCGGGCAACCTCGCCTACGAGGATCGGTTCGACCGCATCTTCCTGATCCGCGCCGCCGGGCGCAGTTCTCCGCGAGATCCTCGATGCGCTGAACACCCGACTCCTGCATTCACCGGAGGATGAGGTCGCCGTGGTCGCCGAGCAGCTCCGCGAGATCGCTGTCCTGCGCCTCGAGAAGCTGGTGGCCGCATGAGCGGGGTGAGCACCCACATCCTGGACACCGCCGCGGGACATCCCGCCTCCGGAGTCGCGGTCGAGCTGTCCAGGGACTCGGTGGTCGTCGCTACCGGTGTGACGGATGCCGACGGCCGAGTCGCCGACCTGTGGCAGGGTGCGCTCGAGGCCGGCACCTATCGGCTGCGCTTCGCGGTCGGGGACTACTTCGGTGCCATGGGTCGTGAGACGTTCTACCCCAGCGTCGACATCGACTTCGCGGTCGTCGATGTGGAGCAGCACTTCCACGTGCCCCTCCTCCTCAGCCCGTTCGGCTACTCGACGTACCGGGGGAGCTGAGGAATGGCCACCGGCGACATCGTCCTGGGCGCGAACCAGTACGGAAAGGCCGAGGTCCGCGTCGTGCGGGTCACCCGCGACACCGCCAGGCATGAGCTGGAGGACCTCTCCGTCACCTCGCAGCTCCGCGGCGACTTCGAGGCGGCGCACCGGGTCGGGGACAACACCCACGTCGTGGCGACGGATACCCAGAAGAACACGATCTTCGCCTTCGCGCGGGATGGCATCGGGACACCGGAAGCCTTCCTGCTTCGCCTCGGCCGGCACTTCGTGGACGAATTCGCGTGGGTGACCGGCGGCCGGTGGGCGGCGGAGAAGTACAGCTGGCGGCGCATCCACGTCGGCGAGGTCGATCAGGACCATTCGTTCGTGCGCGGCGGAACCGAGACCCGCACGACGGTCGTCACGAGGGCCGACGACGACGTGAGCGTCATCTCGGGTCTGCGGGATCTCGCGGTGCTCAACTCCACGGGCTCGGAGTTCGTCGGGTACCCCCAGGATCGCTACACGACGCTTCCCGAGACGACCGATCGCATCCTGGCGACGTCGGTGACCAGCCATTGGCGCTACAACTCGCTCGACGTCGACTACGACGAGTCGTTCGCCGAGGTGAGACGCATCATCCTCGAGACCTTCGCGGTCACCTACTCCAAGGCTCTGCAGCAATCGATGTTCGCGATCGGGACGAAGGTGCTCGAGGAACGCGCCGAGATCGACGAGATCCGGTTCTCGATGCCCAACCTGCACCACTTCCTGGTCGATCTCTCCCCGTTCGGGCTGGAGAACCCGGGTGAGGTCTTCTACGCTGCTGACCGTCCGTATGGGCTCATCGAGGCCACGATCGAACGCGAAGGCGCGCCGAAGGCGCCGTGGGCGTGGGAGGGGATCCAGGGATGCTGACCCACGAGGAGTACCTGCAGAAGGCGACGGACCTGGCCACCCGCAACGTCCGGAACGGCGGAGGGCCGTTCGGCGCCATCGTGGTGACCGCCGACGGACGCGAGTTCGAGGGCCTCAACCGGGTGACCGCGAACAACGACCCGACCGCGCACGCGGAGGTGACCGCGATCCGGACGGCCTGCGCCGAATCCGGCACGTTCGATCTCACCGGAGCGAGTCTCTACTCCAGCTGCGAACCCTGCCCGATGTGCCTGTCCTCGGCGCTCTGGGCACGCGTGAAGCACGTGTACTTCGCGGCGGACCGATACGACGCCGCCGACGCGGGTTTCGATGATGCTGCCTTCTACGACTTCTTCACGACCGAGGTCAGCAAACGTTCCATGCCCGTCGAGCGGCTCGCCTCGGACGGCGGGAGTCACCTCGCCCCGTTCCAGGCGTGGACGGCTCACGACAGCAGGATCGAGTACTAGAGAACCAGCCTAGGCCCGCTGCTCGAAGGCGATCAGGAGCGCGGCCGCGACGCTGACCGCGATGGCCGCCGGCTCCTTCGCCGAGAGACCGGGGATCCCGATCGGAGTGGTGATCCGCTTCAATTGCGCCGGGGAATGGCCCTCGGCCGCCAGCTTCTTGCGGAAGCTCGTCCACTTCGCCGAGGAGCCGATCAGGCCGATGGGTCCGAGCCCCTCCGTGCGGAGCGCGGAGTCGCACACCGCGATGTCCTCGGCGTGGTCGTGGGTCATGACCAGCACGTGGGTCCCGTGCGGAAGCTCCGGGAGCACCGACTCGGGCGCGACCGTGTGGTGGACGTGCAGCCGGGCGGTCGCGTCCCCGATGCCATCCAGCCTGTCGTCGGCGAGCATCTCGGCGCGTGAGTCGATCACGAACAGCTCGAGGTCGTGCCGCGACAGGATGCGCGCCAGCTCGAGGCCGACGTGCCCCATCCCGAAGATCGCGACGGACGGGATCACGGGGAGTGGTTCGAGCAGCAGGGTGACCTCCCCTCCGCAGCACTGCAGGCCGAATTCGGCATGCGCCTTGTCGCTCAGCTTCAGCGTCACCATAGTGGGCTCGCGCGCGGCCGTGGCGATCATCGTGCGTGCCCGATCGACGGCCGTCGCCTCGAGGTTGCCGCCGCCGATCGTGTCCCACACGCCGTCGGCAGCCACCACCATCTTGGCGCCCCCGTTGCGCGGAGCGTGCCCTCTGACACCGGCCAGCGTCACGAGAACGGCGGCCGCCCGGCGCGCCCGGAGCTCGGTGACGGCCGCGAGCCAATCCATCTCTAGCGGTCCGCGAGCGCCGGGACGTTCTTCCGCGCCTCCTCCACCGCCCAGAACACCGCCTCGGGCGTCGTCTGCGCCTCGAGGACGACGGATGCGCCGGCCGGGCCGAAACCGGCGATCGCTTGGCGCAGCGCCTCCCGTGCACTGATCGCGAGCATCAGGGGCGGTTCACCGACCGCCTTCGATCCGTAGATCGCGCCTTCCTCGCGCGCATCGTCGAAGAGGGCGACGTTGAACTCCTCCGGCATCTCCGAGAAGCTCGGCAACTTGTAGGTGCTCGCGGCCTGCGTGAGCAGACGACCGCGATCCGGGCCGTCGGAGGTGTCCCACTGGAGCTCCTCGAGCGTCAGCCAGCCCAACCCCTGGACGTAGCCGCCCTCGACCTGTCCGAGGTCGATCATCGGTGAGAGCGAGTCGCCGGCGTCGTGCAGGATGTCCGCCCGTCGGACGCGATACGCCCCCGTGAATCCGTCGACCTCGACCTCCGTCGCCGCCGCGCCGAAGGCGAAGTACTTGAACGGGGAGCCCGACCACGTCTCGGGATCCCAATGCAGGCCCTCGGTCTTGTAGAACCCGGCAGCCGACAACTGCACCCGCTGCATGTACGCCGCGTTCGCGACCTCGGCGAAGGTCAGTGCCGTGTCCGAGGCGCCGGGACCGGAGACCAGACCCTGCGAGAACCGCACCTCGGCGGCGCGTACGCCGAGCAGCTCGCCGGCGACCGCCGCCATCCGATCGCGGATCTGATCGCATGCGTTCTTGACGGCGCCGCCGTTCAGGTCGGCACCGGTACTCGCCGAGGTCGCGGACGCGTTCGGAACCTTGTCGGTGCGGGTGGGCGCCAGACGCACCGCCGATCGATGGACCCCGAGGGCCGTGGCCGCGACCTGCAGCATCTTGGTATGGAGCCCCTGGCCCATCTCGGTGCCGCCGTGGTTGATGAGCACCGAGCCGTCCGCGTACACGAGGACGAGCGCTCCGGCCTGGTTGAACATCGTCTTGTTGAACGAGATGCCGAATTTCACCGGGGTGATGGCCAGCCCGCGCTTCACGTGCTCGCTCTTCGCATTGAACGCGGCGACCTCCGCGCTGCGCCGCTCGAACGCGGAGCTGTCGAGCAGCTGCGACCAGATCGCGGGCATCCGCTCCGCGTCCTTCACGATCTGGCCGAACGGTGTGGTCTGACCTGGCTCGTAGAAGTTGCGCCGGCGCAGTTCGGCCGCATCGATCCCGAGTGCAGGTGCGCACTGGCCGAAGACGTCCTCGATCAGGAGGATGCCCTGCGGTCCACCGAAGCCGCGGAACGCGGTATGCGACACCTTGTTCGTCCTGACGATCCTGCCGAGCACCTCGATGGCGGGTATCCAGTAGGCGTTGTCGATGTGGCACAGCGCGCGCGACAGCACGGCCTCCATGAGATCGATGCTCCAGCCCCCGTCGGCGGTCATGGTCGCCGTCAGCCCCACCAGCATCCCGTCGTCGTCGAATCCGGCCTTCCAGACCAGGTCGAATCCGGGGGCCTTGCCGGTGATGGTGATGTCCTGGGTGCGATTCAGCCGTACCCGCACCGGCCGGCCGGTCACCGTCGCGCCGAGTGCGGCGATGGCCGCGAAACCGTGCGGCTGCGTCTCCTTGCCGCCGAAGCCCCCGCCCATCCGCAGGGACTGCACCGTGATGGCGTTGGTACTCAGCGCGAGCACGTGGGCGGCGATCTGCTGCGCTTCGCCGGGATGCTGCGTGCTGCACTGGATGAAGAGCTGGCCGCTTTCGTCGTAGTACGCGAGCGAGGCGTGGCTCTCGAGATAGAAGTGCTCCTGGCCGAGGTTCTCATGGTGACCCTCGAAGACATGCGCCGCCGATGCCAGTGCGGCCTCGACGTCGCCTCGACGCGAGACCCGGGGTGTGCCCTGGAAGGATCCCGCGGCGATCGCCTCGGCGACGGTGATCAGCGAAGGAAGCGGCTCGTAGTCGACCTCGACCGCCGCAGCGCCGAGCCGAGCCGCCTCCGGTGTCTCGCCCAGGACCCAGCAGACGGGGTGGCCGTAGTACATCACCTCGGTCGGGAACAGCGGTTCGTCGAGGAAGCCGCTGGCCTGGTTGACACCGGGCACGTCCTCGGCCGTGAGCACATGGACGACGCCCGCCACCGCCAGAGCGGCCTCGGTCCGCATCGCGGTGACCCGTGCGTGTGCATGCGGCGCTTGCACCGGCCACGCCGTCAGGGTGTCCGGCCAGCGGATCGCGATGTCATCCGTGTACTGGGCCGTCCCCGTGACATGCCCGACCGCGCTCTCGTGAGGTTCCGGGATGCCGACCACGGCATCCTCGGGAACGGGCGTCAGGGTGCTCATACTCCGGCGTCCTCCAGCTCGGCCGACTCGGCATGCAGCTTCAGCAGGGCCTGCGACAGCATGATGCTGCGGTACTCGGCGCTCGCCCGGTGATCGCTCATCGGCGTGCCTTCGAGTCCGAGCGCCGCGGCCGCCGTCCGTGCCGTCTCCGTGGTCCACGGCCTGCCGACCAGGAGAGCCTCCGTCGCGCGTGCCCGCACCGGCGTCGCGGCGACCCCGCCCAGGCCGATCCGCGCGTCGCGCACCACACCGTCCTGCACATCGAGCGCGAATCCGACAGCGACACTCGAGATGTCGTCGAAGCGGCGTTTGGCGATCTTGTGGAATGCCGTGAGATTGGCGAGTGGCAGCGGGACGCGGACCGCGCGGATGAGCTCGTCCGCCCGGCGCACGGTCTCCCGATACCCGGTGAAGTACTCGCTCAGCTCGACCTCCCGCTCACCCTGCGCGGAGGCGAGGACGAGGACGGCGTCCAGCGCGAGCAGAACGGGAGGGGTGTCGCCGATCGGCGAGCCCGTGCCGAGGTTGCCGCCGATCGTCGCGCGGTTCCGGATCAGCCGCGAGGCGAACTGGGGGAACAACTGCGCGAGCAGCGGGATGCGGCCGGCCAGGAAGCGCTCGGCCTCTGACAGCGAGATGGCGGCCCCGATCTCGACGACGTCGTCGGCGAAGTCGAGCGTCCGCAACTCGGGGATGCGGTCGATGGCCACCACCAGAGGCTCCCGCCGCCCGCGGATGTTGACCTCGACGCCGAAGTCCGTGAAACCCGCCACGACAACGGCTTCGGGGTTCTCGGCCAGAAGCGACAGCGCGTCGGCGAGACCGGCCGGACGCACGAACCGGCCGTCGGCCTGCTGAAGATCGGTCGGGACCGCCTCCGGTGCCGGCCGGTCGCGACGGAGCGCGACGGCGTCGTCGGCCGCGGGGTCGCCGAGCGAGTACGCAGCATCCCGGATCGGGCGGTATCCGGTGCACCGGCAGAGGTTGCCGCTCAGAGCGTGCAGATCGAAACCGTTCGGACCGTGCTCGGGGTGGCCGGCGTCGGTGGCCAGCGCGCTCCGGTCGCGTCGGTAGAACTCGGCGGCCATGCTGCACACGAACCCGGGGGTGCAGTAGCCGCATTGCGACCCTCCGGCACGCGCCATGTTCTCCTGAACCGGATGCATCGCGCCGGGCACCCCGAGCCCCTCGGCGGTGACGATCTCCTGACCGTCGAGCGCGGCGACGGGGACAAGGCACGCGTTGACGGCGGTCCACGTCGTGCCGCCCTCGGCGTCCGGCTGAGCGACCAGGATCGCGCACGCGCCGCACTCGCCTTCCGCGCATCCCTCCTTGCTCGCCGTCAGGCCGTTGTCGCGCAGCCAGTCCAGCGCGGTGGCGTGAACCGCAGCGGACCCCAGCGGACGCTCGTCGCCATTGACGGTGAGATGGATGGGCATGTGACGCTCCTCGTATCCCATTATGGGACGGCGTGGGACGCCTGAGCCGAGAGGGAATCGCGGCGAAGCAGTTTTCCCCGCGGGCGACGGCCGTCGACCATCTGCCCACGCACATATGTTGCGCGGACGACTCCGTGGAGCGCGCGACCCGCGTACGGCGTGATCGGGTTCTTGTGCATCAGCTTCTTCGCGTCGACCGTGAAGGTCTCCTCGGTAGCGAAGATCACCAGATCCGCGTCGAACCCGATCGCCAGCCGCCCCTTGCGCGCCATGCGCGTCAGCATCGCCGGCCCCGCCGACATCCACTCGACGACCCTCGCCAGCGATATGCCTCGCCTCCGCGCCTCGGTCCAGATCACCGGCAGTCCGAGCTGCAGCGACGAGACGCCGCCCCATGCGACCCCGAAGTCGCCGTGCTCGAGATCCTTGAGATCCGGGGTGCTCGGGGAGTGGTCGGATGCGATGAGGTCGATGGTGCCGTCGATCAGACCCTGCCAGAGAAGCTCGCGATTCGATTCCTCGCGGATGGGCGGGCAGCACTTGAACTGCGTGGCGCCGTCCGGGATCTCCTCGGCGCACAGCGCCAGATAGTGCGGGCAGGTCTCGACGGTCAGCCGGACGCCGTCGCGCTTGGCCGCCGCGATCATGGGGAGGGCATCCGACGACGACAGATGCAGGATGTGGACCCGCGCACCCGTCGACCTCGCCACCTCGATCACCCCGGCGATCGCGAGATTCTCGGCATCGCGCGGCCGCGACGCCAGGAACGTGTCGTAGTGGTCGCCTTCGCAGTCCGGCGCATGGCCGATCGTGTCCGCGTCTTCGGCGTGGACCAGCATCAGCGCGTCCAGGGAGGCGAGCTCGCGCAGGTCGCGCTCCATCTCATCCGGAGCAAGGGGCCGGAACTCGTCGACACCGGAATCGATGAGGAAGCACTTGAAGCCGAAGACCCCTTCGTCGTGCAGGGGGCGCAACTGTCCGGTATTGCCGGGGATCGCCCCGCCCCAGAAGCCCACATCGACGAACGCCTGATCCCGCGCGACCGCGCGCTTCACCTCGAGCGCCTCGACCGTGCACGTCGGAGGGATGGAGTTCAGCGGCATGTCGACGATGGTCGTCACGCCACCGGCCGCGGCCGCGCGCGTGGCCGAGGCGAACCCCTCCCACTCGGTGCGCCCCGGTTCATTGACGTGCACGTGGGAGTCGACCAGGCCGGGGATCAGCGTCTCGTCGTCGGCCAGCTCGATCACCTCGGCGCCCTGCAGTCCTGTCCCCAGCGGCTCCATGGCCGCGATCGATCCACCGAGGACTCCGACCTCCAGCGGACGGACTCCCTCGGTCGTCAGAACGTTCTCGCCCCGGATGACGAGGTCGAACCTGTCGGTCATGTCAGCAGGATCTGCCGATTCACGTCCTTGTACAACAGGTACCGGAAGTTGCCGGGACCACCCGCGTAGCAGGCCTGCGGGCAGAAGGCCCGCAGAGACATGTAGTCGCCCGCCTGCACCTCGACCCAGTCCTGGTTGAGGCGATAGACCCCTTTGCCCTCGAGAACGTAGAGACCGTGCTCCATGACGTGGGTCTCGGCGAACGGGATGCTGGCGCCCGGCTCGAAGGTCACGATGTTGATGTGCATGTCGTAGGCGAGATCGTCGGGGGGCAGCATCCGCGTCGTGCGCCAGGCCCCATCGGTGCCCGGCATCGCGACCGCTTCGACGTCCTGCTCGTTTCCCACGACGGCCTTCGGGGTGTGGCCGGCCAGCACCTGATACGCCTTGCGGATCCACTGGAAGACGGCGAGTTCCTTCCCCGCGTTCTCTACCCGCCACTCGGTTCCGGGCGGCACGAAGGCGAAGCCGCCGGGGAGCAGCTCGTGCGTCGCGCCCGCGATCGTCACGGTGAGCTTCCCGCTGAGCAGGAAGAGGAACGACTCGACGCCCTCCTCCGGTTCCGGATCGCTCGAGCCACCGGTCGGTGCGACCTCGACCAGGTACTGCGCGAAGGTCGTCGACCCGCCCGCCACGGGGCGGTTCAAGATCCACGTGCGGGTCTTGTTCCACCCGGGGAGCACGCTGACCACGATGTCACGCAGCACCCCTCGCGGGATGACCGTGTAGGCCTCGGTCACGACGGCACGGTCGGAGAGCAGGTCGGTCTGCGGTGGGAGCTCGGTCTGTGGAACGAAGTAGGTCGGCTCTGTCACGATCCGGTC
The DNA here is from genome assembly GCA_963730045.1 of uncultured Actinomycetota bacterium. Taxonomy (GTDB): domain Bacteria; phylum Actinomycetota; class Actinomycetes; order Actinomycetales; family Microbacteriaceae; genus JBDSKH01. The sequence goes on along the minus strand of CAVSPQ010000006.1, from coordinate 15,715 downwards.
CTTTCGGGTGAGGGGTGGGCGAGCTGCGCGAGCTGTTCGGAGTCGACACCTGCGGAGAGCGCGACCTCCTCCGGGGTCGCTGCGCCACATGCGACGGCCCTGCCGATGAATCCGGCGAGCGCGCGGGCGCTCGCTGGTTCGTCCATGAACCCGCTTCCGGTGCGGTGCACATAGTCCCGAAGGCGCGTGCACGCCTCAGCTAGCCCATCGAGGTAGAACCCGTAGGTCGCGATGAACCGGCTCGGCAACTGTGCCGCGTGCAGATCCCAGCCCTGGTAGTAACCGCGCTCCAGCGAGCGTCGAACCAGCCGCGCGTGCAACTGCCAGGCGGCGAGCACCGCCTGCGGGTCACCGACCGGGAGCACATTGGTCGAACCGTCGGAGAGGCGAACGCCCGTCCCGGCCACCGCGACCTGCATGACCTGCTTGGCGAAGTCCGCCGCGGGGTGCTCCATCGACTGGAAAGCGGCCGCGATCCCGAGGGATGCGCTGTAGTCGTAGGTGCCGTAGTGCAGTCCCGTGATGCGGCCGCCCGCTCGGTGCAACATGGTGGCGACAGGAATGGTGCCGTCGGCAGCGAGGACCACCTGCGGCGTCTCGACCTGCACCTCGAAGCGAAGCCGGCCATCCGGCAGGCCGTACGAGGTCTCGAGGCGTTCGCACGCGAAGACCATGGCTTCGACCTGCGCGACCGTGCTGACCTTGGGCAGTGTGAAGGTGAAGCCGTCCGGCAGATCGCCCGCCGCGAGAAGACCGCCGAGGAACAGATCGAGGGTGCGCAGGCCACGGCGGCGGGTGCGATCCTCGAGACACGTGAACCGGATTCCGATGAACGGCGGAGCCCGGTCCGCGGAGAGGGCCTCCACGACCGCAGACGCTGCGGCGAGCGCGTGCGCGTCTTCTTCTTCGTCAGAATGGATGCCGTAGCCGTCCTCGAAGTCCAGGCGGAGGTCTTCGATCGGTTCGGTCTGGAGCTTGTCCACCACCCGTGCTGCGACTCGCGGGGCCAGGGCCTCGTCGATCCCCAGTGCGAGCGCCAACGCCTCCGCCCCGCCAAAGCTCTCGACGGCCGAAAGCGCCTCCGCACCCCAGCGTTCGGGAAGGTCGGGGGTGAAGATGTCGGCAGGCACGTAGACGGTGTGCACGGGCTGGCGAGCGCCCCGATCACCGGGGTATCCGGTGCTGAGCAGTCGGTCGGTCTCGGCAAGGCGCCGGTCGATCGACGCTAGATCCTCCGAACTCAACACCGTCTGACCATATCTCGCCGGCCTCGGGCACCCACGGCTGGGCGACCGGCCGGTGGGCGACGCCCCTCAGCGTCGCCCCTCATCGGAGCTGGCTGAACGCCTCGGCTTTGTCGGTTGGACCGGTGATGAGGATCACGTCATCCGGTTCCAGGACCGTTTCGGCCGTCGTATACGCCCACGGCGCCCCGGGCTTGAGCACGGCGGTGATCGTCACCGAATACTTGCTCCGGATGCCGAGCTCACCGAGCGCCTTGCCGGTGAACCGAAGTGCCGGCTTGGCCTTGACCAGGGCGAAATCGTCGCCGATCTCGAGGTAGTCCTGCATGGACCCGCGCACGAGGTGGGCGACGCGTCGACCCATCTCCTTCTCCGGGTACACCACATGCGGGACGCCCAGCTGTTCCAGAATCAAACCGTGAGCGTCGCTGACCGCCTTCGCCCACAGCTGCTGGACTCCGAGGCGCATCAACAACGACGTGGTCAGGATGCTCGATTGGATATCGCTGCCGATCGCGACCACGACCCGGTCGAACTCGGGCACCGAGAGCTGACGGAGCGTGTCCTCTCGTGTCGAGTCGGCCATGACCACATGAGTGAGCTGGGAGTTCAGGCTCTGCACGACGTCCTCGTTCCCGTCGATTCCAAGCACCTCGGTCCCACCCGCCATCAACTCGAGCGCGAGCGCTCGACCGAATCGGCCGAGGCCGATGACGGCCACGGAATCCGCGGCGGCGATCCGCCCGAGCTCCCCACGAGTGCGCTTGCTAGCCAATGATCGGCCTTTCTTTCGGGAGTTGGTAGACGACGGTACGCTCGCGGAGCGCGAGCGCGGTGGCGAAGGTGATCGGTCCGAGCCGTCCGACGAACATCAGCGCGACGAGAATGAGTTGCGCCGGCACCGGGAGCCCGGCGGTGATGCCGGTCGAGAGACCCACCGTGGAGAACGCCGAGATCGTCTCGAACAGAACACGGTCGAGGTCGATGCCCGAGATCAGCATGATCGCGATCGTCGCGGCGATGACGACGGCCACCGACACCAGGACCACAGCGATCGCTTGACGGTGCACTGCACGTGAGAGTCGCTTGCCCGCGACGTTGACGACGCCGTCCCCGCGGATTTCGGCGAGCAGGATGAACAACAGCACACCGAACGTGGTGACCTTGATCCCCCCCGCGGTTCCGGCGGGGCCGCCCCCGATGAACATCAGCACATCCATGCCCAGGAGCGTGGCCCCATCCATGGCGCCGACGTCGACGCTGTTGAAGCCTGCCGTGCGGGTCTGCACCGAGTGGAAGAACCCGGTGAGCACCCGCGCACCCGGATCGAGTGCGCCCAGGGTGTCGGGGTTGTCCCACTCGAGAGCGGTGATGAAGATCGCGCCACCGACAAGGAGAATCGCAGTGAAGGTGAGCACGAGCCGCGTGTTCATGTTCCACAACCTCGGCCGCCGGCCGAGGCGGAGCAGCTGCAGGATGACCGGGAATCCGAGCCCGCCGAGGATCACCGACACGCAGATCGCGAGGGAGACGACCGGATCTGATGCGAATCCGACAATGCTGTCGCTGAACAGTGAGAACCCTGCGTTGTTGAACGAGGACACTCCGTGAAACAGCCCGAGCCACGCCGCCTCCATGGGTGAGTAGGCGTAGCTGCTCGCGAAGCGCACCGTGAGCACCAGCGCCACCGCCAGTTCGATGACGAGCGAGATCCGCACGACGCCGAGGACGACGCTCTTGATGTCGTCGAGGCCGAGGCTGTGCGCCTCTGCCGCGGTGTTCAGCCGGGCGCGGAAGGACATCCGGCGTACGACGATCAGGCCGACGAACGAGGCGAACGTCATCACGCCGAAGCCGCCGAGCTGAATCAGCGCCAAGATCACGACCTGGCCGAATCCGGTCCAAAAGGTGGGAGTGTCGACCACGATGTGCCCCGTCACAGACAGAGCGGAGACCGCGGTGAACAGAGCCTCGGTGACCGTCGCGCTCCGGGGTCCCGTAGTCGCGATGGGAAGCGTGAGCAGGGCGGTCCCGATCAGGGCGGCGGCCGCGAAACCGCCGAAGATCACCTGCGCCGGATGGAACCTCTTCCGACGAGCGGAGCGACCCCATGGCAGGGACTCTCGGATGCGCACTCCGCACACGTTAGTCCTTCGAATCGGGCTTCGGAGCCCGAGTACAGTGCGGGCATCGGATGAACCCTGGCCTTGCGCGGGCCGCCGGCGGCGGTTCGGCTCAGACGCCGTAGAAGCGCGACGCCGTGCGCCACGAGAGCTGTTCGCGCTCCGCTCGGCTGGCGCCCAGCTCATCCAGGACCATCGACAGCCATCGGCCCGGGGCCAGCCGTCGGGGTAGCATCGCCGAAACCGGCCAGTCGCTGCCCACCATCGCCCGGTCCGCGCCGAACGCATCGAGCGCGACCTCGAGCCACGGGCGAGCTGCGGAACCCAGTTCCTGGTCGTCACCCAACTCGGGGGGCATCCCTGACAGTTTCACGCTGACCTGCGGCAGTGCCGCCAGCGCGCGTAGGTCCCGCTCCCAGGTTCCGTCATCACCGGTTGCGACCGGCGGCTTGGCGAGGTGATCGAGTACAACGGGCAGCTCCGGAACCTTCGCAAGCAGCGCGGTGAGGGCAGCAAGCTGGTGATGCCGGATGCACGCATCGAACGGCAGCCCCGCCTCCGCGAGCGTGCGCAAGCCCTCGAGCAGGCCGGGATCATCGAAGAACGACAGCGACTCGTCCTGCAGCAACCGTCGGATGCCGACTGTGCGACCGGCTTCGCGCAGCGCCGCCAGATCGGTCACGACCCCGCTGCCCTGCTCCAGCGGCGCGTGGGCGACGACGCCCAGCAACTCCGGCCAGCCGAGAGACTCGGCCCAGGCCACCTCGTCCGCCTTGCTCGCCGCGCCTGCCTCAACGAATATGACGCCCGTGGTGGCCGGCGCCGCGGCCTGGTATTCGGCCGGAAGGTAGGGGCGATCCAGCTCACCCTCCAGCCAGGAGTACTCCAGAACCGTCGGATCCCAGATGTGCACGTGGCTGTCGATGAGGCGTGCGGCGTCCTGGTTCACGAGTCGACCGCACCCGCCGGCGCATCGGCGACGAGGCGGAGACCGGCACGGTGTGACCGCACATGCGGCCCCTCTGGCGCCGCCAAGCTCGTGTGCTGGTTGGCGACGATGGCATCCTCGTCGATCGTGATGCCGTTGCCGGGAAGGTCGCCGAGAACGACCCCGCCGTCGATGAACTGCTGGTCGACCGAGACGCCGAACGGCGACCCGAGATCCTGCACCTCGGAGGAGAGGTGATTCGGAACGGCGGCCGCTGCGTGCGCGACCGCCGGGTTCGCCGTCAGGCCGACCGGGCTGATGGGGAGGTCGCGGGAGTGAGCGGCGTAGGCCACCCGCAGGAAGTGCGTCACGCCCCACACGCACCCGACCTGCACGATGTCGACCGCGCCGCGATCGAAGAGCGGGGCGAACTGTTCGAGACCGGTGAGGTTCTCGCCGGTAGCGACGGCGGCACGGATCGCGGTGCTGAGGCGCGCGTGACCGGCGGCGTCCCAGCGCCGCAGGGGCTCCTCGATCCAGGTCAGGTCGCGGTGCTCCTCGATCGCGGTGACGTATCGCACGGCCTGCTTGAGGTTCCACGACTCGTTCGCGTCGAGCATCACCGCCGGCGTGACCGCGTTGCCGCTCAGAGCGTCGGCGACGATCCCCAGGCGCCGGATGTCGCCATCCAGATCACGACCGCCCTTGAGTTTTCCGCTGGTGAAGCCCCGTTCACCCATTGCGCGGTACCAGGTCGCGAGCTGCTCATCATCCGAGGGCGATGTCGAGACCGGAGGCGTAGCCGCTGACGAAACGGTCGCGTGCGCCGAGCAGCCGCCACAGCGGTTCGCCGGCGAGCTTGGCCTTCAGGTCCCAGAGCGCCGCGTCGAGCGTCCCGATGCCCCCGAACGTCGCACCCGTGTGCCCCGCCTTGAACACGCGGGCGAGCATGCGGTCGTACAGGGCGGTCACGGCGCGTGGGTCTTCTCCCTCGATCGCCGGGAAGAGCCGGTCGATGTCGTGGTGAGACCCCATGCCGACGCCTTCGATGCCGTCGTCGGTCTCGAGGACGACGATCGGGACCGCGCTGATGCCCGGATCGGTGAACCCGTTCACGTCTCCGACGGGCCTGCCCCAGTCATGGAACGTCCGCAGACAGCGGTAACCGGTGATCTTCATGTATCGCCCTCGTGGTCGGATCGGTGCGCGGGGAGGTGCCACAGGATGCGGTCGGCGGCGACCCCTACCCAAAGGCACCGCCGACCGGTCCTTGGGGATCTCGTGGTGTCGTACGCGAGGAGGCGCGGAGAGGCATCAGGATCCCCAAGTCACTCGGTCAGGTTGTCAATTGCAGAGACCTCCTCTGAAGACGGAGATGCGGCGACCCGTGGCAGCGACCATCACGAAACGCCGCCACGGGAAGGGTGATCCAGCCACGTCGAAGCGGGCGGGACAAGACTGTTCCAACTCGTCCCACACAGCGTCGGGGATGTGCATCCCGGCCGACGCGATGAGACTCGAAATCCTGCTTTCACTCGTGATTCCCACGACTGTTGCGTCGATTCGGGGATCGCGGAGCGAGAACTGGAGTGCGGCCGTGGCCAAGTCGATCCCGGACCTCGCGCAGACCGCGTCCATCGCGGCGATCGTCTCAAGGAGTTCGCGACTGGCGGGCTTGTACGAGTACGTCGTCGATTCGCCAGGGCGCGCGAGGATTCCGCCGCCGTAGACGGCCGCATTCAGAACTCCTACCCCGAGTTCGACTGCGCGAGTGAAGAGCTCATCGGCGCTGCGATCGACGAGAGTGAACCGGTTGTGGCACAGGATCACATCGAACACACCCAGGTCGAGATACCGGTGCAACAGCCTCGTGTCGCCGGTCGCGACGCCGATGGCATCGGCGAGCCCTTCGTCACGGATCTGAACGAGTGCGTCGACGGCGCCCCCGGCGGAAGTCATGTACCCGAAGTCGAATGCGTCGGGATCATGCAGGAACAGCAACGGGACACTCTCAACACCGAGCCGCTCCATACTCTCTCGGAACGACTCGCGCACGCGGGCGCCGGAGAAGTCTCCCCCGGCAGAGTCGACCTTCGTGATGACCGAGAAGTCATCAGGAACTCCCCCGGCCAACGCGATCGCCTTTCCGATTCGACGCTCGCTGGTCCCGTCGCCGTAGTTGTTCGACGTATCGATGGCACGGATGGGACTTCGCAGGAGGGCGAGGACGAAGTCCACTGCCGCGGATTCGCTGACGTCATAGCCGTAGAGATCGGGCATCGAGCCCAGAGGCGAAGCGCCGGCGATGATGGTCGAGGTGAACAGCGGCGTCCGCCCGATCCGCCTGTGCCAGCCCCTAGGCATCCGGGATTCCCGTCTTGACCAGCGCCTCGACCTGCACGGCCTGCGAGCCGTGATCGATCGCGAAGCGGTAGCGGCCGCGTTGCACGCGCTCGACGGTGCCGGCCGGATCTGTCGCGACGCCTGCGGACGCGAGCACGTCGTCGAGCAGCTTGCCCGTGAGTGTGCCGTCGGGCAGCGTCGCGACATACCAGGCGTTCGCCCGCCGCGTGATGGCGGCGCCGCCCGCGAGGTCGCCGGAACCGAACACCGAGAGCACGTCCGCATCCGACACCCGCACGTGTTCGCTCCACAGCGTTCCCGTGCCCGCGAGCTCACCCTCGAGCGCGATCGTCGGCGGTGTGCCAGTGCCCTCCTTCCGCGAGGTCCGGCGGCGCGAGCGGAGCGAACTCCTCGACGCGCACGCCGAGGGTCGCCTGCAGCGATCCGAGGTAGCCGCCGGAGGTGATGTGCATCCTCTCATCGACGATGCCGGTCTGGAAGGTCACGACGAGATGGCCGCCGCCATCCGCGTAGGCGGCGAGGTTGTCGAGCGCTGCCGGAGTCGCGCAGAAGAGGCTCGGCACGATGACCGTGTCGTACCCCGACAGGTCGGCATCGGCGCGCACGAAGTCGGTGACCACGTTGCGCTCGAAGAGCGGCGCGTACCACGCGAAGACGTGCTCGACGTAGCTCAGCCTCGTGGGCACCGCCTCTTGCTCGAGACTTCGCCAGCTGTCCCACTCGAACACGATCGCGACCCGCGCATCGACGCGGCTGCCCTCGAGGTCCGCGAGGCCGGCGAGGTCGGAGCCGAGTTCGGAGATCTCACGCCACACCCTCGTGTCGGTGCCCGCGTGCGGCACCATGCCCGAGTGGAACTTCTCTGCGCCGGCCACCGACTGCCGCCACTGGAAGAACAGGATGCCGTCAGCGCCGCGCGCGATCGCCTGCTTCGACCACGCCGCCATCTGCCCCGGCGCCTTCGGAGCGTTTCTCGCCCGCCAGTTCACGGCGCTCGGCGCCTGCTCCATGAGGATCCACGGCTGGCCGTGCCGCAGCGACCGCATGAGGTCGCGGGTCATCGCGGCGTAGGCGGGGCTGACCGGATCGGCGGGGTCGGGGTACGAGTCGTCCGAGACGACATCCACCTCCTGGGCCCAAGCCCAGTAGTCGGCACCCTTGAAGAAGCCCATGAAGTTGGTGGTGACCGGGATGGATGGCGTCGCCGCCCGCACGATCGCCGCTTCGGCCCGATAGAGCTCGAGCAACTGGTCGGCGCTGAACCGGTCGAAGTCGAGGAGCTGCCCCGGGTTGCCGAACGACGGCATCGCTCTCGGCGGCTGCACCTCGGCGAACTCCGAATAGCGTTGCGACCAGAACGCCGTGCCCCACGCCGCGTTGAGTGCGTCGACCGTGCCATAGCGAGCCTCGAGCCACGCCCGGAACGCGTCGCCGCTCGTCTCGCAGTAGCAGTGGCTGACATGGCAGCCGTACTCGTTGTTGATGTGCCACATGGCCAGGGCCGGATGCTCGGCGTAGCGCTCGGCGATCTTCGACGCGAGTCGTGCCGCGAGCCGGCGGTACACGGGCGAACTCGGGCAGTACTGCTGGCGGCTGCCGGCGGACAGGCGCACGCCATCCTTCGTGACGGGCAGCACCTCGGGGTAGCGGTGCGTGAGCCACGGCGGCGGTGAGGCCGTCGCCGTCGCAAGGTCGACGCGCACACCGGCCGCGTGCAGCACGTCCATCACGCGGTCCAGCCAGCCGAAGTCGAACTCGCCCTCGCGCGGTTCGAGCATCGCCCACGAGAAGATGCCGAGGCTCACCATGGTGACGCCCGCCTCCTGCATGAGCCGCGCATCCTCGGCCCAGACATCTTCCGGCCACTGCTCGGGGTTGTAGTCCCCTCCGTACCAGATCACGTCAGCCCTTCACCCCGCCGGTCGCGAGACCGGTCTGCCAGTACCGCTGCAGGTACAGGAACGCGACGATCAGCGGGATGATCGACAGGAACGCGCCGGTGATCACGGTCGAGAACAGCGCTTGCGCGCCACCACCCGCCGCCGAGGTCGCCTGCTGCTGCGCGAGTCCGACCGTCAGCGGCATACAGCTCCCCGCTATTGAGCATGATGAGCGGCAGGAAGTAGTTGTTCCAGGTCGCCACGAGCGTGAACAGCATCACCGTGACGATGCCGGGCCCGAGCAGGCGGATGGCCACCTGCCAGAAGATCCGGATCTCGCCCGCGCCATCCACTCGCGCAGCCTCGATGAGCGAGTCCGGGATGGCATCGGCCGCGTACACGCGCATGAGGAACACGCTGAACGGACTCACGAGCGACGGCAGGATGACGGCCCACGGCGTATTGGTGATGCCCGCCGACGAGAACAGCAGATAGGTGGGGATCGCCAGTGCCGTGAGCGGGATCATGATCGCGCCCAGGGTGATGCTGAACAGCACCTTGCTACCCGGGAACCGATACTTCGCGAACGCATACCCCGCCATCGTCGCGAGCAGGCTCGCGCCGATCGCGCTCACGCCCGCGTACAGGATCGTATTCAGCGTCCAACGCAGGTAGATGCCGTCCTTGTACGCGAACACGTCGCCGATGTTCGCGAACAGGTTGAAGTCGTCGCCGAACCACAGCCCGAACGTCGTGAACAGGTCGCTGTTGTCTTTCGTCGACGAGATGAAGAGCCAGATGAGCGGCACGATGAAGTAGAGCACGCACACCCACATCACCACGGTGAGCAGGGTGCTGCGGCGTGCTTCGCGGTTGTACGACTTGCGGCGCGGCGCGGTCGCCGGAATGGTCACCTGGGCGGTCACGACTGGAATTCCCTTCTCTGGGTGCTCAGTTGCACGACGTACGAGACGATCATGATGACGAAGCCGAGCAGGAATGCGATCGCCGCCGCGTAGTTGGTGTCCTGGTTCACGAACGCGAGGTTGAAGGCGTAGAAGTTGGGCGTGAACGACTGCGTGATCCCGGTGGGCGCGATCTCCACCAGCAGTTTCGGTTCGTTGAAGATCTGGAAGCTCCCGATCACCGAGAAGATGACGGTCAGGATGATGGCGGGCCGGATCAGCGGAATCTTCACGCTCCAGGCCAGTCGCCATTGGCTCGCGCCGTCGATCTCGGCGGCCTCGTACAGCTCGGCGGGAATCGACTTGAGCGCCGAGTACATGACGATCATGTTGTAGCCGACGTACGTCCACGTGATGATGTTCATGATCGAGAACAGGATGTTCGAATCCGACAGCAGGTTCGTTTGACGGCAGCCCGACTGCGCCGGTGATCTGCCCGATGAGTCCGAACTGCTTGCCCGTAGAGGTAGCCCCACATGAGCACGGCGACGACGCCGGGCACCGCGTAGGGCAAGAAGATGAGCAGCCGCAGCGCCTTGCTGCCGCGAGCTCGACCGGAGTCGAGCGCGAGCGCGAAGAACAGCGCGAGCCCGAGCATGATGGGGACCTGGATCACGAGGACCAGCGCGGTGCGCCCGAGTCCGGCGAGGAAGCCGGGATCCTGGAACGCGCGCAGGTAGTTCTCGAAGGCGACGAAACTCACGCCGCCGACGAGCCGGTCGACGAAGAAGCTCAGGTAGCCCGAGTAGATCGAGCGGTGCGACGAGCATCGCCGCGAACACGACGAAGAACGGGAGGACGAATCCGTAGGCAACGAGGTGCTGCTTCCGCTGGATCGCGTTGGTCATCTCGAGCTCCTTCGCTCAGGTGATGGTTCGGCGGGGGCGGCCCGGGGTGGATCCCCGGGCCGCCCGCGTGCTACCGTTGACCGTGAAGCCCTGCTGGGTTGCGTAGTCGACGAGCGCGGCCTGCCAGGCATCCAGGCCGGCACCGAGATCGCCGTGGGCCGCGACCTCGGCCCCGAACGTCTCGTTGAAGTTCGTGTACGCGAACTCCATGAACGGCAGCCACTGCCAGTCGGGGTCGACCGTCGTCGAGATCTCCGCGAACAGTTCGTTGACCTTCTGTCCGCCGTAGAACTCGGGCTCGGCACCGGCGAACGCCGGGTCCTCGAGCACCGAGGTCGCAGTGGGGAAGAAGTTCTGCTGGGTCGCGAACAGCAACGCCGGTTCCTGCGCGTTGTTGATCCACTTCGCGAGCTCGTAGGCCGCGATCGGGTTCTTCGAGGTCTTGAGCACCGCGTCGGCCGAACCGCCCCAGTTGCCCGAGGCAGGGTTGTCGGCGTCCCACTGCGGCAGCGGCGCGGCGCGCCACAGGCCCGACGTGTCAGCCGCGGCACCGGAGAGGAAGACCGGAGCCCACGCCGCCGTCAGCCAGCCGGCGTACTTGCCCTGGTTGAGACCCGCGTACCACTCGTCGGTGAAGTCCGGGTCGGTCGAGACCAGATCGCTCTGGATCATGTCCTGCCAGTAGGCCATCACTTCCTTCGCCTCGGGGCTGTTCACGTTGATCGTGACGTTCTCCCCGCCGTCGAAGGCGAACGGCTTGACGCCCGCCTGCCACAACAGCCCGACCCATCCGGCGCCCTGGTTCGGAGCCATGTTCGAGATGTAGGACGTCGTGTTCGCGCGCACCGCCTCCGCGGCGGTCTTGTAGTCCGCCCACGTGGCCGGCGGCTCGGTGACACCAGCCGCGGTCAGGATGTCCTCGCGGTACAGGTTGCCCAAGGGACCCGAGTCCTGCGGGATCGCCAGGATCTCGCCGTTGTGGACGCCCTGGTTCCAGACCCACGACACGTAGTCGTCCGCGATGTCTTCCGCACCGTACGGCGTCAGGTCGAGCAGCTCGCCACTCAGGGCGAACGACGAGAGGAACTGGTACTCGAGCTGGACCACGTCGGGACCGCCGCTACCGGCCTCCACGGCGGTGCGCACCTTCGCGTAGTGATCCAGGCCCTGGCCGACGTTCTCGACCGTGACGTTGATCTCCGGGTACTCCGCCTCGAACAGGTCGACCTGATCCTGGATGTCGGGCACCCAGGTCCAGAAGGTCAGGTCGGTCGGCGTGTTCAGCGCTTCTTCGCGCTGCGCATCCGTGATCGCACCGGTGTCGCCGCCCGAGCCTCCGTCGGACGTGCAGCCGGTGAGCGCCAATGCCGCCACGGCAGCGATCGAGGTGATCGCGACCGCGGCTCTGCGTGCTCCGTGCCTCATGATTGCTCTACTCTCTCTGGTGTTGGAGGGGGAACGGCCCCGGATTCGGGGTCGCGTTGCTCGACGAGGACGGTGACGTCCCACGGTTCGAGAACGATCGGTGTTCCGCCGAGCCGCTGCGGCGGGTGAGCGGTGGCGGGCTCGGGCGACCAGTTGCTGATGAACCAGACGCGCCCGACGGTGCTGCTGCCCGAGGTGACCGTGACCGTGGCATCCAACTGCCATTCGCTCACGCTCGTGATCGGTACGGCCCAGCGAAGAATGGATGTCGCAAGCGCGAGGTCGGGCAGCGTGCCCACGTAGGTGACGCGACCGGCGCCGTGCTCGCGCGAGGTGACCGCGGGCCGGCCCGCGTAGATGCCCGAGGAGTACGCGGCCACGACGTCGGCGCCGTCAGCGACGAGCGCGTCGGCCCACCCCTCGGCCTGGCCGCCACCGAAGGTGGTGCCGTCGATGCCGACCGGAGCGTCGAGCGTCGAGTACTCGTCGTACCAGACCCCCGCTGCGTCGGCGAGACGCCCGGGCGCTCGCTCGGGCCGGGCCCGGGCGAGCTGGTCGCCGTAGCCGGTTCGGATGCCGACCACGAGGTGCCCGCCCGCCTCCGCGTAGCGCACGAGTGCGTCGAGCATGTCGTCGTCGGCGATGTAGAGCGTCGGCACGACGAGGGTCGGGAACTCGGCCACGAAGTCCGCGGCGTCGCGCTGCCGGAACTGGTCGGCGTGCACGATCCGGCTCTGGACACCCGCCTCGAAGGCCGCGCGGTAGTAGCGATCGAAGATCCGCAGGTACGACGCGCGATCCGGGCCGCCCTCGGCGTCGGCGAGCGGCGGGTAGAACTCGAAGCTGCGTTTCGTGTCGATCGAGTAGAGCAGGGCGACATCGGCGTCGGGCGTGAACCCCTCGAGCTGTGGCCCGAGGTCGCGCAGCCGGTGACCGAGCTCCGCGATCTCGCGGTAGATGCGACCGGGTCGGCCGCTGTGCGGCAGCACCCCGCCCCAATAGGTTTCGATGCCGTAGTGCAGTGTCTGCCACTGCCAGTACTCGATCATCCGAGCACCGCGAGCCACGAGGGCGAGCCCCGCGAGCGCGATCTGGCCCGGGTACGGCGTCTGGTGCTCCCAGTGGGACTGCCCGATGGACTGGGCGTTCGTCTCGGTGACCAGGAACGGAGCCTGTGCCGAGCTGAACATGCGGTCGCCCTGCTCGTAGAGTGCCCACACCCCGCTGCTCCACCACGTCGCGGCTCGCGGCACCTCGACCCCGATGTGGAGTGCCTCCTGCATCATGTAGTAGGGGTTGCCCGCCGTGACATCCAGCCCCTGCACGAGCTGCTGGTCGTCGATCGGCGGGCGTTCGTACGAGATGCAGGTCGTCACGAACTGGCGGGGATCCGCGTACTCGCGCACGATGCCGGCCTGCCACGCGATGAAGTCGTTGACGAGCTCGGCCTGGTAGCGGCGCCACTCGAGCTGGTACTGCGGCGAGGTGTTGCCATCGGGACGCCAGAGCTCGTCCCAGCTGCGGATGCGCTGCGACCAGAACGTGAGCCCCCACTCGCGGTTGAGCGTCTCGACATCCCCGTAGCGGCCTTCGAGCCAGCGCAGGAACCCGTCGAACACGCGCTGGTTGTGCAGCAGGAACGGGCCGGGCTCGTTGTCGACCTGGTAGCCGATGATCGCCGGGTGGTCGGCGTACCTCGCGACGATCGCCCGGATGACGCCCTCCGCGTACTGCCGGAACAGCGGGATGCGTGATGTCGACCTCCTGGCGCTTCCCCCAGGGATGGCGCACCCCGGTGGCCGTCTCGCCCGCGAGGTCGGGATCCATCGCGCGCAGCCACGGGGGCACGGCATAGGTCGGCGTGCCGAGCACGACCGAGATGCCGCGGGCGTGCGCACCGTCGAGCACGGGCTGCAGCCAGTCGAGGTGTACACGCCCGGCTCCGGCTCCCACGTCGCCCACACAGACTCGCCGACGCGAATGACCGAGAAGGCTGCCTCGGCCATCAGGTCGAGGTCGCGCTCGAGGTCACCGTTCACGCGGTACTCGTCGTAGAACGCCGCTCCGAACAGGATTCGGTCGGGTAGCAGGTGCGCGTCGGCCAAGAGGCTCACTCCGTTGTGGCTGGGCTGCCGGAATGTTTCCGGCAACATGTGGTGAGCGGGTTGCCGAATGTTTCCGGCAACATGTCGTGGGAGACATCATGTTGCCGGTAACATGACGGTGTCAAGTCATACTTGCGTCGGAGGAACGATGACCGAGACGCAACCGAGCGTCGAACGGCCCGCCACGATCTATGACGTGGCGCGAGCTGCCGGGGTGTCCCATGCGACGGTGACCAGGTTGCTCAAGGGCTACGCGGGCATCCGCCCCGAGACCCGCGACCGCGTCGCCGAGGCGATCCGCGAACTCGGCTACCGGCCCAATCTCAACGCCCGCTCGCTGACGACGGGCCGCTCGCACCGCATCGCTGCGCTCACCCATGAGATCACGCAGGTCGGTCCGAACAAGATCCTCGAGGGCGCCAACATGGCCGCCCGCGACGCCGGCTACCTGCTCGACGTCATCACGCTGGATGTGCACGACCCCGCAGCGATTCGCGAGTCCATCGACCTCGCACTGCAGTTCGACCTCGCAGGGGTGCTCGCGCTCTCGTCGACCGACGAGGTGACGAACGCGGTGGAGACCACGACGTTCCGGGTGCCGCTCTACCTGGCCACCGGCCACGACAAGCTGCCGACCGACTCCACGCCCGCCGCCAACGGTCTCCTCGCCGTGCTGCGTCACCTCGCCGATCTCGGTCACCGTGATGTCGTGCACATCGCCGGCCCGCGCGACTGGGTGGGGGCGCGCAACCGCACCCGCGAGTACGAGGCCGCGGTCGTCGAGCTCGGCCTGCGCTCTCGGGGCGTCATTCACGGCGACTGGTCCGCCCGCTCCGGCTATGAGGCGATCGCATCGCTGCCGGACGAACTGCCCGCGACGGCGTTCGTCGCAGCCAACGATCAGACCGCGCTCGGTGTCATCCTCGCCCTCAACGAGCGCGGCCACCGTGTACCGGACGACGTGAGCGTGACGGGAGTCGACGACACCCCGGAGGCAGCGTACTTCTCGCCGCCGCTCACGACCCTTCGGCTCGATTTCACCGCCCAGGGCAGGGATGCGGTGCAGCAACTGCTCGCGCTCATCGACGGCGTGGCGCCCCCGCCACTGCCGCCACGACGCCCCGAGCTGATCGTGCGTCGCTCGACCGGCCCGGTCCGGTCAGCGCGAGTAAACCCAGCGGAGCAGCCCTGTGGCGTCCACATGGCTCATGACGACGAAGAAGGCGCTGATCGTGCGAGGCGGCTGGGACGGCCACCAGCCTGTCGAGACCAGCGAATCGATCATCCCCTTTCTCGTCTCCAACGGATATGAGGTGCGGGTCGAAGAGTCGACCGCGGTCTACGCCGACCGCGACTACCTGCCCACGGTCGACCTGGTCGTGCAGGTGAACACGATGAACGTGATCGAGAAGGACGAAGTCGCCGGGCTCATCGCCGCCGTCCGATCGGGAACGGGAATGGCCGGATGGCATGGCGGGATCGCAGACTCGTATCGCGACAACGCCGACTATCTGCAACTGATCGGCGGCCAGTTCGCTCACCACCCGACGCGTGCACCTCGCGACCAGCTCAACGGGCGGCCCGACGACAATTTCGTCGCCCACACCATCAACATCGTCCCCGCGAAGGCCGACCATCCGATCGTGGCGGGAATCGGGGACTTCGACCTCACCACCGAGCAGTATTGGGTGCTGTCCGACTCCTACAACGAGGTGCTCGCCACGACGACCGTGGCAGCGCGAGACTTCGACGCCTGGACTCGGCCGGTGGTCGTACCCGCGATCTGGACACGTCAATGGGGGCTCGGCAGGGTCTTCGTGGCGACCCCGGGGC